>DASRGR010000018.1:0-178969 GCA_035650955.1 Pseudolabrys sp.
TTGGTGAGCGCCTGCTCGCGGCTTGGAAGGATCTTGAGATCGGCAAGCGTCAGTCCGAGCTCGTCGGCAAGAGCAGGCTGTGCCCGATGCAGCTCGTTGACGATCCGGGACAGCCCGTCCTCCAGCGACAGGCCAGCCTCCGCGCACACGACCAGGAGTTCTAGTGCGTCGGGCAGACCCGCCCGCACAAGCTTCGTCCGCTGTCGGACCTTGTGGGCGACAAAACCCGCCGGCAGGAACCAGCCTATCACCGCCGCCACGAACATGATGAGAAAGGGGACCATTGGTGCCGCATCGAGGGCTGCAAGGCCGCGGGACCAGGCAAACATGAGAAGACCGAGCACGGCAGCGACGACAAGTCGGCTCGCCGTATAGTAGGTCGACGACCGCGCCGCCGGGACGCCGAACCTCGCCAGCGCGCGGGCGATCTCGCGCTGCGCCGGCTCCGGCATACCGTGGTCGGGCAGCCGAAACGGATCTTTCTTTTTCGACGGTCGTCCTTTCTTCTCAGGCTCGGCAAGTTTCGTGAACGACTGCACCAGGGCAACGCGCCGGGCAAGGATCTCATGACGATGACGAAATACCGAGCCCACGAGGACCAGCCCGCCCGAGCACAGCATCAACGCTATCGCCACCAACAGGAGGCCGGGGACGCTTACGAAGATCGCGAGAGCCGAGGTTGCCATTCGCTTGCCCTCACCCGGAAACGCTGCGCATCATCTGGCGCATCGTGAATCCGGTCAGCAGCAGCAGGCCGACCGCCATACCGATCACGATGTGCCCGCGCGGATCGTGAAACAGGGGCGCGAGATAGCCCGGTTGCAGCATCAGCAACGCGCCGACAACCAGCAGCGGCAGCGAGCCGATCACATAGGCCGACACCCGGATTTCCGCCGTTGCAGCGACCGCCTTGAGACGAACGGCACGGCGACGGCGGATGATGTCTGAAAGGATTTCCAGCGTTGCGGCGAGGTTACCGCCCGTCGCGTGCTGGAGCGCCACCGCGACCGAGAAAAAACGAAAATCCGCAAGGTCGGTCTGCTTGCTGGTTTCGTCCAGCGCATCCTCGATCGGCGTGCCGATCTCCGTAAGGTCGGCCACCGTCTTGAACACAAGGTTCACCGGAGGCGGCGCCTCGGTGCTGATCGACTGCACGGCCGTCGATATCGGCAGGCCGGCGCGCAGCATGCGCGCGATCGAGTCGACGGTTCCCGGAAACAGGTCGTTAAACCGGGCGTCAGCCTTCTTCTGCGCATGAAGAAGGAGCGCCCTCGGGACGACAAACGCAGCCAGCAAAGCCAGGGGCGCTGAAGCCCAGAAGGGCAGACCGAAAGCCGTGCGCGCCAGAACCCACACGCCGACAGATGCGACCAGGAGCGCCGCCAGCAGTTTGATTGCGTTGACCTTCATTCCCCACGACCGCTTCATGCCAAAGGTGAAAATGCGCCGCAGGTAGTTGTCGAGCGGGCCGGTCAAGGCCTTCACGTGATTTTTGCGTTCTTTCCTGTCGGGTGGCGTTTCCGGAACGACCGCGACCAGCTGCACGCGATGCTCGACGTCCCGGCTGGTCCGGCGGGCAAGCAGAACCGAGGCGAAAAGGATGGCGCCTCCGGCGATCAGGAGAACTGGCGTGCCAATGAGGATCCAATCCATCCTAGTGCCCCTGCTGCTCCGCCTGACCAAGTGCCTCCATGAATGAATTCCCGAGTCCGTAGTAGTCGAGGCGGGGGAGGAAACGCGGGCGCACGCGCGAAGCTTCGAATGTGCCGCGCAGACTGCCGTCGGCATTTTCGCCCTTGTATTTGAAGGCGAACAACGTGCCGAGGGAGATGATCTCCTCCTCCATCCCGGTCACCTGGACCACTTCTGTCACGCGCCTGACGCCGTCACGCATGCGTTCGGTTTGCACCACAAGGTCGATCGCGCTCGCGATCTGGCCGCGTATCGCCCGCATGGGCAGATTGATATTGGCCATCAGGAGCATGTTTTCCATTCGGGCCAGCGCATCGCGGGCCGAATTGGCGTGAATTGTCGACATCGAGCCGTTGTGGCCGGTATTCATGGCCTGCATCATGTCGAACGCCTCGGCCCCGCGAACCTCACCGATGATGATCCGGTCCGGACGCATCCGCAGGGCGTTGCGGACAAGGTCGCGCTGCGTGACCTCCCCTCGCCCTTCGATGTTGGAAGGACGCGTTTCCAGCTGAATGACGTGGGTCTGCTGGAGCTGAAGCTCGGCGGCGTCCTCGATCGTCACGATCCGCTCACCCTGGTCGATCATGCTCGAAAGAGCATTGAGCAGGGTCGTCTTGCCCGACCCGGTGCCGCCGGAAATGATGATATTCAGCCGACAGCGGGCCGCTATCTCGAGAGCGTGGCCGAGCTCCGGCGAAAATGTTCCGAGCTCGCAGAATTTCGACATCGTGATCCTCGATTTCGAGAATTTGCGAATCGAAATGCAGGGGCCCTTCAGGCTGAGGGGCGGAATTACGACGTTGACACGGCTTCCGTCAGCCAGTCGCGCGTCAAGCATCGGGCTCGACTCGTCAACCCGTCTTCCGATCGACGACGCAATACGCTGGGCGACGTGCAGAACGTGTGCATTATTTCGGAACTGCAACTTCGTAAGCTCCAGTTTGCCGCGGCGTTCGACGTAGATTTTGCTCGGCCCGTTGACGAGGATGTCATTCACGGTGGGGTCGCGCAGCAAAGGTTCCAATGCCCCCAGGCCGACCATCTCGTCGACGATATTGGCGGCGAGCGCATGTTGCTCGGCCTGATTGAGCAAAAGTCGCTGTTCGTTGGCAATCTCGGCCACGAGTTCATCGACGCGCGTCGTCAACTCCTCCTGGGTCATCCGGATCGCGATCGACGGTTCGACCCGCATGAAGACGCAGTCGCGGATAATGTCCGTTGCCGAAGATTGCGGGTGTACCATTTTCAAAAACGAATTTTGTCGCGCCGGAACCGCGGCATCGTCAGAAATCGACGGAGATGGGCGGTCCGGAGGCGCGTCCTTTCCGTTTGTTACCTTTCGACCAAACTGAAACATGGCTGCTACCTGAAGAAGCGGCTGAACATTGAATGCGGCACGTCCACCGGATCACCCGACAGATGACGCACGACCGGAGCCAGGCCTCGCCTGAGAAGCCCGCTTTTCTGAGTGCCTTTGATGCCCAGGATCGCGGCAGTGCCGAAGTCCCGGTCAAAGGGAATAACGACGTCGGGCGCTTTGCCCGCCGCACGCGTGAATTCAGCCTGCGGCAGGCTGCCGGGCGCACCGCCGTGGTTGAGAATATGCAAAGTCGTGCGGTCAGGCGTGTCAGGCCCGATCAATTCACGCCAGCGCGCAACCTCTCGTGCGGAAACCAGCGTTCCATTGCTGACGAGCAGGCAGGTGCTTGGCAGGTGCAGGATCTGCGGGAAGTGGATTGCAACTTCCGCCGGCATATCGACGAAGATGTACCGGTATCGGGAGGACAGATTATTCAGGAGCGAAAGTACCGCGCTGTCATCAAAGGTCGTCACCGAGTTCAGCGGTTCCAGCGAAGAAAGAAGATCGATTCTGCGCTGGACAGGAATCACAGCGCGCTCGAGGAAGAGCTTGTCCACGCGCTCAGGATGCTCGAAAGCCTCCCGCAGCGCGTGACTCGGCGTGACTCCGAGCTGGAGTGCCGCGTCTCCGTAATAAAGGTCGAGATCGAGCAACATCACCCAGCGTTGGCGCTTTTCCGCCAAATGCCAGGCTGAATTCACTGCGATCGTGGTGGCGCCGACGCCGCCGCGCACGCCCAGCACGAAGACAAGCTTGCCGCCGCGAGCCTGCTCTGACTCCACTGTTCCCGTCAGAACGTTGTTGCACGCGCGTGCGAACAGATCGCCCACAAGCGGCTTGAAGAAATAATCAACGATGCCGGCCCGCTTCAGCGTCCTGTACAGCGTGATGTCATTGCGATCGCCGACGACGATGACGCCTGTGTTGGGCTCGCAGACGTTTGCCATCGCATTAATGCGCGAAATCGGATCCTCAATCCCGCTGATATCGACAATCAGCAGTTTCGGGGAAGAATGTTCGGAGAGCGCTGCGATAGCGGTGTCAATATTGCCTTTGACATACTCGGCGTCGTGGATGCCTATCGCACCCAGGCACTGGCGCACAATTCCTTCCGAATCCTGATCTGCGATAAAGGCCTGCGCCGTCGACGCTAGGATGCGGACAGCACTCGGCCGGACCTGGGTCGTTGCAACATCGGTCACTGACTCTCTCCTTGCCTCGCAATTGCAACGGGCGGCGGGCGTTCAGTCACCCGGCGGCCGTGCGGTTTCATCTTGACAACGGCGCCCACCGGATCGTGCTCGTGACCGGACTTCCCGAAAGAAGCCACATGCTCGTCCCG
This sequence comes from Pseudolabrys sp., assembly GCA_035650955.1. Lineage (GTDB taxonomy): Bacteria > Pseudomonadota > Alphaproteobacteria > Rhizobiales > Xanthobacteraceae > Pseudolabrys. The sequence continues at coordinate 4,398 of DASRGR010000018.1, forward strand.
GTATGCGATTCCGCTGCCTGCCCCGGAGACGGCTGCTGCAGCGAACGTACCGACAGGCTCAATCTCCCCTGCTGGCTCGCCACAAAGAGCACCTCGGCCTGCGATTCACTCAGTTCAAGCGTAACGGTCTTTGGGTTCGGACCTCGCGCTTCCGCGGTTACACCGGGACGATTGGGTGCATCGGTTTTGACCGCCGCGCTCAGGGACTGATCGATTGCGATGACCGTGACATTCCTGAGCACCGTTTCACCGATCGACCGGTGAAGGTCCGTTGGCTGTGTCGGCGTGGGATAGTTCTGGGTCAGAACGACATCGACGCGATCGCCCGGACGCGCCAGCCCGGAGGCGCCCTGCGAAGCATCGACGGTAATCGAGACAGCCCGCATCCCCGGCTTGAGCACCGCTGCAAGGAATTGCCGCTCGTTTGGTCTGACGAGGTCGGCAGCGACCAGGCGCTCACCGGTCGAAAAATCCCGCCGTGCGAGCGCGCCTACAAACTCCGATTCCGAAATCTGGCCGCGAACGATATCGCCGGCACGCATTTCTCCCGGACCGACTTCTTTCCATGCGATGTCGTCGGCCCGAAGCAGCGAGCCTGTGGAAACAGCCGCGGCGGCCACCAGTACGGCCGGTTTTGCGACCGCGGCCGCCTTTTCCGGCACCGGTGTGCTCGTCTGGTTGAACCAGATGACCGCGAGAGCAAGTCCCGCAGCCATACTGAGCCCGCCTAAGGCGAGCATGAGATTGCGAATAAGCATCCGTTTAACTCGGTTCCGATGTGGAAGATGACGCCGGCGAGAATGGCCACTGCGTAGGGTACGGTCTGCGCTTTTTCCGCACTGCCGGGATCAGGGACAGGAAACTGAACGGCCCGCCGAGTGCCGGCGGGTACCGCGATACGTTGTGCTGTCAGGATCGAACTCAGGGCCCTCACAGCCAGATAGCCGGCGCTGAGAACGCCGCCGGCGATCATGATATTGAGCAGCATTGGCCCGACGTCGCCCGGAGGAACAAGAAACGCGACGGCTGCCAGGAGTTTTACATCGCCGCCACCGATGAGCCGGAAATGGGCGAGCGTCCCGATCCCGAAAAAAAGGACGACCGAGACAATGAGACTGAGCCAGACAAGTCCCGGCCAGGACAGAAATGCATACGCAAGTCCACCGGCGGCGATGACGGCTACGATACGGTTTGGAATCCGTCGCGATCGCAAATCTGTGATGGCGCTGACGGCTATCAGGATTGCACAACCGAGCAACAGAAACGCGCGGATATAGGCCAGCATTTCCATGTCGGTGCCATCGGCTGCAGAAGTTCGGTATCCGGGGGTCTATCAACCGCGAACGGCACATCTGATTGCCGTCCGCAGTCGATGATCGTGTGCTCCGCTTTCTCTCAGTGCCTGCTGCTCAGCTCGGGACGGAGAGCTTGCCCGCGACATAGTTGAATATGCCGGCAAGATTCGTTCCCACGAGCTGGGCGGCGATAATGATCGCAACGGCGATCAAAGAAGCGAGAAGTCCGTATTCAATCGCGGTGACGCCTTGTTCGGAGTCAACCGAAAGCCACTTGGCAACTTTTCTAGCTACTGACTGCATGCTCTTTCTCCATCTGGGCGGTCGCGCGTGAGTTGCGTGAACGCATCGTTAAGATTTCAGTGGATTGTTTATTGAATAGATGGAGCCGGCAGACCTTGATCGAAATCAACGGAGCGCCGATCTGTTATAGGGAAAATTACGTAGCGGGCCCGATAGCTTAGCCACCCTAACATCTTACCGAACGGCAGGCGGACCGGGGCCAAAAGGCCCTGAAAACAGCGCAAGCCGGCCTACAACCCTTGGAAGATCAATAGCGAATCTGCCTTCGCTTCCTATACAGTTCGACTCGCCGAATAATTGCGTCGCCAGGCGGAACGCCGGTCGGCGGAATTGAGTTTGCGCCGTTGCAGCCGGCCGACCCGCGGGCACTCAGTTTCGGAATCTGAGCGTAGTTGATGTGCGTCAATTGCGTCGCTGGGAAAAAATGCAACTTGAATTTGGTGGGGCGTCTAGCACGCAAGCACTTTATTGCGCTGGGCCTCCTGCCTCAGGAGGGAATTTGTGGTGTGGCTGCGCGGCGCGCACACACGCCCAATAGTCCTCCTGGTCGGGTTACCTATGGGGGCGGGTCATGTTGGATTGGCTGGGCGTGATATCTTCTGACAGTGGCTTACGGGGCTGTTTCACGCATCGCGCGCGGACGTCTCGCGGTTATGGCAATGTTGCATTGGCGATTGTTGCGGTCGTTGGCGTCGGTCTTGCCGACCTTCGCACTGCTCATGCGCAATCTCAGCCCGCGGTGATTACGAGCATCGACGCGATAACGCGGCCGGTGAGCGTACCACAGTACAAATCGCGCACGCTCAAGCTTGACCGGCCCTTCGCGTCCACGGCGGTCGGCGCACCCGATATAGCCGATGTCCTGCCGGTATCCGACCGCATCATCTACATTCAGGGCAAGAAGATCGGCACGACAAACATCACGATCTTCGATCGCGACAAGCAGGTGATTGCCATTCTCGATGTCGACGTCACGATCGATACCGCACGTCTTGCGGCAGAAATCCAGTCGAGCACGGGAAGCAAGAGCATCCGGGTTTCGAGCAACAACAGTCAGATCATTCTGACGGGCACCGCGCCTAACGCAACGGTTGCCGACCAGGCCGTCTCGATCGCCAACGCTACCGCAAAGGCCACGACACCCAATGTTCCCGTTGTAAATGCCATGAGCGTGGCTGGCTCGCAGCAGGTCATGCTCAAGGTGCGCTTTCTCGAAGCCAGCCACGATGCCGAGCGCGACCTCGGTGTGAACTGGTACGCCGCCAACAGCACGGGGACGCGCGGACTGAACACCGGCGTCGGCGGTCTGACGCAAGCGGGCCGTACCATTACAGAGTCGACTTCTTCCGGGGGAACAACGACGAGGTCAACCTCCGGCGGGCTCCCTCTATTTCAGACGATCGGGACCCTCGTAGGGACCGGGACAGGCCAGCCCTTCGGCGTGGCGCTCGCCAATCTCGTCAACAGCAGCGGGATGAGTATCGATCTCCTGATCTCGGCACTTGAAACCAAGGGCCTGGTCCGACGTCTCGCCGAGCCCGATCTGGTCGCGCTTTCCGGCGATAGCGCCAGTTTTCTTGCCGGCGGAGAAATTCCGGTCCCGACGCAAGTATCGACCGCAACCGGGATTCCGCAGGTCACTGTCGACTACAAGCCTTTCGGCGTCCAGTTGACCTTCGTTCCCACGGTGTTGGCAAATGGCGTCATCAACTTGCGCCTGACTCCGTCGGTGAGCGAACTCGACTTCACCAAGGGCGTCGTCCAGAACGGTTTCCTGATCCCCGCGCTGAACAAACGCGAAGCCCGCACGACAATCGAATTGCGCGATGGGCAAAGTTTCGCCATTGCCGGTCTTCTCCAGACCCAGAACATCGACAACATGTCTCAGGTACCCTGGATCGGCTCGGTGCCGGTTCTCGGCTCGCTGTTCCGGAGCACCCAGTACCAGCAGCATCAGACCGACCTGGTCGTGATCGTGACACCGCACTTGGTCGCGCCAGGCGCTCCCGGACAGCCCGTGGCGTCACCGCTCGACCAGCGCATTCCTGGCAACGATATCGATCGGTTCCTGTTGGGTCAGTCGGAAGTGCGCAAGAAATACAGCGACTACGTTTCGAATGGCGGAGGCCTGCAAGGGCCTTACGGCTTCATCATGCCGACCGATGTCAAATCGGGCCGGTAATGCTGCGTCAGAGGTGTTGAGATGATGAAAGTATTTGCGTCTCTGGGTTTTGCGCTGACCCTGCTTTCTTCCGCGCCGCCGGCGCTGGCGGGTGAATACGAATACGATTTCTTCGGTCTGTATCTGCAAAGGCGCGATGGCGTAACCCCTGATGCGGGCAACGCGAAAGCGGTCAATACAGTTACGCACTTCATCGATCCGTGGCGGCCCTATGTGCGCAACCGCCGGATTCCGGCCAATGGCGAACGAATGGTCGGCGCCGTCGAACGTTACCGCGATGTGCGTAAATCTTCGGGCGCAGCACCGACGCTGTCGCATCCCACTACCCCTCAAGGCGGATCTTCGGGTGGTGCAGGCGCTGCTGCTCCGGCCTTGACCGGCCAATAAGCGTGCCGCCGATTTTACGATACTTCGACCCTGTCCGGCCCGGGCCATGGCTTGCGGCGGCGATGATCTCCGTTGCGCTCGCCGGCTGCCAGACAACCAGCGACAGTACGGCCGTGACGACCGCTGCGCCGGCCGCCACGCTCGAAAAGCCGATTGAACTGAATGGCGTGACCTACGTGCCTTCGAATGAGCCGTTGAAGGCCGGCCTGGAGCAATTCGGCCGTCAAAACTACGGCCTTGCAGAACGCTATTTCCGTGATGCGGTCGAAAAGAATCCACGCGATAGCCAGGCGTGGATCGGCCTTGCCGCAAGTTACGATCGCCTGGCACGCTTCGACTTCGCCGATCGCGCCTACGAGGCGGCAATTCGGCTCGACGGCGAGACGGTCGAAATCCTGAACAACCAGGGTTATTCCTATATGTTGCGCGGCAATTACAAGCTCGCCCATGCGAAGCTGCAGCAGGCGCAAAAGAAAGCGCCCGACAATCCGACGGTGCTCAACAATTTGAAGCTGCTGAAATCCGCGGTGCAGAATGCACCGGTGCGGCCCTAGTTCGCCTGCGGCAACAGCAATAACGTCAATTCACCCGCGCAGCCAGGCAGCTGGCGTTTGCAACCGAAGTTTTCAGGATGAACTTTCGCGCTTGTCCGTTTGATGCGCTATGGCGCGAACATGATTCGGGCGAGCGACAACACGCTCCTCTGGCGCCTCGAAGTCGAGTACGGCCTTGTACAAATTGTCGCGAACGATCACTCGCAACAGCTTTTCGGCGAGATCGGCTGCGGTTGTGCCCATTCTTGCCGCACATTCACGCAGCTTTTCGAAAACATCGTGGGGCAGCGCTATGCTTGATGTCAGCCGGCGGCGCACGCGCAACTGGATCGGTCGGCGCAGACTGATCTTCTGAAGCGAGCACACGACACGCAAGGTGCCGACTGTCCAATTCATTTTTTCCGCGATTTTTTCATCGCTGAGGCCGGCTTCGACAAGGCGCCGGATCTCCTCGGGATTTAGTTTGGTCTTGCGCATGTGACGCGCCTTTTAAAAAGTTCAAATTCGATCCCCATGTCACATTCGCATGCTGGTTGTGCCTTGATTTAACGCAAACGCACGAGCCCGCCCTTCGTGAGTCCGGTGCGGGCCCGATTTATATACCGTTTCCTGGCTTGTTTTTTCGAATGAAATCCGCCGGATCAGGAATTGCACCTAAGTAGAAATGCCCATGTGAACGAAACAATCAGAAGTTGATCTAGCGCAACCGCTCTTCGTCCATCTCTTGTTAATCAATCAACGTTTCAGCGAGGAGCATGTCATGCGTAGTACCTTGTTACTTCGGGCCAGGAACGACGCCTTCTACGGGATGCTCGCGGCGTATCTATGCGCGCCCCTGGCTGCGGCCTTTTTTGTATTGGTGTGCACGTGGTCGCCCCTTCCGTATCCCTATTTTGAAAATCTGTATGTTGACATCGCGCAGGCGAACGTCTCACCCGCGGCGAACAGGACGGATATCGAGCACGCCGGAGACGCTGTGGTCGAAAAAGCAGACGGTGCTGGCAGAAACAACGATGAACGACTGATCCTTGCGGCTCACCACAACGAGCCCTTCAAGCAAACGAGCTATCTCGCGCCAGACGGACTGCTTTGGACGAAGTGGCTGCCGGTGGAAAGCGCAATAGAAACCGAAATGCGAACGATCGCGGGTTGCCAGGACAAGCCACAAACGTGCCCAACCGGCGCCGCAACCGCATTCAACAGCATCCTGAACGAAGCACTCAAACATGAGGGCCGTGCCAGACTCGGCATCGTCAACCGGGCGACCAATCTCGCCATCAGATATACGAGCGACAGCCAGCAATACGGCATTAACGATTACTGGGCGACGCCATTCCAGACCTTTGCCTCGGGTAAGGGCGACTGCGAGGATTATGCAATTGCCAAGCACGCGATATTGCGGGCGGCCAACTGGCCTGCGAGCGATCTGCGCATCGTCGTCCTCTGGGACAGTCTTCTTCGTGATTTCCATGCCATCGAGGCCGCGCGTCATGAAGGAGTCTGGTGGATCCTCGACAATCGCACCATGAGCCTCGTCGCAGATGTCAATCTTGCGCACTACCACCCGATCTTCATCATCGACGACGTCAGCGTACGACAGTTGCATCGCCCCTCCCCTGTGGATGGGTTCAGGATTTCCGATCGACTTCTTACGAATGCTGGCGGCGAGATTTCGCTTCGTGGCCTTTGCAGCGACCGCAGTCTGGCCTGGCAGCTCGTACATATGCTGAGTACCGACTGGCTGAGCGGATGGGCCGCTGCGGGAGGGTACTGACAGACCAGCGCGGCTCTAATTGGTGCCGGGCCCTGCGCAAGGGAAAGTCCCCTGCAGCGATACAAGCAAGGCAAAACCCCACGGCTTTTGTGAAAGCGATTCGTCGGCTTTCACTCCATCACGCAAAATGTTCATGAGCTGCCGGCCGGCCAGCTGCAATTTGTCCGGCTGACAGAACAACGCGGGCTGCTTGCGCACAGTCAACAGATAGATGTTGGCGGCCTTCAGCCCGTTTTCCGTCATCGCCAGCAGGCTTTCGATCTTCTTGCGGGTTTCCCATTCAGAACGATCATAGATCTGAAAAAGTTCGGCAGTGCTGCCTTCGATAACTTCAGCTCTTGGCGCCGTCAGAAATGGCAGCGCGAATACGAACGGCAAAACCGCGCGGCAGGCCTTCAGCAACATTGCGCTACCCAATAGACATGAATTACTGCTCGCCCCGACCGCAGCCCGGCGAGACACTACTTTTCGCACCACGAGAATGGCTTGTCCCCGAGATAAAATAACCTATGTGCGGCCAGTAAAACAGTCGTCAAGCGGTGAAGTTGCATGGCAGGAAAACACAGTCGCAGATTGTTGGGCATCCAACAATTTGCCAAGCGTGAAAGGGCCAAACAGAGTACTTTTGTAAGTACGTGCTATCCCTTAGAAGGCCTTGTGACCTAAATCAAAACGTCCGGGCGTTCGCGCGGTAAGTGGGTTACGTGTGGCAAAGAATATCGACAGCACCCCTCGACAGGGATCTCGAACTGGCCGTTATCGATAGGGACGGCCCGCATGCGCTCGTGTTTCCATGCCGCCGCGTTGCCGGTGGGTGGATTAACACTGAGACCCGCAAAATGATCGATGCATTTCCGACGCATTGGCGCGAATGGAGAGGCAGGGGTTAGGACGCTATTTGCTGCGCTTTTCGCTTTCCGCAGCGGCCAATTTCGCTTCTTCCTCGGCAATCAGCCGAAGCAGCGTCTGGCGTTTATTGGCATCGTTTTCTTCCGCGAGCTTTTTCCGATAGTGCTCGATATTCAGCTGCGCGATCGCCCTGTCCAAGGAGGTCACCCTCCCCATCTGTTGCACAGTAGCAATATTCTACCGCTGGTTTGCTAGGCATGAAAAGAGCAAGCCAGCGGCAAATACGTTAGCATCGTAAACGGCTAAGTGTTTGATTTCACTGGCGCTCCCTAGGGGACTCGAACCCCTGTTTTCGCCGTGAGAGGGCGACGTCCTGGGCCGCTAGACGAAGGGAGCCTCGGCGCCCGAAATAGCCTTGAACTATGATCGCCGCAAGCTTGGCGACCGGATAGCTTTCACTGCGGTACCAGTCGCACCCGAGCGAGGAGCCTCAATGTTTTGATATCGAAGCTGAGGAGTTCAACCGCGCCGTTCACTTCCACGGTGAGCACCAGACGACCATCGCCAATCGCGCTCGACAAGACTTTCGACCCGGCGGGCAATGCGGCCGGAAAATCCGGCGCCGCCGGCATCCTTTCCTCACCCCTGAAAAGACGGTAGCCGATAACCGCAAAGACCGCCGCGATGGCGATGAAGGTGGTCAGGCTCGCGATCACCATCAGGCGGCGCACCTTTGCGACCGTACGTATTGCATTCGGATCGGGAGGTGCTTCCGCGTCGCCAGACATCAGCATAAACCATGGAAACTGATCGCACCGAAACCTTCACCGTCGGCCCTGCCGAAGCCGGGCTCAGGCTCGACCGCGTGCTGACTGCCCACCTTGCACACCTGTCGCGCTCGCGGCTGAAAGCGCTCATCCTTGCCGGCCAGGTAGCGATCGTCGGGCGAACAATCCGCGATCCTGCAGCCACGGTCAAATCGGGGGACGTTGTAGATGTGGCCTTGCCGCAGGCTGAACCTGCGACCCCCCAGGGCGAAGTCATCCCACTCGACATCGTCTATGAAGATGACGCGATCATCGTGATCGATAAGCCTAAAGGATTGGTCGTTCATCCAGCCGCGGGGCACAAGAGCGGCACCTTGGTCAATGCGCTGATCGCCCATTGTGGGGATAGCCTGTCGGGGATCGGTGGGGTCAAGCGTCCGGGGATTGTCCATCGGCTCGACAAGGATACGACCGGGCTGATGGTTGTGGCGAAGACCGACGCGGCCCACCGGGCGCTTGCCAAACAATTTGCCGAAAAAGCGAGAGGACCGCTTGTGCGCGGTTATCTGGCTTTGGTGTGGGGAGCGCCGGCGCGAGCGAAAGGCACGATCGAGGCACGGCTCGGCCGGCATTCGCACGCCCGCGACAGGCAGACGGTGCGTGGCGACGGACGTGTCGCAGTCACGCACTGGCAGGTGCTTGAACGATTTGGTCGCGCTGGTACCAAGGCACCAGTTGCCAGCCTGATCGACTGTAAGCTGGAAACCGGCCGCACGCATCAGATCCGCGTGCACCTCGCGCACATCGGGCACCCGATCATGGGCGACACCACCTACGGCACCGGATTCAGGAGCAAGGCGAACCTGCTCGCGCCGGAAGCCCGGGACGCCCTGCACGCCCTTGGCAGACAGGCGTTGCATGCCTATCTACTGGTGATCGAACACCCCGAAACTGGCAAACTCCTGGAGTTCCGATCGGAACTGCCGGGCGATTTGCGTCGTTTACATGATGCCCTGCGCACGGAAAGTTCGTGAAGCCGGGTGACGGACGAAACAAATAAGCCAGTTCAATCAATGGCTTGGTGTTTGACCGTGGCAGGTTAATGCGTCACGGTGACGTGACGGGCGTTAATCTATCTTTCGCCCGGTCGAGTCTGTATGCTGCAGGTGCGATCGAGGGATTTCGCGGTCGCAACATTCAATGTGCGCCGTCGGCTCGGGGGAGCGGCGGCGACAACCCGCCTGCCGATGAACCGGGGGCAAGCTAAGGAGGGCGCTGTCATGGCCCGTACCGCCGCATTGCCGGCACTCAAGGCCGAATCCGGCCTTTCACAATATCTCGACGAGATCAGGCGGTTTCCAATGCTGGAGCCGCAGGAAGAATACATGCTGGCGCGCAGCTGGCGTGAGCACGGCGATCGTGAAGCCGCGCATAAGCTCGTCACAAGCCACCTGCGCCTCGTTGCCAAGATCGCCATGGGTTATCGCGGCTACGGTTTGCCGATTTCGGAGGTCATCTCCGAAGGCAATGTCGGCCTGATGCAGGCGGTCAAGCGCTTTGAGCCTGAGAAGGGTTTCCGCCTCGCCACCTACGCGATGTGGTGGATCAAGGCCGCCATCCAGGAATACATCCTTCGCTCCTGGTCGCTGGTGAAGATGGGCACCACCGCCAACCAGAAGAAGCTCTTTTTCAATCTGCGCAAGGCGAAGAGCAAGATCTCCGCGCTGGAAGACGGCGACATGCGTCCCGATCAGGTGCAGGTGATTGCGAAGCGCCTCGGCGTCACCGAGCAGGACGTTGTCGAGATGAACCGCCGTCTTGGCGGGGATGCTTCGCTCAACGCACCGATCCGCGACGACGGTGAAAGCGGTGAATGGCAGGACTGGCTGGTTGACGATGCCCCGAACCAGGAGCGCATCCTCGCCGAGAGCGAGGAAAGCGACAACCGGCACAAGGCGCTGGTGTCCGCTCTTGATGTGCTCAATGAACGCGAGCGGCGGATCTTTGAGGCGCGCCGGCTGGCCGATGATCCGGTCACCCTCGAGGAGCTTGCCGCGGAATTCAACGTTTCGCGCGAGCGCGTGCGACAGATCGAGGTCCGCGCTTTCGAAAAAGTGCAAAAAGCGGTGAAGAGCCGAATGGCTGCGCTGGAGAAGCCGGCGGAACCAACGGCGATCACGGCACACTGAACGCGAATCCGGATCGGACCGGGACTATGAAAAAAGTGGCCGGGCGCTAGGCCCGGCCACTTTTTTTTGAACATTCGGCGTCATGCCTATGCGAGCGAGTTACTGGCCCCAGGCGCGGAAGGCTTCCTCGAAGGCGCGGGTTCCGGGCGTGCCCTTTTCCATCGCCAAAATCGCGCGTTTGCCGCTGGTGTAGACGAGCGGAATATCGAACCAGTCGCGCTCCTTCAGCAGCTGGATATTGCGTTGCACATCGACCTCGACCGCAGAGAGGCCGATCAGGAAATATCCGTTTGTGACCTTGACTGCGAGGCCGGCGAGTGGGACGCCGCGCGCCTGTTCGTTCTGCTTCATCAGCACGCCCGGTACATTGCCGATGCCGCCTTCGGGAAAGTCGGCGGGCAGCGTGAACATGATCTCGATGGTGTGGCTCGCCGGCAGTGCCTTGTCGGTGTTGCGACGAAGCGACCATGTCATGCGCAGCTTGCGCTCCGGAATTTCGATATCGGCACGGATCGCCAGTTCGGGAGAAAGGCCGGGCCCGGGCGACACGGTTTCGGTCCGCCAGAGCGCCGAGCCGACGTAGCGCTTGCCCTGCGGGTCGCTCGGATCCTCGTCATACAGCACCACTTTCTGCGCGACCGCCGCGGCGGGCGCGTTGGCCGCATCGGGTGCCGTCGTGCCCGACTGGCCGATACGGTCGGCGATTTTCGGCCGAACCGCGGGCTGCGTGGCGTCCCTTGGCTTCGGCGCCGGCTGTGAGCGGAAACTCGCCACCATCGATCCGATCGCGTGGCGCTGCCAGTAGGCGCCGCCGGCAATGACCGCCAGCACCAGGGCAATCACGCCGATCTTGATCAGGCCGACATAGGAGCGTGCCGGGCGCGCGTAAATCTCGTCGTCATCGTCGAAGGGTGCGCGGGGCGCCGGGGCGCCGTATGGCGCGGACGGAGGCGCTTCGTCCGCGAGCGTCGGCTCCGTGACCGGCGCGGATTCGGCCGGAGCCTGCTCCTCGAAGGGACGCGAGGGCGGCTGATCGGGCATGGTCTCGTAGGTCGCTTGCGCCGCCCGCTTCGCTTCCGCGGCAGCACCGCCCAGGCTTTCGGCCTCGGCAACCGTGTCACGAAAGTCGCGCAACCCGCGATCCCGCAACGACGGCTCGGTGCTTTCGGTGTCGGGCGCTTCGGCACGGACGCGCTTTGCCGCTTCCGCTTCGACCTTGCGGATTGCTTCTTCCAGCGCCAGCCGTTCACGGGTGATCTCGGATTCCTCGAGCGCCGGCTCGACGCCACGCAGCTGATTGACCAAAGCCACGCGTGCGCGGTCGTAGAGAACGCGACGGTTCTCGCCTGTGTTCTTTTCCAGGCCGCTGACGGCCCGGGAGATCAGAGGGAAATAGTCAGCCATTGCGCCTTATTTCGCTGGTGCATGATGGCATCCGAATTGGGACGTCTCCCTGCGATGGTCATGCTTTGATCCCGGTTCGTGTCTTTTTTCTGCAATCATAGCTCAAACGGATTTTTCATCAGGATGGTGTCTTCACGCTCAGGGCTCGTCGACAGCAGTGCAACTGGGCAGCCGACCAGCTCCTCGATGCGACGCACGTATTTTATCGCCTGTGCCGGCAGTTGTGCCCAGGAACGTGCCCGCGCCGTCGGTTCCTTCCAGCCGTCGATCGTTTCATAGACCGGTTCCGCCCGCGCCTGCGCCTGCTCGCCCGCCGGAAGATAGTCGATTTCGCGCCCGTCCAGCCGGTAGCGGACGCAGACCTTGATTTCATCGAAACCGTCGAGAATGTCGAGCTTGGTGAGCGCAAGGCCATCGATTCCGCCGGTCAGGACAGCCTGCCGTACCAGTACGGCATCGAACCAGCCGCAACGGCGGGCGCGGCCTGTCACCGTGCCGAATTCGCGGCCCTTTTCGCCCAGCGTTCTGGCGACCGCGTTGTCCTTCTGGTCGGTCGGGAACGGGCCGAGTCCGACCCGCGTCGTGTAGGCCTTGCAGATTCCGAGCACATAATCGATCGCATTCGGCCCCAGCCCCGATCCGGTCGCCGCCTGCGCCGCAACGGTATTCGATGACGTTACGTACGGATAGGTGCCGTGGTCGATATCGAGCAGCGCGCCCTGCGCGCCCTCGAAGAGGATGCGTTTGCCCTCCCGCCGCCTGGCATCGAGCAGCGACCAGACCGAATCCATGAACGGCAACACCTTGGGCGCGATCCCGGCCAGATGATCATAGACCGTCTGCGTCGCAATCTCGGGGAGGCCATGACCCCGGCGCAGCGCGTTGTGGTGGGCGAGCAGCCGATCGATCTTACCGCGCAGCGCCGGCAGGTCGGCAAGATCCATGAAGCGGATCGCGCGGCGGCCCACCTTGTCTTCATAGGCCGGACCAATCCCCCGTTTGGTGGTCCCGATGCGGGTCGAAGCGTTGTCAGCCTCGCGTAGGGCTTCGAGCTCCCGATGCAGCGGCAGAATCAGGATTGCGTTCTCGGCAATGCGCAGGCGTTCCGGCGTGACGAGGATTCCCTGCTTCTTCAACTGGGCGATCTCGTCGAGGAGCGCCTGCGGATCGATCACGACGCCGTTGCCGATGACCGAAAGCTTGCCTTCCCGGACGACGCCGGAGGGCAGCAGCGACAGCTTGTAGGTTGCGCCGTCGATCACCAGCGTGTGGCCGGCGTTATGCCCACCCTGAAAACGGACGACGATATCGGCCTGCTCCGACAGCCAGTCGACGATCTTGCCTTTGCCTTCGTCGCCCCACTGGGATCCGACAACCACGACATTCGCCATCAGGATCCCTTCCCTGCGCCAGCCCCCGGACACTTGAAGCCGGGTGCCACCGGCCAGGTCCACCCTCGGATAATGGATGCTCCCGTGAGAGGCAAGCCAAAGTCCGGGGTCGTCGCGGCACCCGTCAACGGCAACAAGGACCTGATCTTACGCCATTTTCAGAAATGCAGGGGCTTGGCCTGCTGCACCTGCGGCAACGCCCGCACCTTGGCAAGCACGTCCTCAGGCAGATCGCCGTCGATCTCGATCAGCGCGACCGCGTTGCCGCCCGGCGCGTCGCGCCCGACATGGAACGTGGCGATATTGATGCCGGCCTCGCCGAGGGTCGAGGAGAACTTGCCGATGAACCCGGGCTTGTCGAGATTGGTGATGTAGATCATGGACGCCCCGAATTCGGCATCCATCCGGATACCCTTGATGTTGACGATACGCGGGCGACCGTCGGCAAAGACCGTGCCCGACACGTGCCGCGTCTGCCGCTCGGTCGTCACCGTCACGGTTATCAGGCTCTCGTAGTCCTCCGGCATTTCGCGGGTGACCTCCTCGACCACGATGCCGCGCTCCTTGGCGACAACCGGAGCCGAGACGACGTTGACGTCGCCGAGCATCGGCCGCAGCAGGCCGGCAAGTGCCGCCGAAGTGAGCGCCTTCGTGTTCATCTGCGCGACCGCCCCCTCGTAGGCGAGCTGCACCTTGCTGATGCCGGTCTCGGTGAGCTGACCGGCGAAAGACCCGAGCTTTTCCGCCAGTGCGATGAACGGCTTGAGGCGCGGCGCCTCTTCGGCACTGATCGAGGGAAAATTGATGGCGTTGGTGATCGCGCCGCGCAGAAGGTAGTCCGACATCTGCTCGGCGATCTGCAGCGCGACGTTTTCCTGGGCTTCGGTCGTCGCGGCGCCGAGATGCGGCGTGCAGACGACGTTCGGCAGGCTGAACAGCGGGCTTTCGGTCGCAGGCTCGGTGACGAAGACGTCGAAGGCCGCGCCGGCGACCTGCCCGTTCTTCAGCGCCTCGGAGAGCGCGCCTTCGTCGACCAGCCCGCCGCGCGCGCAATTGATGATCCGCACGCCTTTCTTCATCCCCTTGATCGCTTCGGCATTGATGATGTTGCGCGTCTTGTCGGTCAGCGGCGTGTGCAGCGTGATGAAGTCGGCGCGCCTGAACAGCTCATCAAGTTCGACTTTCTCGACTCCGAGGTCGTCCGCGCGCTCATGCGACAGAAAAGGGTCATAGGCGATGACCTTCATCTTCAACCCGATCGCGCGGTCGGCGACGATGGAGCCGATGTTGCCGCAGCCGATCACGCCGAGCGTCTTGCCGAAAATCTCGACGCCCATGAACCTGTTCTTTTCCCATTTTCCGGCGCGCGTTGAGGCGTCTGCCTCGGGGATTTGCCGCGCCAGCGCCAGCATGAGGGAAATGGCGTGTTCGGCGGTGGTGATGGAGTTGCCGAACGGCGTGTTCATCACGATGATGCCGCGCGCGGTAGCGGCCGGGATGTCGACATTGTCGACGCCGATGCCGGCGCGGCCGATCACTTTCAGGTTTTTCGCCTGCTCCAAAACCTTCGCCGTCACCTTGGTGGCCGACCGGATCGCCAGGCCGTCGTAGTTGCCGACGATCGAAGCGAGCCTTTCCCTGTCCTTGCCGAGTGCGGGCTGGAAATCGACCTCAATGCCGCGATCCTTGAAGATCTGAACGGCAGCCGGCGACAGCGCATCGGAAATAAGCACCTTGGGCATGGCCGGCCTCACGCGGCTTTGGGCAGTGCGGCTTTCGCCTCGGCGAAAGCCCAGTCAAGCCAGGGCGTGAGCGCTTCGACGTCGCTCCGCTCCACTGTCGCTCCGCACCAGATCCGCAATCCCGGCGGCGCATCGCGGTAATAGGCGATGTCGTAGGCGACCCCTTCCTTTTCGAGCAGGCCGGCCACGGATTTTGCAAACGCCGCCTGATCGTCGGCCGAAAGGCGCGTCACCGCGGAATCGACGACTTTCAGGCAAACGGAAGTGTTGGAGCGCACCGCGGGATTGCCCGCGAGATGCTCGATCCAGGGCGTCTTTGCGACCCAGTCCGCCACGACTTTCGCATTCGCGTTTGATCGCGCGACGGTGGCAGACAGGCCCCCGATCGACTTCGCCCATTGCAGTGTGTCGAGATAGTCCTCGACGCACAGCATCGACGGCGTGTTGATGGTCTCGCCGGCAAAAATTCCTTCGTTGAGCTTGCCGCCCTTGGTCAGACGGAAAATCTTCGGCAGCGGCCAGGCCGGCTTAAACGTTTCGAGCCGCTCGACCGCACGCGGCGACAGGATCAACATCCCGTGCGCGCCTTCGCCGCCGAGCGCTTTCTGCCAGGAGAACGTTGCAACATCGAGTTTCGGCCAGTCGAGCCGCTGCGCGAAAGCGGCCGACGTTGCATCGCAGATCGTGAGGCCTTTGCGGTCGCCGGCGATCCAGTCGCCGTTCGGCACGCGAACGCCCGACGTGGTGCCGTTCCAGGTAAAGACCACGTCGGTCGCAAAATCGACCTTCGCCAGATCCGGAAGTTCGCCGTAAGGCGCCCTGATGACCGTGGCGTCCTTGAGCTTGAGCTGCTTTTCGACGTCGGTCACCCAGCCCTCGCCGAACGATTCCCATGCCAGCATCGTCACCGGCCGCGCGCCCAGCAGCGACCACAGCGCCATCTCCACTGCGCCGGTGTCGGAAGCAGGTACGATGCCGATGCGATAATCCGCGGGCACTTCCAGCACCTCGCGCGTAAGGTCGATAGCGCGCTTGAGTTTCGCCTTGCCGATCTTCGACCGGTGTGAGCGTCCGAGAACCGCGTCGGTGAGATTTTGCAGGGTCCAGCCGGGGCGCTTTGCGCAGGGGCCGGATGAGAAGTGCGGGGTCACCGGCCGCACGCCGGGCTTGGTCGCCGTCATTTTGTCTATCCTTCCAGATAGGCGCCCCTCGTTGGGGAGGGGTGTCCCACTGGCGGAAATAGGCGACTTGCCCGCCGCGGTCAACTCCTGCGGCAGGCAGCAGCCTTAATGCTGTCCTTATGCGGCGGACCGGGTGGAGCCGTCAGAAGCGCACGCCGACGCCGACGTGGCCGACCTGGATGTTGGTACGGGTCTGATTGACCGGCGCAAAAGCGATGAACTCCCATTCGCCGCGCACAAATACGGTCGGGGTCGCCAGCCAATCCACACCGACACCGGCAGCGATGCCGGCGGCAAAAGCGTTGTTTTGGCCGGAACTGGCCGACTGCTGGAACGTCCCGAGCGCCGGACCGGGCGGGTTGGGAAGCTGTGTCTGGCTGTCGGTCACCGTCACGCTTGTCTGATAGTTGAAGCGGCCGACCGCAATTCCGACAGCGGCATAGGGCAGGAACTGGTCAATCGCGTATCCGGCCCGGGCGCGAAGTGCCGCATAGTCGACGAGCTTGAACGACGTCTGTGCGTCGATCGTCACGACATGCTGGATATTGTCCGACGTATTGAAGACGCGTGTCAGCGAGTCACCGGCGCCTGACTTCAGGATCGACGGATGCTTGTAGGCGAGATCCCAACCGACGACGAGCTGGTCCCATTGCAAGTTGTAGCCGATAAATCCGCCAAAGACCGCTCCGTTCGTCGTGTTCGAGGGCAACGCGGTCCAGCTTGACGGCGCGCCCTCCGCTTCGAGCGTTGAATTGCGCAGGATGAAGGCGACGAGCGGGCTGGTGCTGTTGCCAAAGTCGGTGTTCATGTTCCCGTAGCCCGCAAGCAGGCCGGCCTGCCAGCCGTCCCAGCGCGCATATGCCGGCGGCATCAATGAGCCGCGCAAGGACCAGTCGTCGGCTTCCGCGTGCGCCACGGGCCATATTGCGAGAGCCGCGCAGATTGCGAAACTCGTGCGCAGCGATACCGAGCGGATGCGTTTGGCCGCATGCAGGCCGGCGCGATCAGACTGGCTCAAGCAACTCATGGCAAACGTTCCCATCAGGTTCGAATTCGGTCGCACTCGTTTTCGAGGCGCTGCCGGCGAGCGGCGGCGCCTCGTTGTCATCAGCCTTTGCCACGCAACAGTGGCGGCAGCGGTGGCGCATAGCCGTAACTGCCGGGATCAGTACCCGCGCCAAGCGTCACGTCGTGCGACGTCAGCTGGTTGAATTCACCCGGCTTACGAAAAGTTTTCGTTGCATCGACCCTGGTGCGGCTGCCGCCGCCTGCGTGACCGGACTCGACATACCGGTAGACGAGATCGGGCGCGACGTTGCGCCAGACCTGATAAGCGAGGCTGGCATGCAGCGCCCACGCGAAATTCCACTGGCTCGCGGTGCGCGCAAAGACCAGACTGCCGCCAACGCCCGCACATCCCGGACTGTTCAGGCAATTCGCGCCGGCGCGATTTCCACCCGGCAGATCAAAATCGAGCCAGTTGTCGGCGACGTAGCCGATGCCGCGGCCGGTAGGCGGCGCGGCATCGAAATCGCGATGGGGAATGGGCGCGAAATTGGCATGGCTCGCGCCGGAAAGACTGCCTGCCTGCTGGTCGGTGAAGCCGATGTCTCCCCGCAGATACCAGCCCGAAAAATCTGGTGCCGATGGCGCAAGTGGCATGTCCGCTGAACTCGCTCCATTCGCCGCAGCAAACGAAACAGTCGCTCCCAACGCGAAAACTCGAATACGCGAAATCACCATGATCGCCCCATTACGCGCGACGCAGCCGTGCGGGCCAACGCTAAGGCGACGATGGCAGCAAATCCTTAATCGGCGCTTAACCTTAATTCTTAACCACGCCCGTTAACGAACGTGGCCGTGCCGGCGCGCGGGCGCGCCCTGCGGAAGGAAATCGGTTTTAAGGGATCGTTTACGGCCGGCCGTTGGTTAACGGACGCCGCGGAATGAACGTCAGGCCGCTGTCTCGGTCAGCGCATCGACGACGTCGTCGACCACTGATTCGACCAACGTCCTGTCGTCGCCCTCGCCCATCACACGGATCACCGGCTCCGTCCCCGAAGGCCGCACGATCAGTCGGCCACCGCCGCCCAGCTTGCGTTCGGCGCTTGCAATGGCCGAGCGCACTTGCGCATTCTCCAGCGGCTTACCCTTCTGGTAGCGCACGTTCTTCAGCACCTGCGGCAACGGCTCGAAGCGATGGCAGACTTCGGACACGGGCTTGTCGCGCCGCTTGATCACGGCAAGCACCTGCAACGCGGCGATGAAACCGTCGCCCGTGGTTGTGTAGTCGGAAAGAATGATATGTCCCGAGGGTTCCCCGCCGATGTTGTATCCGTGTGCGCGCATGTGTTCGAGCACATAGCGGTCACCGACCGGTGTACGCACCAGGTCGAGTCCCACTCCGGCGAGATAGCGCTCGAGACCCAGGTTGGACATCACGGTCGCCACAACGCCCGGGCGTTGCAGCCGGTTATCCTCCTTCCAGCTTTCCGCAATGACTGCGAGCAGCTGATCGCCGTCGACTACGTGCCCACGCTCATCGACGATGATCACCCGATCCGCATCCCCATCGAGCGCGATGCCGACATCGGCGCGCATCTCGCGGACCTTTGCGGATAGCGCGCGCAGCTCGGTTGAGCCGCACTCCTTGTTGATGTTGAGCCCGTCAGGATCGACGCCGATGGAGATGACATCCGCGCCCATTTCCCACAGCGCCCCGGGCGCAACGCGATAGGCCGCACCATTGGCGCAGTCGATCACCACGCGCAGGCCCTCGAACGATACCGCCTTCGGCAGCGTCAACTTGGCGAATTCAATGTAGCGGTCCTGAACGCCGTCGATGCGCCGGGCGCGGCCGAGATCGCTGCTTTTGGCGAGTTGCCTGCTGAGATCGGAATCGATCAGCTCCTCGATCTTCTCTTCCACCTTGTCGCTGAGCTTGTAGCCATCGGGCCCGAACAGCTTGATCCCGTTGTCGTCGAACGGATTGTGCGAGGCCGAAATCATGACGCCGAGATCGGCACGCATCGAGCGCGCGAGCATCCCGACCGCCGGCGTCGGAATGGGGCCGGTCAACAGCACGTCCATGCCGACGGAGGTGAAGCCCGCGACCAGCGCGGTTTCGATCATGTAGCCGGATAGCCGCGTATCCTTGCCGATCAGCACGCGATGCCGGTGATCGCCATTCTTGAAGATCAGGCCCGCCGCCTGCCCAACTTTCAACGCAAGCTCGGGCGTAATCACCTTGTTGGCCCGGCCGCGAATTCCGTCGGTGCCGAAATAACGACGACTCATAACAACTATCCCCCGGCGCCCACCCTAAATCCGTTGCCGCCCGGACCGGCCACACAGCGCGACCAAGCTTCGTCAACGGCCGCATAATAATGTCAACGCCGTGAATTTGCTTCAAAAATTGTGAGGAAACATTACTGCGTGCCGTTAACCGTCTTGCCGCGGCAATCCGCGAAAAACCCGGCTATTTCGCAACCGGGCACCGCTGTGCTACCTCGTCATGACGGCTGACAACCCCCCAAGAACCGCCCGCATGAAGAATATTGCCTGCATCGAGGACCTCCGCGCGCTTGCGCGGCGCAAAGTTCCGAAAGCTTTTTTCGAGTACGCCGACAGTGGCTCCTACAACGAGGAAACGCTCCGCGCGAATCGTACCGACCTCGAACTCGTCAAGCTGCGCCAACGCGTGTTGGTGGACGTCTCGCAGCGCAGCCTCGCCACCACCATTGTTGGACAGAAAGTGAGTGCGCCGTTTGCGCTGGCGCCGATCGGACTGTGCGGCATGCAGCATGGCGACGGGGAAATCCTTTCGGCGCAGGCGGCTGAAGACGCCGAAATTCCGTTCACCTTGTCCACCATGTCGATCAACTCGATCGAGCAGGTGGCCGAGGGGACGACGAAGCCGTTCTGGTTCCAGCTCTATGTCATCCGCGATCGCGGATTCTCGAAAGATATCATGGCGCGGGCCGCCAAGGCGGGATGCAATGCCCTGGTTCTCACCGTGGACCTCCAGGTCCTCGGCCAGCGCCATCGCGACGTCCGCAACGGCATGACGGTGCCGCCGGAAATCCGGCTCAGCAATATTGTCGATATGGCCACCAAGCCGGGCTGGGTACTCAGTATCCTGCGCGGGAAGAGCAGGACCTTCGGCAATCTGGCCGGCCATGTGAAGGGCATGGACGATGTGACGTCGCTCGCGCAGTGGACCAACAGCCAGTTCGACCCTGCGCTGAACTGGAAGGACGTCGAGTGGATCAAGAAAATCTGGCCGGGCAAACTCATCATCAAGGGCATCCTTGACGTCGACGATGCAAAGACCGCCGTCAGGCTCGGCGCGGATGCGATCGTCGTCTCGAACCATGGCGGCCGCCAGCTCGACGGGGCGCCCTCCTCGATTTCGGCGCTGCCCGCGATCGCGCAGGCGGTCGGGTCCGACACCGAAGTGCTTTTTGACGGCGGCATCCGCACCGGCAGCGACCTGCTGCGTGCGCTGGCTCTGGGAGCGCGGGCCTGCCTGATCGGCCGCGCCTACATCTACGGCCTCGGTGCGGGCGGCAAGGCCGGAGTCGCCAAGGCCATCGATATCCTGAAAAAAGAGCTCAGTGTCGCGATGGCTCTCACCGGCACGACGCGCATAAGCGACATCGGGCCGCAGGTGATCGTCGGCGGAGAAAAGAAGAAGTCGCCGCGCCCGCGCAAAAGCTGACGCTCAGGCCTCCTTCAGTCCATAGGTGAGCGCGTTGCCGGTCGCGCCGTAATATTTGAACGGCAGGAACTTGCCGGTCATGCCGATCTTGACGCGGTCGCCTTTCGGGTCCGGCTGGCGCTCGATCGTCATATCGAAGTCGATGGCCGACATGATCCCGTCGCCGAACTCTTCTTCGATCAACGCTTTCCAGGCAGGCCCGTTGACCATCACCAGTTCGTAGAACCGGTAGATCAGCGGATCGGTGGGCGGCATCGGCGTGCCCGTGCCGCGCATGGGCACCTCGTTAAGCAAGGCCTCCTCGCTCTTGCTGAGGCCGAACAATTTGGCGGCGGCGGCGGCCATCGGCTTGGTCATCTTGTGCTGGCCGAGCACTGCACCGGTGACCATGACCGGCGACATGCCGCCAACCTGATCGCAGATGTACTTCCAGGTCCACCCCTTCTCGCGCTTGATGTCGAGAAGCTTTTCCGTGAGGTCAGCGCGATTCATGACGTCTCCTCCTTACGAATAACTAGCTTGCGGCCGCATGCTGGCCGCGCGGTTCCGCCGCCGATGTCCGCGCAGCGGCGATGCTCGGCTCCGGGAGACCGGGCCGCACGACGGTGACGTGACGGGGATTGTAATCCCCTCCGGCGTCCTCAATGAAGGTTCGACTGCGGGTGACCAGGAAGTCGATGATGTGATTGCGGGTTGCGTAGTAGAGCGGATGCTTGTGAACATCGTTGCGCGCCCGCCCCTTTGGCAGGGGATTTTCGACAACCTCGGCCAGTACCGCTCCCGGACCATTCGTCATCAGTACGACCTTATCTGCAAGGTAGATTGCCTCGTCGACGTCGTGCGTGATCATGAAAACTGTCTGCCCCGTTTCCAGGCAGATGCGGCGTACCTCGTCCTGCAAGGTGCCGCGCGTGAGGGCGTCGAGCGCGGAAAACGGCTCATCCATCAGCAGGATCTTCGGCTCGATCGAGAGGGCCCGGGCAATGCCGACGCGCTGCTTCATCCCGCCCGAGAGCTCGGACGGGCGCTTGTGCTCCGCGCCGGTGAGCCCGACGAGATCGATGAATTTCTGCGCGTGCGCGGCGACTTTGGCACCGGGCCAGCCCCTCCATTTCGACGATACGGCATAGGTCACGTTGCCTAGGACGCTCCGCCACGGCAGCAGCGCGTGGCTTTGAAAGATCACCGCGCGGTCGAGGCTTGGACCCTCGATTGCCTGGCCGTCCACAATCACTGCGCCGCTTGAGGGCGCGTCGAGCCCGGCGAGGATATTGAGCACGGTCGTCTTTCCGCAGCCGGAGTGACCGATCATGCAGACGAACTCGCCCCGTCGCATCGACAGCCAGACATTCTCGAACACTGTCGTGACCCTGCCGCCCGGTGCGGGAAATCGCCGCGAAATGCCTTCGATCGAAATGAAATGATCCGGCATGGCTCACTCCGGGAACGTCACCATGCGGGTGAGCCTGGCGAGCATGAGGTCGAGCAGCATGCCGACGAGGCCGATCACCAGAATCGCCGTGATGACGTTGGTGATCGAAAGATTGTTCCACTCGTTCCAGACGAAGTAACCGATGCCGGTACCGCCGACGAGCATCTCGGCGGCAACGATCACCAGCCAGGCTATGCCGATGGAGATGCGCATGCCGGTGAGAATCGTCGGGGCCGCAGCCGGCAGGATGATGGTGAAAGCCCGCCGGAAGGTGCCGACCTCGAGCGTCTTTGCGACATTGAGCCATTCGCGCCGGACCGAGGCAACGCCGAATGCCGTATTGATCATGGTCGGCCACAGCGAACAGATGAAGATCACGAAGATCGACGAGAGGCCCGAATCCTTGATCGTGTAGAGCGCCAGCGGCATCCACGCGAGCGGCGAGATCGGCTTAAGAACCTGAATGAACGGATCCAGAGCCCTGCTCATCAACGGCGACATGCCGATCAGAAATCCGGCCGGCACCGCAACCGCAATCGCCAGCAGGTAGCCGGTGAGCACGCGTGCGATCGAAAATGCAAGCTGGATGCCGATGCCCTTGTCGTTCGGGCCGTTGTCGTAAAACGGCCTGCGTAGGTGTTCCCACAGCTTCGCGCCGACATCGACCGGGCCCGGCATCGCCGATTTGCCCTGCGTCGCTGTTACGCCCATCAGTTTGGCGTATTCGGGGTCCATGCGATGCACGGTATCGGTGCCTCGCGTGGCGAAGTGCCACGCGAGAAGGAACCCGAACAACAGCGCAAGCGAGACGACGGCCGCGCGCCCGGTCAGCGATGCCGCATTCATTCAGACCGCCTTCTTGATCTTGAAGCTCTTGATGTATTCCTCGGGCTTTCCGGGATCGAAGGTCTTGCCCATGACGATGAAGGTTTTCGAGGTCGCCGCCGGTGGGGTAAGTCCGACCTCCTTCATCAGTTTGGCGGTATCGGTGGCGAGGTAGACTTCCTCCGCCACCTTGGCGTAGTCGACGTCACCCTTGATCTGACCCCAACGTTTCATCTGCGTCATGATCCAGACGGCGAAAGACCGCCAGGGGAACGGGTCGAAATCGACACGATTGGGCACGCGTTGCACCTTGCCGAGGCCGTCGGCGAACGTGCCGGTGAGGACCTGTTCGATCACTGTGACCGGCTGGTTGAGATAGTTGGCCGGTGCGATCGCTTCCGCAATCTGTTTGCGGTTCTCCGGCTTGGTGGCAAAGGCAGTCGCGTCGATGATTGACTTGAGCAGCGCCGCAAACGTGTTGGGCGATCCGGTCACGAACTCCCTGGACGCGGCGAACACGCAGCAGGGATGCCCTTCCCAGATTTCCTTCGACAGCACATGAATGAAGCCTACGCCGTCATAAACCGCGCGCTGGTTCATCGGGTCGGGGCCGAGATAGCCGTCGAGATTTTCAGCACGCAGGTTGGCGACCATTTCCGGCGGCGGCACCGCGCGAATCTGTACGTCCTGGTCGGGATCGAGTCCGTGCTCCGCGAGATAGTAGCGCAGCAGATAATTGTGCATGGAATAGTCGAACGGCACCGCGAACTTGAAGCCCTTCCAATCCTTGGGGTCGCGTTTGTCCTTGTGCTTGATGGCAAGCGTAATGGCCTGGCCGTTGATGTTCTCGATCGCCGGCGCGGTGTAGGGAATTGGCTGCGAGCCGGCGCCAAGCGTGATCGCAAGCGGCATCGGCGAAAGCATGTGCGCCGCGTCGTATTCCTTGTTGAGGGTTTTGTCGCGGATGACGGCCCAGCCGGCAGTCTTGATCACTTCGACGTTGAGACCATGCTTGGCATAGAAACCCATCGGTTGCGCCATGATGATCGGCGTGCCGCAGGTGATGGGAATAAAGCCGACCTTGAGATCCTTCTTCTCGATTGCGCCGCCGCTGGCGAAAACCTCCGTCGCGGTCTTCAACGGGAAGAACTGCGACAGTGCGGCGAGCGCTGTGGAGGCGCCAAGCGACTGCAGGAACGCGCGGCGTGCGATATCCTTCGGAAAAAGCGCACGCATCACGGCAGACGCAACGACAGTTTCGTATCGCTTTTCCTCGCTTTCGAGCGGAACGCACCGCAACTGCGCGGCATCCTGTTCATGCTCGGCCTGACTGAGATGGCGGCCACACGAGCAGCCGCTGCTGTTCAATGAACGTAACGAATCAAAGGGATTGTCGAACGTGGACATGGCGCGCACCCCCGTTTGCCGCCGGTTCGGGCGGCGATTTGCCGCCTGATTTGCAAGCCACGTGCCAGAGCCGCTGCCGAATTGCGCGCCACTTTCCGTGGCTGATCCAGGCAGCATTCCGCGCCGGCTTGCGCCGGGCGCCCGAACGATGCCCGAATCTTGAGCAATCGCTCTAAACTTCGGCATGCTTGTCAAATGACGCACCGCATGCGACGGGGACCGGAATGACCGCTGAAGTCTCGATCGGAAAAAAGGATGGAATGCGCCTTGAGCCGCATCCCTTGCGCGCGGCCATCCTCGGCGAGGTGCACGCTCGCCCCTTTACGCCGATCGAGACGCCGAAGCGTATTCTGCATTTCGCGTTCGATACGTCCGGGGATGCGGCAAAGCGCGACCGTGCGGCACTGGCGGACTTCTGTGCCCGCCGGAATCTCGAGCCTTTAAGGCCCTCCGCCAAGCAGCATCGTGTTGTCTTCGGCGGCACCATGTTGCGGTGGGAGCAGCATTCGGAATTTACCACCTACACGTGGGAACTGCCGTCGCCAGATGTCGTTCCGTTTCACCCCGACGCGGCGTCGCTGGCGGCGCCCATGGCGAGCCTGCCGCAACCCGGACCGGTCCTGGTGGCGCTGGATCTTCACCTTCTGCCCGAAAAAACGGAAAAGCTGCCGATCACCAGCATGTTCGATCGCGCCAGCCTCGCCGTTGCGGAGAACTCCGACGGCCTTGCGCTGTTTGCAACCGACTTCCACGCCGATGCCGCCGGATTCGTTCGCATTCTGGTGCTTGATCGCGGCCTGGGCAGCGAGCGCGCAGGCGCCGTCGTCCAACGCATCATCGAATTGGAGACCTATCGCACGCTTGCCCTTCTGGGCCTGCCGGAAGCGCAACGGCTGCAGCCCTCGATCAGCCGAATCGAGAAGCGGCTCGGCGAGGTCACCGAGGAAATGCGCCGCACCGACAAGCTCGTTGACAATCATCGCCTGCTCGACGAACTGACGGAGCTTGCGGCCGAGCTCGAAGCGGGGGCGGCGGCAAGTCTGTTCCGTTTCGGCGCCAGCCGCGCCTACAACGAAATCGTCCAATTGCGCCTGCAGACCATCGGCGAGCGCAAGGTCGAGGGTTTGCCGACATGGTCTTCGTTCCTGGCCCGACGCATGGCGCCGGCGATGCGAACATGCGTCACCACCGAGGAGCGGCAGGCCAACCTGTCCGAGAAGCTGGCGCGCGCGGCAAATCTCCTGCGCACCCGGGTCGATGTGGAACTGGAACAGCAGAACCGCGATTTGCTGCGATCGATGAATGAACGCACGCGGCTGCAGCTACGACTGCAGGCGACGGTCGAAGGTCTGTCAGTGGCCGCCATCAGTTACTATGTCGTCGGCCTGTTCGGATACCTGGTCAAGGGCGCGCATGACGAGGGTGTACCGATCAATATTTCGCTGGCCACCGCGTTGTTCGTCCCGGCGGCAGTTCTTGCGATCTGGTGGATCGTCCGCCGCGTGAGGCGCAGGCATATCGCCGATCAGTGATCGAGGCGCGCGGGTAGGTCTGACTTTTGACGATGCGCGTATTATATTCGAAACATGCAGGACGCCGCGCACGCATTGACGCAGCAGTTTCTCTCCTGGGTGGCGGAAATTCCGCGCAGTTATGCCGACGCTGAGGCGTGGCGCCGAAGCTGCCCGCATCTGTCGGTGTGGGAGGATGCCATTGCGAACGGCCTGATCCGTTTCGAGAACGGCAGCAGCATGCGGGAATCGCGAATTCTACTGACCGCGCGCGGGCGCCGGCATCTCAACAGCCATTGACCCGGAACCAGTGATTTTGCCGTCCGTCGTCTAGGCTTGGGGCCTGCCTGCTCCATGACGCCCCATTCCCTTGCGGCTTGACCTCCTCTGATAGTTGGAGGAAATTAGAACAAACCAAGAACATTGGAAAGCAGCCGGACCGGTCGGCGGGACCGAATACATAAGCGTCTTCAAAGGTTTATAATGATCGAGCAGCTCCGCCAGCATCTGCTGGTTTTGCGAAAGATGCCGGGGATCGAGGATCGGCCCGGCACGCTGCCCCTTGGCATTCCCTCCATCGATGCGTTGCTCGGCGGCGGCCTCGTCCGCGGTGCGCTCCACGAGGTCGTGGCAGCCGGCGAGGCCCATCTTCCGGCGGCCACCGGATTTGCGTTGGGAATCACGCGGCGCTCCGCGCCCTCACCGCGCCTGCTCTGGATTTCGGAAGACATGGCGCTTGCCGAAAACGGCATGCCGCATGGTGCCGGATTCGACATCTTCGGTTTTGCCCCCGAACAGCTGGTGACGGTTTCCGTCGCGCATCGCCGCGAGTTGCTGTGGGCGATGGAAGAGGCACTGCATTGCCGCGCGATCGATGCCGTGATCGGCGAAATGCGCGGCGGCAGAACCGATAACGTGGCAACGCGGCGGCTCTCGCTTGCGGCAGCAGAGAGCGGAACGCCGGCTTTGCTTTTGCGAACAGAGCCGCCGGACGGCGTCTCCACAGCAGCGACGCGCTGGATCATCAGCGCCGCGCCTTCGGTCGCTCTCGGTATGTCGTGTCTTGCCGCACAACTTGTCCGCAATCGACGCGGCCCGACCGGTTCATGGATTCTCGAATGGAGTGACGGTGATGAGCAGTTCATCCTCGCAACGCATGCTCAGCCTGTGGCTGCGCCGGTTCTCGACCGATCGCGTCGCCAGGTCGCATGAAATATCTGCACCCCTGGTCATCGCCGGCAAGCGCGGTAGCGTCGAAATCCTTACAGCCGCCGACGACGCCGCCAGACGGCTCGGTCTTTCGCCGGGGCTTGCCCTGGCGCAGGCGCGCGCCATGCATCCCGGAATCGAAATGGTCGCCGAAAATGCAGAGGCCGATGCGGCTTTGCTCGATTCCATTGCCGACTGGTGCCTGCGTTACACGCCGCTGGTGGCCTGCGACGCGCCTGACGGCCTGCTGCTCGACATCAGCGGCTGCGCGCATCTTTACGGCGGCGAGCATGGATTGATCGCCGATCTCGGTAGCCGGCTGGAAAGATCCGGTTTTGCCTATTCGATTGCCATTGCCGGAACCATCGGCGCTGCCTGGGCTGCCTCGCATTATGGCAAGCCGTCGAGTTATGCCTGCGGCGACGAGCGTGACATGCTTGCGCCATTGCCACTGTCCGCATTGCGGCTCCCGTCCGCGACGGTCACGAGTCTTGCCCGCGTCGGCTTGAAACGCATCGGCGATATTCTCGATCTGCCGCGTGCTCCGTTGACCGCTCGCTTCGGACCCGAAGTGCTGCGGCAGCTCGATCGTGCTTTGGGCTATGAACATGAACCGCTCACGCCACGTCTTCCGGTCGCGCCCTATGTCGCCGAGCAACGATTCCCCGAACCCATCGCCCGCGAGGAAGATGTCCTTGCGATCATCGCACGGCTGGCGCGCCGGCTGCGACCCGCGCTGGAAAGGGGCGGAGACGGCGTCCGCCGCATCGAATTAAGCCTGTTCCGCACCGATGGCGCGGTGCGCCGTATCGCCGCCGGCACTTCGCGGCCGCTGCGCGACCCGGAGGAAATCAAGGCGCTGTTTGTCGAGCGGCTCGCTGCCCTCGCTGACGCGCTCGATCCCGGCTTTGGCTTCGACATGGCTCGATTGTCGGTCATCGTCGCCGAGCCCTGTCCGCCCGAGCAGATCGGCCTTAACGGCGGCCAGGATGCAGCCGAGCTCTGCCGGTTGATCGACCGGTTGAGCGCACGGCTGGGCCCGCGCCGCGTGCGCCGTGTGATTGCGCAGGACAGCCACGTGCCGGAGCTTGCCGAAACCGCTTTGCCGGCACAGGCCGTCAACGGCGATGATGCCGGCTGGAAAGCGTTCCGCCGCTACCGTACCGACGTTGACCTGCCGCCGCGTCCACTGCGGCTGCTGGCACGGCCGGAGCCGATTGAGGCAGTGGCAGAGGTCCCGGATGGTCCGCCGCTGCGCTTCCGATGGCGCCGCGCGCTGCACGAGGTGGTCGCCGCCGAGGGACCGGAGCGCATCGAAGGCGCCTGGTGGAGCGAACACGGCGGGCCCGCGCGCGATTATTTCCGCGTCGAAGACAAAAGCGGCCTTCGTTTCTGGCTGTTCCGTGCCGGGCTCTATCGCGATCTCTCGCACGGTGCCGATGCACCGGCGTGGTTCCTGCACGGGACGTTTGCGTAAGGCCCGAAGTGTAATGCGTTATATCGAATTTGCCGTTGCCTCGAATTTCTCCTTTCTGCGCGGCGCCTCGCACCCCGAAGAATTGATGGTGCAGGCCACCCATGCCGGGCTTGCCGGTCTTGGCCTGTGTGACCGCAATTCGGTGGCAGGCGTCGTGCGTGCGCACCTGGCCAAACGCGAACAAAACCTGCCGCTGCGTTATCACCCCGGCGCACGGCTCGTGTTTGCCGATGGCACGCCTGACATTCTCGTTTATCCGCGCAACCGCGCCGGCTGGGGATGGCTTACCCGTCTGCTCACGCTCGGAAATCTTCGCGCCAAAAAGGGCGAGTGCATTCTGCATATCGATGACCTGCTGTCGCATGCTTTCGGGCTCGAATTAATCGTCATGGGCGGCCCTGCACGATTGCTGGCGCGCTTGCGCGAAGCAGCACCGCACCGCGTCCGGCTTGCCGCCTCTGTGCTCTATCGCGGGCGCGACCGCGCACGACTCGTACGCGCAAAGGAAATCGCGTTCGATGCACGCGTACCGCTGATTGCCGTCAATGACGTGCTCTATCATCATCCCGGCCGGCGTCAGCTCGCCGACGTGCTTGCCTGCATCCGCGAGAAGACCACCATCGACCGCGCCGGACGCAGGCTTGCCGCCAATGCCGAACGATATTTGAAGCCGCCACAGGAAATGCTGCGGCTGTTTCGCGACGCGCCGGAAGCGATTGAGGAAACGATGGCGCTCAGCGAAGGCCTTTCCTTTTCGCTCGACGAGCTGCGTTACGAATACCCGGACGAACAAATCAAAGGCTTCGGCAATGCCCAGGATGCGCTGACGCATCTCACTTACGAAGGCGCGGCACGCCGCTACCCGCAGGGAATTCCGGACAAGGTGCGTGCCAATCTCGAGCACGAGCTCAACCTGATCGCACAGTTGCAGTACGCACCCTATTTTCTCACCGTCTACGATATCGTGTGCTTCGCCCGTTCGAAGGGCATCCTCTGCCAGGGACGTGGCTCGGCCGCCAATTCCGCGGTCTGCTTTTGTCTCGGGGTGACGGAAGTCGACCCCGACCGGGCCGACCTGCTGTTCGAGCGGTTCATTTCACCCGAGCGGCGTGAGCCGCCCGACATCGATGTCGATTTCGAGCACGAGCGGCGCGAAGAAGTCATCCAGTACATCTATGAAAAGTACGGGCGCGATCGCGCCGGCATTGCCGCGACTGTGATCTCATACCGCGGCCGCTCGGCGATCCGCGAGGTCGGCAAGGCTTTCGGCCTTTCCGAGGATGCGATCGGCGCGCTGTCTTCTTCCATTTGGGGTGGAGGCGGCGGCGCGGTATCGAAAGATGCCGTCATCCGCACCGGCCTTAACCCGCACAGCCGGCGCATGCGCCAGATCCTTGCGCTTGCACGGGAGATCAACGGTTTTCCACGTCATCTTTCGCAGCATGTCGGAGGCTTCGTCATTACGCGCAGCCGGCTCGATGAAGTGATCCCGATCGGCAATGCCGCGATGGATGGCCGCACCTTCGTCGAATGGGACAAGGACGACCTCGACGCACTGGGTATCCTGAAAATCGACGTGCTCGGCCTCGGTATGCTGTCGTGCCTGCGCAAGGCGCTCGATCTGGTCGCCGGGCATTACGGCGAGCGGCTGACGCTTGCCACCATTCCAGCCGAGGATCCCGCCGTCTACCGCATGCTCGGCCGCGCGGACTCGCTCGGCGTGTTCCAGGTGGAAAGCCGCGCACAGATGACCATGCTGCCGCGGCTTGCGCCGAAGAATTTCTATGACCTGGTGATCGAGGTGGCGATCGTGCGGCCTGGTCCGATCCAGGGCGACATGGTGCATCCTTATCTGCGCCGGAGACGCGGGCAGGAGCAGATCACCTACCCTTCCAAAGAGCTTGAAGCAGTGTTGTCAAAAACACTTGGCGTGCCGCTGTTTCAGGAACAGGCGATGAAGATCGCGATCGTCGCCGCCGGCTTCACGCCTTCCGAGGCCGACAAGCTGCGCCGCGCCATGGCGACCTTCAAGCGCGTCGGCACCATCGGTACGTTCCAGCGCAAAATGATCGACGGTATGCTGGCCAACGGCTACGAGCGTGACTTCGCCGAGCGTTGCTTCCAGCAGATCGAGGGCTTCGGCGAATACGGTTTTCCCGAAAGTCACGCCGCGAGCTTTGCCCTGCTGGTCTATGCCTCGGCCTGGCTGAAATGCCGCTATCCGGACGCCTTTGGCGCAGCCCTCCTGAACGCTCAGCCGATGGGCTTCTACGCGCCGGCACAGATCGTGCGTGACATGCGCGAACACGGCGTCGAGGTACGCCCACCCGACATCAATCACTCGCACTGGGATTCGACGCTCGAGCCGGGCCCGCACGCGGCCGAACGTCTGCATGACCTTCATCGCGAGATGCGGGACGATGTCCGGACAACGAACGCCGTGCGTCTTGGCCTGCGCGAGATCAAGGGGCTTCGCGAGGAAGACGCCGGACTGATCGCGGAAAAACGCGGTGCCGGTTACGATTCCATGCGCGATGTCTGGCTGCGCACCGGGCTTTCGCCGCGCGTGCTGGAGCGGCTTGCCGACGCTGATGCCTTCGGCTCGCTCGGTCTCACCCGCCGCGAGGCGCTGTGGGCGGCCAAGGCCCTTGGCCGGGTCGGTGACCGTGATGACGACCTGCCGCTGTTTGTCACCGGCAGCGGCTCGCAGGCGCGTGTCGTCTCACAGGAGCCCGACGTGAGGCTTCCGCCAATGCCGGTCGGCGAAGAGATCATCAACGACTACCGCTTCCTGCACCTGTCGCTGCGCGCGCATCCGGCGCAATTCCTGCGCGCCGATCTCGATGCGCGCGGCATCAGGAAAAACGAGACGCTGCGCCGTACGGCCTCCGGCATGCGCACGCGCATCTCCGGCCTGGTCACCTGCCGGCAACGCCCCGGCTCCGCCAACGGCGTCGTGTTCATGACCATCGAGGATGAAACCGCGGTTGCCAATGTGATCGTATGGCCGAAAGCCTTCGAACGGCTGCGGCCGGTTGTCCTCGGCGCTCGTTACGTAGGAGTTATCGGCCGTGTGCAGGAGGAATCGGGCGTCATCCACGTTGTCGCTGAGCAGCTGGAAGATCTTACCTATCTGCTTGCGCAACTCGCCGAGCACGGCACCGAGATCGACGGCCTCGCACGATGCGACGAGGTACGCAGGCCCGTTGAGGAGCAACGCGAGGCACGCAACGTCGGAAGCAGGCGAAACCGGCTTGTCAGCCTGATGCGCGAAATGCCGGAACTCGCGGGCGACATGGATGTGTCCGCCCGCGGCTCGGCGCACGCACCGACAAGAAGGCAGGGATCAGTAGCCAGGATCAATAATCAGGCGTCAGGGATCAGCAATCAGAACCAACTCCCGACTCCTGACTCCTGATCCCCGATCATCACATTGCCGGAGTCACGCTGCGGCCGATGTAGAGCGATTTTGCCAGAATCGACCCGTCAGCCTGCTTGTCCCAGCCAAAAATGATGACCTGCGCCCCTGCCTTGAGCTCTTCTTTCTTGGCGGGAGCAGCGGCGGCAATAACGGTCTGCGGCGTGACGATAATCTTCTTCTCGCCGTCCTTGTATTTCACCGTAATCGTCTCGCCATCCTTCTCCTTCACCATGCTCGCCACATAGGCATTGGTCATCGTGCTGCCGGGACGTGCATCCCACGGACCATGCCGGTCGGGAACAACGCCGCGCTGTGCCGGAAGAAAGATATGAATCGAAAAGGCCTCGATGCTTCCATCCGGCCGCGGCATTCCCGCAATGCCTATGAAAGTATCGTTCTTGATATCGGCAAGCGAGGCTTTCTCGAGAGCCGACACCCGCGCATCATCGGCTAGCTTCACGTTGAGCATGGTACCGTCGCGGGCTTTGAGCACGTACGTCGCACCGTCAGCCTTGTCGATCTGACCGCGAATGCGTCCGGGCTGTTGTGCCTGGGCAGCGGTCGCAACCAGCAGGGCAATCGCCACAGCGCCGATCGTCCGTCGTGTCATATTCAGTTTGTACATATTGGTTCCTCCCGATCCGATGCCGGCAGGCAGCCGACTTCGATCAGGCGGATAACCCCGGCCTACCCTGCTTATTCCTTAATTTGCAACGGTCACTTATTCTTGAGCAGATCGGCCTCAACCAATTTGCGCAGTTCTGGGGTTACCTCCGGACGCACACCGAACCAAAGCTGAAAACCACGAACAGCCTGATGTAGCAACATACCGAGGCCGTCGGCCGTCCGTAGACCGCGCGCTCGAGCGGCTGCCAGCAGCTTGGTTTCGAGCGGCGCATAGACCAGATCGGCCACGACAAGCGACGGCGGACACCGCAGGTTGATCTCCAATGGGGGCTGCCCGACCATGCCCAAAGTCGTGGTATTGACCAGAAGGCCGGCACCGCCAAGCAATCCGGTTGTCTCATCCCAACCTGCGACGTGTACACGCGCACCGAACTTTTTCTTCAATGCCTGCGCCCTGGCACGCGTCCGATTGATGACGTACACGCGGCCTACTTCCCGCTGCAGCAGCGCGAATACCACGGCCCGCGCGCCGCCACCTGCGCCGAGCACCACCGCAGTTTCAAGCCCGCGGTCCCAGCCCGGCGCTGTCGCGTCGACGTTGGCAAGAAAACCTTCAACATCCGTGTTGGTCGAACATAACGTGCCGTTATCGTACCAAAGCGTGTTGGCCGCACCTACTGCACGCGCACGGTCGTCGGGCGCCGAAACTTCGAGCGCAGTTTCCTTGTGCGGTACGGTGATGTTCGCGCCGATGTAGCCATTGGCCTTCAGGTTTTCGACAAACGCCTTGAACTTGTCCGGCGGCACCGCCTCACGGCGATATTCGGCGTCGAGGTTGTGTTTCTTGATCCAGTAATTGTGAATAAGCGGAGAACGCGAATGGCCGGCGGGCCAGGCGATCACGCAAACTGCTTTTTGTTCTTTGGGCATTCTCTCGAGCACTGTCCTCGCAGGTAGACGCCGATTTCCGGCACTGAGATTTCACTCAC
Organism: Pseudolabrys sp.; assembly: GCA_035650955.1. Classification (GTDB taxonomy): domain Bacteria; phylum Pseudomonadota; class Alphaproteobacteria; order Rhizobiales; family Xanthobacteraceae; genus Pseudolabrys. The sequence continues at coordinate 38,034 of DASRGR010000018.1, forward strand.
GGCTTGCCCATGCGCCGGGCCCGGTGCATGTATTCCGCGGACGGCGCGGCGTCAATTGTTTGCAGCCCGGCTTGCAGCGGTGGCATGATCTACATGCAAGCGGAAAGCATGTGGCTCGGATCGATCTTCATGAAATCCATTTTCATTGATTGCAATGATCAGCTGGCGCCGGTCTGGGAGAAGGTCACGCGGCCGGGTGATCCGCCCATTGACGTCAACCGCAAAGCGTTTGCACGCGATGAATTGCCGCAAGTGCTCGACGGCTATGACGTTGCTCTCGACGATCACTCCTACATGCCGACCGAACTGGTGGCGCTGTGCCCTCGGCTCAAGCACATCGTTTTCCTCGGCACCGGTGCCGCGAGCTACATGAATGTCGCCGAACTCGCCGCGCGCGGAGTAAAGGTTCACACAATCAAAGGTTACGGCGATACCGCGGTTGCCGAACACACCGTCGCGCTGATGTTTGCGGCAGCCCGTGACGTTGCACGCATGGACCGGGAGGTGCGGTCGGGGGTCTGGACGCCACAGGAAGGCGTGCAGCTTTTCGGCAAGACGCTCGGCGTGATCGGACTCGGCGGCATCGGCGCCGAAGTGGCACGAATCGGCAGGGGACTCGGCATGCAAGTAATCGCGTACAACCGGACGCCCCGCCCCGACGCCGGTGTCGCGCAGGTGGACATCGACACCTTGCTCGCCAAATCGGACGTGATCTCAGTCAACCTTGTGCTCAATGACGAAACACGCGGCTTTCTGAGCAGGGAGCGCATCGCGCGGATGAAACCGGGTGCGATCCTGGTCAATACAGCGCGCGGTGCGCTTGTCGACGAAGCGGCGCTGGTTGAGGCATTGCGTAGCGGGCACATCCGCCGGGCGGGCCTGGACGTATTTCACGCCGAACCCCTGAAACCGGATCATCCGCTGGCAAAACTTCCCAACGTGACGCTGACGTCGCATGCCGCATTCCGGACGCTGGAAGCGTCGATGACGCTGTTGCGGCGCGCGATCGATATCGTTAAGTCCATTTCCTAGGCTTCCGGCCGCATTGACCTGTCCGCTTTCCCGGTCACAATACGAAAAAAGACGGGGGAGGACGCGTGAAGCCGTCGCCATTCGCATACACCAGGGCGAAGACTGTGAAGGAAGCGGTCGCCCTGCTCGCCAGGCATAAGGACGATGCACGGCTGCTTGCCGGCGGACAGAGCCTGATTGCTACACTCAACATGCGGCTGTCGGCGCCCGAGCTGCTGATCGACATCAACGGCATCAGGAACCTCGACGGCATTGCCAGGAAGGGCAAGTATGTCGAGATCGGCGCGCTGGCGCGTCATGCTCAAGTCGAGAACTCCGACGTCATTGCCAAACACGCGCCGCTGCTTGCGCTCGCGATGCCGCACATCGGCCATCCGGCAATCCGCAATCGCGGCACCTTCGGCGGTTCCATCGCGTTCGCGGATCCCGCTGCGGAATTGCCCGCCTGCCTGCTTGCGCTCGGCGGCGAGATCGACATCGCCGGCCCGCGCGGAAAGCGCAAAGTGAAGGCTGATGCTTTCTTCAAGGGTCTCTTTGAGACGGCACTGCGCCCGCAGGAAATGATAACCGCCGTACGTATCCCGGCTGCGGACAAGAGCGCGCGTGTCGGATTTGCCGAACTGGCGCGCCGTCACGGCGATTACGCAATCGTCGGGCTTGCGGCCTGTGCACGGGCGGAAGGCAAGCGGCTCACCGACGTCCGCCTCGCCTATTTCGGGGTCGGCAACACGCCGGTGCGCGCCAGGAAGGCGGAAACGGCGCTGGCAGGCGGAGATATCGAGGCTGCCGTGAAAACACTCGAGCTCGAGCCGAACGACGACGTCCAGGCAACCGCTGAAGTGAAAAAGCATCTGGCCGGCGTGCTGCTGCGTCGGGTGGCAGCGCAGCTGATGGGGACGCGGACATGAGCGGGCGTACTCTCGATATTTCCCTGACGGTCAACGGTGAACGCGTGCGCGGGCACGTCGAGGCGCGCAGGACGCTGGTCGACTTCCTGCGCGAAGATCTTGCACTCACGGGCAGCCACGTGGGCTGCGAGCACGGTGTCTGCGGCGCCTGCACGGTGCGCGTGAACGGCGAGATCGTGCGCGGGTGCCTGATGCTGGCGGTACAGTGCGACGGCGCAACAGTAGAGACCATCGAGGGCCTGTCGGATTCCGGCGAAGTAGCCGACCTGCAGGCGGCCTTCGAGCAGCGCAACGCGCTTCAATGTGGCTTCTGCACGCCCGGCATGCTGACTGCGGCGCAGGATCTGCTCAAACGCTCGAAAAAGGTGCCGAGCCGCGACCAAATTCGCGAGCACTTGTCCGGCAATTACTGCCGCTGCACCGGCTACCACGCGATCGTCGATGCCGTCGAAGCGGTGGCCCAGGCGCGAGCGAAAGGAAAGTAGCCATGAACGAGCACGCCCATCCGCATTCAATGTCGGAACGTGCCGATGAGCTCGAAGAAAAAAAGATGCACGAGATGGAGCGCATCATCACCAAGTCAACCATCGCACACCTGATGGACGGCGCAGTGAAGATGGATACCGCCCCCGAAATGAAGGCAAGGCACCCGGGCCGGTATTTCCTGATGGGCGACGATCCGCGGCTGCCGCCGATGCCGGAGAGACCGACGCTCGTGGATTATTTCCGCCGGCGCTTTGCCTCCACCGCGCATCTCCTGCAGAGCGCGACTCACGCGCTCAAGGGCGGGCAGCCGGAGAAAGTGGTGCTGGCCTGTTTGCTGCACGACATCGCCATCGTCAGCTTCATCCGCTGCGACCATGGCTATTGGGGCGCGCAGATGATCGAACCCTACGTCGATGAGGAGGTCGCCTGGGCGGTAAAGACCCATCAGGCGCTGCGTTTTTTCCCCGACGAGTCGGTCGGCTACGGTTATCCTGATCTCTACAAGGAACTGTTTGGATCTGACTACCAGCCGGAGCCTTACATCGTCGAAGAGTACAAACGCGCTCGGGCGCACAAGTGGTACATGACCTCGCGCCTGATTTGCGTAAATGACATCTACTCGTTCGACCCGACTGCCAAGGTCAACCTCGATGACTTCGTGGACATCATCGGGCGCAATTTCAAGCAGCCGAAGGAAGGCCTCGGCCTCGACAACAGCCCGTCGGCTCACATGTGGCGCACGATCCTGTGGCCGACCCGTTTCCTGTGAGGCAGCGCATCATGAAGATCGTCGATGATTCCCCACCTCTTCTAAGCGCCCTCGACAGGCCGAATTCCTACATTGGTCGCTCCGTGCCGCGCCCGAATCTGCAGCGGCTGACGCAAGGGCGAGGGCAATACGTCAGTGACGTCGTGCTGCCGCGCATGGCACACGTCGCCTTTGTGCGCTCGCCGCATGCGCATGCGCGGATCGTCAAGATCGCCACGGATGCGGCCAAAAAATCTCCCGGCGTCATTGCGGTCGTCACCGGCGCGGAGTTGGCGAAAGTCATGACACCATGGGTCGGCGTGCTCACACACCTTAAGGGCCTGAAGTCGGCACCGCAGGCACCGATCGCCGTCGAACGCGCCTGCTGGCAGGGCGAGGCCGTTTGTGCGGTGGTCGCCCGGACGCGCGCGGAAGCGGAGGATGCCTGCGATCTGATCGACGTCAGGTACGAAGAACTTCCGGCCGTCACCGATCCGGAAACCGCGCTCGAACGGAATACGCCTGTGATTCATTCCTCGCTTGGCGACAATCTCTGTTTTGAACGCAAGCTCGATGTCGGCGCGGTCGACAAGGCTTTTGCCGAATCCGATGCCGTCGTCGAAACCACGTTCCGGTTTGGCCGCCACACCGGCGTCACCAACGAACCGCGCTCGATCGTCGCCGACTGGAACGAGGGCGAGCAGCGCATGACCGTCTATCAGGGCACGCAGGCGCCGCACATGATGCAGAACCTGTTTGCCAAGCACCTGGGCATCGCCGAGCACCAGGTTCGCGTGCTCACCAAGGATGTCGGCGGTTCGTTTGGCATCAAGGTGCACACATATGCCGACGAAATGGCGACGGTCGCATTGTCGAAACTGCTGAAGCGTCCGGTGAAATTCGTCGCCGACCGCATCGAAAGCTTCGTCACTGATATTCATGCGCGCGATCATCGCATCAAGGCAAAAATCGGCGTCAGCAAGGACGGTACCATCAATGCCTTCGAGATCGACGACCTGACCGGGATCGGTCCATACTCGGTTTACCCGCGCACGAGCGGCATCGAGGCCAACCAGATCGTCAACCTGGTCGGCGGACCGTACAAATGCCCCAACTACCGCGCGCAGGCGCGCGTCGTGTTTCAGAATAAAAACGTAATGTGCCAGTACCGCGCCGTCGGCCACCCGATTGCCGTTGCAGTGACGGAGGGCTTGGTCGAGCTCGCCGCTGCCAAGATCGGCATGGACCCGCTTGAATTGCGCCGCCGCAATCTCATTCCGGACGATGCCTATCCGACGCAATCAGCCGCAGGGCTCAAATTCGAGCTGCTGTCGCACCACGAGGCCCTTGCACACCTCGACTCGATGATGAATTACGCCGGGCTGCGGGCGGAGCAGAAAAAGCTGCGGGAAAGAGGCGTCTACCGTGGCATCGGGTTTGCAAGCTTCATCGAGGTGACGAATCCGTCGGCCGCATTCTATGGTGTCGGCGGGGCGCGCATCACTTCGATGGACGGTGCCACGGTCAAGCTCGACGCACAGGGCGCCGTTATCGTGCACACCGGCGTCACCGAACAGGGACAGGGCGCCGAAGCGGTTGTTGCGCAGTGTGTTGCATCATCGTTCGGCGTGCCGATTGAAAAAGTGCGTGTGGTCACCGGCGACACCGACAACACGCCTTACGGCGGCGGAACCTGGGCTTCGCGCGCCGCCGGCATCGGGGGCGAAGCGGCCTGGCAGGCCGGCAAGGCGTTGCGGGGGAACGTGCTCGCGGTTGCAGGCGCTATGCTGCAGGCAAAGCCGGAAGATCTGGATATTCGCAACGGCGTCGTCGTGGATAGCAACACCGGAACCGAACGCTTACCGCTCGATGAGCTGGCGCGGGTAGCGTATTTCCGGCCCGACACGTTACCTCCGGGATTCCAGGCCGAACTGATGGCCACGCGTCACTATGTGCCGCGTGCGTGGCCTTTCGCTTTCACCAATGGCATCCAGGCAAGTTATCTCGAAGTCGACGTCGATACCGGCTTTGTCAAACTGCTGAAGCATTGGTGTGTCGAAGACTGCGGCACCATCATCAATCCGCAGCTGGTCGACGAGCAGATCCGCGGCGGCGTGGTGCAAGGCATCGGCGCCGCGTTGTATGAGCATTGCCTGTACGACGAGCGCGGGCAGCTGCTCAACGGCAATATGGCGGATTACCTCGTTCCGATGGCGGCGGAAATGCCGGACATCGAGTGTGGCCACGTCGTCTCGCCGACCGCCGACAGCGAGCTCGGCGCCAAGGGCGCGGGCGAAGCGGGCACCGCAGGCGCCCCGGGCTCGGTGATGAACGCGATCAACGACGCGCTGCGCCCGCTCGGGGCGCAGCCGCTCACCGACATGCCGTTCACGCCGGACAAGATCCTGCGCGCGCTGGGGAAGGTCTGAGCCGCATTCCGCGCAGGAATCGGAAGCTTTTGAACAGATGCTTGTGGGCCGGACCATGCGCAAGCAATGCGTGTTCGGCAAAGCGACAACGCCGCACCCCGCTTGCTGAAACACCGGCGGCCAGCGCAATATTGCAACGCGCGTGGGTATCCTCGTCGAGGATGTCCCGGCAATAACGAAAAGACCGGAAGGAACAGGCTTATGGACATCAAGGTCGGCAGGAAGGCGATCGCCGAAGCGACGGAAAAGCTGAAAAACTGGGGACGTTGGGGCAAGGACGATCAGATAGGGACCCTCAACCACGTCATGCCCGAGGACATTGTTAAAGCGGCAGGCCTGATCCGTTCCGGCAAGGTCTTTGCACTCGGCATTCCGCTCGACCGGACCGGCCCGCAGACCGGCCTGTTCGGTGGCCGTTTCAATCCAATTCACCAGATGCTCGCCACCGGCACCGACGCCATCGCAGGTCAACAGGACTGGAACAAGATTCGATATGCCGATGACACGCTGACATTGTGCGTCCAGGGAGCAACGCACTGGGACGCGCTCGGCCACATTTTCTACGAGGACAAGGCCTACAACGGCTATGACGCCAAGCTGATCGACTCGCGCGGGCTGTCCGTGCTCGGTATCGAGCATTCCAAGAACAAGATGGTCGGCCGCGGCGTGCTGCTCGATATCGCCCGTTTCCGCGGCGTGAAATGGATGCAGGATGGCGAGGCCATTTCGAACGATGAACTCGACAAATGCGCGAAGCAGCAGAACGTCTCGATCGGGCGCGGCGACTTTGTACTTATCCGTACGGGGCAGATGGAACGCTGCCTTGCGGAAAAGAATTGGGGCGGCTACGCCGGCGGTGATGCCCCCGGCGTAAAGTTTGAGAACTGCTACTGGTGCCAGGAGAAGGAAATCGCGGCGATCTGCACCGATACCTGGGGTGTCGAGGTACGCCCGAACGAAACCACGGAAGCCAACCAGCCCTGGCACTGGGTCGTAATCCCCGCGATGGGCCTGTGCATGGGAGAGATCTTCTATCTCAAGGAGCTTGCGGAGGATTGCGAGCAGGACGGCATCTACGAGTTCTTCTTCTGCGGGCCGCCGCTGATCATCACCGGCGGAACGGGCTCGCCGATCAACCCGCAGGCCATAAAGTAAAAATCCGGGAGTCCGGTTCGTCATCGGCCTGAAGGTTCGCGGCGCCCGATGGGAGGTGACGATGCTGGGCGACCATTCGAACTCCCGGGATACATTGTGGTCCGCTGCATCGGCATTGTCCGCGGCCTGACGGTGCGGGCACGATCGCTGCCAATGACGATGGTCGGTGGCCTGCCCACGTTGGTCGGCGGGCGGGCGGGCATTTTGCGACACTTTGCGAGGCCGCGCGGGAGGAATCGTTTCAGCATATGCTTGCCCAAGCGCAGAACGTCGGCGCTAATGCCGTGGCCGGCGTTCGCTATGATACCGGTTCGATGGTCGGGGCTGCAGAAGTGGTGTGCTGCGGCACAACCGTTGTTGTCGAGCCTGATCGGAAGTAAGGCCACCACACAGTAAGGAGATCATCCCATGGCCCGTTGGCTTAAACGCGGAATGGACGCAGGCGCGATCAGAGCCGCCGATGCCAAGGTGCGCGAGACAGTGGAATCCATTCTCGCCCAGGTCGAGGAGCGCAAGGACGCCGCTATCCGCGAGTTGTCCGAGAAGTTCGACAAATGGTCGCCAAAGGATTTTCGTCTGTCCCCGCAGGAAGTCGAACGCGCGATTGCGCAGGTCCCGAAGCGCGATCTGGAAGACATCAGGTTCGCACAGGCCCAGGTTCGCAATTTCGCGCAAAAGCAGCGCGACACCATGCTCGACCTGGAGGTCGAGACCCTGCCGGGCGTCGTGCTGGGACACCGGCACATCCCGGTCAATTCGATCGGCTGCTACGTGCCTGGAGGCCGCTATCCGATGGTGGCCAGCGCGCACATGTCGATCGTCACCGCCAAGGTCGCCGGCGTTAAGCGCATCATCGCCTGTGCGCCGCCGTTCAAGGGCGGCCCCCATCCGGCGATCGTGGCGGCGATGCATTTCGGCGGCGCCGATGACATCTACGTGCTCGGCGGCGTGCAGGCGGTTGCCGCCATGGCGCTCGGTACCGAAACGATCGCGCCGGTAGACATGCTGGTCGGGCCCGGCAACGCCTACGTGGCGGAGGCGAAACGCCAGTTGTACGGCCGTGTCGGCATCGACCTGCTCGCCGGTCCGACCGAGACCCTGATCATCGCAGACGATACCGTTGACGGCGAGATCTGCGCCACGGACCTGCTCGGCCAGGCCGAGCACGGACCAACCTCGCCGGCTGTCCTCATCACCAATTCTGAAAAGCTTGCGCGCGACACAATGAAGGAAGTGGAGCGGCTCCTCAAAATCCTGCCGAGCGCCGATCTCGCGGGCCAGGCCTGGAAGGATTACGGCGAAGTCATCGTCTGCGATTCATATGACGAGATGGTGCGCGAGGCCGACCGCGTCGCTTCAGAGCACGTGCAGGTAATGACGCGTGATCCCGACTATTTCCTCAACAACATGAAAAACTACGGCTCGCTCTTCCTCGGCCCGCGCACCAATGTCGCGTACGGCGATAAGGTGATCGGCACGAATCACACGTTGCCGACAAAAAAGAACGCGCGCTTCACCGGCGGTCTGTGGGTCGGCAAATTTATCAAGACGTGCACCTACCAGAAGGTACTGACCGACGAGGCTAGCGCGAAGATCGGCGAAGTCTGCTCGCGGCTCTGCGTGCTCGAGGGTTTCCTGGCGCACGCCGAACAGGCAAACGTGCGGGTGCGCCGATACGGCGGCCGCAACGTGCCCTACGCGCAGGCGGCGGAATGACGGTCGATCTGACCAAGACCGCCTCTTTTCGTCTCGACGGACGGCGTGCGCTGGTCACCGGCGCCGGACGCGGCATCGGGCTTACTGCAGCTTCCGCGCTTGCCGACGCCGGCGCGCATGTCACGCTCTGCGCCCGCACCACGAAGGAGATCGAGGCCGCGGCCGCCGCGATCCGCGCGCGCGGACAGACGGCCGACACTTTGACTCTCGACGTCACTGATATCGACGCGGTGCGCAAGGCTTTGGCCGCGCGCGAGCCCTACCAGGTGCTGGTCAACAATGCCGGCACCAACCGGCCGAAACTGCTACCGGACGTGAGCGTGGAGGATTTCGACGTCATCATGGGGCTCAACGTGCGCGCGGCCTTTTTCACAGCGCAGACCGTGGCGCTGCGGCTGATCGAGGCGAAGCTCCCCGGCTCGATCATCAACATCTCCTCGCAAATGGGTCATGTCGGCGCAGCGCGCCGCACGGTCTATTGCACGTCGAAGCACGCCATGGAGGGCTTCACCAAGGCGATGGCGATCGAGCTCGCCCCGCACAATATCCGCGTCAATTCTCTGGGACCCACTTTCCTGGAAACGCCGATGACGCGGCCTTTTTTCGAAAACAAGGCCTTTCGTGATGAGGTGTTAGCCAAGATCAAGCTCGGCCGCCTCGGGCAGCTGGAGGAACTCACCGGCGCAATTGTCTTCCTTGCGTCGGACGCTTCCTCGCTGATGACCGGCGCGGCGCTGGTGCTCGATGGCGGCTGGACGGCGGAATAATTTCAGGGCCGGGAACGCTCACGGGAGAAGAAAATGCCGACCAACAGGAAATTTCTGATTGGTTCGATGCTGTTGCTGTCATTCTTCATGCCGGCCCGCGCGCAGGCTCCGCTGGTCGAGAAAAACGTTTCGATGAAAATGGCGCTCATGATCATCGAAAGGCGCGATCGAACAATGTACAAACGATGGCTTTAGAATTTCGGTCGTTGTGGTCGACAGAGGCGGGAATATTGCAGCGTCGGTCCGCGGTGACGGGACTAAACCGCACATGCTGGAATTTGCGCGTCTAAAAGCCTACACCGCGGCAACAAACACCCCGCGGCCTTACGTCATTCGAATTTAAGAAAGTGGCCAGTAGTCCGGAACGCTCCTATCTCAAGGAAATTCCAGGGATCGTCTTTATTGGCGGCGGCGTGCCGATCAAGCTCGGCAGCGAAGTGATCGGCGCGGTCGGCGTCTCCGGTGCGCCCGGCGAAGACAAAGACGAAGCTTGTGCCAACGCCGACATTGCCAAAATTGCCGCCAGTCTAAAATGACGAGTGTTCTTGCCCTGACTACTTCAGCTTCGGGAGGTCCGCGAAATACTCCGGGTGCTCCTTCTGCACCGCTTCCATGAATTGCGGCCGGAACAGGCTCGGCACGTCAAGGCGCGGCGCGCCCTTCAGCGTATTCATCAGGATCTCGTCCTCGGCATTCTCGAAGGCGCGCAGCACGTTCGGCGACAGCCGCGGATCGAAAGATATGTGCCGGACGGCCTTCTTGCCGATGGCCACGTCGGTCCCCGGCACCCATTTGGCGAAGATCTCCACCGCCTCATCGCGATTGTTGCGGGTGAAATGCGAAGATTGGGCGAGCCCGGCTGCGATGCTCTTGATCACCGCCGGTTTCGTCTCGACCGTCGGCCCGTGCGCGACCGCGACCATCACATAGGACATGTGCTGCCCGCCGCGGATCACAAGATAGGAATCAGGCACCTGGGTGAGCGCCTGCGTCACATACGGCTCCCAGGTCACGATCGCATCAACCTTGCCTTCCTTGAGCGCCGGCGCCAGTCCGAACTGCGACCAGATGTTCTCGATGGTGAGATCCTCGTATTTCATCTTGGCGCGGCGCAGCACCATCTTGAAATATTCGTCCGAGGTCTGTCCGCGCGCGAGGCCGACTTTTTTGCCCTTGAGATCGGCGATCCTGCCCGGCTCGATGCCCCGGCCTTTCTTGGTGACGATGGCGAGCGGATCGTCGCAGTTGTCGCGGGTGGCGTCATTCATGATGAGCCCGATCACCTTGAACGGCTCGCCGGAATGGACTGCCTTCAGATACGTGGTGGTGCTCATGTCGCCGACCTGCGCTTCGCCTTTGTGCAGGGCGTTCACCATGTCGGTGCCGGTGTCCACCACCCTGAAACTGGCATCGACGCCATGCTGCCTGAAGAAGCCTTTCTCGGCGCCAATGAACATCGGCAGATGGCCGAAATTGTTGGCAATCACCACATCGAGTTTGGGTAAATCCGCCATAGCAATCCTCCCTCCGCCGACTGCCGTTCCAGGAACCGTAAGGCAGCATAGTTACCGACCGGCGATCCTAATTCAAACGCGGCGGTCGCACCGATTATCTGCCGAGCACCTGCGGATTGACGCAGTTGGGCGGCGTCCCGCCATCCAAAAGCACCTGTAGGTTGTCGACAACGATGTTTGCCATCTGCTCACGCACTTCCAGCACGGCGCTGCCCAGATGGGGCGTCAGCACCACGTTCTTCATTGCCCTGAGCGCCGGCGGCAGCTTGGGCTCGTGCTCGAAGACATCGAGTCCGGCACCGGCGATCTGCTTCTTTTTCAGCGCACGAACCAGGGCCTTTTCGTCGATGACCGCGCCCCGCGCGGTGTTGATGATGAAGGCACTGGGTTTCATCAACGCGAACTGCTTGTCGGAGATCATGTGACGTGTCTCCGCATTGAGCGGTGGATGGAGCGACACGAAGTCAGACTCGGCCAGCAGCCGCTCCAGCGTGACATGCTCCATGCCGAGCTCGCGCTCCGCTTCGGGCTTGCGGCGCGGGCCCCAGTAGATGATCCTCATGCCGAAACCGCGCGCGCGGCGCGCCGTCGCCTGACCGATCCGCCCTGCTCCCACGATGCCGATCGTCTTGCCGTAAACATAGGCGCCTGCGAGATGATTGGACTGCGAACCGGGGAATTTGCCGGCGCGAACCAGGCGTTCGCCTTCCATCATCCGGCGCGCGACCGCGATCATAAGCCCGAAATGAATGTCGGCAGTTGCCTCGGCCACGACCGGCGGGACGACCGTGACCGGGATGCCGCGCCGCGTCGCCTCGGCGACATCGATGTTATCGGGCGTGATCGACATCGAACACACCGCGCGCAGTTTCGGATTGGCCGCAAGCACCGCGCGATCGACCCGATCATGCAGCAGGGAGAACAGGATATCGCACTTCTTCACCGCCTGGACCAGCCTGGATTTGGCAATGATCCTGCTCGAGTCCGTGTTGATCCTCACGGCTGCCAAGGCACGCAGCCGCTCCAGCGCGCCTGCCGCAATCGGCTGAGTCACGAAGACGCGCGGTTTGGCCGTCACCGCAACCACCGCACGATACCGGCGACGCCGTCGACGGCGCACTGCGCCCCGTCGGGAATCCTGCGGGTCGCGTCGAGCACGCCGAGCACCATCGGTATGCCGCGCTCGCGCGCGAGCGATGCCATGTGGGATGTTGACCCGCCGCGCTCGGCCACAACGCCGGAGACCCGCGACAGGATATGGCTCAACGCCGGCCCGGCAACTTTCGTCACCAGTATGTCACCCGGGGCGACGCGGGAGAGTTCGCATTCGCAGTTGACCACGACCGCGCGGCCGGCGCCCCAACCTATGCCGGCAGGATGACCGCGCACTCCCGGATGCTGCAGCCATATTTCGTCCGGCACGATCGGCGCCTCGACGTGCAGCGGGCGCGATTGCAGAAGCTTGAAGCCAGCCTCGTCCATTGCCCATTCGATCTCGACGGGTGCGCCGGCCAGCTGTTCGCATTTGCGCAGCAGCCTGCCGAGTGACACAGCCTCACCGGGCGAAAGGCAAGGCTCGCTTACGAGATCCCTGGGGACGAGCTCCGGCGCCGAAACCCCGTGCATGCATGTTTCGCGATGGTCCTTGCGGCCGGCCTCAACGGTGCGCAGGAAACCGGATTTGCCGAGAACAATGCGGTCCGGCACCACCTCACCCTGCGCAATCGCCGAGCCAAGACCCCAGGTGGCCGAAATCAACATGTGCCCTTCAGCGGTCTCACTCAGACCGCCGCCCGACGCGCGCGCTGAAATCAGAGGCTGGATCAGCACGCCCATCGCCGTGTCGGCTGGCGAGAGCCCGTGATTGTCCATGTAGCGGCGGGCATTCGAGGTCCACAGCGCCGCCCAGCATGCCCGGACCGCGGTGAGGAACTCGGTTTCATCGGCAAGCCCGAGGAAACTCTCGAACTGGCCGGCGAAGTTGGCCCCCTTACGATCCTCGATCAGCGCCGAGGAGCGTACCGCACCAAGCGGAGCCGTCTCGCGTTGCTTGCGCCAGGCAGAAAGCAACGGGTCGAGAATCTCCGGCGCAATCGCACGTTCATACAGCGCAAGCCGGATCCGGATCGAAATACGGCGCGATGCCGGCAGATCGGCCTCGTTGTACTGCCGCAACAGGTCCTCGATCCCGAGATGGCGGAGCTGACGGCGATAAGCTTCGGCTGTCAGCACGAAACCGCCGGGCGTCGGCAGTCCAGCCTGCGTCAGAGCCGCAAGATTGGCCGCCTTCGGTCCGACCCGCTCGGGATCGGCGGCAAAAGGATCATCGAGATGAAGTATCAAGGCGGTCATCGAGGTCGCCGGTTGCTCCTTTGTGATGGCCGGGCTCGCCCGGCCATACCGCATAGAGGGGCATACGTCTGGCCGAGACCCTGGACTTGGCTCGCCCGGGGATGACCTCGGCTGGAAGGCCGAAGTCACTTCACGTGATCACCATAGCCCGGCAGCGGATCGACAACTGTGATCTGCTTCACTGGGAAGTTCGAGACAATCTCGATGTCGTTCTTCTTCACGATCAGCATTTCCTCGATGCGGACGCCGTAGCGGAAACGCTTGCCGTGCTGGGTTTCGAGCGCAAACGTCATGCCTTCCTGGATCTCGATCGGATGATCGAGCGACCAGATGCGCGAGATGACCGGCGGGTCGTACTGCGCAAGGCCGAGACCGTGGCCCCAGAGATTGGCAGCCGCCTGATCTTCGTCCTCGTAGCCCCAGGTCTCCATCGCCGAAGGCCACTTCGAGGCGATGTCTTTTGTCGTGGCACCGACTTTCACTGCACCGATCGAGTCGTAGAGCCATTCGAGCGCAGTGGCGTAAGTATCTTTCTGCTCCTTGGTCGGCTCCTTGCCGACGCAATACGTGCGGTAATAGCAGGACTTGTAACCGTTCCAGGTCAGCGCCGCCAAATCCATGAACACGATGTCACCCGGCTGGATGATGCGGTCGGAGAAGTTGCGCCAGTTTGGCCAGGTGTTCGGGCCAGACGACACGATGACGTCCTCGACGTCCTCCATGCCGGGGATGCTGTAGAGATATTCCATCAGATGCGCGGTCACCTGGTTTTCGGTGATGCCGGGCCGCAGGAACTTCATGCACTCCCAGTGGGTGGCGTCGCCGATCGCGCCGACAATGCGGAAGCATTCCTGCTCGTCCGGACTCTTGACGGCGCGCGCCTCCATCATGGGCGTCATTCCGTCGGTCCAGTTGATGTTGTTCTCCTTGAAGATGTTGATCATGTTGATGTCGATGAAGTCGACGCCGAGCTTCTGCCCGGCAACACCGTTGTCCTTCATCGCCTGGAGCACCGCCTTGGTGAACTTGGTCACTTGCTGGGTCGAGGCAGGACCCGCAGCGCCCTTGATCCACGCGAAGGAGTGACGGACGTTTTCCTTGGGAATCCACGGCGAATGGCGCTCGATCTGGAAGCCGATGTCGCCCTGCTCGAACAGGATCGGCCGTCCGTCGCCGCACAACATCGCGTAGCGCAGGCCAGGCTTGAGCCGGTTCCAGCCCGGCGTCAGCGTGCCGGTGATGTAGCGCACGTTCTCGTCATACATGCAAAGCAGGGCGCCCAGACCGTGCTTTTTCATCATCGCGCGCGCGCGCTCGATGCGGTACTCGCGCATACGGTCCCAATTGACCCGCTGCTGCCAATCCATTCCGGCAATGCCGAAATTTGCTCCCATAGCGTCCTCCCCGGCGCATTCGCGCGCCCAGTTGCTGATTTGCGGAAATCCTATGCTGACTGGACCTGAAGGCTAAATAATATATTCTGCCTTCCGTCATTAGTTTTTCTAATGAGCTGCGTTTTGGAGGCCCTGTGACAAACATCCCGTTGCGGCAAATCCGCGCCGTAATCGCGGTCTGCGAGGAGGGGTCGTTTACCCGCGCTGCACAACGAGAGAACGCGACGCAATCAGGAATCTCGCAGCATGTGGCGGCGGTCGAACGCGCGCTGAAGGTCAAGCTGTTCGAACGCACGACCGGCGGTGTCACGCCGACGCCTGCCGGGCTTCGCTATTACAAGCGCTGCGTGGAAGCTGTCGGCGCCCTTGAACACGCGGCCGAGGAGGCACGTTCGCTGGCGGGCAAAGTCACTGGCGACCTGCGTATCGGACTAATGCCGACTTTCACGCGGGCGGTGCTGGCGCCGGTGCTCGAGGATTTCGTACCGCAGTGCCCCGAGGTGCGCCTGCACATTGTCGAGGGCTACAGCGCTTTGCTGACCGAGATGGTGCTCAATGACGAGCTCGATTTCGCGGTGGTGCCTTCCTTCGAGGGCATGATCGGGCTGAAATCGCGCATGCTGGTGCGCGACCGCGAGATGCTGATCTCCGGTCCGCGCGGCGGCTTCACGCCGCTGGCACCAGTGCGCCTCGCCGACTGTCGTCCGCTGAAGATCGTCGTACCCAGCCCCGACAATATCCGCCGCCGCAATCTCGAAACGTATTTTCAGGCGCACGGGGTGGAGATCGCGGCGATGCTCGAGATGGACGCCATGATCGCCACCCTCGAGTTTGTCGCCCGCTCCGACTGGGTGACGATCCTTCCGAGCGTGATCTCGGTCAACGACATCGGGCGCGGCGAGCTGATCGTGAATCCGATCGCCGACCCCGAACTGCATGCCGAATTCGTGGTGATCCAGCCGACGCGGCGCAAGCTCTCCACGCAGGCGCGCATGTTCCTGCAGCGTTTCGAGGCGGAAGTCGCGAATATCCACGCCATCTGGGATCGCGCCATCGCCGGCACCACGAAATTCAAAGCGTCGGCATAACTGCGCCTACTGCGGCACCCGCCCCTTAACGGCATTCGCGAAGGCAGTGTAGGCGATGCGGCCTGTTGCATCCGCAGGAAGCCTCGCGCGTAGGCGGCTTTTCGCCAATTGCACGTCGTCGGAAGACAGCGCAGCCGCGGTCGGATGGATGGATCCGGTCAACGTCCCGGTCATCCAGAAATCGTCAATATCGACGAATGTCCGCTGTACCGTGATCCTGCGCGTTTCCACCGCTTCTAGTCCCGCGGTGGTCCAGAGCGCACGCAGGGACTCCATGCGCGATGCTTCCGGACAAGGAGGCCCCGAAACCTTGTGCCCGAGCGCGCGAATCTCCGAAAAAATCGGTTCCATCGGAAATCCACCGCCAAGCATATCCCACGCATAAGCGGCGACGGTGCCCCCTGGACGAACCACCCGCACCATTTCGGCGACACCTTTTGCCGGGTCAGGGACAAAGAAAATCACCAGCGCCATGGTGGCCACATCAAAAAGCTTGTCGGCAAATGGAAGCGCCATGGCGTCGCCCTGACGAAATTCTGCCACCTTCGCGGTGTGCCGCGTGCGAGCGAAGGCAACCTGTGCAGGGGACGGGTCTATGCCCTGAACTTCCACGGGAGCGCAGCGCTCGACCAGTAACTCGGTGAATGCACCATTGCCACAGCCGACATCCACGACTTTAAGGCCGGAGGGCAGCTTCAACCAGTCAAGAAAAATGTCGCCGGCAAGACGACTCCACACGCCCATCATGCGCTCATAGGCGGCACCGTCGTCGAAACGAACCTGCTGTTCAACCACGCCGGATCTCCATCCTCACCGGTCTTGGGTAGCGCATTCAACGTCACGCACAAAACCGTGAGGTGCGGAACCGAAGCCATCCAGCAGGATTCCTGCGTCTAGGGCGACAGGGGCCGCCGCCCGCAGGCAATCGCCTGGTCGGGTTGCCGGCCCAACAAGCAAACGAGTGGAGAGCCCATGAAATACAGCACGACCGGTCTTGCATTCGCGATGGCAGGGGCAATTGTGTTCAGCGCCATGGCTGCAGGCCCATCCACCAACGTACGCGGCACAATCACACGCGTTGACGGCAATATACTGGATATCAAAACCCGTGGCGGCGGAACGGCCGAGGTCCGGCTGGCGGATAATGCGAAAATCGTCGCTGTTGCCAAGGCGACACTGTCTGACATCAAGCCCGGAAGCTTCATCGGCACCGCGGCGACACCAAGAACCGACGGCACGCTGCAGGCGATCGAAATTCACATTTTTCCCGAGTCGATGCGCGGGACAGGGGAAGGAACCCGTACATGGGATCTTGGCCGCAAGAGCAGCATGACCAACGGAACCGTGACGCAAAGGCTGGGCAAGGTTGCAAACAACAAGGTCAGCAAAGTCGACGGAACCAGCCTGACCGTTGAATATAACGGCGGCACGAAGGTCGTCACCACGACGCCCGGCACGCGCATCGTGCAGCTCGTTCCCGGCGACCGCAGCGAGCTCAAACCGGACGTCAGCGTATTCATCCCGGGCGCAACGAAAGCTGCCGACGGTACACTTGAGGCCAGCCGAATTACCGTCGGAAGCGAAGAAATGCCGCCGCCGATGTAGCGGCAGGCTTCGGGTCGGCGCACCACCGATGCGCCGACCGCGGAGGCCGCAGTCTCACACGCTGATCCACGCGCCGTTTGCGTCGACCGATCTGAATACCGCTTCCAGGGCCGACGCCGTCTGCAGAATGCCGTCGGGCGATATCGGAAAGGCTCCCTGCCCGAGGACAGCCTTGGCGAAATAATCGAGATTGCGGCCGAGATGATTGTCGGCCGGCCGCTCGACGATCTCCGGGTCGTCCTTGCCGGCGCGGCGCACGATCGCACGCGTCTCGCTGACGCTTTCCGCCCAGCAGTTCTCGCCGAAGACGGCGATCCGCCAGCGGAACGGCGTCTTGATCGTGGTGCCGAGCGTGCCGGTCGCACCGTTCTCGAACTCGATCAGCGCCGCGGTCGTATCGCCGGTCGGCAGCTTGAGCGCGCGTGCCTTCGATACGGCGCTGATGCGTTTCATCGGCCCGGCGAGATCGCGGAAGCAATCGAGCACGTGGATGCCCATGCCGGTCATGCCGCCGGCGCGGCTTTCCTCGGCCGCCATGCGCCAGCTGTCGGCGGGATAGCCGGCGAGCCAGTCGTGGCTGTAGTTGCCTTCGACATGCATGATGGTGCCGAAGACACCGGCCTCCTTGAGCTCCGCCACGACGCGCATCGACGGCATCAGCCGGAAATGATGGCCAACCGCGATCTGCACGCCGGCCCGTTTCACGGCCTCGAGCATGGCGACAGCTTCGGCTTTCGACAGCGCGAACGGCTTTTCGCAGTAGATGTGCTTGCCCGCCTGTGCCAGCGCCTTCACCTGCGCAGGATGCCTGGTGTGCGGCGTCGCCAGAACCACCGCCTGGATCGATTTATCGGCCAGCACTTCATCGAGCGACGTGCCGATCGTCAGATCATGTTCGGCGGCGAAATCCCGCACCGTGTCGGGCTCAAGCGTAATTCCGCGTGTAAAGCGCAGCGGCGTGCCGAAATCGCGCGCCGCCTTGACCAGCGTCTTGCCCCACCAGCCGAGACCGACAATTGCTGTGTTGATCATGCGCGCCTAGACCGAAGCTGGCGCACCGGGCTGCTTGAGCGGGTGTGCGCGCGCGAACGCGTCGTTCTTCATGCAGGTCGCGACGATGCGGGATACGGTCGGGTACGGCGCGAGATCGACTTTGAAGAAATTGGCGCCGGCCACCTGGCTTGCGACGCAGATGTCCGCGATGGTGATCTCGCCGCCGTGGCAATAGGTGCCGGTTTCCCTTTCGCCTGCGAGGTGCTCCTCCAGCGCGCCGAGCGCCGCGCGGTGCCAGTGCTGGGCCCATTTCATCACCCCGGCCTCGTCGACCCTGAACTCATGCGCAAGGTATTCGCGCACGCGCGGCACGATAAGCGGATGTGAATCGCAGGCGACGATCTGCGAAAGGCCACGCACGCGTGCGCGCCCCTTTGGGTCCCTCGGCATCAGCGGCGGGTTGGGATGCGTTTCGTCGATATATTCGATGATCGCCAGCGACTCGTACAGTGCCGGCCCCTCGCCGTCGACGAGCGCCGGGATGGCCATCATCGGATTGACCTTGCGGAATGCCTCCTCGCGCTGATGTCCCTTCATCAGGTTGACCTCGATGACTTCCGGCGCGAGTCCTTTGAGATTCAGTGCAATGCGGACGCGGTACGTGGCGAGCGAGCGCCAAAACGAAAACAGCTTCACCAAATCCTCCCTATTTCCTGGTTCCGCCGGGGTCAGCCTTCAGCCCTGCGGACTCGATGCCGGCAACTGCGATGATTTCGTCATTGTCGCCGGTGTCGCCGGAAATTCCTACGGCGCCGAGAATGCGGTTGTCAGCATCGCGGATCAGCACGCCGCCGGGATTCGGCACCAGGCGGCCGCCGCTCGCCATGGCAATCGCGGCGAAGAAATTCGGATTCTGTGCGGCGCGCTCCATCATGGTGCGTGAGCCCCATCCCATGCCGAGCGATCCATAGGCTTTGCCAACGGCGACCTCAAAACGGATGATCCCCGAGCCGTCCTCGCGCTTTGCGCAGACGACGTGGCCGCCGGCATCGAGCACGACCACCGTTTGCGGCATCTGCTTGAGTTCGCGCGCCTTCTTGAGAATTGCATCAACAACAGTCGAAGCCTGCGCAAGCGTAATCGACATCGAGCGTTCTCCGGTTTTCAGGCTTTCTTGCGTGTGGCCCAGTAGACGGACATGCGCGATCCGTCGCCGCCGCCAAAGCCGTTCTTCGTCGCCTCCTCGAAGCCGCTGAGCGTCGCTTTGGTCACCCGCATGTCGGCGCCATTTGCTTCGCCGGTTTCGACCATCGTACGCAGGTCCTTAACTCCGTTGGCGATGCTGAACGTCGTCGGCCCGGGATCGCGTCCCTCGAACATGGTGACGATCATCTCGGCACGGTTCTTCAGCGCGGGATTGGCACCATTGGTGTCGACGAACAGATCCAGCAGCCGCTTCGGCTCCCAGCCGGCCGAGCGCGCAATCGCGAAAGCCTCGCCATAGGCCGGCCAGGCCACCATCAGCGGCAGGTTGATTGCAAGTTTCATCGCCGCGCCGGTGCCGACCGGTCCGCAGTGCTCGAGCCGCCGGCAGAGTTGATTGAGCAGCGGCTTGGCGCGTTCGGCGTCGGCGGGATCGGCTCCCATAAGTCCGAGCAATTTTCCCTGTCGTGCGGGTGCGGTCGAGCCTCCCACCGGACATTCGACAAAGGCGGCGCCCTTGGCGCGAACCTTGGGTGCTAGAGCGGTCGGTACTTTCGGCGGCACCGTGCTCATTTCGATGAAGAGCTTGCCTTTGACGTCACCCGCGAGCAGGCCGTCGCGACCATTGTAAACGGCGTCAATCGCCGCAGCGTCGGTCAGCATGGTGATCGTCGCATCAACCGCGCTTGCAAGCTGCGCGGGCGTCGCAGCCACCTTCGCCCCACTGTCCGCAAGCGGCTTGGTTTTCGCCGATGTGCGATTCCAGACCGTCACCTCATGGCCGACTTCCATGAGCCGCGCCGCAACGGCCGCACCCATAACCCCAAGACCTGCAACGCCGACCCGCATACATCCTCCCTCGATGCTTTTGCGGCGACGATAGGCGATCACGGCCCCGCTTGAAAGCGGGCACGCGCCGCCATCGACTCGACAGTCCCACGCCCAGCGCATAAGACGGCATGGGCAATGGATACGATTCCGCGGCGGGGAGACGGTTAATGGCAGTAAGGCGGCGCAAAGGCACGGTCGGCGTGATCGGCCTCGGCATCATGGGTGGTGCATTCGCGAAAAACCTGGTCAAAGCCGGCTGGCGCGTCGTCGGTTACGACACGAGCGCGGCGCGCCGGCGCGAGGCCAGTCGTGCGGGAGTCGAGATCGCCCGCGACGCAGCGGAACTGGCCAATGCCGTGCCGACGATCCTCACGAGCCTTCCGAAGCCCGAAGCCCTCGCCGAAACGGTACGCAGGATTGCGGCGGCAAAGCTCAAGCGCAAGCTGGTCGTCGAGATGAGTACTTTCAAGATTTCAGATAAGGAAAAGGCGGCGGCAATCTTGCGCAGGGCGGGCCACGACATGATCGACTGCCCGGTCAGCGGCACTGGCGCACAGGCAAAGAAGCGTGATCTTGTATTCTACGCCAGCGGCAATGCGAGACTGATCGCCAAGGTGCGTCCGCTGCTGTCCGCATTCGGCCGCGGTGTCTTCAACGTCGGCCCCTTCGGCAACGGCAGCCGGATGAAGTACGTGGCCAACCTCCTTGTCGCTATCAACAACGTTGCATCGGCGGAGGCTATGGTGCTCGGCATGAAGGCCGGCCTCGATCCCCGCATGATCGTCGACCTCATCACTGCGGGCGCCGGCAATTCACGTGTATTCGAACTGCGCGCACCGATGATGGCGAAAGGACGTTACGACGACGTGACGATGAAGATCTCCGTCTGGGACAAGGACATGCAGGTGATCGGCGATTATGCGCGCAAGATACGCGTGCCGACACCGATCTTCAACGCGACCAAGGGCATTTACCTGAAGGCCATGAAGAGCGGACTTGGCAGCCGCGATACTGCCGCGGTCTGCGCCGTACTCGAAAAGATGGCGAAGCTCAGACGGCGCCGGCGTTAGTATCCATATCCGTCTTCACCCTTACGGCCGGCCTTGGCGGGAGGAGTGTCATGGCATCGCATCAGCAACGAACCGAGATCCGCGATGGCATGCGGATTGATTGGGACGTGCCTATCACCATGGATGACGGCATCGTGCTGCGCGCGGATGTTTTTCGCCCGGTGAAAGAGGGAAAGTTCCCTGTCATCCTCAGCTACGGTCCCTACGCGAAAAATCTTGCATTCCAGGACGGCTACCCAAGCGCATGGCAGCGCATGGCGGAACAGCACCCCGACGTCACCACCGGATCAAGCAACCTGTATCAAAGCTGGGAAGTGGTCGATCCGGAGAAATGGGTGCCGCACGACTACGTGTGCGTACGTGTCGACTCGCGAGGCGCCGGCTGCTCGCCGGGCTTCATCGATCACTTCTCTCCCCGCGAGACGAAGGACTTCTACGACTGCATCGAATGGGCGGGCGTGCAGCCATGGTCGAACGGCAAGGTCGGGCTGAACGGCATTTCCTATTACGGAATCAATCAGTGGCAAGTTGCGTCGCTGCAGCCGCCTCACCTCGCAGCGATGTGCGTCTGGGAAGGCGCGGCAGACTGGTATCGCGACATGACGCACCATGGCGGCATTCTCTCGACGTTCTGGGAGAACTGGTACGACATGCAGGTCAAGACCGTACAGTACGGCGCCGGCGAGCGCGGCAAGCGCAGCCGCGTTCACGGAGAACTGGTCTGCGGACCGGAGGCACTGTCGGAAGCAGAGCTTGCCAGGAACCGAGCCGACTTCGGCACCGAAATCGCGTCACATCCCATGGATGACGACTATCACAAGGCACGCTCGGCAAAATGGGACAGAATCGTCACGCCACTGTTTTCGGCCGCCAATTGGGGCGGACAGGGGCTGCACCCGCGCGGCAACTTTGAGGGGTTTGTTCGGGCCGCGTCGAAGCAGAAATGGCTGGAGGCGCACGGCATCGAGCACTGGACGCACTTTTACACCGATTACGGGCGCGAGCAGCAGCTGCGGTTTTTCGATTGTTTCCTGCACGGCAAAAAAGAAAGCTGGTCGAAGCAGCCCAAGGTCCTGCTGCAGGTGCGCCATATCGACAAGTTCGTTCCGCGCGCGGAAAATGAATGGCCGCTCAAGCGCACGCGCTGGACGAAGTTTTATCTCGATCCGTCGGCGATGGCCCTGACAACGAAAAAGCCGTCAGGCACGGCGGTGCTGAAATTTGCGGCAATGGGCGACGGGCTTACTTTTCTCACCCCGCCGCTCGCCAGGGAGACGGAGATTACGGGGCCTTCGGCGCTCAAGTTGTTTGCATCTTCGTCGACTTCCGATGCCGATTTTTTCATCGTCCTGCGCGTGTTCACCGGCGACCTGAAAGAGGTCGTATTCCAGGGGGCTATCGACCCGCATACGCCGGTCGGACAAGGATGGCTGCGTGCGTCGCACCGCAAACTCGACAAGAGGTTGTCAAAACCCTACCGTCCATATCATACGCACGACGAAAAGCAGCCGTTGAAGAGAGGCCAGGTCGTGGAACTCGACGTCGAGATCTGGCCGACGTCAGTCGTCGTCCCGGCCGGCTATCGCATCGGCCTTAGCGTGCGCGGCAAGGATTATGAATACGGTGGGGCGAGCGGCGGCAAACTGTCGAATTTCAAGAACGAACTGAAAGGATGCGGGCCATTCCTGCACGACGACCCACGCGACCGGCCTCCCGCCATCTTTGCCGGCATCACCAGCCTCCACTTCGGCCGCGGCAAATCGCCTTATCTCCTGCTGCCGCTTATTCCGCCGAAAAGGCAAGGAGGCGGACACAAGTAAGCCAATGCGACCGTCGTCTCGCCGAGAACAAGCATTTCGACGACATCGGCGTACAGCCATTTGGGGTGTTCATTCGTATCGGACCTAAGGTAAGCTTCGCGACAACCTTCGGCTTAACAGAAGGACCAAGGGGGGAATGGGTACGCAATTCTGGGTAGTCCAGGCGTTCAATGGCGTGTCCTATGGCGCGTTATTGTTTCTCGTCGGCAGTGGCTTGTCTCTCATCTTTGGCGTCATGCGCATCGTCAACCTCTCGCATGGCTCCTACTTCCTGCTTGGCGGCTACGTCGCACTGTCGGTCATAAACGGCACCGGCTCGTGGGCCCTTTCCCTGCCGGTAGCAGCCCTTGCTATCGCAGTCGTGGGCATCGCCATGGAGCGCCTGTTCCTGCGGTCGGAGGGTTTCGAAATCCTCCGAAACGCAGTTATCGCGCTTGGGCTTGGAATTCTCGTCGCTCTCGCGGTTAGAAGCTGGAAACCGAACATCGTCGGTACAAACCTCGAGTTTGTCGTTGCCACGGTGGCGGCAACCGTCGTGCTTTATTTTCTGCTGAAGCGGGCCTCCATCGTCTCAATCGAAACAGACGTGTTGCGGCAGGTGCTGCTCACCGTCGGCTTCGCCTTTTTGTTTCAGCAAGGCGCGCTCGATATCTGGGGTGGCAACAATATGGACATCAATCCGCCCGCCGCGCTGACACAAAGCGTCGTGATCGGAGGACTCTACCTGCCGCTTTATCGATTGTTCATGATCGCCATGGCCGTCGTCATCGGCGTCGGTCTCTGGCTCGCCATGGAAAAAACGCGCATGGGCGCTGCAGTCCGTGCAACCGTCGATGATGCGCAAATGGCCCGCGGCGTCGGCATCGATACCAACCGCATTTCGATGTTCATCTTTGCGCTGGGCGCGTTTCTCGCCGCGCTTGGCGGCGTTATCGGAGGCGCTTTTCTCGGCATCTATCCGGGCCTCGACTTCGAGATGCTGCCGCTTGCCTTTGCTGTGGTGATCATCGGCGGCATGGGCAGTCTGGGCGGCGCCGCCATCGGTGCGCTTGCGGTGGGGCTTGCCGACAATTTCGGAAAGGCCCTGTTCCCCGAAGTCTCCTATTTCACCCTTTACGCCCCGATGGTGCTGATCCTGGCGATCAAGCCCACCGGACTGTTCGGGCGCGAGTGATCGGACGTTCATGAACAAACAACTCATCAAAATCGTGGTCGTCGTTGCTGTCCTCCTCGCGCTCCTGATCATCGTGCCGAAGTCAGGATCGTTCGTTGTTCTGCTTGCGACGCGCGCAATGGCCTTCGCGATCCTTGCGATGAGCCTCGACATCCTGCTCGGATTCACCGGCCTCGCCTCCCTCGGCCAGGCCGCCTATTTCGGCGTGGGCGCCTATCTATGCGCCGTGCTCGCAACAAAGTTCCACTTCGGCCTCGGTTGGGATTTCTGGATCGTCGTCGTGCTCGGCATTTTGATCGGCATGGCGCTGGCCGCCGTCTTCGGTCTTTTCGCGATCCGCGCCACCGGGGTCTATTTCCTGATGATCACGCTCGCCCTCGGCCAGTGCGTATGGGGCCTCGCCTATCGCTGGAATTCTCTCACCGGCGGCGACAACGGCATTAATATGACCGGACGGCCGAATTTCGGGCTCGATCTGTCGAACGAAGTGACCTTCTTCTATTTAGTGTTTGCATTTTTCGCCGCGAGCCTGCTGCTGCTCTATCTGCTCGTGCGCTCACCGTTCGGAAAAAGCCTTGCCGGCATCCGCGAGCGCGAGCTGCGCATGCAGATTCTCGGCTACAATACCTGGCTGCACAAATACATCGCATTTATCATTGCCGGCGGCTTTGGCGGCCTCGCCGGCGTATTGTGGGCGCAGACCAACGGCCACGTGAGCCCGGAAACTGTCGTTCTTACCACTTCGGTTGACGCGCTTTTGATGGTTGTCCTCGGTGGCGCCGGCACACTCGTCGGCGGAGCCATCGGTGCTGCAATCGTCTTCGGCCTGCGCGAATATCTCAGCACGCTCGTGCCCTGGTGGCAGTATGTGCTGGGTGGGGTGTATGTATTGACAATTCTTTACCTGCCGACCGGCTTGATCGGAATTCCGGAGCGGATCCGACAGGCTCGGGGCGCGAAAAACAAAAAGCCGAACCAACCGGGAGAGACGAAGAAATTGGCATCTGTGCCTTCCTGACAAAGGAGAGGCGAAGAACCAAGGGAGGAGACCATGACTACCAGACTGTTGCAAAGACTAAGTCCGTTGCTGCTTGGCACCGCCCTGGCAGCCGGCCTGACGTTCTCGTCGAACGCGCGCGCTGAAGAACTGCGGATCGGCTTTGTTGCTCCGACCACCGGCATCTTCGCTCAGGTCGGCAAGGACATGGTCGACGGCTTCCAGCTCTATCTCGACCAGCACGGTAACAAGCTCGGCGGTGCCGACGTGAAATTCATCGTCGAGGACGAGCAGGGCAAGCCTGACACGGCTGTCACGAAGGCAAAGAAACTCATCCTGCAGGACAAGGTCCACATGTTCATCGGCGGCCTGCTGGCATCTTCCGGCTACGCCATGGCGCCGGTGAGCACCGCCGAGAAAACGCTGTACATCGCGTCAGTACCCGCCGCCGACGACCTCACCCAGCGCCAGCTCGACAAGTATCCCTATTTCATCCGCACAAGCTGGTCGTCGTCGCAGCCGCATCACCCGCTTGGGCAATGGGCCTGTGATCAGGGCTACAAGAAGATTGTCAGCATCGCAGCCGACTACGCATTCGGTTACGAGGTAGCGGGTGGATTCCAGAAAGCGTTCGAGGATTGCGGCGGCAAGGTCGTGCAGAAGATCTGGCCCCCGCTCGGCACCAAGGACTTCGGACCTTACATCCCGACGATCAAGCAGGACGCCGATGCCATTTTCACCCTGATGGTGGGGCCGATGTCATTGCAGTTCCCGAAACAGCTGCGCGCCGCAGGGTATAAGAAACCGATCCTTGGAGGCGGCACGAGCTACGACGAATTCGCCCTGCCCTTCATGGGCGACGAAGTGATCGGCGACGTTTCGGCGTTGCATTACAGCGCGGCGATCCAGACGCCGAAAAACGAAGCCTTCGTGAAGGCCTATCGCGCCAAATACGGAAAAGTCCCGTCGTACTATTCGGAGAACAACTATACGACCGCGCAATGGATCGATGAGGCGATGAAGAAGGCCGGCGGCAAATGGCCGGGGGCCGAGCAGTTCATCAAGATCATGCAAAGCCTGAAGATCGATGCCGTGCGTGGTCCCGTCAGCATGGACGACATGCGCAACCCGATCGAGAACATCTATATCAAGAAGGTCGAGAAGAAGAAGATGTTCGGGTACGACAAGGAAGAGCTCTGGAATTCAGTCATCAAGACGTATCCGGATGTCAGCCAGTTCTGGACCTACGGCAAGGCGAAGTTCCTGGCACAGCCGGTCTATAGCCGCGACTTCCCGCCCTGCAAGTTCTGCGAATAGCATGCAAGGTGCCGGGGCCCATCGTGGGCCCCGGCAAACAAGCTGTCTCATTCTGAGGACGTCGGCGTGAGCACCGAAACGCGAACAGATGGCGGGAATGTGCCCGCGCTCGAACTCAAGAGCCTCTGCAAAAGCTTCGGCGGACTCCAGGCTACGCGCGACGTCACGCTTCGGGTCATGCCGGGCGACCGCAAGGCAATCATCGGACCGAACGGCGCCGGCAAGACGACTCTCTTCAATCTTATCACCGGCCTGTACCCGGTGACATCCGGCAAGGTTTTCTTGTTCGGGCAGGACGTCACCAAGTGGCCCAGCCATCGGCGCACTGCGCTCGGCATGGCGCGCACGTTCCAGGTAACCAGCCTGTTTCCCAAACTGACCGTGCTCGACAACGTGCTGCTGGCGATCAAAGGCCTGCGCCCGTCGAAGTTCGTGATGTGGCGATTCCTTTCGTCCTACAAGGATGTCTACGACAAGGCCTACCAGCTGCTTGAACAGGCAAACTTCCTCGATCGAAAAGACGTCGAGGTGCGCAATCTCTCGCACGGCGAGCAGCGTCAGCTCGAGATCGTTCTTGGCCTCGCCAGCGATCCGAAGATCCTGTTGCTGGACGAGCCGGCCGCGGGCCTGTCATCCGGCGAGTCGACGGAAATGACGGAGTTCCTGAGAAAGCTCGATCCGAAGCTCGCAATTCTGCTCATCGAGCACGACATGGACGTCGTGTTTGACGTCGCGGACGAAATCTCCGTCTTGCATTTCGGCGAAGTGCTCGAATCAGGATCGCCCGAAAGCATAAGGAAAAGCCGCCGCGTGCAGGAAATCTATCTGGGGACCGACTGACGCTATGGCCATCCTCGAAGTTCAGGACATCCACACTTACTACGGCGACGCTTACGTCCTGCAGGGATTGTCGCTGCAGTTGCAACAGGGGCAGATTCTCGGCCTGCTCGGGCGTAACGGCGTCGGAAAAACCACGCTGGTGAATTCGATCGTCGGCTTCAACCCGCCGCGCCGCGGCAAGATACTTTTCAAAGGCGACGACATCACGCACAAGGCCTCATTCGAAACGGTACGCGGCGGTATGGGACTGGTCCCGCAGGGACGCCGGGTGTTCCCGACGCTCGGCGTTGAGGAAAACTTGCTCGTGGCGGAGCGCAGTCCGGACCGTCACGGCTGGAACTTGCAGCGTGTCTACAAGCTGTTTCCGCGTCTTCACGAGCGACGCTACCAACGCGCCAAGACATTATCCGGCGGCGAGCAGCAGATGCTGGCGATCGGCCGCGCGTTGATGACCAATCCCGACTGTCTGATCATGGACGAACCGTCGGAAGGGCTGGCACCGATCATCATACAGGGTCTTTGGGAGGCGATCAGCACGCTCAAGCGGGAAGGCCTTTCAATCCTGCTGGTCGAGCAGAATGCGCATCTCGCGCTCAAGCTCGTGGACTACGTGCACGTCATGAGCAAGGGCCAGGTTGTCTACTCGGCCAGGCCCGACGAATTGCGTGCCAACGACGAGATCAAAGCCAGCTATCTCGGTATATGACGGCTGCTAGCCGTGCGGTTGTCCGGCCCAATTCGCGGGTGGGCATGTCGACCGGCGCACGGGCTTTACATCGAGGAATGGCTTGGCCAATGATGGGAGCGGTCGGGACCGTCAAGGTGGGGGTATGCGGCCCGCAAACGGATATCGCGTCGCATCAAACCTAAGGCCGGAGTGACACGGCCGATCATAATGCAAGCCCCGTCAGGGGCGACAAAGGGAGGAATGCAATGGCTCGCAAAGTCACCCGTCGTAAATTCATGGCTGGGACTGCCGCTGGCGCGGCCGCGGCGGCGTTCAATTTTCCAATGCCTGCGATCGCACAGGCGGCGCCATTCAAGCTCGGCCTTCTCACGGTGAAGACCGGCCCGCTCGCGCAGGGCGGTATCCAGATGGAACAGGGCATCGTCACATACCTGAAGGAAAAAAATTACACGTTTGCCGGCCGCAAGGTTGAATTCATATCCGCGGATACCGGAGGCAATCCTGCCGGCACGAAGACCAAGGCGCAGGAACTGATCGAGCGCGACAAGGTCGATACCATCGTGGGTCCGTTGGCGGCGTTCGAACTGCTCGCCATCACGGATTACATCGCGCAGCAGAAGACGCCATGCCTGAGCCTCGCCGCGGCCGAGGACATGACCCAGCGACGGCCGAACCCTTATTTCCTGCGCGCGTCGGCGACATCGTCTCAGGCCATGCATCCGATGGCGGACTTTGCCGCCAAGGAACTCAAGCTCAAGCGAATGATCACGATCTCCGAGGATTTCGCCTTCGGCTACGAGCAGATGGGTGGCTTCCAGCAGACGTTTGAGGACAACGGCGGCAGGATTCTGAAGAAACTGTGGCCACCGATAGTGACGCCCGACTACACGCCCTACCTGGCGCAGATCGCGGACTGCGACGGCGTCTGCCAGGGCTTTGCCGGCTCCAACCCGCTGCGCTTCATGAAGCAGTACGCCGCGGCCGGCCTGAAATATCCGGTGGTGACCGGCGAAACCGGTGGCGACGACGCGCTACTGCGTTCGTTCGGCGACGAGGCCATCGGCCTCTACAGCGCCTGTCCGTACACGCTGGACCTCAATACCGAGAGTAACAAGCGCTTTGTCGCTGCCATGAATAAAGACTATGGCGTCGACCCAGGCTTCTATTGCGCCGGTCTGTACGTCAACGGCATGGTGGTCGAGGCCGGCCTGCAGAAGACAGGCGGCAAATCGGACGACAAGGCGGCGCTCATGGCAGCGATGAAGTCGGTCACGCTGACCGACACCCCGCGCGGCCCGATCAAGTTCGACCATCTCGGCAACGTGATCGGCGAAATTTTCATTCGACATCTCGAGAAGGCGAACGGCAAGCTCATCAACAAGACGGTCAAGACCTATCACAACGTGAGCCAGTTCTGGACTTACGACGAGAAGAAGTTCCTGCAGCAACCGGTCTATTCGCGCGACTTCCCGCCGCTCAAAACCTGATGCAAGCCGTGCCGCGGGCGCCGTGACGGCGCCCGCGGTCCTTTCACACGACAAGCGCTGGAATTCCGCCACTATGACCTTCTGGCTGGTGCTGGCCGTAAACAGCGTCACCTTCGGCGGGCTGCTGTTTCTGCTGTCAGCTGGTTTCTCCCTGATCTTCGGGCTGATGCGTATTCCGAACCTGACGCACGGCTCGCTCTTCATGCTTGGCGCCTACATCGGTGCAACGTTCGTCATCGGCATGCTCGGGGCGAAACTGAACTTCTGGCTGGCGGCGCTGTTGGCCACCATCACGGTTGCCATGCTCGGGGCACTGGCCGAGCGTTTCCTTTTGCGGCGTTTGCCCGGCGATCAGATGGCGCAGGTGCTGGTCACGCTGGGCCTGTCCTTCATGGCCGCCGACTTCTGCCTGATGGTCTGGGGCGGCGATCCGCTGTCGGTCGCGACGCCGTCGGAACTGGCCGGCTTCTCCCGCTTCGGCGTACTAGTATTTCCGAACTACCGGCTGGCGATTATCGTGATTGCGGCCATCTTCGCCGTCGGCCTGTGGCTGCTCCTCGAGCGGACGCGGCTCGGCGCGATGATCCGCGCCGGCGTCGATGATCCCGATATGGCGCGTGTCGTCGGCATCCGCGTTTCACAGCTGTTCACGATCGTATTTGCGCTTGGCGCCGGCCTTGCCGCCTTCGCGGGCATTATCGGTGGCCCAATCCTGTCGGTCTATCCGGGCCTCGACCAGGACATGCTGCCGCTGGCATTGGTGGTGGTGATCCTCGGCGGAACGGGGAGCCTGCTCGGCTCTTTCGTCGGCAGCATCATCGTCGGCTTTATCTATAACTTCGGCCAGGCACTTCTGCCGGAACTTGCCTACTTCGTCCTTTTCCTCCCGATGCTGCTGGTCCTGCTGCTGCGGCCGCAGGGCCTTTTCGGCAGGCACGTGCCATGAACCGGCGCGCCATCGTCCTCCTTGTCGCGCTCGCAGCGCTGGTGACGCTGCCTTACTGGATGACAGGCGTCTATTACGTCAACGTTGCAAGCCAGATCCTGTTCTACGCGATCTTCGCGCTTGGACTTAACGTGCTTGCCGGGTACGGAGGGCTTGTCTCGCTCGGTCACGCAGGCCTGTTCGGTGTCACCGCCTATGCGACCGCCTATTTCCTGCAACTGGGCTTCGGCCATGCCGTTTCTATCATTGCCGCGCTGATCATCGGGCTCGCGTCGATGGCCGTCTTCGGCGTGCTCTCGCTGCGCTCGACCGGCATCGGTTTCATCATGATCACGCTGGCACTGGGCCAGATCCTGTGGGGCCTCGCCTATCGCTGGATCAGCCTGACCGGCGGCGACAACGGACTGAGCGTGAAGACCCGTCCGGAACCGTTCGGATATTCGCTTGCGGACGCCAATACATTCTACTACGCGACATTGGTCATCTTCCTGCTGTCGCTTGCGGCCATGACCATTTTCGTCCGGTCGCCGCTTGGTGCGGCATTGATGGGCACCCGCGACCAGCCGCGGCGCATGAATGCGCTCGGCTATCATGTCTGGGCAATCAGGTTCTATGCGTGCCTGTTCTCCGGATTGCTCACCGCGGTCTCGTCCGTTCTGTTCGTCTACTACACGCAGTTCATCAGTCCGCAGACGCTGGCACTGACCTCTTCGGCCGAGGTGCTGCTCATGGTGATTTCCGGCGGCGCCGGCACGTTGCTCGGGCCGATCGTCGGATCGGCGCTCGTGGTCGTCGTGAAGACCGTCGTCAGTGGCTTCATCGAGCGCTGGAATTTTCTGCTCGGCACGATCTTCGTCGCCATCGTGATCCTGATGCCTGAAGGGCTGGTGCCCGGCAGCGTGCGCCTGTGGCGCATGGCCTGGCGCAAGCGCGAACGGCGCGCGGCCTCCGTTGCCGGCAGCGTGGAGGCCAAGCCATGAGCGCCCTCACGGTCACGAACCTCTGCAAGTCGTTTGGCGGGCTGCACGTCACTACCAACGTCAATTTGAACGTGGAGCCGGGAGAGCGCCGCCTGATCATCGGGCCGAACGGCGCCGGCAAGACGACGTTGTTCAACCTGATCACCGGTGAACTGACGCCCGATTCCGGCTCGATCGAATTGCTCGGCCAGGACATCACCAAAGTGCCCAGCCGCCGCCGTGCGCACCTCGGTATGGCGCGGACATATCAGATCATCACCCTGTTTGCCCGGGATACCATCCTTCACAACGTCACGCTTGCCCTCCTCGGGCTTTCGCCGGCGCGGTGGAATCCGCTGATCGACCTCAGGCGCCAGAGCCATTTCACCGAGCGCGCGCATGCGGCACTGGAGCGTGTCGGCCTTGCCCATATCGCAAACCGGCCGCTCGCACAGACGTCCTATGGCGAGCGCCGGCGGGTCGAAATCGCCATGGCGCTGACGCAAAATCCGAAAGTGCTGCTGCTGGACGAACCTTTTGCCGGCCTTTCGATCGACGAACGCCGCGACGTGCATCAACTGTTGCTGGCCATTCCCCGCGACGTCACAATCGTGATGATCGAGCACAACATGGACGTGGCGCTTGAATTTGCCGAGCGCATCACGCTGTTGCACTTCGGGGAAGTGATTGTCGAAGGCAACCGCACCGAAGTGGTTGCCGATCCACGCACGCGGGAGGTCTATCTTGGCCACTAGTGCGCTGAAACTCAGTCATATCGACGCCTATTACGGTGACAGCCACGTGCTCGGCGACGTCTCGTTCGAGCTCGGCGAGGCCCGCATGCTGGGCCTGTTGGGTCGCAACGGTGCGGGCAAGTCGACGTGCATGAACGTCACGATGGGCCTGCTGCCGCCACGCCGCGGCGAGGTGATCGTGTTCGGCGAAACGGTGAGCGGCATGTCACCCGAGATGATTGCTGCACGTGGCGTCGCGCTGGTGCCGCAAGGACGACGCATCTTCAAGAGCCTGACGGTGCGCGAGAACCTCGCAGTGGCCGCGCGCAAGCCGGACCCCGGCAGCAAACATGCGCCGTGGACCATCGACACCGTATTCAGCATGTTTCCGCGCCTGAACGAGCGGCGCAATCAGATTGCGGCCCACCTTTCGGGCGGCGAACAGCAGATGCTCGCGATCGGCCGCGCGCTCATGGGTAATCCACGCGTGCTCCTGATGGACGAGCCGTCGGAGGGCCTGGCGCCGCAGATCGTGCACGAGGTGATGAACACCATCCGCAAGCTCAAGGAAAGCGGTCTGTCGATCGTGCTGGTGGAGCAGAACCCGACGCTGGTCTTCGACGTCGCCGACGACATCGTCATCCTCAACACCGGCCGCGTGGCCGTTGTCTCGACGCCCGCCGCGATTCAAAAGGACGGCGTCGATCTACGGCAGCACCTCGGCGTGTTCTAGGCCGGGTTGAAATCAAACACTACAATCATTAACGGATCGTCCGCCGTCACAGGCGGTGACAAGCGAGGGAATGGCAATGGCAAATGTCTGGAACAAATATGCCAACACAGCTGCGCGCAAGCACGGCAAGCCCGGACGGGAAGTCAGGCCGAAAAGCCTCACCCTTGATATGCACGCCCATGTCGCGGTCCCACGCGTCGCGGAGATCGTGGCACCGCATCTCAAGAAATCGACCGATCCGCTCGTTGCGGAGTCGACGCCGGAAACCCAGGCGCTGATGGCAAAACAGGCTGCGGACATTCGCACGCGCATCGGTACGACCGACGAGCGTTTTGCGGTTATGGACGAGATGGGTGTCGACATGCAGCTCATCTGTCCGGCGCCACCGCAAATCTACTATTACCTGCCCCTCGACGTCGGCGTGCAGGCTGCGCGTGCGCTCAATGACGGGATCGCTGAATATGTAGGCCAGCACAAGGATCGGCTGGTCGCGCTCGGCGGCGTGCCGATGCAGGATGGCAACGAGGCAGCCAAGGAGCTCGAGCGCGGGATGAAGCAACTCGGGTTTAAAGGCGTCGAGATCCTCACCAACGTCAACGGCAAGGAGTTGTCCGATCCGGCATTCGCGCCGTTCTGGAAAAAGGCCGAGGAACTCGACGCACTGGTGCTGATCCATCCGACCGGCTTCACGCAGCCGCAGCGCTTCGCGCGTTTCTACTTCAACAACGTAATCGGCAACCCGCTCGACACCACGATGGCGCTTCACTACCTGATCTTCGATGGCGTGTTCGAACGACATCCCAAGCTCCGCGTCCTGGCCGTGCACGGCGGCGGCTTCCTCGGCGCCTATTCCGGCCGCATCGATCATGCCTGGGGGGCGCGGTCGGACGCGCACGGCGACCTGCCGCAGCCGCCGACGACCTACTTGCGGCGCAACGTCTATTTCGACACCGTCGTCTTCACTCCGCACCAGCTTGAAGCACTGGTGAAGACCTATGGCGGCGATCGCATCGTGCTCGGCACGGACTACCCGTTTGACATGCTGGAGTACGACCCGATCGGCCATGTTGCGTCGGTCGAAAGTCTGGACAGCGCCACGCGGGCCGCGATCTGCGGCGGCAATGCGAAGAAAATTCTCGGAATGTGAGCGCAAAATCGTTGATCGGCTCCGCAGCACATCTTTCATGCTAACATTGACACTGCCGCGCAACGGGCGCGAACATTTAAAGTTCGGAGAAACCGGCGGAGGTGGCGGTGACCGGAATTCAAACACACATTCCGACGGAAGTGCATTTTGAATTTCTTGGTATGACCATCCCAATTCACTGGGATTATCACGCCATCCTGATGGTCACTGTCTGGTTCGTGCTGGTTCCGATCTGCATCATCGTCATTCGTTTCGGCAAGCCGAAGCCGACGCTCACCGGCATCCATCCGAAGGTCAGCATCAGAAACGGGGTTTGGTGGTGGTTCAGCGTCCACAAATACGGACTGATATTTTCGATCAGTCTGGCGCTCGCGGGGGCAATAGTCGCGGTTACAGTCAGCGGCGGCTTCAGCGGCTCGTTACATTCGATGTTCGGGCTGACGACAGTCGCGCTCGGATGCTTGCAGATAATGGGCGGCTGGCTCAGAGGCACGCATGGCGGGAAAAATTACTACTCGGCGGATCCGAATGATCCGAAGACATGGTTCGGCGATCATTACAATATGACGCCGCGCCGGCGTAAGTTCGAGGCCTATCACAAGACGGCGGGCTATTTCGTCTATTTCTTCGCTGCCGGCGCGGTTGCCAGCGGCATGATGCAATATCCCATGCCCGGGCTGGCAACGTTCATCGTCGCCATGGTGCTCATCGCGTTCGTGGTATCGGTTGTTCTGGAATACAAGGGGTACCGCTACGACGGCTACCGCGCCGCGCACGGCTACACGATGGACGCGCCTTTCAACAAAGAACGCGAATTCCTGTAAGCCGGACCGGCGTGGACAATTGCCGGTCACGCATACAGAAAATCCAGCACGGCGGTCTCCGCAATCACCGCCTCATCGGTCGAGTGGCGGCCGGCGCGTGCCTGCTCTTCCCGCGTCTTCGTCGCCTGCAAATAAGCGCCGAGATGCCGCGCACGCTCGATAATGCGATTATTTTCCGGCAGCCGCGCGGCCTCGAATTGCTTAAGCGCGGCCGCAACATCGGTTTCACCCTGTAACGCGGCAACCAGCGCTGCGGCATCATCCGACGCCTTGGACACACCAGCCGCCACATGCGGCCGCGCGACGAATGCCGCATCGCCCAAGATCGCCACGCGGCCAAATGCCATCCGTGGCGATTCGAGATCGTAGATAGGTTGCAGGATCGGCTCCGCAATCAGCCGCACGATCTGCCTGAACTGGGGTGCAACCAGCCGTTCGGCATCGGCGCGCATTTCCGCGATCGCTTCGCGTCGGATCAGCGGAGGGGGGATCGAGATCTGATGCGTCACGCCCCGCTCATCCGTGAGCAACCACTTTAGTTTGGTCGCTTCATCGGCCGGCCGGTACCACACGACGTTGTAGCGGCGATGCCCCGGACGGAGATCGTCATCCGGGCCGGCCACGGGATAACCGAGAAATTGCTCGCCGGGCGGCAGTCCAAACGTCATGAACTCGAACAGCTCACGATGGACATCGGCCGGGAAATCCCGCTCGGCGATAAGCGCACGCCAGGCCGAATAGCCGACATAACGTGGCATCACCTCCGGCAGGCATTGCTGGCGCACGGTCGACCGAATCCCGTCCGCGCCGACGAGGAGGTCGGCATCAACGATTTCGCCATCGGAAAAATGGGCGCGAACCTTGTCCGCGCTTTGTTCGAACTTGGCAAGGCCATGGCCGCGATGATACTGCGCGACCGGAAAGGCATCGCGCAGCAGGCGATAGACCCTTTCCCATGCGGTAAGTACCTGTGGGCACCTGTACTCGTGCGTCAGGCGCCCTTGTGCATCGAGAATCTTGCGGGTTGTGATTTGAACGCCAAGCCCGTCGGTCGCGAGTCCGAGACCGCGCAGCCGCTGGATCAGTTCCTGTTGGGCGACAATGCCGGCACCACGCCCGGAAAGCTCGGTCTCGACCCGTTCGTAAATATCCACCGCCCAGCCCGCGTGGCGCAGCATAAGGCCGCTGAGCAAACCGCTCATAGAACCGCCAATGATGATTGCGCGCCGCGCGCCCGTCCTGCCCAACGATCAGCCTCGATCTTTTCGTTTACCCGTTTATCCTATATATGACGGCAAACAGCTTTGGAGGAATTTCCCATGGCCTTGACCATGCTCGACAAGCCTGCCGAAAAAAAGCAAAAGACGCAGTGGCCGGCGGACATTGCCGCCGAATTCGAGCACGAAAGCAAGAACCCTAACCCCTGCGTCGGCTCGATACTTTTGTCTGAAAACGAACGGACACGCGTGTGGATGATTCGTCTCGCGCCTGGCGAGCGGATCGGCTTCCATCGTCATGTACTCGATTATTTCTGGACATCGGTGTCCGGTGGGCGCGGCCGCCAACACGTGCACGACGGGACGACTGTCGAATATACCTATCAGCCGGGCGAGACTCGCCACGAGAGCTACGGCAAGGGCCAATTCAAGGTTCACGATCTGGAAAATCTCGGTGATCGCGAAATGGTTTTCATGACCGTCGAGTTCAAGGACAGCGCCAACAAGCCGTTGCCGCTGCCAGCCGGGATTTCGCCGCAATCCGCGGCCGCCTGATCGACAGGTTCAAGACTGGCGCCCGCCTCCGTTTTGCAGAGGCGGGCGTTTCATTTTGTCGCAAAGTGGGCAGCAATCCCGGAACATTAGCGGACTAGCCAAGCAGGGTTGCTTCCTGCAAACTGCCGCGCAATAACCCGGCGGCGGGCTACAAGAACAAGGGGACCTGAGGGGGACGATGCCGATTTCATTTCATGTGCAGCTGCGCCCATCGAGGATCGTATGGAAGTATCCATCGATCTGCTGATAGGTGCGATCGTCGCTGGGCTGCTGCTCGGCGGATTCTACGCCGCCGTCACTGCCGGAATCTCGATCTCCTTTGGAATGCTCGATATCGTCAATATCGCGCATCCGGGCTTCATCATTCTCGGCTCATACATCGCCTACATCGTCAATATAAACTTGGGCGTCGATCCGATGATTGTCAGCGTTGTCATGCTGCCGATCTTCTACCTGCTCGGAACAGCGATCTACCAGATTTACTACCTGTCGTTTGAAAAACGCGGACAGGAATCGCTGCGCGGCCTGGCCTTCTTCTTCGGCGTGCTGTTTGTCACCGAGGTCATGCTGCTGCTCGTGTTTGGAGTCGACTACCGCTACGTCGAGGCCCCCTATATCGGCCCCAGTCTGCATTTTGGGCCGATCGATCTGCCGCTGCGGATGCTCGTTCCCTGCATTGCGGCCCTGATCATGTTCGGTGCGCTGCAGGTCTTCATCACCCGTACGTTTACTGGCCGCGCGGTCCTTGCCGTAGCTCAGGATCAGTTCGCCCTGCAGCTGATGGCAGTCGACCCGGTCCGGATCAAACGCATCGCATTCGGTCTCTCCATCGCAACCGCCTCGGTCGCCGGCGCCCTGCTAGTCATCATCCAGCCGGTCGAGCCGTCAGTGGGCCGCGAATATATCGGGCGCGTGTTCGCCATCTGCGTACTCGGCGGGCTCGGCAGCATGCCGGGGACCTTGATCGCCGCGATGCTGCTCGGCGTGGTCGAGAGCATCACTTCGACGTTCTATGGACCGTCATGGGCGCCGGCGATCGCCTTCGGATTCCTTTTGCTCACCCTCGCCTTCCGCCCCTCTGGCCTGCTGGGACGCTGAACCGTGCGGATGCTTCCCTTCACATTACTGGCATGCGCCGTCGCAGGCGGCGTCTTCCTCATCATTCGCGAGCCGAACGTCGAATATCTGTTCGTCGCCGGCTACACCATCGTGCAATACATCGTGCTGGCAACCGCCTGGAACATTCTCGGCGGATACACCGGTTACGTGAACTTCGGTTCTGCTGCGTTCTTCGCGCTCGGTGCCTACAGCACGGTCGCCTTGGCGACGTTTGCCAACCAGCTCGACGATCTTGTCCCGGAATCGATGGCGCCGATATTTCATCTCATATTTCCGCTGTCGATCCCGACGCTGATCGTAATCGGAGGGGTGGTATCGGGCATCGTCGGACTCGGCATGGGTTATCTCACCTTGAGATTGCGCGGCGCGTTCTTTGCGATCGCCACTCTCGCGATGGCGGTGGTGCTGCAAACACTGGTCGTCAACTGGGAATTCGTCGGTGGCTCGGGAGGCGCATACATCGTGCGTCCAGGCGAATTCCCCGGCCTTGGTAGCTACATGCAGTACCTGTTCGCGTTGATGCTGACTCTCGCCGTGCTTGCCGTCGTGATTGCGCGCGCGATCGAGCGCTCCCGACTGGGCTACGGGTTCGCCGCCATTCGCGACGATGAACTCGCCGCCGAGGCATCCGGTGTTCCGACGCTGCGGTTGAAGCTGATCGCGACCACAATATCCGGGGCGTTGATGGGCATGGCCGGCGCCCCCTTTCCATACTACATCGGCTACCTGCAGCCTCAGTCTGCCTTCGGGCTCGAATACGCGGTCAATTCAATCGCGATGCCGATGATCGGCGGTACTATGAACTGGATCGGACCTCTCGTCGGGACGCTGCTGCTTGGCACGCTGCAGCAGATCGCCAATGTCACCATCTCGTCCGCGGTGAACCTGCTTCTCGTCGGACTGCTGCTGATCGCCTTTGTGATCGTGGCACCGAACGGAATTGTCGGGCTGGTGCAGGAACGCCTGCGCGCGCGGAGGGCCAAATGAGTGCCATTCTTCGCGTTCAGGGGCTGAGCAAACGTTTCGGGGGCTTCGTTGCGCTCGACGGCATCGACCTCGAAGTCCAGCCGGGCGAGCGCCTTGGCCTCATCGGCCCCAATGGATCCGGCAAGAGTACGCTGGTCAATTGCATTTGTGGAACGCTGCAGAACGAGGCAGGCTCGGTGCAGTTCGACGGCGACGTCGTCGATGGCCTTGCCGCGCATGAACGTACGCATCGCGGTCTGGCGCGCAGTTTCCAGCTGCCGCGGCCGTTTCCCAGCCTGACGCTCGCCGACAACCTGCGCATCCCTATGCTTTATACGGTGCACAAGCGAACCGGCACGCCGTTGCATGCCAACAGCATCGAGGCGCGCTGTTCCGAGCTTCTGCAGATGGTCGGCCTCACCGGTAAGGCGCGCCATCGGCCGCGCGATCTGACACAGGTCGAGATGCGAAAGCTTGAACTTGCGCGCGCCATGGCGGCGGAACCGAAGCTGCTAATCGCCGACGAATCCATGGCGGGCCTTTCACATTCGGAGATCGAGGATATCCTTGCGCTGCTGGTGAAGTTGAACGAGAGCGGCATCACGATCATCCTTATCGAGCACATCATGACGGCGGTGATGAGCTTCTCGCAGCGCCTCGCGGTGCTGGTATCGGGCAAGAAGATCGCGGACGGAAAGCCGGAGGAGGTTGTGCGTGATCCTGAAGTGGTGAGGGCCTATCTTGGCGAGTAGCATCACCATAGAGAACGTGAACGCCGCCTACGGCGCGGTGCGCGTGATCGAGGACGTTTCGATCAAGGTCAACGCGGGTGAGACTGTTGCGTTGCTCGGAACCAACGGCAACGGGAAGAGCACGTTGATGAAGTGCGTGATGGGCATCGTGCGCCCAACCGCAGGCCGCATCGTCGCGG
Organism: Pseudolabrys sp.; assembly: GCA_035650955.1. GTDB lineage: Bacteria > Pseudomonadota > Alphaproteobacteria > Rhizobiales > Xanthobacteraceae > Pseudolabrys. Next base: position 77,779 of record DASRGR010000018.1, read on the forward strand.
AGATCGACGGTGAAAAATTCGACCTGGTCGGGCGCACCACCGAACAGATCGTTGACCTTGGCATCGCGCTGGTGCCGGAAGGCCGCCGGTTGTTTCCGAAGCTTAGCGTGGAAGAAAACCTGCTGCTCGGCGCATCGCGGAAAAAGGCACGTACCCAGATCAACAGTAACCGGGATTTCTGTTTCGAGGCATTCCCGCGGCTGGCCGAGCGCCGCAACCAGCTTGCCGGGTCGATGAGCGGCGGCGAGCAGCAAATGCTGGCGCTGGCGCGCGCCCTGATGCTGGCGCCGCGCATATTGCTGGTGGATGAGCCGTCGGTCGGCCTGGCGCCATTGCTGGTGGCCCGCACCATCGACGCAATCAAGCAGCTCAAGGACCACTACCAGCTGACCGTGCTGATGGCGGAGCAGAACTTCAAGCAGGCGGTGCGCATCGCCGATCGCGGTTATGTCATCGTCCACGGCAAGATTGCGTTCGAAGGCCGGTCGGCGGACGAGCTCAACAACAACGACTTGGTCCGTAAGCTCTACATGGGCATGTGAAGCCACGGACTTCACGACTCATTTGTGACTGGCCCGAGGGCAAAACAAAAAATGGCGCGGGATCTCTCCCGCGCCATTTTCGTTCGAACCCAGTCGAAGGTTACTGAAGCGCCTTCTCGTAGGGGAAGATCACATTGCCGGTCTTCAGGTCAGCCGGAGTGAGCACAGTCTGGTAGTCCATGCCCTTCCACGTCTCAAGTCCGGCGCCTTGCTTGATGCCGTGGTACTGCACCTGCAGCATGCGCGACTTCGCCCATTCACCCTTGGCACCCTTGCCGAAAGTGATGTCGCCCATGATCGTCTTGATCGTGTGGCTGCGCAGATAGTCGGCAATCTTGTCGTCGTTGATGCTGTTGGTGGCCTTGATCGCGTTGCCGAGCATCTCGAGATAGGCGTAACCCCAAGTGCCGAGGTAGTAGCCGAGCGGATCGACGCCTTCCGCGCCGGCCTTGGCCTGGTAAATTTTCAAAAATTCATTAGTGGCCGGGGTTGCCTGTGACGGCACCCATGTCTCGTAGTTGATGATGCCGTTGAGCGCCGGACCGAGCTTGTTCTTGAACACCGTCGCCTGCAATCCGACCATCGCGCCGCCAAGCATCTTCGGCTTGTAACCGAGTTCCTTGATCGCCAGCACCATGCCCACCGAATCGAGCGGGTAGGAGCAGATTACCACCGCGTCGGCATTGGCCGCCTGCAGGGCGCGTACGATCGGCGTAAAGTCGGTCGTATTGCCCGGATAGCTCTTGTCGTACACGATCTTCTGTCCGTACTTCTTGGCGTTCTCGCGCGCCCCCTCGCAGGCGTTTTTCGAGAACTCAAGGTCGGACCAGGCGAGTGCAACGGTTTTCAGCTTCTGCTGGGCCGCAACCTGGAAAAAGCCGTCGGTGAACGCCGGCTTGGTGTCAGGGCCGGACGGCAGCATCGAAAAATATTTCGGATAATTGAACTTGCTGTTCACAGCGAGACCGAACAGGCCGATGAATACCTTGTTCTTCGAAATCACGACCGGCATCGCCGGCGCAATCATCGCCGTGGCGTATGGACCGACGACGAGATCGACTTTGTCGACGTCGAGAAGCTTGGTGTAGATGCCGGGCACCGTCGAAGGATTGCTCTGATCGTCGTAGTAGACGATCTTCACAGGACGACCGATCAACCCACCCTTCTTGTTGACTTCCTCTTCCCAGATCTTGGCGCCGAGCAATGCCTGCTTGCCGTTCGGCGCGAGCGGGCCGGTCAGAGCCATGCTGAAACCGATCTTGATCGGTTCCTTGTTTTGCGCCTGCGCGCCGGAGACGATGAACATGCCTCCAGCCACGAGAGTGAGCGCCACCCCCGCAAGCCAGACGAACGTCCGCGATTTGAAGCGTCGAACCATTTTTCTCCTCCCGATTAGTCGTTATTTTGCGTCATCTTATGCGCATTTCTCTGCACTAGGCTAGAGGGTGGGCCGCCCAACGGGTGGGCTAAACCCCCTCTACCATGATGGTTTCGACTTCGCCGGCGCCGCTACGCCGGAACGCCGCGGCCTTGTCGTATTCAGGCGACGTGAAGCACGCAACACCCTGCTCGAAAGTGGGAAATTCAATAACGACAAACCGGTGGAATTTGTCAGGGCCTTCCATGATCTGGAAGCGCCCACCCCGGGCCAAGACCTTGCCCCCGAATTTGGCAATTATGCCCGGTACCAAGTCTGTGTATTTCTTGTATTCGACAGGGTCGTTGATCTTCGACCGCGCCACCCAATAAGCCGGCATGCAGAGCTCCCTCGTTGACCTTGCCCGGTGTGCCGGGGCCAGCCCGAAAGCCGACCCCGCCACAAACCTTGTGCCGGGCATCCGCACATCTTTATAGGCAACAGACTAGGGCCCTGCATGGCCGGCACAAGGCCGGCCCGCGAAGGAGAAGGCTATGCCGCGTAAGGTGATCGACATATCGGTGCCGCTCGAAAATGACGTTGCGGCCGATCCACCAGGATACGGACCGAAGATCGAGTACTTCGATCATCAAGCAACCGCGCCCGACATTCTCAAGTTTTTCCCCGGCCTCAAAAAAGAGGACCTTCCGGACGGTGAAGGCTGGGGCATCGAGTGGGTGCGCCTGTCAACGCATTGCACGACACACCTCGACGCGCCATGGCATTTCGCGTCTACGATGGACCGTGGCAAACGTGCGATGACCATCGACGAGATCCCGCTCGACTGGTGCTTCCAGCCAGGCGTGAAGCTGGACTTCAGGCATTTTCCCGATGGCTATGTCGCAACGGCAAAAGACGTCGAGGCCGAGCTCAAACGCATCGGCCACACGCTTGTTCCGCTTGAAATCGTCGTGGTGAACACGGGTGCCGGCATGGCCTACGGACGCCCGGACTACGTCGCCAAAGGCTGCGGCATGGGGCGCGAGGCGACCCTGTACCTGCTTGAGCGCGGCGTGCGCGTCACTGGCACCGATGGATGGAGCTGGGATGCGCCATTTGTGTTCACGATGAAGAAATATGCCGAAACGCGTGATGCTTCGCTGATCTGGGAGGGGCATCGGGCCGGCCGTGAGATCGGCTATTGTCACATCGAGAAACTTCATAATCTCGAGGCGCTGCCGCCGACGGGGTTCATGGTGAGTTGCTTCCCGGTCAAGGTCCGTGGCGGCTCCGCCGGATGGACCAGGGCTGTCGCGATCATTGATGCTTGATTGCCCACCGTACCGGGCGATAGCATCCCATCCAACAAAAGCCGGGCCCAAATCCCGGCAAAACAACACTTTTCAGGGAGGAGTCACGTGGATAGACGTCATTTTTTGACCGGAAGTGCCGCGGCTGCTGCGGCCGTCGCCGTGCGGTCGGCATCAGCACAGGATGCCTACCCGTCCCGTGCGATCACCATCATCAACCCGTTTCCGCCCGGAGGCGCGGTCGACGTCGTCACACGCCCTTTCGCGGCGATGCTCGAACCGCTGGTCAAGCAGCCTGTCGTGATAGAAACGAAGGCGGGCGCCGCCGGCCAGGTCGGCGCGCAGGTAGCCGCCAGCGCCAAGCCTGACGGCTACACGTTGCTCGCGCACCTGCCGTCGATGTCCGGCTTTGAGGCCGTGGACAAGACATTCGGCCGCACGCCCAAGTTCACGCGCGCCGATTTCATCCCGATCGCACGGTTGACCGAGGGCCCGATGGTACTGGTCGTCAACGACCAGCAGCCCTACAAGACGCTCAAGGACCTGATCGAGGACGCGAAAAAGCGTCCGGACCAGATCATCTTCAGTTCGTCCGGACTTTACGGCGCCCTGCATCTTCCGACCGCGCTGTTCATGAATGCCGCCGGCGTCAAGATGCGTCATCTGCCTACAAATGGCGGCGGCCCGGCGCTCACCGCCGTGCTCGGCAACAACTCGCAGGTGTTGGTGACGTCGATCGCGGCGGCGAGCGGACAGATGAAGGCCGGCAAGCTGCGGGCCCTCGCCTGCTTCTCACCCAAGCGTGCGGCGTCTGCACCGGACGTGCCGACGATGCAGGAGCTCGGCTACAATGTTGAATTCTCGATCTGGGTCGGTCTGTTTGCACCCAAGGGTACGCCGACACCCGCGATCGCCAGGCTGCGAGCAGAGACCAAAAAGGTCGTCGAGAACGATCAGTTCAAGAAGGCCATCGAGAATATCGGCGATGTCGTGGCTTATCTCGATCAGCCCGAGTTCACGAAATTCTGGGATGCGGATGCCAAACGCGTCGAACAAGCAGTCGGGTTGATCGGCAAGGTGAGTTAAGGCGGCGGCGGGCCCGCACAGGGCAATTGACCAAGCGTTGCGATCTCACGCAGGTGCATGTCTCGCTCGATCGCGAACAGAACAGTGGAGTCAAGGGAGGATTACCATGGATCGCCGCACCTTCATGATCGGCACGACCGCCCTCGCGGCGACTGGGCCAGCGTTCGGACAGGATGCCTTTCCGTCGCGCGCGATCACGATCATCAACGCGTTTCCTCCGGGCGGCGCGAACGATCTCGTGACCCGGCCATTTGCCGCCGCGCTCGAGCCGGTGGTGAAGCAGCCGGTCGTCGTGGAAACCAAAGCCGGGGCCGGCGGACAGGTCGGCGCCCAGGTCGCAGCAGGTGCCAAACCCGACGGTTATACGTTGCTTTCCCACAACAACGGTATTTCCGGCTACGAGGCAGTCGACAAGCTGTTCGGGCGGCAACCGAAAACGACCAGGGCCGATTTCATCCCGCTGGCGCGGCTGATTGCCGATCCCGTTTTGGTCGTCGTCAATGACCAGCAGCCGTACAAAACGCTCAAGGACTTCCTCGACGACGCCAAAAAACGGCCGGAGGCGATCATCTACAGCTCGGGCGGGCTCTATGGCGCAACTCATCTTCCGGTGGCACTGTTCGAGAAGGCCACTGGAATTCCGAAGCTTCGCCATCTACCGACCAACGGCGGCGGACCGGCGATCACCGCTCTGCTCGGAAACAATGCGCAAATGAGCACGCAGACCGTCACAGCAACGCTGTCGCAGATCAAGGCGGGCAAACTGCGGGCACTGGCCTCATTCGGCGGCAAGCGCTCGAAAGCCTTGCCCGACGTGCCTACCCTGAAAGAGCTCGGCTATAACGTCGAATATTATCTGTGGGTCGGCATCTTCGCGCCGAAGGGTACGCCCGCAAACATCGTTTCGACGCTGAGCACCGCCGTCAACAAGGCCGGGAACTCCGACGCGTTCAAAACCGCCATCGCCAACGCCGGGCTGGAGTTTGCATTTCTTGACGCGGCCGGATTCGCCAAATTCTGGGAGCAGGACGCAAAACAATCCGACGAGGCCATCAAATTGATCGGTCACGTGTAGGACTGAGCGGGAGCTGCAATCAATCGATAGGCCGGACCTGCCGGCTTGGGATCAACAGAGGGGAGCAAGATGGATCGCCGCAGTTTTGTCATCGGCACGGCCATCTCGGCCGCGACGCTCGCGGCCAGCCGGGCACCCGCGCAGGACGCCTACCCGACGCGGACCATCACGATGATCAGTCCGTTTCCGCCCGGCGGTGTCAGCGACACCATCACGCGTCCGCTCGATGCAGCCCTCGAGACGGTGTTCAAGCAGCCGGTGGTGCTCGAAAACAAGACGGGTGCTGCCGGTGCAGTCGGCGCCCAGTTCGTCGCGTCCGCGAAACCGGACGGCTACACGCTGCTGAGCCACATCGTCTCGATTTCCGGCTTTGCCGCCGTCGACAGGCTGTTCGGGAGGCAGCCGAAATTCACCAATGCCGACTTCATTCCGATCTGCCGCATCATTGCCGACCCGATCGTGATGATCGTCAACAAGGATGTCCCCTATCGCACGCTGAAGGAGCTTGTTGCCGACGCCAAGGCCAATCCGAACAAGGTGATCTACAGCTCGTCAGGGCTTTATGGCGCATCTCACATTCCGACGGTGCTGTTCGCAAAGGCCGCAGGGAACCTGCAGATGCGGCACCTGCCGACCAACGGCGGCGGTCCGGCCGTCACCGCGGTCCTGGGCGGCAATGTCAACTTCTTCATGTCACCGACCTCGATTGCCCTCACGCACATCCGCGCGGGCAAGGTCCACTCGCTCGCGGTATCGAGTTCAAAGCGCGTCGAGGCGCTGCCAGACGTGCCGACCTTCAAGGAGCTCGGCTACGATCTCGAATATTATTTCTGGGTCGGTATTTTTGCGCCCAAAGGTACGCCCGCGACGGTCATCAACACCCTGCGTGAAGGCTTCAAGAAGGCCGCGCACAGCAAACCGTTTCTCGACACCCTCAAAAACCTCGGTCAGGAACTGGCCTATATGGATCAACCGGAATTTGCGAAGTTCTGGGAAGTCGACGCCAAGCGGCAGGAAGACGCAATCAATTCCATCGGCCGCGTGCAAGGATGATATCGTCAGCCGTCGGAGCTCTGCCGTTGCGGGGCTCCGGATTTCCTCCAACCTGAGGATCATTCGATGACCTTACGCGCCGACCACGTCGCGGGCGCCTTTTTTATCGGCGTCGGCTTGCTGATCATTGCGCTGAGCGGCGACCTGCCGACCGGCACGTTGTCGCTGCCCGGCTCCGGCTTCATGCCGAAGATCGTGGCTGTGCTCACTATTCTCTTTGGGCTGGTGCTCGCCCTGCGCGCAGGGGAGAGCAAGCCGTTTGCGCAAGTACCATGGTCGGATGTCACGCACGCCGCCATGGTTGTCGGAATTACCGCGGTGGGGGCCGCACTTTACGATCGGCTGGGCTTTCTCACCACAGATATCCTGCTGATCTTTACGCTGCTCGTAGTGATCGAACGGCGCAAGCTGCTGCCCGCGGCGATCTACAGTATAGGCGTCGTGGTCATCACCTATGCGCTCTTCGTCTATGTGCTGAAGACCCCGCTCGAAACCGGCCCGTTCGGAATCTAGAGTACCGTGGAAACCACCCTCTTAAGCCTCGCGCACGGATTCACCGTCGCTCTTGCGCCGGCGAACCTGTGGTACGCCTTCATCGGCTGCCTGGTCGGCACGCTGGTGGGCGTTCTGCCGGGCATCGGACCGCTCGCCGGCATCTCCATCCTGCTGCCGGTGACCTTTGGGCTAAATGCAACGCAGGCAATCATTATGCTCGCGGGCATCTATTACGGCTCGCAGTATGGCGGCTCGACCACATCGATCTTGATGCGCATTCCGGGCGAGGCCTCCTCGGTGATGACCTGCATCGACGGCTACGCCATGGCAAAGAAGGGCCGCGCCGGAGCCGCACTCTGCATTGCCGCCGTCGGCTCGTGGATTGGCGGCACATTCGGCGTTCTGGTGCTCACGATGGTGGCGCCGCCACTGGCAATCATTGCGCTCCGGTTCGGTCCGCCGGAATTTACGTCGCTGCTGGTGCTCGGCCTGATTTTTCTGGCCTATATGTCGTCATCTTCGCTCATCCGAACGCTGCTGATGGCCTGCCTCGGCCTTCTGCTCGGGATGATCGGCATCGACAACATGACCGGGCATTTCCGCTACAGCTTTGACCTGGCCGAGCTCGGCGACGGTATCGGCATCGTGCCGGTCGCGGTGGGGTTGTTCGGGCTTGGCGAGATCCTTTCCACGCCCAGCGCCGGTGCCGTGAAGAACGTCATCAGCCCGCGCCTGCGCGAGCTATTGCCCACCCGCGCCGAATGGCGCGACGCCAAGATGCCGATCGCCCGCGGCACGCTGCTGGGATTCTTCATCGGCATCATCCCGGGCTCGGCACACGTGATATCGAGCTTCCTGTCCTATGCGATCGAGCGCCGCATCGCCAAACATCCCGAAGAGTTCGGCAAAGGAGCGGTTGCGGGCCTCGCGGGGCCGGAAACGGCAAACAATGCCGCCTCCACCGGCGCCTTCGTGCCGCTGCTGGCGCTCGGCATTCCGGCAAGCCCGATCACCGCCGTGCTGATCGGCGCGCTGATGATTCACGGCGTTTCTGTCGGTCCGACGCTCGTCAACGAGCATCCCGATGTATTCTGGGGCTTCGTTGCCTCGATGTACGTCGGCAACCTCATGCTGCTGGTGCTCAACCTGCCGCTTGTCAGTCTCTTCGTCACGGTCCTGCGCATTCCCTACGCCTACCTCTATCCGATGATCATCATGTTCTGCATCATCGGCGTCTACGAGGTGAACAATTCGATCGTCGACGTCTGGATCATGCTGATCATGGGTGTACTCGGCTACGCGCTGCGCAAGTTCGACTTCGATCCGGCACCGCTGGTGCTCGGCCTCGTGATCGCGCCGATCCTGGAACAGAGCCTGCGCCAGTCGCTGATTATGTCGAACGGGAATTATCTGATCTTTTTCAGCCGGCCGATCTCGCTCTCGCTGATGCTAATCAGCTTCGGCCTGCTGGCGCTTGCGGCCTATACCTTCGTGCTCCACCGGGCCGACTGGCGCACCAGACTGGCCGCCGTGGAGGCCGGCGAGAAGGAACTGTAACGGTCAGTCCAGCTTGCGCGCGTGCAGCGCCATTGCGGTCATGGCCGCACCGCCGAAGATCATGTTGATGCCTACAAGCAGTCCCAGCGCCCAGGCCGCCGTGCTCGGCAGGCCGGCAAAAATCATCATGGCGAGCGCAAGATCGATAATGCCGCTCGCCAGCATCCAGCCCCACTGGCCGGAGAGTTCGCGCTTGTGATCGAGCGCGAACATGATCGTGGTCACTCCCTCGATGATGAAAAACGCGATCAGAAGCAGCGTCAGCGACAGCGCGCCGCCCAACGGCCGTGCAAGCAACAGAAGGCCGACGACGATGCCAAGCACTGCGGAGATCAGCGACCACCAGAAACCGGGGGCATTTCGCATCCAGAACGTCGTGATCAGCCCGACGATACCGCTGATGAGGAACAGCCAGCCGAACAGAATGGTGACGGCGAGCGTTGCAACGGCAGGGACCAGTAGCGCGAGCGCGCCGAGGACAAGGAGCACGATCCCTTCAACGAGGAACAGCACCCAGTGCCGGTGCAGCGCGTTCTCGACCGCGCGTTGAACGCCTCTCAAGTCGGGTTGCGTGGACATGCAGGCCTCCGCAGTTTCCCCCCGCCGGTGCAGGTTACCCCTGCCTGTGCCCCCGGTACAGCGCCACGGCCTCACGCCCAGAGTCGTTCGCCTTCCAGCCCCTTGTAGAGGTCCGCGACATACTCACCATAGCCGTTGAAGAGAAGCGTCGGCCGCCGCTCGCCGGTGCCGATGATCTCCTCGGTGGCCTGACTCCAGCGCGGATGCGGTACCTGCGGATTGACATTCGCCCAGAAGCCGTATTCCGAGGATTGCAAGGCTTCCCACAAGCCTTTCGGCCGCTGGTCGGTGAAGGTGAAGCGCACAATCGACTTGATCGATTTGAACCCGTACTTCCACGGCACCGCCAGCCGCAGTGGCGCACCGTGCTGGCGCGCCAGCGGATGGCCGTAGGCGCCGGTGGCGAGGAAGGCGAGTTCGTTGGTCGCCTCCGCCATTGTCAGCCCTTCCACATAGGGCCACGGATACCAAGGCTGCTTCTGGCCGGGCGCGATCTTCGGATTCATAAAGGTTTCCATGCGCACGTATTTGGCCGACCCGAGCGGGCGCGAGAACTCGACCAGCTTGGCGAACGGAAAGCCTGTCCATGCGATCGCCATGCCCCACGCCTCCACGCAGCGATGGCGATAGGTGCGTTCTTCCAGCGTGAGCTTGCGGATCAAGTCGTCGACGCCGACCTCCATCGGCTTCTCAACCATCCCGTCGATCTTCACCGTCCACGGCCTGATCGGCAGTGCCTGCGCCGCGGCTGCGATCGTTTTCGAGGTCCCGAACTCGTAGAAGTTATTATAGTTGCCGTTGACCTTCTCATCGGTGACCGGCCGGTCTAGCGCATATTTTTCGTTGCGCCTTGCGGGGTAAAGGTCCGCGCTGGGGTCCGGCAGCTTCGAGACGTCCGAAATACGCTGCGCCTGCGCAGCATAGGGCGCAAGCGCAATGGCGCTGGCCCCACCGGCGAGGAGATTGCGGCGGCTGAACGCCAGATGTTCGGGCGTTGCGAGCCGGTCCGGTATTTCCCAGCCCCGGCGGCGGATGATGTTCATCGGGCACTTCCTCCAGATTCGCCGTCCAGAAGTAAAAGCCGCACGGCTCACTGGCAAGTCACGGTTCTGCGAGAGGGATCTCGCCCTTACGACGGGTGTTTTCCCGCCAGCCCAAGATCACGCGACGATGGATGAGTACGCCAGCCGGCAATACCCGGTAGGGGAGCACATGACGTTTCGGCGCCCGACCTGGATCGTCCGGCGCATTGGCTCGATCGTGCTTGCCGTCATCATCGCAGCAGCGCTGCCTAGTGCGTTTCCCTAGCCGACCGCAAGCCGGCCCTGCGCCGGGCGCGGGACGGCGGAAGGCTGAACCCGCGCGCGCAGGCGTGAAAGGAATTCTGCCTTCGGCATCGGCTTGGCAAACAAATAGCCCTGCCCGACCTGGCAACCGATGGCCTGCAACTTATGGCTTTCGTGAGTGGTTTCGATGCCCTCGGCGACGGTGCGCAGTCCGAAGCGACGGCCGAGTTCCACGATCGTCTCGCACAGCCCGGCATTGAAGCGGTCCTCGTTGCAGTTTGCGACGTAGCTGCGATCGATCTTCAGCTCACTGAACGGCAGTTGCTTGAGGCGCACGAGGGATGAGTAGCCGGCGCCGAAATCGTCGATCGACAGCTCGCATTTGAGGGTGCGCAGTGACCCGGCGACGTCGTTGGCGACGTCGAGATCGTTGATGATCTGGTCTTCGGTCACTTCCAGGATCAGGCCCGGCCAGTTTGCCGCGCGTGGCCGCGCTTCGCGCAGCATGCGCGCGATCGGCAGCTCGACCAGCGCCGAGACCGGAACATTGACGGAAAGCTTTATCGGAGCGCTGTACGCGGCAAAATCCTCCCAGTCGCCGAGGGCGGTGAGGATTACCCGCTCGGTCAACTCGTGCATGTCCCGCTCGCCGGCGCCTGGCAGAAACAGGCCCGGCGGGATGATTCCGCGAGTCGGGTGCCGCGCGCGTACCAGCGCTTCGGCACCGACGAGGTGCGTCGTGCGCAGCTCGATCTTCGGCTGGTACCAGAGCTCCATCCAGTCGTGACGCAGCACCGCACCGAGCGGAATCGACACCTTGGGGTCCGCGTACGGAACCGCCCCCGGCAGGAACAGATTTCGAAAACCTTGCAGCATGCCGTGCACCGACGCCCGCGCATCTCGTGCGCAAATTGAATTCTGCGGCTGCGCGGCGGCTGGCCGGTTAACGGCGGGAAACAGCCGATGAACCTGCTTTGTATCTGCTTACCGGGATCGCGAAAATTGTCGCGGCCGCGCCGGATGAACCCGACGCGACCGCCGGAAGCCGCGTCGAACCTATTCCGCCGCCCGCCGGGCCGCGACGATCTGATCCGCCGTACGGCCGGTCAACTCGGCCATATGGTCAAATTTGAAGATAAATGACCCGACCCCGGCCGTGGCCGAGCGCACCTCGATGATCAGATCGCCGATCTCCGCTTCCGGCATCTGCGCGCGCACGCAATCCCAGCCATCCCAGCCTTCGCGCGTGTCGAAGCCGAGAATCTGGCCGCGACGGCCGGAAAGTATTGCGTTCATCTTCGCGGTCGCTTCTGTCGGGCAGACAATCTCCACATGGTGGATCGGCTCGAGCAGTACCGGCTGACACTGCGGCAGGCCTTCCGAAATGCCGATGCGCCCGGCGGTGCGGAAAGCCTGGTCCGATGAATCAACCGTATGGTAGGAGCCGTCGATCAACGCAACCGACACGTCGACGACCGGGAAGCCGAGCGGCCCATGTTTGAGCGCGTCGATGACGCCTTCCTCGACCGCGGGAATATAGTTGCGCGGCACGACGCCGCCGGTGATGCGGTCTTCGAACTTGAACCCGGTCCCACGCGGCAAAGGCTTGATCTCGAGCACCACGTCGCCGAACTGGCCATGGCCACCGGATTGCTTTTTGTGCCGCCCGCGCTGGGTGATCGGCTTGCGGATGGTCTCGCGGTAACCCACCGAGGGCGGACGCGTGGTGACCGGCACCGCAAACCGCTCGGCAAGACGTTCAGCCGCAACGCGGAGGTGCATCTCACCCTGTCCCCAGATCACCACTTCGTGGTTCTCCGCGTTGTGCACCACGCTCAGTGAAGGATCCTCTTCGGTCAGCTTGGCAAACGCCGGCCCGAGCTTGACATCGTCCTTACGTTCTTTGGCCTGTACCGCGATCGCCAGCACCGGCGGATAAGGCTTGATTTCAGCAATCGCCGCATGCGGCTGCTTGCCGGACGAAAGGGTGTCGCCGGTTTTGGCATTGTCGAGCTTGCCGAAAGCCACGGTCTCGCCGCTGGCCGCCTGCCCGCGCTTCTCGAAGTGCTGCCCCATCAACTTGAACACCCCGGAAACCCGTCCGGACTCCCCGGCCGTCGTCGTCAGCGTAGTGCCATCGCCGGCCTGGCCGGAAAGCAGCCGCGCCACCGACATCTTGCCGCCATGGGTGGTGTGAAATGTCTTGATGACCAGGGCAACGGCATCGCTGCCGTCGTTGACGCCGAGTCGCTGCGCCGTTTCGGCGGCCGATGGCGCTTCATGGCGCAAGGCCTTGAGCAGCCGCAGCACGCCGTTGGTGCGGGTGGCAACCCCGAGCAGAACCGGGCAGACGATACGGTCACGCAATTCCTTGGCAAGATCATCGAAGACCTTGTCGCGCGGCGGCTCGATGTCTTCGAGCAGCTGCTCCATCAGCTGGTCGTCGTGATCGGCCAGCGTCTCGAGCATGGTGAAGCGGGCTTCCTTCTTCCGATCGAGATCTTCACCCTTGAGTTCGATGATCTCCGACGGCGCGTGCTCCCTGTAGACATAGGCGCGCTCGAGGGCGAGATCGACGAAGCCGGAAATGATCTCGCCGTTCCAGATCGGAATCTGGCGCAGGAGCAGCGGCACGCGGGAGGCGGGTTGCAGCAATTTGATCGTTTCGCGGACGCGTTTGTCCGCCTTGTCGATCTTGTTGAGGAACAAAAAACGGGGAATGTTCTGGTCTTCCAGCTCGCGCAGAATCAGCTGGAGCTGCGGCACTTTCTTCTCGTCCGCCTCGCAAACTACGACCGCAGCGTCGACGGCCGGCAGCACGCTGCGCATATCGTGGATAAATTCGATAGACCCCGGACAATCGATGAACGTGTAGCTGTCGCCCATGAAGGTGGTGGTGGCGATAGTCGCCTCGACGCTCATCTTGTGGTGGCGGGCCTCCTTGCTCGCATCCCCGACCGTGGTGCCCGCATCCACCGTGCCCTGGCGCTGAATAGCGCCGGTACGGGCGAGGATCGCTTCAAGTAACGTGGTCTTGCCGCTTTGAAATGGGCCCACCAGTGCAATACACCGGGGACCCGAATTCCTTGTGCCATTGGGACCCGAGCCGTTTTGTCCCATAAACGCCTCCCTCGCCGGCCGGGAGGTCGGACCTGGTTTCCCGGCCCTGTGACATCATCGTCTCAGGCCGCAACGAAGCTGGCAAGGGCGGAAATTTGGCGGTGCGTAAATCCCGCTACTTGACGAAGCTCGGGTCGACAATGTTCCGCGCGTCGACGGCCTTGTCGATCAGCCCGTGCGATTTGTACCAGGCGACCTGGCGCGCGACGTCGGCAACGTCGAGCCGCGCCTGCGGATCAATGTAATAGGCGCCAAGTTCCACAGCCGCGGCCGCATCCGTGCCGCGGTCCGGATACACGTATCGCGCAATAGTGGTCGCGGTTTCCTTGGATTTGATGTCGGAAACCCGTTTCGAATTGCGGTCCTTGCGCAGGAGTGCCGCGGCATAATCAGCGACGCCGTGCTTGTAGGCATTTACGAATTTTTCGACGACCGTGCGGCGCGTATCGAGCATTTTTCTCGAAACAAACAACGCGCCAAGCTGCTGCTCATCGAGTTCCGAATACCACCCCAGAAATTTGGCCTGATTTGCGATCAGCAGCTCGCGCGCATAAAGCGCCGGCATCATTGCCGCGTCGACCTGATCGGTCCCGACTGCCCGGGCAATGGCATCGAGGGATCCGAAAGGCTTGATCGTGATTTTGCTGGCATCGACATGCCTGATTCCAGCGATCTGCTCGAGCTGATAGTGGGCAGTCGAGCCAAGCGCATCGATGGCGATTGTCTTTCCAGCCAGATTGTCAAATTTGCGCAGGCCTTTCTGGAAGCCGATGCTTGAGGCAATGAGCTGGTTGCCCTCGTAATCGCGTTTCTCGCGACTCTGCGCAGCAATCGCCCTGATCTGCCCTTTGCCCGCTGCATCGAGTGCCGCTGGTGTAAAGCGTCCGAGACCGAAATCCGTGGCGCCGGATATCAGCGCTTCGGCGACCGCCTTGTCGGATTCGTAGGCGGTCATCGCGAGATCGATGCCTTCCGCCTTGAAGTAGCCTTGCGCCGCGGCGAGGAATAACGCACCGTTTTCAGTGAGGCGCTGCGTGCCGATGACGACGCGCTCCTGCGCATCGGCCGCCAGGGACAGATTCGAAATTAGAATAAAAACCGCAACCGAAAGTCGAATCATGCCCGCAGACTAGCGGAGCCGGGCATAAAAAAAGGTGAACCCGGGGGAAACGCGCTATTTCAAATTGCCGCAGAAGCGCTGGATGCGGCGGCAGGCCTCTTCCAGGTCCTCGGTCCTGGTCGCGTATGAAATTCGGAATGCGGGGCCCAGGCCGAAGGCCGTGCCCTGGACCACTGCCACACCTTCGGCCTCGAGCAACTCGGTGACGAAGTCCTGATCCGTCGCCAGTTTCTTGCCGCTCGGCGCCGTCTTTCCCATTGTGCCTGCGCACGATGGGTAGACATAAAATGCGCCCTCCGGTGTCGGGCATTTGATGCCGTTCGCCTGATTGAGCATCGAGACGACGAGATCGCGCCGCTCTTTGAAGATCTTGTTGTGCTTGGCGATGAAATCCTGCGGCCCTGTCAACGCCTCCACCGCGGCCCATTGCGATACGGCCGTCGGGTTCGATGTCGATTGCGACTGCACGGTTGCCATGGCCTTGATCAAGGGCTCTGGCCCACCGGCATAGCCAATCCGCCAGCCGGTCATGCAGTAGGCCTTCGAACAGCCGTTGATCGTCAGCGTGCGCGGATACAGTGACGGTTCGACCTGCGCCGGCGTTGTGAACACGAAATCGTCATAGACCAGGTGCTCGTACATGTCGTCGGTCATCACGTGCACGTGCGGGTGCTTCACCAGCACATCAGTGAGCGCCTTGAGTTCCGCGCGCGTGTACGCCGCACCGCTTGGATTCGACGGCGAGTTGAGCAGGACCCATTTCGTTTTCGGCGTGATCGCGCGTTCGAGCTGCTCTGCCGTCATCTTGAAACCGGTTGCCATGCTGGTAACCACTTCAACCGGCTCGCCGCCCGCGAGCAGAACCATTTCGGGATAGCTTACCCAGTACGGCGCCGCGATGATGACTTCATCGCCAGGGTTCAGCGTCGCGACGAAAGCGTTGTACAGCACCTGCTTGCCGCCGGTACCGATCGTCACCTGGCTTGGCTTGTAGTCGAGGCCGTTCTCGCGCTTGAATTTCCTGACAACAGCATCCTTGAGCTCGGCGATGCCGTCGACATTCGTGTATTTCGAGGCTCTGCCGTCGCGAATGGCCTTTATGGCCGCCTCTTTGATGTTGTCGGGCGTGTCGAAGTCCGGCTCGCCGGCGCCGAGCCCGATGACGTTGCGGCCCGCCAGTTTGAGCGCACGCGCCTTGTCGGTGACGGCAATCGTTGCCGACGGCTTGATGCGCTTGAGTTGGTCCGCCAGAAAACCCATGAAATCTCCGAATCCGGGGCCAAGGCCCCTGCCGCAGTGTCGTAAAGCGCCAACGCGGCAACGGCAAGCCGCATTGGCTGATGGCCATTATCAAGGCTGTTGATGGCCTAACCGTCCTTTAAGGCACAGCTGTTATCCGGTTCGCCATGGCGCAAGCCCTGGCACAGACTTTGGACACCCTGCGCAGCGGCATCTGGCTGACCCGCGAGCGGACTAAGCTCGTGGTCTTCGGCCTGCTCGCGGCCATGCTGATCGCGGCCGTCTACCTGGTCGCGACCTCGGATGGCCGCAACGACAGTTTCGGCCGTCCGCTCGGTACCGACTTCTCCAACGTCTACGCCGCCGGAACCTATGTTCTCGACGGCAATGCCGCTGCTCCATTTGACCCGCCGCGCCAGTACGCGCGCGAACAGGCGATCTTCGGGAAAGACACTCCGTTCTACGGCTGGCACTACCCGCCTTATTTTCTGGCGCTGGCGGCGCTGTTCGCCACGATGCCCTACGCGTTCGCCCTTGCGCTCTGGCAGGGCGTGACTTTCGTTCTTTATCTCTGGGCGACACGCTCCATCCTGCGCGCGGAAGGAGCCCGCGCCCTCGCCGACCCTCTGTGCCTTCCGCTGGTCATCGGCTTTCCAGCGGTGTTCATTAATCTCGGTCACGGCCATAACGGGTTCCTGACCGCGGCGCTGTTCGGAGCGGCACTTCTGCAGCTCGACCGTAGGCCTATCCTCTCCGGCATTCTGTTCGGCTGCCTCGCCTACAAACCGCAATTCGGACTTCTTATCCCGGTCGTACTCGCAGCAGGCGGACGGTGGCGCGCGTTTGCAGCGGCGGCCACAACCGTCGCAGCGCTCACCATTGCGGTAACGCTTGCCTTCGGCGGCGGGATATGGAGTGCGTTTCTCGCCTCGACGACATTCACGCGCACGGTGGTGCTCGAACAGGGTGAGACAGGCTGGCACAAGATTCAGAGCGTCTTTTCCGTCGTGCGCATGTGGGGCGGAAACATTCCGCTCGCCTACGCCGTCCAGGGTGTGGTCACCCTCGCCATCGCCGGCGCACTTGCCTGCCTTTGGCGAAGCCGCGCTTCTTTCCCGGTCAAGGCAGCCGCGCTCGCGATCGGCACGACGCTCGCGACACCCTACAGCCTCGACTACGATCTGATGTTGCTTGCGCCGGCGATTGCATTCCTCGCAGCCGACGGGATGCAACGCGGGTTCGACCCGTGGGAGAAAACGCTGCTCGCGTCGCTATGGCTGGTGCCGATACTGACCCGCCCGGTCGCGGAAGCGACACACATCCCGCTTGCGGTTCCGGCAATGATCGCAGCCTTCGCATGGTTGCTGCAGCGCGCCATGGCGGAAACAGGTACTGCGACCTCATGGCGCCCTGCAGCACGACATCTGGACTAGTTCGCACAGTTTGTCCGGCATTCGCCGCGAAATAGAATTCTTCTATTCACCGCCGCAGGAGGCTGGACGTTTGCTGCTGCGATGCAGCGAATACGATTTAACATTTTCGTTATCTCGGCGTGATCGTAGGCCTTGTAATTGCCGGACTTTCTGTCTCCTAATGATTTGCGCCCGGGACAGCGACGGTCAGGTTCGGAATGTACACGCTCTACTCGATGCAACGATCGGGCAACAGCTACAAGGTTCGCCTCGCGCTCGCGCGGCTCGGCGTTCCCTACAGGCTTGTCGAAGTCGACATCCTCAAGGGCGAGAGCCGCACTCCGGAGTTTCTCGCGAAAAATCCCAACGGGCAGGTGCCGTTGCTGGAGGTTGCGCCTGGCCGTCATCTTGCAGAGTCCAATGCGATTCTCTGGTACGTAGCCGGCGGCTCCACGCTTGCGCCTGAAGACCGGATCACCCGTGCCGAGGCGCTGCAGTGGATGTTCTTCGAGCAGCACAGTCTCGAGCCGAATATCGGAGCCGCCTATTTCTGGCTGGCGCTGATCAAGGGCGGACGCGAGCTGCAGAGCCACGCGCTCGAGGACTGGATGGAAAACGGCTATCGCGCCCTCGGCGTAATGGAGACCCATCTCACGCGCCATCGCTATTTCGTCGCCGACCATTTCACGATCGCCGACATTGCGGTTTATGCCTACACGCACGTTGCCGACCAGTGCGACTTTGACCTCAGTCGCTTCCCTGCGATCCGGGCCTGGCTTGCACGGGTCGCCGACGAGCCTGGCTACATTCCCATGACCTGGCAGCCGGAGCTTGCGCCGGCGCAATAGCGCGCAAATCGCGGGCCTGCGTCGTCCCTGCCTTGAAAACGCCCCGCTTCGTTACCGGCTCTGCCGTAATGGGGCCGAACCGCCGCCGGTTTCCGGCGTTAATACAGCATCATTATCGAAGCGAGTAATTTCAGGTTGACCATGCGCAAGCACGTTCCGTCCGTGGGTTTTATGTCCCCGGCGAGCCGGACATCAGACGATGATCGCCCGGGCGCCATCTTTGCCCAGCTCGCGGCAAGCATCGGACTGGCCGTTTGCACTCTCGTCGCAGCGACCATCGTCTCGATCGGCATGGCGCGGGCCGATGTCGCCACCAGTGTCATCGACAACGAAAGCGGGTTGTTTGCGATAGCACTCCTGCTTGGGCTTCTGTTCATCGGCCTGAGCGGTCTTACCGCGTTGTCGCTGCCGCACCCGCGGCACAAGAAAAGCCACGGCTGAGGGACGACATCGCTGAATCGTGTCTACCGAAACTCCTGCAGATGGCGCAAAATCAAAGCGGCATCGAAGGAGGACGGAATGCGGCTGCTTCCGGCACTGGTTGTCGTACTGGGTGCGTGCGGCGTCGCGCAGGCGGTCGACACGACTTTTTCCAGCTCGGCCGGCAAATTGAGCGTTCAAACGGTCGCGCAAGGCCTTTCGCATCCATGGTCGCTTGCCTTTCTGCCCGACGGCCGCATGCTCGTGACCGAGCGCCCCGGGCGTATGCGCATCGTTGCGCAGAACGGTCAGCTTTCTCCGCCGCTGGCAAATGTGCCGAAGGTCTTTGCCGTCAGCCAGGGCGGCCTTTTCGATGTCGTGCTCGACCGTAATTTCGCACAGAACCGTACCATCTACTTCTCCTACGCCGAACCGTTCGACGGCGGCGCGCGCACTGCGCTCGCGCGCGCGCGGATCGAAACCGGTGAAGTGCCGCGTCTCGCGGATGTCAGGGTCATCTACCGGCAGCATGGCCCGCCCTCGAGCGGAAATCATTTCGGCGGACGCATCGTCCAGGCAACCGACGGCACGCTGTTCCTCACGAACGGCGAACATTTCTCAGACCGCAACATGGCGCAGACGCTCGACAACGATCTCGGCAAGATCATCCGGATCACGAGCGAAGGTGCCGCACCCCCCGACAATCCCTTTGTCAACAAGGCGGGTGCACGGCCCGAGATCTGGTCCTACGGTCACCGCAATCCGCAGGGCCTCGCGATCAATCCGGCGGACGGCAGGCTGTGGGAACAGGAACACGGGGCTCGAGGCGGCGACGAGATCAATCTGATCATGCCCGGCCATAACTACGGCTGGCCGCTGGTGAGTTATGGCGTCAACTATGACGGCTCTCCGGTCGGTACCGGCAAGGCGACGATGCAGGGAATCGATGAGCCGCTCTGGCATTGGACGCCATCGATCGCGCCGTCCGGAATGACGTTCTACACCGGCGATCTCTTTCCGGACTGGAAAGGCAGCCTCTTCAATGGCGCATTGAAATTTCAATTGGTGTCGCGGCTCGAAATCAAAGATGGGAAGGTCGTCAGGGAAGAGCGCCTGCTGCAGGGCCTGAATGAACGCATCCGCGACGTGCGCCAGGGACCCGACGGCGCGCTTTACCTGCTTACGGACAATTCGTCCGGACGCATCCTGCGCGTCGTGCCGGCGAGATGACGGTTTCGTTATTTATGCGATACATCACCACTTGTGAAATACGAAAAACGCGCCGGCTGCGATCAATACAAATCCGAAGCCCTGGCTGAGCGTGATCGGCTCGCGCAAATAAAAATATGAAAACGCCGCAAATACGCCGAAGGTGATGACTTCCTGCAGCGTCTTGAGCTGTGCCGCGTTGTAGACGGTACTGCCGTAACGATTGGCCGGCACCGCCAGGCAATATTCGATGAACGCGAGCCCCCAACTGATCAGGATCACGTAGAAGAGCGAGATTCCCTTGTAGCGCAGGTGCCAGTACCAGGCGGCGGTCATGAACAGGTTGGAGCCGGTCAACAGCAGGACCGGCGCCAGATAGGGCGAAATGACGGGCATGTAATTCTCGGTGGGAGCAGGGTTATTCCAGAAGGGGCGCGTTCTAGCGGATTATTGCAGCGAAAGTCCACAGCTGACCCCGGCTGTCACCGTCGCGTCATGGCCCTGCGTTAGCAATCCGGCGTTCCCGTCAGTGTTGCGTACGCTGCGTTGCCCCTACTGCGGTCCCGCCGGCTGACCCTGCTCTCCGGGACCGCATATTTTTTGGCGCGCAGCGTGCCTGCTGGTCGCCGGCCGGCAATTGTTCGTGCTAGGTTTGACGCACGGCTTTTGGTTGCACACCGGAACCGGAAGCGACACGATGTGCATCTGGCGTCCGATATTCTTCACCGCTGCGTGCCTGCTTGCCTTCGTGTCGACGGCACCGGCGCAAGGCCCGCCGCGCGGCCAGCAACAGCCGGCCAGACCTGGCCCCTACACGGCCGTCACAGTGACGGCGCCGCAGCCTTTGAACGAGACGGCACTGGAGGCGCTGCGTAAGCAGCTCGCCGAGGTCGCGCAGCGCAAGGACCGCAGCGCGCTCGCGAAACTCGTGGTTTCCCAGGGATTCTTCTGGATCGGTGAAAAAGGGGACCGTGCCGACAAGCGCAGGTCGGGCGTCGAAAATCTTGTTTCCGCGCTGGGCCTCAACAACAAGGACGGTGCCGGCTGGGACATGCTCGCGAGCTTTGCCGACGATCCGACCGGCGCACCCTCACCTGAGCGCAAGGATGCGGTTTGTGCACCGGCCGACCCGGCGTTCGACGGCAAAGCCTTCCGGGAGCTGCTCGCCGCCACCAAAACAGATGTCGGCGAATGGGGCTATCCGGTTGCAACGGATGTCGAGGTGCGCGCAACGCCGCAAGCGAATGCGCCCGTGATCGAAAAGCTGGGAGCGGTTTTCCTGCGCATCGTGCCGGAAGGTGGCTCGAACGTCCCGACGTTCCTGCGCGTCGTCACACCGGCCGGCAAGACCGGTTTTGTGGCGGCCGACTCGCTCGCGCCGATCGGCAACGACCAGCTCTGTTACGTGAAGGACGCGGGAGGCTGGAAGATCGGCGGCTACATAGGCACCGGCGACTCGCAATAAATCCCGGGGCTGTGAGCTAGTTCACAACCGCAGCCGGCCAGAATTGATATTTGAATTAAACTCCGGGTTTTCCGGAGCACAGTCGTTCAGCTTGGCGCTCTTTGATCCACCAATCCAAGAGCCCGACCCGTGGGGGGACAATGGCTGCAGACGACCATACGATCGCGGACCCAGGCAGACGCTGGCGTCAATGCGTGCGGCGATGCTGGCAGAACTGCCTCGACCTTGGTCTCGTCCTCTGGATCGCGCGGGTACCTCTTTTCGCGGTGACGATCGGGTTCCTGCTGCTCGATTACACACCGCAGGCACAGGACCTGTTTACAGAGTTTGCCGGCGATTACGGGCGCATCACTTTGTTCCTCGTGCTGCTGACCGTCGTCTGGGCGGCAACGACGCACTATGCGGCACGGCTGCTGCTCGATACGGACCAGCGATTCCGCGCCTATGTCCGCACTGCCAACACCGGCTGCGCAGCCTGCGCCGAACGCTGGGTGCCTCGCGTTCTTGGCATCATTCCATTCGCGGTCGTACTGATTGCATCGGAACGCTCGATCTGGAATTTGCCGGACATTGCCGACCCTGGCGTGATTTCCGCGGTCACCTCGACTTTACGTATCTTCGATGTGCTGATCGTGATCATCGCTGCACTGTTCCTCGCCTATACCGTCAAGCGCCGCACGTTAATGACCGCCGGCTTCATCCAGCGCGCCGAGGCAAAGGCCGGATTCGTCAATCGACTGCTGCAGCAGATCGGGCTCGGTGGAAACGGTACGCCGGATGGCCGCAAGATTCAGCCGGGCCTCGGGCCGCTGCTTCTCGTCATTGTCTTCCTGGTTTCGGCGGCGGTCATCGTGTTCGAGGCCGACCAGGCCGCCGACTGGCTGCCCCGCGCGCTGATCGTGCCCGTGATCCTCGGCGGCTGGCTGCCATTGCTGACATTCCTGTCGGGTCTTGGCCGCCAGCTGCGGGCGCCGCTGATCGTTGCATGCATGCTTCTGATCGCCGGCCTCTCTGCAATCCTTGGCGACAACCATTCCGTCCGGCGGATCGATGCAAGCGCGATTCTGCACCGTCCCGTCGACACCTCGACCATCCGTCTCAACCGGGCACTCGACTTGTGGATGGCGGAGAATCGCTGCGCCGGCGATCCTCGCTCCTGCCCGCGGCCGGTGATCATCGCCGGTGCCGGCGGCGCGAGCCGTGCCGGCTTCTTTACCGCCAGCGTGATCGGCGAGCTGCTTGATGACGCCGGACGGCATGCATCGCAGGGCCAGCCGCTCGACTCCACCGGGATTCGCAAGCGGATTTTTGCGATTTCAGCCGTCTCGGGAAGTGCGGTCGGCGCGACAATGACGGCTGCGGCCCTCGCGCGGGGAGGTCCGGAAACCAGGCAGCCCTGCACCAACAGCAAGCCGGGACTCTGGTATGGCGCGCAGATCAATACGTGGCGCGACTGCCTGGAAGCGCTGATGGCGGGGGATTTCCTGACTCCCACCGTGATCGGCCTGGCGTTTCACGACATGATCCGGTTCGGCTGGTGGCGTGATCGCGCCGCGCTGCTCGAACGCTCATGGGAGCTCCGTTTCGCCAATCTCACGGGCGGCCGCAACCGGGGCAACTGGCAGGGCCAATGTCCCGGCGACATGCGCTGCCCGTTCACGAGCCTGCGGCCGCGCGAGGGCCTCTGGGTGCCGCTGCTGCTGCTCAACGGCACGTCGGCGGCAACCGGCCGCCGGCTGATCACCATGGCGCTGGACCCCGCCTATACTCCGGCCGGCCGCTGCCCGACCGGAGCGCCGTTGCGCGTGACGTCTGAAATCAAGGCCAAGTCGCTCACGAAGCAGGCTTACGTTACCGAAGAGCCCGGCCAGGGCTGCCCGATTTTCATGGAGGCGACCCGGTTTCACACCCTGCTGACGAACGATACCAACGTCGATTTCTGGGCGGGCCTGCAGCGCCTTTTCCTGTGGGAGTACATCCGCGAAAAGCTGCCTTTTATTTTCCCGCGGCAGAACCTCGACGATATTCGTCTGAGCACGGCCGCACACAACTCTGCGCGATTTCCGGTCATTTCTCCGCCCGGCGCCGTGCGGAATATCAAGCACAACGTCGTCGATCGTATCGTCGATGGCGGCTACATCGAAAATTACGGCGCAATCACCGCGATGGAGCTTGCCGTCGCGATCCACGCCGCGCGGCGCGAGCTTGCGCCTTTCGTTCTGGTGATCTCCAACGATCCCGACGAGAACCCGGACCTCAACCGAATCGAAGTGCCTGACACGGTCTTTCTCACCGATGTTTCGATCCCGGTTGAGGCTATTGCCAACACGCGCACCGGACGCGGTCGCCTTGCCGTATTGCAGCTCAATTCGGTGCTCGATCTCCTGACCCGGTCGAGCTGCGGCGCGGACACCGCACACGTGCGTGTGTGGCCACAATACGTCGAGCGTGCGAGCGGCGGCTCGGAGGAAAAAACGTCACGGCCGGTCTCGATGAGTTGGTGGCTCTCGACGCCGGTGCAGATCCACCTGCACCAGCAAACCGAAGGCGTGAAGAACCAGAATCAGAACGGCAGCGAGATGGAGAAGACCTGGCAGGCCCTCGAGAATACTTCGGCCTGCATGGCCACCGCGCGCTAGATTTACTGCTTCGAAGACGCTGCCCGCAGGATCGGTCCCAGCCGGTCAACTTCCTTTTTCACCAGGGCAGCGAGTGCTTTCGGTCCGCGCCGCTCGGGCTCTGCGATCTCGGCTCCGAGCGCAGCAAGGCGCTTCTGCACGGCTTCCTCGCTGAGGCCTTTGTTCAGGGCCTCGGCGAGCTTGTCGACGATGGCCTTCGGCGTGCCCTTCGGTGCGAACACTGCATAGAAGGGCGCGCAGTCGAACTCCGGCAGCCCCTGCTCATATGACGTCGGCACGTCCGGCAGCAGCGGACTCCGCTTCTTGGCGGCGATGGCAAGTGCTTTCACCGTTCCCGCGCGCACGTGCGGCAGGGGCCCAAGGATCGGGTCGCAGTCGTAATCGATCTGACCGGCAAGAATCGCGTTCATCACCGGAGCGGTGCCGGTGAATGGCACCAGTGTCGGCTTGATTCCGATGGCCGAATTCAGCAGGAGGCAGCCGATGTAGGACACCGAACCGACGCCGGCGTGACCCATGTTGAGCTTGCTTTCGTTCGCCCTGGCGTAGGCGACGAACTCCTTGAGGTTGTTGGCGGGGATGTCCTTGCGCACGGTGAGCAGTTCCGGCTGCTCGGCAATCAGCCCGACCGGCTCAAAATCCTTTTGCGGATCGTAGCCAAGGTTGGGGTAGAAGAACGGCGCCCCTGCGTGTGTGCCCATGTGTCCCGATATGAGGGTATACCCGTCAGGTGCGGCGCGTGCTGCACGGAGCGAGCCGACGGTTCCGCCGGCACCGCCGACGTTTTCGACCACGAACTGCTGGCCGAGATGGCGCGTGAAGATGTCGGCCACGATCCGGCCGGTTACGTCGGCAGGTCCGCCGGCCGCGAACGGCACGATCACTGTCACCGTCTTTGTAGGGTAGTCCTGCGCCTGCGCCCCGCAGATGGCGGCGAACATCATGAGTGTTGCCGCGGTCCATCGCGCTATCATCGTTCCTCCCCCCGTGCCGGTTCTTTTGCCGGCAACCTTAGCATGTCGGGCCCGAAATGGGAGTGTCGTCCCTTTAGTCCTCGTGCCAGGCGCGGCCCATGGGCATCGACAACCGGCTGAAGCAGATAATCGAGCGCGGTTCGCTCACGCTTCTTTATCAGCACCTCGGCGGGCATTCCCGCCTGAAGCACCTGCGGGCGGATGCGATCAAGCTCCCGCTCCGGCACCTCGACCCTCGCCAGGTAATAGGCAGCGCCGCTGCGAGGGTCCGAGATCCGGTCCGCCGATACATAGCTCAGGCGCCCGGCCAGCACCGGGGTCGTGCGCTGCTTGAAGGCAGTGAGGCGGATATCGGTTTCCATTCCCGGCACCGCGTTATCGATATCGGCCGGCTGGATTTGGGCCTCGATGATGAGTCGTTCGGCATCGGGCACGATCTCGAGAATGGTTTCACCGGGCTTGATCACACCGCCAACGGTATGGGTGTTGAGTCCCACAACCGTGCCCGCTACGGGTGCGCGTATCTCGATATGATCGAGCGTGCTTTTTGCGACGGCCAATCGCTCCTGCAAGTCGGCGATCTGCGCCTGTACATCACGGATCTCCTTGACGACGTTCTCCCGGAACGTACGTTCCGCCTGCAGCATCTCCAGTCTCGTACCGCCGATCACGACCTGCGCGCGGGCGATCTCCGCAACGCGTTCGCCGCGGCTACCGAGCAGCCGCGCGGCTTCTCGCTCCAGCGCCAGCACCTTGGTTTTTGGCGCTATTCCTTTTGCCAGAAGCTCGCGAAGCCCTTCGAGTTCGTCCTCCACGAGTTCCATCTGTTTTTCGAGCGCGACTTTCTGGGCATCCAAACCGCCTATTTCCTGCTCGTACTGGGCGATGCGCTGCCGGAGAATCGATTGTTGGCCCTGGAAGGAGGAACGTCGCGCTTCCAGCAGGACTTTCTGTGCCTGCATCATCTCTGCGAGCGTCGACTCGTCGCGTCGGGCCATCAGGTCCTGCGGAAACGACAAGGCGACATCGTCCCGTTCGGATTTGAGGCGCGCCTCGAGAACGCGGGCCGCATCGAGCGCCGCCTGCACCACGCCAAGCGTCGCCCGCGCGCGCGCTTCGTCCAGCCTGACAAGAATCTGATTTGCCGCGACCTTGGCACCATCGCGCACGAAAATCGTGTGCACGATTCCGCCCTCGAGATGCTGCACTTCCTTGCGCTTCCCGTCGACGACAACGACGCCCTGCGCAATGACGGCGCTCGCAACCGGAGCCGTCGCCGCCCAGCCCACGAGACCCAGCAATACGAGCGCAATGACGGCGGTGCCGCCGAGAATGGCGGGCCTCATATCGACCGCCGCATACGCCTTGCCGGGTTCGGCAATCGTCGTCGTCACGCCCGAACTCCTGCCTTGTACGGCATCGACGCGATTTCGCGGTGCGGCGCAACCGGTCGTGTAAATCTGGAGATTACCTCGGCGCGGGGACCCATCATCTCGACAGAACCCTCGCGCAGCACCAGGATTCGGTCGACGGCGACGGTAATGGTCGGGCGATGCGCGATAATAACGATTGCGGCGCCGCCGGCCTTCAGCGCCGAGACGGCGGCCAACAGCGCCTCTTCGCCTTCGGTATCCAGGCTCGCATTCGGCTCATCCAGAACCAGCAGGCTCGGGCGGCCGAAAACCGCGCGCGCAAGGGCGATGCGCTGCCGTTGTCCGCCCGAAAGCCCTTCCCCGCCTGGCCCGATCTTCGTGTCGTAGCCCCGCGGCAGGCGCAGGATCACGTCATGAAGGCCGGCAAGACGCGCTGCGTCCAGTACGGCCTCGGACGAGGCGTCACCAAACCGCGCAATATTTTCGGCGACCGTGCCATCGAACAGTTCAATGTCCTGCGGCAGGTAGCCGATGCGGCGGCCGAGCTGCACACGGTCGAAGTCGTCGAGCATTGCGCCGTCCAGGCGTATTTCGCCCGACAGGACCGGCCAGGCTCCGACCAGCGCACGCGCAAGCGTTGATTTGCCCGAAGCGCTCGGCCCGATGACTGCCAGGGCTTCGCCAGGTGAGAGGCCAAACGACACGCCTTTAAGCACCGGCTTCACGACGCGGGGCGGCGCCACATAGAGGTTTGCAACCGCGAGTTTTCCCGCAGGGTCGGGCAGCGTCATCCGGGCCGGCATGGCGGCAAGGTTGGCGAGGGACGAACGCAACCGTTCATAGGCAGTGCGCGCCGCAAGAAAGGTACGCCACGAGGCAATCGCACCTTCTACCGGCGCAAGCGCGCGCGCCATGATGATCGATGCCGCAATCATGACCCCCGGCGTGATGACATTATCGATGGCCAGCGCGGCACCGGTTGCGAGCATCGTAATCTGCAGGAACGGCCGCCAGAATTTTGCCACGGCGACAAAGCCGGCCGAGCGGTCCGCAACCGCTGCGTGGCCCTCCACGGCCCTGCGCTGCTTGTCCCGCCAGCGGCGAATGATCGCCGGCGCCATTCCCATCGCCTCGATGACTTCGGCATTGCGCAGAGCCAAATCCACAAAACCGGCGGCGCTGATCGTCTCCGCGGTTGCAATCTTCGATCGTTGCCGGGTCGTGGTTTCGTTAATCAATGCCGTTGTCAGCAGGACGCAAGCCCCGACCAGCGCGATTGCGCCAAGAAGCGGATGCAGCAGGAACGTGATTCCAATGAATACCGGAGCCCACGGTGCATCGAACAGGACGGGCAACGCATTTCCGCCGGCAAACGCGCGTACCGCATCGAGATCGCGCAGTGCCTGCGCCGGGTTCTCTGACCGGTTTCCAAGCTTGTCTGCGATGGCTGCATTGAACAGCCGGTCGCCAAGTTCGTGATCGAGCCGCGTGCCGATGCGGACGAGAATGCGGGAGCGAAAAAGCTCGACGCATCCGAGCGCGACCAGAAGCGCGGCGGCGAGGAGCGTCAGGAAAAGCAGTGTGGTGCCGCTGCGCGACGTCAGCACATGATCGTACACGTGCAACATATGTAACGGCACGGTCAGCGTAAGGATATTGATTGCCAGGCTGAAAACCGCGACGGCGGCGAAAGCAGGCCGCATGCGGGCAAAGACCTGGGCAAGTGGATCCTGAAAATGCGTTTTCATGAATACGAAGAAGCACCGCAATGACGACGTGCTTCGCGTACTTCACCGATACGACCGACAGATGACACTGCGTGTGTTTCCACAGGCCGTGAAGATTTGTGGAGCGGCTGCGGCGAGCCGCGAAACTTTTGTGCTCCTGTCACCGAATTGTTAACCGCCCTGAATAGAAGCGACGCGTCTCCCCCCACCAAGGAGCATTTTCCAATGTCACACAATCACGACGATCATGATCTGCACGGCTTTCACAATAAAAAATTCGTCTTCGGCACATTTGACGATGATGTGCTCAACGGGACCAATCGCGGCGAGTTTATCATCGGCTTCAACGGCAACGACGAAATCTTCGCTGGCGGCGGAAATGATACTGCGTTCGGAGGACGGGGTAACGATCTGATCGACGGTGGCGACGGCAACGACGATCTCTTCGGCGACAAAGGCAACGACGCACTTGTCGGCAACAAAGGCAACGATAACCTGCACGGCGGCCGTGGCAATGACTTCATCGTCGGTGGCGCAGGCAACGACGAGCTGTATGGCGACGAAGGCAATGACAAGTTCGTCATTCGCCACGGCACCGGGATCGACAGGATCGAAAAACTCGAGTCCGGTGACCGCATCGACCTCCGTGACTTCGGCTTCGCATCAGCCCAGGACGTGATAAATGCCTTCAGCCAGCACGGGCATGATGCCGTGCTCGACCTCGGCAATGGTGACAAGGTCATCCTGGAGCACACTCACATCGGCGATCTCGATCCGGCGCAGTTCATCGTATCCAGCACGGAGACCGGAGTTTCGTCGTCACAGTCTCCGTATCTGGTGCCCGTTGACCCCAGCATTTCATTCAGATCGCTACTGACCACCGGAGACCAGGTCGGTCTCAAATCCGACGGCACCACGCCATGGAAAATGGTCGGCATTCCCGACGGCCTGGGCGCGTTCGACAACGGTGATGGCACTTTCACGGTCCTCATGAACCACGAACTTGGTTCAACCGCTGGAGTAGAAAGGGATCACGGATTCAACGGCGCGTTCGTATCCAAGCTGGTGATCGACAAGACCACCTTGCAGGTGCTCGATGCCGGGGATCTCATCCAGCACGTGCACCTCTATGACTCAGCCACGGACAGCTACGTCGATCCGACCGCCGCAAATGGCGCCTTTAATCGCTTCTGCTCCGCGGATCTGGCCGATGCCACGGCATTCTACAATCCTGAAACAGGATTGGGCTTCAACGGTGGCCGGATTTTCCTCGATGGGGAGGAATCCGGAACTGAAGGCCGCGCCATGGCACACATTGCAAGCGGCCCCGAAGCCGGTAACAGCTACGAATTGGCCTGGCTCGGCAATATGGCGTACGAAAACGTCGTCGCCAATGCCCATACCGGCGACAAGACCGTGGTCGGCTTGACCGACGACGGCCAGAACGGTCAGGTCTACTTTTACTTTGGCGACAAGCAGACCACCGGCAATGCCATCGAAAAGGCGGGGTTGACCCACGGTTCACTCTACGGCCTTAAAGTGGACGAGCTCACGGGCAGCAACAACAACGAGTCGAATACGACTGACCTCGGTGGTGACTTCCAGTCGACTTTCACCCTCGTTAATCTGGGCGACGTCAGCGCAAAAACCGGTGCAACAATCGACGCAGACAGCGAAGCGGCGGGCGTTACGTCATTCCTGCGGCCGGAAGACGGCGCATGGGACACGATCAATCACAACCGCTTCTACTTCGTGACCACCAATAGCTTCAATTCTCCGAGCCGGCTTTGGGCGGTCGATTTCAACGACGCCTCCAATCCGGCTGCAGGCGGCAAGATCACGATGCTGCTTGACGGCACCGAAGGCCAGCAGATGATGGACAACATCACCGTCAACAAAGACGGCAAGGTGATTATCCAGGAAGACGTGGGCAACAACGCGCACATCGGGAAAGTCTGGCAGTATGATCCGACCACCGATCAACTGACGGAATTGGCGCAACATGATCCGAGCCGATTCCTGTCCGGAGGTGCAAACTTCATCACCCAGGACGAGGAATCTTCCGGCGTGATCGACGTTACCGACATTCTCGGTTCGGCGGGCCAGAACGCTTATCTGCTCGACGTTCAGTCGCATAATCCGGTCGGCGGAGAGCTGGTCGAGGGCGGACAGCTGATGGTCATGTATCAGGATAAAGTCTGAACAACCGCCGTTTTATCGCTACTGTCAGGCCTGCCGGACATTCCGGCAGGCCTTTGCGTTTGCGGAGAAGTTCCCGCGGAACTTTTCGCTTACAAACTTGTCCACTGTTGCCCCCGGGGCATAGAGCGCCGCGAGCCGGCATCTATGATGTCACTGGGCTGCACGGGGGGACGCATACTTGAAAACAACCTGTTCAATGGCGATCGCCGCGGCGATCGTCTTGTGGAGTCTGCCGGCTTCGGCCGAAACAGCAGAGGAGCGGCAGGCCTGCATCGGCGATGCATTCAGAGTGTGCTGGGCTGCAATCCCGGATCGCCAGAATGTTCTCGCCTGCCTGGTGGAAAATCGGAGCCGGCTTAATCCGGATTGCCGCGAGGTGATCAACCGCTACAGCCGGCACCAGCATCGGCACAGAGGGATACGGTCCGCACACAGCGCGCGCGCGCGGCCGGAGTGAGACCTCAGCCGTGCCGGAGCTTCATTGCGAGAATCGGCAGCATGAGTGCGAGCGTTGCCGCATTTGAGCCGATCAGCGGCCAGTCGTCGATGGCGACGCCGTAGATCAGCCACAGCACGACGCCGGCCGTGAATGCTGCGGTTGCCGGCAACGACAGAGCACGCGTCTCCTTCTCGCGGATGACCTTGAGAGCCTGTGGCAGCCAGCAGACCGTGGTCAGTGTCGCGCCGGCGGCTCCGATAACGTCGATCAGTATCATGTATATGCGCCATACAGGGATTCGCCTGTATCTTTATGACAGTCTTGCCCTCGTCTTGCCTTCCGGTTGGCCCGCGCGCAGGCTCGCATCATGGGTCCTGCAACTCAGCCCCGCAAAATCGCCTGCGTCCGCTGTGGCAGTTCATTCGATTGCGGCCTATCCGCCGATTGCTGGTGCGCGGCGGAGCCATACCGGCTGCCGATGACAAAAGCCCTGCTTGAGGATTGCCTGTGCCCCACCTGCCTGCGCAAGGCTGCAGAAGCGCTTGCCCGCAGCCGGCGCGACGCCGAGCAGGGCCGCTAGCCGTCCCCGCACCCGTTCGTCTATAGAGGAGCGCCGCAATCCGCGGGCGCAACACACGAGCCGAATTTCATGATCGATTTCTATGCGCTGACTAGCCCGAACGTGCAAAAAATCTTCATCATGCTCGAGGAATGCGGGCTGCCCTACAACCTCAAGCCGGTGGACGTATGGGCGGGCGAGCAGTTCACGCCCGAATTCACCCGCGTCAACCCGCTGCAGAAAGTGCCCGCGATCGTCGACAGTGACGGACCTGGCGGGAGGCCCTACACCGTGATCGAGTCGGGAGCGATCCTGATCTATCTCGCCGAGAAAACCGGAAAATTCATTCCGCACGATCCGGTCGCCCGCTACGACACGCTGCAGTGGCTTATCGTGCAGGTTGCCAATGTCGGACCGATGAGCGGTCAGCATGTGCATTTCAGCAGGTTTGCCGGCCCTGGCAATGACTACAGTGCGAAGCGTTACCGCACCCAGGTCATCAAGCTGTTCGACCTCTATGAAGAGCGGCTGGCCGCGCGGCCTTATGTCACCGGCAGCGAGTACACGATCGCGGATATCGCCGCCTGGCCTTGGTTGCGCAATTTCGAGCTGCTTGCCATCGACCCCGCAAATTATCCGACCATCAAGACCTGGGCCGACAGGATCGCCGCACGCGACGCCGTCAAGCGGGCGCTGGCGCAGGTCGGGACGCTCAAATCGATCCGCGACAAGGCCAGCGACGAGCAGAAGGACCGTTTCTTCGCCCGCGGGAAATATTCACGGGCGTAAAAATCTGCGAATCCGCCTTGCTCTCGACACGATGCGTTTCTAGCGTCCCGCCAATCGTATAGTCTCGAAGTTGACGCGCGCGACGCTTCGGCGCCGCGCGTTCTCGCGTTGGGAATCGGATGTTTCGCTTTTTCGAAAGATCTCTGAGACCGACCGCCGCGCCGGGGACGGCGGAGCCGCCGGCAGGCCTCGTCGCGTTCTACTGGCACTTTGCCCGCCAGGCGAAGCCGTTGCTGTTGGGCCTGTTCGCCGCCGGCTTCGTCGTGGCCCTGCTCGACATCACCATCCCGGTGTTCATCGGCAAGGTCGTGACGCTGGTGACGACCTCCAGGCCTGAAAGCCTGCTGGCCGATTCATGGCCGATCCTTGCCGGCATGGCGGCCGTTCTCCTGATCCTGCGCCCCGCCGCCTTCATGATTCAGCACCTGCTGATGAACCAGGCGGTCGCCGCCAACGTGGCGAACCGCATCCGCTGGCAGAGCCATTGGCATGTGGCCCGGCAGTCCTGGTCGTTCTTCCAGAACGACTTCGCCGGCCGCATCGCCACGCGGGTGATGCAGACCGGGCCGGCCATCCGCGAAAGCCTGGTGTCGCTGCTGACCGCGGTCTGGTTCATCATGGTCTACGGCACGGCGTCCGTGATCCTGCTCGCCGGCGCGAACCGTTGGCTGACCGTGCCGGTGCTGGCCTGGTTCGCAGGCTATATCGCCATGCTGCGCTTTTTCGTGCCGCGCATGCGCGACAAGTCGAAGGTGCAATCGGAAGCACGTTCGATGCTCATCGGCCGGATCGTCGATACCTATACCAACATCGCGACCGTGAAGCTGTTCGCGCGCGCAAAAGACGAGGACGCCTATGTGCGCGAAGCGATCGACCATCATACCGGCCGCTTTCACGAGCAGCTGCGTCTGAACACCTGGTTCGCACTCGCGCTGATCATGCTCAACGCGATGCTGATCACCTCGACGGGCGCGTTTGCGATCACGTTGTGGCGGTTCGGCTACATCGAGGTCGGAATCGTGGCCATGGCGCTGCCGATGATGACGCAGATCATCAGCGCGTCTCACTGGGTGGCGTGGCAGGTCACCACCATCTTTGAGAATGTCGGCGTGGTGCAGGAAGGCATGCTCACGATTGCACGGCCGCACACGCTGATCGACAGGCCGGATGCGCGCACGCTCAGGGTGCCGCATGGTGAAATCCGCTTCGAGAACATCCGCTTCGGCTACGGCCGTGAATCGGGGCTGATCGACGGGCTCACGCTCGACGTGCGCCCCGGTGAGAAGGTCGGACTGGTCGGCCGCTCCGGCGCCGGCAAGTCGACGCTGGTGAACCTCCTGCTGCGCTTCTTCGATCTCGAGGGCGGCCGCATCCTCATCGACGGCCAGGACATCGCCGGCGTCTCGCAGGAAAGCCTGCGCGCCCACATTTCGATGGTGACGCAGGACACCTCGCTGCTGCACCGTTCGATCCGCGACAACATCCGCTACGGCCGTCCGGATGCCAGCGAGGCTGCGATCATTTCCGCGGCCGAGATGGCGCATGCCCACGAGTTCATTCTGGAGCTCGAGGACTGGAAGGGTCGCCGCGGCTACGACGCCCATGCCGGGGAGCGCGGCGTGAAACTGTCGGGCGGACAGCGACAGCGTATCGCCATCGCGCGGGTGATTCTGAAGAACGCACCCATCCTCGTGCTCGACGAGGCAACCTCCGCGCTCGACAGCGAGGTCGAGGCGGCGATCCAGTCGAGCCTCGGCACGCTGATGCAGGGACGCACGGTGATCGCCATCGCGCACCGGCTGTCCACCATCGCGCAGATGGACCGGCTGATCGTGCTCGACCGCGGCCGTATCGTCGAGGCGGGCTCGCACGCGGAGCTTCTGCGCCGCGGCGGCCACTACGCAGCGTTGTGGCGGCGGCAGTCCGGCGGCTTCATCGACTCGACCGCCCCGCAGCAGGCGGCGGAGTAGGCCACCGCCCACCCGGCCTCACCTCTTTCCACTGCGGAAGGCGCGGACCATAATGCCGCGCCTTCGACATTCCCACCCAGCGGAAAGCTCCATCATGATCCTCGAGATTGCGCAGATCGACGTGAAACCCGGCATGGAAGCCGAGTTCGAAACCGGCGTGAAGAAAGCCGGCCCCATCTTCAGGCGCGCCAAGGGCTGCGCCGGCATGGCGCTGCAGAAATCGCACGAAAACCCGCAGCGCTATCGGCTGTTCGTGCAATGGCAGACGCTGGAGAACCACACCAAGGATTTCCGTGAATCCGCCGACTTCCAGGAATGGCGCAAGCTGGTCGGCCACTGCTTCGCCGCGCCGCCGAATGTCGAGCACGTCAGCGAAGTCGTACGCGGATTTTGATCGTGACAGGCCGGCCCGTTCTCCGCTCAATCCCGCGCAGGCGGGAATCCAGGGACGCAATCGTGCCGATGTTGTGCCGGATCCCCGCTTCCGCGGGGATAAGCAACCTGACCTAAAGTGAAATACATGGTGGACCGCATCCTCACCACCCACACCGGCAGCCTGCCGCGCACGGCGAAAGTCGTGGAGCTGCTGCTCGCCGAAGAGAAAAACCCCGGCGCGCGCCGCGCCGAGCTGCAGGCGGCCGTGCGCGAGGCCGTCGCCGGAGTCGTGCAGAAGCAGGTCGAGTGCGGGCTCGACATCATCAACGACGGCGAGCAGGGCCGCACCGACTACACGGTGCACGTGCTCAAGCGGCTGACCGGCTACGAGGGCGAGAGCGCGCCGCCGATGGGCACCGGCGAACCTGAATTTCCCGAGCTTGCGGAGATCCTCAAGCACTTTGCGTCGCCCTTCCAGCACCGTCCGGCCTGCAACGGGCCAGTCGCCTGGAAGGACTGGCCCGCGGCGCAGGCCGACATCGACCTCGCCAGGGCGGCGACGCAGGGCGCGAAGGCCGAGGACATTTTCATGACTTCGCCCTCCCCCGGCCAGATCGCGCGCTACCTCAAGAACCGCTACTACAAGAGCGACGAGGAATACATCTACGCGCTCGCCGACGTGATGCGCCGCGAGTACAAGGCGATCGTGGAAGCCGGCTTCATCCTGCAGCTCGACTGCCCCGATCTCGCTATGCTGCGGCACATGGTCTATCTCGACCTGCCGCTCGCGGACTACCGCAAGATCATTTCCGTCAACGTGGCCGCGCTCAACCATGCGGTTCGCGACCTGCCGCCCGAGCGCATGCGCATGCACGTGTGCTGGGGCTCGACCATGGCGCCGCACCACACCGACGTCGAAATCAAGGACATCATCGACATCGTGCTGTCGGGCCGGCCGCACGCCGTCTCCTTTCCGGCGGCCAATCCGCGCCACGAGCACGAATGGAAAATCTGGCGCGACGTGAAGCTGCCGCCCGGCAAGAAGATCATCCCCGGCGTCATCGATTCCACGACGAACGTCGTCGAGCATCCCGAGCTGGTCGCCGACCGCATTCTCAACTTTGCGAGCGTCGCCGGGCGCGAGAACGTGATGGCCGGCGTCGACTGCGGCTTCGGCACCTTTGCCGGCCGCGTGCAGGTCGACACCAAGATCGTATGGCTCAAGCTGCAGTCGCTGGTCGAGGGCGCGCGGCGGGCGAGCCGGCAGTTGTGGAAGAAGGTGGCCTAGGTCGCGAACAGGCGAGCCGGCGTTTCGACCAGAATTTTCCATCGCGCCTGCCGGTCAGGCGTCCACGCGCAGAACAGGTCGAGCAAGTGCCCGTCGTCCGGCATGACCTCGCCCGGGATTGACGGGTGCGGCCAGTCGGTGCCCCACACCAGCCGTTCGGGGTTGGCGCGCAGCAACGCATCGTGGAAAGGCCTGGCGTCCGGATAGTCGGGAAATCGACCCGAAAGCCGGTAAGCCGCCGAGACCTTCACGTGCACGTGCCCGTCGCCGACCAGCCGAAGCAACGCCTGAAAGTTCCGATCCTCAACACCGCGCGCGGCAGGGATATTTAACATGTGGTCGACGATGACCGGCATTTCGGTCGAGATATGGCCAAGCGTCGGGGCCACCTCGTCCATCAGCCGCCAGTCGCAGAATACCTGCATGACCCAGCCTAGATCGCGCATCGTGTGCCGAAATACCTCGAAGACATCGAGGCCAACACCGCGCACGTAGCCAGGTCTTCCGGCATCGGAAAACAGATGGAAGCGGAGGCCGCGCATGCCGAGCTTGTGCCAGTCGCGCAGCGCGTCCGGCTTGACCCGCGTGTCGGTGATAGCAACGCCGCGCAGCCGCTGCGGATAGCGCACGAGCGCATCAAGCAGCACGCTATTGTCAAAGCCGTGCGCATTGCCCTGCACCAGCACGCCGTGCGTGAAGCCAAGGTGGTCGAGCAGTGCGACATAACGCTCGGCCGGCGCATCGGGGGGCGTATATCCGCGCCCCGGTGCAAATGGAAATCTGTCGGCTGGCCCAAAAATATGCGCGTGCGCGTCCCAGGCACCCGGCGGCGGCTTTTCACGCGGTGTGCGGGGATGCGGCACCGGGCCGGCAATGCGCGGCGGTTCTTGCCCGTACTTCATGGAGAAGGTCTAACCAAGCCGAATGTTGGCGTCCTTCACCACCTTGCTCCACAATTCCATCTGGCTCCGGACGAAGTTGCCGAATTCCTCCGGCGTGGTCGGGCGGGTTTCGATGTTGAGTTGTTCGAACCGCGCCATGACATTCGGATCGCGCAGCGCGGCATTGATGCCGTTGTTGAGCTTCTGGATCACCGGCGACGGCGTGCCGTGCGGCACGAAGACGCCGTTCCATTCGTAGGCCTCGAAACCCGGCAAGGTTGCCGACACAGGCGGGATATCCGGCAGGCTGTTGAGTTTGCCCTTGCCGGTATGCGCGATCGCCTTCACCTTGCCGCCCTGGATCAATCCGACGACCGACGACCCATTGGCAAAGAAGAATTTCACCTGTCCCGAAACCACGTCGTTGAGCGCCAGCCCGCCGCCGCGATACGGTACGTGACTGATCTTGATGCCGGTCCGGTGCCGAAACATCTCCAACGACAGATGCTGGAGCGTGCCGTTGCCTGACGACGCCATGTCGATGCCGTCGGCCGCGGCCTTCGCAAAAGCGATGATGTCGGCGACCGTCTTCACCGGAACCGACGGCGTGACCACCAGGATGTTCGGCACCAGCGATACGAGAGCGACCGGATCGAAATCCTTCTTGTAGTCGAACGGCAGGTTTGAATAGAGCGACGAGTTGACGGAGAACGCCGTCGCATCGTGCAACACGGTGTAGCCGTCGGGCTCCGCTTTTGCCGCCACGGCCTCGGCAATCGTTCCGCCGGCGCCACCGCGATTCTCGATGATGAACTGCTGCCCGAACATCTCGCCAAGCCTGCCGAACACGATCCGCGCGGTCGTATCGGCACCGCCAGCCGGCGGATAGGGTACGATCACGCGCACCGGCCGGACCGGCCAGGCGGTCTGCGCATGGACGGCCCGCACGAGCGGCGCCGTTGCAAGCCCTGCCACGAACATACGCCGGGTTAAATTCCGCCCCGTCATCGCCTCCTCCCTCTTTTGTGTGCGGAATCTAGCACCGCCCCGCATCGCCGGTCGCGCCCTTTCCTCGCCACAGGACTCGTCCCATATTCGGGGCAATGGCCAAGCCCCCGCCGAAAAAGCCAAAGGATCCGGCAAAACCGACGCGTGCCAAGGCGGCTCGGCCGCTCGCGCCGCCGACACCGGAGGCGCTCGCCGACCTGCTCAATCCCGCGATCAAGAGGGGCACGGCGGGGCTCGGATCCAGCACCGGTCTGCAACCGCCGCCCGACAATTCGTGGGATCGCCGTCGCGATTTTTCCGAGGCGCACCGGGCGCGCAAGTCGACACCGAAAGGATTCGACGAGGCGCCGCAGCCCGACTTCGAGGGCCCGCCGATCACCGGTCTCGACCCAAGGCTGGCGGAGGAGCTCGGCCTTTCCGATGAAGCCAAATACCGCCTGCCGCGCGCCGACCTGCCGACGCAGCCGGGCGGCTTCGGCGGGCTGGCGAGCCAGCAGTCGCTCGAGCGGCTCCTGCGCGAGGGCCGGCCCGAGTTCACGGCGCAGCCGTGGACGCCGCATCGCCCGCCGCGGCCGGAAAAATCCGAGGGCGGCAAGAGACTCGTCATTGTCTCCGACTTCGAGGCCAAAGGCGATCAGCCGCAGGCGATCAGGGAGCTGGTCGAGGGCATCAGGCGCAACGACCGCACGCAGGTGCTGCTTGGCGTCACCGGCTCGGGCAAGACCTTCACGATGGCGAAGGTGATCGAGGCGACGCAGCGCCCTGCCCTTATCCTCGCGCCGAACAAGACGCTCGCCGCGCAGCTCTACGGCGAATTCAAGTCGTTCTTCCCCGATAACGCGGTCGAATATTTCGTCTCCTACTACGACTACTACCAGCCGGAAGCCTATGTCCCGCGCACCGACACCTACATCGAGAAGGAATCCTCGATCAACGAGCAGATCGACCGCATGCGCCACGCGGCAACGCGCGCGCTGCTCGAGCGCGACGATGTCATCATCGTCGCCTCGGTGTCGTGCATCTACGGCATCGGCTCGGTGGAAACCTATTCGGCGATGACGTTCACGCTGAAGCAGGGTGGGAAAATCGACCAGCGCCAGCTGCTCGCCGATCTCGTCGCCCTGCAGTACAAGCGCACGCAGGGCGATTTCTTCCGCGGCTCGTTTCGCGTGCGCGGCGACACTGTCGACATTTTCCCTGCCCACTACGAGGACCGCGCCTGGCGCATCCACCTGTTCGGCGACGAGATCGAGAAGATCGAGGAAATGGACCCGCTCACCGGCCAGAAGACCGACGAGCTCGAATTCGTGAAGATCTATGCCAATTCGCACTACGTGACGCCGCGGCCGACGCTCTTGCAGGCGATCGGCAACATCAAGATCGAGCTGCGCCAGCGCCTCGAGCAGCTCAACGCCGCCGGCCGGCTGCTGGAAGCGCAGCGGCTCGAGCAGCGCACGATCTTCGACCTCGAGATGATGGAGGCGACAGGCTCCTGCGCCGGCATCGAGAACTATTCGCGCTACCTGACCGGGCGCAAGCCGGGCGAGCCGCCACCGACGCTGTTCGAATATGTGCCCGACAACGCGCTGGTCTTCGTGGACGAAAGCCACGTCACCATCCCGCAGCTCGGTGGCATGTACCGCGGTGACTTCCGCCGCAAGGCGACGCTCGCCGAATACGGCTTCCGCCTGCCCTCCTGCATGGACAACCGGCCGCTCCGGTTCGAGGAATGGGACGCCATGCGGCCGCAGACGCTCGCCGTCTCGGCTACGCCCGGGGCGTGGGAGATGAATGAATCCGGCGGCGTCTTCGTCGAGCAGGTGATCCGCCCGACCGGCCTGATCGACCCGCCGGTCGAGGTGCGGCCGGCGCGCCTGCAAGTCGACGACCTCGTCGGCGAGGTGCGGCAGGTGGCGGCGAAAGGCTTCCGCTCGCTGGTGACGGTGCTGACCAAGCGCATGGCCGAGGACCTCACCGAGTACCTGCACGAACAGGGCATTCGCGTGCGCTACATGCACTCGGACATCGACACGCTGGAGCGCATCGAGATCATCCGCGACCTGCGGCTCGGTGCCTTCGACGCGCTGGTCGGCATCAACCTGCTGCGCGAGGGGCTCGACATTCCGGAATGCGCGCTGGTCGCCATCCTCGATGCCGACAAGGAAGGCTTCCTCCGCAGTGAGACGTCACTGATACAGACCATCGGACGCGCCGCGCGCAACGTCGACAGCAAGGTCATTCTTTATGCCGATACGGTCACCGGCTCGATGCAGCGGGCCATGGAGGAAACCAATCGCCGCCGCGAGAAACAGATGGAGTACAACGCCGCCAACGGCATCACACCCGAGAGCGTGCGCAAGGGCATCTCCGACATTCTCGACAGCGTCTACGAGCGCGACCATGTGCTGGTATCGACCGGCACGGCGGGCGCCGGCGAGTTCGCCGAGGCCGCAACCATCGGGCACAACCTCGAAGCGGTGATCGCCGATCTCGAAACGCGCATGCGCGAGGCTGCCGCCGACCTCGATTTCGAGGAGGCGGCGCGGCTGCGCGACGAGATCAAGCGCCTGCGCGCGACCGAGATGGCGGTGCTCGACAATCCGACCGCGCGCGACGTGATGGTGGCGCAGACGAAGGAGCTGCGGTCACGCGCGCGCCCGCACAAGCCGGAGCTCGACGAGATGGGGATCGCGCTCTACCACGAGACGAAGCCGGCGCGCACGGATTCGCCGCGCAGCAAGCTCGGGCGGCCGGGGCAGAGAGGCGGGTTCAGGAGCAACAAAAGGCGGTAACGATCGCTCCGCGAACCGCGTTAACCTCTCCCTGCGCTCGGTGAGCGCGAGATGCGAAGACGCGTCCTAGAACCGGTGCCGGTGCCGACGATAGGCCGAAGGCCGGTCGTCGAACGGATAGTGATAGACGTAGCCGTCCCACGCATAGAGGCAGTAGTAGCCGGCATAGGCGCAGCGGTCGCGCCAGTTGTAGCCGTACCAGCCGCCGCGGACATGCCGCTTGCCGGTGACCGGTCCGAGATCGGCGGCCAGCGACGGCGCGCAGGTGCTGCCGAGAACGGCCACGGACACTGCGGTCGCAATAAAGAGACGCTTCATGATGACGCCGGCCCGGTTATCGAATGGCCTGAGCCAATCCGAGTTTATGTGTGCGCCATATCTCCCCGACCGCACGCGCGGGCGCAAATCAAAACGGCCGGATTGGTTAAGCAATCGACCGCGGCATTGCTTAACGGCCCGGTTACCGCCGACGGGCGCACGCCTGCGCGGGGCAATGCGTATCGGATCGACTCGCCGCCTCGGCGGTGTCGCGGATGATGCCGACGCCCACAGCCGCCTCGCCGTTTTCCGGCGATCGCCTCCGACGGTCGTTCCGGCGGTATGATTTGAGGGTTCGACGAGCGCGCGCTTCCGCGGATTCGCAGGCACGCACGCGATTGTGAAAGCGCGTTCCGCAGGCGTTGCCTAAACAGATGCGATCGGGCAAATAGCGGCCGCCCGGCACCGTGATATCTGTTCGCGGCGCCGATATCCCCTGGACTGTGCGAATGAACGTTTCTGCTTCCATGCCCGGGAAATTCCGTACGGCCGCCACCCTGGCCGTGCTGGCTGCCGCGCTCGCCCTCGCGGCCTGCCAGACCGACGGCACCTGGCCTTTGGCTGCCGGCACGCCGAAAGCCGAAGCCGTATCCGTGGCGGCCGCGGCGAAACCGGACCAGCCGGTCACTCAGGCTGCAAAGCCGGCCGAACCTGCCGAAGAGGCCGAGCCGATGACGCGCGCACGGGCCGCGCGCGAGTGCTGGATGCGCACGGAAAAAGGCAACCCGCACGAGGATCTCGACAAGCGCGCCGACGCCGTCAACAAATGCATCGAAGAGCGGCTCAAGGCGGCGGGAGCAGCTGCGCCAAAAAGTTGAGGACCGGCAGACCGCCTGGCATCCCCCTTGCACCCGCCGGCGCGCCCGCTAGCATTCGCCGTCATTTGACTTCAGGGAGGTCATCATGGCGAAAGGTCAGCTTCGACCCGCGAAGGAAAAGAAAAAGCCGAAGGCCGACAAGGACAAGCCGAAGCAATTGTCCGCCTACAAGCTGGCGCAGATGCAGGCCTCGTCCGGCGGCTCGCACATGCCAAGCGGCAAGAAGCCCTGATCGTCAACGCTGTCCGGACGTGCCCATCCCGGAGGATTCGGGCAGGTCTTTCGCCTGCTTCGCCATCTCGAGGCACGTCAGCAGCTCAACATAGCTGGGCGAGTTGCCCAGCGAGGACAGACGCACGCAGTCCTTGCGCTGCGTCGCCGTATACCGATCCCACTGCCGGCTGAGCTGGACGCGGGCCTCTTCTTCGTCGCGTTTGCAGTCGTCGGCCGACCGCCCCAGCGAAACTGATGCCTCGGCGGCGGCGCGGCAGGCCTTCGCGGCATCGAATTTCGGCAGGGTATCCGCCACCAGAACCAACTGTGAGGCAGTGAACAAGACCGGCAGTAGCGCAGGCATGGCCGTGCTCCCGTCAATGCACCTTCCCGGGACCGGATGACAATGCACCAGCCGGGTTCCGGTTCCGTTGCGTGCTGACTTTGAACCTTTTCGCCGCCGGCGCGACCAACAGACGGTAACACCGGAGGGTCGCCCGCATGCTCAGGCGATTTCTGTTCGCATTTTTCGCTTTCGTCGGCGTGATCGTGCCGGCCGCGTTCGTGTTTGCCGTGCTGGCCGCGCCACCTGCCAGCCCCGCGCCGATTCAGCCGCCCGGCTGCGACCGCAATCTCGCCGAAGCCGCAACCAGCGTTGCCGCCATGCAGGCACGCGTCAAGGCGCTCGGGTCCAAAGAGGGTCGGGACATATGCACGGCGACGCGTCTTTATTTCCTTGAGGTCGTGAAGGCGCGCGCCGTCACCGCGCTTTGCAAGAGCGGGTCAGAGCGCGAACGCGAGCTCGGCCGTCTCGACGCGAACGTGGAACACATCAACGAAGCGATCGCCGCGCGCTGCAGCTGACGCAGAAACAGCAAATACCTTTCATAGCTTCGCCAAAGTTCCATGGCATGAGGCAACCATTGCTTAACCGGTTTGCGCCGAACATCGGGCATTCGCAAAAGCCGGAACGGCGCAATCGGGGGAGAATTCGGGAATGCGGGCACGCGCTCGCCGGAGATTGTTGCTCGGCATTCTTCTGCTGGCCGCCCCGCCCGTGTCCGCACAGGACACGGCGGACAGCCCGCCGCTTCCGCCGGAAGACAGCGCGCTGCTTGCAAATGCCCTGGTGTTCGACCCCGAGGCTCTTGCCACGCCGCCGAAAAAATCGTTGCGCATCCCGGGCTACGGAGACGCCGGCTACACCATTGAACGCACCGAGAAAGCGGATGGATCGGCCTCCGTCGTGGTGAAGCAGCCGTTGCACACCGAGTGGTCGAACTCGCTCGGCCTTACCTCAACAAGGGCGGACCCGCTCCGCTTCCCGCTGCCGACTGAGCAGAACAACGGGCTTCCCGCCGGCGCTGCCTGGGCGTCGGTCGGCGTACCGAATCTGGCCAGCGTGGACGCACGCATTGACCCGACGAACGAACAAGGCAAGGTCGGCGCCACGCTCAAGCACTCGGTGCCGTTCGGCAACCGCTTTGCAGTAACGGTGCAGGACAGCTACTCGGTGACGGACACGTTTGGTCAACGGCCGCCCGGGCCTGCCGATCTG
Source organism: Pseudolabrys sp. (assembly GCA_035650955.1). Taxonomy (GTDB): domain Bacteria; phylum Pseudomonadota; class Alphaproteobacteria; order Rhizobiales; family Xanthobacteraceae; genus Pseudolabrys. The sequence continues at coordinate 120,875 of DASRGR010000018.1, forward strand.
CCGCTGATGGCCCTACCGGCATCCGACCCCGCGGGAACGTCGCAGGTGTTCGGGAACGAAAGGTCGGTCAAGTTCAACATTCTGCCGACCGGCACGACATTCGGTGCCGGCCTCGCGACCGTCAGCAACGACCCGGTCACCCACAATACCTTCAGCGCCGAACAGAAGCTGTACGGCCCGCTGCACGTGACCACGGCGGTGACCGACGTCGGGCAGGCCACGAGCAACAAAAGCATCACGGCCGGATTCAAGCTGAACTGGTAACGGTCGCCGGATACCGCTGCCGTCTCATAAAAGCCGTGCATAACCCTGCGCCCGGCCATGTTTGGCCGGAATGTGCAGCCAGTCTGTCCGCTCACGCCTCACGGCCGCCGTACTCGCGTGTGGCAATCGGCTGCCAATGAGGAGCATCCGCGCAAAATCTTGCGCTTCTGTAGGAGTGGACCATGACGGCCATCAGACCCGAGCGTCTCGGATTGGACAGGTCGGTACCTGAAAAGACCGGTCCGGAGGCTTACGCGCCGCGGAAATCGCCTGAGCGGACCGAGTCCGAGCAGGCGGCAGTAACCGCGTTCGAAGGTGAGATCCGCGAGTTCGTGCGGCGAGACGTCGCCTTCCTGCGCCGTCACCGCAACGATCCGGAAGTCCCGGCAACGGAACCGGTCATCGACAACCTCAACGTGCTGATCCGGCGCGTGGCCGGAGCGTCGATGGAGGAGATCGATCGTGTCATTCTTGAGCTCCAGGGCGTGCGTGAGATGCTGCGCACCGAGGGCGAACGCGTCGGCCGCGAAATCGCCGGCTATGCCAGCCTCAGCCATGCGGCGATGACCGCAATGAAGGTGATCGGCGACAGCCTGACGCAGTGGAAGAGCGCACCCAACAATTACGGCAGACCGGCCGAATGAGGGCCGTCATCGCCGGAAACTCCGGCGATGACTTCCGCCTCAGGACGCCGAGATCTGATCGACGACGGTGCGCACGTTCGGTTCGATGAGCAATATCTTGTCCCTGGCCTTGATGTAGTAGAGCTTCGACACGCTCTCGATCCCGCGCACGCTTTCGGGAAGCGGACGCATGCCGGTGAGCGCCTGGCTCGGGGACAATTCGTCGGCCGGCTTGAGTGCGTCGGCGCCGGGCACGGGCTGCGGTTTTTCCGCCATCACGGCATCGTAAATCTGCTTTTCCTGCTCCTTGGTGAGCGGCATCGGTCTGGCCATGATCGGCACACGATCGAGGATATCGTTGCGGCTGGAGAACTTGGCCGGAATGGTCTGTCCGAATGCGCCGATCGGTCCCGACGGCGGCGGCTCTCCGGACGCCGACGCATTTTGCCCGGATTGCCCGGGCATCTGCCCGCCGACGCTTCCGGTCGTCATCGCCTCACCGCCGGCGGATGGCTGGCGCGAGATCGGCTGCAGCAGCGCGGCACGTGCCTCTTCGGTCGTCGGCATGTTGCTCACGTCGGCGGACTGCGAGGAGGCCCGCGGCGCCTTGCCCGGGTCGATCTGCCCGGTATCCGGATTTGATCCGGGATCGATCGGACGCTTTGGCCCATTCTGGGCAAAAGCCGCACCGCCCGGTGACGACAATATGACGGCCGCAGTAAGGCCGACTGTTATGAAAAAACGCTGCAAATTTTTCATGCGGAACCTCCATCGGTGATGCGGATTCAACCGATGAACGGCGCTGCGGTTGCATCGCGCGCGGCCGCACAATCCGGCGCAATGCCGGCCTACGTAGATCTACCCACCGCATCACTACGCCTAAGGGCAACAACCCAAAATTGACCTGACGCAAGCTTCAACGACCCCCGCTCTTCCATTGGTTGCGTGTCAACAGATGCCAATGGAATTCGGTCATGAAGAACAGGTCTTTTGCAGCAGCCACCGGCCCACACGCAGTCGGACCATTTCTGGTGAGCCTGGTTGTATGTGCGGTGGCGGCGCTTCACATCTCGACCCGCAACGAGCTCTCACAGTCGCGGATCTTCCCGGACCTGTCCCAGGCGAAAATTTTCACGGCCGCGGGTCCTGAAACCTCAAGTCCCGTCTATGCCGCACTCCCGCCGGCCCAGCAGCCAACCCACAGGGTCGAGCCGGAATCGGCGGCAACGGGCCGCTCCGGGGAGCCTTTTGGCCAGACCACCTATCTCGCTCCCGAGGGCCTTCTCTGGACAAAGTGGCGGCCGGTCGAAAAGGCCATCGCGTCGGAGCTGGGCGTCATTTCCAACTGCCAGGCGAACCGGCAGGGATGCCCCGCAGGCGCCGCCAGCAAGTTCACCGACATCGTCAGCGAGGCGATCAAGCATGACCGTCAGGCAATGATTGGCATCGTCAATCGTGCGGTAAACATGGCGATTGCCTATACGTCCGACATCAAGCAGTACGGCGTTGCCGACTACTGGGCGACCCCGTTCGAAAGCTTCAATTCCGGCAAGGGCGACTGCGAGGACTATGCGATCGCCAAAATCGCCGTGCTCCGCGCCGCCAAATGGTCAGCGGATGACCTGCGCATCGTCGTTCTCTGGGACAGCATGCTGCGCGAACATCATGCGGTCGCTGCCGCACGGGTGAATGGCAGCTGGCTGATCCTCGACAATCGCACCTTGGCGATCGTTGAGGACATAAAGCTCACAAACTATCACCCGCTGTTTGTCGTCGATAACAGCACCGTCCGACAGATGAACAGGCCCGCCCCTCGCGACGGATTTACGCTGGCAACGACGATATCGACCCATTAACGGTCTGCCGCGATCGACGGCGTACCAGGACTCGTCAGCGCCTATTTTCCCTGATGTCGCTCGGAAGGCCGGCCCTTATCGCCATGCGTACAAGGTCGGAGACGCTCTTTGCCGCCATCTTGACCATGAGGTTCGCCCGATATTTTTCGATCGTGCGGGAGCTGATTCCGAGATCGTAGGCAATGATCTTATTAGGGCTGCCGGACAGCAGGCCTTCGAGGACCTGTCGTTCACGCTGCGACAGGGAATCGATCTTGCCGCGGATGGCTGCATCCTCAGCGTTCCGCTTGCTCGCCTCCTCTTCCCGCCTGACTGCGGTTTTGACGGCAGACAGCAGCGGCCCATCCTCGAAGGGCTTTTCCAGAAAATCGATGGCACCGGTCTTCATTGCGTCGACGGCGAGAGCGATGTCGCCCATGCCGGTCATCACGATGACCGGGAGGTGCGGTTTCGTCGCCATGACGTGACGCAGCAACTCGATGCCGGTGACCTCAGGCATCCGCACATCCGTAACGATGCAGCCGGACTGGATCTGCGGAAGCACGGTGAGGAATTCTTTGGCCGACTCGAAACTCCGCACCGAAAATCCGGCATCACGGAGCAAGAACTCGAGTCTTGCCCTGATTGCCTCCTCGTCATCGACTACGTAGACCGCCGTCCCAGCCCGCGCCATCGCCTTGTCCGTGTAGCCTGCGATCGCAGCCTGCAACTTAGCCTTGTGGTTATAGTCCGTCCACATTTTGGTATCCTGACGCGCGGTCACATAATGTTGAGGCATGTCTGCACCGCGCAGGCATCGATGCCGTCAGACCGCCTCCTTGAGCGTGAAGAAAAAGATGGTGCCCTGGGACGCGCTGCTTTCGCACCAGATCGTGCCGCCATGGCGCTCGACAATCTTCTTGCAGATGGCAAGCCCAAGACCGGCGCCATCATATTTGCCGGTGCCATGCAGGCGCTCGAACGGCGCAAAAATCTTCTGTCGGTATTGCTCGGAAATGCCTATGCCGTTGTCTTTGACGGCGAATCGCCAGGTGTCTTTTCCATCCGGTGCTGCCGTCACATCGACGATCGGAGTCTCAGCTTCGCAATATTTCAGGCTGTTGCCGATCAGGTTTTCCAGCAGTTCCGTAAGCTCGGAGGCATCGCCGGCAACGACGGGCAGATTGCCGCATTTGATCCGCGCGCGGCGTTCTTTGATCGTGTTCTGCAGGTCGGTCATGGCATCGACCATGACCTGGTTCATATCGACCGGGTGCAGGGTGATTTCCGCGTCAGCTTTTGTATATTTGTAAAGGGTATTGATCAGCGCATCCATGCGCCTGACCGCTTTGACGATCCCCCTGCAATGGTCGCTGATCGTGTCGCGGTCGGGTGACGTGGCGCGCAGGCCCGATTCGATGTAGCGGGCAAAAGCCTGCACTGCGGTGATCGGGGCCCTCAGATCATGCACGAGAACCGCTGCAAATTTCTCCAGCTCTTCCTGCTGCTGTGCAATCCTGCGGCGCAATTCCGCCCTTTCGAGAGCCGTTTTGACGATACGCCGGATTGACGCCTCCTGGACATTTTTTTTCGGAATGTAGTCCATCGCGCCCGCCTTGATGGCCTGGGCCGCCACGATTTCATCGCCGCGGCCGGTGATCATGACCACCGGCATATCCGGAATCCGCGCCTGAAAATACGAAATGCAATTCAGGCCATCCGCCCCGGGCAGGTGATAGTCGACAATCGCGAATTCGAAAGTCTGCTGCTTGCAGGCCTCGACTGCGTCCTCGAGGCTTACCGTTTCAACGAAAGAGCAGGGCAAGCCCGCCTCCTTCATGACGTGCATGACATGCCGGCGGTCGGCGTGGTCGTCGTCGACTATCAGGATACGCAAGACTTCATCGGTCATGGTACTGTCGGCCGTCTGCGTCAGCGCTTCCATTGCACACAATCCCCTGCATCGCATGACGGTTCCGTACCCGTGGACGATCGGCCGTAGATGGCAAACCGGTTCTTCCCGCATTTCTTCGATTCGTACATCGCCGCATCGGCCTCCCTGATCGCTATTTCGGGAGAACCGGCGCTTGCGCCGCTGAAAGCTATTCCGATGCTGCACCCTATGCCGTCACCGATTCTGGCAACATTTAGAAGTATTCGCTCGGCGACCCGCGTGGCGATTTCTTCAATGGACTGAGCCGGCGCCGAGAGGCATACGACGAACTCATCGCCTCCGAAACGACCGGCGACATCCCGGCCTCGTACTGATGATCGAATGACTTGCGCTGTTCGCACCAGCACGTCGTCGCCGCGGTCGTGTCCGAAGCGGTCGTTGATCGATTTGAACTCGTCAAGATCGATGAAAAGCATCGCAGTGGCCAGGTTTTTCCTGGCGCTTTGCGCGCGAAGGGCTGTCACGGCGTCGATAAACAATGCGCGGCCGGGAAGCCCGGTGAGCTGATCGGTTTTTGCCTGAAGTGCCTGGACTGCAAGCGCCTTGACCTCATCCGTGAGCTGGCTTGCCTGTCGCTGGAGCTGCTGCTGCTGCTCCGCCACCTTGCGCTGCAGCCTCGCCTTTTGCACCGCGCCCCTGATCGTTCGCTTTATCGAGCTGGGATTGATGTTGCCTTTTGCGATGTAGTCGAGCGCACCGCGTTTCATTGCGGTCGCCGCAATAGACTCATCTCCTTCCCCGGTCGCCATGACGAGGGCCATGAACGGGTACCGGCTGGTCAGCGAAGAAATAACCTTCAATCCATCCTGCCCCGGCATCCGGTAGTCGATGATGGAGCAATCGAACTCCTGCTTGTCGCAGGCAGCCATGGCGTCGGCCGTGTTTGTTGTCTCGACGACCTCGAAAGCAAGTCCCGCCTGCTTCATGGCGCGAATCATTTGTCTGCGATCGCCCGCATCGTCGTCCACCACCAGGATTTTCAGCACGTCATCCATGCCCGGTTCCTACGGCAACTCCACGATGCGCCAGTACGCATCCACGAGGTTGACCAGATTCAGAAAATCCTGACCCGCCGTCGACTTCAGGATGTAGCCGGCGACATTAAGGTCGTACGCCGCTATCTTGTCCTCGTCGCGCTTCGACGTCGTGAGGATGAATGTCACCGTCTGGCGCAGATCTTTGTCTTCGCGCATCGTCTTCACCAGTTGGATGCCGTTCATCCTCGGCATGTTGATGTCAACGAGCAGCATATTTGGAGACGGCAATTTTGACTTGCCGTTGCTTCCCCTCAGAATGTCCAGCGCCTCGATCCCGTCCACGGCACGCACAATCGGATTGGCAATCCTGGCCTTCTGAAACGCGCGCTGGACCGCGCGCGCATCGCCGTCGTCGTCTTCGACCAAAAGGATATTGAGCGGACTGCTGTTCATCACCGCGGAGATGGTCATGCGCGTCTCCCTGCGACATTCGTTTGCTTCGGCCAGGCGAAGCGGAACGTGCTTCCATGCCCGACGGAGGACTCGAGGCTGAGCGTTCCGCCGAAGGCCTCGACGTTCTTGCGCACGATGGCGAGGCCCATTCCGGTGCCTTCGACCTGATCGCGGGGCTTCAGCGCGTGGAAAGCCTGAAAAATCTGCTCGTGGTATTCTTTCGGGATGCCGGGACCATCGTCCGCGACCGAAAACACATAGTTGGCGCCATCGTCACGGACCGAAACCTCGATATGTCCCTGCTTCCTGTCGTGGTGCCGGACGGCGTTATCGATGAGGTTCGCCAGGATCTGCTCCAGCGGCATCCGTGGTGCCTGGATCCCGGAAAGACCGGGATCGATTTTGATCGCAAATCCTTCCGGGATTGGCAGCACCTCGAGAATATTCTGCAGCAACTCGTCGCCCGGGACGATTTCCGAGTAGCGGGCGTCCTTCACCCGCCCGATACGGGAATATTCCAGCAGATCGTCGAGCAGCCTTTCCATGCGCCGGACCCGCCCACGCAACAGCCCCATATGTTCCCTGGTTTCCTCAGTCAGATGTTGCTGAAGATCCTCCTCCAGCCATCTCGAGGCGTTGTCGATGACGCGCAGCGGCGCTTTCAGGTCGTGCGACACAGCATAGGTAAACTCTTCCAGGTCCTTGTTGGCGGCTTCGAGCTCGGCCGTGCGTTCGCTTACGCGCTGTTCCAGAATCTCGTTGAACTTGCGCATCGTCTCCTCGGCGCGCTTACGCTCGGTGATGTCGACGATCGCGCTGAGAATCAGGACGCCATTGCTTGTATCGATCGGATTAAGGCCAATCTCGACTGGAAACTCGCTCCCATCCTTGCGGCGGCCATAAAGATCGCGCCCCACGCCAATCGCGCGCATCACCGGCCTGGCAGAAAACTCCGCGCGATAAGCCGCATGTTTGTCCCGGGAGTGCAACGGTACAAGCAGATCCACCGGTTGATTCAGCAACTCGACGCGCGAATAGCCGAACATTTTCTCGGCCTCTCTGTTCAAAAGAACAATCAGGCCATCCTGGTCCACCAGGACCATCGCATTCGGCGCCGCTTCAACGACCAGCAGCAGATCGACCGGTTTGTCGGCCAGCTTGACCACATTCATACGCCGGTTCTCCCGAGCCGCTGCCGCTTCGGCCAGGTAAAACTGAAGATGCTGCCGTCGCCCGGCGAGGATTGCAGGTTGAGCGTGCCACCGAATGTCTCGATGTTCTTGCGCACCATGGCGAGCCCCATGCCGCTGCCTTCAACCTGGTCGCGGGGTCGCAACGTCTGAAACATCTTGAAGATCTGTTCGTGGAATTCGGGCGCGATGCCGGGACCGTCATCCTTCACCGCGAACCGGTAGAAAGCACCCTCATCGGTGGCGCTCACCTCGATCCGGCCGGTTGACTTGTCGTGATGCTTGATGGCGTTGCCGACCAGGTTCATCAGGATCTGCTGCAGCGGCATCCTCGCCACGCGTACGCCGGCCATGGCGGGATCTACTTCTACGGTGAACTGCTTTTGCGGCGAGAGCAGCATCAGGACGTTTTCCATGAGGGCGCTGCCAGAAATAATTTCGGCAAATCGCTCGTCGGTGACCCTGCCGATGCGCGAATACTCCAGCAGATCGTCGAGCAGATTCTCCATGCGCCGGACACGGCCACGCAGCAGCTTCATATTCTCCCGCGTTTCGTCGGTGAGATGCTCTTGCAGGTCCTCTTCCAGCCATTTCGACGCGTTGTCGATGACGCGCAGGGGTGCCTTTAAATCGTGCGATGCCGCGTAGGCGAATTCCTGCAGTTCCGCGTTGATCGCTTCCACGCGCTTGTAGGCGATGGCGACCTTGTCCCTTTCAATATCGATGTCCTCGAGAATGTTGAGGTAGGCGCGCTGGCTCTGCTCAAGGCGCGATTTCTCGGCGTCGAAATCCTCCAGAATATTGAGCGTCGCCGTCTGCATCTGCGCGGAACGGTTCCGTTCCTCGATAAAATCCTCAAGGATGTTCAGTGTTGCCGTCTGCACTTCGGCGTATTTCGATCTTTCAGCGTCGAAGTCTTCAAGGATGTTGAGCGTTGCCGTCTGCATCTGCGCGGAGCGGTTCCGCTCCTGGCTGAAATCCTCGAGGATGTTCAGCGTGGCGGTCTGAACCGATTGCAGCCGTTTCCGTTCTTCATCGGAATCCTCCAGGATATTCAACATCGCACGTTGAATTTCCCAGGCGCCTTCCTGCCTTCTGTCGTGTTTCGCCTCAGGCGAGTCGGACCGCACAGCCATTGGAAGACCTCCCGCCAGAAATCCGTTCAGTTCACCTTTTTCTTCAGGTCCTCGATTTCCTTCTTGAGCTCGATCATCCTGAGCTCGCGGCCCATGGTCAGCTTCTGGAAGCGTTCGAGCTCGGCCAGACGCTCGAGCTCCTTGCCGCGCTGGTCGGCGATCTGGGCTTCGGCGAGCTTCTGGGCGGTGACGTCACGGGCGGCGGCAAAGACCCCCAGCACGTTGCCGCGTTCGTCGCGGTAGACCGAGGCGTTGTAGAGCACGTCGGTCAGCCGTCCCCCGATGTGGCGAATGGTGAGCGGATAGTCGGTGACCATGCCCTTGGCGAAGACCTGGCGGTAGCCTTCCTGCGCCTTCTCCGGCTCGGTGAAATAATTGGAAAAGTCGGTGCCGATCAGCTTCCCGCGCGGTACGCCGGTGACCTTCGTCGTGGCCTCGTTGACGTCGGTGATCTTGCCGTCGGCGCTGATGGTGACCAGCGGGTCGAGGGAGGCCTCGATCAGGCTGCGGGCATACTGCGAGGCCTGCTTCTGCGCGGTGACGTCGCGGGCAGCGGCGAAGACACCGAGCACATTGCCGCGTTCGTCGCGGTAGACCGAGGCGTTGTAGAGCACGTCGGTCAGGTTGCCGCCGGCATGACGGATGGTGAGCGGATAGTCGGTGACCATGCCCTTGGCGAAGACCTGGCGGTAGCCTTCCTGCGCCTTCTCCGGCTCGGTGAAATAACTGGAAAAGTCGGTGCCTATCAGCTTCTCGCGCGGTACGCCGGTGACCTTTGTCGTGGCTTCGTTGACGTCGGTGATCTTGCCGTCGGCGCTGATGGTGACCAGCGGGTCGAGGGAGGCCTCGATCAGGCTGCGCGCGTATTGCGCCATCCGGATTTCATCCGAGATGTCCTTGGAGATCAGCAGATAACCGATGGGCTTGCCGGCAAGATCACGACGCGGCGTGATCACCAGGCGGGCCGTGAACTCGTCGCCATTCTTGCGCCGGCGCGAAACCGTCCCTTCAAATTTGCCCTGGTCGAGGGCGTCTTTCATGATCTTTTTCGGCAGGCCCGCCTTCACGTCCGCCGGCGTGTGCAGCACGGACGAGTTCATCTTGCCGACGACTTCCTCCGGCTCGTAGCCGTAGAGCCTGCGTGCGCCCTCGTTCCACAACAGGATCTTGCCGTCGAGATCCTTGGCGATGACGGAGTATTCGGTTGAAGATTCGAGAATGTTCGTAATGAAGTCGATCGCAGCCTGCGGATTGTTGATGATGCCCGCGTCGAACAGGATCTTCTTGCGTTCGCCCAGCTGGATCAGGCCCGCGGCCCGGCGTGAAGATGGCTTTTCCCGAACTATCTGCTGGCCCATGATACCCTGCTGCTTTCGGCTGTCAGTTTTTCTGCGCGTACCACGCCGGACTGTGATCACACCGCAAAGGTGCGGGCAGGAATTCCCGCCCCACCGTCCAAACGTAAGTGCACGTGATGGTTTTAAACTTGAATTTTAATCGTAAGACTTTGATTCACGTCAAAAGGGCACGAATTCGGAGTTACACGCCGACGTGTGGCATTGGGGCGGCCGTCAGCTTTGGCCGATTCGATTACAATCGCCCGGGAACTCTTCCGCGGGACCTCGTTACCCTTTGAATCGCGTCGATCTCGCGTATTGCTGCAGTGCGGACTCCAACGATACGCGGACAAAACAGGGCCGCCTCCAGACCCTTGCGCCGCATGGGTGAAATCACCCAACGGGGTTTACCTGAATTTCCGGCGCTCGCTTGCAACGATATCGGTGGCGAGGAACGGAACCGTTGAAGGAATGCGCTATGCAAAAGGGAAGAGTTGGACCGGAATTGATCCGCGATCTTCTCCGTGAAGGGCTAAGTGATCAAAGCATCGCCGATCGTGTGGGTTGGACAGTCGGCACCCTGCGTGTCAGGTGCTCGCAATGGAAGATAAGCCTGAAACGGCCGCGCCACGGCAAAAAGCAGCATAGGCTGACCGGCAACGTAATGCTTCCCCACGGCGTTCTTGACCAGATGAGCCAACGTGCAAGGTCTATGGGCGTCACGACCGCTGAACTGGCGGCAGAACTGCTCAGGGAGATCGCACGGGACAATCTGTATGAAATTGTATTGGCCAAGGCGGTTATTTCCCATGGCTGCCTAGCCACCGCCGACGCGCATTTACGACCTGCCGTAGCGTAAACGGCCCGACCGCCGGCCAAAATGCATAACGCCGCCCGCACAGGCGGACGGCGTTATGAGCAAGGAATATTCAATCAGCCGGCAGCAGCGACCTTTGACTTCGCGCCCTTGCGCGGCAGCGGATAGTCGGCGCTCTCATAGAGCGCGCGGATGCCATTGCCGTCGAAGCGCTTCTCTTCGACCTCGAGGTACGCACCAAGCAGCAACTCCGGCGGCAATTCCTCGATGGCAAAACGAATCGCTTCCGCGGCCGTCGGGAAGCGCTTGTAGCCAATGGGGCGGCGCGACTTGCGGCTGCGGCTCGGAAACAGTTCGGACGGGGCTCGGTAGTTAATCATCGACATAATCGCTAGCTCCTTGACCCCTAATATGGCCCTTGGAGCGCCGAAAATCCAGCACCTACCAGTGCGCGCATATCTGCCCGGCGGGCGCAAGGTAAATATGTGGTACCGAAAAAGCGAGACCCGCCATTTGAAGCCGGGTCCGGCATTTCCCGGCCGGTGGGATCTCACCGATCCACCACCACTTCCACAACCCCGCTCGTCACCGGGCCCACCAGTACGACGTGGTCGTTTACCGGCACATATCGGTAAGAACCGATCTCCGGAACTTTCTACGGCGACATCCTGCGGGAATAGGATAAAGCCGGACGCACACGCACGCCGATACGATAGTCGACTATCGGCTCGGCCGGCACCACGCGCTCCCGAACGATCGGGCGGTAGATCGTCCGCCCTTGAACCGGCGGCAGCTGCAACGGCCCCGTCGTGGCGACGCGCCGCGGAATATCACCATTTCCGTCACTGTGTATGCGGCGGCTCGCTCATGAGCTTCAGTTTTGCCCGCAGCACATTGATACGTTGCTCCGCTTCAGCTTTGGTGAGTTCGGTCCCAAACGCCTCCGGTTCGTAAGCCTCCCGGGCCAGCCTGCGAAGCACTCCGGCCTGCTCGGGTGTCATGCGGGCAACGGTGTCGGTTTCTTCGTGCATGCCGATATAATCGCTCTGCGACGAGCGGGTTCCGCGTCTCCACGATGCACGAAAAGGCCTGCGCCAGTTCACGACTGCCGCAGTGCGAGTGCGGGCCGCAGCATCAGTGTGATCGGCAAGGTCAGCAGCACCACGGCCGCGACCACGATCAGTGCGGTCGTGACGCCGACCGCGTCGCCCAGCAGGCCGTAGATCGCCGGAGATATCGCGCCGGCACCGATCGTTCCCGTATAAAAGATACCGAACGCACGCTGTCGTCGCTGCGGCTCGACCAGATCCGGGACCGAGCCGTAAAGAACCGACGACGTGCCGTTGAGCGCAACGCCGACGACAGGCAGCAGGACCATTGCGGCCTCGAGCGGGAGCGGCAGCAAGGCGATGATGCCGAACGCGGTCACCGCTTCGGTCAACCAGACGGTCGCGACCGTACCGATCCGCGCCCCGATAAATGCGCAGACCAGTTTGCCGGCGGCCCCACCGGCAAAGACCAGCGTCAGCGCCAAGCCGACGGTCGGAAGATTCGCGCCCTTGGCGGTTAGCACGAACGGCAGGAACGTGAGAAAGGCCATGCGCGTCGCGCTGTCGATCACGCCGACCGACAGGAGAAGCGGAAACGCATAGGCACTTCCGCCCCCGCCGGCGCCGGCGCGGTCGTCTTTTTTCTGCGCGGCAGCCGGACCGTCCAGGCGCGGAATAAGCACAAAAATCAAAACCGCCGCAACCACGCCAAGCACGCCGAGCAGCACGAGCGCGTGGCGCCACGGCAGCGCGACAATCAGAAGCGCCGCGGCAGCCGGTACGGACATTTTGCCGATGTCGCCGGCAAAGTTATACGTACCGAGGGCCTTGAGCGATCGCGTACCGGCAAAGGCATGTGCGATCAATGACGATCCGAGAGGATGCTGAGTGCTGGCGCCGAGCCCGCCGATAAAGAGCGCAATCACCAGTGCGATCACGCCGCTACTCAATCCGGCGAAGACGTAGCCGAGGCCGGCGAGCGCGGTACCGGCCGCAAGAACGGCGGCCGTTCCGAAACGTTCGGCCAGAAAACCCGCCGGAATCTGGAAGCCGGCAAGTGTTCCCGAAAACACGGTTTTCATCAGGCCGAGCGCCGCAAAGCCGAGACCGAATTCGGTCTGCCAGATCGGCAGCATCACATAGACGAGGTCGGTATACCCGTCGTGCAGCGCATGCGCGCCGCAGGCGACGCCGAGCGCGCGGCGTTCGGCGCTTTTTGCGGTTTCCGGGGTATTTGCGTTCTCGGCTGTTGCGCTCATGCAGGCAACTCTACCAGATGGCGCGATGCTCAGGTTGCGAACCTGAAATGCATCACGTCGCCGTCCGCAACCACGTAGTCCTTGCCCTCAAGCCGCATCTTGCCGGCTTCCTTGGCGCCGACCTCGCCACCCGAGGCGATGTAGTCGTCGTAAGAGATGGTCTCTGCGCGGATGAAGCCCTTCTCGAAATCGGTATGGATTACGCCCGCCGCCTGCGGCGCCTTGGTGCCTTGCGTGATCGTCCAGGCGCGCGTCTCCTTCGGACCGGCGGTGAAATAGGTCACCAGATGCAACAGCGCATAGCCCGCGCGCACAAGGCGGTCGAGGCCGGTCTCCTTCAGGCCGACCGCGGCGAGGTAGTCAGCGCGCTCGTCCGGCGGCAGCATGGCAATCTCGGACTCGATCTTGGCCGAGATGACGATCGACATGGCACATTCTTCCTTCGCCCTCGCCTCGACCTTGCGCGAGAAGGCGTTGCCGGTCGCGGCTGATGCCTCGTCCACGTTGCAGACGTAAAGCACGGGCGCCGAGGTCAGCAACCCGAGCCCGTGGAACAGCTTCTCTTCTTCAGGCTTGCGGTCCATCAGGCGTGCCGGCTTGCCCTCGCGCAGCAGGGCCAGCGCGCGGTTGACGAGACCGAGCGTCTCCTTCGCCTCCTTGTCATTGCCCTTGGCTTTCTTCTCGAGCGCGTCGACACGTTTCTCCAGCGATTCAAGGTCCGCCAGCATCAGTTCGGTCTCGATGGTCTCGATATCGGCAATCGGATCGATCCTGCCCTCGACATGGGTGACGTCGGTATCCTCGAAGCAGCGCACGACGTGGATGACGGCATCCACCTCCCGGATATTGGCGAGGAACTGGTTGCCAAGTCCCTCGCCTTTCGAGGCGCCGCGCACCAGCCCCGCGATATCGACGAACGAGATGCGCGTCGGAATGATCTCGGCCGACTTCGCCAGTGCCGCGAGCTTCTCCAGCCGGGGATCGGGGACGGCGATCTCGCCGACGTTCGGCTCGATCGTGCAGAACGGATAGTTCGCCGCCTGCGCGGCCGCAGTCTGCGTGAGCGCGTTGAACAGGGTCGACTTGCCGACATTGGGCAGGCCGACGATGCCGCATTTAAATCCCATGATGTGGTCGTCTCTTTACGTTTTCATTTCGGGTCGGGCGCCTCGTCATCGTCCCGGCCGAAGCCCTTGGCCGCCATGGCGAGATGCACCCTGTTCTGAAAGGTCGAATCCTTGCCCTCGATCAACAATGGGGCGTTGTCGGCGACGACGTCGCAAAGCGCTTCGACCCAGGGCCATTCGCTCCTGGCAAAATCGCCCAGCACGTGCCGCGGCACCAACTCCTTGATGTCCGGCTTGCCGATGCCCATACGCACACGCTTGTAGTCGTTGCCGAGGTGCGCGGTGATCGAGCGCAGGCCGTTGTGGCCGGCATCGCTGCCGCCGACTTTCACCCTCACTTTCGCGGGCGGCAGATCGACCTCGTCGTGGAAGACCACCACGTCGCCCAACGCGAGCTTGTAGAAGTGCACGGCTTCCGCAACAGCGCGTCCGGACTCGTTCATGTAGGTGCCGGGCAGGAGCAGGAGCGTTCGCTCGCCGGCGATGTTGCCTTCAACCGCGACCCCCTGAAACCGCCGGCGCCACGGCGAGAGATTGTGCCGGCGTGCAATCGCCTGCACCGCCATAAACCCGATATTGTGGCGGTTGCTGGCGTGCTTGGGACCGGGATTGCCGAGGCCGACGAAAAGCAGCATGGCTTCAACGGCCGCGGGGCCGCCCTATCGCAATGTGCGTTACGCCGACAAGGCGGCTTGTGCGCCGCCTCACTTCTTCTCGGGCTTCGCCGGCGCGGCGGCGGCAGCCGGCGCAGCCCCGGCCGCCGGAGCGGCACCGGGCGCGGCGCCGGGCGCTGCACCCGGAGCGGCGGCGCCTTCCGCGGCCGGCGCAACGCCGGCGGCGGCAGCAGCAGCGGCCGCCGCGGCAGCGGCAGCGGCGGCTTCGGCAGCCGCTTTCATTTCTTCCGCGTAACCGGACGGCGGCACGACGGTGACAAGCGTCATGTCGGGTTTGCCGATCACGCGAACGTTGGCCGGCAACGTGACGTCGGTAAGGTGCTTCGAGTGATTGATGTCGAGGCTCGAGATATCCACGTCGATCGATTCAGGGATGGCATCGGCCGGGCACACCACCTCGACGGTATGCGTGACGATGTTGACCGCGCCGCCGCGCTTCACGCCGGGCGCCTGATCGGCATTGAGCACGTGCACCGGGATGTGCACGCGAATGGCCGCGCCTTCCGAAACGCGCAGGAAGTCGACGTGCATCGGCAGGTCCTTGATCGCGTCGAGCTGGAAGTCGCGCGGGATCACCCGATGCTTGGTGCCGTCCACGTCGAGATTATACAGCGTGGTGAGGAAGCGCCCGGCGTAGATGCGCTTGCGCAGCTCATCATGATCGATGAGCACCATGAGCGGGGGCTTGTTTTCTCCGTAAATCACGCCCGGCACCTTGCCGGAGCGACGCGCAGACCGGGCAGCCCCCTTGCCGCCTTTCGGACGCGCCGTCGCCTTCAGTTCCTGGACGGTCGCCATCTTACAATCCTCGTGTAAACCAATGGAAAAGGCGGCATTTTGCGCCGCCTGCGCGCGCGGCAAGCCTCCAGGGGTGCCGGGGGCCGCGAACGGGCCGGGTTATAGCGGCGATGGCCGCAAAGGGCAAGAAATCAGCGACCGGGCGTTAATCCGCCTGCGGCGCGCTTTTGGCCTTTTTGGCCGGCTTGTCGGCTTTCCCTTCGAGCGCTGCGATACGCTCTTTCAGCGCCTCGTTTTCCTCGCGCGCCAGACGGGCCATCTCCTTGACCGCCTCGAACTCCTCGCGCCGTACGACGTCGAGATCACGCAGAATGCGTTCGGCCTGGTTCCGGAACAGGGTGTCGACTTCGCGCCTCACCCCTTGCGCCACGCCGGCAGCATCGTTCATCAAACGCGCCATTTCATCAAAAAAGCGATTGCTGGTCTGGGTCATGCCTCATCTCCGGCGTCTCGATACAGAATGGCGATACGGTCATCCCGCCGCAAGACCCGGCATGCTACCAAATAACGGGCGACGTTTCCCGAATCGGACATCGCATGCCTTTGCTCGTCATTCCGTACCCTGCGCTCGACCCCGTGCTGGTGCACCTCGGCCCGTTTGCCATCCGCTGGTACGCCCTCGCGTACATTTTCGGCATTCTGCTGGGCTGGGGCTACGCCCGTATTCTCATCCGGTCCGAGCAGCTCTGGGGCGGGAAGGCGCCGATGACGGTGGCCGACTTCGACGACTTCGTCCTGTGGGTGACGCTCGGCATCATTCTCGGCGGCCGCATCGGTTACGTGCTTTTCTACAACCTGCCGCACTTCATCGCGCATCCGCTGGAAATCCTGCAGCTGTGGAACGGCGGCATGTCGTTCCATGGCGGCTTCACCGGTTGCGTCGTGGCGGTTGTGCTGTTCGGCTATACGCGCGGCATTTCGGTGCTCTCGCTCGGCGACATTACGTGCGCCGTCGGCCCGATCGGATTGTTTCTCGGCCGCATCGCCAACTTCATCAATGGCGAACTGTGGGGGCGCCCGACTGACGTGGCCTGGGCAATGATTTTTCCGAGCGGCGGACCGTTGCCGCGGCACCCGAGCCAGCTCTACGAGGCAATGCTCGAAGGCCTGATCCTGCTCGTTGTGCTCGCGATCCTGATGCGGGCGGGCGCGCTCAGGCGGCCCGGGCTGGTCATCGGAAGCTTTGCGGTCTGCTACGCGATCGCGCGCACGTTTTGTGAATTCTTCCGCGAGCCCGACGCGCAGCTTGGATTTCTCTGGGGCGGCGCGACCATGGGTCAGTTGCTGTCGGTGCCGTTGCTTGTCGCCGGCCTGGCCTTCATTGCCTGTGCGCTGAGACAAGCGCCGCCTTGGAGCCGCTAGTGGCCGGACGCTCGCCACTCGAGATCGAAGTCCGCCGCCGCATCGAAGCGGCCGGCCCGATGCCGGTCGCCGAATACATGGCACTTTGCCTCTTCGACCGCGAGCACGGCTACTACATCACGCGCGATCCGCTCGGCACGCGCGGCGATTTCATCACGGCGCCGGAAGTCAGCCAGATGTTCGGCGAGTTGATCGGGCTATGGGCATCGGCCGTCTGGAAGCAAATGGGCGCGCCCGAAAACGTCCGGCTGATCGAACTTGGTCCCGGGCGCGGCACGATGATGAAAGATGCGTTGCGGGCCGTACGGATCGTGCCGGAATTTCATTCCGCCATTGTGGTCCATCTTGTCGAAGTAAGTCCTGTCCTGCAGGCGCGGCAGGAGGCAACGCTGGAAGGATGCGGCGTGACCGTTTTCTGGCACACGCGCCTGGGCGAAGTACCGAAGGGTCCGGCAATCATTTTCGCCAATGAGTTCTTTGACGCATTGCCGGTCAATCAGGCGATCAAGACGGATCGCGGCTGGCACGAGCGCCGGATCCAGATCGACGGCAACGGGCAGCTTGCCTTCACAATCGCTCCTGAACCTTTGCCGTTTTTCCAGACTTTGTTGCCGCCGCATTTCAGCACCGCGCGGCCGGGCGCGATTTTCGAATGGCGGGCTGACACCGAGGCAATGGAAGTGGGCCGCCGCGTCGCCGACGGGCGGGGCGCCGCGCTGGTGATCGACTATGGACACACCGAAACCGGAATCGGCGAAACGTTTCAGGCCGTCGGCCAGCACGCCTATGCAGATCCGTTAAGCAGTCCGGGCGAGCTCGATCTCACGGCCCATGTCGATTTCCAGGCCCTTTCGCGGGCCGTCGAGGCCATGGGTGTGAAGGGCTTCGGGCCGATCGAACAGTCGCAGTTTCTTCGCCGGCTCGGAATTGAACAGCGTGCGGCCTCGCTCAAGACCAAGGCCGCGCGACCCTCAGACATCGATCAGGCCCTGGCGCGACTGATCGGCCGCGAGCGCACCGCCATGGGCGAATTATTCAAGGTTGCAGCATTCGTTCATCCGTCCATTGGCACGCCGCCCGGTTTCGAAACCTCGACCGGCTAGCCCTCGGACCCGGCAGGTCCTATTTATTGAAGACACGGCGTTGGCCGATTCATGGTGATCGATGCTGCAGGCTTCCTCACTCGCCATGCTCGCGGGCATTCGGCATGCTTTTTTCACACGTTCCGGCGGGGTGTCGCAGGGCGTTTACGCGTCGCTCAATGGCGGAGTCGGCTCGAGAGACTCCCCTGAGAGGGTCGCGGAAAATCGCGCGCGCATGGCGGCAATTCTGGGCGTGGATGCCGACCGCCTCCTCACACCTTTTCAGATCCATTCACCCGATGTGGTGACCGTGACGGAGCCGTGGACACGCGATAATCGTCCGCGCGCCGACGCAGTGGTCACACGAATGCCGCGCCTGGCGATCGGCGTCTCGACAGCCGACTGCGGACCGTTGCTGTTGGCCGACAGCGATGCCGGCGTGATCGGCGCCGCTCATGCCGGCTGGCGTGGCGCGTTGGCGGGCGTGGTCGAAGCGGCTGTAGCAGCCATGGTGCGACTCGGCGCCGAGCGCTCACGCATCGTTGCCGCGCTCGGACCCACTATCCGCCGGCAAAACTACGAAGTCGGCCCTGAATTGGTCGAACGGTTTCTCGCCGATGATCCAGCAAACGCCCGCCACTTCTCTCCGTCGCCGCGTGAAGGCCATGCGATGTTCGATCTTGGCGGATATATCGGCCAACGTATCGAGCAGGCAGGAGTTGGGCATTTCGAGGATCTTGGTTTGTGCACATATGAAGAGCCCGACCGCTTCTACAGTTATCGCCGCAGCACGCACAATGGCGAGCCGGACTACGGACGACATATCAATGCCATCGCGCTCGTCGGCTGACTGCTTGCGATAAGTCTGGACACCGGGATGCAGTTGCCGCTACGGTTTGCCTTGGCCGGACGGGATTTCAAAGACACAAAATACGGCCGCAGGGGTGTCCATGGCGGGGAGTTGGACTTGCGGCGCACGCTGCGCGGGGCGTTGTGTTTTGCGTTTCGGCATTCTGCTGGCGGCGGCGCTCGCTTTGGGTGCGTGCAATCCCGATACCAACAGTGTGTCTGCGTTGCAGCCGCGCGGAGCGACTGTCGCATTCGATTCGCTCGACGGCCTGCCGCCGGGTCAATTCCAACGTCTCGTGAAAAATCTCAACGACGAAGCGCAGTCGCGGCGTCTCGCTGTGATCTCAAGGGAGCAGCCGTCCGCGTATCGCGTGCGCGGCTACCTCGCCGCGTCGGTGGCAAAGCACCAGACGACGATTTCCTGGGTCTGGGACGTATTCGACCAGGATGAACACCGCGCCCTGCGCATCGCCGGCGAGGAAACCGCGAAGGTCAGGCACAAGGACGCCTGGGCCGCCGCTGACGACGCCATGCTGCACCGGATCGCGCAGTCGAGCATGGAGCAATTGGCCTTGTTCCTCACCTCGCCGGAAGTGGCACCTGGCACGGCCCCGGCAGCGGACGTCGCCATGACAGCCACAACCGATTCCTCGCCGGAGGCCGCCGGCATTTTCCGTATCTTCCGGCCACAAGCCGATCCGATATCGACGGCGAGCGCGGACCCTGCCGGCGAGGACGATATGCAACCTGTGCCGCTTCCCCGGCGGCGTCCTCCGGCGCTGGTGTCGTCGCGGGAAACGGTCACTCTTGCGGCATCCCGCCGCTAAGCGGCGATTCATCCTTTCGGCCAAAAATCGGGAGAACGTTTTCCGGCCGTATTGCCGCGCCGTGCCCACCTTGTTATGACCACGCCGCCTGTGGCGGGGAGAAGGCGAGGAGTTCGGGATGTCGGGCAAGAACGGAGCGATCAAGCTCGTCGCCGGCAATTCCAACCCTGCGCTTGCGCAAGGCATTTCCAGGTATCTCAAGCTTCCGCTCACCAAGGCGGTGGTGCGGCGTTTCGCCGACATGGAGATCTTCGTCGAGATCCAGGAAAACGTCCGCGGCGCCGACGTTTTCGTGATCCAGTCGACGTCGTTCCCGGCCAATGACCACGTGATGGAACTGCTGATCATTATCGATGCGCTGCGGCGTTCGTCCGCCCGCCGCATCACCGCGGTGATCCCGTATTTCGGTTATGCGCGGCAGGATCGCAAGCCGGGACCGCGGACGCCGATCTCCGCAAAGCTCGTTGCCAACCTGATCACCCGCGCCGGGGCCGACCGTGTGATGACGCTCGATCTGCACGCCGGCCAGATCCAGGGCTTTTTCGATATCCCGACCGACAATCTCTACGCCTCGCCGGTGATGGTCCGCGACATCCGCGAGCGGTTCAAGCTCGACAATGTGATGGTGGTATCGCCCGACGTCGGCGGCGTCGTTCGCGCGCGCGGCCTTGCCAAGCGCATCAACGCACCGCTCGCCATCATCGACAAGCGGCGCGAACGCGCCGGCGAGTCCGAGGTGATGAACGTCATCGGCGACGTTGCCGGATATACCTGCGTGCTGGTCGACGACATCGTCGACTCCGGCGGCACTTTGATCAATGCGGCCGATGCCTTGCTCGAGCACAAGGCCAAGGCGGTCTACGCCTACATCAGCCACGGCGTGCTCTCCGGCGGAGCGGTGCAGCGGATCGCCGGCTCCCGTCTGAAGGAGCTGGTGATCACGGATTCGATCCAGCCGACCAAGGAAATTCTCGCCGCCGGCAATATACGCGTACTCGAAATCGCGCCGCTCATCGGTGAAGCCATCGGTCGGACCGCTGCCGAGGAGTCGGTGTCTAGTCTGTTCGACTGAAGGCGCTCGCGGGTCAGCTTTTCCACCGCTGAGTCACGTTGCCGCAGCATTGCTTGTGGAGAGTCGAATCCGCGCCGTTGCCTATGACAGGCAAATCACGGCTCATTGGGACTTGACGATGCCTTTGGCGGGCGGAATCAAGCAATGTATATTCGAATCGCTTGGTGATTCGTTCTCGCCGTCAAGGCATCCCGTAACCCTGCGTCAAATTGCGGTCCGGACCCCATCGGGCCAGCCCTGTGTCGTGCGCGTAGGGTGGCGTGCGTTTCCTCGTGCTCCAATCGGCAAAGCGGAGACGTCATGTCCCTGTCAGGCTATGCGGAAGGACCGCGCATCAATCCCCTCGACGTGGTGGAGCGACTTGCGGCCGGCAATGACTGGTCATTTGAACGCGCCGGCGACGACGAAATCACGATCCTGGTGACCGGCCGCTGGACCGACTATCAGCTGTCCTATACCTGGATGGGCGACATCGAAGCGCTGCACCTCGCATGCGCCTTCGATCTGCGCGTGCCGGAAAGACGGCGCGCCGAGGTGCAGGCGCTTATCACCCTGATCAATGAGCGGCTCTGGGTCGGACATTTCGATCACTGGGTAACCGAAGGTATCGTGATGTTTCGTCACGCGCTCGTGCTCGCCGGCGGCACGGAAGCGTCCGGCAAGCAGTGCGAGGCCCTGCTCGGCACCGCGCTCGAATCCTGCGAGCGCTATTTCACGGCGTTCCAATTCGTGGTCTGGGCCGGCAAGACCGCGAAAGAGGCGCTTGACGCCGCCATGTTCGAGACTTCGGGCGAGGCCTAGGCCGGTGAACGGCCATGACAGACCGTAACGCGACAGGCTTGCGGAATTTCCGAGGTACGCTCGTTCTTGCCGGCGCCGGCAAGATGGGAAGCGCCATGCTCGACGGCTGGATTGCACGCGGTCTCAAGCCGAAACAGATCGTCGTGATCGAGCCGCACCCCGGCAAGACGGTGAAGGCGCTCGTGCGGCGGGGGCTCAGGCTCAATCCGAAGCGCCAGTTGCCGCCGGCGTCAGCGGTCGTGATCGCCGTCAAGCCACAGAGCGCGCCCGAGGCCGTGCCGCCGCTTGCGGCCTTCATCGGCAGAGACACGCTGGTGCTTTCGATCATGGCCGGGCGGACGATCCAGTACCTGGAGCGGACTTTGCCGGCGGGCAGTGCGATCGTGCGCTCGATGCCGAACACGCCGGCCGCCATCGGGCGCGGCATCACGGTTGCCGTCGCAACGGCAAGCGTCTCGGCCCGCCAGCGCAAGCAGGCGTCCGCGCTTCTCGCCGCGATTGGAAAAGTCGAATGGATCGGCGACGAGGCGCTGATGGATGCCGTAACCGCGCTGTCCGGCTCCGGCCCCGCATACGTCTTCCTGCTGGCGGAGACGATGGCCAGCGCAGGAATCGCGGCGGGGCTTCCGCCTGCGCTGTCGACGCGCCTGGCGCGGGAAACGGTCGCAGGTTCCGGCGAGCTGCTGCACCGGTCCCAGATCGACGCGGCGACACTGCGCGAAAACGTGACCTCCCCCGGCGGCACCACAGCGGCCGCGCTCGACGTGCTGATGGGCCCCGGCGGACTTGAGGAACTGATGACCAGAGCCATCGCGGCGGCCACGCGCCGCTCGCGCGCCCTTGCCGGCTAGTTTCGCCCTAGAACCGTCCGTATTGCCGGCCTACATTATGCGGGACGAGGACGAGTTATCGCATGGCAGGAGACGGTCATGGCCCGCAAACCCAAACGTCCGGCCAGGAATACGGCTGCCGTTCCGCCCCGCGGCAGTTCCGACCGCGACAAGGCGATCGATGCGTTCATGGCGCTCCTCGCTGAGCGTTCCTTCGAACAGATCGGGCTGGCCGAGGTTGCCGGAAGAGCCGGGATCAAGCTGTCGCAACTGCGCGCCGAATTCGGCTCGACGCTCGGGATTCTGGCGGCGCACATCAAGGATATAGATCGCGCGGTTCTTGCCGGCGACAACGACGATATGGCCGGGGAACCGGTACGCGAGCGCCTGTTCGACGTGCTGATGCGCCGGCTCGACGCACTCGCGCCACACAGGGAGGCCGTGCGCTCGATTATGTGCTCCGCGCGGCGAAATCCGGGGCTTGCTTTCGCGCTCAACGCCATGGCCGTGCGTTCGCAGCATTGGATGCTGGAGGCCGCCGGCATCCGCGCG
The DNA here is from genome assembly GCA_035650955.1 of Pseudolabrys sp. Lineage (GTDB taxonomy): Bacteria > Pseudomonadota > Alphaproteobacteria > Rhizobiales > Xanthobacteraceae > Pseudolabrys. Next base: position 143,743 of record DASRGR010000018.1, read on the forward strand.
TCCGGTCCGCGCGGCGCGCTCCGGGCACAGGCCGCAGCACTGATGTTCGCGCGAGTGCTCGTCGTCTGGATCGATGACGAGGAGGAAGGTCTTGACCGTACAATGGCTGCGCTGGACCGCGCCCTTGCGCGCGCCGAGCGCTGGTCCGGGTTCCTTGACGACCTGTGCGCGATTCCCGCCTGTGTTTTCCGCGGGCCGCGGCGTCGACGGCGCGTCCGTAACGAAGAGGCCGAAGCAGCCTAGACCGGCACGCGCACGGTTGCGCGCAGTCCCCCCATCGAACTGTCGCTGAGCGTGATGTCGCCGCCATGCGAGCGCGCAATGTCGCGCGCGATCGCGAGGCCGAGGCCGGTGCCGCCTTCGTCCTGGTTGCGCGCATCGTCCAGACGCAGGAAGGGCTTGAAGACCTCCTCGCGCATGTCGGGCGGAATGCCGGGGCCGTCATCGTCGACCGTCACGGTAAGATAACGGTGGTCGCGATGGCCGGTGATCGCGATCGAGGGAGCATGGCGCGCCGCATTGGAGACGAGGTTGGCGAGACAGCGCTTGAACGCCGCCGGCCGCACGGTGACGATCGGCGGCCCGTGGAAGATGACGGTCGCCTTGTGGCCGTGGCGTTCGGCGTCGAGGCGCAGTTCCTCCAGGAACTCCGCCATGTCCGTCGGCGCCGCTGTCTCCCCGCTGTCGCCGCGTGCGAATGCCAGATAGGCCTCCAGCATCCGCGCCATCTCGTCGATGTCCTTCTGCATCGCCTCGACTTCCGGCGTCTTCTTCTTGATGAGCGCAAGCTCGAGCTTGAATCGCGTGAGAACCGTGCGCAGATCGTGCGACACGCCGGCAAGCATCGCCGTCCGTTGCTCCATCGCCCGCTCGATGCGCGTCTTCATCTCGATGAAGGCAGCCGCCGCGCGGCGGACCTCGCGGGCGCCACGCGGACGGAAGTTGGGCACTTCCCGTCCCTTGCCGAAGCTTTCGGCGGCGTCGGCGAGCCGCAAGATGGGCCTGATCTGGTTGCGCAGAAAAATGATGGCGACGACCAGCAGCACGGTCGAGGTACCGACCATCCAGAGCAGGAAAATTTCGGAGTTGGAGACATAGGCGGCGCTGCGGCGGGCGAAGACGCGCATCACGTTGTTATCGAGTTGCACGCGGATTTCCAGCAAGGCCGACTTGCCAACCGTGTCCAGCCAATATGGACGCCCGATCTGCTTGCGCAACTCCTCCGCCAGGGCCTGATCGAGCAATGAAAAGAACGGCTTGGGGCCGGGAGGTGGCATCTCCGAGAGGGGCAGGAAGTCGACCACCAGGCCGAGACGCTGCTGTGCGATCCGTCGGATTTGCGCCTGATCTGCATCCTGCGGGTAGCCGCGGTAGATGTCGATCAGTGCCGCGATATCCTGCACCACGCTCGCGGACAGACGCTGAGTCACCACGTTCCAGTGCCGCTCCATGAACACAAAAGCGACGACCGACTGCAGGATCACCATCGGCGCAATAATGATCAGCAAGGCGCGGGCATAGAGCCCTTTCGGCATCACGCTGTTGAGCCACCGGCTTGCCCTGCGCCAGCCTTCCGCGATTTGGCCGAGGGCACCATGGATCCGGCGCACCAGCGGTATCGAATCGTACCATTCCCAGGCACCGCGCAACCTCATCAGCGCAGTGCGGACGCCGTTGCCGATGTCGAGACTGGTCATGACGTGATCACCAGCCGATAGCCGACGCCACGCACGGTCTGCACGAAGAGCGGGTTAGCCGGATTGCGCTCGATTTTCCGTCGCAGCCGGTTGACCTGTACGTCGACCGCACGCTCGCTGACGGCACCGCCCTGCCCGGCAAGCGAAAGGCGCGACACCGTTTCGCCCGGTGCAGCGGCAAGGATACGCAGCATCTCGCGTTCACGGTCGGTCAGGCGGATGACTTCCTCGCCCTTGCGCAGCTCACCGCGCGCCAGGTGGTACACGAAAGGCCCGAAACGAACCGACTCGACCGGGGGCGCCGGCATCGGCTGTGCGCGCTTGAGAATGTTGGCAATACGCAGCGACAGTTCGCGCGGCTCGAACGGTTTCGAAAGATAGTCGTCGGCACCGATCTCGAGCCCGCGAATCCTGCTCTCTGCCGCGTCGCGCGCCGTCAACATCAGAATCGGCACATTCGAATTGTCGCGTATCGCCTTTGCAAGATCGAACCCGGATTCACCGGGCATCATGACGTCAAGAATGAGCAGGTCGAAGCTGAGGCCGTTGAGCTTCGCGCGCGCGTCCGTGGCGGTTTCCGCCGTGGTCACGCGATAGCCCTCACTGCTGAGAAAACGCGAAAGCAGGTCGCGTATCCGGCGGTCGTCGTCGACGACCAGCAGATGCGGAGCATCGTCGGGAAGCGTTGCGGGCAAAATCATTGCCGAGGCTCCTCCCCCGAAAATTCAGCCTCGAGCCTTCGATACCCGATCGGCACGGCCGATCAGACGCAGCACATCGTCGCGAACGCTGGTATCGATCATTGACGTGAGAAAGCGGCGCGCCGCTTCGTGTGCGTTCGGTCCAAGTTCCTCGAATGCCCGGTTGATCCGCTGCGTCTGCAGCATCGCCAGCCTGAGCGCCAGGGCCTCACCCTTCGGCGTCACATACAGAAGACGCTGGCGACGATCCTGCTCGCCTTCCTTCTGCAGCACATAGCCCTGATCGACCAGTTGCTTGAGCACACGGCCCAGCGACTGCTTGGTGATGTTGAGGATGTCGAGCAGATCGGCAACCTTGATGCCCGGGTTTCGGTTGACGAAGTGCAGCACGCGATGGTGCGCCCGTCCGAAGCCGAGCTTCAGGAGGACCTCATCCGGGTCACCGACGAAGTCGCGATAGGCGAAAAACAGCAATTCGATGATGTCCCAGACGGGCTCGGCCGGTGCGCTGCCCGAGGGGCGACGATCCGCCAAACCCGCGCCGGGGGCCGCGGCTTTGCTCACATTTATGTCAGCCATGTTGACATATTTTGTTTTTATGTTACAAAAACACTGCCACAGACGAAAGGATCGTGCCAAAAGGGCCCATTTCAGTAGACCACATCAGGGCTGTACAAGGGCGTCCTTCTCGGCCGGCCAAGTCATACCGGGTGTTGCCGGCCGAGGCAAAGTGTTGGAATAGACGCGAAAAATGCGCCATCACGACGACGGAAAGCTGCCGCCGCGTGAGACGAAGGAGGAGTACGATGGCTGCCCAATCCTATGACCGGCTCGAAGGGGTCATCTGGTACGACGGCAAGCTCGTGCCATGGAACGAGGCGAACCTCCACGTGCTCACACACGGCCTGCATTACGCAAGCTGCGTGTTCGAAGGCGAGCGCGCGTATGGCGGCCAGATTTTCAAGAGCGCGGCGCATTCCGAACGGCTGAAACGCTCTGCCAATGTCCTCGACTTCGAGATCCCGTATTCCGTGGCAGAGATCGATGCCGCAAAGAAGCTTGTCGTTGACAGAAACGGAAAGAAGGAAGCCTACGTCCGGCCGGTCGCGTGGCGCGGCTCGGAAATGATGGGCGTTTCGGCACAGAACAACACAATCCACCTTGCCATCGCGAGCTGGGAATGGCCGAGCTATTTCGACCCCGAACAGCGTCTGAAGGGAATCCGCCTGGATCTCGCCGAATATCGCCGGCCCGACCCGAAGACCGCACCCTGCAGTGCCAAGGCCGCCGGCCTGTACATGATCTGCACCATTTCAAAACATCGCGCGGAGCGAAAAGGCTATGCCGACGCCATGATGCTTGATTGGCAAGGACGTGTTGCCGAGTGCACCGGCGCCAATATTTTCTTCGTCAAGGACGGCAAGATTCACACGCCGATTGCCGATTGTTTCCTCGACGGGATCACGCGTCAGACCGTCATCGGCCTCGCACGCAAACGCGGCATCGATGTGATCGAGCGGCGCATCCTGCCGGACGAGCTTACGGACTTTTCCGAATGCTTCATTACCGGCTCGGCCGCCGAAGTGACCGCAGTCTCGGAGATAGCGCAGTGGAATTTCAATCCCGGCGGAATCACCAAGACGTTGATGGACGACTACAGCGCCGAGGTAAAGCCAAAGGCTGCGGCCGCATAATCCCGGGCTGACCTCGCCACCGCGTGCGGCTCCTGTGGCCGCAGCAATGTGACATAACGAACTCTGTTGGCGGCGATGAACTGATCCATGCGTTCGTCCAGCACGCGCCCGCGGCTTTGCGAGGCGTGTCTCAGCAGGAGCTCGCCGGTTCTGCCGAAGATGACGAAGCCGACGTGAAAATAATCCAGGTTTGGACGCCGCGTGATGAAGCCGACGATGTCGCCGCCTGCAAGCATTGGCTTGTTTTTCAGAAATACCGGGCTTGGAATTACCCTGATCGCGAAACGCCGACGCCCAAGCGCGCGATGCCAATTGACTTCCTTTTCGATTTCAACGGAGCCCGCCATGTCCACGGGCCGGCAGACCTTGTTCTCGATATTGTGCTGACCCCATTCGAAAAAATAATGATTGCGCTCGCGCCAGCCGACGACCCCGTCATGGTAACGGATCATCTTCAGTACGGAATCGAATTTGTCGCGACCTTCGGCAATTGCCGCGGCCAGGACCGTTTCGCAAAAAGTCACGCAGTCAAATCCGTCGTCGCGCACGACGAACTGCTCCGGTCGCCGGGGCCCTCCTATGAGCGTGTAGCCGAGATAGCGTGTGCCGCGGAATGCGCCGGAAATGAAGTCGATTCTGGCGGAAATCGAGCCCCTGGATCGGGCCTCTTCGATGAGGCGCCCGAGCCTCCTTTCGGCGGCCTGACCATGGCGCGCCGCGGCAACCAGCAGCGCGCCGCCACCAAGGAGATAAAGAACACTGCGACGGTTCGCGAACGGCATGAGGCCTGCCCGCTGTCGGGCTAATCCTTCACGACTACCAGCCGGTCGACGCCGGATTCCGCGCCCCAGACCTCACCCGGCCGGCCGAGCAGCTGACGCACGGAAGCACCCCGTTTGTCGCTTGGAAAACTCTCGAAAGTTTCGGTCACCGGATCGAAGCGCACGATTGCATTGGCGGCGAAATCGGTGGCCCAGATCTTGTCCTTGTTGTCGACATAGATGGCGTAACACCCGCTTTTGCTCTTGGGCAGTCCCCAGACCTTCCAGGCCTTGTTCATCGGGTCATAGCGGCCGATCTCACCCGTATTCCAGAAACTCACCCACAGCAGCCCCTTGGAATCCGACCATATGCGGCGCGGGCCGACACCGGATCTAGGGGGCGGCACCATCAACGCATCGCCGCTCACCGTGTCGATCTTGGTGATGTGGTCGCCGGCGAGCGAGGCATACCAGACATCGCCGCTCGGGGTCGTCGTGATGCCGTACGGTCCGGTGCCTTTCGGTGCCTTCCAGGCTTCGACCTTGCCGCTCGATGGATCGACGCGGCCGTAGACCCCGCTTTGCCCGGTGAACCAGAGAATGCCCTTCCGGTCGAACGTTGCAGTGTTGAGATTTGCGCCGGAGAATTCCGCCGGCAACGGAAAGAGCTTCACTGCCTTCGTTGCAGGATCGACACGCGCGATTGCGTTCTGCCCGCTGTCGGTGATCCACGCGGCTCGGTCCGGTCCCACAATGACCCCGTGCGGCGCGGAACCCCGACCGAGCGGAACCTGGGTGACCTGTCCGCTTTTCGGGTTGAGGATGCCAAGCGCGCCCTGCGATTGGGCCGTGTACCAGACGTTGCCGTCCGGCGCCGGCGCGACATCGTGCGGATGCGCCCCGCGAGGGACGTCAAAATAGGAAACCTGCGCGGAAGACGCGGGAGTGACAGCCAACACCAGGGCAGCAATCGCTGCGATCACGACTGGAACCATAGTGCCCCTCCAGCAGACAGCTATCCGGTAGTTTCCCGCTCGCGACGCCGCACCGTCCACCGCCCGGCTGCCGCATCGTCGGCGGCTTTTGCAGCAACCCACGTCTTTCCACTCGCCGTTTCGACCTGTTTCCAGAATGGCGCCCGGGTTTTCAAATAGTCCATCAGGAACTCAGCAGCCGCAAAAGCAGCCTCGCGATGCGATGAAACGGTCGCGACGAATACAATGTCTTCACCTGGTGTTATTCGACCGTAACGGTGAATCACCGTTACCCCGAGCAACGGCCACCTGTTCGCCGCCTCGGCGACATGCCGATCGATCTCGGCCTCGGCCATGCCCGGATAGTGCTCAAGCGTTAGCGCCGCAATCGGCTCACCGTTTTCGTCGCCGCGGCAAATTCCGGTAAATGTAACAAGGGCACCGACGTCATCGCGGCCGCGCGTCAGCTTTGCAGCCTCAGCACCGGCGTCGAAAGGCTCGCGCTGCAGACGTACTGTCGGTGTCATGGGCGTTAATGTAACCCGCCGGCGCCGGGCAGGCTATCCGCCTGTCATGGGCGGGAAAAACGCAATTTCTGCCGCATCTTTTATCGAGGCGTCGGGCCGCACATGGCTCTGATTGATGGCGGCGCGGATCACATTCCGGTTTTCAAAAGCGTATGCATATTCTTCGCCGCGGGAGGCCAGCCACGTCATCAACTCGCCCACCGTGACGACCCCCGGCGGAACAGCAACCGTTTCCTCCGGTTTACCAACACGCTCACGCACCCACGCGAAGTAACGCAATTTCACGTTCATTCGTCGATCATATAGCGCAGCCCGGCACGCATATAGTCCCAGCCGGTGTAAAGTGTCAGGAGAGCCGACAGCCACAAAAGCATGATGCCGATCTGCGTGACGACCGGCACGATCTGGTCGCCGGCATCTCCCGCGATCAGAAAGCCAACCGCGACCATCTGACCGGTTGTCTTCCATTTGGCGAGGCGCGTCACCGGCACGCCCACCCGCAGCTCGGCCAGATATTCGCGCAGACCGGACACGAGGATCTCGCGGCAAAGAATCACGACGGCGGCAAGCAGCGTCCATCCACGGATGGTTTCCTCCGCCGCGAGCATCAGCAGGCAGGAGGCGACCAGCAACTTGTCGGCAATCGGATCGAGCATGCGACCGAGCGACGACTGCTGGCCCCAGCTGCGCGCGAGATACCCGTCGAGAATGTCGGTGACACCTGCTGAAATGAAGAACGCCAGCGCGATCCAGCGCAGCCACAACGGTCCCTCAGCGATGCTCTGCCCATAAAGCAGGGCAACGACGACCGGCACCGCTGCGATACGCCCATAAGTCAGCAGATTCGGCAGCGCGAGCGGGCGTGCCGGCAAAGGCCGGGAACTGATGGCATTCATAACCGGAAAGGAACACCCGCAACGCGGTCAGGTCAACCGGGCACGGCGGGGGAATCCCCCGTAGAATTTTACTGAATCGGCGGCTTGGGCAAGCGACTCTTGCCCGGCTCCATCACAAACGTCTGATCGAGCGAATACCACTCCCCCTCGACGTCGCTGGCCGGCGCGGGCCCGCTGTGTCGTATGTAGTTGCCGACCAGCGCGCGGGTCACGCCGAACTGGACATCGGTCTCCAGTCTCTCGTCGTCGTTCACGTACACCTGCGAAATCAGGGTCTTGAAGCCTTCCTTGAAAATCAGAAAGTGCAGATGCGCCGGACGATAATTGTGACGTCCCGTCGCGCGTACGAGATCTCCGACCGGGCCGTCGATCGGGATCGGATAGCCGGCCGGCTTGACGCTGCGGAAACTGAAATGACCGCGCGCATCGGTCATGAACTTTCCGCGCAAATTCATCGGAGCCTGCCTGGGATCCTGCTGCTCGTAGAAGCCCTCGGGCGAAGAGTGCCAAACGTCGACTTCGGCATCCGCGATCGGCTTGCCGGCCTGATCCTTCACCCAGCAGTCGACAAACAAAGCGGGTCCGGGGGTCGGCGAGCGCACGATCGATCCGCCACTTTCCGTACGCGGCGAATTCATCCGCCAGAACGGCCCAAGCAAGTTCGCAGTCGTCTCGGTCTGACCGTTGTTGCCGTTGTTGAGAAGGCAAATGAGCGTCGAGAACCCGAGCGATCCCGACATCAATACAACCTCGTTGTGCTTGTCGTCGGTTTTCTGCCCGAGCCTTGCGATGTAGTGAACCGCTTTCTCGAATTCTTCCTCCGTAAGATGAACGTCGCGCGCAAAAGCATGCAGATGCTCGACCAGCGAAATGAGAATTTGCCGCAATCGAGGCGGTTGAGTGTTCTTGAAAGCTTCCGTGACGGCTTTCGTCACGTCTTCCTGTCTCTGAATGATCATCTATCGCATTCCGTCTAGTGTGCCGCCGACTCGTGGAAGAATTCATATATCTTTCGCGCTGTCTCCGCACTAATTCCGGGCACCTGCGCAAGGTCCGGCAAGCTCGCCCGCTCGATCGCTTTCACAGTGCCAAAATGGCGCAGCAGGGCCCGCTTGCGGGTGGGACCGATCCCCGGAATTTCCTGCAAACCCGCCTCGCGGATGTCCTTCTTGCGCCGCACGCGATGCGAGCCGACGGCGAAGCGGTGCGCCTCGTCGCGCAACCGTTCGATGTAATACAGCAATGGATCGCGCGGCGGGAGCCTGAATGGCGGGCGGCCTGCCACGAAAAAGGTTTCGCGGCCGGCATCGCGATCGGGACCTTTCGCGATCGCTACGATCGGGATGTCGGTGATGCCGAGCGCGGTCAGCGTTTCGTGTGCGGCATTGAGCTGTCCCTGTCCGCCGTCGATGAGCAGAAGATCGGGCCAGGGTTGATCGCCTTCCTCGTCTTTCGTCCCGGCTCGCGGAGCCTCCTCCAGCAAGCGCTTGAATCGTCGCTGAAGGACCTCGCGCATCATGCCGTAGTCATCCCCCGGCGTGAGATCGGACGACCGGATATTGAACTTGCGATACTGATTCTTGCGGAAACCCTCGGGACCGGCGACGATCATGGCTCCCACCGCGTTGGTCCCACCGATGTGGCTGTTGTCGTAGACCTCGATTCGACGCGGGTGGCGCTGCAACGAGAAGGCTTCGCTCAGCGCACCCAATAGTTTCTGCTGCGACGACGTATCGGCAAGCTTGCGCGCGAGTGCTTCGCGCGCGTTAGCCAGCGCGTGCTGCACCAGTTCCCTGCGCTCGCCTCGCTGCGGCGCGCTCACATCGACTTTGTGTCCGGACTTGGCCGTCAGGGCTTCGGCGAGCAAGGCCCGCTCCTCGAATTCATGCGAGACGAGAATGAGTCGGGGCGGAGGCTTGTCGTCATAGAATTGCGCAAGAAAGGCACCGAGGACTTCTGCGGGGCCGATGCTGCGGTCGGCTTTCGGAAAGTAGGCGCGGTTGCCCCAGTTTTGCCCGGTGCGGAAAAAGAACACCTCGACGCAGGAGTATCCCCCTGCCTGGTGGACGGCAAAGACATCCGCCTCGTCCGTGCTGCGCGGATTGATTCCCTGGTGCGACTGGATCGCCGACAGCGCCGACAGGCGATCACGGTAGATCGCGGCACGTTCGTAGTCGAGCGACGCCGATGCCTTGTCCATCTCGCGGGCCATCTCCCGCTGCACCGACTGGCTTCGACCGGAGAGGAATTCGTTGGCCTCCTTGACCAGCTCGGCGTAACCGGTGAAATCGATTTCCCGCGTGCACGGAGCCGAACAACGCTTGATCTGGAAAAGCAGGCAGGGCCGCGTGCGCGACTCGAAATATGAATCCGAACACGACCTCAGCAAAAAGGCACGTTCGAGCGCGTTGATGGTGCGGTTGACCGCGCCAGCCGAGGCGAAGGGCCCATAGTAGTGCCCTGGCCTCGTACGCGCGCCGCGATGCTTCAGAATCTGCGGTGCCCAGTGGTCGGACGTGATCAGGATGTAGGGAAACGACTTGTCGTCGCGCAAAAGCACGTTGAAACGCGGCCGCAGGCGCTTGATCAGGTTGGCTTCCAGCAACAGCGCTTCGGTCTCGGTTTTGGTGGAAACGAACTCCAGACTCGCGGTTGCGGCGATCATGCGGGTGATGCGGCCGTCATGCCCGGTCGGCCGGGCATACGCAGTCACTCGTTTTCTGATGTTCTTTGCCTTGCCGACGTAGAGTACGTCGCCTTGCGCATCGATCATGCGGTAGACACCGGGAGCGGATGGCGCGAGCTTGGCAAAGCGCGCAATCGCAGCGCGGCCGGCGGCCAACGTTCCTGCCGGCGCACTTTCGACGTCCGGTTCCGGCAGGGAGGAGTCTTCTTCCTCCTCGCGCAGCTCGCTTGCCGGATCGATGTCTTTGTTTGTGCCGTTCATATACGAGAAGATAGTGCGCTCGATGTAATTGCGCCCGGCCGGACAAAAGGTCTTCGCTTCCTTTTCATCGCGGAATCGCCCGCTCTATTCCACCGCTTCGCTGTCGGCGGTTCGCCAGGACAAATGTTGCCCGCCGTCGACCGGAATCGTCACGCCCGTCACGCTCGCCGCCTGTGCCAGGTAGACGACCGCACCGGCGATGTCCTCTGGTTGCGGGCCACGCTGGAGCGGCAGGCTTCCGGCCTGGGCGGCGAATTGGGCATCCGTCTGTCGAGGACTCGGCAGCGTGGGCCCCGGCGCCACCGCGTTGACCCGGAGCTTCGGCGCAAATGCCTGCGCAAGTGTCGTCGTCGCGGTAAAGAGCGCGCTCTTGCTCAGTGTGTACGAGAAAAACCGCGGGTTGGGCCTGAGAACGCGCTGATCGACAATGTTCACAATCGATGCGTCAACGCCTGCCGGTGCCTGCGCCGCAAAGGCCTGCGAGAGAAATAGCGGCGCTTCAAGATTAACGGCAATCGCCCGCTGAAAGCGCGCATGAGACATTGTCTCGATGTCGTCGGGCTCGAATTCACCGGCATTGTTGACCAGAAGTGTGAGCTTGCCGAATACGGCCGCGGCCGGCACCAGGGCGCGGACGGAATCGTGATCGGCGAGATCGGCAAGGACCACCCGGGCTTTGCCTCCCGCATCTTCGATTGCGGCGGCAAGCTTTTCCGCGTCGTCGCGCGAATTGTTGGCATGCAGGACAACCGAATAGCCGGCGCGCACCAGCGCACGTGCGATTGCCGCCCCGATGCGGCGGCCGCCGCCGGTGATGAGCGCGTTGCGCATGGTATCCTTTGGATTATCACCCATCTAATCCAGCCTGCCGTCGTCGCGGCAATGGCGGCCGGTCACTGGAGCGGCCCGCACGTTTTGCCACCCGCGTAACTTCGCGCGAAGTGCACGCAAGGTAAACAAAGTCATACCAAAAAAGCTAAAACTAAGGGTTCTTTAGGGATGTGCCCGACGGCCGTATCTGTATTCACGCCCGTTTAACCTAAAAGGCCCGATAAATCCTCCACCGATACGTCGACGTTTGGTCGCCGGAATGGTTCTGCGCCTCGCTGCGCTCGGGCGCAGGAGCGAAGTTGAGTGGAGGGTATTATGACGAACAAGACCATCATTGCGATGGCAGCCGCAACCCTGACGGCCGGCAGCGCCGCCGCCGCAGATCTGCCGCGCGGTCCTGCTCCCTACTATCCGCCACCTTCGAGCATCTACAATTGGACCGGTCCATACGCCGGCCTGAACGTCGGCTATGAGTGGAGCAAGGTCACGAACACCGCCATTGAACCGAGCGGCGTCGCCGGCGGTGGCCAGCTGGGCTACAATTGGCAGATCAGCCAGTTCGTATTCGGTGCCGAGACGGATATCCAGGCCAGCGCTGCCGACGATACGTTTGCCCCCTACAAATTTTCCAATCCGTGGTTTGGCACCCTGCGCGGGCGCGCCGGCTTCGCGATCAACAATATGCTCCTGTACGGCACGTTCGGTCTTGCCTACGGCGAGCTCAAGGGAGAGTTCTTCGGGATTGACGAAAACAAAACCCATGTCGGCTGGACCGGCGGCGCGGGCCTGGAGGTCGGATTCGCGCCGAGCTGGTCAGCGAAGGTCGAATACCTCTACATGGATCTCGGAAACCGGTCGTATACGATTACCGGCACGGATAACGGTTTGCACGCGAACTATCTGCGCCTTGGTGTGAACTATCACTTCTGATCGCGCATCCATCATCGTGAAAGAAAAAACTCCGGGCATCGCGCCCGGAGTTTTTTCTTTTCTTGCGCGTGACACTCAGGTTCCACGAACGGACTTCGACTTAATTATTCCTTCACCGTTCATCGCAGGCGGTCAGCAACAATCGCGGCAACAACGTGACATTTCATCGTCATCAGTTGGGCATTGCTCCTCACGACTGCCGGTCAGGTGTGTCTTCTGCGCACTAGACGTGAAAGCAAATCTGAATAATTTCCCGGCACAACTCGGGTGGGTGGGTAAAGTAATCTGACGGAGGTTTCGAAATGAAGCGTTTGATTTTGGCGGGCGTCGCTGGCCTCGCCGCGTTGGTGACGGTGACCGCGGCGAATGCAGCCGATATCGCGCGGCGGCAGCAAATGCCGACGAAAGCTCCGGCCTATTTCGCTCCGTACAACTGGACGGGCTTCTATATCGGTATCAACGGTGGCGGTGGCTGGGGTGATTCTGAATGGTCGAATGCATTTGGCTCGACCGGTTCGTTCGACGTGTCCGGCGGACTTGTCGGCGGCACGATCGGCTACAACTGGCAAGTGAACCAATTTGTGTTCGGCCTCGAGGGCGATATGGATTGGAGCGGGATCAAGGGCAGCACGTCATCGGGACTCTGCGCCGGCCTGTCCTGCGAGACGCGGAACCGTTGGCTCGGCACCGCGCGCGGCCGGATTGGTTACGCGTTTGACCGCTTCATGCCCTACGTGACCGGCGGTGCGGCCTTTGGCGACGTCAAATCGTCGATCGCCGGCGTCGGCGACTCTTCTGATACCCAGGTTGGCTGGACTGTCGGCGGCGGCCTTGAGGCATCGATCGCGGGACCATGGACAGCCAAGATCGAATATCTCTTTGTCGATCTCGGCAAGACCACCTGCGATACGGCAACCTGCGGTGTTCTGCTGGGGGCTCCGACCGATGTCGACTTCCGCACCAACATAGTGCGGGCGGGCGTAAACTACCGCTTCTGATGGCCGCAGCACGACCGGTCAAGAAAAGCCCCGGACATGTTCCGGGGCTTTTTGCTTGGAACCTGGAGAGCGCTCTCCTCACGGAACTCCCGTCCGTGACCGGCGTTAAAGGAGTGACCGGGGGGCGGCGTGCTCACGTCCATCCGCACAATCTCAGGTGAGGTGCGTCATGAAGAAAGTTCTCCTCGCGGGCGTGGCGCTGGTTGCATTCGGCACCGTTATAGCGTCGGCAGCCGACATCCAGCGCCGGCAGATGCCGGCAAAGGCGCCGGCATACACTCCGCCGCCGCTTTATAACTGGACCGGGTTCTACGTCGGCATCAATGGCGGCGGCGGTTTTGGCCGTTCTGATTTCTCGGCGCCGTTTGCATCCAGCTCATTCGATACGTCGGGCGGTCTCGCCGGCGGCACGATCGGCTACAACTGGCAGACGGGTCAGGTCGTTTTCGGCCTCGAAGGCGACATCGACTGGAGCAACATCCGTGGCAGCGGATTCTGCGGCGGAGTGACCACGTGCGAGATTCGCAACGACTGGTTGGCCACCGCGCGCGGCCGGCTTGGTTATGCATTCGATCGCTTCATGCCGTACGTGACCGGCGGTTTGGCGGTCGGCGACATCAAGACAAGCATCGCCGGCTTCGGCGACACACGTGACACGAAGGCAGGCTGGACAGTCGGCGGCGGCCTTGAAGCCGCCATCAGCGGGCCGCTGACTGCGAAGATCGAATATCTCTATGTCGACCTTGGGCGTACCGATTCAATTCTTGGTTCCGATGCGAAATTCAAAACGAACATCGTTCGCGCCGGGTTGAACTATCGATTCTGATCGAAATTGCAGATCGACAGATACAAAATGCACAAAGCCCCGGAGCACTGTCCGGGGCTTTCCACATCTCGTTCGCCGGGAAACTTCAAATTGAAGACGCGTGCGATCGCGGCTGACCCAAAATTCAGGTTTGAATGATTCGCGCCTGAGCGAGAAATACGCAGCGTGGTCGCGTCAGCCGGTGATCACCAGATTTACAGCTTTTGGCCCCTTGCCTTTCTTGTCTGGTTCGACGTCGAAACTGATCCGTTGACCTTCGTTCAGTCCCTTCAACCCGGCCTGTTCAACCGCTGTGATATGAACGAACACGTCACGACCGCCGTCATCCGGTTTGATAAAACCGTAGCCTCTTTCGCCGTTGAAAAACTTCACGACACCCGTTTGTGCCATCGGGAAACTCCTCTCCCCTCTGCTCCGCCGCCGGCCCCACGCACGGCAGCTCGGCTGGACATTCACAATCGGGGAAAGCGTCGGCCATATTGGCCTCAGTCACTCCGCCGGCCCCCTCAGGAGGCGGAACGTCACTGCCAGTATGGAACTACACACCAACTGCGGCCCTGTGGAAAGAGGCCATACATCAATGACCGTTCGGTGCGGGTTCCGCCACAAGCCAGTCCAGACGAAAAATGGGCCTCCCCCGCCCCCCCGAAAACGCGGATTAAGGCCGGCAAAATGGCCGAAAGCTCGCTCTCCAGGGTCCAGGGCGGATTGACCAGAATCATCCCGGCACCGCCAAGCCGGGCCGGATCGCCCAAGGGGGCCACCAGGATTTCGGCTCGCAGTACCTTCGGTAGTCCGGCGCGGCCAAGGCGCCTAGCCAGAAGGTCGGCGTCACGGCGCCCCTTAAGGGGGTACCAGAGTGCGTAAATGCCGGTCGCCCATTTTCGGTGAGCGGCTGTGAGACCGCTGACGAGATTCGAAAAGTCACTGCCGGCCTCGAAGGGCGGATCCACAAAGACAAGCCCGCGACGTTCCTTGGGCGGAACGTAAGCATTGAGTGCCACCCATCCGTCGAGTTCGAGAATCTTGACCCGGCTGTCGCCGCGCAAATTTCGCGCGAGGGCAAGATGTGCCTTCGGTTCGAGTTCGCAGGCAATAAGTCGGTCCTGCGGACGCAGTAGAGCCCTGATCAACGTCGGCGAGCCCGGGTAAATGCGAAGACGCCCGCCAGAGTTGCACGCGCTGACGGCTTCGAGATAAGGGGCCAAAAGCGCGGCAACCTCGGCGGAGATTTCCGCGGACAGTAATTTTTCAATACCGTCGTGCCATTCCCCGCTCCGCTCGGCGGCGGCACTTGCAAGATCATAGAGTCCTGCGCCGGCGTGCGTGTCTATGACCCGGAATGCCGCAGGCTTGCCGCGCAGATGGTGAAGAATGCGGCACAGTATTGCGTGCTTGAAAACGTCGGCAAAATTGCCGGCATGAAATTCGTGGCGGTAGTTCACGGCAGCAGCGCTCGCGCTATCGGCCGCGCATGGCCGGCATCATAATTTTATCGCGACGGCATGCGTGCCGGGCCAGCCCGGGACAACCACGAAAAGTCAGATCCTTGTTCATGCAAATGCGTATTTCCGTGAGCCTTGTGCTGTCGCACGAAACATTGACTGCGTCACGCATCAGCTGAGGGTTTGTCTTCAGGAAAGCGTCGACAACTTCAACCGGCGTTACATTGATGGGACGGTCGACGTGGATGTAGTCCTGTGGAATTCTGATTGCCGCCCGTGCAGCCCGGACCAGGTCGAAGTAAGCGCGCGGAGACAAGCCGGAGCATGTGCCGTGCCGGTCCCATTCATGAAAGACAAGCGCCGGACTTGGCATCAGGTCGAGCATTTCTTCAACGATGGCGCGACTCAGTCGCGGCGACGGTACCTGGCAGTATGAAGGGAAGCCTCGCTCGTACTGCGGCCAGAGTCCGTGGATGACGAAAGCAAACGGGCGTCCCGAACATTGACCGTCGCGCGGCCTCCGGGCCGATCGCTCCTCTGCCGCCTCGCAGTACGAAGGCGACCACGACAGCGAAAGGACATAGAAATCGAATTCGCCGGCGATGCCTTGCCGATGATCCTGGGCGGCAGCCGAGGCAACTGCAAAGAACAGCAGGCAGAACGAAAGCGCGGCGGCAATTCGCCCAAGGCGACGCATGCGCGGACGGCTCATCGGCAGCTCAGACGCGAAGAACAAAACGGAAATTGATCTGACTCAACGGTTCCTTGGTAGGGACACCCGGTGACCGTGAACGGCTCAAGAACAAAGCAGAATAAAAGCGGATCGGAAGGCCTGCGGGCCCTACGGCCGCGCCATCTTGCACGCCGGGTTGTAGGCCCAATTGCGATCGAGCCCGACAACGCACCACTCGACGCCCCATGTCATGCCGATCGCGCCGGCGTCCTCCACGATCGAGTAGTGGACGGTGTGCTGACTGCCGTCACTGACCTGGGCGATGGCGCTGCAGTAGCGGCGTGGAACCGTTTCCGGCGCCCACGGGCGAAAGGCCGTTTCGCGAACGCGGTCAAAACCCAGGATGCGAAGGTCCGAATTCCAGAACCGCCCTTCCTTCTCGGCGAAGCGCCAGGTGATTGTACCAAGCCCGGCTTCGCACGGCGGCAGTGTTCCATCGTACCGCGGCCCGGTCAGATAGACGCCCTTTTCCAGCCAATTGGCCGCTGACGCCTGTGTCGCGCCCGCCGCAACCAGACAGGCAAGCACCAGACAACGGAAGTATTGGGCAAAGGCCGTCATGATTTCTGCTCCCCAACCCGGTTTTTAAGTCTAGCACAGCTTTTTTAGCAGGTCGTCCCCTGCCTGGTACACAGCTTTAGCCGCCCACCCACGGCGTTATTGTGCTCCCCGCCAATCACCAAGAACCGCCTGCACCAACGTCAGTGCGGCCACGGCGGCCGTGTCGGCGCGTAGAATCCGTGGACCAAGCGCGAGGCAAAGCACGTTCGGCCGCCCGGCAAGCAATGTGCGCTCGTCTTCGGCAAAGCCGCCTTCCGGGCCAATAAGCACGGAAACAGGCTTCGGCTGCAAACGCGCCGTTTCCAACGCGGCGACCGGATCCGCCACGTCGGCGCTTTCGTCGCAAAAAATCAACAGGCGACCGGTGTCGGAGCAGGCCGCCTCCAATCCGATGACGGTACCGACCGTTGGGACGTGCAGGATGCCGCACTGCTCGGCCGCCTCGATCGCATTGGCATGCATGCGATCGAGATTGACCCGCGCGACCTGGGTGTGCCGTGTCATTACAGGCTGCAGGTGCGACGCACCCATCTCCACGGCCTTTTGGACGACATAGTCGAGTCGTGCATGCTTGAGCGGTGCGAAGAGCAGGTGCAGATTGCCCGGCTGTGGCTGTGGACGGAGGCGGGTTTCTGCCCTGACCACCACTGACCGTTTACCGGTTTCCAGGAGGATGCCGCGCCATTCGCCCTCGCGCCCATTGAACAGCAGGACCGCGTCCCCCCGCCGCAGGCGCAGCACGTTTTGGAGATAATTTGCCTGCTTGTGGTCGAGCGAAACCTCCGCGTTGCTTGCCAGCGGCGCGTCAACGAAAAGCCGGGGCATACGAAACTCATACCGGGGCATGGGGTTAATCGCCGTGGGCCGATGGTGGGTTTTAGTCGGTCTGGCAAGGCGGTGCGAGGGGTGCCGCCTTCCCGACGCATTCAGGTTGTTATAAGGCAACAAGGTATAGCCCGCTGGATTGCTATACTTGGCCGGATTACGGGAGGATCGCACTCTATGAAACTGCGCTGCGCCCTGGTTGCCGTATGCGTGTTTGCGCTTCCTATCGGCGGCGCAAAGGCGCAATTTGGGCCGACGGCACCGCAAGGCGAACCTCCCTGCGTACAAGAATTCTCCAAGCTGCGGGAAGACGCGGACAAGAAGGCGGCGGCGATCAAAGCCGCCGGTGAACGCAAGGCGTCCCCGCGCGAGGCTTGCCAGCTCTTCAATGCGCTTCTTGCAGCTCAGTCGAAGATGGCGAAATACGCGACCGACAATTCGGTCTGGTGTGGCATTCCAAGCCAGGTCGTGGCGAATCTGAAGGAAGGCGTAGCCAAGATCTCCGAAGTTCGGACCCGTGTGTGCCAGGCTGCGGCATCGCCGCGCCCGACCGGGCCCAGCCTGAGTGATGCGCTCTCGAGCCCCGTGCCAAATTCGAGCAACATAAAGACCGGACGCGGGACATTTGACACGCTGACCGGGAGTCCACTCGGAAAATGAGCGAGAGCACCGGACGCGTCGCCGATGCGACCGGAAACTGGGTCGATACCCTCGCTCCGCCCTATGCGCGACCCTATCTGCGGCTGGCCCGACTCGATCGCCCGATCGGATCCTGGCTGTTGCTGATGCCGTGCTGGTGGTCGACGGGCCTTGCCGGCATGCACACCGGCCGTTTTCCGAGCCTTTGGCATATCGTCCTTTTCTTCGTCGGCGCGTTTGCCATGCGCGGCGCCGGCTGCACCTGGAACGACCTGGTCGATCGCGATCTCGACGGCCGCGTCGAGCGCACACGCTCTCGGCCGATTCCTTCCGGCCAGGTTTCGGTTGCACAAGCCACGGCGTTCATGGTTGCCCAGGCGCTCGTCGGTTTTTTGGTTCTCATCCAGTTCAACCGCTTCACGGTCGCGACCGGCATCGCCTCGCTGCTGGTGGTCGTCATCTATCCTTTCATGAAGCGCATCACCTATTGGCCGCAGATTTTTCTCGGCCTTGCGTTCTCATGGGGCGCGCTGATGGGCTGGCCGGCCGAATTCGGGCGGCTCGATTGGCCCGCGCTTGTGCTTTATGCCGGATCGATACTTTGGGTGATCGGTTATGACACGATCTATGCGCACCAGGACCGAGAGGACGACCTGCTGATCGGCATCAAGTCCACCGCCTTGCTGTTCGGTGAACGCACGCAGGCAATGCTGGCGGGTTTCTATGCGGCTGCAGTTGCGGTGATCGCGGCGGCCGGCTTCATGGCCGGTGGAGGAATAATCTTCACGATCGGACTTGTCGCCTTTGCCGCGCATCTGGCCTGGCAGGTGAACAGGCTTGATATCGACGACCCGGCCTATTGCCTGGTCCTCTTCAAATCGAACCGCGATGCGGGCCTGATACTCTTCGGCTCAATGCTGATCGACTCGGCGGTTTGAGCGCGATCGTCAGTGAGTTGTCAGCCGCGGCGCTGATCGGCCGCGAGCCTCTGCGGGGAGGATCGATCGCGTGACGTCGTCAAGATCGAGGATATAGCCGTCCTCACCGGGCACGGCCGCCGCTGCGCGACTGACCTTTCCGGATCTCGACATCGACCCGGTAAAGGCAGGGCCGCGCTGCCTTGCGTAAAGCGCTCTGGCCTTCGCGGCTGCCACTGCACCTGACACCGGTTCAGGGCGGCAGGGACGATCTCCGCTCGCGCGCCGCATCAAGTCGACATGAATATGGTTATAGTGTGCGGCGTTGTAGCCTGGCGCGAGCACGGTATTGAAGTTGTCGCAGGCGGCAAGGTGGATGTCTCGGAGGAAGCCCTGCTCCTCCGGCGTGCCATGCCATCCATCCTGCACGGTGATCCGGCGCCCGTCGGCGAGCGTGAATGCGGCGATGTCGAGGGCATTGCCGAACGCATGCTCGGAAATTCCAGAGCCGCCGGAGCCGACCATGCCGCGGCACGAATAGGATGAAATCTGCTTTATCTCGACGACCTGCGAGCCAAACCAGCGCATGGCTGCCGGCTGCACGGCATCGCTGACCCAGCGGTCCAGCGCCGAGACGATTGGACAAGCAAGCGTGGCTGCCGGCGTCAGCGCTGCCGGCAAGGCGGCCGCAACCTGCGGCGCGCGCGCCGGGCCGAGCACCGGCGCGCTTCGCAACGGTTGCTGGTAAACCGGCGCGCTCTGCGGCGGCGGCTGGTAGACCGGCGCCGACTGGGCGCGTTGCGGCGGGTATGTCCTCTCCGGCAATATTGCATCGTCAGGGATATCGTCCGGCAGCGGCGCCGCGCCCGGCGCTGCGTCGCGCGCAACAGGCGGCCTCAAGTCGACCGGCGGCGGGGCCGAACGGGCCGGTTGCGAACGTTCGGCAGGCGGCGGACCGGGAACCCAGCGCATGTGCGGCTGCGCCGATTGCGCAGGCGACTGTTGCACGTCCATCCGGCCGACCGGCGCGGGCGGCGTGTAACGCGGCTCATCGATCGGCCAGTTCGGCATCTGCGAAGCATTCGGAATTGCGCCGGGCGGCCGCAGGTCGTCGCCATAGCCGATAGCGGCAGGTCCCTCACCCAGCGCCGCCACCTTGAGCGGGAAATCGGCGCCGCATATGCCGGGACCTTCGATTGGTTCTATGCGCACGACGCCGGCGCCAAGTTTCACGGCACCTGATTTCATGCACTCGACTTCCGCCTGGTGCCGCCAGGGTGCGCGCTCGCCTGAGAAAAAGCTGCGCCCGCAGCCTGCGAGGGCCAGCAGCACGCCAGCGCCGACGAGATAGTACCCAACGCCACCCTTCATGCCCGCAAAAATGCGAGCAGTTTCTTTAACGGGGCTTCAATGATGGGCGCACCGGAATTCGTTAAGGATAAGGATTTCTTGCCGCCCCCGAGCCGCGGCCCTGAAGCACGGAACCCTTCGGCTCACATCGCACGCGCGACAGTAATCGCAGGTCCGCGGCACAGCCGGGCGTGGCGCGCGAACACCCCGTACCGGTCCCGTATGTGCGCCGGGCGACCGAAATCATAATGCGGCGGAATCAGGCCGTCGGCGCGACCGGCGGTAATTGCCGTAAATTCGCCATGAAAAATCCGGGGTACGGTAAGTTTTGCACCGTCAAAATTCCCGCGCTCGGATTTCTTTTTGACCGCGCAATCAAGCGTTTGCGGTTCGCGCAGGTGCGGTAAGCAATTTCAGCCACCGGCAAATATGTTCCCTCCGCACGAGATTTCAGCCGCGTTACATTCCGTGCTAGCATTTCTCGGTCAACAAGGGAGGCACTGCCGTGGACCTTGCCTTGAAGCTCAATGTGCTGGCGGTATGCGCCGTGTTTGCTTTCGTAGGCGCGATTTTGCTGGGGGCATTCTGAGTTCAGGAGGCCGACGACGACGCCAACAATAAAACGGATTAGATCCGAAACCATTACAGCACCGGAGAGCAAACTCTCCGGTGTTCGCTTTTCGGTCATCGGAAAACTTCACGCCGCCACAATGCTTGGCGAGGCGTGCACATCGTAGTTGAGGATCGGCGCCAGCCAGCGCTCGCATTCCGCGACCGTCCAGCCTTTGCGCCGCGCGTAATCCTCCACCTGGTCGCGCTCGATCTTGCCGACTCCGAAATAGGCGCTCTGCGGGTGGCTGAAGTAGAGCCCGCACACCGCCGCGCCCGGCCACATCGCGAAGCTCTCGGTCAGCTTGACCCCGATACGCCCGCTCTTGAGCAGCTTGAACAGCGTCCCCTTCTCGGTGTGATCGGGCTGCGCCGGATAGCCCGGCGCCGGCCGGATGCCGCGATATTGTTCCGCGATGAGCTGCTCGTTGTTCAGTGCCTCGTCGGAAGCGTAGCCCCAGAATTCCCTGCGCACGCGCTGATGCAGTCTCTCGGCAAAGGCTTCCGCAAGCCGGTCAGCGAGCGCCTTCACCATGATGGCCGAGTAGTCGTCGTTGGCGCGCTTGAATCGCTCCGCGACCTCATCCTCGCCGATCCCGGCTGTGACGGTGAAACCGCCGATATAGTCGGCAAGCCCGCTCGCGCGCGGGGCGATGAAATCGCTCAGCGCCATATTGGCACGGCCTTCGCGCTTCGAAAGCTGCTGGCGCAGCGAGTGCAGCACGGCAGTCGGTTCGTCGCGCATTTCATCGCCATAGACAAGAATATCGTCGCCATCTGCATTGGCGGGCCAGAAGCCGAGTACGGCGCTTGCCCTGAACCAATGCTCGCCGACGATCTTGTCGAGCATGGCGCGCGCATCCTCGTACAGAGAGCGTGCAGCCTGCCCGAACTTGGCATCGTCAAGAATCGCCGGGAATTTTCCGGACAGTTCCCAGGTCGAAAAGAACGGCGTCCAGTCGATATAATCGATGAGCTCCCTGACCGGATAATCGTTGAGCACCTCCGTCCCGGTAAACGTCGGCTTCGGCGGCCGGTAAGCGCCCGACCAGTCGAGCTTGAGCGCGTTGGCGCGCGCGGCGGCAAGCGGAAGACGCGCCTTGTCCGCCTGCGCCCGCGCATGCGCCGCCGCAATGCGCGCGTATTCGCCGCGCAGCTCGGCCACGTAGTTGGCGCGGGTATCCACCGACATCAGGGTCTGGGCCACGCCCACCGCGCGGCTCGCATCGTTCACATAGACCGCCTGTCCACGCCTGTAATTCGGGTGGATTTTGACCGCCGTGTGCACGCGGCTGGTCGTTGCCCCGCCGATCATCAACGGCAGCTCGAAGCCCTGGCGCTCCATCTCGGCTGCCACGTGGCACATTTCATCGAGTGACGGCGTGATAAGCCCGGAGAGCCCGATGATGTCGGCATTCTCTGCGCGGGCCGTCTCGAGAATCTTGGCCGCCGGTACCATCACGCCGAGGTCGACGACCTCGTAATTGTTGCACTGAAGCACAACGCCGACGATGTTCTTGCCGATGTCGTGCACGTCGCCTTTCACCGTCGCCATGACGATCTTGCCGTTCGAGCCGCCGTGCTGGCGGCCGTCCTTTTCCTGCTCCATGAACGGCATCAGGTAGGCGACGGCCTGCTTCATCACGCGCGCAGATTTCACCACCTGCGGCAGGAACATCTTTCCCGAGCCGAACAGGTCGCCGACGATGTTCATGCCCTCCATCAACGGTCCTTCGATCACCTCGAGCGGGCGCTTCGCCCGCAGGCGCGCCTCTTCCACGTCGGCATCGATGAAGTCGGTGATGCCATGCACCAGCGCGTGCGCGAGCCGCTTCTCCACCGGCTGCTCGCGCCAGGCGAGATCGACTTCCTTGCCGCCCTGCCCGGCGCCCTGGAATTTCTTCGCCAGATCGAGCAGCCGCTCGGCCGCATCGGGGCGGCGGTTGAGCACGACGTCCTCGCAGGCCTCGCGCAGCTCGGGATCGAGATCGTCGTAGACCGCGATCTGGCCGGCATTGACGATGCCCATGTCCATGCCGGCCTTGATGGCGTGGAAGAGGAATACCGAGTGCATGGCCTGCCGCACCCGCTCGTTGCCGCGGAACGAAAACGACAGGTTCGACACGCCCCCGGAGACGTGGACGTGCGGCAGGTCGGCGCGGATTTTCCGGGCGGCCTCGATGAAAGCGAGGCCGTAGCTGTTGTGCTCCTCCATGCCGGTCGCGACGGCAAAGATGTTCGGATCGAAGATGATGTCCTCCGGCGGGAAGCCGACCTTGTCGACCAGGATGTCGTAGGCGCGCTTTGCGATCGCCGTCTTGCGCTCGAGCGTATCGGCCTGTCCCTGCTCGTCGAACGCCATCACGACGACGGCCGCGCCGTAGCGGCGCACGGTGCGGGCGTGCGCGATGAACGCCTCCTCGCCCTCTTTCAGCGAAATCGAGTTCACCACCGATTTGCCCTGCAGGCATTTCAGGCCCGCCTCGATCACCGAGAACTTCGACGAATCGACCATCACCGGGACCCGCGCAATGTCGGGCTCGGCGGCGATGAGGTTGAGGAACGTCGTCATTGCCTGCTCGGAATCGAGCAGGCCCTCGTCCATGTTGACGTCGATCACCTGCGCGCCGTTTTCCACCTGCTCGCGGGCAATCGATAGCGCGGCCGCATAATCGCCGGCGCTGATCAGCTTGCGGAACTTGGCCGAGCCGGTGACGTTGGTGCGCTCGCCGACGTTCACGAAGGGAATTTCCGGCGTGAGCGCGAAGGGCTCGAGTCCGGACAGCCGGAGCTGCCGCGGCACGCCCGGGACCGCGCGCGGCTTTTTGCCTGCGACGGCCTTGGCAATGGCGGCAATGTGCTCCGGCGTGGTGCCGCAGCAGCCGCCGACGATATTCACAAGACCGGCCTCGGCGAATTCGCCGAGCAGCTCGGCCATGTAGGCCGGGCTCTCGTCGTAGTAGCCGAACTCGTTGGGCAGGCCTGCGTTCGGATAGGCGCAGACGAAGGTATCGGCGAGGCGGCCGAGTTCCTCGATGTGTGCGCGCATCTCGCGCGCGCCAAGCGCGCAGTTGAGCCCGATGGTCACAGGGTTGGCGTGCTTGACCGAATTCCAGAACGCGCCGGGCGTCTGCCCCGAGAGCAGCCGGCCCGAGCGATCGGTGATGGTGCCGGAGATCATCACCGGCACGTCGAGCGCGCGCTCCTCGCACAATTCCGAGATTGCGAAGATCGCCGCCTTGGCATTGAGGGTGTCGAAAATGGTCTCGATCAGCAGCAGATCGGCACCGCCGTCGATGAGCCCGCGCGCCTGTTCGCCATAGGCGGCGCGCAGCTGATCGAAGGTGATGGCGCGGAAGCCCGGGTTGGCGACGTCCGGCGAGATCGAGGCGGTGCGGTTGGTCGGCCCGAGCGCGCCGGCGACGAAACGCCGGCGGCCATCTTCTTTCTCCGCCTGCGCCGCAGCCTCGCGCGCGAGCGTCGCACCGGCCTGGTTGAGTTCGTAGGCAATGCCTTCCATGCCGTAGTCGGCCTGCGCGATCGCCGTCGAGGAGAAGGTGTTGGTCGAGACGATGTCGGCGCCGGCCCGGAAGTAGGCGAGATGGATGTCACGCACGGCCTCGGGCCGGCTGAGATTGAGCAGGTCGTTGTTGCCGCGCACTTCCCGGTTCCAGGCGTCGAACCGCGCGCCCCGGTAGCCCTCCTCGTTGAGCTTGAGCCCCTGGATCATGGTGCCCATGGCGCCGTCGAGCACCAGGATGCGCTGGCGCAGCAGCTCCATGAATTCGCTTCGGACGCCGGGGTGGGACGCGGTCACAACATGAAACTCCGGCTCAGCTGACGGCTTGCGCCGCCGGCCTCAGGCCCAGCAGGTGGCAGATCGCGAACACGAGGTCGGCGCGATTCATCGTGTAGAAATGGAACGTGGTGACGCCGCGGTCGACGAGATCGAACACCTGCTCGGCGGCAACCGCCGCGGCGATGAGCTTGCGCGTCGCGGCATCGTTATCGAGGCCGTGGAAACGGTCGGCAATCCATTGCGGAACCGAGGCGCCGCATCGCCTGGCAAAGCCGGTGATCGCCTTGAAATTCTGCACCGGCACGATGCCCGGAACGATCGGGATATCGATGCCGCGCGCCCGCACGCGATCGAGATAGCGGAAATAAAGGTCGTTCTCGAAGAAGAACTGGGTGATGGCACGGCTCGCGCCGGCGTCGACCTTGGCCTTGAGCATGTCGATATCGGCCTCGACCGTCGGGCTGTCCGGGTGTTTTTCCGGATAGGCCGATACGGAAATCTCGAAATCGGGCGCGATACGTTTGATGCCGCCGACCAGATCGGCCGCATTTTCGTATCCGCCCGGATGCGGTGCATAGCGCGCGCCGGCGCCGCCGACCGGATCGCCGCGCAGCGCCACGATATGGCGCACGCCGGCATCGTGGTAGGTGCGCACGATCGCATCGACTTCGTTACGGGTGGCGGCGACGCAGGTCAGGTGGGCGGCGGGCGTCAGCGGCGTCTCCGCCAGAATGCGCTTCACGGTCGCATGCGTGCGCTCGCGCGTGGTTCCGCCGGCACCGTAGGTCACCGACACGAAATCGGGCGCCAGCGGCGCGAGCCGCTCGATCGACTCCCACAGGATCTTGTCCATCTCTTCGCTGTTCGGGGGGAAGAACTCGAACGACACGCCGATGCGGCGCGTCTCTCCGCGCGCGAACCGACTTAGACGCACTGGACTGTTCATCACGCCACCTCGCGGCGCAGCGGCGTCGCCATCAATGCCCGCGTGTCTCGCGCGAGCCAGAGGGAGACAGCGATCTTGCCCTCGGAGCCGGGCTCGGGCGCGAGCGACTTGTGCATCGCCGGCTCGAGGCCCGACGAGGTGATCCACTGCGTCACCGTCTCGGGCGCGAAGCCGAGACGCCGGTGCGCGAACTGCTCGCGCAGGAACTCCTGCTCGTGCGGCGCAAAGTCGACGACCAGCAGCCGCCCGCCCGGACGCAGCACGCGCGCCGCCTCGCGGATCGCCCGCGCGCCGTCATCGAGGAAGTGCAGCACCTGATGCAGGATGACGACGTCGAAGGAGTCGTTGGCGAGCGGAAGATCGTAGATGTCGCCCTGCCGCACGCTGCAGTTTTTGAGACCCGCGCGCTCGATCCGGTCGCGTGCGAGCAGCAGCATGTCGAGCGACAGATCGAGGCCGAGCCCGCGCTCGATCGTGGGGCCGAACATCTCGAGCATGCGCCCGGTGCCGGTGCCGAGATCGAGCAGGGAACGGAAGGGCTTGTCGGCGAGCGCGGCGCGGATCGCCTCCTCCACCGCCTCGTCGGCGACGTGCAGCTTGCGGATGCGGTCCCACTCGGCGGCGTGGGCGCGGAAATAGGCCTGCGCGGCGGCGGCGCGGGCCTGCCGCACCGAGGCGAGGCGTTCGCGGTCGCGCGCGATGATCCGGTCGTCGGCGTTCAAGCGATCGATCAGCGCGCGCGCGACGTCGGCACCGCCGCCATGTTCGGCGAGCCGGAAAAACGCCCAGGTACCTTCGCGGAAACGCTCGACGAGCCCCGCTTCGACCAGGAGCTTGAGATGGCGCGAGATACGCGGCTGGGACTGCCGCAGGATGTCGGTGAGGTCGGAGACGGTGAGCTCCGCCTCGGCGAGCAGCGCCAGGACACGCAGGCGGGTCTCCTCGCCGGCCGCTTTCAGGGCCGTGTTGAGAGCCTCAAACCCGAGCTTGGCTTTGGCGGTCATGGCCTGCTTTTGGGCAATTTCCCACTATATAAGGATATCTTTATACGTTGAAGGAGCTGGCGGCAACCCTCCCGTACGATTGCGCGGCCCAAAGGCGTCAGCCGGTCGGCGTTCCCGGGCTGTAATTGGTAGTGTTCCTGAACGACAACACGACTTCGTGGCGATAAGGAACAAAATGGGCGAAGGAACAAAATGGGCGCGAGCAAAGATTTCGGTATCCGCGACGGCGAGAAGGCAGTCGAACTGCCGGTGAAAACCGATGCCGGCCTTTACTTCATCGGCCGTATCCACACGCCCTGGAAGGAGCGCAAGGACTGTCCGAAGAATGCCCGCGAATCCGAGGCCGTCTGCGTGGCCGACGTTGACCCGCGCTGGCGGGAAGCGCTCAAGGACGTCGAGAGCTGCTCGCACCTCGTGCTGCTCTACTGGATGGACCGGTCGCCGCGAAATCTGGTGCTGCAGGTGCCGGGACATTACGGCGTGCAGCGCGGCACCTTCGCGCTGCGCTCGCCGGCGCGGCCGAACCCGGTGGCCATGAGCGTGGTCAAGCTCCTGCGGGTGGACGGCAACCGGCTGTCCGTGGTCGGGCTCGACTGCCTCGACGGCACGCCGCTGCTCGACATCAAGCCATATTTCGCCTCGACCGACAGCGTGCCGGACGCCGTGGTCGGCTGGCACAGGGCCAAACAAGACTAAAAATTCGCAAATCCGGTTTTCCGCAAATCGTTCCCGGGGCTTAAGGGTTTTTGCTGCTTCGGCTTCAGGGAACCTTTGAACGTTCTCGGCCATTGTCCCGACCGAAGACGGGAGGGTGTACCGACGAGGGTGTCATGTCGAAGTCAGTCGCCGCGCTGGCGGCTGCCGCCGCGCTGTCGTGCAACGTTGCGAACGCCGAACCGCTGTTCGCATTCCTCACTCCCCCGGCTCCGATGCAGATCGCGCCGCAGGCCGTGCAGCCCGAACCTGCCGAAGAATCGGACGACGCTCAGCTCGCGCCGAACCTGCGCCGGCAGGTCGTCAGCTACTCGGGCCACGAAGCGCCCGGCACCGTCATCGTCGATACGCCGCACACTTATCTCTACTACGTGCTCGGCGGCGGCAAGGCGATCCGCTACGGCATCGGCGTCGGCCGCCAGGGTTTCACCTGGTCGGGCGTGAAATCGATCGAGCGGAAGGCCGAGTGGCCGGACTGGTATCCGCCGCCGGAGATGGTCGCGCGCCAGCCTTATCTGCCGCGCATGACGGCCGGCGGCCCCGGTAATCCGCTCGGCGCCCGCGCGCTCTACATCGGCGGCACGCAGTACCGCATTCACGGCACCAACGCGCCGAGCACGATCGGCAGGCACGTCTCGAGCGGCTGCATCCGCCTCACCAACGAGGACATCATCGACCTGTTCAGCCGCGTTCAAGTCGGCGCAAAGGTGGTGGTGCTGCCGCAGACGCCGGTCGCAAGGGCTTCGGTGCCGGTGCATCCGGTTGCGGCGCAGTCCTATGCAGCCCAGCCGGTCGGCCCTGCGCAGGCAGCATGGGATCGACTTCGCCGGCCGGGTGTCTACTGATCAAATCCCCTATTTTCCGCAACAGGGCCCGGCCTCGCGCCGGGCCTTTTTCTGCGCTCTGCATGACAACGGTGCCCGGTTTGGTTAAACCCGCTCCTCTTCGCCTGAAATGAATGGATGGACACATGCGTATTGCAGCGATGGCGGCCGGTGCGGTCGGCGGTTACTTCGGTGCGCGGCTCGCGGCCGCGGGCCACGACGTCTTCTTCATCGCGCGTGGCGCGCATCGCGACGCAATCGCCGGGAACGGCCTCAAGGTCGAGAGCGTGCATGGCGACCTGCATCTGCCGAAGCCGAATGTCACCGACGACCCGGCGAAGATCGGGCCCGTCGACATCGTGCTGTTCGCCGTGAAGCTGTGGGACACCGAGACGGCCGGCGCCTCCGCGCGGCCGCTGCTCGGTCCGGACAGCCGCCTGATCACGTTCCAGAACGGCGTCGATAGCGTCGAACGGCTGTCGTCGGTCCTCGGCGCCGACCGGGTCATCGGCGGCGCCGCCTATATCGCCACCGTGATCGGTTCTCCGGGCGTGATCAGACATACCAGCAGCTTTGCCACGATCCGCTTTGGCCGCGCCGACAAAAAGCCGGACCCGAAGCTCGATGCCTTCGTCGACGCCGGCAAGGCGGCCAAACTTGACATCGGGCTCTCCGACGACATCCAGCGCGAGCTCTGGCAGAAATTCATTTTCCTCACGGCGATGGCCGGCTCGACCGCGAGCCTGCGCTCGTCCATCGGGCCGATCGTCGCCGATCCGGAGTTGCGCGGCTTCTTCCGCGCGCTGATGGAGGAGGCGTTCGCCGTCGGCAGGGCCAAGGGCGTCGCGCTCGATCCCGCCTATCTCGACGACCGGATGAATTTCGTCGTGAACAAGGTCGAACCCGGGATGAAGGCATCGATGGCGCACGACCTCGAGCGCGGAAATCGCCTGGAGCTCGACTGGCTGGCCGGCAAGGTGCGCGCGCTCGGCCGCGAGCTCGGCATCGCCACACCGGCAAGCGACGCGGTGTACACCGTGCTCAAGCTGCATCGGCTGGGCCGGCCGCATTGAGCGGTCACGCCTCGGGTGCCCGTCGCGGTTCGGTAAATATATGCGCTGCCGATCGCAGGAAGGCCGGCCACCAGCTGTTTAATAGCGCTACGTACTTTCCCTAGCTGAAATATACCTGTCCAGTCATTGTAGAATTTCTGTAGTGCACAATCCCGTGCATTCCGATCGGGAACAAGAGTCGTCTCAATCTATACGCGCGTCGCGATGATGAGCCGTTATCTCAACATTGCTTTCTGCACGCGGCTGCCGCCGTGGATACCGTCGCTGGTCCTCGGCGTGGTCGGTTTACTCGTCACGCTCGGCGCGTGGCATCTTACGGCGACGGCCGAAACCCGCGCGCGCGAGATGCAATTTTTTAACCGCGCCAACAACCAGCGAATGATCCTGCGGAACGGCATTGGTGATTACTGGGACAAGCTTCATTCCCTACGCGCGCTTTTCGATTCATCCGAGCACATCACGCGCGATGAATTCGAAACTTTTTCAAAGACGTTGCTCGAAGGGCACCCGGCGATTCTGAACGTCGCATGGCTGCCGCGAGTAACGCACGAACAGCGCGCCGCCCATGAGCTCGAGGGAGCCCGCGACGGGCTGCCCGATTACCATATTCGCGCGATCGTCCCCGACAGCAGTCTGCCGGTCGCGCCCGCCCGCGACGAATATTTTCCGAAATTCTACTCGAGCGAACCGCGGACATCCCGCGTATATGGCCTCGACAATCGCGACGGCGGTGTGCGCGAGCAAACCATCAATCGCATCCGCGACGAAAACGCGTTGTTTTCATCGCCGCCGCTTGTGCTTCACATCGGACAGGTGACCGCCGCGGATTCTGGGTCGGTATCCCGGTCTACGCGCGCGGACTGCCGCACCAGACAGTGGAGGATCGCCGTCGCAACCTGCGCGGGATTGTGCAAGGTGTCTTTCAGATCGAGGCCATGATTGACGCCATACTGGCCGGCGTCAAAACACCGGTACGCCTTTACGTGTACGCGCCTGGCGCCTCTCCGACCGATCTGCCGGTGTACTTCAAGTCCCGTGTCGACTCGAGTCCGGTCGAGGCGATTCAGCAAGCGGAACTTTCCAGGAAGATGCATCGAACGTTTCCGATCGATATCGGCGGCAGAGACTGGACGGTCGTAATCACACCGGAGCCGCCGAGACCGGCGGGGTTCGTTTTCTCCTGGCAGGAGTATTCGACGATTGTTCTGGTGTCCGGCTTCCTTCTGAGCGCCCTGCTTGCAGCCTTCGTTTTCGGGATACGTCAATCAGCCCGCAAGCTTGAGGCCGCAAACGACATGATAAAGGAGCAAAACGTCCGCTTTGATGCTGCGCTGAACAACATGACGCAAGGCTTGCTGATGTATGACAGCGCCGGCAAGCTCAGCGTCACCAACAGGCGGATGGCCGACATATTCGGCATGCCGTGGGATCAGTGGAAAGAACTGGCGATCGGGACGACGCCCCAGGAATCCCTGGAGGTCGCCTACGGATTGACAAAGGTCGGAATGAAGAACGCGACGCAGGTTCTCGGCGAGCTGCAGGCGATCCTCAATTCGAGGAAGCCCGGCCGTATCGTCTTCGAGCGCAACAACGGGACAATCTACTCGTCGCTCTGCTCGCCTATGGCCGACGGCGGCTTCGTCGTGACCTTCAACGACTTCACGGAACGCCGGCGCGCCGAGGAAAAGATCTCACACATGGCGCACTACGACACCCTCACGGATCTGGCCAACAGGGCCTGTTTCCAGGAGAAGCTCGATGCCCTTCTCGCCGGCACGAAAGGGCAGACTTGCGTCGCAGTTTTCAGCATGGATCTCGACGGCTTCAAGGCCGTAAACGACACGCTCGGCCATCCGGCCGGCGACAAGCTGCTGCAGGCGGTTGCCAGGCGGATGCGCGCCTGCGTGCGCGATACCGACACCATTGCGCGCCTGGGAGGCGACGAATTCGCGGTGCTGCAGATCTCCTACGAACGCGCTTCCGACACGACAGCGCTGGCGAGGCGGCTGATAGATTCGGTCAGCGCGGCCTATCGCTTCGACGGGCAAAATGTTTCGATCGGACTAAGCATCGGGATTGCCGTTGCGCCCGGTGACGGGACGAACTCCGAAGAGCTCATGAAAAAGGCCGACAAGGCGCTCTATCGGTCCAAAGACGAGGGCGGCAATACATATCATTTTGCCAGCGAAGACCCGCTTCGTAAACCGACGCGGCGCCAGCGCGTGAGCGCCTGAACCCGGCAATCATCGCGAACGAGCTTCGGTTTGTGGCCGGTGATTTCACGCGGCATGCTTGCCGCCTTGCACAGGGCGACGGCCAACTACCGTCGTCATCCGATAACCAGCGGCAGGAGAAATCCGTAGGACAGCGCGCCAAGGCACGCGATGAAAATCGTTGCAGGCATCTTGCCGACGCTGTCGGCCCACTCGTCGTCGCTTTTGTCCAGCCTCATTTCGATTTATGACGATTTGCCGCACGTGGTTTTGTCTGCTGCTTCCGGTCCGTGAATTTTCATTGCCCATGGTACCGGCGTCCGTTTTCCAGTTCCTGGCAGAGTCATGTCGCATCCGACGCTCGTTTCGGCCGCATGCCTTAATTTCAATTATTGATTGATATTAATGAAACCGGTTACTCTTTGCCCGATGACGGTAAAAAAAAGCAAAAAACCACAGGGGACACATTGGACCGGCATCCATTCGTTGCGCGGCTGCTGCAGCACGCTGAGTTCGGCGCCGCCGATCTGAAATCATTCGCTGCGATTATTGACGGTGATCTGGCGGTGCGCCGGCGTCATGACCTCGTGGTCGACGGCCGGGAATTCCGCAAGCTGTGCTTCGTCAAGGATGGATTTTCCGTGCGCTACAAGCTGCTGCGCAATGGCAAGCGGCAGATCGTCAACGTCGTTTTGCCGGGCGATGTGGTCGGATTGCCGGGCAGCTTCTACGACCGCGCGATGTACTCCGTCACCGCCATCACCGATCTCAAGGTGAGTGTCTGCGGACTGGAGTCATACATCCAGCTTTGCTACCAGCGGCCGCAATTTGCACTGGCGCTGTGCTGGATGGCCGTGCAGGAGCTGACCACAAACGCCGAGCACGTCGTCAACCTGGGGCGTCGCACGCCGATCGAGCGCCTGTCGCACTTCCTGCTCGAAGTTCATACGCGGCTCCGCACCGTCGGCCGCGCCGACGATGACGGATTCACGCTGCCGTTCTCGCAGGAGATCCTCGCCGACGTGCTGGGCCTCAGCGTGCCGCACCTCAACCGCATGATGCAGCAGCTGCGTACCGACAGGCTGATCGTCGACAAGGACAGGCATCTGAAATTTGTCGACGTGGACGCGCTGAAGGCACTGGCGCATTACCAGGTGAACGAGCTGTCGCCGATCCCGGCGGTCGCCAAGGCAGCACCAGGCCGCGCCGTGAGCTAGGCCGCGGCGGCGTCACTTGGCCCCGCGCGGACAGCTCCGGCGAAATTCCGCATCAATTGCAATCGTGCCTTTGTTGTCACTGCGGCGACGGGATGGGATAATCCCGCCCGCTCGAAAAAGAGAACACGCCGCGATTCCGGGGGTCACGTCATGGCACGTTCGCGTTTATTCCGGCACACAACAGCCGTTCTGGCTACGCTGCTGCTCGTCATCGCCGGCGGACGGGCGGATGCCGACACTTATCCGTCGAACAAGATCACGCTCATCGTCGCCTTCGCGGCGGGCGGCGTCGCCGACACGCTGGCGCGCATGGTCGGCCAGGGCCTGGGCGAGCGCCTGCGCCAGAACGTGGTGGTCGAGAACCGCGGCGGGGCGGGCGGCAATATTGCGGCCGGCGCCGTCGCGCACGCAGCCGCCGACGGCTACACGATCCTGGTCACGACGACCGCGCTCGCCATCAACGAAACGCTGCGCGAAACCAAGCCGTTCTCGGCGGCGGATTTCAGGACGGTCGCCATCGTCGCGTCGAGCCCCGAATCCCTCCTCACCGGTCCGGGCAATCCAGCCAATACGCTCGCCGATTTCGTCAAGGCGGCGAAAGGCAAGGCGATCACTTTCGGCTCGGCCGGCGTCGGCAGCGGCTCCCACATCGCCGCGGAATATTTCTTCAAGAAGGTCGCCGGGATCGACGCGACGCACGTGCCGTTTCAGGGCGGCGCGCCCGCGATGAACGCCACGCTCGGCAACCAGATCGATTTGCTCGCCACCACGCTCGGCGGCGGCGCGGCGGCGCAGGTCGCCGGCGGCAAGATCAAGGGCCTCGGCATCGCGGCCGACAAGCGCGTGGCGGCCACGCCGAACGTGCCGACGTTTGCCGAGTCCGGCTTCCCCGGCTTCACCGCCGCCTCCTGGGTCGGCTTCTTCGTGCCGGCCAAGACCGATCCGCAGATCGTTGCGACGCTCAATGCCGCGATCAACGAGACGGTAAGAAGTCCGGACGCGCGCAAGAAGCTGTCCGACATCGGCTTCGATCCGATCGAGGGCTCGCCCGCGCAGGCCGAGGCCATGTTCAAGGCCGAGGTCGGCAAGTGGGGCGACATGGTCAGGACGCTGAATTTGTCGATCAAG
Source organism: Pseudolabrys sp. (assembly GCA_035650955.1). GTDB lineage: Bacteria > Pseudomonadota > Alphaproteobacteria > Rhizobiales > Xanthobacteraceae > Pseudolabrys. The sequence goes on from DASRGR010000018.1 coordinate 177,522, forward strand.
TAGGCGATACCCAACAGGTCCGCATCCGCGGCACGATTCCCTCTCCCCTGCGGCAGACGGAATAGAGAGCCTGCGGCACTTCCGGCGCTGGCGAAGGCGCTGCGACCCGCCTAGATTCGCGGCGGCGATTCGGGCGGGACGTGCATGCGCGGCGGTCTCGACACTTTCATCTACCATGCGACGGCGCCGATCCGCCTGTTCGGGCGCTCGCGCATGTTCCGTCTGGGCCTCGCCGCTGTCGGCATTGCCGGCCGCTTCTTTGCGGCAACGCTGTGGGCGCTCAACCGCTTCGTCCCGCCGGCCGACAGCGGCCTGTCAGATGCCCTCGCCATTCTCAAGCCGCCACCCCCGCTGCAACCGGTCTCGCGCACCTCGCACGTGACCGCGCCGGTTGCGATTTCGCTCGCGGCTATCGGCCACGCGCTCGACACGGCAACGCCGCGGGAGTTCGCCGGCAAGAACGACAACCCGGTGACGCAGCTGCTCGGACAGGCCGAGATCGGGCTCACCGTCTCGCGCGGCACCATGTATGCGACCGGCCAGCAGAACACGCTTACCATCACGACGCCGCTCAACGGCAGCATCCGGATCACCGGCCAGATCGGCAACACCGCCGGAAAGGTCGTGGGCGGCATCGGCGGGGCGATCGGCGGACTGTTCGCCGGCAGCGCCGTCGGCAGGCAGATCGACAACCTCGCGATGAAGACGCTCGACCAGCGCACCGACTTCCGCGGCAACGTCATCGTCACCGCTCGCCCCCAGCTCACCTCCGCCTGGCGCATCGAGCCGAACCTCGCCGGCCGTCTCGATTTCGGCGATGCCGGAACGAACATCGCAGGCGTCAAGGTGAACCTCGCCGGCGAGATCAAGCCGATGCTCGATCCCGTAGTCAGCAGCCAGATCGCCGCGCTGCAGGCGCGCCTGCGCAGCGATCCGACCATCGAGCGCAGCGCGCGCGAGCAGTGGGCAAAGATGTGCCGCTCGATTCCGCTGGGCGGCGGCAAGACCGGGCTGCCGCCGCTCTGGCTGGAGATGCGGCCGGTACGCGCTTCCGCTGCGCAGCCGCAGGTCGATGCGCGCAACCTCACGATCACGATCGGCGTGCAGGCGGAAACGCGCATCGTGCCTGGCCAGACCAGGCCGAATTGCCCGTTCCCGGCGCAGCTCGAGCTTGTCCCGCCGATGCGGGACGGCGTGCTGGCCGTCGGCGTGCCGATCGACATGCCTTTCACCGAGCTCAACGGGCTGCTCGAGCCCCAACTCAGGGGCCGCCATTTCCCTGATGACGGCAGCGGCCCGGTCGACGTCGAGGTGCTGAGCGCCGGCCTGTCGGCGTCAGGCGACCGCCTGCTGGTTTCGCTGCGCGTGAAGGCGCGCGAGAAGAAGAGCTGGTTCGGCTTCGGCACCGAGGCGACCGTGCATGTCTGGGGCAAGCCTGTGCTCGACCA
>DASRGR010000019.1:0-80925 GCA_035650955.1 Pseudolabrys sp.
GCCTGGCTGGCGTCGTGAAAGGAAATCGGCGACCTCAGCGAAGAGTTGACGGCACTGAGCTGGGTTTCGAATTGCCAGGTGAACTCGCCGTTTCTGACGTGAAGATCGCATGGCAGCGGAATGAGAAAGCCAAAGGTCATCGCGTCAATGAACGGAGGGCAACGTTTGACCGTCTGCTCTTCCCGGTTCGTGATCGGATTGTGAGACTTCTGCGGCAGAGCCTTGAACCAGTCCGGCAGGCCTTCGATCGCGGCAAATGGCGGCGGCAGCACCGAGGCGAGCTCTGGCGCACAGCGAAAAGTCAGCGTCAGTTGATTTTCTGAAGTCATTGCCGGAACGTCCGTAGTCGTTTAGGAACTGCTGGTGCACGCAATCTATAGTAGCCGACTATGACTAGCCAGATCGCGGGGCGCGCGTGCTGCAATGTAGCGCGTTCATGCCGAGCCGAGCCGTGACACGCGAAGCATCCGGATCGGGCAGCCCTCCGCGCTTATCTCCGGCGTATATGGGGGATTTTCAGCAGGCGATGGCCGCCCACCGGGTGGGCCGTCTTGCCGAAGCCGAACATCTCTATCGCCGGATCCTGAGTGCCGATGCGGACCAATTCCCGGTGTTGGTCATGTTCGGACTCCTCAAGGCCCAGCAGAGCGATTTTCCGGAAGCCGAACGTCTGCTGAGCAAGGCAGTGGCTCTCAATCCGAATGACGCTGGCGCGCAATTCAACCACGGTAATGTCCTGCTTCGCCTCGGACGCCTTGATGATGCCCTCGTATCGTTCGGAAAAGCTCTGTCGCTGAATCCGGGTCTTCGCGAGGCGCACCTCAACCGCGGGGGAATCCTGATGTTTCGGCGGCGCTTCGAAGAGGCGTTGTCCTGCTTCGACGCGGCGATACAAAGTGACCCCAAATATTCCCAGGCGCACTGCAACCGTGGAAACGCCCTGGTCGAACTGAGGCGCTATGACGATGCGCTGGCGAGTTACGAAACGGCACTGTCCCTCAATCCGCAGAATGCCGAGTTTCATGCAAGTCGCGCGAATGCCCTGCACCGCCTGCATCGCAGCGATGAAGCCATCGGCGGCTTGTCCACGGCTCTTGCTTTGCAGCCTCGCAATCCAGGCTTTCACTACAACCGTGGCAATGTGCTGTTCGAAGCGCGCAGGTTTGCCGAAGCGTTTGCGGCCTATGACCAATCATTCAGCATGGAACCGCAGGCTGAGTATGTAGAAGGCGACCGCTTCTTTGCAAAAATGATGATTTGCAATTGGAGCAACTATGGGGACGAAGCCAGGCGTCTTATGAACGGAGTGAGCGAGGGGCGCCCGGTATCGCGGCCTTTTGCTTTCCTGGCGGCGGGCTCCAGCCAGTCGCTGCAGACCCGATGTGCAAATCTGTTCTGCGATCGCGAATTTCCTTCGCCGACCCCCCATTGGAGCGGGCCAACGTATCGTCATGACCGAATTCGCGTCGCATATCTGTCAGCCGATTTTCGCGATCATCCGGTTTCACACCTGCTCGTCGGCATGTTTGAGCAGCACGATCATGCGCGTTTTGAAACGATGGCGTTTGCATTCGGCAAGGCTGAACGGACGCCGCTGCGCCAACGTCTCGAAAATGCCTTTGACAGGTTTGTCGACGTGCACGACAAGACTGATGCGGATATTGCGAACATGCTGCGCGAACAGGAAATCGATATTGCGGTCGACCTGATGGGGCCGACTGAAAGCGCGCGCCCCGGCGTTTTCGCCCGACGGCCTGCGCCCCTGCAAATCATGTACCTGGGCTATGCGGGCAGCACCGGCGCGCCCTACGTCGATTATATTTTGGCTGATCGGATCGTCATCCCTGAACACGAGCAAAATCTGTACCGCGAGAAGATTATCTACCTGCCGGAGACGTTCATGGGAACCGACTCCAGGCGGGCGATTTCGCCAACAACGCCGTCGCGTAAGGAGGAGGGGCTGCCGGCCGAGGGGTTCGTCTTTTGCTCCTTTTGCAACAGTTACAAGATCTCGCCCCAGATTTTTGATGTCTGGATGCAACTGCTGTGCGAGACTGAAAAAAGCGTGCTTTGGCTTTCAGTCGGTGATGAGACAGCCCGGCAAAACCTGTTGCGCGAAGCGGAATCGCGTGGCGTGGGGTCCGGGCGGCTGGTATTCGCACGTCGCGTTGAGCGCAACGAGGACCACCTTGCCCGGCATCGGCTGGCCGATCTCTTTCTTGATTCGTTTCCGCTCGGTGCGCATTCGACCGCCTGCGACGCACTATGGGCAGGCACCCCGGTTCTCACCTGCACCGGTGAAACGTTCGGGGGTCGGGTCGCCACCAGTTTGCTTTCGGCGCTCGGCGTCGACGAGCTCATTGCTCGCACGATCCCGGAGTACCAACAGATCGCGATGCGTTTGGCCCGGGAACCGCCACTGCTCGCGGCGGTCAAAGAGAAGATTCGTGTCCTGCGCCAGACCTCTCCGCTCTTCGATACCAAGCGGTTCACGTCCCATGTCGAAGCTGCATACTCGACGATCTGGGAACGTTACCAGCGCGGCGAAAATCCGGGCAACCTGTCGGTCGAGCCGCTCAGACACAAAGATCCGCCGAATTGAAAAGCCCGATGTCAGGATCGAATAGCTGCCTGCCTGTTGGCCTGGTCGCAGCGCCCGATAAATCCCGCAATTGACGAAATCACATCCGGCTCGGCAAGCAACGGCGCGTGGCCCTGGTCAGGCACTTCGAGCATTTCGAGCGCCGGATGACGTGCCCGCATCTGTGTCACGGTCGTAGCCGACAGGATGTCGGAATTTGCGCCGCGAATGACCATCACCGGCACATTCGCAAGCGCGTCAAACTCCTTCCAAAGCGCCGGTACCGGCCGCTCAAGATCTATTTCCGCCATGGCGGCTGCGAGTTTAGGGTCATAGGTTGTGACCAGCCGGCCGTTTTCCTGCCTGAACGTCCGATGTGCTCCCGCCAGCCAATCCTCGGGTCCAAGCCGTGGAAACTGGGAATGAAACAGCCGCCGCAGAATCTCGGCGCCTTCCTCGAAAGTTCGCGGCTGGGGGAGCTTGCCGACATAGCTCTTGATGCGCATGAGCCCCTGCGGCTCGATGACGGGTCCGATATCGTTGAGGACGACACCGGCGATTGCGGTCGGACGGACCGCCGCAAGAAGCATTGCAAGAATACCCCCGCGCGACGTGCCGACGAATACCGCCGGCAGCAGTTCGCCCGCGGTGAGCACTGCGATAACGTCGGCCAGTTCCACGGGCAGCGAATAATTCGCCGGGTTGCGATCGAATTGTGAAAGGCCGCGTCCGCGGTAATCAAGCGCGGCAACGCGGCGAGGGTGGGCGGCATCATGAGAAAGAGCGGCAGCAAGGACGTCGAAATCGGCTGCTGTGCGGGCAAGTCCAGGCAGGCACACGACGGGCAATGCGGCCGCATGGCGGTTGCCGTAGCAGCGGGCATGGAGACGCAGCCCGTCCGGGGCGGTAACAAAGGTGCTGTACGGACCATCGCTTGTTGAGGCGGAGTCAGTCATTGCGAAGGATCAGCGGGCGCCACCGCGTCGTATGTCGGCTTCGATCAGGAGCCTGGTGCCGCCGCCGAAGCGTGCGCGGTAGATCTGCAGGTTCTCCATGACCCGCTCGACGTAGTTTCGTGTTTCCGAAATCGGAATGCGCTCCACCCAGTCAACCGGATCGACGCTGGGATCGCGCGGATCGCCGTAGGCTGCAATCCATTGCCTGACGCGGCCGCGGCCGGCGTTATATCCGGCAAAAGTGAGGATATAGGAGCCGTTATAGCCGCCAAACAAATTGGCCAATTCGGCAGCTCCCATTTGCATATTGTAAACCGGATCCTTCAACAGGCGCTCGCGGTTGTAGGTAACCTTGTATTTTGCGGCAGTATCGATGCCGGCGGCGGGCGTAACCTGCATCAGGCCCATTGCATTCGCGCTCGAGACCGTCTTCTGATTGAAATGGCTTTCCTGGCGCGCGATTGAATAGACAACTGCAGGATCGACCGGCGGCGCGATCGGACGGTATTCCGGCAATCCCATGGTCGGGAAGGCATAGTGCTCAAGCGGCAGCCCGCGCGCGTAAGCGGCTTCGCCAAGCAGCAGCATCGCGCGGCCGTCGCCGTGCTTTGCCGCGAGTTCGCCCAACATTGCCATGCCGGCCAGGTCCGTTGCGCTCTCGCCAAGCTCGGCATAGATCGACGCCAGCATGTCACGCTCGCCGAGCTCGTAAAGGATCGCCGCGGCGCGCACGACCTCAAGATTGTTCAGTACGCCCAGCTCCTGCGGGGTAAACGACGGAGGCGGACGCAATCCGAGGTCCTGCAGCCCCAGGCGCGCGCGCGCGAGCTGGCCGTAGTAAGTGGCAACATACTGTCCTGCCATTTCATAGAAAGTTCTTGCCTGCGTAGTCTGGCCCATGGCCTCAGCGGCGCGACCCTGCCAGTACCCGCCACGTGCGAGCGCATGCGGATTCTGCGTTCCCTCGACAATGTGCGCAAAATGCTGAGCCGCTGCTTTTGGGTTATGCAGATAGCGTAAAGCGATCCACCCGGCGGTGAAATGGGCATCCACGCGATAGAACCCGCGCATCGGAGGCGCCGCTTCGCGTGCCACGTTATAGGCGGCCTGCGGATCGTGATCGTCGAGGAGCTTGCGCACGAGCAGGCGCCGTTCGAGCCACCACTGGTCGAGATTGACCAGTGCCTCAGGATCTTTCGGCACGGTGAGAATCAGCTTCCCGGCTTCTTCCGGCCTGTCGTTCTGGCGCAGCCATTGCACGCGCGCGAAAATGTAACCTGGCTCTCGATGGCCTGCGGCAGGAACTGCGTCGAGAAGCGCCTTCGCATTGCCGGCCTTCCGCAGTACGGCCGCACGGGCACGTCCGATTGCGAGATCGAGGCCACCGAGCCGTTCCGCCGCGCGCATACCGGCCGCGATGTCGCCGGCATAGAAGCGTGTTTCCATGCGGACCTTGTGATCGGCGGCGGTCAGCATGCCGCCGAACATTTCGAGGACCTTTTTCTCTACTTCGGCGCTGCAGTCGTCATACCGCCAGGCGTGTCTGACGAGCGCTGCGGCGCCTTCACGATCGCCCTGCGCGAGCAGGACCCGTGCAAGCATGTAGCGGCCCTTTGCCGTCGACGGCTGCTTTTTGGCATAGAAGGCACGGACTGCCGATGCATCGACCCCATCGTTCCAAAGCGCGTTCTCGGCTCGGCGGCGGAACAGCGGCACGTGCGGCCAGGCGGGATTGTTCTGCACGAAGGCGGCGTAGCGCTCGAACGACGGATTTGTGTTGTCCGAGCGCAGGATGACCCATTCGGCCAACTTGCGCGCAACGGGATCGGTGATTGTGGCCTGCGCCGCATTGGCGTCGGCATCTCGGCCTTTGCGCGCCGCTTCGATTACGCGCTTTACGGCGGCGATATCGTTGGGCGAGGTAGCCTTGCTCTGCGCAACCGCAAATGGGCCGGATGCCGGGCGAACGAGCGGTTTGAACTCGGCCCTGCTCTCGAACAACGCCCCGTGAAGACCGACATTGGCCTGGGCGTAGGCGGAGAGGCCTTGACCGCCGGATTGGGGGCGCATTTGCGGCACAGGCACAATTTGCCGCGGGGGCGCAGCTGCGTGTTTGCCGGCCTGCAGCGGCGGGCGCGGGCGCGGCAACGGGATCTTTTGCTGGGCCGGCAGAACTGTGTCCGCGCACAGCCCGGCCAACGCGGCGACTACGAAAAACAGACCCCGGCGGCTGCAACGAGTCGCGTCCATCAACCCCCGCACTCTGTCCTGTAATTGGCCCGACTCACGGCCAATAGCCGCAAGCCAATGCTCCATTAGGCCAAATTTATTGATGAATGATACCGAAATATTTCATTCGCCGGGGGGAAAAAGCGGTGCCGTGTGAGAGGTTCCGGTACCTCCGCGGGAAGGCGTTGGGGCTTCCTTCGTGGCGCCCGACCCGATATCAATGGATCTGTAGTCGGCCCCTTGTGGAGAAGTCGCGCCATGACCGCCAGGACGAGCTTTCGAGGCTCTTTTACAGCGCTGGTCACGCCGTTCAAGAACGGCTCGCTCGACGAGAAGGCGTTCCGCGATATCGTGGAGTGGCAGATCGCCGAGGGAACCAACGGCCTGGTTCCCGTGGGGACCACCGGGGAAAGCCCGACGCTGTCGCATGACGAGCACAAGCGGGTGGTGGAGTGGTGCATCGATCAGGCGGATGGCCGGGTGCCGGTCGTGGCCGGGTCAGGCTCGAACTCCACGGCCGAGGCGATCGAGCTTTCGCGTCATGCCGAAAAGGCGGGAGCCGATGCGGTTCTGGTTGTCACGCCTTATTACAACAAGCCGACGCAAGAGGGTCTCTACCAGCACTACAAGGCGATCAATGATGCAATCGGAATCCCGATCATCATCTACAACATTCCAGGCCGCTCCATTGTCGACATGTCGGTGGAGACGATGGCCCGACTTTTCGAATTGAAAAACATTGCCGGCGTGAAGGATGCGACCGCCAACATGAGCCGTGTCTCGCAGCAGCGAGCCGCGATGGGCCCTGACTTCAACCAACTGTCGGGCGAAGACATTACGGCGCTGGGCTTCATGGCGCACGGCGGGCATGGATGCATCTCGGTGACATCGAACGTGGCGCCACGGCTTTGCGCCGAATTCCAGGCGGCCTGCCTCAAGGGCGATTTTGTCACCGCGCTCAAGTTACAGGACAAGCTTGCGCCGCTGCATATCAATCTGTTCGTCGAGACCAGCCCGGCTCCAATCAAGTACGCGATGTCGCTCATCGGCAAGTGTGCCAATACGGTCCGTCTGCCGATGGTACCGGCAAGCGAGAAGGCTCAGGCAGCCGTCCGGCAAGCGATGGTGCATGCCGGTCTGATCAACTGACAGCGGCCTCCCGACGGTTCCGGCGCGGCCGGGCTAAAGCCACGTGTGACCAGGGTCGACCCTCATGCTCGCCGAATTCAGGAAATTTGCACTGCGCGGTAATGTCGTCGACCTCGCCATCGGTGTGATCATTGGGGCCGCTTTTTCGGCCATCGTGACTTCGCTGGTCGGCGACATCATCATGCCGCTGATCGGAGCGGTGACCGGCGGCATCGACTTTTCAAACTATTTCCTGCCGCTTTCGGCCAAGGTGACCGCCGCGACGTTAGCTGAAGCGAAAAAGCAAGGTGCTGTATTGGCTTGGGGGAATTTTCTCACCATCACGCTTAACTTTATCATCATTGCGTTCGTGCTATTTCTCGCGATTCGAGGGCTGAACAGGCTTGCTCACACGGAAGAGGAAAAGGCGCCCCCCTTATCGACGACCGAACAGCTTCTCACGGAAATCCGCGACCAACTCAAATCGCACTGAACCTGACCGTAGCGTAGCACATGCCTGCAAAACCCGAGCGCCGCTTCAAGGTGGTGGCCGACAATCGCAAGGCGCGCTTCAATTACGAGATTGGCGAGACCTTCGAGGCAGGTCTGGTTCTTACCGGCAGCGAGGTGAAATCGCTGCGGGCGGGAAAGGCGACGATCGCGGAATCCTACGCGGATGCGCGCGGCGGCGAGCTGTGGCTGATCAATTCAAATATTCCGGAATATCTCCAGGCAAGCCGCTTCAATCATGCACCGAAGCGGGCCCGCAAGTTGTTGCTGCAAAAGCGTCAAATCAACCGGCTGGTGGGGGCGGTCGAGCGCGAGGGCATGACGATCGTTCCGTTAAAGCTGTACTTTAATGAGAAGGGGCGCGCGAAAATCGAGATTGCGCTCGCCCGGGGCAAAAAGCTGCACGACAAGCGCGAAACGCTAAAGAAGCGGACCTGGGAACGCGAGCGCGGCCGCCTTATGCGAATGAAGGGATAGCAGTACAGACCCTGACGCCGGCAGACGCCGTTACTGGATCACGCCGCAGGCGATCCGACCGCCGGCGTCACCTGTCGGATCGGTCTTGTAGTCATCCTTGCCGGCATGAATCACCAGCGCCGAGCCGTCGGCGTCGAACACCGAATTTGGCTTGCCCTTGTCGAGGGTAATGTCAGTGTTGACGACTTCGACCCTCAGCTCGCCGCTTGCCGGAATGTGCAAGTTCGGCATGTCACCGGCATGATGTCCGTCCATGGCCATCATGCCGTGCTTCTTGTTGGCTGGATTGAAATGCCCGCCCGCGCTGGTGAACGGCGGCTCGCATTTGCCGACAGCATGGACGTGAAAGGCATGTTCGCCCGCGGGGATCCCCTTGACTGAAAGATTGATCAGCACACCGGACGGCGTCTGCGTGAGCTGTGCAATGCCGACATCCTTGCCCTCGGCGCTCTTCAGCGCAGCGCTCGCTGTCTGTGCTGCGGCCGGCAGGGATGAGGCGGTCAGGAGAGTTGCGACCAGAATGTGGCTTCCGACGGCCAAACGGGTACCCATGACGATCTCCCGGTGCGTTTCCTATGAAACGGCGAACATATAGTATTTCGAGCGCGTCGCGCCGATCACGGTGTTGTGACTGAAAGTGCCAGGATGAAGCATGCCGCCCACCAAGCTTGACCACTGCGTTATTCACGTTTCCGACTGGGACCGCTCCAACAAGTTCTACAGCGAGGTTATTGGTGTCGAACTGGTGCGGCGTCCGAAAGGGTGGGCCTATCGGATCGGCGACAAGCAACTCAACGTGCATGGGCCGGGCGTAAGCCCGGCCGAAGTCGCACGCTTGCCGGTGCAGCCCGGCAATAGCGATCTTTGCTTTGAATGGCAGGGGCCCATCGAGGACGCCATTGCGCACCTCAAAATCCACGGAATCGCAGTGGAGCAAGGCCCAATAGAGCGCTTCGGAGCAAAAGGAGCGGGGACGTCGGTCTATTTTCGCGACCCCGACGGTTCGCTCATGGAATTTATGAGCTACGGAGACAGGAAATGACCGAAGCCGCAGGAACGCACAATCCGCTGTTTTTGCCCAGCGGCATCCCCGTTCCGCAAGACGACGGGGCTGCCCGGCATCTTGCGGGGACGGCGCTTCCGGACGTGAGCCTTCCGGCGACTCAAGGCGGTGCGGTCAATCTGTCGAAGCTCCGGGGGCGCACGGTCGTGTACATTTATCCCCGGACCGGCGTTCCCGGCGTTGATCCGCCCGAGGGATGGGACCAGATTCCCGGGGCCCGCGGCTGCACGCCTCAGTCGTGTGCGTTTCGCGATCACTTCGATGAGCTTGGGCGGCTCGGCGTCGCGCAGATTTATGGCCTCTCGACCCAGGACACAGCCTACCAGCAGGAAGCTGCGACGCGTCTGCATTTGCCGTTTGCTCTGTTGTCAGACGAAAAGCTGGTCTTTGCGGGAGCACTCAAGCTTCCGACCTTTTCAATCGCCGGCATGACGTTGCTCAAACGCATGGCGCTCATTATCGATAACGGCCGGATCACCAAGGTCTTCTATCCGGTCTTTCCCCCTGACAGGAATGCGGCGGAAGTGGTCGCGTGGCTTCAGGAGTCAAGATAGCGGCGTACTGTCGCGAAGACATTCCTGAACATTTCGGGCGTGAGCACGCCGGTGTTCGTGTTGTACCGCGAGCAGTGATAGCTTCCGAACAACACCAAAGAACCGAGTTCATGCCTGCTGCCGTGCGCGAACGCGAAGCCGGCCAGCTTGCCCCCCAGGGCACGTACCGTGCTCTCATGCGCGATCCGCCCGAGCGCGACGATCGCACGCAATCCTTTCATCTCGTCGATCGTCACGGCAAGAAAGTCGCGGCACGTTCGGATTTCGGCTGGAGTCGGCTTGTTTTCGGGAGGCACGCAGCGCACCGCATTCGTGATCCGGCAATCGATGAGCTCGAGGCCGTCGTCGGGGTGGGCATCGTATTGCCCCCGCGCAAAACCGAATTTGTCGAGGGTCTCGTAGAGCAGCACACCGGCGTAGTCGCCGGTGAATGGACGGCCGGTTCGGTTGGCGCCCTGCAGGCCCGGTGCCAGGCCAACGATCAGCAGGCGTGCGTCAACTGATCCAAAAGACGGTACCGGCGCATTGAACCATGTCGGTTCCTTGGAACGCCAGGTTTGGCGGAAGGCAACCAGGCGCGGACATAGTGGGCAATCCCGGCCCGGTTTGCCGTCATTCTCTGCCATCGCAAGATCGTCCGCCTTTCGCCTCTGGGCTTTGATCCTAAGGCAAGCCGTTAGCCGGATGAACTCACAGGCGGGGAAAATACGCTATTCGTAGGACTCATCATCCTCGTCAGCGCCGACAGGCACGCCGGCGCGCTGCGGTGACGTCGGCCTTTGCAGGAATTGTGGCGTGTGGGCAGCAGACCGGTCGTCGCGCGGGGGCCGCGCCTCACGCGTCGTCCGGTCGGTTGGATCGCGGCCGATCTTGCTCTGCAACTCGACGATATCGATGAAAACGTCGGCCTGGCGGCGCAACTCGTCAGCGACCATCGGCGGCTGGGTGGCGACCGTCGAGACGACTGTCACGCGAACACCTTTGCGCTGCACGGCCTCGACAAGGGAGCGAAAGTCACCGTCGCCGGAAAAAAGCACCATGTGATCGATCGTGCCGGCAATCTCCATGGCATCGACCGCCAGTTCGATATCCATGTTCCCCTTGACCTTGCGACGGCCGGTCTGGTCGACGAACTCCTTGGTTGCTTTCGTGACGACAGAGTATCCATTGTAGTCGAGCCAATCGATCAAGGGACGAATGGACGAGTATTCCTGATCCTCGATCACGGCCGTGTAATAAAAAGCGCGCAGCAAATAACCGCGCGAGTGGAATTCGCGCAACAACCGCTTGTAGTCGATGTCAAAACCGAGAGATTTTGCTGTAGCGTAAAGATTGGCCCCATCAATAAACAAAGCAATTTTTTCACCAGGCACAGTCATTGTCTCTCCCACAATTCACACGGGTTACTTTTGAGCCCCAAGGGCGCAATGCGGGTGTGTCCCGCCTGCGCGGTCCCGGGTCAGCGTTAACAGAGCATTGTGGCGTCTACGATCAATACAGCCGCCACGCAATCGCGCCGGGTCGACAAAATCCCGTGCCGTCGGCTTTCCAGCGCTCTCGCTATCGTCGAGTAACAGACCGATGAGGCTAAACCAAGACAAAAATACTTGATATTCCATGCGCCAGGGGATACCTAGCAGGCGAATTCAGAACAAGTTCCACCAGATGGAGTGACGAGCCGATGGCCCGTGTCACCGTAGAAGATTGCATCGACAAAGTTGAAAACCGTTTCGATCTGGTCTTGCTCGCAAGTCACCGGGCGCGGATGATTTCGTCCGGTTCGCAGATCACGGTCGAGCGCGACAACGACAAGAACCCGGTAGTTGCGTTGCGTGAAATCGCCGAAACGACGGTATCGCCGGGTGACCTCAAGGAAGATCTCATCCATAGCCTGCAGAAGTATGTCGAGGTCGACGAGCCTGAGCCCGAAGTGCCGCTGATCGGGGCAGGTGCCGGGGCAAGCGTTGATTCCGATGATACCGAGGTAACCGCCGACCGTATGACCGAGGAAGAGCTTCTCAAGGGGCTCGAAGGTCTGGCGCCGCCGGAAGAACCACCTGAGGAAGACGCCGAATAACCTCCGGATTTGCAGCAATTCGTCGGAACGGCCCGGCTCGCCAGAGGCGGGCCGTCGCCATTTATCAACCAGTTGGCTAAGCCCTTGCAGCGCCATCGAAACGGCGTGATATCCTGAGGTAGTTCCGTAGCAGCTGCTGCAGGGCACCAGAATGGCGCGCACGCGCTCCGACGTTCCGCGAATGCAGAAGGAGGTCCCGACCCGGGCGCCGCGCCCTGTTACGCCGGCACCGGCCGTCGAGAAGCCGGTAGCGACGCGAAAGCCGCCGATGATGCGGCAATACGACCTGATCGAGCGCGTGCGGCGTTACAACCCGGATACGAACGAGGCGCTTCTCAATCGAGCCTACGTCTACGCCATGAAAGCGCATGGCGAGCAGCGGCGCGCATCCGGCGACCCTTACTTCTCCCATCCGATCGAGGTCGCTGCCATTCTCACCGACCTTAAGCTCGACGACGCCACGATCGCCGCCGCACTTCTCCACGACACGATCGAAGACACCGAGGCGACACGCGCGGAAATCGACAGCCTGTTTGGCCACGATATCGGCCGGCTGGTCGAGGGCCTGACCAAGCTCAAAAAACTCGACCTGGTCACGAAGGAAGCCAAACAGGCGGAAAATCTCAGGAAGCTACTGCTGGCGATCGCCGACGACGTGCGCGTGCTTCTGATCAAGCTCGCCGATCGGCTGCACAATATGCGTACGCTGCAGTACATGCCGCCGGAGGCGCGTCGCCGCGCGGCCGAAGAAACGCTCGAAATCTACGCGCCGCTCGCCGGTCGTATGGGCATGCACGAGATGCGCGAGGAACTGGATGACCTGGCCTTCTGCGAGCTCTATCCGGAAGCCTACAACGTTGTGACCGCACGACTTAATGCGCTCACCGAGCGCAGCAGGCTGTTGATCTCCGATATCGAAAAGCAGCTGACGAAAAAGCTCGCCGATCGCGGTATCGAAGCGCGCGTTGTCGGCCGCCGCAAGCGCGCCTACTCGATCTGGCGAAAGATGGAGCGCAAATCGGTCGGCTTCGAACAGCTCTCCGACATTTTCGGTTTCCGGGTGATCGTGAACAGCCTGGATGACTGCTATCAGGCCCTCGGCATCGTTCACAGCACATGGCCGATGGTTCCGGGCCGCTTCAAGGATTACATCTCGACGCCAAAAGGGAACGACTACCGTTCAATTCACACGACGGTGATCGGTCCCAACAAGCAACGTGTCGAGCTGCAGATACGGACTGTCGGCATGCACGAGATCGCCGAGTACGGCATTGCAGCGCACGCGCTGTACAAGGACAATGTCGGCTCCCCCACAGAGCTGCTCTCGCGCGAGTCAACGGCCTACGCCTGGCTGCGTCGCACGATCGAGCTTCTGGCGGAAGGGTCGAATCCGGAGGAGTTTCTCGAGCACACGAAGCTCGAACTGTTTCACGACCAGGTATTTTGCTTTACACCTAAAGGCAAACTGATCGCGCTCCCGCGCAAGGCGACGCCGATCGATTTTGCCTATGCCGTTCATACCGATGTTGGAAACATGGCGGTCGGATGCAAGATCAACGGACAGATTGCGCCGCTGACGTCCGAACTTGTCAACGGCGACGAAGTCGAGATCGTCACGTCCAAGTCGCAGCACGCGCCGCCGGCGGCGTGGGAGTCGATCGTCGTGACCGGGAAGGCGCGTGCCGCAATCCGGCGCGCAACGCGCGTCGCCGTGCGCGCGCAGTATGCGGGACTTGGCCGGCGCATCGTCGAGCGTCTTTTTCAGCGTGCCAAGATCGCTTATTCGGACGACAAGCTGGTCGGCGCGTTGCCGCGGCTTGCGCGGACATCCGTTGAGGACGTGATGGCGGCGGTCGGACGGAGCGAATTGAAGGCATCGGACGTCGCGCGCGCCATGTATCCGGATTACAAGGAAGAGCGGGCCGCGGCGATGGCGGTCAAGCCGAAAGCGGAGAGTGGATGGTTCGGCTTGCGAAAACTGACGTCGGTGAAGTTCAGGGTGCCGGACAGCGGGAGCGGATCCGCCATCCCCATCCGCGGCATCAACGGTGATCTTCCGGTGCGCTTTGCGCCGAATGGAGGCGCCGTGCCCGGCGACCGTATTGTAGGCATTCTGTCTCCCGGCGAAGGCATTACAATTTATCCGATCCAGTCGCCGGCCCTGAGCGAGTTCGAAGACAAGCCCGAACGTTGGCTCGACGTGCGGTGGGACGAGGAAGACCGTACGCCTCGACGATTTCCGGCGCGCATCGCCGTGCAGTCCGTGAACGAGCCCGGGTCGCTTGCACAGATCGCCCAGGTCATCGCGGAGCACGACGGCAACATCGACAACATCCGCATGACGCGCCGGGCGCCGGATTTCACGGATGTCGTCATTGATCTTGAGGTCTACGACCTCAAGCATCTGACGGCGATATTGGCGCAGTTGCGCGCCAAATCGGTAGTCGCCAAGGCCGAACGGGTAAACGGCTAGCGCATGCATCGTATCCGTCTTGGCGTGAACGTCGACCACGTCGCCACCATCCGCAATGCCCGCGGCGGCGGCCACCCGGATCCGGTGCGCGCCGCAAAACTTGCCATTGCCGCGGGCTGTGACGGCATCACAGCCCATCTGCGCGAGGACCGGCGCCATATCCGCGACGACGATATCGCGCGGCTGAAGGCGGAGATCGAGAAGCCGCTCAACTTCGAGATGGCGGCGACCGACGAGATGATCGCGATCGCCCTCAAGACGAAACCGCATGCCGCCTGCCTTGTGCCGGAAAGGCGGACCGAACGCACCACCGAAGGCGGGCTCGATGTCGTCGGCCAGCGCGCCCAGTTGACCCCGGCAATCCGTGCACTCAAGGGCGCGGGCATCCGTGTGTCCCTGTTCATTACGGCTGCGCCGGCGCAGATCGAGATGGCGGCGGAGCTCGGTGCGCCGGTGATCGAGATCCATACCGGCGCCTGGTGCGACGCGCTCGCCGGCCGAAAAATGCGTGAGGCCGAAGCGGAGTGGCAACTCATTCGTGCAGGCGCCACGCTGGCGTCAAGCTTGGGACTGGAGGTGCACGCCGGACACGGCCTCGACTATGCGACCGCCGAGACCATAGCGGCGCTGCCGCAGGTGGTTGAGCTCAATATCGGGCATTTCCTGATCGGCGAGTCGGTATTCGAGGGCCTTGCCGAGACGGTGAAATTCATGCGCGCCGCGATGGACCGCGGCAGAAAAAAGGCGTCCGCATGATCATTGGGCTCGGCTCCGATATCGTCGATGTGCGCCGGATCGCGAAAGCGATCGAGCGGCATGGCGATCGTTTTCTCGACCGCATATTTACCCCGGTCGAACGGACAAGGGCCGAGAACAGGGCCAACGCGGTGGAAACCTACGCGAAGCGTTTCGCCGCCAAGGAAGCCTGTGCCAAGGCGCTCGGCACGGGACTTCGGCGTGGCGTATTCTGGCGCGACATGGGCGTTGTCAACCTGCCCGGAGGCAGGCCGACGATGCAACTGACCGGTGGAGCGCTTGCGCGCCTGCGCGCCATCACGCCTGCCGGGTGCGAAGCCAGAATCGACGTTTCGTTGACCGACGAAGGTCCGAACGCCCAGGCGATTGTCATTATATCGGCATCTCCTTTGGCCGGCCCCGCCCCCCGGAATTGACGCTGGAAGGCCTCGGACGGGCCGTTGTCCGAACGATGCGGCGGCCCTTGTTCATTGCCTGTCCAGATGCCACCCGCTACAACGTCGCCGGGGCGTGCAAGCCATCTGGCGGGACGAAAGGCCTATGAGCGTGACATCCGGGACAAAACGAAAAGAGGGCGGTATCGCCGAGACGGTCCGCGTCATCATCCACGCTCTGATCATTGCGCTCGTGATCCGCACGTTTTTCTTTCAGCCTTTCAATATTCCCTCGGGTTCGATGAAAGATACGCTGCTGGTGGGCGATTACCTGTTCGTATCGAAATACACTTACGGCTACAGCAAATATTCCCTTCCGTTGTCGCCATCTATTTTTTCCGGCCGTATTCCCGGAAATTGGCTGCCGGAGCGCGGCGATGTTGTCGTGTTTCGGTTGCCGAAAGATCCTTCGACCGACTACATCAAGCGCGTCATCGGATTACCGGGTGACAAGATTCAAGTTATCGACGGTGTCGTGAGTATCAATGGAGTGCCGGTCAAGCGCGAGCGCGCGCCGGATTTCATTGAAAATGAGGAAGGTGTCCGCGAGACGCCGGTCAAGCGATGGAAGGAGACCCTTCCCAACGGCGTGAGCTTTTACACGCTCGATCTCGTCGACAATGGATTTGCCGATAACACGCAGATTTATACGGTTCCCCCGGGTCACTATTTCATGATGGGGGACAATCGCGACAACTCCACGGACAGCCGGTTCAGCCAGGTCGGTACGGTGCCATTCGAGAACATCGTCGGAAAGGCGCAGCTGATCTTCTTTTCCGTCTATGAGGGCGAGCGCGCCTGGCAATTCTGGCGCTGGCCGATATCGGTGCGTTGGAGCAGGCTGTTCACGATCGTCAGATGAGCCGCAAGGCCAAGGACAGGACTGCGCTTGAAGAGCGGATCGGCTACAGATTTGCCGACAAGGACCTGCTTGAACGTGCGTTGACTCACATTTCCGCCCTGTCGGGCGGCAACCGTGCAGCAAGCTATCAGCGGCTGGAGTTTCTTGGCGATCATGTTCTGGGCCTGGTCATTTCCGACATGCTCTACCGCACCTTCACGAAGGCCAACGAAGGCGAACTGTCGCGTCGACTTGCCGATCTCGTGCGCAAGGAAACCTGCGCCGAAGTGGCGCGCGCGATGGATCTCGGGCCCGCGTTGAAGCTCGGCAGCTCCGAATCCCACGCGGGCGGAAGACGGCGGACGACGATACTCGCCGACGTGTGCGAGGCGCTTGTCGGTGCCGTGTTCATCGATGGCGGCTACAAAGCGGCCGATGAGCTCATTTCGCGCTTCTGGAAGGAGCGCATGCTCAAGCCGCTGCGGCCGTTGCGCGATGCAAAGACGATATTGCAGGAGTGGGCGCAGGCGAGAGGCCTTCCGACCCCGGCCTACCGTGAACTGGCCCGGACCGGTCCGCATCACGATCCCGAATTCCGCGTGGCGGTGGTGCTGCCGGATCGACCGCCGGCGGAGGGACTTGGCAGTTCCAAGCGTGCGGCAGAGCAGGCCGCTGCGGCCGCCATGCTCGAGCGCGTCGGCGTGACGGCGGACAAGCTGGATGGCTGAGGCGTCCACCCGTTGCGGCTTTGTCGCGCTCATCGGGGCGCCGAACGCGGGCAAATCGACGCTGCTGAATGCCTTGGTCGGCTCCAAAGTCAGTATCGTGTCGCGCAAGGTTCAGACGACCCGGACGTTGATCCGCGGGATCGCCATCGAAGGGCAGTCGCAGATCGTGTTCGTTGATACGCCGGGAATTTTTCCGCCCCGGCGCCGGCTGGATCGTGCCATGGTCACAAGCGCCTGGGGTGGCGCGCACGAGGCGGATCTCGTCGGCGTCCTCATCGATGCCCGCAACGGCATTGAAGAAGAAGCGGAGAGTATCCTGCTTAAACTGAACGACTTCCGCGTGCCCAAGGCTCTCATTCTCAACAAGATCGACATTGTCGCGAAAGACGGGTTGCTTGCGCTGGCCAAGGAGGCCAACGCGAAAGCCGGTTTCGAAGCGACCTTCATGGTTTCCGCTCTCACCGGCGACGGCGTCCACGATCTCAAGGCCTGGTTTGCGCAACGGGTACCTCCCGGCCCCTGGCTTTATCCCGCCGATCAGATTTCGGAAGTGCCGCTGCGCCAGATGGCGGCCGAGGTCACGCGCGAAAAGCTGTTTGAGCGCCTTCACCAGGAGCTACCCTACCAGTCGACGGTCGAAACGGACCTGTGGAAGGAACTGCGCGGCGGAGACATCAGGATCGAGCAGACGATTTACGTCGAACGCGAAAGTCAACGGAAAATTGTTTTGGGGAAGGGCGGCCAGACCATCAAGGCGATCGGGGAGGCCGCGCGCAAGGACATCGCGGAAATCGCCGATGCCAAGGTTCATCTGTTTCTGTTCGTCAAGGTTCGCGAGGGTTGGGAGGACGACCCCGAGCGGTATCGGGCCATGGGACTGGAGTTTCCGAAAGAGTAGGGACTGAAGTAAAAAAAACAGCGGGAATCTGCTCCATGCAATGGGTCGACGAAGGCATCGTGCTTGGCGCCAAGCGTCACGGGGAGGGCAACGCCATCCTCGAACTGATGACGCGCGAGCATGGCCGTCATCTCGGCCTCGTCCGCGGCGGGTCCGGTTCACGGCTCAAGCCGGTCCTGCAGCCGGGCAACAGCGTGCGGGCCACCTGGCGCGCTCGGCTCGACGAGCACCTTGGTACCTATGCGGTGGAAGCGCTGCATCTGCGGGCGGCGGGTTTTTTTTCGTTGCCGCACGCGATCTACGGCGTCGGTCACCTCGCCGCGCTCATGCGTCTTTTGCCGGAGCGCGACCCGCACCCTGCGCTCCACGAGTCGTTGGACGCGGTGCTCAGCCGGCTCGATGACGCAGCAACCGTGGCGCCGATGGTTGTGAGGTTTGAGCTGCAGCTGCTTTCCGAACTTGGTTTCGGCCTCGATCTTGAGCGATGCGTGGCCACGGGTGTCTCAGGCGACCTTGCGTATGTCTCTCCGAGATCGGGGGGTGCGGTATCGCGGCTTGCCGGCGAGCCATGGGCCGACAAGATGTTGCGGCTGCCGTCCTTCCTGCGCGATCGCGAGATCGCAGCGACAGGTCCCGATCTCGCGGACGGATTTGCGTTGACCGGGTATTTCCTGACGCGTCACGCGCTGGAGCCGCGCGGGCTCTCGCTCAGCGACGAGCGTGCGCATTTCATTGCTGCGCTCAATCGCGCCCTGCCGAGCGTCGCATAACGCTGGTCGCCCGAATGGGGGCGACCAGGACGTGCTGTTTGCTCTTTTGCCGGTGAGCTTCTACCAGTAGCGGTAATAACGATGATGACGTGGGCCGGTCCACCAGCAGACACGGCGCCAGCCGCAGCCCCAGGGTCCGCATCGCCACACCCGGCGGCAGACATAAGCGATGTCCTGTGCCAGATTCGTGCCGTCAATCGCCTTGGCGATGCCGGCGGGCATTGAGACCGTCATGGCGTCGGCGCGATTCGGCGCCAGACACCCCGCCGCGAGAATGGCAAGCGTGGCGGTCGTTGCAAGAATAGTTCGGCGCATTGCTTCCTCCATCCCAATACTTTTCGCCCCCACCATAGACTTGTGCAAAACAACGCTGCCAAGACCTACAGGTTCTCAAATAGTACCCACAAATTCTCGAAGAATAGATGGCCGCATCGTTCATCGCTTGTTCATCGCGATGCAACCGACTAGCTATCGAGCATGGGAAAGAGGCTGATTCCCCCCGACAAAGGCGAGGTTGAGGAGGTTGCGCTCCGCGAGGCGCTGGAAGAGCGCTATCTCGCCTACGCCCTCTCCACGATCATGAATCGGGCGCTGCCCGATGCGCGTGACGGCCTGAAGCCCGTCCACCGCCGCATCCTCTACGGCATGCGTCTCCTGCGGCTCGATCCGGGGGCGGCCTTCAAGAAGTCCGCCAAGGTCGTCGGCGACGTCATGGGCAATTTTCACCCGCACGGCGATCAGGCGATTTATGACGCCCTGGTGAGGCTCGCGCAGGATTTTGCCCAGCGTTACCCGCTGGTCGACGGACAGGGCAACTTCGGAAATATCGACGGCGATAATGCGGCCGCCATGCGCTACACGGAAGCGCGGCTGACCGAGATCGCGCGCCTGTTGCTCGACGGCATCGACGAGGACGCGGTCGATTTCCGACCGTCGTACGACGGTGCAAACGAAGAGCCGATTGTCCTGCCGGCCGCCTTCCCGAATCTGCTTGCGAACGGATCGCAGGGCATCGCGGTAGGCATGGCGACGTCGATCCCGCCGCACAACGCCGCCGAGTTGTGCGATGCCGCGCTGTTCCTCATCGACAATCCGAAGGCACGCAGCAAGACTCTCCTGAAATTCGTGAAGGGGCCTGATTTTCCGACCGGCGGTGTGATTGTCGATACGCCGGAAACGATCGCGGAAGCTTACAACACCGGCCGCGGCTCGTTCCGCGTTCGCGCACGATGGAAAAAGGAAGAGACCGGCCGGGGTACGTATGTCGTGGTCGTCACCGAGATTCCATGGCTGGTACAGAAGTCGCGGCTTGTGGAGAAACTTGCCGAGCTCATTAACGAAAGGAAGCTGCCGCTTGTGGCGGATGTGCGCGATGAATCGGCCGAGGATCTTCGGTTGGTGATCGAGCCACGGTCACGTTCGGTCGACGCCGAGCTGATGATGGAATCGCTCTTCAAGCTCACCGAGCTGGAAAGCCGCATTTCTCTCAACATGAATGTGCTGGTGAAGGGACGCATCCCGCAGGTTCTCGGGCTTGCGGAGGCGCTGCGCGAATGGCTCGACCACCGACGCGACGTGCTGCTGCGCCGTTCGCGGCATCGGCTGGCTGAAATCGAGCATCGCCTTGAGGTCCTCGGCGGATATCTCGTCGCCTACCTCAATCTCGACAAGGTGATCAAAATCATTCGGAAGGAAGACGAGCCGAAGCCCGTCCTTATGAAAACCTTCAAGCTGAGTGAGGTACAGGCTGATGCCATCCTCAACATGCGGCTGCGCAACTTGCGCAGGCTTGAGGAAATGGAGATTCGTGCCGAGGACAAGGCGCTGCGGGAGGAGCGGACAAAGCTGAAGTCCCTGATTGGCTCACCGGCGCAGCAATGGAAAACGATTTCCGGCCAGATCAAGGAACTGAAAAACACTTTTGGTCCGAAAACCGATCTCGGCCGCCGTCGTACAACCTTTGGCATCGCGCCCGCACACGACGAAGCGGCGATCGAGGAAGCGATGGTCGTGCGCGAGCCGATCACCGTCGTGGTTTCAGAAAAAGGATGGATACGCGCCCTGCGTGGCCACGTTACCGATCTCACCGGCGTCACCTTCAAAACCGACGACGCCCTGAAATTTGCGTTCCCGACGGAAACGACCGCAAAAATCCTGATCTTCGGCAGCAATGGCCGCTTCTACACGATTGAAGCCTCGAAGCTCCCGGGCGGGAGAGGGCACGGCGAGCCGGTCCGGCTGTTTATCGATCTTGAGGACGCGGATGTGGTCGCCGCGCTTGCCTATCAGGGCGGGCGCAAATTCCTGGTGGCAAGTTACGGCGGCAACGGCTTCGTGGTGCCCGAGGACGACGTGCTCGGAACGACCCGGAAGGGCAAGCAGGTGCTGAATTTGAAAGCCCCCGACAAGGCGGCGGCCATGACGACGGTGGACGGCGAGCTGGTGGCCGCAATCGGTGCCAATCGCAAAATGGTTATATTTGCAATCGATCAGGTGCCCGAAATGGGGCGGGGGCGCGGCGTGCGTCTGCAACGCTACAAGGAAAATGGTCTGTCGGACGTCACAACGTTCAAGGCCGCTGACGGTCTGTCATGGACGGATGCGGCCGGCCGAAGCTTCACAGTGCCGATGAAGGAGCTGAAAGACTGGCGTGGCAATCGTGCCGATGCCGGCCGTATTGCTCCCAAGGGCTTTCCGAAAAACAACAGATTTCGCAGTTCACCGGCTGGCGGCAAGAACGGTGGGTCGGACTAGCCGCTCAGGTCGCTACGATCAGTAGCGCCGCGGCCGTTTCGCCGAAGAACAGCCTTTCGCCCGGGCGGCGCCCGACACCCATATTGGCCCGACCGGGGTTGTTGTCGGCACGGGCGGGCGAATACTCCTCCATGTTCCGCTGGTGCTCTTGGTGCCATCCGCAAGCCTCGGATAACTAAATGAAATTCCGCAAGTTCCGGTAAGAAATGCAATTGCAAATTATTCGCAATAAGCTATGTTGATCGTGATATTCGATGCAGAGCTTTCCGATGGACGCGAGCACACGGCCGTCCACAACGATCGAAAACTCCGGGTGGCGGCGGGAGCGCAGCCGGCCACCGCTGGCTGAAGTCTTCGGCTCAATCGCCACGCGGCCCTCCGGCTCGCTCGCCAAAAAACTCGTGGCGTTCCTCGGACCGGGATACCTGGTCGCCGTCGGTTACATGGATCCCGGCAATTGGGCGACGTCCCTGGCTGGTGGATCCAGGTTCGGCTACGCCCTGCTCACGATTGCGCTGCTCTCGAACCTGATGGCGATCCTGCTGCAGGCACTGTGCGCCCGTCTTGGGATCGCTTCCGGACGCGACCTCGCACAGGCCTGCCGCGACGCGTTTCCGCGCGCGGTGTCATGGCCGCTCTGGCTGCTGGCCGAGATCGCGATTTGCGCGACCGACCTCGCGGAAGTGATCGGCACTGCAATAGGCCTGAACCTCTTGTTTCATATTCCGCTTGAAATCGGCGTGCTGCTGACCGCACTCGACGTGTTTCTCGTCCTGTGGATGCAAAATCTCGGTTTCCGCTATGTGGAGGCCTTCGTCGTCACGTTGCTCGGGATTATCGCCGTTTGCTTTGCCGTACAGATCGCGATGGCCGATCCGGACTGGGGCGCCGTCATCCGCGGTTTTGCACCGACGACCGATATCGTGACCAATCCCGACATGCTCTATCTCGCGCTCGGAATTCTCGGCGCGACGGTGATGCCGCATAACCTGTATCTGCATTCCGGAGTTGTGCAGACCCGCCGGTTCGGAAGCAGCGTCAGCGATCGACGTGAGGCGATCAATCTCGCCATCCTCGATTCCACGATTGCCCTGATGTTCGCGCTATTGATCAATGCCTCGATACTTATCCTCGCGGCGGCGACGTTCAACAAAATAGGCAAGACCGATGTGGCAGAGCTCGATCAGGCGCACTCATTCCTCGCGCCGCTGCTGGGATCGGCAATTGCGCCGACCTTGTTTGGGATTGCGCTGCTCTGCTGCGGCACCAATTCAACAGTAACGGCAACCCTGTCAGGGCAGATCGTGATGGAGGGCTTCCTCGATATCCGCCTGCCTGGCTGGGCCCGTCGGTTGATCACGCGTGCAATCGCCATCGTGCCGGCGGCAATCGTTACCATCTGGTATGGCGAAAAAGGAAGTGCACAGCTGCTCATCCTGTCGCAGGTGATATTGAGCCTGCAGCTCCCGTTCGCGATCGTCCCGCTGGTCATGTTTACCGCCGACCGGAAAAAAATGGGTGAGCTTGTTGCGCCACGATGGGTCACGGCACTCGCCGTCGTCACGGCGGCGACCGTAATCGCGCTCAATATAAAACTGCTCGTTGATTTCGCGACCGGAAACGGCTGATCGGCTACTTGTCCACCCGACGCCAACCGGATGGCATCAGTCGTTCCTGCGGCAGAAAGCGGCCTTTGTAATCCATCTTGCGCGAGCCGGCCACCCAATAACCCAAGTAGACGTAAGGCAGGCCCATTCGATTTGCGCGATCGATGTGGTCGAGGATCATGAAAGTGCCCAGCGAACGATCGCCTTCATCCGGCTCAAAGAAAGAATAGACCATCGACAGACCGTCGCTGAGCACGTCGGTAAGCGCAACAGCCAGAATCTGGCCCGCACTGCGCCCGTTGATGCCGGTATTCGGATCGCGCCGGCGATACTCGATGACGCGGGTATCGACATGGCTGTCCTCTATCATCATGGCGTAGTCCAGCACGGTCATATCGGCCATGCCTCCGTCGCGGTGACGCGCGTCAAGGTAGGCCCGAAAGACGGAATACTGCTCGGAGGTCGGGGCAGGGACGCGCATCTGGCCCACGAGGTCGGCATTGCGCTCGGCAATCCGGCGCATGTTCCTCGAAGGGGCAAAGTCCGCGGCTATCACACGAACGGATACGCACGCGCGACACCCCTCGCAGGCGGGCCGGTACGCAATGGACTGGCTGCGGCGGAATCCGCCATGCGTAAGAAGATCATTAAGTTCGCCAGCTCGCTCGCCGACGAGATGCGTGAAGACCTTGCGTTCCTCCTGGCCCTCCAGGTAGGGGCACGGTGACGGGGCCGTCAGGTAGAACTGCGGCGTATCGCGGGAATGCTGGGTCACGGGCCGGGTAGCAACTGTCTCGCTGGGATTCGACCTAGCATCGCGCGCCCGGTGCCCGGCGTCAAAGGCCTTGACCGGCCCCGGCGCCCTGCATCGAGGTACGCAACATCGATGCCCGGGCGGCATTATTGATCACGATCGTGCCGAGCAGGATGTCGTGCAAAAGGCGCCGCCGTTCGTTGAAGAATGCCACCAGCAGCACGAACGGGGTGAAAAACGATACCGTGAACCAGAAGGCAATCGCGTGCACGGCCCCCAGAACGAAATAAGCGGGTGCCCCGTACCATGTACGCATTTCCAGGTCCATCATGCGCATACCGATCGTCGCCGAGCTCGGCCCGCCGAGCGTGCTGCCAAAATAAAGCAAGGCCCAGATGACGGTTGCCGGCGGAAGCAGCCAGTAAAGGGCGAATCCGAGCCCAAGGGTGACGATGCCGAAGGCGAAAATGAACATCGCCGCAAGGACGACCGGCACGGCAATGATGATGAAATCGATGAGGAAGGCGACGACACGCCGTGCCAGGACACCATCGAACAGCTCCGGCTGGCTGCCTGGATCATAGGCGTGCGGCTTGATGTCGATCGACATGGCGAGCCCCGAAACAGACCAATTAGGCATTATAGCCCGACGATACGCATTCGAGATGGAGAAAGAATCGGGCATTCGCAAGGGCGCCGCCGGCGGCCGGTCAAAGCCGACTGGAACCTTCGGCGTCCTTACGGCAAGGTGCGGCCAATGCCGTCTGCACCGCAAACACCCGGCGTGACATTATCCGATATCGAAGCGGCCCGCCGCATCGTGGCAGGGGTCGTGCTTCGCACACCAATGTTGCCGGCGCCGAAGCTGTCCGCTCTGACCGGTGCCGAGGTCTATGTGAAATACGAAAATCTCCAGGTCACGAACTCATTCAAGGATCGTGGCGCACTGGTGAAGCTGGTGTCGTTGAGCGACGCGGAGCGCAAGCGTGGCGTCATCGCCATGTCAGCTGGCAATCATGCCCAGGCCGTGGCGTATCATGCCCAGCGCCTCGGCATTCCTGCGACCATCGTGATGCCGGTGACGACCCCTTTCGTCAAGGTTGCCGCGACACGATCGTATGGTGCCGATGTGGTGTTGCACGGCGAATCAGTCGGCGAGGCGCAGGCGCGCGTTGAGGAATTGGCAACGGCCAATGGTTACGTGCAGGTTCATCCCTATGGCGACGCGCGCATCATCGCGGGTCAGGGCACGATCGCTTTGGAAATGTTGGAAGACAACTGCGATCTTGACTGCATGGTGGTTCCGATCGGAGGCGGCGGCCTCATTGCCGGCATCGCGATCGCGGCAAAAGCCATCAAGCCATCGATCGAAATCATCGGGGTAGAGGCGGCACTATATCCCGCGATGCGCAATGCGCTGCGGGGCGAAGCTCTCGTCACTGGCGGTCCGACTCTGGCGGAAGGCATTGCGGTCAAAAAGGTGACCGGCCTGACCGTGGCGATCGTACGCGATCTTGTCTCGGACATCCTGCTGGTCGACGAACTTCATCTTGAGCGCGCGGTGAACGCCTATACGACGTTGCAGAAAACGGTGGCGGAGGGTGCGGGCGCCGCCGGGCTTGCGGCATTGCTGGCCGATCCGCATCGTTTTCGTGGAAAAAAAGCGGGTCTCGTGTTGTCAGGAGGCAATATCGACCCGCGCATCCTTGCATCCATTACCGTCCGCGAGCTCGAACGTGACAACTGCATTGTCTCTTTCCGCCTGACGATTCCCGACCGGCCCGGGGTTCTGGGTACCATCGCGACGCGGATCGGCAACCTCGGTGCAAACATTCTCGAGGTCAACCATCGGCGGTTGTTTCTTGATGTGCCTGCAAAGGGTGCCAAACTCGACATCACGTTTGAGACCCGCGACGCAGCACACGCCGACGAGATCATGAAGGCGTTCGCCGCCGACGGCTACATGCCCGTTCGGATCGAACCCGGCGCGGCTATGGATTAGGCAATCAGGCAGCCGACGGCTGTGCCGGCATGTCGGGAATCTGCAGTTCATTCACTACGGGATCGCTCTTGTGGATTGCCAGCAAATTGATGCCGGCCTCGACGACCTTGTAGCCGCGCTCATGAAAAAACATCCGCAGCCGTTCGCGTCCGGCCTTGATCGATTCGACGAGGAAAATCGGATGGCTGCGCTCGATGGTCTGCCGCGCGCCCTCAAGCGCCTCAAGCTCCATTCCCTCGATATCGAGTTTGATGAAATCGACGCGTGGCAGGTTCAGCGCGTCGATTGACAGCTTCTGGATGGCAACGGTGTTGCCGGGCGAGTAGTCGATCGGCTGGCCGATGAATTCGGTCTCCGCGCGCGGCTTCAGTTCCAGGCTTCCGAAACTTGACGGTACGAAATAGTCCGGTGTCGGGATCAGCATGATGCCCTGCTCGGACGAGATCGCCGCGTGCATGGCAATGGCATTGAAGCAATTGTTGATCGCTATATTCCCGGCGAGTGCATAGTAAATGCGCTCCTGGGCTTCGATCGCAATGACAGAGCCCCAGCCGGTCATTGCGGTCGCCCATTCGATGGCGTGGACCCCGATATTGGCTCCACCGTCAATTGCGACCACCCCGTCGCCGTGAATACGTCTGCGCGCGTCGATCAGCTGCAGGGCAAGTTCGATCTCGACCGGGTCAAAGGTCGCTGTCTCCAGCAGCTGGTGGCCGACGCCGATCCCCCGGTCGGGCCCGGTCATGCGATAGTCGAACCGGTTGACGATCAATGAGCCGTGGTTGGTGGACGTAAGCACAAAAGCCAGTTTGCGTCCGACGTTGCGCATGAGGTTCTCCTGGGCGGGGGACGCAATACGGGCGCGAGACAGATCGAATCAGCCACAAGTATAGTGCCTGTCAGCTCAGCCGCGCATCGCCCGCCAAATCCGCTCAGGCGTGGCCGGCATCTCGATGTGTCTGACGCCGAATTCGGAAAGGGCATCGATCAGCGCGTTGGTGACCGCTGGCAGGGCGCCAACACAGCCGGCTTCTCCGGCGCCTTTGACGCCCAACGGATTGGTCTTGGTCGGCACGGGATTGCTCTCGACTTCCAGGTCACAGAGGTCATGGGCGTGCGGCATCGCGTAGTCCATGAACGATGCCGTGACGAGCTGCCCCGAGGCATCGAAACGGATGTCCTCCATCAGCGCCTGGCCGACCCCCTGCGCGACGCCGCCATGCACCTGCCCATGCAGCAACAGGGGGTTGAGTACGGTCCCGAAATCATCGACCACGCTGTAACGGGTGATCTCGACCTTGCCCGTCTCGCGGTCGATCTCAAGCTCGCAGATATGGCACCCGTTGGGATAATTGTTCACCGGTGCCTTGTAGACTGCGGTCGCGAACAGGCCGGGTTCCGTTCCGCTCGGAAGATTGGCGGTATCGAACGAAGCGACCGCGATTTCTTTTATTGAAAGCGTGCGGTTTGTCTTGCTTGTCGAAAAAACACCCTCGTCGAACTTAAGATCCGCGGTTTCAACCTTCAGCATGTGGGCGGCGATAGCCCTTGCTTTGGTCACGACCTTTTCCGTCGCCAGGTGAAAGGCCGATCCGGCGAGCGTCGCGGAGCGCGAACCGCCCGTTCCTTCGCCGTAAAAGACCTGGTCGGTATCCCCCTGAATATATTGTGCCTCGTTGGGATCGAGGCCGAGACGGTCGCAGACCAGCTGCTTGAAGACCGTTTCGTGCCCCTGACCCTGGGAGTTCGAACCAGAAAACAGGGTCACCGAGCCCGAGCGGTCGAAACGTATTTCGGCGCCTTCCGTGCTGGGCGCGCCAGCACGTTCGATCGTGTTGGACAGCCCGAAACCGAGCAGCTTGCCGCGCTTACGTGCTTCGGCCTTGCGTGCCTTCAGGCCCTTGCGGTCGGCAAGTTCGAGTGCAAGGTCCATGTTCTTTTCGAACTCGCCGCTGTCGTAGATGAAGGTAAGTCCTGTCTTGAACGGCATCGCGGAGGGAGGAACGTAGTTCCGCCGCCGCAGCTCGGTCGGGTCGATGCCGAGTTCGGCTGCGGCAAGATCGACCATGCGCTCGATCACGTAGGCGGCTTCCGGCCGGCCGTTGCCTCGGTAGGGCCGCATCGGGTTCGTGTTGGTGAATACCGCCGTGATGTCGACATGGATCGCCGGCGTACGATAGACGCCGGCGAGCGTGCCGGCATTGAGCACGAAAGCGGGCATGGCGTGCTGCAGGTATGCACCGATCGCGGCTATCGTTTTCACGCGAAAGCCGAGAAAGACGCCGTCCTTGTCGAGCGCCAATTCAGCCTCGGTGACGTTGTCGCGGGCCTGCGCATCGCTCAGGAACGCCTCGGTCCGCGTGCTGATCCATTTGACCGGCCGGCCAGTGAGCTTCGAGGCGAGCAGCACCAGCGGCGTTTCATTGAAGATGGGCGACTTCATGCCGAAGCTGCCGCCGGTATCGCCGGTGACAATGCGAATCTTGCTTTCCGGTACCTTGAGGACCTTCGCGAGATCGGCACGGACCGGGTGCGGCCGTTGTATCGACGTGTAGATCGTGTAGCGACCGTCCGCCGCGTTGTAGTCGCCGACCGCTCCGCGCGGCTCCATCGTCGCTGCGGTGACGCGGTTGATCACGAAGCGATGCTTCACGACTTTGGCGGCGCGCGCAAACGCGGCGTCGACCGCCGCCTTGTCGCCGATCAACTCGACAAAGCAGATATTATCCGGGCAGTCGTCCCATACCCGCGGTGCGCCGGGCTTCGGCGCCTCGGCGGTGGAGGTGACGGCCGGCAATTCCTCATATTCGACCGCGATCAATTCGGAAGCGTCGAGTGCCTGGGCGGCCGTTTCGGCGACTACAAAAGCCACGCAGTCGCCGACCCAGCGCACGCGGTCCTCCGCCAGGATCGGATAGCGCGGTTTGTACATTGGCGAGCCGTCGCGCCGCTTGAGGCCGCCGGGCACGGGCAGGTCGCCGTATCCGGCTGCCTTGATATCGGTGCTGGTGAGCACTGCCAGCACGCCCGGGGCCGTCTTTGCGGCGGAGATGTCGATTGACCTTATCCTTGCGTGAGCGTGCGGGGAGCGCAGCACGACGCCATGGGCAAGCCCGGGAAGCTTGATATCGTCGGTATAGCGGCCGCCGCCGCGGACCAGTCGCGGATCCTCGAAGCGGGACACGCCTTGGCCGATGGCGAATTCACCCATGGGGACGTCAACCTGTCGAGGTCATAAGTCACCGGGCCGGTGACGGGGAAGGAAACTGCCCTGGCCGCTTCAACCTGCTTTGAGTCTTTCCGCCATGCGCGGGGCGAAATACGTCAGCACACCGTCACAGCCTGCACGCTTGAATGCAGTGAGGCTTTCGATCATCGCGCGCTCGCCGTCAATCCAGCCGTTCCGGGCCGCCGCCATCAGCATCGCGTATTCGCCCGACACCTGGTAGGCGAAGGTCGGCATTGCGAACGTTTCCTTCACGCGCCGGACGATATCGAGATAGGGAAGGCCGGGCTTGACCATGATCATGTCGGCGCCTTCCTCGATGTCGAGCGCGACTTCGCGGATCGCCTCATCCGAATTGCAGTAGTCCATCTGGTACGTGCGCTTGTCGCCGGTGAGTGTTTTCGCCGAACCGACGGCATCGCGAAACGGCCCATAGAAGGCCGACGCATACTTCGCCGCATAGGACATGATCGATACGTCGGTGAATTTCGCGGCATCGAGCGCCTTGCGGATGGCGGCAACGCGTCCGTCCATCATGTCGGACGGCGCGATGATGTCGCAACCGGCTTCCGCCTGCACCAGGGCCTGCTTCACCAGAACGGCGACGGTTTCATCATTGAGGATCACGCCATCGCGCAGCAGGCCGTCGTGACCGTGACTTGTGAAGGGATCAAGCGCCACATCGCAGAGCACGCCGATCTCGGGCGCTTCCTTCTTGATGGCGCGAATAGCGCGGCACACAAGATTGTCGGGATTGAGCGCCTCGCTGCCGGTCTCATCGCGCAGGTCGGGATCCGTGTAGGGGAAGATCGCGATGCAGGGGATGTTCAGCGCCGCTGCCCGCGCCGCTTCGCGCGCAATCTCGTCCACGGAGAGCCTTTCCACGCCGGGCATGGACGGAACCGGTGTGCGGGCATTGGTGCCGTCCATGACGAACAGCGGCCAGATCAGATCGTCGGCGGTAAGAATGTGCTCGCGGATCATGCGCCGCGCCCATTCGCTGCGCCGGTTGCGGCGCAGGCGGACGGAAAGATCGAGTTGCTGGTCTTTTGCCGCCGGGCCGGTCTCTACCGGCGTGAGCCGGGCACGACTTTCGATCGGGCGGCCGAATTTGATCGCCATAGGAGCACTCCCGGCTTTCTATTTAGCGGGTCTTGCGACACCTCGCTACCCGTTACGGTGACAGCGTTAAAAGCGCCACACCGCGCCTAAGGCCTTGCCGCCGCCTCTTCCAGCGCCGCGCCCGCCTCAAGGCTGTCCCGGTCGCGGTAGATCGAGGCAACGGCCAGGACGCGGCCGGCGCGCCTGTAGCGGACGACGCAATCCCGTTTCATCACGTCTCCCTCGATATCGATGGCATCCCAACTTTCGGCATGACCGACATAGTTGATCGGCACGTCGTAGTGCTGACTCCAGAAGAAGGGCGCTGAGCGGAACGGGGTCCGTACCCCCAACATGTTGAGGGCTGCGACCTGCCCCTGGCGTTCGGCAACGACCCAATGCTCGACCCGGATGCGATCGCCGGAAATCGCATCCGGCCAGCGGGCAATGTCGCCAGCCGCATAAATGCCCTCAGCACTTGTTTCCATGAATTCGTTGACACTGACGCCTTTGTCCATCGCGAGCCCGGCCTTCTCGGCAAGTGCGATACGCGGACGTACGCCGACACCGATTACGACAAGGTCGGCGTCGAGTGACCCGCCATTCTTCAGCACTGCGCGTTTGCCGTCGATCGACGTCACAGTGTTCTCTAGGTGGAAGTTCACCCCATGCTCCTCGTGCAGCGCACGAATGAAGTCGCCGAGCTGCGCCCCGAATACGCGCTCAAGCGGACGCTTCTCCGGCGCGACGACATGAACCTCGATGTTGCGGGCGCGCAACGCGCCCGCGGTCTCGAGGCCGATGAAGCTCGCACCCACGACGACAGCGCGCTTTGCCTCCTGCAGCCGCCCGATGATCGCGCGGCAGTCGGCGAATGATCGCAACGTGTGCACGTGCGGCTGATTTGCCCCCGGAATGTCGAGCCGGACCGGTTCGGCACCGGTGGCCAGCAGCAATTTGTCGAAAGCCACCTTGCCGCCGGATGCCAGCGTCAGTTCCTTGCGTTTAGCATCGAGCGCGGCGACTTCGGTGTTCAATCTGAGGTTGATCCTGTTTTCTGCGTACCAGTCTTCGCCGCGCAGCGGCACCCAATCTTCCGGAGCGCTGCCGGCGAGATAGTCCTTGGACAGATTCGGCCGGTCGACCGGCGGGGCATCGTCGTTGCTCAACATCGTGACGGTGCCGGCAAAGCCGCGGCGGCGCAGCATTTCGGCAGCGGCGAATCCCGCAGCACCGCCGCCTACAATCGCAATGCGCTCGGTGGACGATCCGATCGTCTTGGGAGCGGGTGGAGTCTTTTTGCTCTTTACGAAAACCTTGCCCTCGCGCTCTTCGACCCGCCAGCAGGTGAGAGGGCTCAGCGCGGGCGCTGCCGTCGCTTCGCCAGTCTCCAGGCTGAAGTGTGCATGGTGCCACGGACAACGAATCGTTGCGCCGACTAGCAGGCCATCCGCCAGCGGGCCATGATAGTGCGTGCAGTGTGCGGAGATCGCGAATAGTTTGCCATTCTGACGCACCAGGACGACCTCGTCGTCGCCGACATGCCCGGACAGCATGGCGCCATCCTTCAGGTCGGCGGCGGGAATACCGTTCGAGAGGTCCGGTCCGCCGGGCTTTTTGTCGTCGCTTGTCATCATTGCCTCCGTACCTGGCCGCTATCGAACTTTAGATGCTGCAGCTGCCGGAAAATTCCAGCATAAGGCATTAATGCGCGGGCGTGCTGCCCGGTTGCCGTGATCCGGGCTCCCTTGCTAAGCCGCAGGGGCCTAGACGGGGCGGTGTATGGATTTCGAGCTTTCCGAGGAGCAGCGGGCGTTTCAGGCCACCGCGCGTGCTTTCGCCCGGGACGAAATGATGCCGCACGCACGCCGCTGGGATGAGGGCGAGATCTTCCCTGTCGATGCGCTGCGGAAAGCTGCGGCGCTCGGGTTTGGCGGCATCTATGTGAAGGAAGATGTCGGAGGCTCCGCGCTGTCGCGGCTCGACGCGGCGCTGATTTTCGAGGAGTTGGCCCAGGGCTGCACGTCGACTGCCGCCTACATCTCGATCCACAATATGGCGGCGTGGATGATCGATGCCTTCGGCAGCGCGGATGCGCGCAAAAGGTTTCTTCCCAAGCTTTGCAGCATGGAACAGTTCGCAAGCTATTGCCTGACCGAACCGGGCGCGGGGTCGGATGCAGCCAATCTGTCAACGCGCGCGCGACGCGACGGGGACCATTATGTTCTTGACGGGGCGAAGGCCTTCATTTCCGGCGGCGGTGTCTCGGACATCTATGTCGTGATGGCGCGCACGGGAGAGGGGGGACCACGCGGAATTTCCTGCATCGTGGTCGAGAAAGGAACACCCGGCCTTTCGTTCGGGGCGCAGGAAAAAAAGCTCGGCTGGAAAACGCAGCCGACGGCGATGGTGATCTTCGAGAATTGCCGCGTCCCTGTCGCGAACCGGATCGGTGCGGAAGGGCAGGGGTTCAAAATTGCGATGGCGGGACTTGATGGCGGCCGTCTGAATATCGGCGCTTGTTCCGTCGGAGGAGCCCAATTCTGCCTTGATCGTACAATCGCGTATATGAAAGAACGAAGGCAGTTCGGCTCACGGCTGGCCGATTTCCAGGCGTTGCAATTCCGCGTCGCCGACTTTGCGACCGAGCTCGAGGCGGCACGTCTGCTCCTGCACCGCGCGGCCGTTGCCGTCGGGGCCGGCGAGCCAGGCGCCACGCGGCTCGCCGCGCAGGCAAAACGTCTTGCGACCGACACCGGATTCGAGGTGGTCAACGGCTGCCTGCAACTGCATGGCGGTTACGGCTATCTGCGTGATCATCCGATCGAGCGCGTGCTGCGTGACGTGCGCGTTCACCAGATCCTCGAAGGCACGAACGAGATCATGCGTCTGATCGTCAGCCGCGCCATGCTGGGGAACTGACTGCGCATGGAGCAGGGCGACATTCTTTTCGAGAGGCGGGGCGCTGCCGGACTGGTCACGCTCAACCGACCCAAGGCGCTCAATGCCGTCAACCACGACATGGTTCGCGCATTGCGCGCGCAACTCGACCGCTGGGCGGACGATCCCGCCGTGACGCGTGTTGTCATTGTTGCGGCCGGCGAGCGGGCGTTTTCCGCGGGAGGGGACATCCGCGCGCTCTACGACCTCGGCAAGGCCGGAAAGCACGAGACCGCGCTCGACTTCTGGCGCGACGAATATCCCCTCAATTCGGCGATCAAGAACTACCGCAAACCTTATG
Organism: Pseudolabrys sp.; assembly: GCA_035650955.1. Taxonomy (GTDB): domain Bacteria; phylum Pseudomonadota; class Alphaproteobacteria; order Rhizobiales; family Xanthobacteraceae; genus Pseudolabrys. Next base: position 33,161 of record DASRGR010000019.1, read on the forward strand.
TTGCATTGATCGACGGTATCGCCATGGGCGGAGGCGTGGGGATCTCGGTGCACGGCTCACACCGCGTCGCCGGTGACCGCTTCTCGTTCGCGATGCCGGAGGTCGGCATCGGATTTTTCCCGGATGTCGGCGCGACCTGGTTCTTGCCCCGGTTGCCGGGGGAACTTGGCACCTATTGCGCACTGACTGGCGAGCGCTTCGGGCCCGCCGACGCCATGTGGGCGGGAGTGGCGACGCACCGTATTTCATCTGCCCGGTTCAAAGCCGTCCTCGATGCCTTGTGCGGAACCGTGTCCGTCGATGCGGCACTCGCCGCTTTCGCGGAGCCTGCGGGCGAGGGAACCGTGATCCGGCGCAGGGCAGCGATCGACCGCCTTTTCTGCGGCAACCGCGTCGAAGATATTCTCGACGCGCTCGAGCGGGAGGCGGGCTCGCGCTCTGCCGATGCGGAATGGGCGCAGAGAACCGCCGCAACGATCCGTACCAAGTCTCCGCTGAGCCTGAAAATCGCGCTGGCGCAGATCCGCCGAGGCAGAGCCTGGGATTTTGATACGTGCATGCGAACCGAATTCCGCATAGTGTCCCGCATCATCCGGGGACACGATTTTTACGAGGGCGTGCGTGCCGTGATCGTGGACAAGGACAACAAGCCGCGCTGGCGGCCGGCGACGCTTGCCGAGGCGACTGACGCGGAGGTCGAAAGTCATTTCGCGCCGGTCGAGCGCGAACTGGTGTTGTCGTGAACGAACCCGTGGCCCACGACGATATTCGCACTCTCGAGCCGGTGCGCGAGCATGAAAGCGAGCGCTCGATTGGACGCTGGACGCAACGCCTCGTTGTTTTTCTGAGAGTGATGGCGGCCATATCGATGGTCAAGGGTCTCTATCACTGGGCGCAGGTCTGCGGGATCGGGATTGGCGAGGATCAACCCTTCGAATATCGATCGATCGCCTGGCAGACGGCGACGGTTTTTTTCGCGGTGATTGATCTTGTGGCGGCTGTCGGGCTTTGGCTTGCGGCGGCCTGGGGCGCCGTGATCTGGCTCACGGCGGTTGCGTCGATGCTGGCCGTGGAAATATTTTTTCCGCAAGTTTTCGGCGGTGGGTGGATCACCGGCGCATTGGAGGGCACGCTTCTTGCGGTCTATCTTTGGTTCGCATTGAAGTCCGCACAGGAGCATCCGCTTTAGGAATTCGGGAGGATACCATGGCGCGCATCGGATTTATCGGCCTCGGCAATATGGGATTGCCGATGGCGCAGAATCTTCTGAAAGCCGGACATCAGGTCGAAGGCGTGGACGTCAATCCGGCAGCGGTGGCCAAGCTCAAGGCCGCAGGCGGCGTCGTCGTGGAAACGGCAAAAGGCGCGGCGTCGCGCGCCGATGTGGTCATCACCATGCTTCCGTCCGGCAAGGAGGTGCGCGCCGTTTATCTCGGCTCGTCCGGGATCATCGAGAACGCGAATGCCGGAACGTTGCTGATCGACTGCTCGACCATCGACGTTGAGACCGCGCGCGCGGTTGCGGCGCAGGCGGAGAAGAAGGGCCTGATGATGCTCGATGCGCCCGTGTCCGGCGGCGTCGGCGGGGCAACGGCGGCCACGCTTACCTTCATGGTCGGCGGGAGCGCGCAGGCCTTCGCACGCGCGCAATCGATTTTCGAAAAAATGGGAAAAACGGTCGTGCACGCCGGTGGTCCGGGCAACGGGCAGGCGGCGAAGATTTGCAACAACATGATCCTCGGCGTGTCGATGATTGCTGTTTCGGAGGCCTTCGTGCTTGCGGAGAAGCTCGGGCTCGATCACCAGAAATTGTTCGACATATCTTCGAAATCGTCGGGGCAGTGTTGGTCTCTGACCAGCTATTGTCCCGTTCCGGGACCGGTTCCGACATCGCCCGCCAATCGCGACTACCAGGCGGGATTTACCGCAGCGATGATGCTGAAGGATCTCAAACTGTCCCAGGATGCCGCGAAAGCGACGCGAACCAGGACGGAACTGGGCGCCGGCGCGGAACGTATCTACTCCCAATACGTCGCAAGCGGGGAGGCGGGGCGGGATTTCTCCGGCATCATCCGATTTATTCGCGGGTAACGCGAGCTTTCAGCGTGAACGAAGCCTTGCGCGGTTTCGTAGAATTGTAAGGTCAACAGAACGTTCACCGTTGCAAATAAACCTAATCTTTATGGTGTTATTTAAGCCGATTTTAGACTGGCCCCTCTAGGTTGCGGCTCATCCGGAGCGGGGAAGACAGGGCCTCGTAACCGGAAACGTATTGATAAAACGCAAGGGGCGTTGAACATGAAAGCCGTCGCAAAGACGGTCGAGCCCGCCGGACGCGAGGCGCAGCTCGATCACATTCGGCCACTGTACCTGGAGGCCTTGACGCTTGTCGAACGGCTGCATCGCCGCTTGCTCGACGTCATCAAGGATGAATTCGATCGGCGCGGCCGCTCCGACATCAATTCGGTGCAGGCGCTGCTCCTCTACAACATTGGGGACAAGGAGCTGACGGCCGGTGAGCTGCGCACGCGCGGCTACTATCTCGGCTCGAACGTTTCCTACAACCTCAAGAAGCTCGTCGAGATGGCCTTCCTCGACCATCAGCGCTCGCGAGTCGACCGTCGCTCGGTTCGCATCAAGCTCACCGACAAGGGCCGCGAAGTGCGGGACATTATCGAGACGCTCTACCAGAAGCACGTCCGTACGGTTGAGCAGGTCGGCGGCATCAACGCCGATGAGTTCACGACGCTCAACAAGTCGCTGCACCGGCTGGAGCGCTTCTGGACCGACCAGATTCTCTACCGGCTCTAAGACGGCGAAACGAAATCCAGGCTGGCCCCGGCCGTGTTTCGGCCGGGGTTTTTATTTGCCCGTTCGGCCCCTAGATATTGGGTCGGGAGTGCTCCACAGCCCAATGCTTGGCGGTTTGACCCCGATATGCTATTGGCGGTCGCAATCCCGGACCCTTTTCAACAGGCGGCGCCGATTTTTGCGGCGCCAGGAGATTGTGATGTCGGCGACGTCGAATCCCAGGACGGCAGGCGATATTGATGCACTGTTTTCGTCGCCGCTCAGCGAAGTCGATCCCGAGATTGCCGACGCGATCAGACGTGAGCTTGGCCGCCAGCGCGACGAGATCGAACTGATCGCATCCGAAAACATCGTCTCGCGTGCCGTTCTGGAGGCACAAGGGTCGGTCCTCACCAACAAGTACGCGGAAGGATTGCCGGGCAAGCGCTACTACGGCGGCTGCCAGTTCGTCGACATCGCCGAGCGGCTGGCCATCGAGCGCGTCACCAGGTTGTTCGGATGCAAGTTCGCGAACGTGCAGCCTCATTCCGGTGCCTCGGCCAATGCCGAAGTGTTCTTCGCGCTGCTGCAGCCCGGTGACACCTTCATGGGGCTCAATCTCGCCGCGGGTGGCCATCTCACGCACGGCTCTCCGGTCAACATGTCGGGAAAATGGTTCAAGCCGGTTCCTTACGGCGTTCGACGCGACGACCACAGGATCGACATGGAAGAAGTGGCTCGGCTCGCACGCGACCATAAACCGAAACTGATCATTGCCGGAGGCTCGGCCTATCCGCGCATCATCGACTTTCGCGCGTTCCGGGCGATCTGCGATGAGGTGGGCGCCTTGCTGATGGTCGACATGGCGCATTTTGCCGGTCTCGTCGCGGCCGGTGTGCATCCTTCGCCGTTCCCGCATGCGCACGTTGTGACGACGACGACACACAAGACACTGCGCGGCCCGCGCGGCGGCGTGATCCTGTCCGACGACGAGGAGATTGCAAGGAAGCTCAACTCGGCGGTCTTTCCCGGAATGCAGGGCGGTCCGCTGATGCATGTCATTGCGGCAAAGGCCGTCGCATTCGGCGAGGCGTTGCGGCCAAGCTTCCGCACCTACGCCCGCAATGTGATCGAGAACGCCAAGGCTCTTGCCGAAACCCTGAAATCACACGGCCTCGATATTGTGTCGGGCGGAACGGATACGCATCTGATGCTGGTCGACCTGCGGCCGAAGCGACTGACCGGCAAGGTTGCGGAAGCGGCTCTGGGCCGCGCCCACATCACCTGCAACAAGAATGGCATTCCTTTCGATCCGGAAAAGCCGACAGTGACATCGGGTATTCGCCTCGGCACGCCGGCATGCACGACGCGTGGATTTGGCATCGCCGAATTCCGTCAGGTCGGCGAGATGATCGTCGAGGTGCTCGACGTTCTCTCGCAGAAGCATGTCGAGGAAGACTCGCTGGTGGAATCGGCCGTACGCGACAAGGTGAAGGCGTTGATCGGGCGGTTTCCGATCTATCAGGACTGAGGATTGGGGGCGGCATGCGTTGCCCGAGTTGCGGTAGCCTCGATACGCAGGTGAAGGACTCGCGGCCGACGGAAGACTCGGCGGTGATCCGCAGGCGCCGTGTGTGTCTGACCTGCAATTTCCGCTTCACCACGTTCGAGCGCGTGCAGCTGCGTGAATTGACGGTCATAAAACGCAACGGACGGCGGGTGCCCTTCGACCGTGACAAGCTGATGCGTTCCGTGCAGATCGCCTTGCGCAAGCGGCCGGTTGATCCGGAGCGAATCGAACAGATGGTTTCAAAGGTCGTCAGGGAGCTGGAAAGTCAGGGCGAGAGCGAAATTTCGTCGGAAGCGATCGGCGAGATCGTGATGGAGCATCTTCGCGAGCTCGACGACGTTGCCTATGTACGGTTTGCATCGGTCTATCGCAACTTCCGCGAGGCCAAGGACTTCCGTGCCGCTCTCGACGAGCTGTCGGGCGAGGATGACGGCCGGCCGACGGCCAGCGCGCGAAAATGAACGATCAGAGCCCGGCCATCGCACAGGGAGATGACGAGCGCTTCATGCGCCTTGCGCTGGCGCTCGGCCGCCGCAATCTCGGGCACACCTGGCCCAATCCCGCGGTCGGCGCGGTGATCGTGAAGGATGGCGTCATTCTGGCACGTGGCTGGACGCAGGAGAGCGGCCGGCCGCACGCAGAGGTCGAGGCCCTGCGCCGGGCAAGAAAAGAAGCGCAAGGAGCGACGATGTACGTGTCGCTCGAGCCGTGCGCGCATCAGGGGAGAACTCCGCCCTGCGCCGACGCGATCATCCGCGCAGGAATTGCGCGTGTTGTCTCCGCCATGGAAGATCCGAACCCGGACGTGGCGGGAAAAGGTCATGAGCGGCTGCGCGCAAAGGGGATTACGGTTGATATCGGGCTCGGCGCCGAAGAAGCGCAGCGCACGCACATAGGCCACATCACGCGCGTCACAAAGGGACGCCCTTACGTCATTCTCAAGCTCGCCATTTCAGCCGACGGAAAGGCAGGGCTTGCCGGCCGCAAACCGGCGGTGATCACGGGCGAGGCGGCACGCGAGCGCATGTTCCAGGTTCGTGCGTCAAGCGATGCCATTCTCGTCGGCATCGGTACGGTTCTATCCGACGATCCTCAACTGACCTGCCGGCTGCCCGGCATGTTCGAGCGTTCGCCTGTACGGGTAGTTCTCGATGCACAGCTGCGTGTGCCGCTTGCGACGTCAGTGGTGGCGACCGTGCGCGAGACACCGACCTGGATCTTCACATCGCATCGGCCCTCTGCGATTGCCGAGGAGATTCTCCAGCAAAGAGGTTGCAAGGTTTTTCGTGTCGACGACAGCGATGGCAGGCTCGACCTGGAACAGGTGCTCAAGGTGCTCGGCGAGCAGGGTATCACTCGGCTGCTGGTCGAAGGCGGGCCGACTGTCGCGGCGAGCTTCGTGACGGCAAATCTCGTCGATGAGGCTCTTTTGTTGCGAAGCGAAAAGGCGATCGGGGATACCGGCATCGACCCTCTGGAGGGGATGCCGATCGAGGCATTGACCGGCCGCCTCGTTTCGCGCGGCGCCGAGAAGTTGGGTACTGACACGCTTGAAGATTTCGCGCGCGGTTAAGGCATGTTTACCGGCATCGTCACCGATCTCGGCGAGGTGCGCTCGGTAAGGGCGCGCGCCGGGGATTTGCAACGCGTCACGATCTTCTGCGGATATCCACGGTCCGAGATCGTTCAGGGCGGATCGATTGCATGTTCCGGCATTTGCCTCACGGTGGTGGACGCAGGTGAAGAAAACGGCCGGGTGTGGTTTGCGGTCGATGTCGCGGCCGAGACACTGCGGGTGACGACTGCCGCTACCTGGCGTCAAGGTTCGAAAGTCAACCTCGAGCGACCGGTGAAATTCGGTGACGAACTCGGCGGCCATCTTGTGGCAGGGCACGTGGACGGCGTCGCCACGGTGATCGCGCGTGAGGACCTGACCGAAATGGCGCGTCTGGTGCTGCGCGCGCCCGCCGAACTTGCGCGATTTATTGCTCCGAAAGGCTCAGTGGCGCTCGATGGCGTCTCCCTTACTGTGAATGCGGTCGAAGCCGATACATTTTCGGTGCTCGTTATTCCCCACACTCTGCAGGTCACGACCTTCGGAGCCGTACGCATGGGCGACGGCCTCAATCTCGAAATCGATACGATGGCACGATATGCGGCACGTCTGATGGAGATGCAGAAGTGAGGCGGGCGAGCCGCCCCTTGTTCGGGTCGGAGACGCTTGCTACCACGCCGGTGAATTAGGGCATTTGTGATGGCCAGAAAAAAGCGCAGCGCAAGGACAGCAGGCCGCCTGCACATGTTGATCGTGGAGGGGCGCTTTTACGATGCGATTTCCGACGAACTTCTGCGCGGGGCGACGCGCGTCCTGGACGGGGTTGGGGCACGCTACGATCGCGTCACGGTTCCGGGCGCGTTGGAGATTCCCGCGGCCATCGCGATCGCGGTCGATGCGGCACGGCGGCGGCGCGCGCCTTATGACGGAGTGATTGCGCTCGGGTGTGTGATCCGCGGAGAGACCCGCCATTTTGATATTGTGGCCAATGAGTCCGCGCGTGCGCTCATGGATCTTGCCGTGAGGGAAAGGATTGCCCTCGGAAACGGCATTCTCACCGTTGATAACGAGGCGCAGGCCAAGGCGCGCGCGCACGTTGAGGACGGCGACAAGGGTGGAGCCGCGGCGCGCGCGGCGCTTACGATGGCTGCCCTCAAACACACTTTGGTCTGGCGCTGATGGCAACCGGGGCGGCACGCGACGATGAAGCCGGCAAAGCCAACAAGCGTGGCGCGGCGCGTCTGGCGGCGGTGCAGGCCCTCTACCAGATGGATCTTGCAGGCAGCGGCCTTAACGAGATTCTTGCGGAGTTTGAAAGCCATTGGATCGGACGCGAGGTCGAAGGCGCACAATATTTGCCGGCCGAAGCGGCCTTCTTTCGCGACGTGGTATCCGGTGTCGTGCGCGAGCAGCGCCGGCTTGATCCGCTGATCGACGAGGCATTGTCGAAAAGCTGGCCGCTCAAGCGCATCGACACGGTTCTGCGCGCCGCGCTCCGGGCGGGAGCCTACGAGCTCACGCATCGCCGCGACGTGCCTGCGCGCGTGGTTGTGGCGGAATATGCCGACGTGGCTGCAGCATTTGTCGAGCCCGACCAGACCGGCATGGTCAATGCGGTACTCGATCATTTGGCCCGGCGTCTGCGCGCGGCCGAGTTCGGCCGTGCGGCCGGATGAAGTCATGGTCGCGCGCAACGACATCTCTGCCGAGGAGCGCCTGATCGCTCGCTTCTTCGGGCCGATCGCCACACATCCCGGTGCGCTCGGCCTGTCGGACGATGCTGCGTTCATGACGCCGCCCGCCGGACATGACCTCGTGCTCAAGACGGATGCCATCGTCGGGGGCGTCCATTTCTTTCCCACGGACGCCGCGCAGGCCGTGGCGAGCAAGGCGCTGCGCGTGAATTTGTCAGACCTTGCGGCAAAGGGCGCACGTCCGCTCGGTTTTCTCCTGTCGCTCGCGATTCCAAGGGAGATCGACGAGGCCTGGCTGGCTGGCTTTGCGGAAGGCCTGCGAGCTGATTCGGTGCTGTTCGGCTGTCCATTGTTCGGCGGCGACACCGACCGGACGCCGGGGCCGGTCACGATCTCGATCGCGATGTTTGGCAGCGTTCCAGCGGGGACGATGGTGCGCCGGGCAGGTGCGAAGGTCGGCGACAGCGTGTTCGTCACGGGCACGATCGGCGATGCTGCGCTCGGGGTCATGCTGCGGGAGGGAAAGAACGGAAAGTGGAACCTGAGCGAACCGCACCGACAGCATCTGATGTCCCGCTACCTTCTCCCGCAACCGCGCAACGCGCTGGCGGAAACGATCAGGACCCATGCTTCGGCGGCGATGGACGTCTCCGATGGGCTGGTTGGGGATTTCGGCAAGCTGTGCCGGGCGTCCGGTGTTGCGGCCCACATAGAGGTGGCACGCGTGCCGATGTCGGAAGCGGCAAGGGCCGTTGTTGCGGGTGACGCGGCGACGCTGGAAACCGCGCTGACCGGCGGCGACGACTATGAGGTCGTCTGCACCGTGCCCGAGACGAAAGCGGAGAGTTTCCGGGATGCGGCAAAGGCGGCAGGCGTGCCGGTTGCGGATATCGGGAAGATCACGGCGGGCGAGGGTGTGCGCTTCACCGACGCCGCCGGCAAGGCCTTGGCCTTCAAGCGTCCCGCCTTCAGTCACTTCTGAATTGACGCGACGGGCCGACGGCACGCGGGTATAGTCCAAGTTCGAACGAAGCGGAAATTCACGATGCACGACATGACGAAGAAGGCGGCGGTTAAACCGGTCAGCCAACATCCGAACTTCCAGAAGCACCACAGGAAATTTCCGACCACGGCGTGGCTGCGGCGCGAGGCGCCACGGCATGTGCCGCTTTTTGCATTCGAGTATGGAGACACCGGCGCCGGCAACGATATCGGGATTGCGCACAACTGGGCCGCGTTCGACGCGATCAAGATCGCCCCGCGCTACGGGGTGATGCCGACGCTGCCACCCGTCGAGGTGAAGCTGTTCGGTCGCGGCTACGCCGCGCCGATCGGGGTCGCGCCGATGGGCGGTCCGTCGCTCGTCTGGCCGGGCGCCGATTTGCTGATGGCAAGGGCGGCCCAGCGTGCGCGTGTGCCCTATACGCTGAGCGTCGCCGGTGGCGCCACGATCGAGCAGGCTGCCGAAGCGGCGCCGGATGTGTTCTGGCTGCAGCTCTACAGGTTCTGGCATGACGACCACAAGATCGGGTTCGACCTTGTGCGGCGCGCCCAAGCCGTCGATGCCAAGGTGCTGGTTCTGACGCTGGACGTTCCGGTCCGAACCACGCGCTCGCGCGAGACGTATGCGGGCCTCGCCCACGAGTTCCGCCCTAATGCGCGCATGGTCTACGAAATGCTGGTGCGGCCGAGATGGATGTTCGCCTTGCTGCGCAACGGCTATCCGCGGTTTGCAACCATCAGCGACTATGCACGGCCGGGCGCGGGCACCAACGAGATCATTGCCTACGCACGCGCCCATATGGGCGGTGCGTTTTCGTGGGAAGAGGTCAAGCGCTATCGCGACGCATGGAAGGGCCCGATGGCCGTGAAGGGCATTCTCCATCCCGAAGACGCCGAGGTCGCAGTCGGACTCGGAATCGACGGCATCTGGGTGTCGAACCACGGCGGGCGGCAAATCGAAGCGCTTGCAACATCGATCGACGTGCTGCCGGCCATCGCGGCGGCCGTTGGCAGCAAGGCCACCATTCTGCTCGACAGCGGTATCCGCAGCGGCCAGGACGTCATGCGGGCGCTGGCGCTCGGGGCCAACGCAGCCTTTGCCGGCAAGTCATTTCTCTGGGCGGTTGCCGCGCTCGGCGACGAGGGCCCCGACTACCTCATCGACCTCTATATCGACGAGCTGCGGGCCTCGCTGGGGCAGATCGGCGCGCGGTCGATCGCCGAGGCACGCAAGGCAAGCGTCCGTCATCCGGGGGTCTTCGAATTCCCGGCGAAAAGGGCCACAAAAGCGGCGCGCAAGGGGTAGACCGGCGGGACAGGCCAAATTCCATTTGCGATAAAAATCATCCCTGATCTGCGGCCCCGGCAGTAGCGATTCACCCCGTAGGCCGATACAAGAGGCGGTTTTTGCCGGGACCCCTCATGTCAGTCGTCGCCGAGCCGCTCGATCATGTCGTGCCAGACGACGACCTGGCGCGGCGCAATGCCATCGTGCTCGCGGCCGCGCAGGCGCTCGCCGGCGGCAACAACACGGTCATCGTCAGCACGGCAAGTATCGTGGGCGCTGTGCTCGCGCCGGACAAAGGCCTTGCAACCTTGCCGGTGACCGCAATGGTGTTTGGCATGTGGCTCGGCACGCTGCCGCTGGGCATGCTCGCGCGCAAGTTTGGCCGCCGCTTTGCGCTGCAATGCGGTTCGGCTTTTGGCGTCCTTTCCGGCCTGATTTCGTACTTCGCCGTGGTGCAGGGCAGTTTCTCGCTGCTGCTCCTCGGTACATTCAGCGGAGGACTCTACGCAGCCGCGCATCAGTCCTATCGGTTCGCGGCGGCCGATACTGCAAGCGACGCCTATCGGCCAAAAGTCGTGTCATGGGTGCTCGCGGGCGGCGTGTTTGCCGCGGTGCTCGGACCGCAGCTGGTGATCTTCACGAAAGATATCCTGACGCCGCATCTTTTTGCCGCGACGTATCTTGGCCAATCGGCCTGTGCCGTGGCGGCCGCGTGCGTGCTGCAACTGGTCAAGGTGCCTGCGCTTGCGGCGCCCCGCCATGGCAGCATGAGACCGCTTGGCGAGATCGCGCGGAGCGCGCGGTTCATCGTTGCAGTCGCCTGCGGCATCGCGGGTTACGCCATGATGAACATGCTGATGACCTCCGCTCCGCTCGCGATGGTCGGCTGCGGCCATTCGGTTACCGATGCCGCGCTCGGCATCCAGTGGCACGTGCTTGCGATGTACGCGCCGAGCTTCGTTACCGGCTCGCTGATCGCACGGTTCGGTGTCGAGCGCGTCACGGGCGTCGGTCTGCTGCTGATCGCGGCGACCGCCGTCGTCGGTATCTCCGGGCTTACGGTTGCTCATTTCTGGACCGCATTGGTGCTTCTGGGCGTCGGCTGGAACCTGGCGTTCATCGGCGCCACGACCATGGTCACCCAGTGCCACCGTCCGCATGAGCGGAACAAAGTGCAGGCTTTCAACGATTTCCTGATTTTCGGCAGTATGGCCCTTAGTTCCTTCTCTTCGGGGCAGCTGCTCGACAAGTTCGGCTGGGCGACGATCAACGAAGTGATCTTTCCGACGATTTTCATCACCGGCGCGCTGCTGCTGTGGCTGGCCCTGCGGCCGCGTCCGGTGGACGCCTAGCCAAGCCAGGGCCGGCGGAACGGAAAAGGACGGGGCCGCGGCCAAACTTCCGCGTTGCACATCCGGCGGGTTTTTGGCTATATCCGCGCGCTTACCGGTCGGGGTGAAGCGCCCTCACAAGCGGCCATCCTCGACGCTCCTGGCGCCGGCGGGAGCGTTCGTCCCGCCAGCACCAATCAAAATCGAGGAAAGTGGCCACCATGTCGACTTTGTGGTTGATCGTAGGCTGTGGGGTGCTCGCGATCGTCTACGGAATCTGGGCGATCCAATCGGTCTTGAGCGCCGACCCTGGCAGCAAAAGAATGCAGGAAATTTCAGAGGCCGTGCGCGAGGGCGCGCAGGCCTATCTCAAGCGCCAGTACACCACCATCGGCGTGGTCGGGGTGGTGATTTTCGTCGTTATCGGCTTCACCCTGGGCTGGCTCGTTGCCGTCGGCTTTGCCATCGGCGCGGTGCTCTCCGGAGCGACCGGGTTCATCGGCATGAACGTGTCGGTACGGGCCAACGTCCGGGTGGCACAGGCCGCGACGAAATCGCTTGCCGGCGGGCTGGAGCTTGCCTTCAAGGCCGGCGCCATCACCGGCCTGCTGGTCGCGGGCCTCGCGCTCTTGGGGGTCACGCTCTATTTCGGCTTCCTCACGGGCACGATGCACAAGGCGCCGAACGACCGTACGGTCGTCGATGCCATCGTCGCCCTCGGTTTTGGCGCCTCCCTGATCTCGATCTTCGCCCGACTTGGCGGCGGCATCTTCACCAAGGGTGCGGACGTCGGCGGCGATCTGGTGGGCAAGGTCGAGGCGGGTATTCCCGAGGACGATCCGCGCAATCCCGCGACGATCGCCGACAACGTCGGCGACAATGTCGGCGATTGCGCCGGGATGGCTGCCGACCTTTTCGAAACCTATGCGGTGACGACGGTTGCCACCATGGTGCTGGCCTCGATCTTCTTTGCCGGCACGCCGTTGCTGCTGACAATGATGACCTATCCGCTCGCCATCGGCGGAGCGTGCATCATCACCTCGATCATCGGCACGTTCTTCGTGCGACTCGGCCGCAGGCGGTCGATCATGGGCGCGCTGTACAAGGGATTTATCGCCTCGGCGCTGCTTTCGCTGGTCGCGATCTGGTTCGTCACGGACTCGATGATCGGCTTTGGCCGCATCGCCGGCGCCAATTTCACCGGCCAGGCGCTCTACGTCTGCGCGATCGTCGGTCTGGTGGTGACGGGCCTGATCATCTGGATCACCGAGTACTACACCGGCACGAATTTCCGGCCGGTGAGGTCAATCGCTTCGGCGTCCGTGACCGGCCATGGCACCAACATCATTCAGGGACTTGCGGTGTCGCTGGAGGCGACCGCTTTGCCGGCGCTGGTGATCATCGCCGGAATCCTGGTTGCCTATGCGCAGGCGGGCCTGTTCGGAATCGCCATCGCCGTGACCTCGATGCTTGCGCTCGCCGGCATGGTGGTCGCGCTCGATGCCTTCGGTCCGGTCACCGACAATGCCGGCGGCATTGCCGAGATGGCGGGCCTGCCGAAAAACGTCCGCAAGTCGACGGATGCGCTCGATGCGGTCGGCAATACCACCAAGGCGATCACCAAAGGTTACGCGATCGGTTCGGCCGGCCTCGGTGCGCTGGTGCTGTTTGCTGCCTATAACCAGGATCTGCAGTTCTTCACAAAGACTGCGGCGCAACATCCGTACTTCCAGGGCATCCAGCTCGATTTCTCGCTGAACAATCCCTACGTCGTCGTCGGCCTGCTGTTCGGCGGCCTGCTGCCGTATTTGTTCGGCGCGCTCGGCATGACCGCGGTCGGACGTGCGGCTGGCGCAATCGTTGAGGAGGTGCGGCGGCAATTCCGCGAGAAACCCGGGATCATGAAGGGCAAGGAAAAGCCGGATTACGGGCGGGCCGTCGATATGCTGACCAAGGCAGCGATCAAGGAGATGATCGTGCCCTCGCTGTTGCCGGTACTCTCGCCGATCGTCTGCTATTTCGCGATCTACGTCATCGCGGGCGGCGGCGTCGCGGGCAAATCGGCGGCATTCTCGGCCGTCGGCGCCATGCTTCTCGGCGTCATCGTCACCGGACTGTTCGTCGCCGTCTCGATGACCTCGGGCGGCGGCGCCTGGGACAACGCCAAGAAGTACATCGAGGACGGCCACCACGGCGGCAAGGGCTCCGATGCCCACAAGGCTGCGGTGACCGGCGACACCGTCGGCGATCCCTACAAGGACACGGCGGGGCCGGCAGTGAACCCGATGATCAAGATCACGAACATCGTGGCGCTGCTGCTGCTCGCCGTTCTCGCGCACTGAACACGTGCGTAACGAAAGTCAGAGGGCCCGCGCCGTACCCGCGGGCCCTCGCCACAAACGGCGACTAGAGGTGGAAACCGACGTTCTTGAAGATATTGCGCAGGTAACTGAGCTCTTGTCCCCCGGTCGGCGTCGTCTGCGAATAGAAGTCGAAAATCTTGCCATCCTTGACCCCGTAATTCGCGAGCCGGGTCACGCGGCGCTCCTTGTCGAAGTAGACCGCGATCACACGCTGGTCGACAACTTCGTGCGGCATGAAGGCGGCGGAGCGCTGGGCCTTCTGCGAGATGTAATAGAAGGCGTCGCCGCTGACCGTTGCAACCGTGGACGGCGTGCCGAGCACGATGAGGACCTGCTCCTGCGTTGCGCCGATCGGGATTTGTTCGAGCGCGCCTTCCGGCAATACGTAGCCGCGCTGCAATGTCTCGGTGGTGCTGCCGCAGGCAGCGAGCAGCAGGGCGCCCGCGATTGCGGCCGCCAGGCGGACCTTGCTGTTTTTCCCCGGACGCACGCGTTTCGACCCCAAACTCAGACTGCCCTGCAAGCCTTGCATCGGCGGTAGCATTGACGTAACGGCGGCAGGCCGCAACCCCGAACCGGTCCGATGATATTTCCCCTGTTTCGCCGCCGCGCGCGGCCCGACACCATTTCCACCCTGTATGGCACGATCGTGGCGCAGGCGAGACTGCCGGTTTTTTATCGGGAATATGGCGTTGCCGACACGGTTAACGGCCGTTTTGACCTTCTCGTGCTCCATCTGGCCCTGGTTCTCGACCGGATGGCGCAGGATCCGCAACTGCTGGAAACGGGACAGGCGCTCTTCGACCATTTCTGCTCGGACATGGACCACAATCTGCGCGAAATGGGCGTAGGCGACCTTTCCGTGCCCAGGCAGATGCGCCGCGTCGGGGAGGCCTATTACGGCCGGGCAAAGGCCTACAGGGCGGCGCTGGCGCACGGCAGCCAGGACGAGCTCGCCGACGCCCTGAAACGGAATATCGACGCCGGCCGGGAGGCCGGCCATGCTGCGGTGACCCGTCTTGCAGCCTATATTATGGAAGCGGTAGGTCACCTCCGAGAACAGCCTGCGGCACAACTTGCGACTGGAGCTCTTAGACTGCCCGACCCAGCAACTACCGTTTTTGTTGAAGCTGAGCCCGTCTCCACAAAAGCCTGATGTCGATAGAAAACGCCCAAAATCCATGGAGTGTGCCGGTCGCGGTGGAGGACATCCCCGAGGCTGGGCTGCATCTTGCGGTGGAGGCGCCGGCGGCGGTCCGCGCACAGGTCGTGAAAATTGCGGGCCTGCGAGACCTGCCGCACCTGTCGGCGATCTTTGATCTCAGCCGCCGCGGCGCCGGCGTGCACGTGACCGGCCAGGTGAAGGCCAGGGTCGGCCAAACCTGCGTGGTTACGCTCGAACCGATCGAAAGCACCGTCGAGGAAGCGATCGACCTCCTGTTTGCACCGCAGCAGCCCGCGAAAGCCGATGATGAGGACCACGGGGCTGGCGACGAAGACCCCCCGGAACCCCTGGTTGACGGCAAGCTCGACCTCGGTGCGGTCGCAACTGAATTCCTGCTGCTTGGGATAAATCCCTACCCCCGAAAGGCGGGCGCTGAATTTGCCGCTGTCAGAGCGGACGACGATGGCGCACGCCCTTTTGCTGCGCTGGAAGCGCTGAAGAAGCGGTTCGGCAGCTAGCGGGGAAGAGGCGGGCGAAGGGCATGTGCAGGTCCGACAATCGGCTTGTGCGGGATGAACGAGCGGCTATGGTCGCCCTCGCGCACCGACGTCACACGAGCGTGCGGCGGGCGGCACAGGCAAGACCGCCAAGGGCGATCCATGCGGGATAAGGTTCGTATCGCGCTAGATGCCATGGGCGGCGACCACGGCGCGGCGGTGATCTTGCCGGGCGCTGAAATCTCGCTGACGCGCCATCCGGACATCGAATTTCTCCTGTTCGGCAACAGGACAGTGGTCCAGCCCGTGCTCGACGGGTTGCCGCGCCTCAAGGCACGTTCGACCGTTGTTCATACCGAAATTGCCATTCGAATGGACGACAAGCCGAGTCAGGCATTGCGCTATGGCCGTTGGAAGTCGTCGATGTGGCTCGCCATCGATGCGGTCAAGAAAGGCGAAGCCGATGTCGCGGTCTCGGCCGGCAACACCGGTGCGTTGATGGCGATGGCGCGATTCAATCTCAAGATGATCGAGGGTATCGAACGGCCGGCTATCGCGGCGCTCTGGCCGACGCTGAAGGGCGAGTCCGTGGTGCTCGACGTCGGAGCCTCGATCGGTGCGGACGAAGCGCACCTGGTCAATCTGGCGGCAATGGGCAGTGCCATGGCGCGGGTGCTGTTCGATATCGAGCGCCCGACCGTCGGGCTGCTCAATATCGGCGTTGAAGAGGTCAAGGGGCTCGAGCAGGTCCGCGAGGCGGGACGCATCCTGCGCGAAGGCCAGTTTCCGCATTTCGACTATCATGGTTTTGTCGAGGGCGACGATATCGGCAAGGGCGTCGTGGATGTCGTGGTCACTGAAGGCTTTGCCGGCAACATTGCACTGAAGACCGCGGAAGGGACGGCGCACCAGCTTGCATCGTATTTGCGCTCGGCGATGAATCGCACCTGGGCTGCCCGGCTCGGTTATCTTCTCGCGCGTCAGGCATTCCGCACGCTGCGCGACAAAATGGATCCGCGCAAATCGAACGGTGGCGTGTTTCTCGGTCTCAACGGTGTGGTCATCAAAAGCCACGGCGGCGCGGATGCCGAAGGCACAGCCGCGGCAATCGACATGGGCTATGACATGGTGCGCTACGAGTTGCTGGATAAGATCGGGCAATCCATGGCACGCGACCTACAAGCGGGGACAACGGCACGACTTGCGGGCGGAGCAGGCTCGTGACGGTTTTGCGTTCGGTTGTCCTCGGCTGCGGTATCTATCTGCCCGCGCGTATTGTCAGCAATGACGAACTTGCACGTTCCGTCGAGACGACCGACGAATGGATCGTGCAGCGGACCGGCATCCGCGAGCGTCACATTGCGGCGCCGGGAGAGATGACCTCCGATCTCGCGCTCAACGCGGCACGCGCGGCGCTTTCGAACGCGCGTGCGGAGGCAGGCTCGATCGATCTCATCGTGCTTGCGACCTCAACACCGGACCAGACCTTTCCGGCCACCGCGGTTTCGGTGCAGGCGGGGCTCGGCATCACGCACGGCGCGGCCTTCGACCTGCAGGCGGTTTGCTCGGGATTCGTCTATGCGTTGCAGGTGACGGATGCATTGCTGCGCAACGGCACCTACAAGCGCGCGCTGGTCATAGGCGCCGAGACATTCTCGCGAATCCTCGACTGGAGCGATCGCACGACCTGCGTTCTGTTCGGCGACGGCGCCGGCGCCCTGGTGCTCGAGGCCCAGCCACAGCCGGGCACGCGCGAAGACCGCGGCATCCTGACGACGCATCTGCGGGCGGATGGCCGGCACAAGGCCAAGCTTTACGTCGACGGAGGACCGTCCTCGACGCAGTCCGTGGGCCACCTGCGCATGGAAGGACGCGAGGTTTTCAAGCATGCGGTGGCAATGATCACCGACGTGATCGAGGACGCCTTCAAGGCCACAGGTTATACCGCCGCCGACATTGACTGGTTCGTGCCGCATCAGGCGAACAAGCGGATCATCGACGGCTCCGCCCATAAACTCGGCATTGCACCGGAAAAAGTCGTCATAACGGTCGATCGTCACGGCAACACCTCCGCAGCCTCAATCCCGCTTGCCCTGTTCGACGCGGTTGCTGACCGCCGGATCAAGCGCGGGAACCTCATTCTGCTGGAGGCAATGGGTGGCGGGTTCACCTGGGGGTCGGCACTGCTGCGCTGGTGAGCCCGCGGGCCGGCCGGCGCCATCCCCATCAAAATCCTTAACGGCCCCGTTGACCCCTCCCGGCCATGCTAATATCCTCGATAATTCAGCGGGATACCTTCGCCGGGGGCTAGGGCAGGCGATGACCGGAAAAACAGTGACACGGGCCGACTTGTGCGAGGCGGTCTATCAAAAAGTCGGTCTTTCACGCACGGAATCGGCAGCTTTGGTCGAGTTGGTGCTCAAGGAGATCACCGACTGCCTGGAGCGTGGCGAAACCGTGAAATTGTCATCGTTTGGCTCTTTTGTTGTGCGTAAGAAGGGCCAACGTATTGGCCGCAACCCGAAAACCGGGAAAGAAGTACCAATCTCGCCGCGACGCGTTATGGTGTTTAAACCGTCGGCGATTCTCAAGCAGCGCATCAATAACGGCGCCGCTGAGCAAACCTAGCTGACAGCGTCAGTCGCGTAGAACCGCGTTCGTTAACAATCCGGAGTGATTCCGCTTTGGACAACAAGGCGCCAGACGCATTTCGCACCATCAGTGAAGTCGCGGACGATCTTGATCTGCCGCAGCATGTGCTGCGCTTCTGGGAGAGCCGCTTTCACGAAATCAAGCCGATGAAGCGTGGCGGCGGGCGCCGTTACTACCGCCCGGACGACGTCGATCTGCTGCGCGGCATACGGCATCTGCTCTACGGCGAGGGCTATACCATTCGCGGCGTGCAGCGGATTCTGCGCGAGCAGGGCACCAAATTCGTCCAAGCCGTATGGCAGGAAGGCGCGCCACAGCCGCCGCATGGCGTGGTCGCGGGCGATGAAGATTTCACCGAAGAGCCGGAAACCGTGGATGTGGATAACGTGCTGGCGGAGGAAAGCGGTATCCGCGGCCGGCTTTCTTCCTTGATCGGCCGGGATCTCGGCGACCGGCAGGATGATGCTCCGCCGCGCAGGGATCCGCCGCTGACGAGCGCGCCGGTTCCCCGTATTGACGCCGCGGACCGGGCGATTCACGGCAGCAGTGCGGAGCCGTCAGGATCGCAGATGCAGGAAGCCGTCTCCCGTCAGCCCTCTCCGGCGGTGTCGGGCGGGCTGGGGAGCGAGGACATGCGCAAACTGCGCGCGGCGCTCCACGAATTGGTCGAATGCCGCAAGCTGATTGATGCGGTGGTAACGCGGCCACACTAGCTTTTTCATCAGCTTTTTCGTCCCGGAACCTGAACCGGACGGGCATGGTGCACGACCAATGGCCGTGTAAAATGCCATCCGGCACAGGATGAGGGGCGTTATGCGGAGGATTGCGGGGGCCGCAGTGCTTGCGGTTGCGACAATCGCGGCCGCGCACACGCCTGCATCTGGCCAGGCAACATTCCCCAACAATCCAGGCATCCCGCCACCGGTCGTGGATCGCGGTACGCCGATCACGCCGCTCGGCTGGTATGTCATCGGCTCAATCGGGTGCGCCGCCGTATCCCCCATGATCGCCTCGGCCATTCTGGGGCGTGAACTCACGCTCAACGAGGCCTACCGCTCGACGTTCGGCTGTGTGCTCGGCCCGGTCGGCTGGCTGCTGGCCGACCTGCTTGTACCTCCGACGTCCGCGATCCAAGTCCAGCCCGGTAAGCCGCCGCCGCGGCAGAGTCAGCCGTCCCAGCAACGGCGCACAGGCACCGGCCGCAATTTCAAGGTTCCCCCGCAGGGTGAGACGCGGTTCGTGGCCAACGAAATACTGCTTGAGTTTGCGCCCGGAGCAACGGCGCGAATGCGCAACACGCTCTTCAATACCCTGCAGCTGACCGAGCTGGAGACCCAGACCTTCCAGCTGACCGGCCGCCGCATCAGCCGCGTGCGTATTGAGAGCGCGCAATCGGTGCAGGCGACGTTGCGCCGCATCGCCCGGAACTATCCCGGCGTGTCGGGCGGGTGGGCCAACATGACCTACGTCGGCGCGCAGGCTCAGACGCCTGCTCGGCAGGATGCCCCGGCCGATGCCGGTGCCGCGCAATATGTCGTCAGCAAGATGCATCTTCTGGAAGCTCACCGCATCACCAGCGGCGACGACGTGCTGGTCGCGTTAATCGACTCGAAAATCGATGCAAGGCATCCCGACCTGGCGGGTGTAATTGCGGACGAGTTCGATGTGGTTGGAACGCCGTCAACCGCGCATTCGCACGGGACGGCCATGGCTGGCGCAATCGCGGCCCACAGCAAGCTGGTCGGGGTTGCACCGAAAGTGAAGCTGCTTGCAGTACGCGCTTTTTCTGGGTCAGGCGAGAGCGCCGAAAGCACGACGTTCAATATCCTCAAGAGCGTCGACTGGGCCGCGGCCAGGAATGCCCGCATCATCAACATGAGCTTTGCCGGGCCGCCGGATGACCTGTTGCGGGAAATGCTGATCAAGGTGAACGCGCGCGGTATCGTGCTCATTGCCGCCGTGGGCAATGCCGGCCCGCGGTCGCCGCCGCTTTATCCGGCGGCCGACCCGGGCGTGATTGGCGTGACTGCGACAGATGCGAACGACAGGTTGATGCCTCAGGCCAACCGCGGTCCTCAGGTCGCGTTGGCCGCCCCCGGTGTTGAAATCCTTGCCGTCGCGCCCGACGGCAAGTACCAGATCACGTCGGGGACCTCGATCGCGGCCGCCCATGCCAGCGGGGCCGCGGCGCTGCTGCTGGCGTCAAGGCCGAAACTGACACCAGCACAGGTGCGCGCAAGCCTCGTCCGTTCGGCCAGCCCGATTTCCGGCAAGCGCACCGAGGTCGGAGCCGGCCTGATCGACGCGCTCGCCGTCATCGACTCAAGCCGCAAATAGCCTACCGGCCCCGCCATCTGCTAGGTAAGCGATGCCGTTTTACCTGGATCGATCCATATGACCGCGCCGGAGTCCCTCATCGTCGAACGTCCGTCGAACGATATTGCCGTTCTCAGGATCAATCGCCCGCAGGTGCGTAATGCGCTCAATCTGGAGGTGCGTACGCGTCTTGCCGACGAAATAACGCGCTGTGGCTCCGACGATGCCGTGCGTTGCGTGGTTGTGACCGGATCGGATGCCGCCTTCGCCGCCGGGGCCGATATCGGTGAGATGGCGGAGGCGGGTCCGGTCGAGGTGATGTCGCGCAACGTGCAGAAATACTGGCGCGTCATTATGGACTGCCCGAAGCCGATTATCGCCGCCGTGGAAGGGTTTGCTCTTGGCGGCGGGCTGGAACTCGCGCTGTGCGCGGACATCATCGTTGCGGGCGAGGGTGCAAAGCTGGGGCTGCCCGAGGTGAAGGTCGGCATCCTGCCGGGCGGCGGCGGCACGCAGAAGCTGGCGCGGCTGGTCGGGCGCCACCGCGCCATGTTGCTGATCATGACCGGGAAAATGTTCGGCGCCGCCGAGGCGCTCGACATGGGTGTCGTCAGCGAAGTGGCGCCGGCGGGCAAGGCGCTGGCGCGGGCGCTTGAAATTGCCCGGGAAATTGCGGCGATGCCCGCGGTATCGATCATGCAGATCAAGGAAATCATCAATGCCGGGCTGAACGCCCCGCTCGAGACGGCGCTGATGCTGGAGCGCAAGGCTTTTCAGCTGCAATTTGCCACGCGCGACCAGAAGGAGGGCATGCGCGCCTTCCTGGAAAAGCGAAAACCCAAATTCGAAGGACAGTAGCGCGTGGCGTTTGATCTCGGCCGGCCGGATCTTGTGGCGGCGGTGTTCGGCACCGGCACGATGGGCCGCGGCATTGCGCAGCTGTGCGCGCAGGCCGGACTCGTGACGTTGCTGTTCGATTCGAACCGCGCAGCGGTCACGGAGGCGATTGCGGCGATCGATAGAGGCCTTGAAGGTCTGGTGTCGAAAGGACGGATGACGGCCGGCGCGAAAGGCGACATTCTCGGCCGGCTGAAGCCCATCAGCAGTTATGACGAGTGCAAAAGTGCCGGAATTGTCATCGAAGCGATTGTCGAAGATCTTGCCGCCAAGCGCGTCCTGTTCGGCGAGCTCGAAAAGCGCGTCAGCGCGGACACAATACTTGCAACGAACACGTCGTCGCTGTCGGTGACCGAGGTCGCCGCAGGGTGTGCGCGGCCAGAGCGCGTCGGCGGCCTGCATTTCTTCAATCCGCCGCCATTGATGAAGCTGGTCGAGGTGATCGGCGGCATGCGCACTGACCCTTCTGTTGCGCAGGCGCTCGTGGGGTTTGCGCGCCGGATCGGCAAGCATCCGATCGTGGCAACCGACTCTCCCGGCTTTGTCGTCAATCACGCTGGTCGTGCCTACGGTCCGGAAGCGCTGCGCATCGTCGCCCAGGGAATTGCGAGCCCGCAGGAAGTCGACATCCTCATGAAGGAAGCGGCCGGTTTCCGTATGGGACCATTTGAACTCCTCGATCTCGTGGGGGGCGACGTCACCCATGCGGTGATGGTGAGTATCTTCGAGCAGTTCTTTGACGAGCCGATGTACCAGCCTTCCGCACAGATGGCCGTGCGTGTTGCGGGCGGGCTGCTCGGCCGCAAGTCGAAGCAGGGCTTCTACAGGTACGACGGGACGCCCGTGAAAAGCCAGCCGACCGTCGGAGTGCCGCCGGCGGCGAAACCGGGTGCGGCCTGGGTCGCGGATGAGGATGGCGGCGCCGAGCTTGCCGATTGGCTGAAAAGCGCGGGTGTCAGGGTTCAGCTCGGGGGAACGGCGCCGCGCGGTCAGCCCTGTTTTGTGACTCCGCTCGGCGAGGATGCTTCCGGCGCGGCCGTGCGGCTCAAGCTTGATCCTGCGCGCACGGTCGCTGTCGATATGCTCGGGCGTTTCCCGGGGCGGCGCACGCTCATGAAAACGCCGCTCACCGGTCCGGACGTCCTCGGTTCCGCGGTGGCGGCGCTGTCGGCCGGAAATGTGCCCGTCACCGTGATCAACGACAGCCCCGGCTTCGTCGTGCAGCGGCTGCTGGCGATGATTGTCAATATCGGCACCCGGATCGCAGAACTGCGCATCGCGGCGCCCGCCGACATCGACACCGCCGTAGAGCTCGGGCTCAACTATCCGAAAGGACCGCTGGCCCTGGGGGATGTGCTTGGTCCCGCGCGCGTGCTGGCCGTGCTCGACGGCATGCAGGCCGTGACGCATGATCCGAAATATCGTGCCACCACGTGGTTGCGCCGTCGGGCGCGTCTGGGCGTATCGCTGCACGCGCCGGACTGAAGCCGCAAAAAAATACGTGAACAGCTGAATTTGTAAGTGGAAAACCGCTATGCGCGCGGCGTGGACTGGTTACGATCAGATCCATGCTGAAAGCGCCGACCGACGCGGATCTCATCCGCCTGCGACAATTTTTGCAGCGCCTCGAAAGGGACGCGCAAGGCACGGCCGAAGACGCGGAACTCTGCCGCAACGAGATCGCGCGGCTGAAGGACGAGATTGCCTATCTCGAGGCGGCGCGCTCGAAAGCGTATCTGGCGCAGATCGGGATCGATTTCGGCGCGGCGCCAGCAAGTCATTAGACCTGCGACCGGAAAATCTCGGCGGCGGACCGCGCGTCAGCGCGGCAGACCGAATTGACCGTATTTCGGCCGTGGAAGACCTGCCTTGTTGCGCATCATCAGCTCGAAAAATCCCGCGAAGACCGCCGCGTTCGGCAGCGCGAACATCCAGAATTCGGTCGTGCGCAGCAGGTGGTTGAAGGCGTCCATATGGCTCGATGTGTGAAGCAGATAATCGGCGGAGTAGACCAACCCGGCGAGCCAAAGCAGCCAGCGGCAATAGCGGAAAAGCAGGTAAGCCTGAGATGCGGTCATGGTGTCGTCCTTCGGATCGGGGGAGCGTAATTGCGAACGTGCGGGGACACAACAGTACCAGGCTCGACTATTCGGCTAATGCGTCAACGGTTGCCTGCTGCGGCGAACTGGTCGGGGCGGCGGGATTTGAACCCACGACCCCCAGTCCCCCAGACTGGTGCGCTAACCGGGCTGCGCCACGCCCCGACCGAGAACGGCGCGGACTATAGGGATGTGCCGCCGCGAGTCAAACCAGGAAACGCCCGCGTAACGGCCGCGGCCGCCGGGAACACGTCCGTGTACCCGCCGTTGCCGCCGCAATTCATTCTCAACAATCTGCCAGAATAGTACTTTGAGGCGCTACGGGAGCGGGGGCGAGCCAGCATTGAAGAAGACGATCATCCGTGCCGGCCTGGAATCCCTGTACGTCAGCGGAGCGCATCACTGGCTGCGCCCTCTGGTCGGCGGTGTCGGTGCAATTCTCGCCCTGCATCACGTGCGGCCGGCGCGTCCGGATGCGTTTCAACCGAACAGGTTTTTCGAAGTCACGCCCGAATTTCTCGAGCGGCTGCTGCGGCGCCTTGCGCGATCGCGCATTGATGTCGTGTCGCTGGACGAAATGCATCGTCGCTATATCGAGGGGGATTTCAGGCGGCGGTTCGTCTGCCTCACTTTTGACGACGGCTACAGCGATTTTCTGCGCTGGGCCTACCCGCTGCTGCGGAAATACGGCATGCCGTTCGCCATGTTCGTTGCAACCAGCTTTCCGGACCGCCTGGGCGAATTGTGGTGGGTCGCGCTCGAGGCGGTGATCGCGCGCAACAGCCGGATCGGCATGGTCGTCAACGGAGTTGATCAGTACTTCGAATGCCGCACCGTGCGGCAAAAGCGCGAGCTCTACGCCGCGGTCTACGGCTACCTCCGCAGCATGAAGACAGAGGAAGAGCTACGGCACGCCGTGCGCGATCTGTGCGCATGTTACAGCGTCGACATTGTTTCGTTCTGCCGCGAACTATGCATGGGGTGGCAGGAACTCGTCGATCTCGCGGCCGATCCGCTGTGCACGATCGGCGCGCATACCGTGAAACACATGATGCTCAGGAAAGTGCCGAACGATGCGACCGTGCGGGCGGAGATGGAGATGAGCCGGGCCGTGCTCGAGGCCGCACTCGGAAAGCGGCCCGAGCATGTCGCCTTTCCGGTCGGTGACGCCGCATCGGCGGGCCCGCGCGAATTCCGTATTGCGGCCGAGCTCGGATTCAAGACCGCGCTGACCACGCGCCCCGGCGTGCTGTTCAAGGCGCACCGGGACTATCTGACCGCGCTGCCGCGGATCTCGGTCAACGGCGAATTTCAGCGGCAGCGCTATCTCAAGGTATTGATGTCGGGAGCGGGGACGGCGTTCGCGAACGGATTCCGCCGGCTCAGCGTGGCGTAGAGTCCGGCCTCGCCATCCAGCTGACCAGCGGCATTGCCGGAAGCACCCAGCCGAGCCCGGCGACGACGTAATAGATTGCCGCAACCCATCCGTTGATGTCGGTCAGCACCGATTGCGCGAGCGCCATGGCCAGCAGGCCCCAGAAGACAACGAGCGCAAGAAGCGCGAATGTCCCGATCAGTTTACGGGTGCGGATCGACATGGCTGGCAGTCCGGGCTTTCAATTGCGGCGGAGCGCCGGGGACTATATGGTCCGCGCCGTCTCCTGCAAGCAGACCGATGCACCAACCGACGAAGACAGCCTTTCCCCGCTTGCGGCCAGTGCGGCTGTGGCTCCTCGTTTCGGCCGCAATGATCGTCGCGACGCTGGTCGTCGGCGGGGCGACCCGGTTGACGGAATCCGGCCTGTCGATAGTCGAGTGGAAACCGGTGACGGGCGTTCTGCCGCCGCTGTCTGAGAACGAGTGGCGGAACGAGTTCACGAAATACCAGGCGATCCCCCAATACCGCGAGCTCAATCGCGGCATGAGCCTCGATGCGTTCAAGACGATCTACTGGTGGGAGTGGTCGCATCGGCTGCTGGCGCGGCTGACGGGCGCCGTGTTCCTTCTCCCGTTCCTGTTTTTTCTCCGGCGTGGCGATATCCCGCGTGTTCTGCGCGCCAGGCTCTGGACGATTTTCTGCGCCGGAGCCGCGCTCGGCGCGGTCGGATGGTGGATGGTGTCGTCCGGGCTGACGCAGGGCGTGAGTGTCTCGCAATATCGCCTCGCATTCCACCTCACGCTTGCGACCGCAATATTTGCGGCCGTCCTGTGGACGGCGCGCGAGATCAGCGACCAGCCGCCGGGCAGGGTGCCCGCGCGCCTGCGCGTGTCGGCGCTGGCGATTGTCGTACTGCTGCTGTTTCAGATCTATCTCGGCGCGCTTGTCGCCGGTCTCGATGCGGGGCTGGTGTACAACACCTGGCCGCTCATCGACGGCGCGTTTGTGCCTGCGGCGGACCGCCTGTGGTTCATAGAGCCGGGGTGGCGCAACCTGTTTGAGAATACGCTGACGGTGCAATTCGATCACCGTGTCCTTGCCTACGT
Organism: Pseudolabrys sp.; assembly: GCA_035650955.1. GTDB lineage: Bacteria > Pseudomonadota > Alphaproteobacteria > Rhizobiales > Xanthobacteraceae > Pseudolabrys. The sequence continues at coordinate 58,864 of DASRGR010000019.1, forward strand.
GATCTGGGTCGGCGCGACACTGCATGCGATCGATGCGTGGCGCGCGAGGGCCGCCGCCAGCGCCGCCGTATTTCTTGCGGCGGCCGTGACAGCGCAGGCGGCGCTGGGCATCGTGACGCTGCTGCATCAGGCGCCGCTGCCGCTCGCCCTTGCACACCAAATCATGGCAATTCTCGTCTTCTGCATCGCAGTCGTTCATGCCGAACGACTGTCGCATCGCGCTGTCTTGCGGTAGCTGGGCCTATGATCGAAAGCAAAATCATTGATGGCGTGACCGTTCTGACCATGACACACGGCAGGGCGAACGCACTGGATATCGAGTTCTGCGAGGCGCTTGCGGCGCGTTTTCAGGAGCTGCGCAAGACGGACGCCAGGGCGGTGGTGCTGACCGGGCAGGGGAAGATTTTTTCCGCCGGCGTCGATCTCAAGCGCCTGAGCGCGGGCGGGGCGGACTATATCCGGCGGTTCCTGCCGACGCTTCATCGCCTCTACCAGGAGGCGTTCTTTTTCCCGAAGCCGCTGGTCGCCGCGATCAACGGTCACGCCATCGCCGGCGGTTGCGTGCTTGCCTGCTGCGCCGATCGCCGCATCGTGGCGCAGGATGCGGGCCGCATCGGCGTCACCGAAATTCTCGTCGGGGTGCCGTTCCCCGCGCTTGCGTTCGAAATCATGCGCTTTGCCGTCCCGCCACGTTATTTGCCGGAATTCACGCTGTCAGGCGCGACCTACACGACCGACGAAGCCGTGCGCCGCGGCTGGGTGGACGAGGTGGCGGAGCCTGCCGAGCTGATCGATGACGCCGTCTCGGTTGCACGCGAGCTGGCGCTGTTGTCGCCGGCGGCGTTTGCGCAGACCAAGTCGCAGATCCGGCAGCCGGTCGGCGAGCGGCTGCGGGCGGACGGCGAGGCGACCGACAAGGCGGTCACCGAAATCTGGACCGCGCCGGCGACGCTTTCCCGCATCCGTGACTACGTGGAACGCACGTTGAAGAAATCCTGACCGGCTACCGGCTTATTTTGCCGTCAGCCCCTCCTCGAGATCGGCGATGATGTCTTCCTTGTCCTCGATGCCGATCGAAAGCCGGACGACGTCGGGGCCGGCGCCGGCCTGGATTTTCTGGGCGTCGGAAAGCTGCCGATGCGTCGTCGAGGCCGGATGTATGATCAGCGAGCGCGTGTCGCCGATATTGGCGAGGTGCGAGAACAGGCGGACGTTGGAGACGAGTTTCACGCCGGCGTCGTAGCCGCCCTTCAGGCCGAAGGTGAAGACCGCGCCGGCGCCCTTTGGCGCGTACTTCTTCGCGAGCGCATGGTACTTGTCGCCGGGAAGTCCCGGATAGCTGACCCAGGCGACCTCCGGGCGTTTCGACAGCCATTCGGCGACCGCAAGCGTGTTGTCGCAGTGCCGTTGCATGCGCAGCGGCAACGTCTCGATGCCGGTGAGAATGAGAAAAGCATTGAAGGGCGAGAGCGCCGGCCCCATGTCGCGAAGGCCGAGCACACGACAGGCGATCGCAAAGGCAAAATTACCGAACGTTTCGTGCAGAACGATGCCCTGGTATTCGGGACGCGGCTCGCAGAGCATCGGGTATTTTTTGTCGCGCGACCAGTTGAAAGTGCCGGCGTCGACGATCAGTCCGCCGATCGAGTTGCCGTGACCGCCGAGGAACTTGGTGAGCGAATGCACGATGATATCGGCGCCGAAGTCGATCGGCTTGCACAGGTAGGGGGTTGCAAGCGTGTTGTCGACGATCAGGGGAACGCCGGCCTTGCGTGCGATGCGGGAAATCGCCTCGATGTCGGTGATGACGCCTCCCGGGTTTGCGATCGACTCGATGAAGATGCACTTTGTCTTCGGCGTGACTGCCTTTTCGAAGCTGCTGATGTCGTCGGGATCGGCCCACACGACGTTCCATCCGAAATTCTTGAACGAATGATTGAACTGGTTGATCGACCCGCCGTACAGTTTTTTCGACGCGATGAACTCGTCACCCGGCGTCATCAGCGCATGCATAACGAGCACCTGGGCCGCGTGACCGGAGGCCACGGCAAGGCCGGCCGTGCCGCCCTCGAGCGCGGCGACCCGTTCTTCCAGGACCGCGCAGGTCGGATTGCCGATGCGGGTATAGATGTTGCCGAAAGCCTGCAGACCGAACAGCGAAGCGGCGTGATCGACGTCGTCGAACACGAACGACGTCGTCTGGTAGATCGGCGTCGCGCGTGCGCCGGTCGTCGGATCAGGCTTGGCACCGGCGTGAACGGCCAGCGTCGCAAAGCCCGGATTGCGCTCGACTTCGCCCATGAAACCTCCGCTTGCGTGTTGAAACAGCCCGCCCCGGAATGCGGCGGGGATTAGTGCGGCCGGACAGGGGCGGCGTCAAGGCAATACCGCGCGGGCCGGCGGTAACGGCCGGCCTTCACGCGTCGTTGTCCCCGGGCCCCAGACGCATGCGTTGCACCCCGCCGGCAAGCGCTTGCGGGCGTCTTGAGGAGATGGTGCGGGAATTGACGCCTATCCAGGAAATCTCGGAAGAAAGACGACCATATTCGATCTTCGGGCAACGGTTCATGACGACCTTCATGCCGGCCTCTTCGGCGCGGCTTGCCGCCGCGTCATTGCGAACCGTAAGTTGCATCCATAACACCTGCGGCTTCGGCCGGAGCGCGATCGCCTCCTCGACAATCGGCGGCACGTCGGCGGAGTTGCGAAAAATGTCGACCATGTCGATCGGCTCGGGAACCTCCGAAAGACGCGCGTAAACCTTCTGGCCGAGAATTTCCTTTCCGGCCTGCGCGGGATTGACGGGGATCATGCGATAGCCGCGCTCGAGCAGATATTTGAATGCGAAAAAGCTCGGCCGATTGTCCCGCGGCGAAATTCCGACCATGGCAATCGTCTTCACCGTATTGAGAATGCCGCGAATGTAGCTGTCGGGATAGGAATCGTGGTTCATTCTGACGGCACTACGGTTTGATTCCCGATGACTGCGCGCAGCCGCTCGTTTTCGGCTTCCAGCTCGGCGATCCGGGCGCTGACGGTGGCAAAAGCCTCCCCGATTTCCTCCTCGGTGAAGCGCGTGACGATATGCGAGGAGCAATTCACGTCCCAGGCCTCGATCGTGAACAGGAGCGCGCGCTCCGGTTTCGCCTTGTAGCCGCCGTCGAACAGCCGCGCGATCAGGGCGGCATCATCCTCGATCATCCGCGCGCGGCCCCAGATCTTGATCCGCTGACGCCGCGCCGGGTCAAGCAGAAACAGGAAAGCGCGGTCATTCTCCGACAGATTGGCGAGCGTGATGTATTGCCGATTGCCGCGATAGTCGGCAAAGCCGAGAGTCTTTTCGTCGATAACTTTGATGAAGCCCTTCGGTCCGCCGCGGTGCTGCAGGTAGGGCGCGCCGTCGCCGCTCGCAGTTGCGAGAAAAGCGGTATCCTGCTCGGCGATGAATTTTGCGAGCTCGGGCGTGACGCGATCGGGGAATCCTTCCGCCATGCGGCGGGCGTATGCCTTGGCCGACCCGCGCTCGGCCTGAGCCTGCTGCGCGGCCGGTGTGAAAACCCGGCTGAAATTGTTCATCGGCGCCCCGATCGGTGTCCCGAGCGGAACAAAGATAGTCTTTCACTGCTGCTCACGGTAGGGCCGCGGGTTGATTGGGGCAGGATTGCGGAAACAGGCGACATAAGAAGGTCATCCTGATCTGCTGTGATCCGCGTGCTGAGGGGCGCCGCCTAGGTTGTGCACAAACAGGAGGCGTTCAAATGTGTGACTACAGTCTTCACGATGTCGCGTCCCGGCCCGCCAAGGTCGGAGACAGACTGGTCTCGACACAATTTCCCAATGCCATCACGCGCGGCTTTGCCGATCCGGCCGAGCCGCGTGTTGCCGTGTGCCTGCTTCCGGGCACCGAGATCGCATTCGAAAAAGAGGTCGAATGCGATGCATCATTCCGGTTTTTGCCGACCCGGAAGTCGGTTCACAAGGTCGCGCGTTTCCGGCAGGTCAATCTCGACCGGCCTACCGCGCATCATGATGCCCTGGAGTTCCCGGACGGCAAGATCATCCTGGTGACCGACCTCTGTGAGGGCCAATACGCAACGGTCCTGCAGCTGCCGAGCACCGGGCGTCCGACGGAAGCGCGCGAAGAAGCCAAGACCAGGGAGAGCGTTTCGCTCATCGCCTGACATAGAAGGGGGAGTGCCGCACGCGACGCTGGAGCCACCGGCCATACCGGTGGCTCCAGCGAACCCCGTTATCGTCCGGGCGGTTGTGCGGGCCGGTCAACGATCCTCCCACTTCGGCTGCCGCTTTTCGATGAATGCCTTCAGGCCTTCTTCGGCGTCGCGTGCCATCAGGTTCTCGACCATCACTTCCGAGGCGTATTGGTAAGCGTCTTTCAGGCTCATCTCGGCCTGACGGTAAAATCCTTCCTTGCCTATCTTCACGATGTGACTGGATTTGCCGGCAATCTTGCCGGCAAAGGCAAGGGCTTCCTCGCGCTCCTTGCCCGGGCTGACGACGCGATTGATAAGACCCATGCGGTAGGCGTTCTCGGCCGAGACCGCATCGCCGGTCAGCAGCATCTCCATCGCGTGCTTGCGGGCAATGTTGCGCGAAAGCGCGACCATCGGCGTCGAACAGAACAGGCCGATGTCGACGCCGGGCGTGGCAAACTTGGCCGCGGTCGATGCGACCGCGAGGTCGCAGCTCGCGACCAACTGACAACCGGCCGCGGTGGCGACGCCCTGCACCGCGGCAATCACCGGCCGTGGCAAATTCACGATCTGCAGCATCATCTTGCTGCAAAGGGCCATCATGTGCCGAAAGTAGGCGCGGCCGCCATCGGGGTCGCTGCGCCGGCTGGTGAGTTCCTTGAGATCATGGCCGGAACAGAACGCGGGACCATTGGCGGCAATCACGACTGCACGTACGGCCTTGTCGGCGGCGATTTCTGTCAGGGCATCGGAAAGCGCGGTCAGCATTGCTTCCGACAGACTGTTGCGCGACTCCGGGCGATTGAGAATGAGGACGGCAACGTCGCTGTGATATTCCAGCAGCAGCTCCGGCGCGGGCGTATCAACGGTGCGGGCAGTGATCGGTGCGGTCATTCAATCGGTCCCGAAAAACGCTGATCCACTCAATGTTAAACCGAAGCCCGACCCATGCAAGGCTCGGAGCGGCATGACTTTTACGGGCGTTAACCCCGCATGACCAGACGGCGTAAAGGAACGAAGCGTTCAAAGCGCAGCGGGCGCCGCTGGTCGGCGCGCGTCACCCGCAAAAGCAACGCCCTCACGCTTGAAAATGGCGTTTTCACCAAATCGAGTCCGCGCAAGATCGCCCTGTCGCTCAAGCGGTCTGCCGACCGCAGCAGGCGCCGCAAATCGAATGCCTATCGTTCCGCGATGTCGATGCTCAATTTCTTCATCAATCGGGCCGGCAGGGGACTTTCCCGCGACCGCAGGCGGACATTGGAGAAGGCGAAGGCTGAGTTGCGCGCGCTCTATGGCAAGGCGTGAAATTTCGCGATTGACCTGAAGGCCCCGCCGATTATGACCAAGGGCGCCGGAATTGGCCGGCAAGGGGGACGCTTGATGCCAGCGCCGGCGATGAGTGCGGAAGCAATCGGAAAGCTTCTGCACGAGGTTTTTCCCCAGGCTTTCTATCCCGGCTGCGGCCTGACAATCGAACGGGTCGACTATGCGGATATCCGCGTCCGGCGGCATTTCCAGGAAGATTACGTCCGCCCCGGCGGCACCATTTCCGGCCCGACGATGATGGAGCTCGCGGACTTTGCGATGTACGTGGCGGTCTTTTCGGCGATCGGCCCGCAGCCGCTGGCCGTCACGACCAATCTCAACATCAATTTCCTGCGCAAGCCGGGCCCGTCGGACCTGATCGCCGATGCGCGGCTGATCAAGGTCGGGAGGCGCCTGGCGGTCGGCGAAGTGACGATTTATTCCGAGGGCATGCCGGAGCCGGTCGCGCACGTGACATCGACATATTCAATTCCCGATACGCCGAAATAGGATCGCCTTACTTAATTACCATTCTTCTAAGCCATTGAGAAACATCGATAACTACCTGAAGTAGTGCTTGACCCGCCTGCGGCTCCCCCGTTAGATAGCGCCGGTTCCGCGCGGCTTTGCCGCGCGCGTCTTTATCAGGGACTGATCATGAAGACCTATTCGGCCAAGGCGGCCGACATTGAAAAAAAGTGGGTGACCATCGACGCAACGGGCCTCGTTGTCGGGCGCCTGGCATCGATCGTCGCCATGCGCCTGCGCGGCAAGCACAAGGCGACTTACACGCCGCATGTCGATGACGGAGACAACGTCATTGTCATCAACGCTGCCAAGGCGGTGCTTACGGGCCGCAAGCGCGAGAAGAAGGTCTATCACCATCACACCGGTTACATCGGCGGGATCAAGGACCGGTCGGCCAAGGCGATCCTGGAAGGTCGTTTCCCCGAGCGTATCGTCGAGAAGGCCGTCGAGCGGATGCTGCCACGCGGGCCGCTCGGGCGTGTTCAGCTCAAGAATCTCCGCGTCTATCCCGGGCCCGAGCATCCACACGAGGCGCAGAAGCCGGAAAAGCTCGATGTCGCTGCGATGAATCGCAAGAATGTAAGGAGTGCCTGACCGTGGCCGAAACCGTGCAATCGTTGGAAGGACTAGCGACGCTCAAGCCGGCCGCGCCAGAGGCGCCGAAGTACGAGAAGAAGGTCGACGCACAGGGCCGTGCTTACGCCACCGGAAAGCGCAAGAACGCGGTGGCCCGCGTGTGGATCAAGCCGGGATCGGGCAAAATTCTCATCAACACGAAATCGATCGAGGTCTTCTTTGCGCGTCCGGTGTTGCGCATGCTCATTCAACAGCCGCTGATCGCGACCAACCGCAACGGACAATACGACGTGACCTGCACCGTATCGGGCGGCGGTCTTTCGGGTCAGGCGGGCGCGGTCCGTCACGGACTTGCCAAGGCGCTGACTTATTTCGAACCGGATCTGCGCGGGCCCCTCAAGCGCGGTGGATTCCTGACACGCGACTCCCGCGTGGTTGAGCGAAAAAAGTACGGCCGCGCCAAGGCCCGGCGTTCGTTCCAGTTCTCGAAGCGCTAACGGGTCACCCCTCCGAATTTCCCGTAAAAGGCGCGCCAAAAGCGCGCCTTTTCGTTTGCCCTTTCCGATCGTTCAAATTGTACGGGTTTCGTTTGCACGGCATTAATCGCAGAAATGCGCAGGCCGCCGCGCGGCACGCTTTCAGTTTGATTAGAATTCGCTGCAGAGTTTCATCGAAGCACCACGAAAACCACAAGAATTCCCCCACAAAAACGTGGTTATTTTACCGTCCGGATTTGACGGAGCGTGCACCCAAAAGGTGGGAGTCCAGATGTTGCTCGCAGGCGGCCTGCAGTCCCTGTCGCTGGATCTGCCGACGCTGTCGTTGGTGGCAGTCTGCATTGCCGGATTGCTCGGCCTTTTTCTAATTATTGATTGGCTGCAGCAGCGCAACGTCCGCGCGCTGGCGTGGTGGGGTTCTGCCTACCTGATCGGCGCGTCCGCGATGGCGCTCGGGACAATGCCGGGACCGTTCATCAAGCTGCCGGCGGCGGTGCCGGGCGCGCTGACGTTCCTCGCCTGCGGCATGGTGTGGAACGGCGTGCGGCTGTTCCAGGGCCGGCGCGTGCTGCCTTTTGCGACCTTCATCGGCGCCGCGCTGTGGCTCGGGCTTGCACAGATCCCCGGGATGCTGGACAGCGGCAGCGGCGAAATCATCGGTGCGCTGATCGTTCCCGTCTATACCTTCTTCATCGCCATGGAGTTGTGGCGCGAAAGGCGCCGGACGCGATATTCGCGCGTCGCCGCGGTCGTCGTGCCGTGCCTGCATGCGGGCATCTTCCTGGTGCCGCTGGCGATGCGCGCGATCCTGCCCGAAGGGCACAACGGCGCATGGCTGACGGTGTTCACGCTCGAGACAATTCTCTACGCGGTAGGTACGGCATTCATCGTGATGCTGATGGTGAAGGACCATCACGTACACATTTACCGCACGGCCGCTTCGACCGACCATCTGACGGGCGTGCTCAATCGTCGCGCATTCTTCGAAAATGCCGCGACGCTCTGCAAGCGGCAGGCGAAGCGAGGCGAGCCGATTGCGGTACTGATGTTCGATCTCGATCATTTCAAGTCGATCAATGATCGTTTTGGCCATTCGGTTGGCGACGAGGTGCTGCGGCTTTTCGCGCGCGTGGTGCGTGCGAGCACGCGCGTCAATGACATCATCGGCAGGTTCGGGGGCGAGGAGTTCATTGCCATCGTCCCCGGCGGCCTCGATGTTGCCGGCAAGATCGCCGAACGCGTCCGCACCGCTTTTGAAAGTGCCGGCGCCGCGGTCGAGAACCACCCGATCGGGGCCACGGTCAGCATCGGCGCGGCGGCTTCGCACGACCCGACGATATCGATCGACGCTTTGATCGCTCGTGCCGACGCCGCTCTCTATCGTGCCAAGCACGACGGGCGTAACCGCGTGGTCGCGACCGAAACCGAGATCGCATCCGAACGGGCACGACTCATCGCGGCAGCCCGCCGGACGTCGCCGCTCGGGACTGCGGCCCTCGCACGCATTCCGCAGCGCAACAGGCAGGTCCGTTCGGCCTGATCGACGGGGCCACAAGCGTTACCGGGCGCCGAAACGTCTCGTTTACCGGGCCGGGCGTACCATGCCGGCATGTGGGGAACAGCGAGTCCCGGTCGGGCGGGGACCGTCGCGCTCGAGCTTGAGGCCTGCGCCGAACGTGCCGGCGCGGCGCTTGCCTGCGCTTATTCCAACTCGGCAGAATTCGATGCGGCGCTCATCGCCGCGCGGCGCGCCGCCGGTGTTTACGGACCGCGCCGCCACCGCCGGCAGCTGCTTGCGACGGCAGCGGGGCTTGCCGCCGGTATCGCCGTTATTGCCTTTCTGATCGCCTGATCCATGCCGATAAAAATCGGGCGCCCGGTCGGGGCGCCCGAAGTCGCATCGCTGTCGCGATGATTGGGTGGAATGCTTACGCGGAGTAGTACATCTCAAACTCGACCGGATGCGGGGTGTGCTCGAACCGGATCACTTCCGTCATCTTGAGCTCGATGTAGGAGTCGATGAAATCGTCGTCGAACACCCCGCCGGCCTTGAGGAATGCGCGGTCCTTGTCGAGGTGCCCGAGCGCCTCGCGCAGACTGCCGCAGACCGTCGGGATCTGCTTGAGCTCGGCCGGCGGCAGGTCATAGAGGTCCTTGTCGACGGCGGAGCCCGGATCGAGCTTGTTCTTGATTCCGTCAAGGCCGGCCATCGTCATTGCCGCGAACGCGAGGTAGGGATTTGCCAGCGGATCGGGGAAACGAACCTCGACACGCTTGGCCTTCGGATTGGAGGTGTACGGGATACGGCACGACGCCGACCGGTTGCGCTGCGAGTAGGCGAGCAGCACCGGCGCCTCGAAGCCCGGGACCAGACGCTTGTAGGAATTGGTGGTCGGGTTGGTGAACGCGTTGATCGCACGCGCGTGCTTGAGTATGCCGGCGATGTACGACAGGCACATTTCCGAAAGGTCGGCGTACTTGTTTCCGGCAAAGGCCGGCTTGCCGCCTTTCCAGATAGACTGGTGGCAATGCATGCCCGAGCCGTTGTCGCCGTAGATCGGCTTCGGCATGAATGTCGCGGTCTTGCCGTAGATCTGGGCGACCTGCTGGATGCAGTATTTGTAGATCATCAACTGATCGGCCATGTGGGTGAGCGGCGCGAACTTCATGCCGAGCTCATGTTGCGCCGAGCCGACCTCGTGGTGATGCTTCTCGACCTTGACGCCCATCTTGGCCATGGCCGCCAGCATTTCGCTGCGCATGTCCTGCGCGGTGTCCTGCGGCGGTACCGGGAAGTAGCCTTTCTTGGTACCGATATGGTGGCCGAGATTGCCGCCTTCATATTCGGTGTCGGAATTGGTCGGAAACTCGATCGAGTCGAGCTTGAAACCGGTGTTGTAAGGTTCCGCCGCGTATTTCACGTCGTCGAAGACGAAGAATTCGGCTTCCGGACCAAAATAAATTGTATCTCCGACGCCTTGCGCCTTCACCATGCCTTCCGCTTTCTTGGCGATGCTGCGCGGGTCGCGGTTGTAAGGCTCGCCCGTGGTCGGTTCGAGCACGTCGCAGACGAGCGACAGTGTGGTTTCAGCAAAGAACGGATCAATGCAGGCTGACGCGGGGTCCGGCATCAGATTCATGTCCGATTCATGGATCGCTTTCCAACCGGCGATCGAGGAACCGTCGAACATCTGACCTTCAGCGAAGGTCTCTTCTTCGATGATGCCGATATCGAAGGTGACGTGCTGCCACTTGCCGCGCGGATCGGTGAACCGGAAATCGGCGTATTTCACGTCGTTATCCTTGATCATTTTCATGACATCTTTGGCTGTCGTCATGGAGTGCATTCCCCCTGTGTTTTCATGAAATCGCCGCGAGAACTTTTTGCCCGCGGCCTAGATTGCATCAATTCCGGATTCCCCGGTCCTGATCCGAATGGCTTCTTCGATGTTGGAAACGAATATCTTGCCGTCGCCAATCCGGCCAGTCTGAGCAGCGCGCCGGATCGCATCGATCGCTTTTTCCACCATATCGTCGCCGAGCACGATCTCGATTTTCACCTTGGGGAGAAAATCGACCACGTATTCGGCGCCGCGGTATAGCTCGGTGTGCCCCTTCTGTCGCCCGAAGCCCTTTGCTTCGGTCACGGTTATCCCCTGTAGGCCGACCTCCTGCAGCGCCTCTTTCACCTCATCCAGTTTGAAGGGTTTGATGATGGCTTCGATTTTTTTCATTAGCCTGTCCTTCCCGCGGTTCGCGGACAACGATCCAACGAACCGCGCTACCGGTTTGCAGGTCTCGTGCCAAGCCGGCAGAGGGCGAAATATTGTTTCTCCACAATAGCTTATGAAAATGCGGAGGGCCGCCTGGCCAGCTGCCTAATGTTCAGCGCCTACGAGTTAAGCAAAGTGACTATGATTTAGCCAGCGGCCAAAGATTTATTGCGCCGCAAATAATTAGCCCGGTTTGTCCGTCGCCGGAGCGGCCGGTACTCTTTCGGGCAATGATCGAACTGCTCACGACCGCCGAGATGGCGGAGGCCGACCGCCTGGCAGTTGCCGGCGGGACTCCAAGTATCGACCTGATGGAGAACGCGGGTCGGGCCGTCGCCGACGCCGCGTGCCGGACGTCGCCGACGGGCCGGGTCGTGGTCGTTGCCGGCCCCGGCAACAACGGCGGTGATGGATTCGTCGCCGCACGTTACCTCGCACGACATGGCCGAGAGGCGAAGGTCGTGCTGGTCGGCGATCGCAATCGCGTCAAGGGCGACGCCGCGCTCGCGGCCAAGCGCTGGGACGGCGAGGTCGTCGAAGCTTCGCCGTCGGTGCTTGCGGATGCCGGCCTCATCGTCGATGCGCTCTTCGGCGCCGGCCTTGACCGGGCTGTCGAGGGTGCCGCCGGTGAGATCATCGATGCGATGAACAATGCAGGTCTGCCCATTGTCGCCGTCGACCTGCCGAGCGGCATCAATGGCACGACCGGCGCAGTGATGGGTCATGCAGTCAGGGCGACGCACACGGTCACTTTCTTCCGGCGCAAGCCCGGCCACCTTCTCCTGCCCGGGCGCCTGCACTGCGGGACGGTCGACATCGCCGACATCGGCATCCCGGCACGTGTCCTCGACAGGATCAGGCCCATGACCTTCGCCAACGATCCGGCTTTGTGGCGCGCAGCATTCCCAAGAGCAGAACCACAGGGTCACAAATATTCCCGCGGCCATGCCGTCGTCGTTTCCGGCGGCCCTGCGTCAACCGGGGCGGCGCGGCTGGCGGCGCGCGGCGCACTTCGCGCCGGTGCCGGGCTCGTGACCATAGCAAGTCCGCGGGATGCGCTCGCGATCAACGCGGTGGAGAGCCTTGCGGTGATGGTCAGGCCGGTCGACGGTGCAGCCGAGCTCACGCAGTTTCTCGCCGACAGGCGGCGAAATGCCATCGTCCTCGGGCCCGGCGGCGGCGTCGGCCCGGCGATGCGTGAGCAGGTTCGCGCCGCACTTGAATCCGAAGCGGCGGTTGTCCTCGACGCCGACGCGCTCACCAGCTTCGCGGGCGAAGTCGCCGCCCTGGCCGATTTGATCGGAAAGCGCCCGGGCCGGCCCGTCGTCTTGACGCCGCACGAGGGGGAGTTTGCACGATTATTCAATGCGCTGGAGCGAGATATGCATTCTCTCTCGAAACTTGAGCGGGCGCGCACGGCAGCGAGGCAATCCGGCGCCGTTGTGGTGCTCAAAGGCGCGGATACGGTCGTGGCCATGCCGGACGGCCGGGCAGCAATCGCGGACAACGGCCCCCCTGCGCTGGCGACGGCCGGCTCCGGCGATGTGCTCGCCGGGATCGCCTGCGGTCTTCTCGCGCAGGGCATGGCGTCATTCGAGGCGGCCTGCGCGGCCGTCTGGCTGCATGGGGAAGCCGCAAACGAGTTCGGACCCGGCCTGATCGCCGAGGACCTGCCCGACACCTTGCCGCGCGTCTATCGCAAGCTGTTTGGCACCGCGGACGGCGGCGCCGGCTAGTCCACCTGGAACCATGCCGCCATGCCGGCCTCCTGGTGCTCGAGCATGTGACAATGAATCATCCATTTCCCCGGGTTGTCGGCGACGAAGGCGATCCTGACGGCGCTGTCGGCGTCGACAATGACCGTGTCGAGCCAATAGGGACGCGGGGCATCCCCGCTTTCAAGAACCCGGAAATGGTGCCCGTGCACGTGCATCGCGTGGGGAAACGCGGTGCGGTTCGGAAGGGTCAACACCACGGTGCGCCCGTACGGGACGGTAAAGAGCGGCGGGCCGTCGTGGCCCGTTGAGGCAGTGTTTGCCATCGCCCAGATGCGCTGCTCGGGCGCCAGACCGTGCCCGGAAAATTGTGTGCCGCCCATACCGCCGCCCATACCGCCGCCCATGCCGCGGCGTCGCATCATCATCGCCATGCCGCCTCCGTCGAGTGGAACGTCGAGGCGTAACGCGGCCGCGAAATCCATCCGCGCGGGCAACGGATTGTCGGGCAGCGGTGCGGGCTCGGGCAGCGGCGTTGCACGCGAGCGCGTGCCGGCCTTGTAGACGAGCCGGCCGATCTCCAGTTCGCCGCCCCTCAGGTCGTCGACGAACATGGAGGCCTGTGCGCCGGGTTCGAGCGTGGCATCGAGAAACAGGTCGACCCGGCTGCCGGGAGCAAGCCGCAGCGGCGTGGCGGCAATGGCAACCGGCGGGCGCGGCTGCCCGTCCATGGCCATCAGGCGGGGCACGTGATCGGCAATTCGAAACCGGAAGATGCGCGCATTCGCGGCGTTAACGATACGCAGGCGCAGCCGCTCGTTCGCCTTTACGGCAAGGGTGAGCAGGTCCTCGCTGTTGAGCGTGATGTACTGGCCGAGGCGTCCGGCCATCATCGCGTCGTGGAAGTTGCCGAAGCTCGGGTGGACGGCGCCGTCGTTTGTCAGGCGCCAGTCGTCGATCACCAGGACGACGTCGCGATCGACGAGCGGCGGTTCACGCTCCTCGACAATGAGCACGCCGTAGAGTCCGCGCTCGATCTGTTCGGAAGACAGGAAATGCGAGTGGTACCAGAATGTGCCGGCATCCGGCGCAGCGAAGCGGTAGTCGAAGCTCGCGCCGGGCTCGACCGGCATCTGCGTCAGGTGGGGCACGCCGTCCATCGCGTTCGGGAGACGAAGCCCGTGCCAATGTATGACCGTCGGCTGCTGCAGACCATTGAGGAGCCGGACCTGCAGTTCGCCGCCTTGCCTGACCCGGAGGAGCGGGCCGGGGACGATCCCGTCGTAGCCCCAGATTGCGGTGGGCGCCTCGCGGTTTCCGCGCAGGCGGATCTCCCCCGGCCGCGCGTGAAGAACCCGCATGTCCTCGGGCTCCTTGGCCACGCCGGCGCTTTTCATCGCCGGTATCGTGACAAGGCTGGCGCCGAACCCGGCAAGCCACTGGCGTCGCGTCAGCCACATTTGGGACGTGGGCTGCCGCTTCGCCCGCCAGGGTGCTCGCGAGGCCTCTGTCATTCCTGATCCCGCCGATACCCAATCTTGCGCCGCCGGCGTCATATTGAGAATGGTCAAAAAGTGCCTATTTGACGCACGCTGGCGGGATTTTCACCGTGATTGGCGTGCGGCGCCCGGTCGGTGCGCGAAAGCCTTGCCTTTGCCGGCATTGGCGCGTTAAGCCCCTGCCGGATTGCGGCACCAGGATTATCCTGAACCGCCCCTTGCGGGCGTGGCGGAATTGGTAGACGCGCGGGATTTAGGTTCCCGTGACGAAAGTCGTGGGGGTTCAAATCCCTCCGCCCGCACCATGCCAAGGGTTTAAAATGCGGGGCGACCACCCGTTTCCGGTTCTTGATGACGTTGGCGCCGGGTCAGGCGGACGTCTTGCGAGCGTAAAACTAAAACAACGAGTAGTGAGCAATGCAGGTCACCGAAACACTGTCGGAAGGTCTCAAGCGCGAATACAAAGTCGTCGTGCCGGCCTCCGAACTCGACGCCAAGGTCAACCAGCGTCTTGACGATCTGAAGGCGCGGGTGCGGATCAACGGCTTCCGGCCGGGCAAGGTGCCCGTTGCCCATCTCAAGCGGATGTACGGCCGCTCGGCGATGGCCGAGGTCATCGAAGCCACCGTCCGCGACGCCAACAACCAGATCGTGAGCGAGCATGGCTTCAAGCTTGCAGCCGAACCGAAGGTGACGCTGCCGACCGAAGAAGGCGCGATCGAGCAGCTGATCGAAGGCAAGAGCGATCTCAACTATACGATGGCGCTCGAGATCGTGCCGCCGATCACGCTCGGGGATTTCAAGACGATCAAGCTCACCAGGCTGGCTGCCGATGTCGCCGACTCCGAAATCGACGACGGCATCAAAAGCATCGCCGATCAGAACCGGCCGTATACGCCGCGGCCGCAGGGTGAAAAGGCGGCAAAGGACGACCGAGTCACGATCTCGTTTGCCGGCACGATCGACGGCAAGCCGTTCGAGGGTGGTTCGGGCGACGACGCTGTCGTCCTGATCGGGTCGAATACCTTCATTCCGGGCTTCGAGGATCAACTGACCGGGATCACGACCGGCGAAACGCGGACGCTGAAGGTGACGTTTCCCGCGCACTACCCGAAAGAGGATCTCGCCGGCAAGGACGCCGAATTCGTGGTGACGGCGAAATCGATCGAGGTGCCCGGCGAGGTGACCATAGACGACACATTCGCCAAGTCGCTTGGCATGGAATCGCTGGCCAAGCTGCGTGACGCGGTGAAAGACCGCATTACGCGCGAGCATGCGGCGATGTCGCGTCAGAAGATCAAGCGTGCGCTTCTCGATGAACTCGACAAGATGCACAAGTTCGATCCGCCCCCGACGCTGGTCGAGGAGGAGTTCGACCGCGTATGGAAGTCCGTGCTGCAGGAACTCGAGAACGAGCGGAAAACGTTTGCCGACGAGAACACGACCGAGGACAAGGCCAAGGCGGAATACCGCGCGATCGCCGAGCGCCGCGTGCGCCTCGGCCTGGTGCTCGCCGAGATCGGCGAGAAGAACAGCATTACGGTCACAGACGACGAACTCAGCCGCGCGGTGATGGATCGGGCGCGGCAGTTCCCCGGCCAGGAGCAACGGGTCTGGGAGTATTACCGGCAGAATCCGCAGGCGGTGGCCGCGCTGCGTGCGCCGATCTTCGAGGAGAAGGTGGTCGACTTCCTGCTCGAGCTCGCCAGCGTGAAGGAAAGCAAGGTTTCGCGCGAGGAGCTCTACAAGGACGACGAATCGGCGACCTGACAAGCGGCGTCTTGCGGTGCCGCCTGTGGGAAAATAGATCACCCGAGGTGCCACCGGGGCTAAGCTGGCCGCACGTGATTCGCGTCAAGGAGACGAAATGAGAGATCCCGTCGATACCTACATGAATTATCTGGTGCCCATGGTGGTCGAGCAGACCAACCGTGGCGAACGGGCCTACGACATCTACTCACGGCTCCTGAAGGAGAGGATCATCTTCATCACCGGGCCGATCGAGGACGGCATGTCGACGCTCGTGGTCGCTCAGCTCCTGTTTCTCGAGGCGGAAAACCCGAAGAAAGAGATCTCGATGTACATCAACTCGCCGGGCGGGGTCGTGACATCGGGCATGGCGATCTATGACACGATGCAGTTCGTGCGTCCCCCGGTCTCCACGCTCTGCGTGGGACAGGCGGCGTCCATGGGGTCGCTGCTGCTTGCCGCCGGCGCAAAGGACCAGCGCTTCGCGCTCCCCAACGCGCGGATCATGGTTCACCAGCCGTCAGGCGGCTTCCAGGGGCAGGCCACGGACATCATGCTGCACGCCCAGGAAATCCTGAACCTGAAAAAGCGGCTGAACGAGATTTACGTCAAGCATACCGGCCAGTCGCTGAAGAAGATCGAAGACGCGCTTGAACGTGACTATTTTCTGACGGCCGAGGCTGCCAAGGACTTCGGGCTGGTCGACAAGGTCATCGACAAGCGCCCCGAGGAGCTCACACCCAAGCCTGCCTGACGGGTTCTCCGGGCAGGTTCCACGCCACTTCGGCCGCAGGCCGCGTGCCTCGAAGGTGCCGCTTTTGCAGCCGTAACTGCGAGGTTATCATTAACAGAATCTTGATTATCAGGTCGTTAGCATGCTTCGCTTATGGTGTAGAGGAGAATAGGGAACGCGGGCCTTCCCAATACCAGGGCCGCTGTGCTGGAGTTCCGGCGCGATACTTGCTTGGTTTCGTGTCGGCGGTTAAGCGAAGCGTCGCCGCCTTCGGGAAGTACGCAAGCGTGTGACGGAGAATGGAATGAGCAAAGTCGGCGGCAGCGATTCCAAGAACACCCTCTACTGCTCGTTCTGCGGCAAGAGCCAGCACGAAGTGCGCAAGCTCATCGCCGGGCCGACTGTTTTCATCTGCGACGAGTGCGTCGAGCTGTGCATGGACATCATCCGCGAGGAGAACAAATCCTCGCTGGTGAAATCGCGCGACGGCATTCCGACGCCGAAGGAGATCCGCAAGGTCCTCGACGACTACGTCATCGGCCAGGACCATGCCAAGAAGGTTCTCTCGGTTGCGGTTCACAACCACTACAAGCGTCTCAATCACCAGGCCAAGCACAACGACGTCGAGCTCGCGAAGTCGAACATCCTGCTCATCGGGCCGACCGGCTCCGGCAAGACGCTGCTCGCGCAGACGCTCGCGCGCATCCTCGACGTGCCGTTCACGATGGCCGACGCAACCACGCTCACCGAAGCCGGCTACGTCGGCGAGGACGTCGAGAACATCATTCTCAAGCTGCTGCAGGCCGCGGACTACAACGTCGAGCGTGCGCAGCGCGGCATTGTCTATATCGACGAGATCGACAAGATCTCGCGCAAGTCGGACAATCCGTCGATCACGCGCGACGTGTCGGGTGAGGGCGTCCAGCAGGCGCTGCTCAAGATCATGGAGGGCACGATCGCCTCCGTGCCGCCGCAGGGCGGCCGCAAGCATCCGCAGCAGGAGTTTCTGCAGGTCGATACGACCAACATTCTGTTCGTCTGCGGCGGCGCCTTTGCCGGCCTCGAGAAGATCATTTCGGCGCGCGGCCGGTCGACTTCGATCGGCTTCGGCGCCAAGGTGCTCGCGCCCGAGGATCGCAAACAGGGCGAGATCTTCCGCGAGGTCGAACCCGAGGACCTCCTCAAGTACGGCCTCATTCCCGAGTTCGTCGGCCGTCTGCCGGTGGTCGCGACCCTCGAGGACCTGGACGAGGCCTCGCTCAAGAAGATTCTCGTCGAGCCGAAGAACGCGCTTGTGAAGCAGTACCAGCGCCTGTTCGAGATGGAGTCGATCGACCTGACCCTGGCCGAGGAGGCCTTGGGCGCGATCGCCCGCAAGGCGATCGACCGCAAGACCGGTGCCCGCGGCCTGCGCTCCATCATGGAGGGCATCCTCCTCGACACGATGTTCGATCTGCCGAGCCTTGAGGGGGTCGAAGAGGTCGTCATCTCCAAGGAGGTGGTCGAGGGAACCGCCCGGCCGCTCTATATCTACGCCGACCGGAGCGACCGCACCGCGGAAACAGGCAGCGCCAGCGCCTGATCCCGGCTTGGGACACACCCGAAATATTTCGGAAAAGGCTGCCGATTCGGACGTTTTGCGGGGTTGTTACCTGGGCGGGACTCGCTTTAACTTGAAAAAGCGAGCCTTCTTGCGGACCCTTTTGGTCCGCCATACGTATAGCGTATCAACTGAACCGGCACACGAAAGGTCGTATCTTACTATCGGCTTGGCGAGGATTTCGGAGGCTCTCACCCGATGAGGGCCGAGCATGTGGGTACTGCGCCTCCTCGCCTGGCTACCGGCACTGCCGCCCGAGGCCGCCTGAGCGGGTCGAACGGCAGGGGCACAACAAAAAGGACCTATGCAAATGACCAATAAGCCACGACCCCAGCTGCAACCCGGCGAAACCCGGGCCTATCCGGTTTTGCCGCTGCGCGACATCGTGGTGTTCCCGCACATGATCGTCCCGCTCTTTGTCGGCCGAGAGAAGTCGATAAAGGCGCTGGAAGAAGTGATGCGTTCTGACACCTTCATCCTGCTTGCCACGCAGAAGAACGCCTCCGACGACGACCCGGCGACCAACGCAATCTTCGAGGTCGGCACGCTTGCGAGCGTGCTGCAGCTGCTCAAGCTGCCCGACGGCACCGTGAAAGTGCTGGTCGAAGGCGCGACGCGCGCGAAGGTACTCAAATACACCGACCGGAACGACTACTACGAGGCCGACGCCAGCCCGATCGCGGACGACATGGGCGACCGCGTCGAGGCGGAAGCGATGGCGCGTTCGGTCGTCACCGAATTCGAAAATTACGTGAAGCTGAACAAGAAAGTGTCGCCGGAAGTGGTCGGCGTGATCCAGCAGATCGAGGATTATGCCAAGCTCGCCGACACCGTCGCCTCGCATCTCGCGGTCAAGATTCCCGACAAGCAGGACATTCTCGAGACGCCGTTGGTCACCCAGCGCCTGGAAAAAGTGCTCGGGCTGATGGAGAGCGAGATCTCCGTGCTGCAGGTCGAGAAGCGCATCCGCACCCGCGTCAAGCGGCAGATGGAGAAGACCCAGCGCGAGTACTACCTCAACGAGCAGATGAAGGCGATCCAGAAGGAGCTCGGGGACGAGGAAGGCCGCGACGAGCTGCAGGAACTGGAAGACAAGATCAAGAAGACCAAGCTCTCCAAGGAAGCGCGAGAGAAGGCCACGCACGAGCTCAAGAAGCTCCGCCAGATGTCCCCGATGTCGGCGGAAGCAACCGTCGTGCGCAACTATCTTGACTGGCTGCTCTCGATTCCGTGGAACAAGAAGACCAAGGTCAAGAAGGATCTCAACCTCGCGGAGCAGATTCTCGACGCCGATCACTATGGCCTGGAGAAGGTCAAGGAGCGCATCGTCGAATACCTCGCCGTGCAGCAGCGCGCCAACAAGCTGACCGGGCCGATCCTCTGCCTCGTCGGGCCTCCCGGCGTCGGCAAGACCTCGCTCGGCAAATCGATCGCGAAGGCGACCGGGCGCGAGTTCGTGCGCGTGTCGCTCGGCGGCGTGCGTGACGAGGCCGAGATCCGCGGCCACCGGCGCACCTATATCGGCTCGATGCCGGGCAAGATCATCCAGTCGATGCGGAAGGCGAAGACGTCAAATCCGCTGTTCCTGCTCGACGAGGTCGACAAGATGGGTGCCGATTTCCGCGGCGATCCGTCGTCGGCCCTGCTGGAGGTGCTCGACCCCGAGCAGAACCACACGTTCAACGACCATTACCTGGAGGTCGACTATGACCTCTCCAGCGTGATGTTCATCACCACGGCGAATACGCTCAACATTCCGCCGCCGCTGATGGACCGCATGGAGATCATCCGCATCGCCGGCTACACCGAGGACGAGAAAGTCGAGATCGCGCGCAAGCATCTGATCCCGCACGCGATCGTCAAGCACGGCCTCGAAGCCAACGAATGGTCGATCGACGACGAGGCGCTCATCACGCTGATCCGCCGCTACACGCGGGAAGCGGGCGTGCGCAACCTCGAGCGCGAGCTGTCGACGCTGATCCGCAAGGCGGTGAAGGAATTGATGACGTCGAAGAAGAAGTCGATCGCCGTCACCGCGGCGAGCCTCGGCGACTACCTCGGCGTGCCGAAGTACCGCTACGGCGAGATCGAGGAAAAAGATCTCGTCGGGGTCGTCACCGGCCTCGCCTGGACCGATGTGGGCGGCGAACTGCTCACCATCGAAGGCGCGATGATGCCCGGCAAGGGCAAAATGACGGTGACCGGCAACCTGCGCGACGTGATGAAGGAGTCGATCTCGGCTGCTGCATCCTACGTCCGCTCGCGTGCGGTCGCCTTCGGCATCGAGCCGCCGCTGTTCGACAAGCGGGATATCCACGTGCACGTGCCTGAAGGCGCGACCCCGAAGGACGGACCGTCGGCCGGCGTTGCCATGGTCACCGCGATTGTCTCGGTGATGACGGGCATTCCGGTGCGCCGCGACGTCGCCATGACGGGCGAGATCACGCTGCGCGGCCGCGTGCTGCCGATCGGCGGCCTGAAGGAGAAGCTGCTTGCGGCCGCCCGCGGCGGCATGAAGACCGTGCTGATCCCGGAGGAGAACGCCAAGGATCTGGTGGAAATCTCCGACACGATCAAAAAGGGCCTGGAGATCGTTCCGGTGACCCGCATGGACGAAGTGCTCGCCCGCGCATTGGTCCGCGCGCCTGAGCCGATCGAGTGGGATGAGGCGAGCGCCAAGCTCGCCGCCGAGACGGCCGCCTCCGAGCCCGCCGTCGACGAGGACGGATCAGGGCTGACCGCTCACTGAGCGTGGCAGTCACGCGATGAACTGAAAACGGCGCCGCAAGGCGCCGTTTTCACGTTCTGGTGTGCCGGTGCGCGCTGCCGGCCCGCCGCGTTCTCAACACGTGTGCCGCCTGATACCGTGACGGCGGCGAAAGACGGGAAGGGCATCACGCCCTTTGGGGGGAAAGCCATGCGAAAGGTACTTGTTGCAATCGTGCTTGCGGCAATGGCCGGTGCCGCCTCGGCGCAGGCGCAGACGCAGACTTATCCGTCGCGGCAGATCACGCTCATCGTTCCGTTCCCGCCAGGCGGTTCGACCGATGTTGCCGCCCGCATCATGGCCGAGCACATGCGGCCGTGGCTCGGGCAGCCGGTCGTGATCGAAAATGTCGGCGGTGCCGGCGGCAGCATTGCGGTCGGCCGGCTCGCGCGTGCGGCGCCCGACGGCTACACCATCGACATCGGGCAATGGGACACCCACGTCGGCAGCATCATTTACAAGCTCGACTACGATCTGCAGAGGGATTTCGAGCCGATCGGGCTGATATCGGTCAACCCGCAGCTCATGGTCGCAAAGAAGGATCTTCCGGCCAGCGGCCTGAAGGAGCTGGTTGCCTGGATGAAGGCGAACCCCGGCAAGATCAATTACGTCAACCAGAATGCGGCAGCCAACGTCACCGGCGTGATTTTTGAAAAGCTGACCGGGCAGAAGCTCCATTACATTCCATATCGCGGCGCCGGCCCCGCCATGACCGATCTCGTCTCGGGGCAGGTCGACCTGCTGGTGGTGCAGGGCGCGGCCGCCCTGCCGCAGATCCGCGCCGGCAAGATCAAGGCGATTGCCAACCTGTCGCCGCAGCGCTCCGCATCGATTCCCGACATTCCGACGTCCGACGAGGGCGGCGTGCCGGGCCTCTATATGTCGGGATGGTTCGGGTTCTTTGCGCCGAAGGGCACGCCGAAAGACGTGATCGCCAAGCTCAACAACGCGGTGGTGCAGGCGCTTGCCGAGCCGGCCGTGCGTGCGCGATTCGCCGAGCTGGGCCTCGACGTCGCGTCGCGCGAGCAGCAGACGCCCGCAGGCCTTGCCGCCTTCCAGAAGGCGGAGATCGACAAGTGGTGGCCGATCATCAAGGAGGCGGGCATCAC
>DASRGR010000020.1:0-67284 GCA_035650955.1 Pseudolabrys sp.
AATCGGACGCGGGCCGTTCCTTCGGCGATAAATCTTTCCCCAGCCACTAAATGACATCTCTTCAGAATGCTGCATCAACCTTCTCGCAAACTCTCCCAAACCCGCTGCATAAGAAACTTTCGGCTGCGACCGTCATTTTTCAACAATCGCTCCCGTTTCTCCGCTGCTTTCCTGGAGACGTATGCTTCGTAATACGCAAGCCGCCATTTGCGGCCGCGTGTTGATGTATTCATTCCGGTATTGTGTGCCTTGAACCGGGTCCTGAGATCGGAGCTAACTCCGATATAGTTCTCCGGCTTTTCACTCTCACTGACCAAGACGTAGACATAGTGCATCTCACGTCTCACCTTCTGTAAGAGAGGTCATTTAGTGGCTGGGCGTATCCGGTATTAGCGCAAGTTTCCCTGCGTTATTCCGAACCGAAGGGCGCGTTCCCACGTGTTACTCTCCCGTCTGCCGCTGACGTATTGCTACGCCCGCTCGACTTGCATGTGTTAGGCCTGCCGCCAGCGTTCGCTCTGAGCCAGGATCAAACTCTCAAGTTGGATGAGAACTTTTCCCGGCTGGTCGTAAACGTTTGACGAGGTCCACCCACTGATCTTTCGATCAGCGATGTACCTTGAAACGTCAGACCGCCGATGTCTCTTCCGACAGCCGCACGCGACGAAAATTGCTTCTCGACGCGAAAGCGGCCCGCAAGGACTCCGCCGTCCACGTTTCTCTTTCTTCCGATTCACTTGTCAAACAGCCCGGGGACCATGGCGATCCCCACCCCTCGGTGAACCGAAGGGCCGGCGAAGCCCATGCACCCGAGAACTGTCGGATGCGAATTCACTGTTCCAGTGAGGAGCTTCAGAGGCGCGCAATCGCGCTGTTAGCGGACAGCGCGCCGGTGCCGTGTATATAGGCTTCGCCCGGACGTATTGTCAACAAAAAACGCTTATTTTCCTTGGCCAACGGAGAATTTCTACCTTCCGGTCCAAGCCCCTCTCCCGGCCGGAGGTAAACAGAGATAAACGGTGTCTTAATCTCTGCCGCGCCGCACTGAGGCCATATTCCTGCGTCGTCCTTGGGGTTCGTTCGAGGGACGGAATCGCAACGAGGGGTCCTCAGCCCGTCGTCAATCAGGTCAGTTTGAGGGGTTCGGGCGCCGTCATTGACGGCCCAGAGGCCAACCGGCATCGTGCCGGCGACTGATTCATAGGCTTGCCGACAGCGTTCTGGGGGAATTTGGTTGCGGCAGGCCTCCTTCGATCCGAGGCGCAGGGGACGGCGAGCTTGGACCAAACACGGTCGCGCGGCGCAATTCGATCGAGGCAGGCCGAAGCTGTCGAGCTCGGCAACGAGCCGCCACTGTCGGTTGACGGTGGCTCGAGCGGATTCGTCGATCGCCGGCGCGTCTCCGTTCAGTGGTTTGCGGGCACAATTCTCACGGCATTGAGCGGCGCCGCGCTCATGGGCGGCGCCGTTTTCACATCGCTCGATGGCGAAACAAATTTTGCTTCACTGCCCGAACGGGTGGAAGTCGCGTTGCGCGGCGCGCTTGGCGGCGGCGCAGAAAAGGGCGCACATAAGAGCGATCGCCTGCCGGCCGCGGAAGAACCGTCGTTCGCCAGGCAGGTCATACGCGTTTCGACGATCAACCGCGTGGGCAACCACGAGGTCGTTCGCGTCCGTCCCTTCGTGCGTATCGCCGGCAACCTCTCACTCACCATTTCCGATCTTTCCGCAAATATCCCACCCTACAATCCGCAACGGTTACTTGCCGAATCGGCCCCAGGAGGCATTGCGTCGGACGATACGCCGGCCGCCGAGCCGGACGCCGAAGTCGCCTTCGTAATGCGCGACATGGCGCCGCTCATGCCGAAGCTCAAGATTGCCATGCTTACGCCGCAGGACGAGGTGGTCGCGCGTGTGCGGGAGGCGGCCGAGTGGAGCGACAAAGCGGCCAATCATCTGCCTGTCGCCGCCAGTATCACGGGTATCAAGCTGGCATATGCCGGTGACGGGACCGTCGATCCGTATGCCGGGTTTGAGGCGCGCATCGTCCCCGAGAACATAACTCTGCTCCCAAAGACGACGACGCAGACGACCGGCGGCAATGCCTTCAATGAAAAACAGATCGTCGCCAAGAAAGGCGACAGCGTCGTCGGGATTCTGCGCGATCTTGGTGCCACTCCAACCGATATCGGCGCTATCGCCCGTATTCTCGGGCCGCGGGCGTTCGATGGCGGCATCAAGGAAGGCCAGAAACTGCGCATCTTGATGGCCCCCGTCATGGGCGGACAGCGGCTGCAGCCGATCCGCGTCATTATTGCAAGCGAATCCGCGATCGACGCGGTCGTCGCGCTGGCGGATACCGGCAAATATGTTTCCGTCGACGTGAAGAATGTCGACACCGAAGTGGCCGACAATTCTGATGAAAGCGACGAGACCGACAGTTCTGGCGTGCGTCTGTATCAAAGCGTCTACGAAACGGCTCTGCGCAATCGCATCCCGCGCCCGATTATCGAGGACCTTATCCGTATCTACTCCTACGACGTGGACTTCCAGCGCAAGGTTCAGCCCGGCGATTCCTTCGAAGTGCTGTATGCAGGCGAAGAAGAAACCCCGATCGCCGACAGCCGCAACGACGTGCTATTTGCCGCTCTTACCGTCGGCGGCGAAACCAAGAAATTTTACCGCTTCCAGTCCCCCGATGACGGTCTGGTCGACTACTACGACGAGACCGGCAAGAGCGCGAAGAAATTCCTGGTCCGCAAGCCTGTCCTGGCGGGCATCATGCGTTCGGGCTTCGGCCTGCGCCGCCATCCGATCCTCGGCTACACGAAGATGCATACGGGCGTCGACTGGGCGGCGCCGAGCGGTACCCCGATTTATGCCTCGGGCAACGGCACGGTCGAAAAGGTCGGCTGGGAATCAGGTTATGGCAAATACATCCGTATCCGTCACACCAACGGCTACGAAACCGCCTACGGCCATTTGACCGCCTACGCCCGCGGCATCGATGAGGGCACACGGGTGAGGCAGGGCCAGGTCATCGGATTCGTTGGCTCGACGGGCCTCTCTACGGGCTCGCACCTTCACTACGAGATTTTGGTCAACGGCCGCTTCGTCGACCCAATGCGCATCAAATTGCCGCGCGGTCGTGTGCTCGAGGGCCCGATGCTTGCAGGCTTCGAGAAAGAGCGCGAGCGCCTCGATGGCATCATGGCACGCAGGCCGGCGCGCGTTGCCTCGAGCGGGACAACCGCGCGCTAGCCGGAACGGCGCACGCAGTCCTAACCAGCCTAAGCTGCCTGAGCGATCTTGCCGTTGAAGGTGAGCCCCAGCTTGTCGCCGGATATGACAACCTTCTCGCCGTCTCTGATCTTGCCGGCAAGAATCATTTCGGCGAGCGGATCCTGCACGGATTTCTGGATCACGCGCTTCAGCGGGCGCGCGCCATAGGCCGGGTCCCAGCCCTTTTCGGCGAGCCAGTCGCGCGCGCTTGGCTCGAGCTTGATGGTGATTTTGCGGTCGTCGAGAAGCTTCTGCAGCCGCGAGACTTGGATATCGACGATGCGTCCCATCTCACCCTTCTTCAGGCGATGGAACAGGATGATCTCGTCAACGCGGTTCAGGAATTCCGGCCGGAAAGCCGCGCGCACGACTGCCATCACCTGGTCCTTGACCGCATCGGTGTCCTGTCCTTCCGGCTGGTTGACGAGAAAATCAGCGCCCAGGTTTGAGGTCATCACGATCAGGGTATTGCGGAAGTCCACGGTGTGACCTTGCCCATCGGTCAGCCGCCCGTCGTCGAGCACTTGCAGGAGGACGTTAAAGACGTCCGGATGCGCCTTCTCGATTTCGTCGAACAGGACGACCTGATAGGGCCTGCGGCGCACGGCCTCAGTCAGCGCGCCACCCTCTTCGTAACCGACATAGCCCGGTGGCGCGCCGATCAGGCGCGCGACCGCGTGCTTCTCCATGTACTCCGACATATCGATGCGGATCAGCGCGCTTTCGTCATCGAACAGATACTCGGCCAAAGCCTTGGTGAGTTCGGTCTTGCCGACGCCCGTCGGGCCGAGAAACATGAATGAGCCAATCGGCCGGTGCGGATCCTGCAACCCGGCGCGGGCCCGGCGCACGGCGGTCGACACCGCGTGCACGGCGTCCTGCTGGCCGATAACGCGCTTGGCAAGCTCGTCCTCCATGCGCAGCAGTTTTTCTTTTTCGCCTTCGAGCATCTTGTCTACCGGCACGCCGGTCCAGCGCGAAACCACTTGCGCAACATGGTCGGCCGTGACGGTCTCCTCGACCATTGCACCCTTGGCTTCCGAAGCCTCAATTGCCTTCAGTTTTTTCTCCAGCTCCGGGATGCGGCCATAGGCCAACTCGCCGGCACGCTGGAATTCGCCGCGACGTTGCGCGTTGGCAAGCTCCGCGCGCAGCTGGTCGAGCTCGGTCTTAAGCCTCTGCGCATCGGAAAGCTTTTCCTTTTCGGCTTTCCAGCGGCTGGTCAGGTCGGATGACTGTTTCTCGAGCCCCTTCAATTCCGTCTCGAGGCGTTTGAGCCGGTCCTTCGAGGCAGGATCCGACTCCTTCTTCAGCGCCTCCTGCTCGATCTTGAGGCGCACGATTTCCCGATCGATCGAATCCAGCTCCTCCGGCTTGGAGTCGACCTGCATCTTCAGCCGCGCCGAGGCCTCATCGATCAGGTCGATGGCCTTGTCGGGCAGGAACCGATCGGTGATGTAGCGATGCGAAAGGGTCGCCGCAGCCACGATCGCCGAGTCGGCGATCCGCACGCCGTGATGCTGCTCATACTTGTCCTTGAGCCCGCGCAGAATCGAAATCGTATCCTCGACGCTGGGTTCGGACACGTAAACGGGCTGGAATCGCCGCGCGAGCGCCGCATCCTTCTCGACGTGCTTCTTATATTCGTCGAGCGTGGTGGCGCCGATGCAGTGCAATTCACCACGCGCCAGGGCGGGCTTGAGCAGATTGGAGGCGTCCATCGCGCCGTCGGCTTTTCCGGCGCCGACCAGCGTATGCATTTCGTCGATGAAAAGGATGATGCCGCCGTCGGATGACGTGACTTCCTGAAGCACGGCCTTCAGCCGCTCCTCGAATTCACCGCGGTATTTTGCCCCGGCGATCATGGCGCCGAGGTCGAGCGCCAGAAGACGCTTGTCCTGAAGACTCTCCGGCACGTCGCCGTTGACGATGCGCAAGGCGAGCCCTTCGACTATTGCCGTCTTGCCGACCCCAGGCTCGCCGATAAGCACGGGATTGTTTTTCGTCCGGCGCGACAGAACCTGAACCGTGCGCCGAATCTCCTCGTCGCGGCCGATCACCGGATCGAGTTTCCCTTCGCGCGCCGTCTGCGTGAGATCGCGTGCGTACTTCTTCAGTGCGTCATAGGCATTCTCGGCCGATGCGGAATCAGCGGTACGTCCCTTGCGCAAGGCATTGATGGCCGCGTTGAGGTTTTGCGGCGTCACTCCCGCCTTGGCCAGTATTTTTCCGGCTTCGCTGTCCTTCTCCAGCGCAAGCGCGAGCAACAGACGCTCGATCGTCACGAAACTGTCGCCGGCCTTTTCTCCGGCTTTCTCCGCCGCATCGAAGACACGCGCCAGAGCCGGGTCGAGATAGATCTGGCCGGCACCTCCGCCACTGACTTTCGGACGCTTTGCAAGCAGCGCTTCCACCGCCTGCAAGGCTTGGCGCGATTGTCCGCCTGAACGGTCGATCAGTCCGGCGGCGAGGCCTTCCGGATCGTCGAGCAGCACCTTGAGCAGATGTTCGGGGGCGAATTGCTGATGGCCCTCACGCAAGGCCAGCGATTGCGCAGACTGAATAAATCCGCGGGCGCGGTCGGTATATTTCTCGAAATTCATGCCTAACTCCCTCGGCCCATGATGGCACCGGAAAACAGGCAAGCCCCTGAAAGGCAGCCTACCCTAGCGTCTTATGTGGGTGCAGTTGTTGCAGTTTGAAGAGCCCGCGCTCTTGATATACGCCAGCGTTAAGGATTACCGACCCGAATTTAATCCTGGAAAATCAATGGAATCTAAACCAGCCGTTATCCGGGCCATCTACCGGTATCCTGTCAAAGGCCTGTCCCCGCAGGAGCTGGAACGCACAAGCCTCGCGGCCGGCGAGACCGTTCCCGCGGACCGCCTCTACGCCATCGAGAACGGCCCCTGTGGCTTCGATCCGGCCGCGCCTGCCTACTTCCCGAAGCAACGGTTCCTGATGCTGATGCGCAATGAGCGGCTTGCGGCACTTCGAACGAAGTATGATGACCGGACCCACACACTGACGGTGAATTGGCAGAACGGTGAGGCGGCCCGCGGCGACCTGCGTACTGTGGAAGGCCGAGCGGCGATCGAGACCTTCTTTGCGCGCTATTGTGCCGATGAACTGCGCGGTCCGCCGAAAATCCTGTACGGCAAAGGCCACAGTTTTTCGGACGTGGCAAAGAAGGTGGTTTCGATCATCAATCTAGCTTCGGTCGCGGCCGTCGAGACCGCCGTCGGGCTGCCGGTCAATCCGCTGCGATTCCGAGGCAACATCTACGTCGACGGCTGGACGCCCTGGCATGAGTTCGAACTGCTTGAACAAACTATCGCCGTCGGACCAACGGCCCGGTTAAAAATCGTCAAGCGAATACAACGTTGTGCTGCCACCGACGTTGACCCCGATACCGGTCTGCGTGACCTGACGATCCCGCGCACCTTGCTGAAGAACTTCGATCACACGGACTGCGGCGTCTACGCCGAAGTAACGAAACCCGGGGAAATCGTGCGCGGCGACGCCGTGGTCACCGTGATCCCATAAAGAAACCGCGCTCCGTCGACAAAACGGAGCGCGGCTTTGTACCAGCCGTCATTGCCGAAATCAGCTGCCAGGCAAGACGTAGGCGGTAACCCTGCTCGCGGGATACACTGACTCGGCAACCGTGCGATTGTGGTTGCCGGATACGACGATTGGATTGCCGTTCGGATCGATACCGCTGACAACGCCCACATGGCCGCCGCCACGGCGGGTCATCACGGCGATAGCGCCGACCTGGGGCCCGCTCACGCGCGTTCCGTAGTGAGCGTAGGCCTTTGCGAGATTGCCGCCGCCGGCATGCCCGGTGCGCTTCAGGATCAGGTCCATAAAGGCGCCGCACCAAAGGCTTCCGCGGCCCGTCGGGTTGGTGCCGATATACCTGCGTGCCTCCGTGACCAGTGCATTGCTGGTTGTGCCGCCAAACGCCGAATTTGAATGCGATTGCGCCAACGCCCGCGCGGTCGTCCGATCGTACCGCCCGCGATGGCGTCGGCTGGGCATGTCAGCCGACGTTTCGGCGGCCATTGCATTCGCTGCCGGTCCCTGACCTGCATTGAACGAATAGCGCACGTCCCGGTCGGCCTCGAGCGCTTGCGGTTGAACCTCTGTATGGGTGGCCACGGCAACGCGATGCCGATGATGGGCGGGCCTTGCCAGGGCAGAGGTTGCAAACACTGCAACCACCGCCGAACACATCAAAATCGTCGCCCGTCTCGGTTTAACTATCATCAGAGTAGTCCCCTTAGCTTCTTAAGCAATACGCCCCGTTTTGATAGACTCACGACGCGGCGCGTTGTCCAAACGACGCCCCGATATGGCAATTTCGTGATGATTGGAAGGTCATTTCGTGGGTTGCATAGCGGCTATTCCATAGGAATACCCACTCATAAAATATTATACGTAAGTTTCAGACCATAATACTTGGATTGAATTTTCAATACTGATTTCGTTCCAAATTGTACTTTGAGCTAAAGAAATTATTCCCTCGGCCATAGTTAAACCATGACCGCTGGCCTTCAATATTGCGATTACCGGGGGTCAGTTCCGGTCTGGCGGCTCAGCAAAAAAACCGCCTGTTCCCCGAACAGATTCCAGAACCACCAGGGGGCATTGAGGCGCAGCGGAGAGCCCCAGGCGTTGAGCGCCACGGCTTTTTCCATCTGCACGCCGATCTCCATGCACAACAGCCGGAAGTCCTTGATCGTGCAGTGGTGAATGTTGGGGGTGTCGTACCAGCTGAACGGCAGGATGTCGGTGCGCGGCATGTGGCCGGCGAACAGAAGCTGAAGCCGCACCTGCCAGTGACCGAAGTTCGGGAATGACACGATCGCGCGACGGCCGATGCGAAGCATATGCTCGAGCACGACGCGGGGATGCCGCGTAGCCTGCAGGGTCTGTGAAAGTATTACGTAGTCAAACGCATCGTCAGGATAGTCGGCCAAATCGGTATCGGCGTCGCCCTGGATCACGGCCAGACCCTTGGCAACACATTCGTTCACTCCCTCCCGCGACAGCTCAATTCCGCGTCCATCGACGCCGCGGGTCTCGCTCAAGAGCCGAAGCAATTCGCCGTCGCCGCAACCGACATCGAGAACCTTCGCTCCGCGTTCGACCATTTCGGCGACGAGAACCAGGTCGACGCGCGGAACGGTTGACGCACGCACTGCGGTCGATGCACTCGAATTGATTTCGGCACGCGACAGCATGTTCATCCGTCAGCTTTCTGAGCCAAGCCCGCGTGCTTTTCCTGCCCCATCAAGGAACCCGCGGACGATTGCAAATAATTCAGGCTCATCGAGCAGAAATGCATCGTGTCCCTTGTCGGTGACGATCTCGGCAAACGAAACCCGCGCGCTCGCGGCATTGAGAGCATGGACGATGGCCCGGGACTCTGAAGTGGGAAACAGCCAATCGCTGGTAAACGAGATGACGCAGAACCGCGTCGGTGTCCTTTGGAAAGCCCTTGCCAAAACACCGTCGTAATCAGCTGCAAGATCGAAGTAGTCCATTGCGCGCGTGAGATAAAGGTATGAATTCGCATCGAAGCGCTCGACGAATGAAATTCCCTGGTGCCTCAAATAGGATTCAACCTCAAAATCGGCATCGAACGAGAACGTCGGATTCGCACGATCCTGAAATCTGCGGCCAAATTTCCGATGTAATGCAGCGTCGGACAGGTAGGTTATGTGCGCGCCCATTCGCGCGACCGCAAGTCCTCTGCTTGGGTTCGTGTTTTCCAGAAGATAACGTCCGCCACGCCATTCAGGATCGGCCATGATGGCTTGCCGGCCAACTTCGTGGAAGGCGATGTTCTGCGCCGAATGCCTTGTCGCGCACGCGATCGGCAATGCCGCAAATACGCGCTCGGGGTAGCTCGCAGCCCACTGCAACACCTGCATCCCGCCCATGGATCCGCCCGCTGCTGCGAACAGCGACGGGATACCAAGGTGATCCAGCAGCATTGCCTGGGCGCGAACCATGTCGCGAATCGTAATGACGGGAAAATCGAGTCCCCACGGTTTACCGGTTCTGGGATCCGTCGATGAAGGGCCGGTAGTACCCATGCAGGCGCCGACCACGTTTGGGCAGATCACAAAATAGCGCTCGGTATCGATCGGCTTGCCGGGACCAACCATGGTTTCCCACCAACCCGGCTTCTTGGTGACAGGATGCAAGCTGGCGACATGCTGATCGCCGGTAAGCGCGTGACAGATCAATATGGCGTTGGACCGTGCAGCATTCAGCCGGCCGTAGGTCTTGTAGGCGATCTGAAACGGTGCAAGCTCGACGCCGGCATCAAGCCGCAACGGCCTGTCGGACCCAAAGTGGGCGACGAGCGAGTCGCGTGGCTGATCTGCCTCGCGCGGCGCATCGCCCACCTCACGCGAGCTTGTAAATTCGGCTTCACTCATAACTCATATTGCCCGTGCGCTCCCGGCGCCGTCTCGATTTGCCGGCCTGATATAGCGCCCCTGATATAGCGCCTAAGTGTCAACCTAGCAGGTAACAGTCAACGTTTTCTTTGATTTCGGGGCCGCGCCCACTTATCAATGCCTTCATGGCGAAAGCACCTGAAACTACGACACTAGCCGACCTTCGCAAGGAGATCGACCGCATCGACGAGGCGATGCACCAGCTCCTGATCGAGCGCGGTGAAATCATTGACCGGCTGATAGCAGTCAAACGAACCCAGGATGCCGGCACGTCGGCTTTCCGCCCGGCACGGGAAGCCGAGATGATGCGCCGTCTGGTCAAACGGCACAAAGGGATACTCCCGCTCGATACGGTCGAGAGTATCTGGCGCGTCATAATTTCCACGTTCACGTTCGTCCAGGCGCCATTTTCCGTCCACGCCGACCTCTCCGCCGGCGATGCCTTGATGCGCGATTCCGCGCGATTCCATTTCGGTTTCACCGTTCCCTTTGTCCCGCACATGGGTGCGGCTGCCGTGGTCGCCGCGGTGTCGTCTTCCAAAGGCGATCTCGGGCTCGTGCCCGCGTTCGACGTGGCGTCGGCAGGCGCCTGGTGGAGCGCATTGGAATTCGATTCCGCACCCAAGATCATCGCGCGCCTTCCTTTCGTCGAGCGGCCCGACCACCCTGCAGGCCTGCCGGTTTTCGTGCTATCGCGGGTTGCACCGGAGGCTATGGCGACCGAGGCAGCCGTATGGAGCGTCCGTGTTTCCGGTTGGGGCGCGGGCGCGGCACAGACGCTCTCCACTCAAGCGGATTTTATCGCCGTCCCCGATCGTGCCTTCGACGGCGCAGCCCTGCTGATTACTTTGCCAACGGGTGTCGAACTTCAATCGATCAGCGCCGCTTTGGTTAAGGCTGGGGCGACGATACGCTCGGCGGCACTCGTCGGCAGCCACGCAACCCGCTATACGGTTGCCGCCGACAAGACCTGACTGTTCGGAATTGTGACGATGAACCGCCCGCAGCCGCGACCCGGAGTGCTTGATATTGCCCCTTATATCCCGGGCAAGAGCACCGCACCGGGGGCCGCCAAAGTCTTCAAGCTCTCCTCCAACGAAACGCCGTTGGGGCCGAGTACGGACGCAATCGCCGCGTATCGCGCGGCCGGCGCGCACCTTGAAGACTATCCGGATGGTTCGGCCTCAGCATTGCGCGATGCGATTGGTGCCGCATTTGGGCTCGATCCGGATCGTATTGTCTGCGGAGCCGGTTCCGATGACCTGCTTAACCTGCTCTCGCGTGCGTATCTCACCGATCGTGACGAGGCGATCTACACGACACATGGTTTTCTCGTTTACCCGATCGCGACGATGGGGACCGGCGCAAAACCGATCGCCGTGCCGGAAAAAGATTTTACCGCTGATGTTGATGCAATCCTGAAAGCGGTAACTCCGAAGACAAAGATTGTCTTTTTAGCCAACCCGAATAACCCAACGGGAACGTACGTGCCGTTTGACGAGGTGAAGCGGCTGCAAAAGTCCTTACCGCAGAATGTTTTGCTCGTTCTTGACGCTGCCTACGCCGAATACGTGCAGCGCAACGACTACGAGTCCGGTATCGAATTGGTCGCCACTACCGACAACGTGGTGATGACGCGCACCTTTTCAAAAATCTACGGCTTGGCTGCGCTGAGACTCGGATGGATGTACGGCCCCGGGCACGTCGTCGATGCGGTCAACCGGATTCGCGGGCCATTTAACGTGAACGGACCGGCAATCGCAGCAGGGGTTGCAGCAATCCGCGACACCGCGCACGTTGAAAGGGCGCGCACGCACAATGCCCGTTGGCTCGTCTGGCTCACCGAAGAAATAGGCAAGCTCGGCCTCAAGGTGACTCCGAGTGTCGCCAATTTCGTGCTGATCCATTTTCCGGAAAGCAAGGGCCGCACCGCCCGGGAAGCCGATGCCTTCCTGAGCAAGCGGGGTCTCATTCTTCGCCAGGTCGGGGCATACAAGCTCCCGAATGCCTTGCGCATGAGCGTCGGGACCGAAGAGGCCAACACTCTGGTGGTGCAGGCGCTCAAGGAATTCCTGGGGAAGGCTGCGTGAGCAAATCCGGCACCTTGTTCAACCGGCTTGCGCTGATCGGCGTCGGCCTGATCGGATCTTCGATCGCACGTGCGGCGCGGGCCCAGGGCGCCGCCCGCACGATCATTGCGACCGCGCGTTCGCCGCAGACGCGCCGGCGTGTCGCCGAGCTCGGACTTGCCGATCAGGTCGTGGAAACCAATGCTGCCGCGGTCGAGGGCGCAGATCTCGTCATCGTCTGCGTTCCCGTCGGCGCTTCCGGGGCGGTCGCAAAGGAAATTGGTCCGCATCTGGCACACGGTGCGATCGTTTCCGATGTTGGCTCGGTCAAAGGCGCTGTGATCCGTGATATGGCGCCGTACCTTCCAAAAACCGTGCATTTCATACCGGCACATCCGGTTGCCGGAACCGAATATTCGGGCCCTGATGCCGGCTTTGCCGAGCTTTTCGTCAATCGCTGGTGCATCCTGACGCCGCCCGAAGGCGCAGATCAGAAATCCGTGGAAAGACTTGCCGAGTTCTGGCGCTTGCTCGGGGCCAACGTCGAGACGATGGCCGCCGATCACCATGACCTCGTGCTGGCAATCACCAGTCATCTGCCGCATCTCATCGCCTACACAATCGTCGGCACCGCTGATGAACTGCAAACCGTGACACGATCGGAAGTACTGAAATTCTCCGCAGGCGGTTTTCGTGATTTCACGCGAATTGCCGCGTCGGATCCGACCATGTGGCGTGATGTCTTTCTCGCCAACAAGGACGCTGTTCTCGAAATGCTGGGGCGCTTCAATGAAGACGTGTCTGCTCTGACCAAGGCGATACGCAAGGGTGACGGCAATGCGTTATTCGAGCATTTCGTTCGCACCCGCGCTATCCGCAAAGGGATCGTCGATATAGGTCAGGATTCGCCGGCCCCGGATTTCGGCCGACCGCACCCTGGCCTGCCGCACGAGCCTTTGCCCAAGCCCTACGCATCGGAAAAGGACTAAAACAAAGCTGGCGTGTTTCCGATCGGGATCGGTCCGAGAAATACCGACCCGTCGCTGAAACGCAGCGGTAGCGCCACCGCGCGCTTTCCTTCAAGCACGGTCTGTTCGCCGAGCATGTTGATACCAAGCGAAAGATTTGCGCCAGCCTGCTGACGCGCAACATCACCCAGACCGGGCGCGATACGATCGAGCGCACCGGCCATCTTGTCCATATTCGGGGAGGCTTGCATCCGCTGCTGTGCGCCGATGGCGGTCAAAAACCGGTCGAGGCCTGCCATCGTCACCCGCAACTGGCCTTCAAGCCGGCCATTTCGATTGATCGACAATGTTCCGCTGCCGACGGCCAAAATGTCGCCCTGCTGGATCCGGAGCTGCGTTACATCGATGCGGCCGCCAACGGCCTCAATTTCCCGAAATCGTGCGGCCCAGGGCTTCGGCGAAAAATCGGCCAGTCCGCGAAGCACCGCAGTGGCCATGGCGTCGATCGGTTGGGCCGCCGCCGGGTGCAGCGCCGGCAGCGAGGTTTGGTCAAGTTGCAGCGCAATCTCGATGGCCGGCTTGCTGGCGGCGGAGCCTTCAGCGACGCGGCCATGCATTTCGATATGCCGGGCGTGCAAGAAACTCTTCCGCTCCGTTCCGCTCATCCGATCAACCACCGGATTGTCGAAGACAAGCGAAGCCCGTTGCGGTGCGGTCGGCGTGCCGCGGACACTGGATCGTGCCGACTTCCAGGTAACGACAAACTCCGGTTGCTTCCCAGGCTCGCCGATCGTCAGAGGTCCGCGAAATTCACTGATGATCAAGCCGGGCTGGTAGACCTGCGCCACAACAAACAGGCTCTCGGCTTTCAGTTCGATCGGCAGCTCCCGAATCAGCGCCGAGGCCCTGTCACAGATAACCTCGATTCGAAACGGATAGCCGCCAACCGTCTGCGAATCACAATTGTAGATTCGACCGGACCTGGCCTCGCGCGCACGCCAACCATCGATGGTTTGTTCGGCCTTGCTTGCGGCGAATTTCCAGAACCCCGTCCATCCGGCGACCAAAGCCAGAAGGACAACGAGCAAAATCGCGTACCGTCGCCCGGTGCGGTGTCGGGTCTGCAGGCTTCCTTGGCCACTCATCATCTTACTTCAAGCCTGCCGAATAAGGCGTTTCTGCGCCGGCGACCTGTTTCGTGGTTGCACCGGGATAGGCGTCCTGTTACTCGATCGCCAGCAATCGACTGTTTTTCTTCCCCATGAATAAAGGCCTGCACCGAAGCGACGAGGACATGTGGGTCTTCGCCTACGGCTCGCTGATGTGGCGGCCCGGATTTGTGTTTCTTGAGCGCCGAAACGCACGGCTTGTCGGCGCTCATCGCGCTCTCTGCGTCTATTCTTTTGTGCATCGCGGAACTCCGGCAAGACCGGGGCTCGTTTTCGGCCTCGATCGCGGCGGAAATTGCAGGGGGATCGCCTACCGGGTCGCGGCCGCCAAGCGGGCAGAAACAATTGCGTATTTGCGCAGCCGCGAGCAGGTGACCCTCGTCTATCGCGAGACGTGGCGCAGGGTTTGGCTCGACGATGATCCCCAGCAAAGCGTGCATGCCCTATGTTACGTCGTCGACCGCGGACACCGTCAATACGCGGGACGGCTGAACCTGCAGGAGCAACTCCATTTTGCACGCCAGGGTCACGGCCGGTCGGGTGCCTGCCGTGACTATGTGCTTGCCGCGATGAAAGAGCTGCACGCACTGGGAATTCGCGACCCCGGCCTGCAGGTCCTGGCCGAGCAACTTAAGGGAATTCACGCATCGCCCGGCCATTGATCCGGGGTTTTCGTGCCGCTATTGCGGAACGTTTTTCATCTTTGCGCGTCCTTCCGCGATCAAACGCGCTGTCGCGGTTTCAATATCGTTTTGCAGGCGGGCAAAAAACGTATCCTTGTCCAATCCCGGCGGAATCGGGTCGAGAATCTCCGTCACGACCGTTCCAGGAAAGCGACGAAGCGAGCGGCGCGGCCAAAACAGGCCCGAATTGAGCGCAATGGGAACGCACGGGACACCTTCAGCCACATACAACTGCGCCACACCGGGCTTGTAGCGCGGTTCGGCGCCGGCCGGACGGCGCGTACCTTCAGGAAAAATGATAAGCTGGCGATTGTCCGCAAGCTCGATCCGCGCCCGTTCTATCATGGCGTTGAGCGCCTGCGAGCCACCGCCGCGATCGACAGGCACCATGCGTCCCTTGATCGTGAGCCAACCGAAAATCGGAATCCACTGCAGCTCGCGTTTGAGAATGAAAGTTGGGTTGTCAATTAACGGCAGCAGCGCAAACGTTTCCCACGCCGATTGGTGCTTGGAGGCGATAATAATTGCGCCCGATGGCATTTTTTCACGGCCACGAACCTCACAATCGATACCTGCCACCACGCGCAGCAGCACAAGGTTGACACGCGCCCATGATTTCGCAACCGCAATGATGGCGCGATATGGCATGAAGAAAGTCGGCAGGGCTATAATCAAATAGATCAGCGTGTTCAGATAGAACAACGCATTGAATGCAAGCGAGCGAAGA
This sequence comes from Pseudolabrys sp., assembly GCA_035650955.1. Taxonomy (GTDB): domain Bacteria; phylum Pseudomonadota; class Alphaproteobacteria; order Rhizobiales; family Xanthobacteraceae; genus Pseudolabrys. Next base: position 15,375 of record DASRGR010000020.1, read on the forward strand.
AGAATGATCACGGCCGCCCCTGTTATATCGCTCCGTCGACATCAAGACGCATTCGAGCAAGCGCGAAAACATACTTCAAGTACTCAGCGAACAGCAGACGGGCGGTATCCAGGTTCGCCCACCAGGGCTCTGTCTTCACCTTTTCCGATATGACAGGAAAGGCAATCAGGTCCACATCGGGAAGCTGATGATGGAGTTCAGCCACCGCACGCGCCATGTGCCAATTCGAGGTGACGACAATCAGCGAATTAAAATTATGCTGGCGTGCCCACCGCTTTGTCTCAAGTGCGTTGCCGAAAGTGTTGAGTGCCGAGCGGTCAAGATCGATGCAGCAGGTGAAATATTTCGCATAAAGCGGTGTGAGGCGCGCTATCTCACGTGCACTTGTCGCGCGGTGAACCCCGGTAATCAGCAGCCGCTTGCCGCGTTCGGTCGCCAGCAACTCGATCGCATCGGGAATACGGGCGGCAGCACCGGTAAGCACGACGATGCCGTCAGCCTTGCGGTCGAGCGTTATCTCATCGCCTGCAATCTGGGCAACGAACCAGCCGAAGCCGCCGGCGAGCAGCAACGCCCCCGTGGCACCGGTGGCCATCGTCAGAAAACCGATCCAGCGGGCAAACCCGGCGAGCATGTCAGTCGATGGTCTCCAGCGTGCTGTTGACCGTGTGCCTTGAGGTCAGTGCGGTGACCACCGCGATCAACACCACCTGAACGACAACTGCCACATAGCCTGTCAGGCCGATAGAGAAAGATCCGAAAAGCGCCGACACCTGATCCGCGTCGGCAGACCAGTGGCCGATCAGGGCTGCGGCGATGAACAGAATGATAGCTGCGCCGCCGCCGATCGCACCACCCTGCAGACCGAGCATGAGGAAATGATGCTGGAAATGCTGCGCGATGAACCCGTTCTTGGCGCCAACAAAATGCAATACTTCGATCACCGCCTTGTTGGTCGCCATCGCGCCGCGCGTCGCAAAAGTGACCGACAAAATTGTGGCGGCAAACATGAGAATAAGAATGCAGACGCCCGCCGCTACCGCGGTACCAGCCATTGCCCGCATGCGATCGATCCACCCCCGGTGGTCGTCGAGCACGGCGCCCGGTACCTGGTCGGCCAGCATGCGCCGCAGTCGGCCAAGGTCGGGAGGCGCGTCAGCACCGGTCTTGACGACGATGAGCCGTGGAATCGGCAACTCGCTGAGTGAAAGCCCGCTTCCCAGCCAGGGCTCCAGCAATTTCGTTGACTCTTCGCGCGAGTAGGGCCGCACTTCGATGACTCCGGTCACGGTACGCGCGATCGCTGCCGCCCTGTTCACGCTCGAATCGAGATCTCGGCCGGGTGCTGGCAGGATCTGGATTGTCACCTCGCGCGCTACGTCGGATTGCCACTCGATGGCAGCCTTCACGACCAGAACGGCCGCCCCCGTCGTCAGCGATACCAGGAATGTCATGATTGCCACGACCGCCACGAGAGCCCGGCCTGAAATCGAGCTACGCGGCACCAACGGCGTCTCGAAACGCGGCAGCGGCCCGGCCGCTTCGCGCAACTGCATATTAAAATCGACCCGTGAATCACTCATCGTGACCTTCAGTCGTAGATATGCAGGCGGCCGTCATGCAGCACGAGACGTCTCGCATCATACTGATCCATTAACGCGATATCGTGCGTCGCAATGACGACCGACGTGCCCGATTTGTTGAGTTCCACAAAAAGCCGCAGCAGACGTTGCGCCAGATTTGGGTCGACATTGCCTGTGGGCTCGTCGGCAAGCAACAATTGCGGCCGAGCGATCACCGCGCGCGCAATCGCAGCGCGTTGTTTTTCTCCGCCTGAAAGAACGGGAGGTAGCGCCCACATCCGTTCACCGAGACCAACCCACCTCAGCAGTTCGATGACCTCCCCACGGTAGGTTTCTTCCGGCCGCCCTATGACGCGCAACGGCAGAGAGACGTTCTCATATGTCGTCATATGGTCGAGCAGGCGAAAATCCTGGAACACGATGCCGATGCGCCGCCGCAAAGTTGCGACCGCATCGCGCGACAGGGTCGCGACGTCGTGACCAAACTGGGTAATCAGTCCACGGGTCGGTTTCAGCGAGAGAAACAGCAGCCGGAGCAGCGAGGTCTTGCCGGCACCCGACGGACCGGTCAGAAACTGGAATGAATGCGGCTCAATACGGAACGTAAGGTCGCGCAGGACCTCCGGGCCCAGTCCGTAACGCAAGCCGACGTTCTCAAAGCGGATCACCCACCCCTCTCCGACTTTCCCGAAACGGCCAGGCGAATCACGGCCGCCTCTCGCCCCTGGGCACTTTGCACTCCGGGCCGCCTTGCCCGAACCGCGTTTTACAAGATTATCACCAAGCTGCCATAGCATCCGGCCGCAAACCCGGCGGAAAACGCCTATTTGGCGGGGGTCATCATGGTTTCCGATCCATTAACGGACGGCTGCTACCTTTGGCCGACCAAATAACATCGATGCCATGCTGATTGCCTGTCCGAACTGCTCAACGTCCTACATGATCGACCCGGCCTCGCTGGGGGAGGCAGGCCGGACGGTCCGATGCGCGCGCTGCAGAACAACATGGTTCGCATCCAGGCCCCAGATGGCGGGCGCCGGTGGTGAAGCCGATAGCGAAACTTCGTCATCTATTGGCGTGATACGCCCCGACCGAGACGCAGGAGCCGAGGACAGCGAATCCGCTTCGAGCATGCCCGCGGCTGAGTCGGCAGGCGATGCAGCTTCAATCCCACAAAATGGAGAATCGACACAGGCTCCGGTCGTCATGGCCGATTCACCGCCGCTCGTTCCGGAGCAGCCTTCGACGGCACCTGACGAAACCGATGAAATTGAGAATTTCGCCGCGCGCCGCAAGCGGCTTCAGGCGCGACGCAAGAAGGAGCGTCGGTCATCGCGATGGATCGCGCTCATCCTTGTTCTTTTCGCTTTCAATGTCGCCCTGATCGGTGCCCGCACCGAAGTGGTACGCTTTTTTCCGCAGACGGCGTCGTTGTTCGCCGCAGTCGGCCTGCCGGTTAATCTGCGTCATCTGAAATTCGAAAACATGCGGATTTCGAGAGAAACTCAGGAAGGCCTGTCGGCGCTGGTGATTGAAGGCACGATTGTCAACATCGCAAACAACGCCATCGAGGTACCGCGCTTGCGCTTTGCCGCGCGCGATGCGTCCGGCCAGGAAATCTATACATGGAGTGCACTGCCGGGTCGGAGCATTCTTGGACCCGGAGAAAAACTGGATTTCCGCAGCCGCTTTGTTTCTCCACCGCCGAACGCTACCGATGTGATGGTCCGATTCTTCACCCCTCAGGATCTGTCCACCGCGGCGAAGTAATTCGTCACCTTATCGATCCAGCGGATATATCCTGTCGAACTTTATGACGGACGTACGGCCATTGGCCTCCCTGTATTCCTTGGCAATCACCAGTTTGAGCTCGGGCGCGTAATAATCGATGTTGATGAAGCTGGGCGGTCCGCCCGCCCGCGACTGACGGCGCTCGATTTTCAATATCCTGTATTTGCAACCACCGATGTAAAGCTCGTCCTGATCCAGGATCTGCAGCTCGATGGTGCGCATTTTTTCCGTTCCGCCTTCCATATCGACCTCGAAAACAGCGGTTGCGTGCTGCTTCGTCTTCAATGGAAAAAGCCCGGGAAGATTGGTTTTTGGCTTGAACGTGCTTCGCCGGCCACGATCAAGGCGCTCAAGATCGAAAAGCCCTTCATACTGGGTCGTCTCGAGGAGCGGGCTTCCTGCCGAACGCATTGTCGTCCGAACGACAGGCCCATCGTGAAAGACTTCCGTGCGCGAGCTGTTACCGCGTTCGACGACAAATCCCGTCTTTCCTGTTTTCGAGTCGGGGCACGCCTGCGCAAAACATGCCATCGCGCCCACGATCTGCGCCGCAAGAGCAATTGCCGGAATCGCAAGACGCCTGTCCGCCATCCGCCCAACGGCACAGGCCGGTGGCTCAGAAATCCTTGAGCAGGCGCTCAATATAATCCAGCTCTAGTTGCGGCCTGAAACTCTCGCCAAAACGCTTGCGAAGTTCTTCCAAAACGCGACGCGCACGCTGTGCATCGATCTCACCGGGGACTTTGACCGTGAAATCGTCATTGTACCCGCGCGTCGGTCGGCCAAGCGGATCCGTTTCCGGCTGAGCGCGCGCCTGGCCTCGTCCGGGTCTTCCGTTGGGCCCCGGACCCATGCCCTGCTGCTGCATCGATTGCGCGAGACCTTGAGCGCCTTTGCGCATGGCCTCGAGGGCCCGCCCTTGACTGTCGACAGCCCCGTCGGCGTCACCCTCACCGAGCTGGCCTTCTGCCTGACCCATCGCTTCGCCGGCGTCGCCCAGTTGGCCCATTTCGTTGCCCTGCTGCCCCTGCTGCCCCTGCTGCCCGGGTTGTCCCAACCCGCGCTGGCGCAGCTGCTCGAGCAGCTTGTTGAGGCGATCGCGCAGCCCCTGCTGATCCTGCCGCAGGTCACCTAACTGGTTCTGGCCCTGCTGGCCGCGCTGGCGGTCACGGCGCATGTCCTGACCCTGCTTGAACGTGCGGTCGCGCAACTGCTGTTGCTTGCGGATCATGTCGCCCAGCTCATCGAGCGCGGACATCATGTCGTCATCATCGCCATCGTCGCCCTGGGCGCCGGGACGCGCCATCTGCAGGTTCTCCAGCATCGACTGCAGCTGTTCGAGCAGCTGGCGCGCGGCGTCCTTGTTGCCCGACCGCGCCAGGTTCTCCAGCCTGTCCAGCATGCTCTTCAGGTCCTGCTGGCTGAGCATGCGCGTATTGCGATCGAGCGGACGTGAAAGCTGCTGCGGATTCTTGCGCATCTCCTCGGCAAGCGCCTGCAGGAACTTGTCCATGGCGGCGCGCAGTTGATCCATCAGCTTCTTGATTTCCTCGTCGCTTGCGCCGCGCTCAAGGGCCTGCCTCAGGGCTTCCTGTGCCTGACGCAGGGCCTGCTCCGCCTGCGACACGTTTCCGTCTTCCAGCTGGACCGCCATATCCCACAGCCGCGCAACGACCTCGCGCAATGCGTCATCGCTCTTTGCGTGCTCGAGGTCGTGATAGATCGAGCGCAGGCCCAGATAGATACCGGCCTCCGGCGTGAACCGCTCCGGAGCCATGCTGAGTGCGTCGAGTGCAGCAAGGACGGTCGGCTTGGCTCCGGCATCGAGCGCCAGATTGCGCCGCTGTTCGATCAGCGCCCGTGCCAGCGGCTTGACGAAAATTCGCTGCGGCAATTGCAGCTCACGCGGTTCGCTGCGCCCGACGTTGCCGGCCTCGTCACGCGCCGTCAAAGTCATCATGACGTCGGTGCCGGCCCATGGGTGTTCAGTCAGGTCATGCGTCGTCTGCGAAGTACCGGCGCGCGTGCGTTGTTGCGGCAAGACGAGGGCGTAGTCAGGTGCGCTGAAAAGCGGATGCGCAGGCTTGTCCGACGAGTCTTCTTCCTTGCGCGCGAATGTGGCCTTCGCCTCCACCACACCGTAGTCGTCCTCGACGCGATAATCGAGCCGCAGGGCGCCGCGGGCCTGCCGTTCCGGATCTTTGACCAGTTCGATGGTCGGCGCACGATCGGGAACCGCCGTGAAATTCCACACCAGATCGGCGCCGAAAGCACCGTGAACGACAACCGAACCGTCACCCCTGATCACAAGACGACGTTCCTCGGTTCCGGCCGGCAAAGGCGCGCGCGCTTCCACGGGCACATCCTCAAACCCGCCTTTGCGGACAATCTCGAACTTCACCTTGCCGGTTGCGCGGATCACGAGCTGACTGCCCGCCGGCACTGCCACCGGCGCTGGCGCAGCGTGCGCCGTTTCGCCCGGGCGCATACCGGGCAGCATCACCGGCGGCCGTCCGGTATAGACAGGCGGCGTTACCCACGCGTCTATCCGGAAATTTGCCGGGGCAACGACGCCGTGCCAGTCGAACGCAGCAACGATGCGCTTAAACCGTTCGTCACCCGCCGCGAAAAAGGTGGCCACGACCAGAATCGAGACGAGAGCACGGAGTGCGATCGGATCGCGCAACGACAGGCGCGGCGTCGGCCAGCCAGCCTTGGCCTTACGTGCGGAAAGCAGCGCCTGTTCCAGGTGCGCCTGCCACAAGGCTTGCGCCACGGGGTCCTGGCTGTTCGCCGCGATGTGGTCCGCGGCTGCCGTTGCAGGGCGGTGCCTTTCGCCACTGCTCCGGTCGAGCCGTCGCAATCCGTCATGCGTGGTCGGCAAGCGGACAATCAGCAGCGGCACGGACGCCAGCGCCAGCAGGACCGCAAATATGAAAAGGCCGATCGCACGCGCGAGCGGCGGCAGCACCAACCAGAGACCGGCCCAGGAGAATGCAAGGAAAAGTCCGACGACGGTCGCAACCGTCGCGAGTCCGGGCCACACACGCTCCCACATCAGGCTGCTGCGCGCGCGGCGCAACGCGCGCGCAAGCAGAAGCCGCGTCGGCTCCTGCCCTTGGACCTGTTCTTTCAACTCGTCCACAAGCCGCTCCGTCGCTGTGGCCTTAAAAGAATCTGATCCTAACACGCGCCAAACCGCGGGACCACGTGGGTATTTATGCGCTCACAGCCAGTCCGGCATGCGATCGAGGGCAATTAATTGGTCAACTTCAAGGCGCGGCCGCACGATCGCCCATTTCTCCCCGTTGACCATGACTTCCGGCACCAAAGCACGCGTATTGTAGGTACCGGCCTGCACGGCCCCGTAGGCGCCGGCCGACATTACGGCAAGCAGAGCACCGCTCGACGGTTCCGCCATGTCCCGGTCAACAGCCAGAAAATCGCCGCTTTCGCACACCGGCCCGACGACATCGGCACGCAACCGTGCGGCCGAGGCCGATGCCTGTGCCACCGGCCAGATTTCGTGATGCGCGTCATACAACGTAGGGCGGATCAGATCGTTCATCGCCGCATCGACCACGACGAAATTCCTGGCTTCACCGCGCTTCACGAACAGAACGCGCGTAACCAGAACTCCGGCATTGCCGACGAGAAGACGACCCGGCTCGAAAATGAGACGGCAATCGAGATCGTGCGTGGCGCGCTTGACCACGTCGGCATAGGCCTTCGGATCCGGCGGCGGCTCGTTGTCGTCACGGTAAGGAATTCCCAACCCTCCCCCAAGGTCAATGTGGGAAATCGTGTGACCGTCGGCGCGCAACGCGCGCACAAACTCGGCAAGCAGCGCAAATGCATTGTCGAACGGATCGAGCTCCGTGATCTGGCTGCCGATATGCATGTCGACACCGGTCACCCTGAGACCTTTGAGCTTTGCGGCCCGCGCATAAATCTCACGGGCGCGACTGATCGGGATACCGAACTTGTTCTCGGCTTTTCCTGTCGCGATCTTGTGATGCGTCTTCGCATCGACATCGGGATTGACGCGCACGGAAATATTCGCGACCCGGCCCTTCGAGGCCGCAATCGAAGAGAGCAGATCGAGTTCCGCCTCCGATTCGATATTCGTGCAAAGAATGCCTTCGTCGACCGCGAGCGCGAGTTCCGCTGCGGTCTTTCCGATACCGGAAAACATGATTTTGTCGGCCGGAATGCCTGCGAGACGCGCGCGCTTGAGCTCACCGCCCGAGACGACGTCGGCGCCCGCGCCGAGCTTGGCAAGCGTGCGCACTACGGCCTGGTTGGAGTTGGCCTTCATCGCATAGCAGACAAGCGCAGACACGTCGGCAAACGCGCCGGCAAAGACGTGGTAGTGCCGCGTCAGCGTTGCAGTCGAATAGCAATAGAACGGTGTCCCGACCGCGCCGGCGAGCGCGTCCAGATTCACCGACTCGGCATGGAGGATGCCGCCGCGATAGGCGAAGTGGTGCATCGCACGCTCAGTTCAGCAGGACGTCGATGGGAATCGGTTTATTCACGCCACCCGGCGCCAGCAGCTTCCCGTCATATCCCCTTGGCCCGCTCTCCGGCGTCCCGGTTGATGCCGGTTGTGCGCCGACGACCGACGCGGCGGGAGGCGGATCGAGCGGCCCCTTGCGTCCGCAGGCGCCCAAAGTGAACGACGCGGCGAGCGCGCCGAAGAGGGCGAGGCGAAGTAACGGGCTGAGGTCACGGCTCAAGACAGGGCGCTCCTTTGCAGGAAGAAACGATAGCAGGCAAACAAGGCGAAGTCAGGATTTTTCCTTTTCGAGTTTGCGCAGCCATCTCTTCGCCTGCGACCGGACATTTTTCGGCGCGGTGCCGCCAAAACTGGTCCTGCTCCTGACCGAACGGTCGACCGTAAGCACGGTGAAAACATCCTCGCCGATTCGTGGTTCGATCGCCTGCATCGCCGACAGCGGTAATCGATGCAGCGGGGTTCCCGTCTCCGCAGCCTTGGCGACGATACGGCCCGTAAGATGATGCGCTTCCCGGAACGGAATCTTGAGGGTCCGCACCAGCCAATCGGCGAGATCCGTCGCCGTCGCATAACCTTCGCCCGCCGCTTTTTTCATGCGCGAGGTATCGGGCTCGAGATCGGCGGCCATGCCGGTCATTGCGGCGACTGCAAGCAGCAGCGCGGCGAGCGCGTCCATCGCACCCTCTTTGTCTTCCTGCATGTCCTTGGCGTAGGCGAGCGGAAGGCCCTTCATCACGATCAGCAGCGCGTTGAGCGCCCCGATCACCCGCCCACTCTTGGCGCGCACCAGCTCGGCGGCGTCGGGATTGCGTTTTTGCGGCATGATCGAGGAGCCGGTGGTGAACCTGTCCGACAGCCTGACCAGCGCGGTCAGTGGCGATGTCCAGAGGACAATCTCCTCGGCAAACCGTGACAGGTGGACCGCAGCGATCGAGGCCGCAGCCAGCGTCTCCATTGCAAAGTCGCGCGCCGATACCGCGTCGAGGGAATTCGCCATCGGCCGTTCGAAGCCGAGCGTCCTGGCGGTAATGTCGCGATCGACCGGAAACGAGGTGCCGGCGAGCGCCGCGGCTCCGAGGGGCGACTCGTTCAATCTCCTGCGCGCATCGGCAAACCGGCCGCGATCCCTCCCCGCCATCTCGACATAGGCCAGCAGGTGATGTCCGAACGTCACCGGCTGCGCCGTCTGCAGGTGCGTAAATCCGGGCATGACCGTGTCCGCGTGCGCGAGCGCCTTCTCCGCCAGAGTGCGCTGATAGAGCGCGAGCGCTGCATCGATCGCGTCGATCGAGTCCCGCATCCAGAGCCGGAAATCGGTCGCAACCTGGTCGTTGCGCGAGCGCGCGGTGTGCAGGCGGCCGGCCGCTTCTCCGATCAGCTCGGACAGCCGCCCCTCCACGTTCATATGAATGTCTTCAAGGGCGCGCTTGAAGGAAAACTTGCCCGCTTCGATCTCTGACAGAATCGTGTCTAGACCGTGAGCGATCTTTTTCGCATCGTCGGCCGTAATGATGCCTTGCTTGGCAAGCATCTCGGCATGGGCCTTGGACGCGGCAATGTCCTGGCGGTAGAGATGCCGGTCGAAATCGATAGAGGCATTGATCTCCTCCATGATGGCGTCGGGGCCCGACGTAAAACGCCCGCCCCACATTTTGTTGCTCATGGCATATTCACCAAGCCGCTCATGACCGGGACCCAATCAAGCTTCGCCAAAAAACGCCTCGCCATGGTTCTGGTGGGCGGAATCGCCGGCGTCGTTGTCGGGCTGGCGGGGGTATACGGGATTGCGACCCTGACGCGCAATGCAGGTGCCGACGCCGCCTGCCGGCCGGCCGTCGATCTGGCCAGGAAAATAGCGCCTTTTGCGCGTGGCGAGGTGGCCGCCGTTAACGTTGCCAAGAGCCCGCTGAAGGTGCCCGACCTCGCCTTTCAGGATGCGAGCGGCAGGCAGATGACCCTCGCAAACTGGCGTGGGCGGGCGGTCCTGCTCAACCTGTGGGCGACATGGTGCGTGCCGTGCCGCAAGGAAATGCCGGCGCTTGATTCGCTGGAACAGCGTCTGGGCGGGCCCGGATTTGAGGTCGTGGCGGTCAACATCGACACGCGCGACCCCGATAAACCGAGGGCATGGCTCAAGGAGGTCGGCGTGCAGAAGCTCGTCTACTACGCCGACCCGTCCGCCCGGATTTTTCAGGACCTCAAGGCCATCGGCCGTGCCTTCGGAATGCCGACCACGATGCTGATCGACCCGAAAGGATGCGAAATCGGGACGATTGCGGGGCCCGCAGAATGGGCCAGCGACGATGCGATCAGGCTGATCAGGGCGGCGCTCGGGCAGTAATGTGCTTTGCGCCAGATCGTCTATGCGCTGATGTTGAGGTTCCGCCCGACGCCTTCGGCCACGTTGGCAAGGCTTTGCAGATTCTTCTGCGCGGCATCGAGCACCTGCACGATCGCCGACGCATTGTCGGCGTTCATGCGCAGCATCCTGGCCGCGAGGGCCATCTGCACGTCGGCCATCTGAGAACCGACCAAAGCGGTGGCAATTGAAACCGGATCCATCCCGGTACCGTTTCTACGGCGCATCCATCAATGAATTGTAAATGGGGCAACCGCCGCCTTGACACTCAGACGTCATGTCCTATACTTAACCATATGGTTTACTATTTAAAGCCGGACTTGGACCGCACTTTTTCAGCTCTCGCCGATCCGACCCGGCGGGCGTTGCTCGCCCGTCTGAGCGAGAAGGAAAATCTTTCGATCAGCGAGCTGGCCAAACCGTTCCCGATGTCGCTGCCTGCGGTCATGAAGCATCTCGACGTGTTGTCTGACGCCGGGCTTGTTCAGCGCGAAAAAAGCGGCCGCATCGTGAGCTGCCGTCTGCGTGCAGAACCCATGCGCGAGGCAAATGATTGGCTCAATCGTTATCAGAAGTTCTGGACCGAGCGGTTCGACCGCCTTGCCGCTTTCCTGGAGGATGACAAATGGCCACCATCACAACCAAGCCCAGCCTCACCATCAGGCGCCGGTTCAACGCATCGCCGGCGAAAGTCTTTGCGGCGTGGACCGACCCGGAAAAACTGAAGCATTGGATGGGTCCGGGTGAAATTGGGACCGTTCACGCTGAAGCGGATGTACGAGTTGGCGGCCGATTCCGCATCGTGATGCAGAAGCCGGGTGATAGTGAGCAGCACGATGTCAGCGGCGTCTATCGCGAAGTCATCCAGAACGAGAAGCTCGTATTCACGTGGGCATGGAAAACAACGCCTGAACGTGAATCTCTGGTGACAATCACTTTCAAGGCTGAGGGCGACGGCACGCTGATGACCTTCATGCACGAGCAATTCTTCGACGAGGCCGCACGCGATCGCCACCAGCATGGCTGGAATGACTCATTCGAGAAGCTGGGAAAATACCTTGCTGCATAGTGAGAGGAGCAGACGATGCCGCACCAATGGTCACATGGACATTTTTACTGGAACGAGCTGATGACGCGGAATGCCGAACGCGACAAGACGTTTTACAGCACGACAATCGGCTGGACCTTCGAGGCGATGCCGATGCCTGACGGCACCTATTGGGTTGCCAAGATGCGCGATCAATATGTCGGCGGGCTGTTTCCGCTCACAAGTCCCCGCTTCGATGGCGTCCCGGAAAGCTGGATGTCCTATCTCGCGGTCGACGACGTCGATGCGCGCGTGAAAAAGGCGCAAGCCGCGGGCGCAACATTGATGCGACCGATCTTTGACGTGCCGAATGTCGGTCGTATCGCCATACTCAAGGAGCCCGGGGGTGCCGGTATCGGCTGGATGACGCCACCGAAAATGTAGGAAGAGCAGAAATGCAGCATAGGATCGTCTCGCTGGGAAGAATGGCCGGCGGCCCGCAAAGCGCTGCCCGCGAGGGAAAAAGGAATTCGCCGGAGCGGGCGATCCGTTAGGTGCGGCACGGCGCCTTCATCTGGGACAGGGACGGCAAGGTCTTCCACATATTCGTCCTATGCACGCGGCCTCGACATCCTTGTCGGGACGTACAATTTCCTCGACACGGCGCCGAAGGGGCCGCCACGAGGACACCCATCCTGGGCAATAGCCCGGGCGTACCCGCACGACGGGTATTAAGGAAAAGTCGAAAGACGGAAGTTGCCGCGCGTCGTCGTCAGCGCGTCGGAACCGGCTTTTCGCCGCGGTAATCGTAGAAGCCGCGCTGCGTCTTGCGTCCGAGCCAGCCGGCCTCGACGTACTTCACCAGCAACGGGCACGGCCGATACTTGGAGTCGGCAAGCCCCTCATAAAGCACCTGCATCACCGAGAGGCAGGTATCGAGCCCGATGAAGTCGGCCAGTTCGAGCGGGCCCATCGGGTGATGCGCGCCGAGGCGCATGGCGGTGTCGATCGATTCGACGTTTCCGACACCTTCGTAGAGCGTATAGATGGCCTCATTGATCATCGGCAGCAAAATACGATTGACAATAAAGGCCGGGAAATCCTCAGAGACAGCGATGGTCTTGCCTAGCTTGGCGACGAATGCCTTGCTGGCCTCAAACGTCGCATCATCGGTCGCAATGCCGCGGATGATCTCGACGAGCTCCATCAGCGGAACCGGATTCATGAAATGAATCCCGATGAAGCGTTCGGGACGATCCGTCGAGGCCGCGAGTCGCGTGATGGATATCGACGACGTATTCGTCGCAATGATTGCTCCGGGCTTCAACGACGGGCAAAGTTCCCCGAAAATTTTCCGCTTTACGTCTTCTTTCTCGGTCGCAGTCTCTATGACCAGATCGCAGTCGGAAAACGCATCGAATTTCTCTGCCGGCTTGATGCGCGCGAGTGCATTTTTGCGATCGTCTTCGGTGATCGTCTTTTTGGCGACCTGGCGTGCCATGTTGCCGTTGATGGTCGCCATCCCGGCCTTGATGCGGTCGGCCGAGACGTCGTTCAGGAGAACTGAATACCCGGCGAGCGCGCACACGTGAGCAATCCCGTTGCCCATCTGGCCTGCACCGATTACCCCAACACTTTGAATCTTGGCCATGCTTTTGTCCGATCGACGCGAAGTCCCGGCTCCGGGCTTCGAACGCACCTTTCGCGGTTCACCGCATTTTTACGACGTACTGCAGCTCGATACCATTGGCAGGACAACAAAATTGAAACGTGGTCAACGCTTGGCCTTGTCGAGTTCCGCCGCCAGCTCCGGCAAGGCCTGGTACAAATCCGCCACCAGGCCGTAATCGGCAACCTGGAAGATCGGCGCCTCCTCGTCCTTATTGATAGCAACAATCACCTTGGAGTCTTTCATCCCGGCCAGGTGCTGGATTGCGCCGGAAATTCCGACCGCAATGTAGAGCTCCGGCGCCACGACCTTGCCCGTCTGACCGACCTGCCAGTCGTTTGGCGCATACCCCGCGTCGACCGCCGCGCGCGAAGCACCGACGGCGGCACCGAGCTTATCGGCCACGGGCTCGATGTACTTGGTGAAATTGTCCCGGCTTTGCATGGCGCGGCCGCCTGAAATGATGATCTTGGCCGACGTCAGTTCAGGCCGATCCGACTTTGACAATTGTTCGCCCACAAATGCCGAAAGGCCGGGATCTGCGGCCGCCGTAACATTTTCGATGCTTGCCGAACCGCCGGTGCCCGCCGCCTGAAACGTCGAGGTCCGCACGGTGATAACCTTCTTCGCGTCGGATGATTTCACCGTCTGGATTGCATTGCCGGCATAGATCGGCCGCTCGAACGTGTCGGAAGAGACCACCTTCGTGATATCCGAAATCTGCATCACGTCGAGCAGCGCAGCCACCCGCGGCATGATGTTCTTTCCGGTCGTCGTCGCCGGTGCGACGATAGCCTCGTAATTGCCCGCGAGAGAGACAATCAGCGCAGCGACGGGTTCCGCAAGTTGATGCTCGTAGGACGGAGCGTCGGCCACCAGCACCTTCGCGACGCCGTCGAGTTTTGCTGCGGCGTCCGCCGCCGCCTTGCAGTCCTTCCCCGCGACGAGCACATGGACGTCGGTGCCGATTGCCTTGGCGGCCGTCACTGCCTTGTTGGTTGCATCCTTGAGCGTCTTGTTGTCGTGCTCGGCGACGAGAAGCGTGGTCATCTTACAGCACCCCTGCTTCGTTCTTGAGCTTGGCGACCAGCTCGGCAACGGAGCCGACCTTCACGCCCGACTTTCGTCCCGGCGGCTCGCTTGTCTTGATGACCTGAAGCCGTGGCTTGATATCGACGCCGTACGCCTCCGGGGTCTTTTCGTCGATCGGTTTCTTCTTTGCCTTCATGATATTCGGCAGCGATGCATAGCGCGGCTCGTTCAGCCGCAGGTCCGTCGTAATGATTGCCGGCATTTTCAGCTTGACGGTCTGCAGGCCACCGTCGACTTCGCGGGTTACGCTGATCGCATCACCGTCGATCGCAATCTTGGATGCAAAGGTGCCCTGCCCCCAGTTCAACAGCGCTGCGAGCATCTGCCCGGTCTGATTGCTGTCATCATCAATTGCCTGCTTGCCCATGATCACAAGGCCGGGCTTTTCCGTCTCGATGACCGCCTTGAGAATCTTGGCGACGGCGAGCGGCTCGACCACGGCGTCGGTCTTGACCAGGATTCCGCGGTCCGCGCCCATCGCGAGAGCGGTTCGAATGGTCTCGGATGCCTGCGCTGGACCGATCGAAACCGTCACAATTTCTGTTGCCTTGCCGGCTTCTTTCAGACGGATCGCCTCTTCGACGGCGATTTCGTCGAAGGGGTTCATCGACATCTTGATATTGGCGAGTTCGACGCCGGAGCCATCCGGCTTCACGCGAATTTTGACGTTGAAATCGACCACCCGTTTCACGGGCACCAGAATTTTCATGATTTCCTATCCCGGACGGGCAATTTGGAACAGAGCGGCGGGAAGCTAATGGCCGCGCCGTTGGGCTGTCAACGTTTGTGCTGCGCCGCGGTAGAAGCTAGCGGTTCTGGCCGGGTGCCCAAAGGATGTCGGAGGCACCCTTATTGTTGGCATATCGCCCCGCGACGAAAAGATAGTCGGACAGCCGATTCACGTATTTGAGCGATGGCTCGGACACACCCTCGCCGGGTTTATCCCTGAGCGCAACCATGACGCGCTCCGCTCGCCGGCACACCGTCCGCGCAAGATGCAGATAGGCCGATGCCGGCGTCCCGCCTGGCAGGATGAATGATTTTAGCGGTGCAAGTTCCGCGTTTAGCCGGTCGATTTCAGTTTCAAGCCAGGTGACCTGGGTATCCGTCACGGTGAGCCGGGCGCCGCCCGGTCCCTTCTCGGCAAGACACAAATCCGCCTCGACATCGAAAAGATCATTTTGGATGCGGCCGAGGGCAGCATCGAGCACCTTGTTGTCTGACGTATGCAGACGGACCAGCCCGATCACTGCATTGACCTCGTCGACGGTGCCGTAGGCCTCGACGCGCAGATCGTATTTCTTGCGGCGGTCACCGGTGCCGAGCGCCGTCGTACCGTCGTCGCCGGTTCTTGTGTAAATGCGGTTGAGCACGACCATATCGACCTCGCGAAGCCTTTCTCCAAGCCGCAGATTCGAGGTAGGCTTATCTTAGCGTGTTTTTTATCGCAAAAACGGGGTGACAATCATGCGCCTACTGACGATTGCCGTGGCAGCCGCTTTTCTGGCCTTGCCGTGCGCCACACCTGCCACAGCTTGCGGAACCGCCGCCTTGCATTCGGCCAAGGCTGCTGCCACGGATTATTCCGCAGCCAAAAAGAAAAAGAAGAAGACGGCGGCGAAAAAAGAGAAAGTGGAGTACATGCGCGCCGCACCCATGAAGTGACGGGCACTTCTGTATTTTCTCAGACTAACGGCCGAGTGCCCAGATCGTCGCCATGATTACAATGATGGCGACGAATTGCAGCAGCACGCGCAACCGCATCAATTGCTGCGACCGGTTCGGCGAGCCGCCGCGCATCATGTTGATGAGGCCCAGCAGCAGCACGATCGCCACCGCGGCGATCGCGGCCGGCACCAGAAAATGCGACATAAAATCCGACATGTGTCACGACTTCTAGCACCGGCCTTGGCGCCCGGCCATGCACCCTGCCATCCACCCTACCATGCACCCTGGTTTTGACTCTTCTGTCAGTTGTATAATAAATATTATCTCCTATAAGTTGCATGCGTCGGGTGGTGCATGGGGAGATTTGTTTCGGATGCGGCATATTTAGACGCCGCCCAACGCCGCTCCTTCGCATTGAATTCATCGATCGAAGACGTGCTGCGCGCCCTCACCGAGCGAGTCTCCGACCGACTCAAAAGCGAGCGGCCTGAATTCTCCGCGTGCACTCTGAAAGCAGCTGCTCACGTTATCCCGCTGGCTTTGGTGGCCGCCGCAATATCCGGCATGGTCGTCGAATTTGGCACTGCCTTATTTTGCGTTCTGACGGCCTTGCCGTCGGCGTTTCGGATGTTGATGGTGATGTCCCGGCCGCCGGCTTCGGCCGCGCCACGTTCGCGTCGAAAAGTTTCAGCGAGCGCGCACCCGGATCTGCCCGTTTACACCGTCATCGCAGCGCTGCACCGCGAGGCGCGCGTGGTCGATCAGCTGTTGTCCGCGATTGAGCAGCTCGACTACCCCGCCGCAAAGCTCGATCTGATCCTGATCGTTGAAGAGACCGATCCCGAAACACACGCCGCAATCACACGCCGCAGGCACCGGCTTCCGATTACGGTCATACCCGCCCCGCCTGTCGGCCCGTGCACGAAACCAAAGGCGCTCAATATAGCGCTTGAGCTCGCACGAGGCTCCTTCGTCGTGATCTACGATGCCGAGGACCGGCCGGAATCGCACCAGCTTCAGTGCGCCTTACAGGCATTTCGCTCGAGTGACGACAATCTGGCATGCGTGCAGTCCCGCCTTTGCGTGGACACGGACACAACCTGGCTGGCCCGCTATTTCATGGCTGAATATGCGGGGCACTTCGACACATTCCTTCCAAAACTTGCCGAATTCGACCTGCCACTGCCGCTTGGTGGGTCCTCAAATCATTTCCGGACTGCGGTTCTGCGGGAGGTTGGCGGGTGGGATCCCTACAACGTAACCGAGGATGCGGATCTCGGTATCCGCCTTGCTCGGCTCGGTTACCGAAGCGGCGTCATCGACTCGACCACCTATGAAGAAGCACCTGCCACGACGTGGCGCTGGCTTCGGCAACGGTCGCGATGGTTCAAGGGCTGGATGCAGACCTTCCTCGTGCATATGCGCGACCCCTATCGGCTGTTACGCGAGCTCGGGCCGTCCGGCCTGGCGACGTTCCTGTTCATTGTCGGGGGCAACGCCCTTGTTGCGCTGGCACATCCGCTCTTTGTCGTCGGATTTTTGTGGCATCTCAGCTTCGGCTCCGGGAATATCCTCGAAACTGCAGCATATGCCGTATCGATCGTGATCGGTTATGTGCCGTCAGCCTTCCTCGCCTGGTGCGGGCTTGGTTACCGCGGCGTGCGCGGCAGGTTTCGCATTTTGATCTGGACGCCGCTGCACTGGTTGTTGCTTTCCGCGGCAGCGTGGTGGGCGGCGTTCGAATTGATTGCCGCTCCTTCACGCTGGAACAAGACCGAACACGGTGCGGACAAAAGCAATGTCACATCCAGTCTTCTCAGGCTGAGTCTGCACCTCGCCGATCTCGAAAAGCGTGGCGAACTCCCGCACATATGGATCGACGCTACATATGGCGCCGTAAATCGGCAGCAGCCTCTTCCGGTTTCCGCTTGAGATTGAACGGCGCGACAAAGCGTCCATCCTTGTCCATCAGATAGACCAGCGCGGTATGATCCATGCTGTAGTCGCCGTTCTGTGTGGGGACTTTTTTCGCGTATACGCGATACGCTTTTTCCACCACATCGATCGCGGCGCGGTCGCCCGTGGCTCCGCGCAGATGCGGATCAAAACTCGACAGGTAGTCCTTCATCACGGCAGGCGTGTCTCGTTCCGGGTCGACCGTGATGAAAAGCGCACCGGCGCGGTCGGCATCCTTACCGAGCGCCCGCAATACCTCCGACACGTCGAACAAGGTCGTCGGGCATACGTCGGGGCAATGCGTATAACCGAAGAACACGAGAGCCGGCCGACCCTTCAGATCCATATCGGTGATCGCGTTTCCATTCTGGTCGACGAGCTTGAACGGACCGCCGATTACGGCGGCTGGTCGGCTGCCGCCCAGATGACCGGTCGCGTAAAGAAAAACGCCGGTGAAAACGACCAGGCCGGTCAGAAAGGCGGAAACAACAAGCAGAATCTGCGACGTTCGCGCCGTCATCGGTTCCGGTTTGCCTCAGAAGCACGCGAGCCAGCCGGCACGCACCATCTCGAAAAAGACGGCGGTACCGTAGTATGCCCAAAGGCCCAAAGTGGCGGCCACCAGCACGCCGCAGGCAACTGCGACCAGCAGTAGCGGCCGAGACAAGGCGTTATTGGTGGCGATTGCGGGCATGGTGGTCTCTCGGTTCCCTTCAAATAGGCTCGCCGGATGGCCGAGGCAATGCGGTCTTTGTGACCGCTTTTTCGCGATTGACGATCCGAACGCGGCGAAACAGCGCCGAAACGCGCCGGTGGGTCATAGCGTTGACTCCATAGGTTAAAGCCGCGATGAATGATAGACTTTCCTGAATATGGATTCTGACCCCCCAATGGAGAAATTGATGCGCAACGCTTTGGCGATCGCCTTGGCGATCTCAATGTCCGCGGCCGTTACTGCCTCGGCGCAGAATGCGCCGGCTCCGGCTCCGGCTCCGGCCCCGGCAGCGGCACCTCAGGCGCCCGCGCCCGCAAAGGCAACCTGTAACAATCCAAACGCCCTCGGTGTCTCCCGCATCGTTGAAATCGACACGACCGGAGGACCGGGTTTCGGCTTCGAGCACTTCAAGGCATACGATTTTCTGCGCGATCACGAAGTCGTGCTCACCTTCGACGATGGCCCCTGGCCCGGTCATACGCCGGCCGTGCTCAAGGCTCTCGCCGACCAGTGCACGAAGGCAGTCTTCTTTCCGATCGGAAAGCATGCCGGGTGGCATCCTGAAATCATGAAACAGGTGGCCGCGGGCGGTCACACCGTCGGGACGCACACTTGGTCGCACAAGGACCTGTCCAAGCTGAGCCAACAGGAAGGCATCGACGAGATGGAAAAGGGCATTGCGGCCGTCAGTATCGCACTCGGCAACAAGCCGGTCGGCCCCTTCTTCCGCTTCCCCGCGCTGCGTCATCCGCCCGAACTTTTGAAATATGCCGGCGATCGCAATCTTGGAATCTTTTCGACGGACATGGATTCCTTCGATTTCAAGATGCGCAAGCCGGACCAGGTGATCGCCTCGGTGATGAAAAAACTCGAGAAACACGGGAAGGGCATCATCCTGATGCATGACTTCCAGCAGGCAACGGCGCATGCGGCGGCGGATCTGCTGAAGAAACTCAAGGATGGCGGTTACAAGGTGGTGCAGGTCGTGGGCAAGACGCCCGCCGAGCCTAAAAAGGAATATGTCGACATGGTGCTGAAGGAGATCGGCGGCGGCATGGAGACGGCGCGCCCGATGTCCAGCGTAATCCGCGATATCAGCAACTGATCGGCTGATCGAACTGGGTACTTCCGGCCGGCCGCGCGAAATCGCGCGGCCGGCTTTTTGTCGCGCGCGCCGATCCCCGGTATTGTGTTAACCTGAATTTCGCAGAATTCACGGACTCCGGGGGTCCTCCATGAACGTGCTGCTTATCGCTTTCGGCACACTCGCCGCAATCTGGCTTCTCGTCTTGCTGGGTTCGCCGTTCTTTGGGCCGAAAGAGCACTAAGGCATGCTCTCACGGCACCGCCCGGCGTGAAAAGGCGGTGAAGATCGACGACGCTGCGTTGGCGTGATCATAGGCGATACGCGTCGCCACAACGAAAAGCACCGATGCAAGCACCAGCCGCAGTGCGCGCTCGGGAATCCGAATTGCAAAATAACTGCCGACGAAGATGCCCGGGAGCGAACCGGCAAGCAGCGATCCTATGATCGCCCAATTGACGGAACCCATCATCCAGTGGCCGAGCCCCGCGATCAATGTCAGTGGAACGGCATGCGCGATGTCGGATCCGACAATTTTTGCCACCGGCAGCTGCGGGTAAAGAAGTACAAGCGCAATGACACCAAGCGCACCGGCGCCCACCGAAGAAATTGAGACGAGACAACCGAGAACGGCGCCGACGATGATCGTGTTGACGACAGTGGTTCGTGTGTCGAGTTCCCTTATGCGCGCGCGATAGACCGCTACAATCGAGTTTCCAAACACGAGCACAAACGCGGTGATAAAAAGCGCCACGCTGAGCACGAGGGTGATCAGGTTCCTTGCGGCATCGCCACTGAGGTTGAAATGCGACAACAACGCCAGCGTAAGAATCGTCGCCGGAATGCTGCCGGTGGCGAGGCGGCCGACCACGCGCCAGTCGATGCTGCGCGCAAACCCGTGGACCAGGCTGCCGCCGGTCTTGGTGGCGGCGGCATAAAGCAGATCGGTTCCGACTGCCGTTGCCGGATGCACGCCGAACAGCATGATCAATATCGGCGTCATCAGCGCGCCGCCGCCAACGCCGGTCATACCGACCAACAGGCCGACGGCAAAGCCCGACAGCGAGTAGAGCGGATCAATCATCGGAGTGACCTCGTCGCGACAGGCCCGCGGGCATCGATCTAAGCACGGTCAGGCTCGGCAGTCATCGTGACGAAATGGTGGAACGCCCTGATCTGCATGGGTGTTCCGCACAATTTTCGGAAAGGCAGGCCCGGGAGGGCGCAACAAAAAAACACCTGTTTCGTTTGTTGACATGGCTTATCTTGATGAAAAGCCCGCGATTATCCAAATGGACCCCGCGCGTGCCTGATATCGTTACACTGACGATCAATCCTGCCATCGACATTTTCGTCAATGTCGGTCGCATCGAACCAACGCGAAAAATGCGCTGCTCGGCCCCGAAACGCGATCCCGGCGGCGGCGGTATCAACGTAGCCAGGGTGGCGCATCGCCTGGGCGCCCGTGTCACCGCTATTTTCCCGACCGGCGGCGCAATCGGAAAACTCCTGCACCGCCTTGTCGACCGGGAGGGCATCGACAACATCGTGACGCCATCGCATGTCGAGACGCGCGAAAATTTCACGGCCTACGAAGAGACCACCGGAGAGCAGTATCGCTTTGTTCTGCCCGGCTCGGCATTACATCGTGCGGAATGGGAGGCGGTCCTCGAAAAGCTCGCGACGATTGCGGAGCGGCCGAAGATCGTCGTTGCAAGCGGCAGCATTCCTCCGGGAGTTCCCGACGACTTCTTTGCGCGTGTCGCGCGTCAGGCAAAACAGCTGGGCGCACACTGCGTCATCGATACGTCCGGACCGGCGTTAAAGGCGGCGTTGGCCGAAGGCGTATCGCTGATCAAACCGAACCTCACCGAACTAACGGATCTTGTCGGTGCTCCGCTCGCCAGTGATGACGCACGCGTCGCGGCGTGCCGGAAGCTGATCGCCGGGGGGCACGTCGAGGCGGTCGCGCTGACACTGGGTGAGGATGGATCTTTGCTGGTGACCGCCGATAAGGCTTTTCGTGCAGCTCCAATGGCCATCGAGCCTGTGAGCACCGTCGGTGCCGGTGACAGTTTTGTCGGCGGCCTGGTCGCCGCACTCGCGGAAGGCAAGGAGCTGCCGCAGGCTTTTCGGGCAGCTGTCGCGGCGGGGTCGGCCGCCGTCCTGTCTCCCGGCACCGAGCTCTGTCGGGAAGAAGATGTGCAGCGGCTGCTGCCGCAGGTGAAGATCAGCGAGCTGATGCGCGCCCACGCATGAGACGAGTTATTGCTTCTGCGTGCGCCGGCGCGTGTCAGCGGTGTCCGGCACCTTCATCTCGTCTCGCATGATTTCGGCCATGCCCATCCAGACGATGAGCGGAAAATAGAATAACAGCGGCATACTTCTGTCTCGCGTTGCGGTTCGGCGCGGCAACGCGCAGGCTGTGGGGCAGTTCCGAAGTTCACGCAGCCGTGTTTGCGGGATCTTCCGCGACATTCTCGTGGCTTTCAAAAACGGACGGAGTCCAAGGCCTGGAAAAGGGCCGGGCCGGGATGCCCGAGCAACGCGCATGGTTTCTATTTTTGAAATCTTGGAGCGGGCGAAGGGAATCGAACCCTCGTATGCAGCTTGGGAAGCTGCCGTTCTACCATTGAACTACGCCCGCGCGCGGCGACCATAGCGAAAGCCGGGCAGGCACGGCAAGAAATTGACATCCGTGTTGCCCGCACGTGCCGGCGCAAACATAAGCAGTGGCGCGCTGTTACAACCTTAACGATTCCTGATCCGGCGTATAAATCATTGGTTTACAGTTCAAAGATACCGTGCGGCCGCATGCCGCCCCGCAATAAATCCCGCAAAACCAAGAGCAGGACCTTCAACGGACACTGGGTCTTCCCTGCATGGTTGCGCTCGCCTACTGCCGCGATATTCGCGGCGGGGCTCATATTGCCCAACCTGCTGAGTATTGTGACGCTGGGTTCGTATATCGACCTGTCGCTGCCGCCGCGCACAGCCGCCATCATGGCTTACGCCACGCTGGCCATCTGCGCACGGCGCATCCCGTATGCCCTGACGATCATACTCTTTCTTGCCATTCTGGCCGCCGACATTGTGTGGACAATCGCGGTCAGCTTCGCCCTCGCCCCGAACGAGCTCGTTGGAGCACTCGCGCATACGCAGCATATCAATTTCCTGCGGTCACCGCTCTATGCCGCGCTTATCGGCGTGCTGGTGACCACTTCGGCTGCAACTCTTTGGCTGCTGTACCGCCGCGAAACGCTGCTTCGGGCCAACGTCGTCGCGCTGTTCGCGGCAGCATTGATTTTCGCCGGCGTCGAATTTGCGACGAACATTTCACCGCACTATCAGTTCGGCGCCCTGCTCGGCCGTAACGTACCGATCGAGTCGGCAGCCGCCAAATCGGGCTTTAACGCGGTCGCCGGGACCAACGGTCGGAACGTGGTCCTGGTGCTGGTGGAAAGTCTGGGCTACCTGACCGATCCCATCGCGCGGCGACAGGTGGACTCGCCGCTGTTCGACGCTCGGATCACCGACAAATACCAGATCACCACCGGGAACGTGGTCTACTACGGATCGACGACCTCGGGTGAGATGCGGGAGCTGTGCAGCACGCGTGAGTCATATGAGGACTTCACCAAAACCAACGGCAGCTCATGTCTGCCCGCGCGGCTGCGGCAGCGCGGCTATGCAACCATGGCCGTGCACGCATTCAGTTACACAATGTTCGACCGCGGCGAATGGTACCCGGTTATCGGCTTCGAAAAGGGAGTTTTTGGCGAAGAACTCGTCAAAGTGACTCACCGCCTGTGTGGTGGCCCCTTTCGCGGCGTGTGCGATTCCGATCTTCCCCCGATCATCGCGCAGGAATCCGCATTCAGCAAAAAGCCCAAATTCATCTACTGGCTGACGCTCAACACGCATGTGCCGGTCGTAGGCGATGATGCAAAAGCGGATTTCGGGTGTGAAAAAGACGCCGGACTGTTTCGGCATGTCCGCGTCTGCGAAATGGCCGAACTCTGGCGCGATGTATTCGAAGGCGTATCGAAGCTGGCCCTTGACCCGAGTATCGGGCCGGCGGAAATCCTTGTGGTCGGCGATCACGGGCCGCCGTTGTGGTCGCGGCGCGCGCGCGCGCAGTTCGAACCCGGTCTTGTCCCGTGGTATCGGCTGACACCGCGCGACAATGTCTTCGCCGCGGGCAAGCAGCAGAAAGAGTCTGCCACCCGCTAGCTCTTGAAATGCTTCGACAGCTTCAGGCTCTGTGCCTGATAGTTCGAGCCGATCCCCTGGCCGTATAATTTTTCCGGCTTGGCCAGCATCTTTTCGTACACCAGCCGGCCGACGATTTGCCCGTGCTCGAGGATGAACGGGACCTCCCGCGAACGCACCTCAAGCACCGCCCGTGCGCCTTTCCCGCCGGCGCCGGCATAGCCGAACCCCGGATCGAAAAAGCCCGCGTAATGAACGCGGAATTCCCCGACCAGCGGATCGAAGGGCACCATTTCCGCGGCGTACTCGGGAGGCACCTGCACGGCTTCCTTCGAAGCAAGAATGTAGAATTCGTTGGGATCGAGGATCAGGCTCTTGTCCGGGCGCGCCTGCATCGGCTCCCAGAAATCAAGAATGGCGTAGCCGCCGCGCCGTTCGACATCGATGAGCCCGGTGTGGCGCTTGGCGCGGTAGCCGACAAGCCCGTTGGGTCCCAGCCCCGACAGATCAACACCGACAGCGACACCTTCGCTCACGTCGGCCTTGTCCGAATCAACCAAGCGCTCGCGCGCGTGCAGATCGCGCAAAGCCTCTGCCGTCAGCATGGCGTGACCGCGGCGGAACCGGATCTGCGACAGGCGCGAACCCTCACGCACCAGCACCGGAAATGTGCGCGGACTGATTTCGGCATAGAGCGGACCGTGATAGCCGGGTTCGACACGATCGAAGCCGCGCGTTTCGTCAGCGATCACGCGCGTGAACACGTCGAGCCGCCCGGTCGAACTCTTCGGATTCGCTGCGGCCGAAATCTCGTCCGGCAGTGCCAGGCTTTCCTGCAGGGGGACAATATAGACACAGCCGGTTTCGAGGACCGCACCGTCGCTGAGCGAGATTTCGTGCAGCTTGAGTTCGTCAATGCGTCGGGCGACGGTGGTTCGCCCGGGAAGGAAGCTCGCCCGTACCCGGTAAGCGACCTCCCCCAGCCGAAGATCGAGGCTGGCGGGCTGGATCTGGTCGGGAACGAACTTGTCCTCGGACAGAATCGCGCCGTCCGCGGCAAGCGCCGCGATCATGCGGTCGGGCAGGATGCCCTTGTCTTCGATGGCGAAAGAAAGCGTCACGACGTCCCTTTCAGCGCTGCCGCGCCGATCTAACCCGAGGAGCGCCTTGACGGGAAGCCGTGGCGCCCGCTACAAGCTCCTTATCCCGTGGTCATTTGAGCCGGCCGGCTTGCAGCCACGTTAAACAAGTCGCTAAAAGGCCGGGGACGCGTGAGCCCGGCCGAGATATTTCTCCGGCCGGTTTTTTGTTGGCCGTGCGCTCGGCCCCCGAAAGCGGTGTTCGGGAAAGCCGTGCGCAGGACCCCAAGGAGGCCGTAATGCCCGCGTCGTCAAAGACCTACCGCCCTGAAACCCGCCTGGTCCATGCAGGCACGCTGCGCTCGCAATTCGGCGAGACTTCGGAAGCGCTGTTTCTCACCCAAGGTTACGTCTACCCGACGGCCGAAGAGTGTGAAGCGCGCTTTGCCGGCAAGATCCCCGGTTACGTCTACTCGCGGTATTCGAACCCGACCATGAGCATGTTCGAGCAGCGCATGGCCGCACTCGAAGGCGCGGAAGCCGCACGCTCCACGGCGACAGGAATGGCCGCGGTCACCACCGCAATCATGGGCTTGGTGAGAGCCGGAGATCATGTCGTCGCTGCGAAGGCACTGTTCGGCTCGTGCCGCTGGGTGATCGAAGAATGGCTGCCGCGTTTCGGAGTGACGTCCACGCTGGTGAATGGCACCGATCTCAACGAGTGGAAAAAGGCAACGCAGAAAAACACCAAGGCATTTTTTCTTGAATCGCCGACCAATCCCACTCTGGAAGTAATTGACATCGCCGCGGTCGCCGACATTGCGCACAATGCCGGCGCAAAGCTGGTCGTCGACAACGTCTTCGCAACACCGCTCTACCAGAGCCCGCTGAAACTCGGCGCCGACTGCGTGGTCTATTCGGCGACCAAGCACATCGACGGCCAGGGCCGCGTTCTCGGCGGCATCATTCTGGGCTCGGAGAAGCTGATCCTCGATCACTATCACCAGATCTTGCGGCAGACCGGGCCGTCATTGTCGCCGTTCAATTCTTGGGTGCTGCTCAAGGGCCTGGAGACCCTGTCCGTACGTGTCGAGCGCCAGACGGCAAATGCCGGCGCTATCGCCAATGCGCTTGCGGGTCACAAAAAGATCACGCGCCTTATCTATCCGGGCCGCTCCGACCATCCGCAGGCCGACATCATCCGAAAGCAGATGCGGGCGGGCTCGACCCTTTGCTCGTTCGAGGTCGAAGGCGGTAAAGAAGGCGCATTCCGCTTTCTCAACGCGCTTTCCCTGATCGGCATCACCAACAATCTCGGTGATGCAAAAAGCCTGGTCACGCATCCGACGACCACCACCCATCAACGGCTGACGCCACAGCAGCGGGCCGAGCTTGGCATCGGCGACGGGCTCATCCGGTTCTCGGCGGGACTCGAGCATGCCGACGATCTCATCGAGGATTTGCTGTCGGCGCTGGAGAAGGTCTGACCGAGCGGAGCGTTCTAGCGGGCGGGGCGCGCCGTCGCCGACAAGATCGGCCGCTGCGCCGCCTCGGCGATGGCGTCGCCGAGACCTTTCGCCATGCACGCATAGCTCCAGTCGTTCATGTGGAGTCCATCGGGCGAAACGAATGTTTCAAAACCGATGTGATCAACATCGCGCCAGTGGCGCATCACCTCGAAACGGCGGAACAGGTCGACGTTTTCCCGTTTCGCCGTCGCCGAGATCAATGTCACCATGCGCTCGGCTTCCGGCTTCGAGATGACCTTTGGCGCGAACTGTGGATCGATCAGGATGATGTCCGCCCCGGTCGCGCGGATTTTCGCAAGACCGGCGCGGATCAGAACATCGTGAACGCCAAGCATATGGCCGCGGATGACGGAATTCGTCCCGAGCTGCCACAGTACCAGGTCGGGTTTCTCAGCAATGACGGCGGAATCGAAACGATTGAGCATGTCGCCGATTTCCTCGCCGCCGACGCCGCGATTGACGATGGTAATGGGGACCTTCGGAAAATGCCGTTCCAGCTCGACCGCAAGCCGGCTCGGATAATTCGCGGCAGGTGAACTTGCGCCGGCTCCGGAGGTCGACGACGATCCGATCGCAACAATCGTGATTGGCTCCGCCGCTGCAATTTTCTTGGCTATGCGCTGCAGCGGATTCGCGAGCCGTATGAGGTCGGGCGGTGTCACGCAGCCCGGCACGGTCGTCTCTGCGCGCGCAGGCGAAGCAAGTGCCAGCCCCACCAGCATGGCGGCGGCAGTCACCGATGTCCGTAACCGTTGTCCGGGCTGATCTCTGACCAAAGGCGCGTCCCTAATATCAATCAGCGGCTGCCGTTGGTCGGCTGTTCTTCTGGTTTGGCAGCCGTGATCACAAGATCAGCCAGCAGCCGCCCAATGCAATCGTGGACCCGCTCTGCAATGTCAAGTTTTTTCGTGGCAGAGTATAAATCGAACGTTCCGAGATCCGACCACAGGCGCATGATGCTGAATCGGTCGAAAAGCGGCACCTCTTGCTGCAATGCAACCCAACGCATGTCTTCGGAGTAAGTGCTCAAGGCGATCATCGATTCGGTCCGCGGGCTGTACTGCGCGTTGACCAAAATGACGTCCGCGCCAGCCGCATGCGCCGTGTTTATACCAGTGTCGAGTGCATGGCTGAATTGATCGGGATCAACAGCAAGCATCGCGTCGGTTGTCCCGGTCTGCCATACGAGTAGCGCAGGCTTTGTGGCAGCGAGGATGCTCGGCAATGCCTTAACCATCTCCGCAGCCGTGCGCCGTGACTTGACGTCCGTCGCAACCTTGACCTCGATGCCGGTCAGTTGATCAGCGAGCGCCTGCTGCAGGCGTGCCGGATATGCATTCTTCGCGCCGTTCGCGCCCGGGAGCTGCGACGAGCCGGCGCCCACAACAAGAATATTGAATTTCTTCTCGGCGACCGCCTGCGCGACTTTCGGCAGGGGAAAATTGGGCTCGGCAAGATGCGCCGCAACGCGGCATTGCGCGGGAAGCTCGGCCCATGCCGGCCCCGCCAGCACAAGAAGTGCCAGCAAAAGCACACGCCACCTCATGCGTCGCCCCCCGCGAGTCCCGGCTTGGCGGCGGGCGGGCGCGGTCCCCCGCCCTGCCGTTCTGCCTGTCTATACCACGAAATGAGCGCTGCAATTGCGACCATGATGGCGATGCCGGCCACGCTGACCGCTACATGCATGAACAGCCGGTTCGACACTTCGGTAAACATGAAATGGCCTGCAAAAGACAGAAATACACCGAGACAGAACGTCTCCAGGGAATGCTGTCCGCAGACGATCGCCGGCCAGAAAAACCGCGATTTCAGTGCCGGCCAGTTGCGCGGCACGAAAGCGACAGTGATCACGGCCAGCGACAGGAAGTGGAGGATGCGCAATACGTCAAGGTTGGTCTTGTCAATCGGGTAAATCGCCTCGCCGACAAATTTCGGGACATAGACTGCAAGGCGCGGGAAATACCATGTCATCGCAATGCCGAACGCGAACACGAGGTAGGCAATCGAGAGTCCGACAAGAATCGGAGAATTGAGCCAGCGCGACAGATTCTGCGCGCCGCCGAGCGCGCACCATGCGCCGAATACGAAAAGCAGTTGCCACGCAAACGGATTGAAAACCCACACGCCACTCGGATAGGCCGGGATATTCCACTCGAAGAACCACATCAGCGCGTACAGCACGGCCGAAGCTATGAGCGCGATCGAGGGTGCACGCAGCAACAGCCAGAGCATCGGCGGGAACCAGGCGAGCAGCAGGATATAGAGCGGCAGTACGTCCATATTCACCGGCTTGAACTTGAGAAGCAGCGCCTGGAAAATCGTGACGTCCGGATTTTTCAGGAAGTCAAGAACGCCCATTTCCTCGCTGTAGAGCGGATTGTCGAAACTGTTCGCCACATAGGCGATTTCGGCGAGATAAATCGCCAGCAGAAAAACGTGGGCAATGTAAATCTGCCAGGCGCGTTTGAGCACCCGCGCCGAGGCAATAACGAAACCGTGCTGCCGCATTGCCCGGCCATAGACGAATGCCGCCGTGTAGCCGGAGATGAAGACGAAAATTTCAGTCGCGTCGCTGAATCCGTAGTTGCGGATGGTCAGCCAGCTCACGGCATTGGATGGGATATGGTCGAGGAAAATCAGCCAAAGCGCCAGCCCGCGGAACAAATCAAGCCGGAGATCACGTTCGGTCGAAACCGGGGCCATGTGCGGCTTTTCTTTCGTGTACACTTTCGGTCATAATCGCGGACAGCAAGCCAATGGCAAGCCCCGGCATGGTAAATTGTACGGCATGTCGATGTATCGCGCCGTAACCCGCAAGATCGAAGTAACCGTGACGCCCCGTTTCATTTCGGAGCGTTCATCGCCGAGCAACGGTTATTTCTTCTGGGCCTATACGATCAATATTACGAACCTCGGCACCGAGACCGTGCAACTGAAGACGCGGCACTGGCGTATAACGGATGCGCAGGGGCGGTTGCAGGAAGTCAAGGGGCCGGGCGTGGTCGGCGAAGAGCCGGTGCTCAAGCCGAGTGAATCGTTCGAGTACACCAGTGGCGTTCCGCTGCCGACCCCATCAGGGTTCATGGTCGGAAGTTACGGGATGGTCACGCAGGCCGGCGAACATTTCGATATCGAGATCCCCGCTTTCTCGCTCGACTCTTCCTACGCCGAGCGGACAATCAACTAGCGTCCGCCCCGACATCCGCCGGTGCAAACTCATAGTTGGCGCTGCAGAATTCACAGGTGACCGAGATCTTGCCGTTCTCGACCATGTGATCGCGATCGTCCTGCGAGAAGCTCCTGAGCATCGCTTCGACATTTTCGCGCGAACACGAACATTCCGCCCGCAACGGGCTGCCGCGAAAGACGCGGACGCCCGGTTCGTGGAAAAGCCGGTAGACCAGTCGCTCGCTCGAAAGCGAAGGATCAATCAGCTCGATATCCTCCACGGTCGAGATCAGGGCCTGTCCTTCAACCCAGGCGTCGTCTTCCTCCACGACATGCGGCGCTGTGCCCTCCGGGGCGTCGCCGGGATCGAGATCGGCCATACGCGCCCGCTCCGGAGACTTCGGCAGGAACTGAAGCATGATGCCCCCGGCGCGCCACCGATGCCGCGGTCCGCCGGATTCGGCGCGCAGCTCTTCGGCGACGGCAAGCCGTACGCGCGTCGGGATCTGCTCGGAGCGGAGGAAATATTCGTGCGCAACGTCCTCCAGCGAACCGCCATCGAGCGCAACAAGGCCCTGGTAGCGGTTCATGTCGGGTCCCTGGTCGATCGTCATTGCCAGGTGCCCCTTGCCGAGCAGGTCACCCGCCGCGGCATTGCCGGATGCAATCGCCGCGGCCACGCGGTTCTTGTCGAAACGTGCGCAGGCGCGCACCTTGCCGGGAGCGGTAAAATCCACGACCAGCATGCGCACCGGACCATCGCCCTGCGTCTGCAGGATGAACCGGCCGTCGATCTTCAGGGCGGATCCCAACATGACGGTCAGCACGATGGCCTCTCCCAGGAGCTTTGCCACCGGCTCGGGATAGGCATGGCGCGTGAGGATTTCATCCACGACCGGCCCGAGCCTCACTACCCGGCCGCGCAGGTCGAGCTTGCCGACTTCAAAAGGCATGATCGTATCGTCGGCTGTCGTTGCGGACGGTGCCCGGGACGGAATGGCGATTTGGGGATCGGTCATGAACCCTATGTAGCGCTAAACGGTCGAATTACGAGAGCCCTGTGGTCGACGGTCCGCGCCTGCGACGCGAACCGAAACGCATGAAGCCATCAGACGTCGGCGTGCAGGCACCAGGCCAGCAGGCCTTTCTGGGCGTGCAGCCGGTTTTCCGCCTCGTCGAAAACAACAGACTGCGGGCCATCGATGACCTCGTCGGTCACCTCCTCGCCGCGGTGGGCCGGCAGGCAATGCATGAACAGGGCGTCCGGCTTGGCCTTCGCCATCAGGCGAGCATTGACCTGGTAGCGCTTCAGGATGTTGTGCCGAAGCTTGCCGTCGCGGTCGCCCATCGACACCCACGTGTCGGTAACCACGCAGTCGGCATTCTTGACCGCGGCGTCGGGGTCGTCGCCGATCATGATGGCGGCGCCTGACGACTTGACCCAGTCCATCAGCCATTTTTTCGGCCGCAGCTCGGACGGCGTCGCCACCCGCAGCTGGAAGTCGAAGCGTTCGGCAGCGTGCATCCAGCTTGCCAGCACGTTGTTCGCGTCGCCGCTCCACGCAACCGTACGCCCGCGGATCGGCCCGCGCTTTTCCTCATACGTCATCACATCGGCGAGGACCTGGCACGGATGCGACCGCCGCGTGAGGCCGTTGATCACCGGAATGGTGGCATGGCGCGCAAGTTCGCTCACCGCCTCATGATCGAGGATACGGATCATGATGGCATCGACATATCGCGACAGGACCCGCGCCGTATCGGCGAGCGTCTCGCCGCGGCCGAGCTGCATCTCCTGCGCGGTGAGCAAAATCGCCTCCCCGCCGAGCTGCCGCATGGCAACATCAAATGAAACCCGTGTACGCGTCGAGGGCTTGTCGAACACCATGGCCAGCGTCTTTCCGGCAAGCGGCGTTGCGGCTTGACCCTTCGCGCGGGCCGCTTTCATCGCACGGCTTCTGTCGACCAAGCCGGTCAGCACCGGTTTGGGAATGTCGATAAGATCGAGAAAATGGCGCACGCCGTTCGCCGTCATGACGCCACCTTCGCCGTCCGGGCATGGGTTTGCGCGAGCCGCGTGCAGGCACGATCGATCCGGGCAACCGCTTCCGCGATCTCTTCTTCGCCGATGATCAACGGCGGCAGCAGCCGTACGACGTTGTCCCCGGCGCTGACGGTGAGCATCTTTTCCGCGCGCAGTTCATCGACCATTTCCGATGCCTGCGGGGTCATGCGCAGGCCGATCAAAAACCCCTCGCCACGGACCTCGGCGATCACAGAGGAATGACGATCTTTCAGTTCGGCAAGACGCTGCTTCAGCAGCAACGCGTTCCTGCGCACCTGCTGCAGGAATTCAGGCTTGATTATAATGTCGAGCACGGCGTTACCGACGGCCATGGCGAGCGGATTGCCGCCAAAGGTCGTTCCGTGCGTGCCGACGGTCATTCCTTTCGAAGCTTCCGTCGTGGCGAGGCAGGCTCCGATCGGAAAGCCGCCGCCGAGCGCTTTTGCCAGCGTCATGACATCGGGCTTAACTCCGCTGCGCTCGTACGCGAACATCTCCCCGGAACGGACGAAGCCGGTCTGTATCTCGTCGAACACAAGCAGCAGGCCGTGCTGGTCGCAAACTTGGCGCAGCGCACGCAGGAATGCCGGTGCGGCAACACGCACTCCGCCTTCGCCCTGGATCGGCTCAATCAGGATCGCGGCCGTCGCCGGACCGATCACGCGTTTCACTGCCTCGATGTCGCCGAATGCAACCTGATCGAAGCCGTCGACCGGAGGACCGAAGCCTTCAAGATATTTCTTGTTGCCGGTCGCGGCGATCGCGGCAAGCGTGCGCCCATGGAACGCGCCTTCGAACGTGATGACGCGATAGCGCTCCGGCTTTCCCGACGCCGATTGATATTTGCGCACCATCTTGAGCGCGCATTCGATCGCCTCGGCGCCCGAATTCTGGAAAAACACGGTGTCGGCAAAGCTTATTGCGCACAGCCGGTCTGCGAGCTTCTCGCCTTCCGGGATGCGGAAAAGATTGGAGACGTGCCAGACTTTGTGCGCCTGCTCGCTCAGCGCCCGGACGAGCTGCGGGTGAGCGTGCCCAAGGGCGTTGACCGCGACCCCGGCAGTGAAATCGAGGTAGCGCTCGCCGCCGGCCGTGAACAGCCAGGCGCCTTCGCCCCGCTCGAAGGCGAGGTCAACGCGCGCATAGGTCGGCAATAGGTGCGAGCTCACGGGAGCGTCTTTCGTCAAACGTAGCTTGTTTGCGCACGGTCCTGTCTGAATCGTACCGGCTTTTCGGGACCATGCGCGGGCCGAAAAGAAATGTGCCGCCTCGCCGGGCGGCACTTTTTTAATTGTATTGCCGGACCTTGCGCTGTCAACACACCGTCCGCCGCGGGCCTTTGCCGCCTCAATCGCCTCACAACCGCGGATTTCCAAGGGGAAAACTGTTGGTAGCTGAACGAAGGATGTGGGTGAACGCTTGCACCCGAATCACTGCCTATTGTAGCTTCTCGCTCAAGTAGTACGACATCTCGTGCTACGAGGCTTCTTGTTCATTCCTGACGCGTACGCGTCTGGCGCTCGATGGGGCGCCCGACGACGGCGCCGGATTCCATCCAAGGCGTTGAAGCCTAAGGAGAAAACAAAATGAGCTGGACGGACGAACGGGTCGAGCTGCTGAAGAAATTGTGGGCGGACGGCCTGTCCGCCAGCCAGATCGCGGCAGAACTCGGTGGCATCACCCGCAACGCCGTCATCGGCAAGGTCCACCGTCTCGGCCTTTCCGGCCGGGCCAAGAGCCCGTCGTCGGCCTCCCCGCGTCCCCGCAAGCCGCGTTCCTCGGGGCACATGATGCGGGTGCCGCGCGCGTCCATGCGGGGCAACACGGCGCTGGCCTATGACTACGAGCTGGAACCCGAGCCGGAGCTCATCGAGATTCCGCTCGAGCAGCGCAAGACCCTGCTTCAGCTGAACGAAAAAACCTGCCGTTGGCCGGTCGGTGACCCGGGCAGCTCGGAGTTCTTTTTCTGCGGCGGCGATACCGTCAACGACCTGCCGTACTGCTCCTATCATTGCCGCGTCGCCTACCAGCCTCTCGCCGATCGCCGGCGCGACAAGCGCTCTTTCAGGAACTGACCCTGGCCGGTTCCGACGTCATCAGCTCATGCGGCCGAAGCGATCGTCCAGCGCGTAACCTGCGCCGCGCACCGTGCGGATCGGATCGGTCGCGTGGCCGCGATTGATCGCCTTGCGCAAACGCCCGACATGGACATCGACCGTGCGTTCGTCGATGTAGATATCCGATCCCCAGACGCCGTCGAGCAACTGCTCGCGTGAGAAGACGCGGCCGGGCCGCTCCATCAGAAATTCCAGCAGACGGTATTCGGTCGGCCCAAGATCGATCGGCCGCCCGTTGCGCGATACCCGTTTCTTTTCACGGTCGAGCTCGATATCGCCGATGCTGAGCACGGTCGCAACACGTTCGGGGTTGGAGCGCCGCAACAGGGCGCGGACGCGCGCCAGGAGTTCCGGCACGGAGAATGGCTTGACGATATAGTCGTCCGCGCCAGTCGCCAGTCCGCGCACCTTTTCGCTCTCCTCGCCGCGCGCGGTGAGCATGATGATGGGCAGCTGACGCGTCTCGGGGCGGGCGCGCAGACGCCGGCACAATTCGATGCCGGAAAGCCCCGGCAGCATCCAGTCGAGTACCACCAGGTCGGGTGTCGATTCCTTCAGCCGCGTATCGGCCTCGTCGCCGCGGGCGGATGTCTCGACCTCGTATCCTTCGGCCTCGAGGTTGTAGCGGAGCAGCATCGTGAGCGGCTCCTCGTCTTCCACAATCAGAATACGTGCATTCATCGTACTCTTCCCTGGCGCCTACCGTTCGGCCGCCGTCCGCAGCGCCGCGATCGTCGTTGTGTCTCCTTTCGGCCGCTGGTCCACGATCGGACGGCCCTCGATTAT
The DNA here is from genome assembly GCA_035650955.1 of Pseudolabrys sp. Classification (GTDB taxonomy): domain Bacteria; phylum Pseudomonadota; class Alphaproteobacteria; order Rhizobiales; family Xanthobacteraceae; genus Pseudolabrys. The sequence continues at coordinate 49,794 of DASRGR010000020.1, forward strand.
GTAGTGCACCGTTTCGGCGATGTTAGTGGCGTGATCGCCCATACGCTCGATGTTCTTTGCGCAGAACATCAGGTGGATGCAGAACGTGATATTGCGCGGATCCTCCATCATGTAGGTCAGGAGCTCGCGGAAAACGGACGTGCAGACCGCGTCGATCTCCTCGTCGCCGCGCCAGACCGCCATCGCCTTGCTGACATCGCGGCGGGCGTAGGAATCGAGCACCATTTTCATCTGCTGAAGCACCATGTCGGTCATGTGCTCGACGCCGCGAATGAGCTTGGGCGGCGGAAATTCGGCGTTCAGCGCCATCACCCGCTTGGCGATATTCTTGGCGAGATCGCCGATGCGCTCGAGATCGTTGGCAAGCCGCAGCGCGCCGACGACCTCGCGCAGGTCGACCGCCATCGGCTGGCGGCGCGCGATCGTAAGCACGGCCTTTTCCTCGATCTCGCGCTGCAGGGTGTCGATACTTGCGTCGGCCGCAGTGACGCGCTGCGCCAGCGTGGTATCGCGCTTGGCCAGGGCATCCACCGAGTCCGCCACCTGTTTTTCCGCGAGGCCGCCCATTTCGGCGACCATGCGGGCAAGGTCCTGCAGATCGGTGTCAAAGGCCTTCATCGTGTGATCGGTCATTGCCGTCATCCTTCAGTCATTTTGCGCATGGTCCTGTCCGATAACGAATCATGCGCTAGCCAAAGCGCCCGGTGATGTAATCCTGGGTGCGGCTGTCGTTCGGATTGGTGAAGATACGCGTCGTCTCGCCGAACTCGACGAGTTCGCCGAGATACATGAACGCCGTGAAATCGGACACGCGCGCGGCCTGCTGCATGTTGTGGGTCACGATCGCAATCGTGTAGTCGTCCTTGAGCTCGTCGATGAGCTCCTCGATCTTCGCTGTCGAGATCGGATCGAGCGCCGAACAGGGCTCGTCGAACAGGATTACCTCCGGCCTTACAGCGACGGTCCGCGCAATGCACAGGCGTTGCTGCTGTCCGCCGGAGAGTGACAGGCCGTTGGCGTTGAGCTTGTCTTTCACCTCGTCCCAGAGCGCCGCGCGCTCGAGCGCGTGCCTGACCCGATCGTCAAGCTCGGATTTCGCCAGACGCTCGTAGAGCCGGATGCCGAAGGCAATGTTCTCGAAAATGGTCATCGGGAACGGCGTCGGCTTCTGGAAAACCATGCCAACCCTCGCGCGCAGCATATTGAGATCCTGGGACGGCGAAAGGATGTCCTCATTGTCGAGGCGCACGTGCCCCGTCGCACGCTGGTTGGGATAAAGATCGTACATGCGGTTGAGGATGCGCAGCAGCGTCGACTTCCCGCATCCGGACGGCCCGATGAATGCCGTAACCTTGCCCCGATAGAGCGGCACATTGATGTTCTTCAGCGCACGGTGATCGCCGTAATAGAAATCCAGATTGCGGATTGAAATCTTCTCTTCCAGACCCTCGGTGCTTGCGACCGAGTGGCTGACCGTCGGTACTGTTATGGCTGCTACGCTCATGACGTTTTTCTCTGTGCCGCAAGGATTCGCGCGATGATGCTGAGGGCAAGCACCGCGAGTGTGGTGACGAGGGCGCCGGTCCATGCCAGTTTTTGCCAGTCGTGGTAGGGGCTGAGCGCAAACTGGAAGATGACCACCGGAAGACTGGCGAGCGGCGCGTTCAGGTTGAGACTCCAGAACTGGTTGTTGAGCGCCGTGAACAGCAGCGGCGCCGTCTCGCCGGAGATGCGCGCGATGGCCAGCAACACGCCGGTGACCATTCCCGCGCGCGCCGCGCGGTACGCGACCCTGGTGATCATCAGGGAGCGCGGCAGCCCGATCGAGGCCGCCGCTTCGCGCAACGTATCCGGAACCAGGATCAGCATGTCTTCGGTGGTGCGCACGACGACGGGTACGACAATGACTGCCAGCGACACGGCGCCGGCCCATCCCGAGAAGTGCCCCATCTGTGCGACCATGACCTCGTAGACGAACAGGCCGATCACGATCGACGGCGCGCTCAGCAGAATATCGTTGATGAAGCGCACGACCGTCGTCAGCCGGTCGTAACGGCCGTATTCGGCCATGTAGGTGCCGGCGAGTATCCCAAGCGGCGTACCGATCAGCACCGCGATGAACGTCATCATCAGGCTGCCGACGATCGGATTGAGCAGGCCGCCGCTCGAGCCGGGCGGCGGCGTCATCTCCGTGAAGACCGCAAGCGAAAGGCCGCCGAAGCCCTCCCACAGCAGCACGGCAAGGATCAGCACCAGCCAGGAAAGGCCGAACGCGGTCGCGGCAAATGCCAGCCCCATCGAGATGGCATTGCGCCGGCGCCTGACGCCGTAGAGCGAGGCTTGCGGGCGGGGCGACATCGTCATGCTCCTACCCGCGCATTGAGCCGCATCAGCAGAAGACGCGCGGCTGCAAGCACGATGAACGTTATGACGAACAAGATGAGGCCAAGCGCGATGAGCGCGGACGTGTAGAGATCGCCGACCGCCTCGGTGAACTCGTTCGCGATCGTCGCCGAGATCGTCGTTCCGGGCGCGAGCAGCGAGCCCGAGATACGATGCGCGTTACCGATCACGAATGTCACCGCCATTGTCTCGCCAAGCGCGCGCCCGAGGCCCAGCATCACGCCGCCGATGACGCCGACGCGCGCATAGGGCAGCACAACGTACCGCGACACCTCCCACGTCGTACAGCCGAGCCCGTAAGCCGCCTCCTTGAGCACCGACGGCACGGCTTCGAACACGTCGCGCGATATCGACGTAATGAAAGGAAGCACCATGATCGCCAGGATCAGGCCCGCGGTCAGAATTCCGATGCCGTAGGGTGGGCCGGCGAAAAGATAGGAGAGCACGGGAATATCGCCGAAAGCGGAAATGAGAAACGGCTGCACGTGCTGCTGCAGGAACGGCGCAAAAACGAACAAGCCCCAGATGCCGTAGATGATGCTCGGGATACCGGCTAGCAGCTCGATGGCGATGCCGACCGGACGCCGCAGCCACATCGGGCAAAGTTCGGTGAGAAACACCGCGATGAACAGGCCAACCGGAACCGCGATCAGCATCGCGATGACCGACGTGACGACGGTGCCGTAAATCGGGGCAATGGCTCCGAACTTCTCCGTCACCGGATTCCAGGCTTCCTCGTAAAGGAAACTCACGCCGAACGCGCGCAGCGCCGGCAGCGAGCCCCAGACCAGCGAGACGATGATACCGCCGAGGATAACGAGCACCGTGACCGCGGCGGCGCGGGTAAGATGCATAAAAGCGGCGTCGCTCAGCCGCAGGCGTTGCAGGATCCTGGTTCGATCCAACCGGTCGGCCGTCGCGATCCCCGCGCTTTGCAACGCCACATCAACCACGGGCGGCCTCTCGGTCGGTTGCATCCGGCTCTCCTCGGGCCTTTCGCCATTGCGGAGAGCCACTCAAGCGGCCCGCAGGCCGCAGCACAAGCCGCCTGTTTCCGGCGGTGGACAAGGAAAGGGCGCCGTCCGGGCGCCCTTTCCGCTCGATCACGGGCATCAGTTGGTCATTGCGAATACGGGCTTTCCGTTCGCGTCCTTGATCTCGTTCGTCCAGTACTTCTCGATGTCGGCGACGACATTCGCGGGCATCGGGACATAGTCGAGACTTTCGGCCATCTGCCCGCCGTTCTTGTAGGCCCAGGCGAAGAACTTCAGCGCTTCGGCGGTGGCCGCAGGATCGGCAGGCTTTTTGTAGACGAGAATCCACGTCGCGGCCGTCATCGGCCAGGATTTCTCGCCCGGCTGGTTCGCGAGGATCACGCCGTATCCGGGCTGCGATTTCCAGTTGGCGTTGGCCGCCGCCGCCTGGAAAGCCTCCGAGGTCGGCGACACGGTCTTGCCGTCCTTGTTCACCATCTTCGTGTAGGTGAGCTTGTTCTGCAGCGCGTAGGCGTACTCGACGTAGCCGATCGCGCCTTTCGTCTGCGCGACGTTGTTGGCGACGCCTTCGTTGCCCTTCGCGCCGATGCCGACCGGCCACTGCACGGAGGTATTGAAGCCGACCTTCGACTTCCAGTCGGCGCTGACGTCGGAAAGGTAGTAGGCAAAATTGTAGGTGGTGCCCGACCCGTCCGAGCGATGCACGACGGCGATCGCCTGCTTCGGCAGGCTGGCGTTCGGATTGAGCTTCTTCAGCGCCGGATCATCCCACGTCTTGATGTCGCCGATGAAAATCCTGGCGAGCGTCGGTCCGTCGATGACGAGATCGCCCGGCTTGACGCCGTCGAGATTGACCACAGGCACGATGCCGCCCATGACCATCGGGAACTGCGCGAGACCCGATTCGTCGAGCTCCTTGCCAGGCAGCGGCGCGTCGCTGGCGCCGAAGGTGACGGTCTTTGCCTTGATCTGCTTGATGCCGCCGCCGGAACCGATCGACTGATAGTTCAGGCCATTGCCGGTGATCTTTTTGTATGCGTCAGCCCATTTGGCGTAGATCGGATAGGGAAAAGTAGCGCCAGCGCCGGAAATGTCGGCGGCGTTGGCCGGAACGAATGCGGCGGCGGCGATGAAGCCGGCGGCTGCCAATGCGGTCCAGTGTTTCACGGGTTCTCTCCATGTTTGCGGCCGGAAGCAGACGCAGCCCCAAGCGGCCCGCGCTCTGCAGTCCTCGCGCCCAATCGCTTGGGCATTCCGCTGTTGCTCTTAAGAGACGCTCTCCACGACGGCCTCGGACATTTTTGGTTCGTTGACGATGCGTCCGAAGTCACGGTCAGCCATAAGCGTCGCATGTCACCGTTCTATAAAGCTTCGGTGACAGTTAGATGACGATTTAACGCCCTGAATCCAAATGCAAATCCGAGTCGGGCGCCGGTGCCGACTCGGCCGTGTGCAAGGGCACATGCATGGTAAAGGTTGCGCCCTCACCCAGCGTGCTTTCGATCATCAGGCGCCCGCCATGCCGGTTGAGTACGTGCTTGACCAGCGCAAGCCCCAGCCCGGTTCCGCCCTGCGCGCGGCTGTCGGCGACATCCACACGGTAAAACCTTTCGGTCAGGCGCGGCAGGTGTTCCGGCGCGATTCCGGGCCCGTAATCGCGCACCGCGACGCGCGCCTCCGCCGGGCCTGAGCGGGTCTGGGCGCGGACGACCGTGATATCGACGCGCTTGCCCGACGCACCGTACTTGAGCGCATTCTCGACGAGGTTTTCGAGAGCGCGGACCAGCTCGTCCCGGTCGCCGAGCACCATCAGCGCGTCGGCCGGCAGCGCAACCTTGATCTCGACGCCGCGATCGCGCGCAAGGGTCTGCAGGCCATCGACCACCTGCCGCACAATCGGCGCCAGATCGAGCGGCGTATTCGGCTGCAGGTGTGCATTGAGCTCGATCCGCGAAAGCGACAGCAGATCGTCGATCAACCGGGCCATGCGGGTCGCCTGCCCTTGCATGATTCCGAGAAACTTGTCGCGTGCGGCAGGATCGTCCTTGGCGCTGCCCTGCAGCGTCTCGATGAACCCCAGCAGCGCGGCAAGCGGCGTACGCAGCTCGTGGCTGGCATTGGCGATGAAGTCCGCACGCATCTGCTCGACCCGCCGCAGCGGCGTGAGATCGTTGAACGTCATCAGCAGGATATCGGCCGTGCCGCCGGCTCCCGTCGACATCTTGACCGGCGTCACGAACGCCTCGAACCAGCGGTCGAGTGGGACACGCTCGAAAAACTCGACCCGCTGCGGTTCGCGGCGCCTGGACGCCCGGCGAATCGCATCGACCAGTTCCGGCATGCGCAGGGCGATCAGCGCCGGTTCGCCGCGGCGCAACGCCGGCGCGATGCCGGTCGCCGCTTCGTTGAACGCGATCACGCGGCCCTCGCGATCGAGCACGATCGCGGCGACGTGCAGACCGCCAATCAACTGCTCCATCAGCAACATCTGCGGCTCGGCGAGAACACGATTGACGGCCGGCGCGACGCTCATGCTGGCTGCCTCGGTGCGTCCCAGCAGAGCCAGCCATGCACTGCGCAGCCGCGTTGCCAGCCCGGGTGAGGCGGGAAAATCGCGGCGCTGGTCGTCAATCGCCATGGTCAACCGGAGTCGGCCTTTTCCGATTCAATTTCGGTGCGAAGCGGCGCGGTGACCGACGTTATCGGCGGCTCCGCGATTGCGCGGCGGCTGCCGTTCACGTTCAGCCAGATCTCGCGCGTGCCCAGGATAGCCAGGGCAAGCGCAAACGGGACGAGATAGTAGAGCAAACGGAAAAGCAGGAGTCCCGCAAGCACGGATTCCTTGTCGAATTGCCACAGGGCCACCAGCATCGCGGCGTCGAAGACGCCAAGCCCGCCGGGCGCGTGGCTGGCAAAACCAAGCAACGTCGCCGACACAAAGACAACCGCCATCGTCACAAAGCCGATATCGGGATGGGTCGGCAGCAGCATGTACATGGCGAGCGCGCAGCTGCCGAGATCGAGGATTCCGATGCCGATCTGCAGGAGCGTCGACGGCCCGTTCGGCAGCTCGACTTTCCACTCACGCTGGCCGATCTCGCGTGGCGCGCTCCAGACCCAGGCTATGTAGGAAATCAACACGAGCAATATGACGATACCGAGCGTGCGATTGAGCCAGGGCGGCAGCTGGTCGATCGGTCCCGCCGCTTGCGGATGGTACGTGACGCCGAGCCCGAGGACCGTGGCGTTGCCGAGCCAGAACGTGAGACCCGCGACAAAACAGATTTTTGCGACCTCGATCGCGTCGAGCCCGTACGCGGAATAGATGCGATAGCGCACGGCGCCACCGGTAAAGACCGTGGCGCCGACGTTGTGGCCTATCGAGTAGCTGGTGAAGCCGGTGAGCGCCGCTATCCGGTAAGGTATTTCCTTTCGGCCGATCGTGCGCAGCGCGAACAAGTCGTAAAAGGTCAGCGTGAAATAACCGCAGGCCACGAAAAACGCCGCCGCTGCGATGTGTGCCGGCGCCGTTGCCTTGAGCGCCGCAATGACTTCCTCGACATTGATGTCGCGCAACATGTGGAAAAGAACGACTGCCGCCACCGAGATGATCGCGATGCTCAGCATCACGCCGATCCGGTTCCAGCCAATTGTCCTTTGAAAAAATCGCGCCACCGCGCGCAGCATTTCGACCATTATTCCTCCGCTTCGGCGTATCGCCCCGAACGCCGGCGCCGCAAGTCAGCGCTCCCGACCCCTAGCAGAACTCAGTTCGCGGGGCGAGTGGACTGCCGTCCGTTCCTGTCATCTGATAGCGTGCCCAAAATAAGGCCATTAACTTTAGGGTCGCTGCCGGCCTTCCGGGAGGTTTCGATGATACGATCCGGACAATCCCGCCGCGCCATCCTCAGGAACGCCGGCGTCGGCGTGAGCACAGGACTTCTGTCCCGACTGATGCCGCCGGCGCAGGCTGCGGAAAACGCTGAAATCTGGGCCCAGGAATACTGGGCGGAAAAAGCCGGCATAAAGCTCAACCTCTGGCGCAAACGCATCGGTGCGCCCGTCGGCGGCGAACGGCCTTTGCCGGTATTGTTTCTCGTCCATGGTTCGTCCAACTCGTCACGTTCGTCGTACGATCTGACGGTCCCGGGCAAAGGCGAATATTCGCTGATGAATGTGTTCGCACGCTTCGGCTACGACGTGTGGACGATGGACCACGACGGTTATGGCTATTCGGGATCATCGGGCAACAATTCCGACATCGCCAGCGGCGTCGAAGACCTCAAGGCCGCGATGCCGCTCGTTATGAAGGAAACCGGCCGGCAAAAAGTCCATCTCTACGGCACCTCATCGGGCGGAATTCGCGCAGCCGCCTATGCGCAGGCACAGCCTGACAGGATCGAGCGGCTGGTCATCTGCGCCTTCACCTACAAGGGAAACGGCGCCGCCGAAATCGAGCGGCGCCGAAAACGGATCGAGTCGTTGCGCTCAAGCCCCAGGCGCAAACGCGATGCGGCGATGATCCGGTCCATCTTCACGCGGGACGGCCATCCTGCGCTCTACGACCCGGCCGTCCCCGAGGCGATCATCGCGGCCGAAATGAAATTCGGCGATACGGTCCCGAGCGGCACCTATCTCGACATGGCCGCCAACCTGCCTATCGTCGATCCGGCAAGGATCAAGTCGCCGGTGCTCATGCTGCGCGGCGAGTTCGACGGCAATTCGACAAACGACGATCTGCTCGACTTCTACCGCCAGCTTCCGAACGGGGACCGGCAGTTTGTGATCCTGCCGCAGACCCCTCACGCCGTCGGCTACAGCATCAACCGGCACCTGCTGTGGTACGCGATGAGAAATTTTCTCGCGGCGCCGTCGCCGAACGCCTGATCAGGGCGCCGCAAAGAAGTCACGCAGCGCCGCGGCCGTCTCCTTCGGAGCCTCCTCGGACAGATAGTGCCCGCAGGGCAGCGCCTTCGCGGCCACGATGTTGCTCGCGTAGTTGCCCCAGATCTCGGCCGGCCCCGGCCGGTGGTTTCGCCCCACTCCGCCCGTCGCGCCCCACAACAGAAGGACCGGGCACTCGATTTTCCGCCCGGATTCGAAATCCTTCGTATCCATCTCGAGATCGACGCCGAATGTGGCGCGGTAATCCTCGCAGATGGCATGGATGGTGTCGGGGTTACGGAAGCAGCGCTTGTACTCGGCCAGCGCCTGCGGATCGAAAAAACTCAGGCCTTGTTTTGTCTTCGCCAGCCTCTTCTCGATGAACCAGTCGGGATCGGCGCCCATCATGCGCTCGGGCAGATCGTAGGGCTGGATGTTGAAGAACCAGTGCCACGAGAACGTGCCCCACTGCCGCGTCACGTGGTTGAGCAGATGATGCTGCGGAATGATGTCGAGAATCGCCGCGCGCATCACTCTTTGCGGATGATCGAGGCACATGCGATGCAGGACCCGTGCGCCGCGGTCGTGCCCCGCGGCGTGGAATTTGTCGAAACCGAGCGCCGCCATCACCTCGACCTGATCCTGCGCCATCGCGCGGAATGAATAGCCCGCGTGGTCCTCGCCGCCGGGCGGCTTTTCCGAATCGCCGTAGCCGCGCAGGTCGGTGCACACGACGGTGAATTCGCGCGCCAGCGGCGGCGCCACTTTGTGCCACGACAGGTGATTGAAGGGATTGCCGTGCATCAGCAGCAGCGGCGGGCCCGATCCGCCGACCACCGTGACGATGCGGGCCCCTTTGGTCCTGATTTCGGAGCGCTTGAAGCCGTCGAGCATGCGTCAGTCTATATGACTGTCGCGGCACGACCGGCAATGGGCAACCCCGACTTCGCGTGGCGAAGCCGGGGTCAGAACCCGTCCATGGCTTGCTCGCTCAGTCGCAAACCGTGATGCGGCGAACGCGCGGGCCGAGCGGGGTGTCGACGACCTTCTTGACGATGTAGCAATCGGACGCATAGACGGCAGCCGGAGCAACGATACCAACGCCCAGGCCGAAACCGCCGTGCCAATGGCCATGATGGCCATGGTGATGATGATGCCAAGCGGAAGCGGTCGTGGGGGTCAGGGCGGCGGCGCCGATGATAGCGGTTGCACCGAGGGCGAGAGCGACTTTGCGGAACATGGTGATTCTCCAGGATCTGGTGTTGCGGGGGATGTGGTCATCACATCCTGGACATGGGTCGCTGCCGGCCGCGGAAAGGTTCAAAGCCCCCGCTGCAAGGCCCCCCGGCAGGTGAACCTGCCCGACCCTTTTTCCACGCCAATGGCCGGTAAATGGCGGGTTTGGCCCCTTTTGCTTGCCCACAAGCGCCGGAAAAGGGGAAACTGGCTGTGAACCGTCCGGGGGCGGCCGGTTGATGCAAATTTCCGCGAACTGGCTTGAACCTCGCCGCCCCCCGCAGCGACCAATGCACGAGCCGATTGTTCTGCGATGCAAACGACTTCGGACGAAGTTCTGATCTCGCGAATCGCAGGCGGCGACCGGCTCGCCATGCAGGTGCTCTACGCACGGCACCACGTTCGTGTGTACCGGTTCGTTCTGCGGCTGGTGCGCAACGAAGCGACGGCGGAAGACCTGATCAGCGAGGTATTCCTCGACATCTGGCGTCAGGCCGGGAAGTTCGAGGGCCGGTCGGCCGCGTCGACATGGATGCTGAGCATCGCGCGCTTCAAGGCGCTGTCGGCCCTGCGCCGCAAGCCGGACGAAGAGCTCGATGACGAGATGGCGGAGCAGATCGAGGATCACGCTGACGATCCCGAGACCGCTCTGGCGAAAAAGGACAAAGCCTCGGCCTTGCGGCAATGCCTGGCCAGGCTCTCGGCAGACCACCGGGAGATCATCGACCTCGTCTACTACCACGAGAAGTCGGTGGAGGAAGTTGCCGAGATCGTCGGCATCCCGGAGGCGACGGTGAAGACGCGCATGTTCTATGCGCGCAAGAAGCTCTCCGAGCTTCTCAAGGAGCAAGGAATAGATCGAGGTTGGCCATGAACGCGACGAAGCAAGAGGCGCCCGGGCGCCAGGAAATAGAGGAGCTCCTGCCGTGGCACGCGGCGGGAACGCTCAGCCGTCGCGACGCCCAACGCGTCGAGGACGCGCTCGCGCGCGATCCCGAGCTTGCCCGGCGTTACGAGCTGGTGCGCGACGAGCTCGGCGAAACCATTCACCTCAACGAGACGCTCGGCGCGCCGTCGGCGCGCGCGATGGAGAAGCTGTTCGCCAAGATCGATGCCGAGCCGGCACGCCGGCAGGTATCGTTCAGCCTCGGCAGCCGCATCTCGGAATTCTTCGCGAGCCTGACGCCGCGCACGCTGGCGCTGGCGAGCGGCGCCGCGGTGCTCGCTATCCTCGTGCAGGCCGGCTTCATTGCCGGCATGATGCTGAACGAGACCACGACCGGCGGTTACCAGACGGCTTCGGCGCCGGCGACCGCGCCGGACGCCGGAAGCTTCGCCATCATCCGCTTTGCGCCGCAGGCATCGTCGGAGGAGATCACGAAGTTCCTGGAGACAAACAAGCTGTCGATCGCGTCAGGCCCGATGGCCGGCGGCCTCTACAAGGTCCGCGTCGCCGTCACCGGAATTCCGAAGGCCGAGCTCGCCCGCATCGTGAAGAAGCTGCAGGAAGACAAGGCCGTCGGTTTCATCGCCACGACCGAGTGAACGATAGACGACCGGAGGTAGTCCCATGCGCGTGCATCGAACCGCCCTGCTCTGCATGGCCGCGCTGCTTGTCGTTGCGTCTGACAGCGTGTTCGCACAGAAGATGTCCGGCCGCGGTCCCTCGCCGAACATGGGCATGAGCAGGCCGCCGACGGTTCCCGACGGCCCGTCCAAGGGCGGCGGCGGATACCCCGGCGGCGGGCATCGCGGTCCCGGCTGGGGCGGAGTCGTGCCCGGCATCATCGTCGGATTGCCGCAAGGCAGCCCGACGGGCCCCTACATCGTTGATGACGGCCCATCAGGACCGCGCCGTCCGCAGGCGAACCGCCGCGGCCAGAGCGGCGCACCGTCGGCGAACGAACGCCGGCTCGTGCCCGACGAAGTCGTCATCGAGCTGCCCAATTCGGTGAGCGCCCAGCAGATCGACGCGCTGCAGCGCCGGCACCGGCTGACGCGGCTTGAAAGCCAGTCTTTCCAGCTCCTCGGCACGACGCTCTATCGCTGGCGGATTCCGGACCGGCGCTCGGTCGCGGCCGTCGTACGCGAGCTTGAAACCGATCGCGTCGTCGCATGGGCGCAGCCGAATTATCTGTTCGCCATTCAGCAGGCTCAATCCGGAAACGAAGGCGACCCGGCCCAGTACGGTCTGACCAAGCTGCGCCTGCCGCAGGCCCATTCCCTTGCCAAAGGCGAGAACGTGCTCGTAGCCGTCATCGATTCCGGAATCGACGCAACTCATCCCGAACTCGCCGGTTCGGTCGCGGATACCTTTGACCTGCTTCCGGCACCCGCGGCCCCGCACCAGCACGGCACCGCCATTGCCAGCCTGATTGCGGCTCACGGCAAGCTGATGGGCGCGGCGCCCGAGGCGAAGATCCTCGCAGCGCGCGCGTTCGATCCCAGGGACGGCGGTGCGGAAGGCACCACGTTCAATATCCTCAAGGCCATCGACTGGGCGGCGGGCAAGGGTGCGCGCGTGATCAACATGAGCTTCGCGGGCCCGGCGGATCCCGCCATTCACCGCAGCCTCGAAGCGGCGCGCAGGAAGGGCATCGTGCTCGTCGCCGCCGCCGGCAACGCCGGCGCGAAATCGCCGCCGCTTTATCCGGCCGCCGATCCCAACGTGATTGCGGTGAGCGCAACCGACGCCGACGACAGGCTGTTCGAACAATCGAACCGCGGCCGCCACATCACCGTGGCCGCGCCCGGTGCGCAGATTCTGGTCGCGGTCCCCGACAGCGGCTACGAGCTGTCGTCGGGCACTTCTTACTCCGCGGCCGAGGTGAGCGGGATCGTTGCGCTGATGCTGCAGCGGCAGCCCGGCCTCACGCCCGAGAAGATCAAGGCCATTCTGCGCGCGACCGCGAAGGATCTCGGACCGAAGGGGCCCGACGACATGTTCGGCGCCGGGCTCGCCGATGCCTATGGCGCACTGACGGCGGAAGCAGCGCCCGTCGCGGCCGCCGGCCAGCGTCCGGTCGAGCGTGCCAGCACCGGCGCGCGCTGAGGATTTTCTCACCGGCACCGCGTTCCTGCACCCGCAGTCCCCGCAAAAGCGGAGCCCCGTTTTCCCGGAGTCCCGCTTGCGCGGGAATGAGCGGCGTCTTTGGCGCCCGCAAGCCTCGCTCACAGGTTCGCTTGTCAAGCAGCCGCCTCGGTTTCAGGGCTGCCACGGGCAAGCCAAAGCTCCGCCGCCCGTATCCTTTGTCGCGGCCCCGGGCAGGCCGGCCGTCGGACTGGCTGCACGACGGGGCGGTGACGGGCGCACGCCGCGCTCCCTTTTTCCTCACAACATGCGAGGGGCGTGGAGCACCGCGAGCCGCCAACCACGTCATCCGCGTCTCATGATGATGCCCCGCGGTTGAGCAGGACGGCACGCGCGATAAGGCCGGGGATGGGTTTGTTGCAAGTGCCCGTATGACGGGGGATTCCGGCGCGGAGACCGGGGATGAGTTTTTAAGGTCGCGCCGGTGGCGCGCACCGGCCCTGCTGCCGCAACACTTGCGGCCGCAATGTAATACTGCCACTTGTGGCGAAGGATATTCCGGAGACCCAATGACCCACTCCCCTCCTCCGCCGACGATGCCGCTGCGCGTCACCCGCAACGACCGGATTGCCGAAGGCATTCATCTTTTCGAATTCCGCGACCCCGCCGGCAAGGAGCTGCCGCCGTTCACCGCCGGGGCGCACATTGCCGTGCGCGTGCCGAACGGCCTCCTGCGCAAGTACTCGTTGTGCAACGATCCGGCGGAGCGCGAGCGTTACCAGATCGCGGTGAAACGCGAGAGCAACGGACGTGGCGGTTCGACGAGCCTCATTGACGAGGTGAAGGCCGGCGACGAACTCATTATCACTGCGCCGGTGAATGATTTCGCGCTGCCGCCGCGCGCCCAGGATTTCCTCTTCATCGCCGGCGGCATCGGCGTGACGCCGATGATGGCGATGATCCGGCAGGTGATAGCCGAAGGCAAACGCTTTCGACTCTTTTACCTGTCACGCTCGCCCGAGACGACGGCCTTCCGCGAGGAGCTCGCGGCCCCGCACTTCAGGGACATGGTCACGATCCACTACGATCAGGGCGACGCGTCGCGCTCGCTCGACCTGCGCCCGATCCTTGCGGAGCGGAAGAACCGCGAGCATCTGTACTGCTGCGGGCCGCGTCCGCTGATGGAAGCGGTGCGCGCGATGACTGATCACTGGTCGCCGACAGCCGTGCACTTCGAGGCATTCAGCGACGCTGAAACTCATAAAGCCGGCGACCGGCCTTTCAAGGTGAAGCTCGCGCGCTCGGGTACCGTGCTCGAGGTACCGACGACGAAAACCATCCTGGAGGTCCTCCGCGACCACGGGCTCGACGTGCCGAGCTCCTGCGAGACGGGCACCTGCGGCACGTGCCGCACCAGGATGCTTTCCGGCGAGGCCGACCACCGCGACCTCGTGCTGGCCGATCACGAGCGCAAAGACACGATCATGATCTGCGTCTCGCGCGCCCGCGGCGAAGAGATCACCATCGACCGCTGAGTCCGCAATTAAAGGGCTTCCCAGAGAGTTGCACCAGGACCGGCCTGCCGCTCGTTGTCGCCATTGCCATCATGCCCGACCTGCCGCGAAGTGCCTGCTGACGGCCCGAAACGGGCGCGCTTCCTTCCGCCGCCTGATCTGCTATCGTTTGAAAAGACTGCCGTCATTCGCCATGCGGGGCTCTGGCCGGGGCAGCGCCGCCCATGTTTGCCCCTGGAAATTAAGTGCGCTCTGTCTTCGTCTGGGTTCGTAGGCGTTTTGCCTGGCAATTCGCTTTTGCGGGAACATCCATGCTGGGGATCACGCGCGGGCATCTGCTGAGGCTTCTGGCGGTGACGCTATGCGTCGCCGGCCTCATGTGGGTTGGGATGGAGTATCTGATTCCAGCACCGCCATCAAAGATCGTAATCGGCACATCCCCCATCGGTGAGCACTATCATAATCTGGGCACGCGTTATCAGGGAATCCTGTCCGCAGCGGATATGAAAGTGGAATTGCGTGTCACGAACGGCGCAAAGGAAAATTTGGGACTCTTGAACGATCCGAAGTCCGGAATTCAAGTCGCGTTTATGCAGGGTGGCATTTCGAACGGCAACCTGGCGCCTGACTTGATGTCGCTCGGCCGGATCGATCATCAGATCTTCTGGCTTTTCTCTGCCGCCGCCACCTTGACCGATCTTTCGCAGCTCAAGGGCAAGCGCATCGGGCTCGGCGCCGAAGGCAGCGGCGATCGCGCCGTGTGCGAAAAAATTCTCGCCGTCGCCGGTATAACCTATGACAACACGACGCTGGTCAGCATCGCGCCGGAAAATGTCATCAACAACCTTGATGGTGGAGCCGTCGACGCGGTCTTTCGCAATTTTTCACTGGACTCCGCTGTCCTTGATGTGTTGCTGAGAAATCCGCAATACCACCTCATGAATTTTACCGAGGCTGAGGCGCTGACCCGGATTTTTCCTTACCTGGTTCGCCTGGTGTTGCCGCGGGGCGCCATTGATCTCGCGAAGAAAACGCCAGCTTCGGATACTGCCCTTATTGCGACAACGAACGTCCTGCTGGCACGCAAGGATATCCACCCCGCGATCGTCGATCTGCTGGCGCAGACGACCTTGCGGGCGCATAGCACGCCCGGGCTTTTCCGAAAGGTTGGCGAATTTCCTACCGAAACCGATCCGGAATATTCCATGTCCCAGGGGGCGCGTGATTTCTACAGAAATGGCCCTTCCTTCCTTAATCGTTATCTGCCTTTTTGGATGACCAACTATGCACAGCGTTTCCTCGCAGTGCTGGTGGCTGTCATCGCGATCGTCGTTCCGGTGTTCAACTATGCGCCGAAGCTGTTCCTCTGGTTGATTCGCGATCGGGTCCGCAGGCTGTATCGTCGGCTCAGGCTGGTTGATAAAGCGTTGTTGTCAGATCCAAATCACGTTCAGATGCAGGCGCTCCAGACCGAACTGGAAAATATCGCAAGGGCGGCCAATATCGTCCCCATGCATAGTTCCGATCTGTTTTTTGAGCTGAGGGCTCACATTGATCGCACCCGCCGCCACCTCGCAACTGTCGAGACGCATACCAGCGTAGTCAGGGTCGCTTGATCGTTTAAGGAATGAGTGGCGCGCCGGAAGGGATTCGAACCCCTGACCCCCAGATTCGAAGATTCGATCCGGTCTATTTTGTTGTTTTGTCAGGCCAACCACCGCGACCTCGTGCTGGCCGATCACGAGCGCAAAGACACGATCATGATCTGCGTCTCTCGCGTACGCGGCGACGAGATCACGATCGACCGATAGGCTTGGTTGCGGGCGCGGCCATCCCGGATACGGCGAATTAACGCCGGCTTTATGCGGCCCTTAAGGAACTCTTCAGCCCGCACGGGCCATGGTCGCTTGTCACTGGAGTACCTACGATGAGTATCCCGGCTATTGGCTCTCATCCTGTCGTTCCGACAGTGAGCGGGGCTGAAAGGGCTGAAGGCCCTGGGCCAGACCATGACGGGGATTCGGATGATGTGGGCGCGGCACTGCAAGCCGTGCAAGCGCAGCCAGCCCCCGGAACGGGAAAGCTAGTCGACAAAACTTGCTAGCATCGACGACGTGAAAAAGGCCGCCTGGTTGGCGGCCTTTTTTTCGTTGAAGCGCGCATGCATTCACGCCGCGCCCGGTTGCGCCATTCGCTCCGTGTCTGCATCGCAGGAGTTCTGCAGACACGCCGCGACGATCGTTAGCACCGTGAGAAGCGATCACGCTCGACCGGCAGGGCGGTTTTCAGGCGCGCACGCCACAGGGCGTGGCTATTATCGCGTATAATGAACCGCTGGCAGGCCATCTCCCGAAACCGTCCTGTCGGAGACGCAACAGCCCGGACTGAGGATTGATGCGCGCCGAAACCGACGTTCTGGTGATTGGATCCGGCGCCGCAGGCATGTATGCGGCGATCGAGGCGGCACGCAGCGGCTGCCAGGTCCTGCTCGCCGACCGCAGCCTGATCGGGCGTGGCGGCGCCACGGTGATGGCACAGATGACGGTTGCCGTCGCGCTCGGCTCGGAAACGGCCGACCACTGGACGCATCACTACGCGGACACGCTCGCTGCCGGACGCGGATTGTGCAACGGGCCGCTTGCGCAGCTGTTGTGCGAGGAAGGCCCCGAGTGCATCCGCACCATGGATGATTGGGGCGTCGGCTGGGCGCGCAAGAACGGTCGCATCGCGCAGGCCATGGCTCCCGGCCACGATCGCCCGCGCTGCGTCTATGTGGATTTCCTCAACACCGGACCTGCCGTATCGAAGACGCTGCGCACCGCGGTGAACAGGTGCGGCGGGATTCGCAAGGCCGGCGATCTGTGCGTCGTCGACCTGCTGCACAACAAGGGCGAGATCGTCGGGGCCGCGGCGCTGCATCTCGTATCGGGCGCGCCCGTGACCCTGTCGGCGAAGGCAACCATCCTGGCGACCGGCGGTCTCACGCGGCTTTACCGGCGCAACAGCGCGTCGGCAAACATGGGGGGCGACGGCTATGCTCTGGCCTTGCGCGCCGGCGCTTCGCTCGTCGACATGGAATTCGTGCAGTTTTTTCCCATCGGTCATCTGGCGCCGCGGCTGATCGGCATGGATCCGATCATGTGGGATCCGTTCCGCTACAAGCTTGGCGGCCGGCTGCTGAACAACCGCATGGAGGAATTCACGCAGCGCTACGGCGTGGCCGAGGACGGCAAATACGTCATCACGCGCGATGTCGGCAGTTACGCAATTCTCAAAGAGGTCGAGGCCGGCCGCGGCTCGCCGCACGGCGGAGTCTATCTCAGTTTCCAGCACTGTCCGGAACGCGCGTTGCGCGAGGCCTTCGGGCCGGTGATCGACCGGCTCGCCGCCAACGGCATCGACCTCACCAGAATGCCGGTCGAGGTCGC
>DASRGR010000021.1:0-159282 GCA_035650955.1 Pseudolabrys sp.
GCCCGAACCAGGGCGGGACGGCGAGGCGAAAAGGACTTCGACAAGCCTCGATGTCGCGAGGCGTCGAGGCCCGTGGGTCCGTCCTGGACCCCTGGCGTCCCGCGCCCCCTCGGTTCTCTTTGCGGGCGACGCGGATCTGGAAAATGCAGGCGGACCCCGGCGCCTGGGCAAAAATCCGGGTGCGGAGCGTTGGCTAACCTGTCTGAAAAGTGAATCGTGTTTACCCGGTCATTCCGGAGCGCGCGCGAAGCGAACCCGGAATCCGCAACGCAGCAGAGTGCGTGCATCCGGATTCCGGGTCCGGCCACAGCGCGTCGAAGACGCGCGTAAACGCGCTTATGGGCCCTGTCCCGGAATGACGACGGAAATTACGCCGCGGTTTTGCGGCCCCAGAGCCGCGCCGAGGCGATGTCGGCGCCCTTGCGGATCGCGGCGAGCTTGAGCCACACCACGGGCTCGATCACCCATTCGCGCTTGGTGAACGTGCCGAAGCCGCAGTCGGTCGAGGCGATGACGCGCTCGCGCTCGCCGACCGTGCGCACGGCTTCCTCGATGCGGCGCGCCACGACCTCCGGGTGCTCGACGAAATTGCTGGTCGTTTCCACGACGCCGGGAATGAGCAGCATATCCTTCGGCAGCGGATGCTTCTTCAGAGCCTCGTATTCGTGCGCATGGCGCGGGTTGGAGAACTCGATCGACAGCGCGCCGACTTTCGCCTGGTAGAGCGCCGGCAGAATCCTTTCGAGCGCGATGTCGTGGATGTGCGGGCCTTCCCAGTTGCCGTAGCAGACGTGCAGCCGCACGCGGTCGGGCGGAATGCCGGCAATGCCGTCGTTGATCGCCTGCACGTGCCGCTCGACGCGCCTGACGAATCCTGCGTCGTCGAGGTCGCGGTACATCATGGTGCGGTCCATCGCGAGGTCCGGCGCGTCGATCTGCAAAATAAAGCCGGCCTTGTGGATCGTCTGGTACTCGTTCTTCATCTCGCGCGCGATCGCGTCGAGATAATCGTCGTGCGTCTTGTAGAAGGCATTGAGCATCGTGGTTGAAATGATGCCGGGCGAGGGCGCGGTCATGAACCGCTCGGAAAACGCGCCGAGCTCGTCGGCGATCCTTTTGAAGCCCGCGGTCTCCTCGGTGATCGGCCTGAGGTCCTTGTATTTGATGTCGGCCTGCGCTTCCGGGGCGCCCTGCTGGCTTTTCGGCGGCGTCGGAAAACGGCGCGTCAGATAGGCGAGCAGCTCGGGAAATTCCTCGAACTCGCGCCCGCGCCGGCGCTTCGAAACGCCGGCAAAGCCCGTCATCCGCTGCGGCACGTAGGTCTGGAAGCCGATGCGGCGCTGCTCGCCGTCGTTGCCGATGTCGATGCCGGCCTCCATCTGCTTGCGGACGACGTGGCGCACCGCCTTGTCCATCTCCGCCGCCAGCACCTGCGGGTCGTAGGGTTTGCCCTCCTCCTGCGCCATCAGCAGGTCGGACAGGGTTTCGTTGCGCGGCAGGCTGCCGACATGGGTGGTGAGGATGCGGTCGCGGCTGAAAATCATCAAAAACTCCGGCAAATTGCTCGCGTCATGGCAGTGATATCCTAGTCCTCAATTTGCAACCAGTGCAGTGAGCCAGCCGGCAATAGCCCCTATAACCGCGGCGACAGGCCGGAAATATAATCGCGTTGCGGCGGCGGGCCATGCCTCGCATAATTCCGCAAAAAGGCGCGGCGTTTGACCGCCGAAGGGGAGGATGTCATGGCAGTCGCGGTTGCGGCAGCGGCTGAAGCCGAAACGGTGGGAGCGGTCCCACGCGACTACAATTTCGCCGCCGACGTGCTGCAAAGAAATCTCGCCGCCGGCCGTGCCAACAAGCCGGCCTACATCGATGCGCGCGGGACGCACACCTACGGCGAGCTTGCCGACCGCGTCGCGCGCTTCGGCGCCGCGCTGCGCGGGCTCGGTATCAGGCGCGAAGAGCGCGTGCTGATCGCGCTGCTCGACACCATCGACTGGCCGACGGCGTTCCTCGGCTGCCTCAAGGCGGGCATCGTTGCCGTGCCGGTCAATACGCTGCTCACCGAGGACGACTACCGCTTCATGCTGGCCGACAGCCGCGCGAAATGTCTCGTGGTCTCGGAGGCCCTGTTCCCGAAGTTCGAGACGCTCATCAGGCAGAGCCCGGACCTCGAGCACGTGATCGTGTCCGGATCCAATCCGCACGGCTACCGCCTGTTCGAGGACGTGATCGGCGCCGACGAGGCGGAGCCGTATACGGCGCCGACGACATGCGACGACATCGCGTTCTGGCTCTACACCTCGGGCTCGACCGGAAAGCCGAAAGGCGCGGTGCACGTGCACGCGAGCCTCAAGCTCACCGCCGATCTCTACGGAACGCCCATTGCCGGCATCAAGGAAAGCGACGTCTGCTATTCGGTTGCGAAACTGTTTTTCGCGTACGGGCTCGGCAACGCGATGACGTTTCCGCTCACCGTCGGCGCGACCACGGTGCTCAACGCCGATCGTCCGACGCCGGACGGCGTCGCCGCGCTGCTGCGCAAGCATCCGGTCACGGTGTTCTATGCGGTGCCGACATTCTACGCGGCCTTTCTCGCAAGTCCGAACGCGCCGCAAAAATCCGAGGTGAAGATCCGCCGCTGCATCTCGGCCGGCGAGGCGCTGCCGGAGGACATCGCGCGGCGCTGGAATGAGCGTTACGGCGTCGAGATCTCCGACGGGCTCGGCACCACCGAGATGCTGCACATCTATCTCACCAATGCGCCCGGCGCGACCAAGTACGGCACGACCGGCAGGCCGGTACCGGGTTACGAGATCAAGCTCATCGGCGACGACGGCAATCCGGTGAAGAAAGGCGAGATGGGCGAGCTCTACGTACGCGGGCCGACCAGCGCCATCATGTACTGGAACAACCGTGAAAGGTCGCGCACGACCTTCCAGGGCGAATGGACGCGCTCCGGCGACAAGTACATCGAGGACCCCGACGGATATTACGTGTGCTGCGGGCGGCAGGACGACATGCTGAAGGTATCGGGAATGTACGTTTCCCCGTTCGAGGTCGAGGCGGCGCTGTCCTCGCACCCGGACGTGCTGGAGGCGGCGGTCGTCGGCTGGAACGACGAGCAGAAGCTGATCAAGCCGAAAGCCTTCGTGGTGCTCAAGTCGCCGGAGAAGGCAGGCGATGCGCTCGTTCACGCCCTGCAGGAGCACGTGAAGGCGAAGCTCGCGCCCTACAAGTATCCGCGCTGGATCGAGTTCCGCAAGGAACTGCCGAAGACGGCGACCGGCAAGATCCAGCGCTTCAAGCTGCGGGCAGAAGGTCCGGAAGCCCGCTGATGATCCTCGGAAGTTCCGGCTTTCTCGATATCGACAGGCACCGGCTGGAGTACCGGTTCATCGGGCCGCAGCCCGACAAGGCGCCGACGCTCGTGCTGCTGCACGAGGGTCTCGGCTGCGTCGGTTTGTGGAACAATTTTCCCGACCGGCTCGCAGCCGCAACGGGTGTCGGCGTGTTCGTTTATTCGCGCGCGGGTTACGGAAAATCGAGCCCGGTGAACCTGCCGCGGCCGCTCTCTTACATGCACGACGAGGCGCGCGAAACGCTGCCGAAGCTGCTCGATGCCATCGGCTTCCGGCGCGGCCTTTTGATCGGCCACAGCGACGGTGCCTCCATTGCGGCGATCTATGCGGGGAGCCACCAGGACCGCCGCGTCGGCGGCCTCGTGCTGATCGCGCCGCACTTCTTTACCGAGGACCCCGGCATTGCCTCGATCGCCGAGGCGAAAAAAGCCTATGAAACCGGCGATCTGCGCGCGCGGCTCGCTCGCTGGCATGACGACGTCGACAACGCGTTCCGCGGCTGGAACGACGCCTGGCTCGATCCGCGGTTTCGCAAGTGGGACATCACGGAGTTCCTTGCCTATATCCGCGTGCCGGTGCTCATCGTGCAGGGCGAGGACGACCAGTACGGCACGGTGAAGCAGATCGAGGTCGCGCAGGAGGAATGCTACTGCCCGGTCGAGGTCGTGCTGCTGCCCGGCGCGCGCCATGCGCCGCAGCGCGAGGCGGCGGAACCGACGCTCAGGGCGATCTCGGATTTCGTCGGTCGCGCGCTGCGGGCGAACGAGTGGGTGAAGGCGGCTTAGCTTAGGTGCGTACGTTTACATGTTGAGCTGCGCTGACGGCTCTTATTATGTCGGCAGCGCTACAGGCTCTGACCTCTATCGGCGGATCTCCGAACACCAATCGGGACTAAGGCCAGGCTATACCAAGCTACGTCGTCCAGTTCAGCTTGTCTGGTCAGAATACTTTGATCGGATCACCGATGCGATTGCTGCGGAACGCCAATTGAAAGGTTGGAGCCGTGCGAAGAAAAACGTACTTATAGGCGGCGATTGGAAATCGCTGCGACTGCTTGCCAAAAGGCGTGGAGGTAAACCGAAGCCTTGATCCGTCACCCTGAGGTGGCCGCGCGCAAGCGCGGCCCTCGAAGGGTGACGGCGGCCGTCATCCTTCGAGGCTAGCGCTTCGCGCTAGCTCCTCAGGATGACGGGTGAGAGGCTGTGCGGTGACCTACTCCGCCGCCTGCTTGGCGGAGCTGCCGTGCTGGGAGACGAGATAGTCCATCGCTGCCTGCACGCCGCCCTTCTTGTGCGGGATGTTGGCGAGCGCGAGCGCCATTTCGGTCGCGGCCAGCCCGCCGAGCAGCATGGCGTCGTTGATGTCGCCGAGATGACCGATGCGGAACATCTTGCCGGTGAAGCGGCCGAAGCTCGCGCCGTACGAGATGTTGAACTGCTCGAGCGCCAGCGCGCGGAACGCATCGGCGTCGTGGCCTTCCGGCAGCAGCACCGCGGTGATCGTCGGCGAATAGTACTTTGGATCGCGGCAGATGATGTCGAGGCCCCACGCCTTGATCGCGCGGCGGGTCGCTTCCGCCAGCCGGTCGTGGCGGGCGAATACGTTGTCGAGCCCTTCTTCGTGCAGCATCTCGATCGATACCGCGAGGCCCTGCAGCATCTGGGTTGCCGGCGTGTAGGGGAAGAAGCCGACCTTGTTCATCGCCAGCATCTCGTCCCAGGCCCAGAACGATTTCGGGAGCCTGGAGGTCTTGTTCGCGGCCAGCGCCTTGTCGCTCACCGCGTTGAACGACATGCCCGGCGGCAGCATCAAACCTTTCTGCGCGCCGCCGACGGTAACGTCGACGCCCCATTCGTCATGCCGGTAGTCGGTCGAAGCGAGCGAGGAGATGGTGTCGACCATCAGCAATGCGGGATGGCCGGCACGATCGATCGCCTTGCGGATCTCGGCTACCGGCGAAAGGCAGCCGGTCGAGGTTTCGTTGTGCAGGAAGCAGACCGCCTTGATCTCCTTGGCCTTGTCCTCGCGCAGGCGAGCCTCGATCGCGGCCGGATCGGCGCCGACGCGCCAGTCGGTGGAAATGAACTCGGGCTTGAGGCCGATTTTCTCGGCCATCTTTTTCCAGAGCGTGGCGAACTGGCCGGTCTCGACCATCAGCACCTTGTCGCCGGGCGACAGCGTGTTGACGAGCGCGGCTTCCCACGCGCCGGTTCCGGTCGCGGTGTAGATGATGACCGGATTGGTCGTCTTGAAAATGGTCTTGATGCCTTCCAGGCACTTCTTGGCCAGCCGGGCGAACTCCGGACCGCGATGGTCGATGATGGGCGTGTCCATCGCCCGCAGGATTCGGTCCGGCAGCGGCGAGGGCCCGGGGATATGGAGAAAATGTCGCCCGACCGTGCGCGAGGAATTCTTAGCCATAGGTAGTCTGCTCCTGAAACGGCAGCTTTTATGGGTTATCGTGGTTTGGCCACGGGCGCGGTCCGATCAGGGAGCGGCGCTTGTGGCGTTGAACTATGAATGCAACATTGCGGTCAAGCGGTTTTGCGCAACGCCAACCAGTCTTTATGCATAGGCCTAGCGCCGCCCAAAAAGGATAAGAAAACGTGGCCGTTGTCATGCCCGGTCTGGAGCGCAGGCTGAAGGCCGAATTGACCGGCGAGGTGCAATTCGACCCTTTCACGCGCGGCCGCTATTCCACGGATGCTTCCCACTATCAGATCATGCCGGTGGGGGTCGTCGCGCCCCGCACGATCGAAGAGGCCGACCGGGCGATGGCCATTGCCCGCAGCGAAGGCGCCACGGTTCTCGCGCGCGGCGGCGGTACGTCGCAGGCGGGGCAGGCGGTCGGCCAGTCGCTGGTCATTGACTGCTCGAAATATCTCAACCGGATCCTCGATCTCGACGTCAAGCGCCGGCGCGTGACCGTCGAGCCCGGGATCGTGCTCGACGATCTCAACCGTCAACTCAAACCGCACGGGCTGTGGTTCCCCGTCGACATCTCGACGTCCTCGCGCGCGACCATCGGCGGCATGGCCGGCAACAATTCGTGCGGCGGGCGCTCGATGCGATACGGCACGATGCGCGACAACGTCATCTCGATCGAGGCGCTGCTCGCCGACGGCACGCTCGCCCATTTCGGCCGCATCGGCGGCAATCTGAAAGATGTGCCGGCGCCGCTGCGCCCGCTGGCACAGGAACTGCTCGCCATCGGGGCGCGCGAGGCCGACGAGATTGCGCAACGCTTCCCGAAAGTGCAGCGCCGAGTCGGCGGCTACAATCTCGACGCGCTGGTTCCCGGGAAAAACGACATCAACCTCGCGCACGTGCTCGTCGGCGGCGAGGGCACGCTCGCGTTTTCGACGCGCATCGAGCTGAAGCTTTCGCCGCTGCTCGGCCGCCGAGCGGTCGGCGCCTGCCACTTCGGCAGCTTTTTCGAGGCGATGAACTCCGCGCAGCACATCGTGCGGCTCAAGCCGATCGCGGTCGAATTGATCGACCGCACGATGATCGAGCTCGCGCGCAAGATCCCGATCTTCCAGCCGACGCTCGACCGGTTCGTGCGCGAGGCGCCGGAAGCCATCCTGCTGGTCGAGTTCGGCGAGGACGACCACGAGGTCAATGTGCGCCAGCTGCAGCAACTCAAGCAGCTGATGGGCGATCTCGGTTTCGGCTGGGACAGGAGCGGCGCCAGATGGGGCGGCGTGGTGGAAGTTCTCAATCCCGAGCTGCAGGCTGCGATCACCGAAGTGCGCACCGCGGGCCTCAACATCATGATGTCGATGAAGGAGGAAGGAAAGCCGGTTTCCTTCGTCGAAGACTGCGCGGTGCCGCTCGAGCACCTTGCCGACTACACGTCACGCCTGACGGATATCTTCGCGAAGCACGGCACGCGCGGCACCTGGTACGCGCATGCCGGATCCGGCTGCCTGCACGTGCGCCCGATTCTCAATCTCAGGCAGGAAAAAGACGTCCATGCCATGCGCGAGATCGCCGAGGAGGCCTTCGCGATGGTGCGCGAGTACAAGGGCTCGCACTCGGGCGAGCACGGCGACGGGCTGGTGCGCTCGGAATTCAACGAGCCGATGTTCGGCGCACGGCTTGCCCGCGCCTTCGAGGAGGTGAAGGACCGGTTTGATCCGAAAGGCTTCTTCAATCCCGGCAAAGTGGTGCGCCCGCCCAAGTTCGACGACCGCAGCCTGTTCCGCTACGCGCCCGGCTATCACGGCGAGCCGCTCAAGACGCATCTCGACTGGTCGGCCTATCCCGGTTCCGGCAACGGTTTTCAGGGTGCCGTCGAGATGTGCAACAACAACGGCGCCTGCCGAAAACTCGCGGGCGGCGTCATGTGCCCGAGCTATCGCGTCACCCGCGACGAGCGCGATGTCACGCGCGGGCGTGCCAACACGCTGCGCCTGGCGGTGACCGGACAGCTCGGGCCGGCCGCCTTCATCGCCGACGAGATGGCGGACACCATGAAACTGTGCGTGTCCTGCAAGGCCTGTCGGCGCGAATGCCCGACCGGCGTCGACATGGCGCGGATGAAGATCGAGGTTCTTGCCGCCCGCGCCGAAAAATTCGAGCTGTCGCTGCAGGACAAGCTGGTCGGCTTCCTGCCGCACTACGCGCCCTATGCGGTGCGCTGGCATCATCTCTTCAACCTGCGCAACCGGAGCCGCCTGCTGCGCCAGGCTGCGCAGATTGTCACCGGCTTTTCCTCGCGCCGCAGCCTGCCGAAATGGCGGAAGGACACCTACCGCGACCGTTCCGACTGGCGCTACACCGGCCGCGGGGACAATGCGCAGGCGCGCGAGGTCGTGCTGTTTGCCGATACGTTCAACCGCTATTTCGAGCGCGAAAACCTGGACGATGCGCTGGGCGTGCTGGTTGCTGCGGGCTATCGCGTCTATGCGCCGCTGCCGGCCGATCCCGACGAGCGGCCGCTCTGCTGCGGACGGACTTTCCTCGCCGTCGGGCTCATCGAGGAGGCGCGGCGCGAGATGCGGCGCACGCTCGATGCCCTTGCGCCTTATGCCGCGCGCGGAGTGCCGGTCATCGGGCTTGAGCCGAGCTGCCTCTTCACTTTCCGCGACGAATTGCCCGCCATGGTCAAGGGCGAGACGGTCGATGCGCTTGCGGCAAACGCGATGCTGTTCGAGGAATTCATTGTGCGCGAGCACAAGGAAGGCCGGCTGAACCTGTCACTCGGCCCGCTGCCGAAAAAGGCGCTGCTGCACGGCCATTGCCATCAGAAGGCGTTCGACACGATGGGCGCGGTTGAAGGCGCGTTGCGCCTGATCCCGCAGCTTTCGGTGGAGACGATCGAATCAAGCTGCTGCGGCATGGCGGGAAGCTTCGGCTACAACGCCGATACAATCGAGGTGTCGCAGAAGATGGGCGAGCTGTCGCTGCTGCCGGCCGTGCGCAAGGCGCCGGCGGATGCGTTGATCGTCGCCGACGGTACCTCGTGCCGGCATCAGATTTTTGACGGCAGCAAGCGGGAGGCTGCCCATGTTGCCCGCGTGCTGGCGATGAGCGTTGCGGCGGCTGGCCCGACGGCGGACATGCCGTCATACTAGGGGCATGGCGAAGCTTCTCCCCACGTCCCTTGTCGGTTCCTATGCGCAGCCCGACTGGCTGATCGACCGTACCAGGCTCGCGGCGCGGTTTCCGCCGCGCGTGCGCGCGAAGGAGCTCTGGCGCGTCGCTCCCGAATTCCTCAGGCAGGCGCAGGACGATGCGACGCTGCTTGCGATCCGCGACCAGGAACGCGCCGGGCTCGACATCATCACCGACGGCGAGATGCGGCGCGAGAGTTATTCCAACCGGTTTGCCACGGCGCTGGAAGGAGTCGATATCGACAACCCCGGGACCGCACTCGATCGTTCCGGTCATCCCAACCCGGTGCCGCGCGTGACCGGCAAGGTGCGGCGGCGGCATCCGGTCGAGGTGGACGACGTGAAATTCCTGCGCGCCAACACCGACCGCATGATCAAGATGACGGTTCCCGGACCGTTCACGATGTCGCAGCAGGCGCAGAACGACTTCTACAAGGACGAAGAGGAGATGGCGCTGGACTACGCGGCCGCCGTCAATGCCGAAATCAGGGACCTGTTCGCCGCCGGTGCCGACATCGTGCAGATCGACGAGCCGTACAGGCAGGCGCGGCCGGAAAAGGCGCGGAAATACGGGTTGAAGGCACTCAACGCCGCGCTCGACGGAATCAAGGGTCCGACGGCCGTACACATCTGCTTCGGCTACGCGGCGATCATCCACGTGCGCCCCGAAGGCTATTCGTTCCTGCCCGAACTCACCGGCTCGCCGGTGCAGCAGGTTTCCATCGAAACCGCGCAGTCGAAGCTTGATTGCAGCGTGCTCGCAAAGCTTCCCGGCAAGACGATCATCCTTGGCACGCTCGATCTTTCCGACATGACCGTCGAAAAGCCGGAGACCGTCGCGGCGCGCATCCGTCGCGCGCTGCCGTATGTGCCGGCCGAGCGCATCGTCGTCGCTCCCGATTGCGGCCTGAAATACCTGCCGCGCGACGTAGCCTACGGAAAAATGTGCGCGATGGTCGAAGGTGCGGCCATCGTGCGCGCCGAATTGTCGAAGTAAGAAACAGACTGATGCCGGACAAACTGTTCCCAACGTCGCTCGTGGGTTCCTATCCGCAGCCGGAATGGCTGATCGACCGCGCGCGCCTGTCAAAGATGGTGCCGCGCGTGCGGATGGACGATCTCTGGCTGATCGATGCGAAGGAGCGCGAAGCGAGGCAGGACGAGGCGACGCTGCTTGCCATCCGCGACCAGGAGCGTGCCGGCCTCGACATCATCACCGACGGCGAGCAGCGGCGCGAAAGCTATTCGAACCGTTTTGCCACGGCGCTGGAAGGCGTCGATACGGAAAATCCAGGCTCGACGCTCAACCGCAGCGGCAAGCCCATTCCGGTGCCGCGCGTGATCGGAAAGATCCGTCGCAGGCACCCGGTCGAGTTGCGCGACCTAAAGTTTCTGCGCGCCAACACGGAAAAGACCGTAAAGATCACGGTGCCCGGCCCGTTCACGATGTCGAAGCAGGCGCAGAACGAATTCTACAAGTCCGATGAGGCGTTGGCGCTCGACTACGCCGCCGCGGTGAATGACGAGATCAAGGATCTTTTCGCGGCGGGTGCCGACATCGTACAGCTCGACGAGCCCTGGATGCAGCAACATCCGGAGAAGGCGCGCGAATACGGGCTGAAGGCGCTCGACCGGGCGCTTGAGGGCATAAGCGGGACGGTTGCGGTGCATCTGTGCTTCGGCTACGCGGCCGTCGTGCACGAAAAACCGACCGGCTATTCGTTCCTGGGCGAGCTCGAAGGCTCGAAGGCGGCGCAGGTCTCGATCGAAGCCGCGCAGCCGAAGCTCGACCTCAGGGTGCTGGAAACGCTGCCGTCAAAGACGATCATCCTCGGCGTCATCGACCTCTCGGACATGACCGTCGAGACGTCGGAAACGGTCGCGGGCCGGATTCGCAAGGCGCTGGCGCATGTGCCGGCCGAACGCATTGTGATCGCGCCGGACTGCGGCATGAAATATCTGCCGCGCGACGTCGCCTATGGGAAGATGCAGGCGATGGTGCAGGGTGCGGAGATCGTCCGGCGCGAGGTTGCGCGCTAGCCGCCGTAGAACAGGTTGACCAGGAATAACGGCACAATCGGCACGTAGGTGCACAGGAACAGCACGAACAGCAACGCGACCAGGTAGGGAACGTTGTCTTTCGTGGTCTCCCAGATATCCGACTTGGCGATGGCGCAGGCGGTCATCAGCACGCTCGCGACGGGCGGCGTCTGCTGGCCGATGGCAAGGTTGAGCGTCACAACCAGCCCGAAGTGAATGGGGTCGATGCCGACGGCATTGACCATGGGCATCACGATCGGAATGACGAGAATGATGGCCGCGGCCGAATGCAGGAAGCAGCCGAGGATCAGGAACGCGACGTTGAGAAGCAGCAAAACGACGTATTTATTCCCGGTGACCTGCGTGATCGCGTGACCAAGGGCCTGCGGCACCTGTGCCTCGGTAAGGAAGGTGCCTATCAGTGCCGACGAGGCGACCAGGAGCATCACCACCGCGGTCTGAATTCCGCCGTCGATGCAGGCCTTTTTCAGTTCGCGGAAGTCGAGGTCGCGGTAGATAAAGCCGCCGACGACGATGGCCGCAAGCACGGCCATTCCGGCGCCTTCCGTCGCGGTGACGACGCCGCCGAAAATGCTGCCGAGGATTGCGATCGGCAGGATGAAGGCCCACAGCGCTTCCTTGAAGGTGCGCCAGACTTCCGAGAGCCGAAAGGCCTGCTCGCGCGGAAATTTGTATTTGACCGCGTGATAATAGGCGGCGCCTGCCATCGCGAGGGCGCCGACAAGACCGGGAATGATTCCGGCGACGAAAAGCTTCACCACGGACGTCTGCGCCATCACGGCGTAGAGAACCATCGGGATCGACGGCGGAATGATGATGGCGAGGCTTGCCGCCGACGACATGGTTGCGGCTGCGACTTCCTTCGAATAGCCGCGATTCTTCATCGCGGGGATCAGGATCGTGCCCAGCGCCGCGACATCGGCGACGGCCGAGCCGGAGATCTCGGCGAAGAACACCGATGTGCCGATCGCCACCATCGAAAGGCCGCCGCGGATGAAGCCGACGAGCGCGGTTGCAAACGCGATCAGACGCCGCGAAATCGACGAGGCGTTCATGATCGCGCCGGACAGGATGAACAGGGGAATCGCAAGCAGCGGAAAACTCGAGGCGCCGTCGTACATCACCAGCGCCAGGTTCGGCAGCATATGCGGTCCCTGGATGACGACGATGGCGATCATGGCCACGAAGCCGAGCGCAATTGCGATCGGCACGTTGAGTACCGCGAGCGCCAGCATTCCAACGAGCATCAACGCGATTGTCATCGGCGTTTCTCCGCGTCGGCGCTTGGGTCGGGCGCGCCGTGCGATATCGCCTCGATTGCCTCCGTGTCGATAAAGCCCGACCCGCAGGCATCGCGCAGCACCTTCGGGACGCGCAGCGCTTCCGCGATCAGGAACAGCGCCGCCCCGATCGGGATGGCCGATGCGGTGATACGCTGCGGCATCCAATCGAGGCTCACCAGGTAGTCGCCGCCGAGGACGATCACGACCTGAATGCCTGTCCATGTCAGCATGAGGAAGAACGAGAAGACGACGGCTTCGGCAAAGATGGCCGCAGCCATACGCAGCCGCGGCGGCATGGCGTTGACGAAGCCGGGCACGCCGATATGCGCGCCCTTGAGCGCCGCCAGCGCCGAGCCGTAATAGGTGAGCCAGACCAGGCCGACCGAGGCGATCTCGTCGTACCAGGACAGCGCGTGCCCGGCGTAGCGGAAGCAGAAACCGGCGATCACCAGCAGCGTCAGCGCAGTCACCAGGACCACGACGATAGCCTCGAGCAACTGCTCGAAGCCCGCGCGCAGAGAGTCGAGAGTCACGGAACCCCCAGAAAGAGGCTGCCGGATTCGGCAGCCTCGCAGGTCATTGCGGGATTACTTCCCAAGCGCAAGCGATTTGTCGATCAGCTCCTTGCCGCCCGGCACTTCCTTGGCGAATTCCTCGTAGATCGGCGCGCTGGCCTTGATGAAGGCGTTCTTGTCGGCATCGTTCACCTGCATGCCGGCATCCTTCAGCTTCTTGAACAGGCTCTCGTCGAGATCGGCGGCGATCTTGTAGACAACCGGCTGCATCTCGACCGCGGTGTCGGTGAGGATCTTCTGCACGTCGGCGGGAAGTTTCGCCCAGCTGGCGCCGGCGGTGACGTAGGCCGGCGTATAGACATGGCCGGTCATCGACAGATATTTCTGCACTTCATAGAAGCGCGCGGGATAGATCTGCGCCAGCGGGTTCTCCTGCGCATCCATGACGCCCGTCTGCAGCGCAACGAAGACTTCGGAGAATGCAAGCGGGCTGGGGTTGGCGCCATAAGCCTTGAACATCTTCACGCGCCAGGTGCCGCCGGGAACGCGCAGTTTCAGGCCCTGCAGATCGGCCGGCACCTTGATCGGGTGCTTGCTGTTGGTGATCTGACGGAAGCCGTTCTCCCAGATGGCGATGATGTGGTAGCCGGCCTTCTCCGCGATCGGCACGAGGGTCGGATTGACCACCTGATCGCGAATCTTCGCCATGTGGGCGCGGTCCTTGACCAGGTAGGGCATCTCGAAAACACCGAAGGCCGGGACCTGCGACGACATTACGGTCGACGGCAAGGCAAGATCGACGGTGCCGAGCTTGAGCTTCTTCATCAGTTCGCCGTCACCGCCGAGCTGGCTCGAGCCATAGGCGACAACTTTCGCCTTGTTGCCGAGCTTGGCGTTTGCGCGCTTGGCAAATTCCTGGGCGGACTGGTCAAACAGCGAGCCAGGCTCGCCGACGTGGCCGAATTTGATTTCGGTCTGCGCGGCGGCAGTGCCAACGGTCAGCGCTGACGCCACAAGGAATGTGAGCAGGGCCCTTACGAACGGCATGATTTTCCTCCCGATCTGTATTTGTGGCCCCCGTCAGCGAAAGCTTTCTGCGGGCGCTCGTTGTTTTGATTATCAATACTAAGCTATACGCGTAAGGCAAGTTACTTGGGCAAGGCAGG
Organism: Pseudolabrys sp.; assembly: GCA_035650955.1. Taxonomy (GTDB): domain Bacteria; phylum Pseudomonadota; class Alphaproteobacteria; order Rhizobiales; family Xanthobacteraceae; genus Pseudolabrys. The sequence continues at coordinate 14,006 of DASRGR010000021.1, forward strand.
TATAGGCCAGATTTTCTGTCAAAACTGCAGGTTTAGTCCCAATGTGAGCCAATGCGCGTTCTCGCCGGTGACATTGCGGCCGTAAATGAGGTCGATGTCGACGGATTCCACCGGCGTCCATCTCAGTCCGACCTGGGCGCGCGGCTCGGTGACGCTGCGAACGTCCTGCTGGCGGCCGGCCAGCCCGAATACTTCGCCGACCAGCGTTAGCGACTGCACAAAATTCCACTCAAATCCGGCGCCGTAGGTTCCGCAGTGCAGGCGCTCAACAGCGTCGTACAGCCAGCCGGCATTGAGGCTGATGCGGAAGTCTTTGGTTGCCTGGATCGTGAACGGCACGTTGATGTTGCTGCCGACATTCTGTCCCGTATTCAGGTCCCAGAGCGCATTCCCGAAAGACCGAGCGAGGCCCGGAACTTGCTCCCCAAGGGAAACGATATTGATCTTCGCCTTGGGCACGGCTCCCGCCGACCAGACACCGTCGCTACGCGTGCGCATAAACGTCGCGCCGGCCTCGATCGGGACACCGGCATTCACAACGCAGGCCGGTGATATCACGGCCGGGAAGTCGTTATTGCTGGCAATCGAGGCCCGGGATTCAACCTTGCACTCGGCCGGCTTGCCGATGAGAGCATCATCGGCAACGAAAGCGCCGCCGGCTGCATGAGCTGCGGCAGGCAACAGGCAGGCCGCGCCGATCAGCAACGATGCCGCTCCCAACCAGCGGAGTGATACCTTCATTGCCGACCGTCCATCCGCGCCGCCGCGGAACGATCACAACATCGCGTGTGCGTGTCCGCAAGGTGACGTCGGCCCGGTGCGCTGAACAAAAAGTGACCCGCCCGGACGGGGACAAAGCCGGGCGGGTCGGGTGGGATCGGCGCAAGGATGGACGGGAGGCAGGCGCCGATCTCAGAGCTGGCAATCAGTAGGCGTCGCAGACCTTGATCAGGCGGACGTTGCCCCAACGGTCGTAACGCTCGACGTAGCGGCAGCTGTAGACCGGGCTCGCATAGGCGCCGGATGCAACCGCGGCACCGATCAGCGCGCCGGTGGCAATGCCGACGCCGAGACCAACGCCAAATCGGGGGTGAGCCTGCGCGTTGCCGCTGGTCGCAACGAGGCATCCGATCACCGCGAGGGCGGCAAGCGCGGCGCCGGTGAACTTCGACTTGGTCAACATGGCTCTCTCCATCCTTCGGAAACGGGGCGGCCAGGCTGGCCGCATAGCCTTTGGTCGCGGACGGAGGAGAAAAGGTTCAAAGCATGAAACGGCCTGTAAATTCAGGTGCCTAACAGCTGCGCCAGCCATTCCGGCCGGAAATTGAGGCCGAGGAAGCCGGCGAAACCGAAGCCGATACCGATGGCTCCCGAGCCCCAGGCGACATAGAGGAGCCAGAAGCTGTCGACCAGGGCTGCGACCGCGGCCACGGCAATGGCGATGGAAAGGAAGGCATCGGACATGTCGAACTGGTCGTCGCGGAAATTGAGGCGGTCATATTCCTTTTCCAGGGCCTCCGTTTTCGCACGGGTTTCCCTGGACCGCGTCTCGTATTTCCTGATGTCGGCCTCGTAGTCGGCTGCCTGGCGGGTGGCGATCGCGCGATCATAATTGCCCGCGGTTTCCAGCAGCCGCAGCTGCTGCAACCCGTTCTCATCGACATGCAGCTTGATGCGGGACGCCTGATATTCGGCCCAGGCATCGACCGACTCCTGTTTGACCTTCTGCATGGCCTGGGTGACGTTGTCGTCCTTTATCTTCGAGATCGCCATGAACACCGACAGGACCACAACGGTGACCGCGACAAGATTGTTGAGGCGCTTGTCATCGCCTTCGGTTTTGACGTCTGTATCCATTTGTGCCCCCCAAACGATGAGTCTAGCTTAGCGCAACGATGTGCGATTTGCGGCAGTCGAATCCGGACGTTATGGCTTGCGGACGCAAGCCAGGGCGGTGGCGCGTGAGGTTCGCCGTGATTGCGGGTGTCGTGGGCTCCGGTGTGCTCGCGGCGGCCGCTCCGGCGCAGGCGCTCGACAAGGTTCGCTTCGGCACCAACTGGGTCGCGGAAGCCGAGCATGGCGGCTTTTACCAGGCGCTCGCCGACGGTACCTACAGGAGATACGGGCTTGATGTCACGATCGTGCCCGGCGGCCCGAACGTGAACAACCGCATCCTGCTTCCAGTCGGGAAGATCGATTTCTTCATGAGCGCCAATTCGCTGCAGTCGTTCGATGCGGTTGCGCAGAATATCCCGACGGTCGCCGTTGCTGCGAGCTTCCAGAGGGACCCGCAGGTCTTTGTGGCGCATCCGGACGTTGCGAAGTTCGAGGATCTGAAGACGCGGACATTGTTCGTGTCGAAAGAAGGCATGACGACATACTTCCAATGGCTCAAGTCCGACTTCGGCTTTGATGAATCGAAGGTGAAACCGTACACCTTCAATGCGCAGCCTTTTCTTGCCGACAGGAATTCCGCGATGCAGGGCTACGTGACATCCGAGCCGTTCGCGGTAGAACGCCAGGGCAAGTTCAAGCCCGTCGTGTTCCTGCTCGCCGACTATGGCTTCGATGCCTATTCGACGCTGATCGAGACGCGGCGGGAGCTGGCGGAGAAAAAGCCCGACCTCGTGCAGCGTTTTGTCGATGCTTCGGCGATCGGCTGGTATCATTACATCTATGGCGACAGCGGGCCGGGAAACGACCTGATCAAGAAGCAGAATCCGGAAATGACCGATGCGCTGCTGTCCTATTCCATCGCCAAGATGAAAGAGCACGGCATTGTCGATTCCGGAGATTCAGTCGCGCTCGGAATCGGCGCCATGACCGATGCACGCTGGAAAAGTTTTTTCGACAAGATGGTGCGTGCCGGCGTCGTGAAAGGCAGTCTCGATTACCGGCGCGCCTACACGCTGCAATTCGTCAACCAAGGCGTCGGCGTCGCCCTGCGGCCGAAATGAGCGCACCGGGCCGGATCGTCGTCTCGCTGCGCGGGGTCGGAAAGACCTTCGAAAGCGGCACGGTTGCGCTTGAGAATTTCGCGCTCGATGTCACCGGCGGTGAATTTGTCTCGCTGCTCGGCCCGTCGGGCTGCGGCAAGTCGACGGTGCTGCGCATCATTGCCGGCCTGAGCGCGGCAACCTCGGGCTCGGTGTCGTGGCCGGCAGGCGAAGCGCGGCTCGGGTTCGTCTTCCAGGAGCCGACCTTGATGCCCTGGGCCAACGTGACCGACAACGTCAGGCTGCCGATCAGGCTTGCGCGCAGGGACGATCCGGACGCGGTGGCGCGGGCGCTCGGTCTTGTCGGACTGTCCGCGTTCGCGCGCAGCTATCCGCGCGAACTGTCGGGAGGCATGAAAATGCGCGTCTCGATCGCGCGCGCGCTCGTGACCGAGCCGCAGCTTCTGCTGATGGACGAGCCCTTCGCGGCGCTCGACGAGATCACCCGCTTCAAGCTCAACAACGACCTGTTGTCGGTGTGGCAGGCCGTGCGCAGTACCGTGATCTTCGTCACGCACTCCGTCTTCGAGTCGGTCTATCTCTCGCAGCGGATCCTGGTGATGACGCCGCATCCGGGGCGCGTCTTCAGGGAAATCCGCATTCCGGCGCCGTATCCGCGCAATGAAAGCTTCCGCACGTCGGCCGAATACGCGGGATTCTGCAGGCAGGCCGCGGAAGCGCTTGCAGCCGCGATGTCGGGGGGAGGCGCGTCATGAGCGAGCGCCTGCTTCGCCTCGGGCTTCCGGTCCTCGTGCTGGCGCTTGTCGTCATGTGCTGGCACACAGTCGTGCGCGTTTTTGCCATTCCGCCGTTCGTGCTGCCGGGACCCGGTCTTGTTCTTTCGACGCTGATCGCGGACTGGGGCCTGTTGTGGCAGTCGCTTCTGGTCACACTGGCGCTGACTTTCGAGGGGTTTGTGCTTGCCGCTGCCGGCGGCATCGCGCTCGCCATCATCTTCAATCAGTGGCGGCTCGCCGAATACTCGCTTTATCCCTATGCCGTCATCCTGCAGGTGACGCCGATCGTCGCCATCGCGCCGCTGCTGCTGATCTATCTGCCGCAGCCGCTTGCGGTGCTCGCCTGCGCGTGGATCGTCGCGTTCTTTCCGGTTCTCGCCAATACGACGCTCGGCCTCAACTCGGTCGACCACAATCTCATCGCGCTGTTCGAGCTGTGCAAGGCCTCGCGCTGGCAGATGCTGTGGCACCTGAAGCTGCCGTCGGCCTTGCCGCAGATGCTCACCGGACTGCGCATCGCCGGCGGCCTGTCGCTCATCGGCGCGGTGGTGGCGGAAATTGCCGCAGGTTCGGCAGGTGCCGGATCGGGCCTCGCCTACCGCATCGCCGAATCCGGCTACCGGCTCAACATTCCGCGCATGTTCGCGGCATTGCTGCTGCTGTCGCTTGCGGGGGTTGCGATCTTCTTCGCTCTCTCCGCAATTTCACACCTGGCGCTGCGCCGCTGGCACGAGAGCGCGGTCGGACGCGAGCGCTAGACCCCGAGCAGCATTCGCACGACGGCGCCCAGCACCGCCATCGCGATCACGACCTCTATCAGGCTGCGGTGGAGGCCGAAAGCGAGCACGGCCGCAATCGCCGCGAGCGCCGTCGCGCGCAGGTCGAGCGCGAGCGGATCGAAGGCGTACCAGCGCAGCGGGCCTGCGTGCATCTCGGCAACCCTGCCAAAAAGGACGTGCAGCGCGAACCACACCGACAGATTGAGAATGACGCCCACGACCGCGGCGGTGATCGCCGCGAGGGCGCCGGCAAGCTGCCGGTTGCCGCGCAGCTGCTCGATGAACGGCGCGCCGGCGAAAATCCAGAGCATCGACGGAACGAACGTGACCCATGTCGTCATTGCCGCTCCCAATATTCCGCCGGTCATGGGCGAAAACGGCGCGGCATTGCGAAAGGCCGCGACGAATCCGACAAATTGCGTAACCAGGATCAGCGGCCCCGGCGTTGTTTCCGCGAGGCCGAGGCCGTCGACCATCTCGGACGCGGTCATCCAGCCTTTGGTCTCGACAACCTCCTGCGCCATGTAGGCGAGAAGCGCGTAGGCGCCGCCAAACGAGACGACGGCAAGTTTCGAAAAGAAAACTCCGATCGCGACGAGCACGTGGCTCCCGCCAACCAGAAGAGCGGCAAGGACGATCGGCAGCCACCAAAGTGTCACGCCGACAATGATCGTTGTGAGCATCTGGCGCCTGGCGCCCGGCGGAGCCGCATCCGTCGCGACGCCGTCCTTCTGCAAGGCCAGTTGCCCGGGATTGCCGCGCGCAACGAAGAACCCGATGAGCGCGGCCGCGATCACGATCAAGGGGAAGGGGAGTGCAAGGAAAAATATGGCGACAAATCCGCCGGCCGCCAGTGCGGCGAGCAAATTGGTCTTCAGCGAACGCCGTCCGATCCGGATCAGCGCTTCGACCACGATCACCAGCACGGCCGCCTTGATCCCAAAAAGCGCGCCATCGATTGCTGTCACCCCTCGTCCAAGGACGTAGAGCAGGCTCAGGCCAAGCATCACCAGCGCGCCCGGCAGCACGAAGAGAATGCCGGCGGCAAGTCCGCCGCGCACGCCATGGAGGAGCCAGCCGACATAGGTCGCAAGCTGCGTCGCTTCGGGTCCCGGAAGCAGCATCGAAAAATTCAGGGCGTGCAGGAACCGCGCCTCGTCGATCCACCTTTTCTCATCGACGAGAATTCGGTGCATCAGCGCGATCTGCCCCGCCGGTCCGCCGAAATTGATGCAGCCGATCTTGAGCCAGACGAGAAAGGCTTCACCGAAGGCCGGCCGGGCGTCTGCCGATGTCGTCGTCATGCCCGTCACGCGGCTTTGGCCGGCCAGTTGTGCCGTTCTTCGGATGCAAAACGCAGCCAGGCGAAGAACGCGTCGTAGATCAGGAAACCGCGTTCGAGCAGTCCGTGATCGTCGTCGCCGGCAAGCGCTGACAGGCCGAGCGAGACGGCGTGCAATCCGGCTGCTTCCGGCGCGATGTCGGGCCTCGCGGTATCGGCGCCGCGCACGATCAGGGCGAGGCGCGCCAACGCCGGCTCGCTTTCGAGCCCGAAAAGCCTGAGCATCGTGTCGAACGAGCAGCGCTCGCCGACGTGGCTGAGCTCGACATCCTTGATGTCGAACGGGATGCCGCCGGTTTCGCGCGCGACATTCACGACCTGGTCCGGATCAACGAAAAGAATCCGTGCCTGCGGATCGAGAAACCGCCGGATCAGCCAGGGACACGCGATGCGGTCGATCTTCGGCCGTCGCCGCGTCACCCAGACACTCGGGCGGCTGGGCGCGATGCGGTCAAGCTCCGGCTTCGCGACGAAGGGCAGGCCTGCTTCGGCCCAACCTTCGTAGCCGCCCTCGAGCACGCGCGCATCGATACGCGCCTCGCGCAGCCGCGCTGCGACGCCCTGGCTCATTTCGTGCCCGGCTTTGCAGGCAATGACGACCGGCCTCGCATCGAGGTCGCCCGTCCACTCGCGGATTTTGCCGGCATCGCGCCACAGGGCGCCGGGCAGCAATTGGGCAGATTGGCGGTACGTGTCGTGTCGCCGCACGTCGACAATGCACGGCGCATCGTGTGTCGCGATCGCGTTCCAGAGATCTTTCGGTGAGATCGAGTAGGCCGGAGACAGCATGAGTCCCCTCCGTAAACGAAGGAGACGGTGCTTGGGCTCGCAAGCCTTGCAAGAGCGGGGCGACCGTCGCAGGCCCCACGTGTCCATACTATTTCAACGCATCGGCAGGATCAACGCCACGCCCGATGCAAGCAAAAGCACGAGGATCACCTTGCGGAAGGCGGTATCGTCGAGCTTTCCGTAGAGCCCGAATCCCGACCAGATGCCGGCGATCAGCGCCGGAAGGGCAAGGGCATAAAGCTTGAGCGCTTCGACGGTGAACGCTCCGGCCGCCGCGAATGAGATCGCGGTCATCACGAAGGTCGCAAACAGCACCGGCTGAAAGATCGCGCGCAGCGCATCTTTTTGTCCGCCACGCAACTGGCACCAGACGGTGACCGCAACGCCGCCAAGCCCGGTCAGTCCGCTGATCAGCCCGTTGGCAATCCCGACGCCGAAGTCGGCGGGGACGCTCTCTCTGATCGGTTTGAAAGCCGGCCGGATCAGGCTGTAGAGGCTGTAGATCAGGAGCAGAACCCCGATGCCGAAGCGTATCGTCGTCGGATCGACGCTTGCCAGCAGGGCGGTGCCTGCGGGAATGCCGAGCGCGCCGCCGATGATGAACGGCGAAATCTTCCGCCAGCTGATGGCATGACGGACCCGCCAGATTCCCGAGCCCTGCGTGACAAGTCCGCACAGCACGATCAGCAGCGCGTTCTGCTGCGGGGATATGATGTGCAGCCAAACGCCGGAAACGACGAGCCCCAATGCGAAGCCTGAGAGGCCGGACGTAAGTCCGCCGAAATACGTCGCAGCAAGAAAAAGAGCCAGGTGCAGCCCATCCATGAAGATCGCTCCCGAAGCAAGTGCAGCGCCTGGATGGACCATCATCTGACGGGGTGGAGGCGCTTTCCCCGAGGTTTGCATCCTGGCGCAGCAAGAAACGCGAGTCCCCTCCGCGGACGAAGGAGACGGTGCTTGGGCGATCAGGCCTTGGGAAACGGGGCGACCGTCACGTGCCCCGCGTCTGCATAGTTACAGGAAATCGCCGGAGCCGACAAGACAACGCGGTGCGTTCCGCCGGCAGGGCACCTGCGCGTTTTCACCGCTCGCCACGGCTTGCCGCGTTGGATAGTTTTGGACAGGAGGCCGTGATGGGCAACAGGATCGATCTCGGTGGACGCAATGCGGTCGTCACAGGCGGGGCGCAGGGCATCGGGCGCGCCATCGTCGAGCGGTTCCTTGACTCGGGCGCCGCGGTGGCAATCTGGGATCGCGACACCGATCTCGCCAAGAAAACCGTCAGTTCGCTGCAGAACCGTGGCCGCGTCCTGCCTTTTAAGGTCGACGTCACAAACTACCCGGATGTGGAACGCGCGCGCGACGAGACCGTCAAGGCCATGAATCGCGTCGACATCCTGGTGAACAATGCGGGGATCGCCGGCCCCAACATGAAAACCTGGGAGTATCCGCTCGACGCCTGGCGCAGCGTGCTGTCGGTCAATCTTGACGGGCCCTTTCACTGCTGCCGCGCGCTCGCGCCTTTGATGATCGCCCAGAACTACGGCCGCATCGTCAACATTGCCTCCATCGCCGGCAAGGAGGGCAATCCGAACGCACCTGCCTATTCCGCATCGAAGGCCGGTCTGATCGCGTTGACAAAGTCTCTCGGCAAGGAGCTTGCGTCACACGATATCTCGGTCAACTGCATCACGCCGGCGGCCGCAAAGACGGCGATCTTCGACCAGATGACGCAGGAGCACATCGACTTCATGCTGTCGAAAATCCCGCGGGGCCGCTTCGTGACGGTTGAGGAAATCGCGAGCCTCGCGGCATTCTGCGCCTCGAGCGACTGCTCGTTCACGACCGGCGCGGTTTTCGACATTTCCGGCGGCCGGGCGACCTATTGAGCACCTCGTCGCAACTTCGCCGCCAGCGACTGATCGGCATCGCCCTGATGTGCGGAGCCGTCGGTCTGTTCGCGTTTCTCGATACGCTGGCGAAATACCTGAACACGCAGATGGACACGCTCGAGGTGGTGTGGGCGCGGTACACCAGCGCGTTCATGCTTACATTGATTGTATCGAATCCTTTCACGCATTCGGGCCTTTTGCGCACCCGCAGCCCGAAGCTCCAGATCACGCGTTCGTTTCTTCTGATCGGCTCGACCCTGTTCAATTTCCTGGCGCTCCGGTGGCTGCAGCTCGATGAGGCATTGTCGATCATCTTCACGTTTCCGTTCATCGTCGCGATGATATCGGGGCCGATCCTGGGTGAATGGGTCGGCTGGCGGCGATGGTCGGCGATCGGCTTCGGATTTGCCGGCGTGCTGCTGATTACGCGTCCCGGGTTCGGTGGCATGCACCCGGCTGCGCTGATCTCGCTGGCGGCGACGATCTGTTACGGTTTCTACGCGGTCATTACCCGCATCGTGTCGCGGGTCGACTCCAACCAGACGTCGCTGTTCTACGCGAATTTCATCGGCGCGCTGGTGATGCTGCCGGTCATTCCGTTCGTATGGCGGCCGCCGGCGGACTGGACGATCGCGCTGATGCTGATGATGACCGGTGTTCTCGGCAGCACGGGCCACTACTTCCTGATCGCCGGACACAGGCTGGCGCCGGCGTCGGTGCTCTCGCCCTATGTCTACACGCAACTGATCTGGGTGGTGATCCTCGGTTATTTCGTGTTCGGCCAGGTGCCCAACCACTGGACGATCGCGGGCGCCACGATGGTGATCGCTTCCGGTCTCTACCTGCTCTACCGCGAGCGCAAGCTGGGCAAGAGCACGACCAGCGAGGCGGCCGTCGAAGGTCCGCTGGAATAGGAGAGTTGCAGCCCCTTCCGTCTAGGCGCTAAGTTGCGCCGCCTACCACGCATTTCGAGCCTTCGAGGATCATCTATGGCGACAGCAAAGGACCGCGCGCAGGCCAAGGCCGGCTCCGGACTGAACGACGACATCGGCGAGCAGAAACGGCTCGAAATGTACCGTACCCAGGTGGTGATCCGCGAAGCCGAGCAGCGCGCCTACGATCTGTTTCTGCAGAACCTGGTCAAGGGGACGAGCCACCTGTCGCTCGGCCAGGAGGCGGTGGCGGCCGGCTTTGCCGGCGCCATGAAGAAGGGCGACCTCTCGTTCTGCACCTACCGTGGGCATGCCCACACCCTTGCGCGCGGCGTAACCGTGGAAAAAGTGCTGGGCGAGCTGATGCAGCGCGACAACGGCCTGATGCGCGGCAAGGGCGGCTCGATGCACCTGACTTCCGCCGAGCACGGCGTGATGGGCTCCTACGCTATCATCGGCGCTCATCTGCCGATCGCGTGCGGTGCGGCCTGGCGTGCGCAGTACAAGGGCACGAAGGACGTATCGGTCTGCTTCTTCGGCGACGGGACAACGAACATCGGCGCCTTCCACGAGGCGCTCAACTTCGCCGCGATATGGAAGCTGCCTGTCGTATTCGTCTGCGAGAACAATCTCTACATGGAGTATACGCCGATCGGCGACGTGACCGCGGTGCCGCACCCGGCCGCGGACCGCGCCCCGGCGTATGGTCTTGAACGCATCGTCATCGACGGCAACGACGCCGATATCGTATATCGCACCGCGCAGGCCGCCTTCGAGAAGGCGCGCGCGGGCGACGGCCCGTCGCTGATCGAGTGCCTGACCTATCGTCACAGCGGCCACTCCCGCGCCGACCCGGCGAAGTACCGGCCCGAAGGGGAGCTTGAGCGCTGGAAGCTGCGCGATCCGATCAAGATCTACCGCGAACGGCTGCTGCAGTTCGGAGTTTCCGATAAGACGATCGCCGCAATTGACGCGGAGGTGCGCAAGATCGTCGACGATGCGACCGAAGCCTGCAAGGCCGCGCCGCCGCCGCCGCTCGACATCATTGCCACCGACGTTTACGCCGATGGAGGCTGGGCATGGCGGAACTGACCTACCGCGACGCCGTCATCCGCGGCATCGCGCAGGAAATGGAGCGCGATCCAGATGTCGTCTTTCTTGGCGAGGATGTCGCCAAGGCGGGTGGTGTGTTCAAGGCGACTGTCGGTCTTTTCGAGCAGTTCGGTCCGTTGCGCGTGCGCGACACGCCGATTTCCGAGCAGGCGATCCTCGGCGCCGCCATGGGCGCGGCGATGACCGGCCTCAAGCCGATCGCTGAGATCATGTTCTCCGATTTTTTTGCGGTCTGCTTCGACTACATTGCCAATGAATTTCCAAAGAGTCGGTACATGTCGAACGGCCAGCTCAAGTGCCCGCTGGTCGTGCGCACGGGCAACGGTGCAGGTTCGCGGTTCGGCGCGCAGCACAGCCAGAGCGTCGAGAACTGGTGCATGATGATTCCCGGCCTGAAGGTCGTCGCACCTTCCAGTCCGCGCGACGTCATCGGCCTGCTGGCGGCATCGGTGCGCGATCCCGATCCGGTGATCTTCCTCGAGCATAAGTCGCTCTATCCCACGAAGGGCGAGGTTCCCGACGGCGAGATTGTCGACCGTCTCGGCACGGCCAAAGTCCTGCGCGCCGGCAAGGATGCGACCATCTGCGCGCTGGCACTGATGGTCCCGCGGGCACTCGAGGCTGCCGAGAAGCTCAAGGCGGAACACGGCATCGATTGCGAAGTTGTCGACGTACGCTCGCTTGTGCCGCTCGATACGCAGACCATCCTCGGTTCGGTCGCGAAAACGAACCGGCTCTTCACTGTCGAGGAAAATCCGCGGCTTTGCGGATGGGGCGCCGAGATCGTGTCGATCGCGGCCGACGAGGCGTTTTACGACCTGGACGGCCCGCCGGTGCGCATCACGACACCGCATATACCGCTGCCGGCTGCCGATATTCTGGAAGACGCAGTGCTGCCGACACCGGAGCGGATCGCGGAGACGGTGAGGCGGTCGCTGAACAGTTAATTGACCCGTTCGTTCCCGTGAAAGCGGGGACCCAGTCTGGATTCCTGCTTGCGCGGGAATCAGCGGCGCAAGTTGAGAGGTAGTCTCATGTACGAAAATCTCCTGGCCAATGTTCCGACAGATCTCTGGATCGGCGGCAAGTGGCGCAAGGCCTCCGACGGCGGCCGATTCGACGTGATCGATCCCGCGACCGAGCGCAAGATCGCATCCGTTGCCAGCGCCACCGTCGATGACGCAAAGGCTGCGCTCGATGCCGCGGAAGGCGCATTCGAGGGATGGGCCGGACGTAAGCCGCGCGAGCGGGCGGAAATTCTGCGCAAGGCGTACGAGCTCATCATGCGCGATGCCGAGCGTTTCGCGAAGCTGATTACGCTGGAAAACGGCAAGGCCCTGCCTGACTCGCGTGGCGAGGTCGCCTACGCCGCCGAATTCTTCCGCTGGTACGCGGAGGAGGCCGTGCGCAACATCGGCGAGGTATCGCGCGCACCGGCGTCGGGCGCGCGCATTTTCGTGCACCACAAGCCGGCCGGGATCGCGGTGCTGGTGACGCCGTGGAATTTTCCTGCGGCGATGGCGACGCGCAAGATCGGTCCGGCGCTTGCCGCCGGATGCCCGGTGGTGCTCAAGCCCGCGTCCGACACGCCGCTGACGATGCTCGCCCTGATGCCGGCGCTGGAAGAAGCCGGAGTGCCGGCCGGCGTGGTCAATGTCATTCCGTCCCGCTCGTCCGGTAAGGTCGTCAGCGCCATGCTGCACGATCCGCGCGTGCGCGTCGTCTCTTTCACCGGCTCGACTGAAGTCGGACGCAAGCTCCTGCATGAAGCCGCCGACAATATCGTCAAGCCGGCGATGGAGCTTGGCGGCAACGCGCCGTTCATCGTATTCGATGACGCCGACATCGACGCGGCGATCGACGGGGCGATGATCGCCAAGATGCGCAACATGGGCGAGGCGTGCACGGCGGCCAACCGCTTCTACGTGCACGAGAAAGTGCACGACGAGTTCGCAAAGAAACTGACCGCCAAGATGGGCTCGCTGAAGATGGGCAACGGTCTCGACGAGGGCGTCAATCTTGGTCCGCTCGTCAACAAGGATGGGCGCGACAAGGTCATCGAACTGGTCGACGACGCCGTGAAAAAGGGCGCCAAGGTGCTGGTCGGTGGCAAGACGCCGGATGGTCCCGGCTTCTTCTATCCGGCGACGGTGCTGACCAATGTGCCGGACTCGGCGAAAATGCTGAACGAGGAAATTTTCGGGCCTGTCGCGTCAATCCAGACCTTCAAGACCGAAGAGGAGGCGATCAAGCGGGCCAACGATACGGAATACGGCCTGGTTGCTTATCTCTATACAAAGGACCTCAGTCGCGGCATGCGGGTGTCGGAGAAACTCGATTTCGGAATGATCGGCCTCAACCGCGGCCTGGTTTCGGATCCGGCGGCGCCGTTCGGCGGCACGAAGCAATCCGGGCTTGGCCGCGAAGGGGCGCACGAGGGGATGATGGAATTCCTCGAGACGCAATATGTGTCGGTGAGCTGGTAGCGGCAGTCGGCAGAAATTCGAGGGCAAGACCGTGGACGTCCTGATGCCGCAGCTTGGCGAGACCGTCGCCGAGGGCAAGATCACCAAATGGTTCAAGAACGCCGGCGACGCGGTGAAGCCGGGCGACAATCTTTTCGAGATCGAAACCGACAAGACGTCGATGGAGGTCCCGTCGACGACGAGCGGCACCCTCACCGAGATTCGCTTCCAAGTCGGCGACGTCGCCAAGGTTGGGGCCGTGGTTGCAGTGATTTCGGGTGCGGGTGAAGCGACAAAGTCACAGCCTGCCAGCCAACCTCCGCTCACTCCCGCACCCGGGTCCGCGCCGAGCGCGGCCCGAGTGCAGGCTCCAGCGGGAGTCCAGGGCGACGCTGCACCGGGTCCCCGCTTTCGCGGGGACGAGAGGACAAGTGGGTCCGCGTCAGCCGTCCATTCCACGCCAATGCCACGTCCGGCCGCGCCGATGGATCCGTTCCACGCCGTGCGTACGCCGGAGCGGAATTTCGGGCCGGCAAGGCTTGCGACCGGTGCCGCGGTCACGCCGCTGGCGCGGCGCCTTGCCGGCGAGCGCGGCATCGATCTTACGCGCATTTCCGGCTCCGGGCCGCATGGGCGGATCGTCGCCGCCGACATTGAGCGGGCGGCGTCTGGCGGCGCAGCGCCGGCGATCGCGACCGGCGCGAGCGCGGCGCAGGTCAAGGCGCTGTACGAAGGCATCGCCTATGAGGAGGTGCCGCTCGATTCGATGCGCCGGACCATCGCCACGCGACTGGTCGAGGCCAAGCAGACGATTCCGCATTTCTATCTGACCGCCGATCTCGACGCGGGCCGCCTGATCGCGATGCGCGAGGAGGCGAATGTGGCCGCGCCGAAAGACAGCGCCGGGCAGCCGGCGTTCAGGCTCTCGCTCAACGACTTCATAATCAAGGCCTGGGCGGCGGCCTTGCAGCGCATTCCGGCGGCGAACGCGGTCTGGGCCGGCGATCGTATTCTGCGTTTCCGCAGTTCGGATATCGGGGTCGCCGTGGCGCTCGAGGGCGGCCTGATCACGCCGGTGATCCGCAACGCCGAGGCAAAATCGCTCACCACGATTTCCGCCGAGATGCGCGGCCTCGCCGAGCGTGCGCGCCAGAAGAAACTCAGGCCGAACGAATATCAGGGCGGATCGAGCGCCATCTCCAATCTCGGGATGTACGGCGTCCGCGAATTCTCGGCCATCATCAATCCGCCGCACGCGACGATCCTTGCGGTCGGCTCGACGCGCCGGGCGCCCGTCGAAGCGGAGGACGGCAGTGTGAAATTCGTCAGCCAGATGACCGTCACGCTCTCGTGCGATCACAGGGTCGTGGATGGCGCGCTTGGGGCCGAGCTGTTAGCTGTCTTCAAGGACTTTATCGAGAAGCCGGTTACGGCGTTGGTTTGACAAGGAGCAGGCAATGGCTGGCGAAAAGCCGGATGTGTTGATGGTCGGCGCCCGGAAGCCGGTGATGATGAAAGGTTTTGAAGGCAAGGTGAATCTCCATCACTGGCTCGAGATCGAGAACAAGGACACCTTTCTCAAGCAGTACGGCGACAAGATCCGGGCGATCGCCATTGCCTATACCGCCAACAAAGTCGATGAGAAATTCCTGAAGCAGTTCCCCAGGCTCGAGCAGGTCTCAAGCTTCGGCGTCGGCTACGATCACATCGACGCCAAGTGGGCGGGCGAGCATGGAATCATCGTCACCAACACGCCCGACGTGCTCAACGAGGAGGTGGCGGATACGGCCATCGGTCTCCTGCTGTGCACGGTGCGGGAATTCCCGCAGTCCGAGCGCTTCCTGCGCGCCGGCAAATGGCCGCAGGGGCACTACCCGCTTACCAAGGCGACGTTGCGCGACCGCACCGTGGGCATGGTCGGGATGGGCCGCATCGGCAAGGCCATCGCGCGCCGGCTTGAGGCCTTCGGCGTGCCGGTCGTCTACCACAGCCGCAATCCGCAACCCGGTGTGAAGTACAAGTACTATCCGAAGCTTCTCGATATGGCGCGCGACGTCGACACGCTGATGGTGATCGTGCCGGGAGGTGCGTCCACAAAGAACATGATCAATGCCGAGGTGCTCAAGGCGCTCGGTCCCAGGGGCGTGCTTATCAATATGGCGCGCGGCTCGGTCGTCGACGAGCCGGCATTGATCGAGGCCCTGAAAAACCGCACCATCTATTCCGCCGGCCTTGACGTCTTTGCCAACGAGCCGCACGTGCCGAAGGAGCTGATCGAGATGGATCACATCGTGCTCTTCCCGCATCTTGGCTCCTCGACCGAGGTGACGCGCGCGGCGATGGATCAGCTCGTGGTCGACAACATCCTGGCCTGGGCGGCCGGCAAGCCGCCGCTTACGCCAGTACCGGAGACACCGTGGCCGCCGAAACGCTCGTAAGCGACCGCTGCGGATGCCAGATGAATATGATGCGGTGCGCCGTAGGGTTTGTTGCGCTGTGTTTCGCCGGCACGGCCTTTGCGCAGGCGCCGGCGCAGCTTGGCGAATCGGCCAGGCGCGTGGTCGGCAGCTGGGAGTTCTCCAATGCCGACCGGGATCGCACCTGCACGGCCACGCTGAAATCAGATCCGGGTCCGGCCGGCTTCAAGGTCGAGTTCGACGCCAACTGCGTCAATCTCTTCCCGATCGTGCGCGACATTGCCGGCTGGAAGTTTCCTGAAAACGATCTGCTCTATTTCGTCGATGCGCGTGGCCGGTCGCTGGTCGAGTTCAGCGAGGTCGAGGACGGCCTCTTCGAGGCGCCGACACCGGGCATCGGCGTTCTTTTTCTGCAGAACGCCGCTGCTGCCGCCGGGCCGTCGAAGCCGGCCGAAACGGTCGCCGGCGACTGGGCGATCGTGCGGAAAGGCGGTGCACCCGCCTGCCTGCTGACTTTGGCCATGGCCAAGGCCGGCGACGGCTTCGCGGTCACCGTAAAACCCGGATGCGATGCGGCGCTGGCGCGGCTCAATTTCACGCAATGGCGCATCGATCGCGACGAACTGATGCTGCTGCCCGCGCGCGGCAACCCGTGGCGCTTCGAGGAGGTTGACGGCACGACCTGGCGCCGTATGCCGGAAACCACCGACCAGATCACCCTGGTCAGGCAGTAGCCGCTCAGATCAGACGCAGACTTTTGAAGCTTGCGTGCCCTTCCTTGCCGACAATGATGTGATCGTGCACTGCGATTCCGAGCGGGTTGGCGACGTCAATGATCGTCTGCGTCATCTGGATATCGGCGTGCGATGGCGTCGGATCACCTGACGGATGATTGTGAACGAGTATCAGCGCGGTTGCGGACAATTCAAGCGCGCGTTTGACGACCTCGCGCGGATAGACGGGCGTGTGGTCGACGGTGCCGACCTGCTGCACCTCGTCGGCAATCAGCTGGTTGCGCTTGTCGAGAAACAGGACGCGAAACTGCTCCTTCTCGGCAAAGGCCATGGTGGTGCGGCAATAGTCGATCACGCTTGTCCAGGATGAGAGAACCGGGCGCCTGTGCACCTGGCCGCGGGCAAGCCGGCTCGCCGCCGCATGCACCAGTTTCAACTCGGTGATTGCGGCAGCACCCATGCCTTTGACTTCCGCGAGCCTTGCCGACGGCGCCGAGATAACTTCCGGGAAGGAGCCGAATGTTGCGATCAGGTCCTTTGCGAGCGGCTTGACGTCGCGCCGCGGCAGGGCGCGGAAGAGCACGAGCTCGAGCAGTTCGTAGTCGCTGATGGCGTCCGCGCCGGCTTGCCGGAAGCGGGCCCGCAGACGCTCACGATGCCCGTGAAAGTGCGGCGCGACCGGTGCAACACGTGTGGCTGGGTTTTCCGCCATGAAACGAACATAGCGTGAAAACACGCCGCAGTAGTATCAGCGAAAAGGACGAGTCCGGATTGCTTCGGGAGGCTGGCTGCCGTCAGTAGGGCGGCTTGTGCAGACCCGCCGGCGAGAAGGTGAAGACCTCGACGCCGTCCTTGGTGACGCCGACGCTATGCTCGAACTGCGCCGAAAGCGAACGGTCGCGGGTGACGGCGGTCCAGCCATCGGACAGTACTTTCACGTGCGGGCGGCCGAGGTTGATCATCGGCTCCACGGTGAAGAACATGCCCGGCTTGAGCACGATACCTTCACCGGGGCGGCCGACGTGGACGATGTTCGGTTCGTCATGGAAAAGGCGTCCAAGCCCGTGACCGCAAAAATCACGGACCACGCTCATGTGCTGGGCTTCCACATAGGTCTGGATCGCGTGGCCGATATCGCCGCTCGTGGCGCCAGGCCGGATCGCGGCGATGCCGCGCATCATCGCCTCGTGCGTGACCTCGATAAGCCGCTCGGCGCGGCGCGGTATTTCACCGATTGCGAACATCCGGCTGGAATCGCCATGCCAGCCGTCGAGGATGAGCGTCACGTCGATATTGACGATGTCGCCGTCCTTGAGCGGCTTGTCGCCGGGGATGCCGTGGCAGACGACATGATTGACCGAGGTGCAGGTCGACTTCCTGTAGCCGCGGTACATCAGCGTCGCGGGCAACGCGCCGTGGTCCATGGCGTATTCGAAGACGAGCTTGTCGATTTTTTCAGTCGGCACGCCCGGCCCGACGTGCTCGGTCAGCATGTCAAGGCAGCGTGCGACGAGTTGACCGGCTTTTCGCATCCCCTCGAAGGCAATGGAGCCATGGATCTTGATTTGTCCGGTCTTGCGGACGGGGGCGACTGCGGCGTCGACGTAGGTCATGCCCTACAATGTAAGGTTTGCGGCGCGCGGTGCAAGCGCGCGATCGTTAACGCCTCGGCTGGGTCCGCATCAGGCGGCGATTTTTCCGCCCAATTCGTCCTCGATATGGGCGCGGATGATTTCATCGAAACTGCCCTCGGCCTTGAACCCGAGATCGCGTGCGCGCCTGGCATCGATTCGCTCGGCCCAGCCGGAAACGATTCTCTGAACCAGCTCATCAGGCGTACGGCGGATCCGCGCGGCCACCTTGTCGCCGGCGACGCGGCGAAGGGCTTCGATCTGCTCACCGACCGTGCATGAAACGCCAGGCATCGCGAGGTTCACACGCGGTCCGACCTGCTCGCGCTCAAGACCCGCGGCGTGAATGAGAAACCCGACTGCTGCGCGCGGACTCGCATGCGTGTGGCGTACGGTATCGGCAACGGGAAGAAGCGCCTCCTGGCCCGCGAGCGGCTCCCGGATGATTCCGGAGAAGAACCCCGATGCGGCCTTGTTCGGCTTTCCCGGCCGGACACAAATGGTCGGCAGCCGGATACCGATCCCGTCGAGGAATCCGCGCCGCGTGTAGTCGGCGAGCAGGAGCTCGCAAATCGCCTTCTGCGTTCCATACGAGGTCAGCGGCGTGAGATGAAATTCGTCGGGGATCGAGGACGGGAAGGGCGCGCCATAGACGGCAATGGACGAGGTGAAGACGACCTTCGGCACATAGGCTGCCGAACGTATGGCCTCGAACAGCGCCCGGGTTCCGTCGAGATTGACGCGGTAGCCCTTGTCGAAATCGGTTTCCGCCTCGCCGGACACGACGCCGGCGAGGTGAAAGATCACGTCCGGCTTCGCCGCGATGGCTTTGGCCGCCACGCCCGGCGCGGAAAGATCGGCGGTGGAAACCTCAGTCGTTCCGGCAAAATCACGCGGTTTCTCGGGAGGCACGACATCGATCAGCGTGAGCCGGTCAATGGTCCGGCCGTTCAATTTTCCGTCCTTGACCAGTCTTGCGGTGAGCTTGCGCCCGATCATGCCGGCGGCGCCGGTCATCAGTATGTGCATCACGCCCTCATTTGCTCTCGATCCGCCGGCTCGTAGCGATCGATCCGGCGCAGATCCGGAAATAGCATCATCCATGTGCCGGCGACCAGCAGCGAACCAAGTCCGCCGATGACGACCGACGGCACGGTGCCAAGCCAAGCCGCGACAAGGCCGGACTCGAATTCGCCGAGCGTATTCGACGAACCGACGAAGAGGTAGTTGATCGCGCTCACGCGCCCGCGCTTCTCGTCGGGGGTCTCGATCTGGACCAGCGAGAACCGGATGACGATGCTCACCGCGTCCGAGGCGCCGAGCACGGCGAGTGCAAGCAGCGAAACGGGAAAAGAGGTCGACAGGCCGAAAATGATCGTCGTTATCCCGTAAAGCCCGACCACAGCGAACATCTTGCGGCCGATGTGTCGCTCGATCGGATGGCGGGCCAGCACGATCGACGTGATCAGCGCGCCGACCGCCGGCGCCGAGCGCAAGAGGCCAAGGCCGATCGGGCCGACCGCGAGAATATCCCTCGCATAGATGGGCAGCAGAGCGGTCGCTCCGCCGAGAATGACCACGAAGAGATCGAGCGTGATCACGCCGAGAAGCCGTCGCCGGCTACGGATGTAATGAAAGCCTGCAAGCACGGACGCGAATGTCGGCGGATCGCGCGTCGGCGCGGGGCCTCTGGATTGTACCAGGGTGACCAGCGTTATCGAGCCGGCGAAAAACATCAGGCAGATCCCGCCGATCAGTACCGGACTGAGCGCATAGACGAGTCCGCCGAGGGCGGGACCGCAAATCACGGCCGTCTGGTTGGCGGAGGTCCAGGCCGCGACGGCGCGTGAAATCAATGCAGGCGGCACCAGTGTGGGTGCAAGCGCGTGCGCCGTCGGCATCTCGAAAGCGCGCGCGCATCCGATTATGAAGACTGCGACGAACAACAGGTCGCGACTCAGCGCGCCGGCAATCAGCGCCGCCGTAATCATGACCGCCGCGAGTGCATAGACGCTGTGTGCCGCGCGCACGATCAGCCGCCGGTCGTAGCGGTCCGCGGCGTGACCGATCAGCAATGTAAGAATGACGGCGGGCACAAACTGGATGAGCCCCACGAGGCCGAGATCGAATGCGCTGTTGGTGATGTCGTAGACCTGCCAGCCGATTGTCAGGGCCAGCATCTGGTAGCCCATCGTCGAGGTGAGACGCGCCAGCCAGAACAGCACGAAAGGGCGCTGCTGCATCAGGCGCGCTGCTGAAGGCTGGACACTCATTCCGTAACGCCGTTTAGCCTGCTCAGGCCGGTTTTCTGCCGTCCATCGGCGGTGAAATTCTCCGGCGCCAGCCAGCTTTCGAAGTTGCGCTTGCGCTGCGGCCATTCGCGGTCGAGCATCGAGAAAAAGGCCGTGTCGCGATTGTGGCCTTTCGCGATCTTGTGCTGGCGCAGCACGCCCTCGAAGATGAAACCGTATCGCAAGGCTGCGCGCCGCGACGCCGCGTTGTGCGAATTGCACTTCCATTCGTAGCGCCGGTAGCCCAGCGTCTCGAATGCATAGCGTGCGAGCAGATACTGCGCTTCGGTGCCGAGCGGCGTGCGTTGCAACGCGGGTGAGTAGACGATGTGGCCGACCTCGATGACCCGCATCTCGGGCTGGATGTCCATCAAGGTGGCAATCCCGATCGCGCGATTTTCGCGATCGACGATGGCATAGGCGTAGGGATCATCGAGGGCGGCGCGTCCCGTGAGCCAGGCTGCAAATTCGGCCGCGTCCGCGAACGGCCCGTATTGCGACATGTATGTCCAGATCGCGTCGTGGCCTTTGACCGCGTCCCACAGGGCTGGCGCATGATCGGGCCGGAGCTTTTCGACGCGACCGTAGCGTCCTGCAAGCGTCACGGGCCCGGGACGTGCCGCCGGTCGGTCATCGACCGGCGCGCCGATCGGCTGCCCGGTCGCCGGATGTCGGTGCGGATCACTCACGGTTTCGGGCGGCGCTGCAGGTCGTCGTGAAAGAACTTGTTCAGTTCGGCGTTCGTCACGACGCCGGCAAAACTGTCGAATTTGCCCTCGTTCGCAATCTGCCTGGCCGACTGCAGGAAGGCATGCATGGCGACGCGCGCCATCGTGCCGCCAACGCTGATGCGACGCACGCCGAGGGCGGCGAGATCGCCCACGGTGTAGCCGAACGGCCCGCTGTTGAGAAAATTGATCGGCTTCGGGGCGACAGCCTTGACCGTCGCCGCGATCTGCTCGCGTGTCCTGATTCCGGGAGAATAAAGGCAGTCGGCGCCCGCGTCGGCAAAGGCCTTGAGGCGGCGGATCGTCTCGTCGAGATCCGGCCGATTGCGGATGAAGCCTTCCGTGCGCGCGGTAAACACGACGTCACCGCCGGCTTTATCGATGGCATCGCGCGCGGCGCGCACGCGCTTTACGGCCAGGTCGAAGTCATACAGCGGGTTGCCTTCATCGCCGGTAAAATCCTCAATTGAGAGACCGGCAACGCCCGTATCGACGCACAGCCGGACATTGGCTGCGACCTCGTCCGGGTCGTCGGCATAGCCGCCCTCGAAGTCGGCGTTTACCGGGATATCCGTTGCCTGCGCAATCTCGCGGCAGTGTGCCAGCACCATGTCGCGGGTAACGTCGCCATCCGAGTAGCCGATCGAGTGCGCATAGCCGGAGCTTGTGGTCGCCAATGCCTTGAAGCCGAGGCCTTGCAGGTAGCGCGCACTGCCGACGTTCCAGGGATTGGGAATGACGAAGCAGCCGCTCTGGTGCAATGCGCGGAACACGCGGCGTTTGTCGGAGGCACTCATGATCTCGTCCTGCCGGAGGCGGGGAGCGCACAATGCCTCCAACGGACCTGAGATTGCAACATTGGAAGATTGCGAAACACCCGAGCCGCCCGGTTATTCCGACACCGACTTGTGATCGACTTGATGCGGCATTTACTTTGCCCAACGACCGCAATTCGTTATGCGTGATCCTCGAATTTGCAATCCGGTTTGCAATCCGCCTTGCAAGGAGCGCGCCATGCCGTCTCTCCCGCTCAAGATCCTCGTTGCCGCCGGTGCCGCGGCATTTGTGTTTGCGATGCCGGCGAACGCCGAGAAGGTGCGCAAGCACAAGAAGGTCGTGGCCACGTCGAAGACCGTTCAAAGCGATCCCTACCATCGCGGAACCGACCTCGTGCGGCCGGGTCCGTTGTATTTCGGGGACGTTTATCTCGGCGATGACCCCGACCCGAATATCCGCTTTCAGCTGCTGCGCGACATCAGCGGTCGTATGGGCGGGGACCCCTGAAACGCGGTAGGGATGAAGGTCCCGGCGGCGTTTGATTTTTGCCGCCTGATCGGCTGAACTGCGGCCCTCATCGAGGCGCCGGCGCATGATCTTTCAGCGAACGGCGCCCCGCGCGGAAGGATTGCAGTCATGCTTCGTACCATCGCGGCTTTCGACCGCATCGGCGAGGAAAACGCCTTCGCGGTGCTTGCGCGTGCCAACGCCCTGGCGGCTCAGGGCCGCGACATCATCAATCTCGGCATCGGGCAACCCGATTTCCGGACCCCGGATTTCATCGTCGAAGCCGCGGTTAAGGCCTTGCGCGACGGCCATCATGGCTACACGCCGGCCAACGGCATTCCGCCGCTGCGCGAGGCAGTCGCGGCGGATCTTGCCAAGCGCTTCAAGGTCGAGGTTTCGCCCGACAGCGTGATGATCATGCCGGGCGGCAAGCCGACGATGTTCATGTCGATCCTGATGTTCGGTGAGCCCGGTGTGGAGATCATGTATCCCGACCCGGGATTTCCGATCTACCGGTCGATGATCGAGTTCACCGGCGCGAAGCCGGTGCCGGTGCCGATCCGCGAGGAAAACGGCTTTGCGTTCTCCGCGGACGAGACGTTGAAGCTGATCACGCCGCGTACGCGGTTGCTGATTCTCAACTCTCCGGCGAATCCGACGGGCGGCGTCACGCCGAAAACGGAAGTCGACAAGCTCGTCGCCGGCCTGGAAAAGTGGCCCGACCTCGCCGTGATGTCGGACGAGATTTACGACCACATGGTCTATGATGGCGAAACGCACGTCTGCCTGCTGTCCTACCCGTCGATTCGTGACCGGCTGATCCTGCTCAATGGCTGGTCGAAGACCTACGCCATGACCGGGTGGCGGCTGGGTTATGCGGTCTGGCCCGGAAAGCTCTACGACTACGCGCGCAAACTTGCGGTCAACCTGCATTCCTGCGTCAACGCATCGGCGCAGTATGCGGGTCTTGCGGCCCTGAAAGGCCCGCAGGACGAAGTGACGAAGATGGTCGCCGAATTTGACAGACGGCGAAAGGTCGTCGTTGAGGGGCTCAACAAATTGCCCGGCGTATCATGCGCGACGCCGAAGGGCGCCTTCTATGCGTTCCCGAACATCAAGCACACCGGCTGGAAGGCAAAAGCGCTTGCCTCGGCGCTGCTCGAAGACGCGGGCGTCGCCGTCATCGGCGGGCCGGACTTCGGCATCCTGGGTGAAGGCTATATCCGCCTGAGCTACGCCAACTCGACCGAGAACATCCTCAAGGCGCTCGACCGGATGAGCGAATTCCTGGCAAACCGCAAAGCTGCATAACTTTATCGGGGTGTTCGCGCCGCCTCGAACCGCGCGGCGCTCTCGGGCGGCCAATGATCGGCCGGCCGGTAGAACTCGCCGGTGGCAGGAACGCCGTCCGGAATGACCACCCAGGGCTGCTTGGTGGAGGTATAGATGTGAATGTCGGGCGGAACGCGCGACGGATCGTCGAGCGTTCCGGCGCGTATGAAATGAATGCTGGGGCCGGCCTGGGGATAGTTGCTCCAGAGTGTCACGCCGCAGTCGGCACAGCGCCAGAAGACCTGGCCCCTGCCGCTGGCGCTCGGAAGCGTCACCTCGGTGAGTCTGCCTTTCAGCAATTCAACCTGCGACGCCTCGATAAAGGCGTTGACTGCGAAAGCCGATCCGCTTTCGCGCTGGCACCACGTGCAATGGCAGCAGTGCACGAACAGCGGTTTCGCCTTGAGACGGTAACGGACCGCGCCACACGTGCAACCGCCTTCCATGGTATCGCCCTGCCGATCAGCCATTGGACCGCTCCTTGATCAAGACGTCGAAAATTATGGGCGACCGTACCAGGATTGACCGCTTTCACCCTATCGAAAACGCCGGTTCGATGGCGCCTCGCGCACGTGCCCAACTTGACGTAACATCGGCGCAATACAGTCGAAAAGAAAACGCAAGCGAGGAAAACGCCGATGCTCGATCGTATGGCAGCCGACCGTGGTCTGTCCGAGGAACAACGGATCATGCGGCAGAGCTGCCGCGCCTTCGTCGATGATGTCGTTCTCCCTTTCATCAAGCAGAACTGGCAGCGCGAATGGTCGATGGTCCCCGAAGACCGTTTGCCGCCGCGGATCCTCGAGGAGGCCGAGAAAATCGGCATCCGTACACTTGGCGTGCCGGAGGAGTTCGGCGGCGTCGAGCTCGAGAAGGGGACCGAGGTCAAGACCTTCGCGATCGTCGCGGAAGAACTTGCGCGCGGCGACTCAGGCCTTGCCGACAAGATGGTGCAGAACTGGAAGGTTTCCGTGCTGCTGCGGCAGTTCGCGCCACGCCACCTCCAGGAGAAATGGTTCAAGCGGCTCGTCGCCGAGCCCCAGTTCCTCATGGCGCACTGCCTGACGGAGCCGCGCGGTGCTTCCGACCGCTGGCTGCCCTACAACGTGCCGGAAGCGGCCATGCATACCAAGGCCGTCAAGACCAACGGCGGCTGGGTCATCAACGGCCGCAAGCAATTCATTTCCAACGGCTACGACGCCTCGCTCTACGTCGTCTACGCCAACACCAATCCGAAAGTCGGAATGCTGCAGGGGACGTCGTCTTTCCTGGTGCCGCGCGAAACGAAGGGCTTTTCGGTGGCACGCTGCAACGAGACGCTCGGCTGCCGCTTCATGAACAATGGCGAGATGGTCTTCGAGGACATGTTCGTGCCGGACGACCATTTGCTGGTGCAGGACAATGCGATGGGCTCCGCAGGCATCTATTTCCGGCCGGGCAAGATCATCCAGGCGGCGAAGAATCTCGGCGTTGGCGTGCGCGCCTTCGAGGCAACCGCGGACTACGTCCAGAACTACGTTCAGGGTGGCCGTATCCTGATCAAGCATCAGGCGGTGGCCTTGCGGCTTGCCGACATGGCAACGCGGATCGAGGCGGTGCGTGCGCTGCTCGACCGGGCGTCGCAGGCGGTCGACGAGAATGCGCCGGATGCCGAGATTCTCGTCAACATGGCCAAGATGTTTGCGTCGGAAGAAATCATGAAAGTCGCCCAGCACGCCGTCGAGCTTCACGGCGGCAACGGCGTCATGCTCGACTTCGGCATTGAGAAGGTGTTGCGCGATGCGGTCGTTTTCCTGCACATGGACGCGACCGTCGACATTTCAAAATTCAAGATCATCAAGAACATGTTTCCGGAGACCGCCGGAAAGTACGCCGGACCGGAGAATTAGGTTTTTGAGCGCTCCGTTCAACGCCGAAGGGCGAAGTGAAAGCCAAGGAGCACGATCAGCATCCCGATGA
Source organism: Pseudolabrys sp. (assembly GCA_035650955.1). Taxonomy (GTDB): domain Bacteria; phylum Pseudomonadota; class Alphaproteobacteria; order Rhizobiales; family Xanthobacteraceae; genus Pseudolabrys. The sequence continues at coordinate 39,427 of DASRGR010000021.1, forward strand.
ATTGTGCAAGCGTTGGCACGACACCGAGAGCGAGGAATCCGATGACGACGCCGAACACGGGCACCAGGGCCGGAAACGTCGCCGCGCGCCCGCCGCCGAGCGCAATGACGGCGTGGGCGAACAGGTATATCGGCAGCGAGCCGGCAATGCCGCCCTGAACAACGGCTTGCAGAAGATTCTCGAACAGGCCCTGCCGTATCAGGCCGCCGGTTCCGTGGATGAAAAGATAAATCGGCGCGAGAACAATCAGCGAGACGGCTCCGACGGCGCTTACCGCCCGCGTGCCTGCGACGTTCCAGAGTCGCAGCAGCGTGCCGAAGGTCGCCCAGAACAGTCCGGCTGTCGCGAACAGAAGGTCGCCGCCGACGCCGGCGTTGCCGAGCGTCGCGAGAGATTCGGCGCCGAACAGCAGAAGGCCGGCGATGATGATCACACCGCCCAAGACGCGTTGAAACGTTGGATTCTCGCGCAGGACCAGCGACGCCAGGATCAGCCCCGACAGCGCCGCGCAAGCGGGCTGAATTGTCGTGCCATGGCCGAGCGGAACGAGAATGAAGCCGCTGTACGCAAGCAGCGATTGCGGCGGCCCGGAGAGCACGGTCATTGCGAATCCGCGCCCCCAGCCGATGCCGCCGAGGTCGCGGATGCCTTCCCGAATGACGAGCGGAAGGACCAGCAGTCCGGACCAGAAGAAGCGATGAAAGGCGAGGTCGGCAGGCGAAAAGCCGACCTGTATGCCGTGCTTTGCGACGACGAAGCCCGTCGCCCACGCGAGGGCCGCGAGCGTGCCGCAGACGATACCGACGATCATCGTCGGCTTGTGAACCTTGTCTGCTGTGGACATGGGCCCTGGCGTTTGGAGGCTGGCAGGGTGACTTCTGCACGGCTGATACTCTAGGATTGCCTGCCAAGTCTATTTGCCAATCGAGAACACTCACTTCATCTGGATGGAAAGCCCATGGCGAAGTCGCGCAAAGTCATCATTACCTGTGCTGTTACCGGCTCGATTCACACCCCTTCAATGTCGCCACACCTCCCGGTGACGGCCCAGGAGATCGCCGACGCCGCCATCGGCGCGGCCGAAGCCGGCGCGGCGATTGTACATCTGCATGCGCGCAACCCGCAGGACGGTCGTCCGGATCAGACACCGGAGGCGTTTGCCCCGTTTTTGAAGGTGATCAAGCAGCGTTCCAACGTGGTCGTGAACATCACGACCGGCGGCGCGCCGACAATGACCGCTGAAGAGCGCGTCCGCCCTGCCGCGACATTCAAGCCGGAAGTCGCATCGCTCAACATGGGTACGATGAACTTCGGGCTCTATCCGATGATTCCGCGGTACAAGGGAAAATTCAAATATGACTGGGAGGAGCCGTACCTCGAGCGTTCGCGTGGCGGTATGTTCAAGAACACATTTGCCGATATCGAGTACATTCTGACTACCTGCGCCGGAAACGGAACGCGCTTCGAGATCGAATGCTACGATATCGGGCATCTCTATACGCTGCGCCATTTTCTCGATCGCGGGGTGGTGAAGCCGCCGCTGTTCGTCCAGTCGGTGTTCGGCATCCTCGGCGGCATCGGCCCGCATCCGGAAGATGTCATCATGATGAAACGCACCGCCGACCGCCTTCTCGGCGACAACTATCATTGGTCGGTGCTCGGCGCCGGGCAGAACCAGATGCGGGTTGCCGCCATTGCCGCTGCCATGGGCGGCAATGTCCGGGTCGGAATGGAAGACTCGCTCTGGATCGGACCCGGCAAGCTTGCCGAATCCAATGCTCAACAGGTGACGCAGGTCCGCAAAATCCTCGAAGGCCTCGGGCTTGAAATTGCGTCGCCCGATGAGGCGCGGGACATCCTGTCGCTCAAGGGCGGCGATAAGGTCGCCTTCTGAACGTTATCCGGTCTGCGGCGATCTTTGCGGTTGCCCCGATACGCGCGAATCCCTCCTATAGCGGGAGGAGATTCGCGCGATGGGCTCGCTCGACAGCATAAGCCTGCTCATATTGCTCGGCAGTCTGCTGGTGCTTGCCGGCATTCTGTCGAGCCTGATCGCGCTGCGCTTCGGCGCGCCGCTGCTGCTGGTCTTTCTCCTGGTCGGCATGCTGGCGGGGGAAGGCGGACCCGGCGGCATCAAGTTTGACGACGTCGGCACCACCTATGCCGTCGGTTCCATCGCGCTCGCACTGATCCTTTTCGACGGCGGCCTGCGCACGAGGTTTGTCACATTCCGCAACGTGCTGGCGCCGGCCGTGACGCTTGCGACCATCGGCGTGCTGGTCACCGCGGTTCTGACCGCACCGGTCGCAAAATTCGCCTTCGGGATTGGCTGGATGGAGGCGCTGCTGATCGGGGCTGCCGTTGCATCAACCGACGCTGCCGCGGTGTTCTTCCTGATCAATGCGCGCGGCCTGAGGCTGCGACCGCGGGTTCGGGCGGTACTCGAAGTCGAATCGGGTACCAACGATCCGTTCGCGATATTCCTCACCATGCTGCTGGTCGAGATTTTGCTTGTCGGCAAGCAGGATTGGTCACATGCACTGACGGAATTCCTGCGCGAAGCAATACTTGGATGTGTCATCGGTTTTGCCGGGGGACGCGTTATCGCCTTTGTCCTCAACCGGTTGACCCTTGCGCAGGGGCTGCACGCTCCGTTTGTGGCTGTCAGCGCGCTGGTTGTCTTTGCCTTTGCCAATACCCTGCACGCATCGGGCTTTCTAGGCGTCTATCTCGCCGGCCTCGTCGTCGGCAACATGCAGACACGCGCCCACAACACTGTGATCGCTTTTCTCGACGCGATCACGTGGCTGGCCCAGATCGTCATGTTCGTGCTGCTTGGCCTGTTGGCATGGCCGCATCGTCTCGCCGACAGCATCCTCGGCGCCGTGGCGGTCGCCGCGGCATTGATGCTGGTTGCGCGGCCGGCCGCCGTATTTCTTTGCCTCGCACCGTTCAAATTCCAGTGGCGCGAGCTGACATTCATATCCTGGGTCGGACTTCGCGGTGCTGTCGGCATTTTTCTGGCGTCGATCCCGCTGCTGGTGAGCCTGCCGCGTGCAAACCTGTTTTTCGACGTTGCCTTTGTCGTGGTGCTGTCGTCGCTGCTTGTGCAGGGCTGGACGGTGGCACTCGCCGCCCGCAAGCTCGACATATCGTTTGTTCGAGCCGATCCCTTGCCGCGGCGCGTGGAGCTTGATCTGCCGGGGCAGTTGGCGCGCGAGATCGTCGGCTACCCGGTCGCCGCGAACAGTCCCTATCTGCGCCGCGGGCTAATTCCCGCATGGGCGCGGCCGACATTGGTTGTCCGAAGCGGAGAAATTCTCACGCCGGCAGAGGCGCAGCCCGTGCGCGAGGGCGACTATGTCTATCTTCTGGCGCCGCCGGAGAAGGCGCAGGCGCTTGACCGCTTTTTCATGAAGATGCCGGCAACGTCCGCTCCCGATCCGCGGCTGCTCGGGGACTTCTTCGTGCCGGGAACGGCAACGCTCGGGGCGCTGGCCGACATTTATGGCCTGCAGGTCGCCGCGGATCACGCTGAAGTGACGCTTGCCGACTATTTCAGCGAGCAGCTCCAGCGCCGGGCGAAGGCGGGCGATATCGTCGAACTCGGCCCGATTGCCTTGCTTGCGCACAAGGTCGATGGCGGTCGCGTCACGACCGTCGGGCTAAGGTTGGCGGAGCCGGAAGAGCCCGTCGGGCTTGCCGGCCGGGTCGCATCGGCGCGCAGGCGGATACAAAAATATCTGGGCTAGGCCGCGCGCCGCGACAATGCAGGCACGCGCCGGACCAGCCAGGCGCCGCCAAACAGGACTGCGGTCCAGAACAGGTCGCCGAGCACCGTCTTGTCCAGGAACGGCAGCGCCGCCGCGTAGCATTGCACGAGGCCTTGCCACGTAAACGGATACATGCCGCTGAAAGCCCACACTGCACCGTTGGAGAAGAGGAAGAAAAGGATCGAGCACGGGACCATCGTGGCGACCACCGGAATGACGCCGCGCCAGCGGCGTGTTGCCATGCCGGCGATCGCCGGGATGGCGATTGCGGCGAAGCCGACGGCCTCAATGCGCCAATCCTCGCCCGGCAGGGCAATGTCGCTCAGAATCATGCCGAGGACTGGTACGAGAAGCGCAAGTACCGGGACACTCAGCACGCGCGCGGCAAAAAGTCCGCTTGCCGCAACCGGCAGGAAGCCGGGCGCGTGCGGTAGCAGCCGCGCGGTCACATTCAGGGCAACCAGTACGGCTACCAGGAGCAAGTCCATCCGGAGATTTGTGTGTCTGTCGGTCGGCTGCATAGGCTTGATTCCTTAACCTGTCGGGCAACCCTTAGCATGCCTGACGGTGCCATTGCTATCGCACGATTTGTCAGCCTGTCGCACGTTGTCCCGCCCAGTCCTCGATAATCGAGGCCATTGCATCGAGCCCGTCGGTCAGGGCCGCGGGACCCGGCTGCAGAATCAAAGTCGATTTGATCTCGCGCAGCCATCCGGTGGCGACGGCCGGAACTTCCGCAAAGCGCGGCCGGGCGGCAACCTTGCCGGGGACGAACTTCTTGCCGCACCACGATCCGACGATAATGTCGGGCTGCGCGGCGATGACATTGTCCGGCGAAACGATCCGGTCTTTGGCATTTTTACGGACGGCGAGTTCCGGAAACACATCAATGCCGCCGGCAGCCTCGATCAGCTGCGATACCCATGCAATTCCCGAGATCATCGGCTCGTCCCATTCCTCGAAATAGACGCGGGGCCGGCGCGGCAGCCGCAGCGAACGCTCATGGACCTCGTTGACGTGTCGCGCGAGGGAGCCGGCGAGCACGTCCGCCTTCGCCGGCGCGCCGACGAGCGCGCCGAGCGTGCGAATCATGTCGAGAATGCCGGCAACGTCACGCTGATTGAACGTATGGACGGCGACATTTTTCCGGATCAGTTCGGCGACAATGTCCGCCTGCAGGTCGGAAAAAGCGAGCACCAGGTCGGGATTCAATGCGAGAATCTTCGGCACATCAGCGGAGACGAAAGCCGCCACGCGCGGCTTCTCGCGTCGCACCTGCGGCGGTCGCACGGCGTAACCGGACACGCCGACGATACGGTGATCCTCGCCCAGGAGGTACAGGGTCTCGACCGTTTCCTCGGTCAGGCAGACGATTCGTTCCGGGGGAAACATTCCTTAGGCAAGCATATCGGCCTGCACGGCGTCGAGAAGGTCGATGCCGCCCGTAGCAACGACCTTTCCGGCATCGAGGCACACCACGTGGCTGGCGATCCGGTTTACTTCCGTGGCATTGTGGCTGACGTAAATCATCGGCACCCGGGCTTCGTCACGCAGGCGCACAAAATAGGGCAGGATATCGCGCTTGCGGGCGGCATCGAGCGAGGCAAGCGGCTCGTCGAGCAGCAACAGGCGCGGCCGCATAAGCAAGGCGCGGCCGACCGCGACACGCTGGCGCTCTCCGCCTGAGAGCCTGCCCGGTCTGCGATCCAGCAGATGACCGATATCGAGCAGCGACACCACGTGGCTGAATTCTTTCGCGTCGTCCGCATGGCCGCTGATCCAGCGTCCGTAGTGCAGGTTCTGTCTTACCGAGAGATGCGGAAACAGGCGGCCCTCCTGAAAGACATAGCCGATCCGTCGTTTCCAGGCCGCAACGTCAACGCCTTTTACGTCGTCGAAGAGCACTTCGCCGTCGAGGGCGATACGGCCGCGATCGGGTCGAAGCAGGCCAGCAATCATGTTGATCACGCTGGTTTTGCCGCTTCCTGACGGGCCAAACAACGCCGTCGCGCCTTCATCGCTGGTGAACGTGACGTCCACCGAGAAATCACCAAGCTGCTTTTGGACCTGAAGCGCGAGCATGGTCAGATTCCGTGCAGGCGGGCAGCAGCGCGCCGCGCAAACCATTCCGAAGCGAGCAGCGCGGCGAACGAGATGACGATGGCTACGATGACCAGCCTGAGGGCGGCCGCGTCGCCGCCGGGGACCTGGACGAGCGTGTAGATGGCGGCGGATATCGTTTGCGTCTCGCCCGGGATATTCGATACGAACGTGATGGTGGCCCCAAACTCGCCGAGCGCGCGTGCAAAAGCGAGCATCATGCCGGCGATGATCCCGGGCAACGCAAGCGGCAAGGTGATTGTTGCGAAGGTCCAGACAGGGTTGGCACCGAGCGTCGCCGCGGCGTGCTCGAGACGCTGATCGATCGCTTCGATCGACAGTCTTATCGCGCGCACCATCAGCGGGAACGCCATCACGCCGCACGCAAGCGCGGCGCCGGTCCACCGAAAGGAAAAAACTATGCCGAAATGATCGGCAAGGAATGCGCCCACCGGAGCTTTGCGGCCGAAAGTCACTAGCAGCAGGTAGCCGGTGACCACAGGCGGCAGCACCAGCGGCAAATGCACGAGCGCATCGATGGCCGATTTTCCCCGGAACGACGTTCGTGCCAGCACCGTCGCGATGGCGATGCCGAACGGCAGCGCGATCAGCGTCGAAACCAGTGCGACGCGGAGCGACAGCTGTATTGCGGTCCAATCCTGGGGGGAAAGATCAAGCACGCGCTCGGTCCGCCGTTCAGGACACAGGCCGGATCAGAAATGTGAAACCGTATTTCTCGAAGATCGCCTTTGCCGTTACGCTGCGGAGGAAATCGAGATATCGCCTGGCCGCCGGGCTCCTGGAATCGGTTGTTAGCGCCACTGGGTAAGTGACGGACGGATAGGAACCCTCGGGAAATACCCCGACGATCCTGGTTTTCGGCTCGATCTTGGCATCCGTTTCATAAACGATGCCGATCGCCGTTTCGCCGCGCGCAACGAAGGCAAGCGCGGCCCGCACGTTTTCCGCCTGCGCCAGTTTCGGCTCCACGGCGGCCCAGGCACCGAGCTTTTCCAGCGCCGCCTTCGCATAGCGGCCGGCCGGCACGGCTTTGACATCGGCAACCGCGATACGGCCGTCGCCGGCCAGTCTGGCAAGGTCGACCCCTTTATCGAGGCTCACGCGATCCATCTTGGATGCGGCGGGCGCAATCAGAACCAGCCTGTTGCCGAGCAAGTTGACGCGCGTGTCGGTTTTGATGAGCCTTTTCTCCGCGAGATAGTCCATCCACTGCAAGTCGGCGGAAATAAAGACATCGGCGGGTGCGCCCTGTTCGATCTGCCGTGCGAGCGCTGAACTGGCTGCATAACTCGCCACCACCTTGATCCCGGACGCCCTCGCGAATGCACTGTCGATGTCATCCAGTGCGTTCTTCAACGAAGCCGCGGCAAATACGGTGACATGCTCCTGGGCGGCCGCCCCTTGGGGTGTCGGAGCCAGCACCAAAACGAAAGTAAGTAGGGCTACCAGCCGTATGGCCATGGCGGTTCTCCTGCCGGCACTGATCAATGCCAAGGATTTGCGATTTGGGCTCGGAACCGCCGTTCCGGCTTATCATCGGCGCACGCACGGTGCGCCAGAACTCAAGCCTAGCAAGTCCCGCGCGCCGCGGTAAAGTCCGTCCCGGGGCCTTGGAAGGGGAGCAAGCGACCGTGGCACCTGTCGAAGGTGAGTTCGATTACATCATCGTGGGCGCGGGCTCGGCGGGCTGCGTCCTCGCCAACAGGTTGTCGGCCGATCCCGGCAATCGCGTACTGTTGCTGGAAGCGGGCGGCAAGGACAACTGGATCTGGTTCCATATTCCGGTGGGTTATCTGTTTGCGATCGGTAACCCGCGAGCCGACTGGCTGCTCAGGACCGAGGCGGAGCCCGGGCTGAACGGACGCAGCCTCAACTACCCGCGCGGCAAGGTCGTGGGCGGGTCGTCCGCGATCAACGGCATGATCTACATGCTCGGCCAGTCCGCCGACTATGACAACTGGCGTCAGCTCGGATTGCCGGGATGGTCGTGGGAAGACGTGCGGCCTTACTTTCGCAAGCACGTCGATCACTTCCTCAAGACCGAGCACCATGCGGCGGGCGGCGAATGGCGCGTCGAGTATCCGCGCCTGAGCTGGGAAATCCTCGATGCTTTCCGGGAGGCGGCGAACCAGTACGGCATTCCGACCGTCGAGGATTTCAACACGGGAGACAACGAGGGTATCTGCTATTTCCACGTCAATCAGAAGCGCGGTCGCCGCTGGTCGGCGGCGCGCGGCTTCCTCAAGCCGGTCCTGCACCGGCAGAATCTCCGTCTTGAAACCGGCTGCCTTGTCGAAGGCCTGGAGCTCGCCGGCAGGCGTGCGGTCGGCGTGCGCTGGCGACAAGGGGGCGAGCGACGTTCGGCGAACGTTCGAGGCGAAGTGATCCTGGCCGCTGGGTCCATCGGGTCCCCGCACATCCTGATGCTTTCCGGGATAGGTCCGGCCGCCCAGCTCGCGGAATTCGGCATTCCGGTCGCACTCGACAAGCCTGGTGTCGGCGCCAATCTGCACGACCACCTGCAGCTGCGCATGATCTACAAGGTGTCGGGCGTGAAGACGCTCAACGAGACATATACTTCGCCGTTCAATCGTGTCGGGATGGCGTTGAATTACGCCATCCGCCGGCGCGGGCCGATGACGATGGCGCCGTCGCAGCTCGGCGCCTTTACCAGGTCGGATTCGACCCAGGACCGCGCGAATATCCAGTACCACGTGCAGCCGCTGTCGCTCGACAAGTTCGGCGAGCCGCTGCATCCGTTCCCGGCCTTCACCGCGAGCGTGACCAACATCCGCCCGACCAGCCGCGGTGCCGTCACGCTGAAATCGGCCGACCCCGCGACGCCGCCGGCAATCCGGCCCAATTACCTGTCGACGCCGGAAGACCGGCATGTTGCCGCCGATGCCATCCGGGTCACGCGCAGGATCGTGCGCCAGCCTGCGCTGCAGAAATACGCGCCAGTCGAATACCTCCCCGGAAACTCGGTGCGAGATGACGACGAGGCGGGCCTGATCAAGGCGGCGGGTGATATCGGGACCACGATTTTCCACCCCGTCGGGACAGCAAGAATGGGGCGTGACGACGATGTCCGGGCGGTTGTCGATGCACGGCTGCGCGTCGTCGGTATCGACGGCCTGCGGGTTGTTGATGCCTCGGTTATGCCGTCGATCACGTCCGGAAACACCAATTCGCCGACCATAATGATTGCGGAAAAGGGCTCGGCGATGATTTTGGAGGATCAAAAGCGTCTATAATCGGCGGCGGATGAATGGAGGGGTGTCATGAATCTGTTGGACAGAATCAAGGGGATCCTGCTGCAGCCAAAGTCCGAGTGGGGGAAAATCGACTCCGAGCGTGGTGACGCCGGTTACCTCCTGTCGAACTACGTCGCGATCGTGGCTGCCATTTCGCCAATATGCACCTTCATCGGCACGTCGATCATCGGCATTGGGGGCTATCATGTCGGCATTGGTGCCGGGATCGTCCGTGCCGTCGTTGTCTACGTGCTGACTCTCGTCGGTTTCTTCGTTGTCGGTTACATCATCGATTTTCTGGCCGGCACATTTGGCGCACGCAAGAATCTCGACAGCGCAATGAAAATATCGGCCTATGCGCCGACCGCGGCTTGGGTTGCCGGTGTATTCAATATCATTCCTGTGCTGAGCTTCCTGTCGATCCTTGGCCTGTACAGCCTTTACCTGCTGTACACCGGGATCATCGCGTTGATGAAGCCGGCGGCAAACAACGCGCTGATCTACACGATTGCGGTCATCATATGCGCGATCGTCGTCTGGATCATCATTCTCGCGATTCCGGCGATGCTCTTCGGCATGGGAATGATGATGTAGCGCCTCAGGGCAGCGCCTTGAGATGTCTGATCGGACGGCCGGGCGCGATCGCCTGCGCCGCCGCGACGATCGCATTGGCGTCGATGCCGTAGTGACGATAAAGATCGGAAAGCGAGCCGGTCTGGCCGAAATGCTCGACACCCAACGGACGTACGCGGTGACCGGCGACCGCCCCAAGCCAGGCCAAGGTTGCCGGATGCCCGTCGATCACGCTGACGATGCCGCAATGTCCCGGCACGTCGGCAAGCAGGCGTTCAATGTGCGAACGCGCGTGGACGAGGCCCCGCTCGCGTGCGCGTTGCGCGGCAGTCCAACCGGCGTTGAGGCGGTCGGCTGACGTGATCGCCAGCAGGCCGACATCGCGGCGGTCTTCCGCCATCAGGCCGATGGCTTCGATCGCCTCCGGCGCGACCGCACCGGTATAAGCGACGACTACCTGGCAGTTCGGGCCCGGCTTGCGGTGCCAGTAGGCACCATCAACGATCTGTTGCTGCAACTCCGGCGTCATCTCCCGCTTGATCTGCTCGATCGGCCGCGTCGACAGCCGCAGATAGACCGAGCCTCCGGTTTCATCGCGCAGCCAGGTGCGCTCCGACGGTGCCGCATCGCCGTCTTTCTGGATGTAAACAAAGGCCCAGCGCATGATGGCGGCAAGCTCGTCGACATAGGCCGGCTCGAAACTGGCAAGGCCATCCTGCGCAAGCCCGATCAGCGGTTCGGCGATCGACTGATGCGCGCCGCCTTCGCCGGCGAGCGTGATGCCGGAGGGCGTCGCGACGACGATGAATCGCGCATCCTGGTAGCAGGCGTAGTTGAGCGCATCGAGGCCGCGCGCGATGAAAGGATCGTACAGCGTGCCGATCGGGAGCAGGCGCTCGCCGTTGATGGTGTGCGACAGGCCCAGCGCCGACAGCAATACGAACAGGTTCATCTCGGCGATGCCGAGTTCGATATGCTGGCCCTTCGGGGAAAACTCCCAGGTGAATGTCGAGGGAATCTGCTCACGCTTGAAGGTGTCGGCCATCGCCTGGCGCGAAAACAGGCCGCGCCGGTTCACCCATGGACCAAGGTTTGTCGAGACGGTCACGTCCGGCGAGGTCGTGACGATGCGGCGCACGAAATCGCTGTCGCCGCGGCCGACCTCGTTGAGCAGCGCGCCAAACCCAGCTTGCGTGGACATTACCGGCTGGATCGTGACGGCAAGACGATCGGGAACTTCGACATGCGGGGCCGTGAGCCGGCGTGCGCTTCCCGATGCGATCGGCACGCGCTCGAGGAACGATTGCAGCCGTCCGGCCACAGCCTCCAGGCCTTCGAACTTGTCCCACTCGTGCCCCGGCCGGACGCCCATTGCCTTGCGGAATGTTTCCATCTGCTGCGGCGTCATCAGGCCGGCGTGATTGTCCTTGTGGCCGGCAAAAGGGAGCCCGAAGCCTTTGACGGTGTAGCAGATGAAGCAGGTGGGCTTTTCCGGATCGGCAGTATGGAACGCATCGAGAATGGATGGCAGATCGTGGCCGCCGAGATTGTTCATCAGCGCGGCCAGCTCGTCGTCGCTGCGCTTCTCGATCAGACGGCTGACATCACCCTGGTCGCCGATCTCGTCGTTAAGCCGCCTGCGCCAGGCGGCGCCGCCAGCAAAAACCAGGGCCGAATAAAGCTGATTGGGGCACTTGTCGATCCAACGTCGCAGCGTCTCGCCGCCCGGCTCCTTGAATGCGGCCTGCTGAAGGGAGCCGTACTTCACGATTGTGACGTTCCAGCCGAAGTTCTTGAACAGCTGCTCGTAGCGCTCCCAAAGCCCCTCGCGAACGACTGCGTCGAGGCTCTGACGGTTGTAATCGATAATCCACCAGCAGTTCCGCAGACCCTGTTTCCAGCCCTCGAGCAGCGCCTCGAAAATATTGCCCTCGTCAAGCTCGGCGTCGCCGACGAGCGCGATCATGCGGCCCTCCGGCCGCGAAAGGCCCCAGCCGTGCGCCCGCACGTAATCTTGCGTCAGCGAAGAGAAAAGCGTTTGCGCGACGCCAAGACCGACCGAGCCGGTCGAGAAATCGACGTCATCAACGTCTTTTGTGCGTGATGGATAGCTCTGCGCGCCTTTGTAGCCGCGGAAGGCTTCAAGGCGCTCGCGCGTCTGGTTGCCGAGCAGGTACTGGATCGCATGGAAAATCGGGCTTGCGTGCGGCTTGACCGCGACACGATCCTGCGGGCGCAGGGCGTCGAAATAAAGCGCAGTCATGATGGTGGCGAGCGAGGCGCTCGATGCCTGATGGCCGCCGACTTTCAGCCCGTCCGTGTTTTCGCGCAGATGGTTGGCGTTGTGGATCATCCAGCTCGCCAGCCAGAGCACCTTGCGCTCGAGTGCGGCAAGGATCTGAAGATTATCCTGCTGGCCTGTACTGCTGTTCCTGGACATAGGCGTTCGATGGCGACCCTGCGCGGCTCTTATTTGTGACTGTCGGTAGCGAAGCTGGTCTTCTTGTCTGGCGCTTCAAGCACGGTTTTGCAGGCCGCCGGCAGATCGGCGAGCATCACCGGCTTTGCGGGTGGACCGGGCTTTCTCGGCGGAATGACCTTGTCGGAGAACCAGTAGTCCAGTTCCTTACCGCTGCACCCGTCGTCTCCCGGCACCGGCGGCTGCGCCTTGCATTGCGGAGAGTCCGAAGGGCATTTCAGGCGCACGTGAATGTGGTCGTGATGCCCGTACCACGGCCGCACCTTGGACATCCAGGCGTGCGGCTGTTTCGCCTCGACGCGGCAGAGCTCCTTCTTGATGGCGGCGTTGACGAGCACGCGTTCGACTTCGGGCTGCTCCGCGGCAGTCTTGATGAATGCAACGTGTTCCGGCGTCCACGTCTGCGGATTGAGGTGCTTCCAGTCCGAGGCGACAAGGTTGCTTGCCGGGATCGTCTCGCGCTCCTCCTTGCTCAGGACACGGTCCGGCATCGGCATGAACCAGATGTCGACGTCGAGCCCGGTCTGGTGGCTTGCGTGGTCCGATACCGCCGGACCGCCGCGCGGCTGCGCCAGGTCGCCGACAAGAATGCCGTGCCATCCGGTCGCCCTGGCCGCGAGCGACGCGAACTTCTCGACGAAGCGAATAAGGCTTGGGTGTCCCCAATAGCGATTGCGCGACAGCCGCATCACCTGCCAGGTCGGCCCGTTGACCGGCAATTCGACGCCGCCCGACAGGCAGCCGCGCGGGTAGTATCCGATGGCCATGGCCTTGCCGAGCGACGGCAGATCCTTTGCGCCGAACAGGAGCTTTGCCGGTACCGTTTTCTCCTTGGCCTGCCCGGTCATTGCCGGCTTCGGCGGTGGCAGCGGCGCGGCGGCCGCCGCCGTCTGCGCGCCAGCCATGCGGCCAGTCGCGGCGAAAATTCCGATCGCCAGAAGCGGCAGTCCCAGCCGGGACATGATGCGCTTGCGCATGCACCCGATTTAGCGATTCCGGCGCCGGCTGTCAGGTCAATTCACCTTGTAGACATCACAGGTTCCACGGCCTTTGCGCGGCTGCGAGCCGGAATTTGAAGAAAACGAGGAGGTTATGCGGGCCTAGTGACCGCGCCGCCTGCGCGTGCGGGCCGCCTTACGGGCCGAACGTGAACGGGCCGCGGCCGAACGGCGGGCCGATGCACGTCCGCCGAGCCATGTACCCTTGCGCGAGGACGCGTGACTTTCCTTCCGCCCTCGGCCGGAGCCGCTGCGATTGACCTTGGCTTTGCTTCCGCGCGGCATGGAACAATCCTCCTGTGCATGGCACCCGAGGTTGAACGTGCCTGCGAATTGCAAGGTTCCGTTACACGTCGACCTTCAGCGCGGCGATGAACGCCTCCTGCGGAATGTCCACCTTGCCGAACTGCCGCATGCGCTTTTTGCCTTCCTTCTGCTTCTCGAGCAGCTTGCGCTTGCGCGTGGCATCGCCGCCGTAGCACTTGGCGGTGACGTCCTTGCGGAACGCGCGCACGGTTTCGCGCGCGATGATCTTGCCGCCGATCGCCGCCTGGATCGGCACCTGGAACATGTGCGGCGGTATCAGCTCCTTCAGCTTTTCCGCCATGGCGCGGCCGCGGCTCTCCGCACGGGTCCGGTGCACCAGCATGGCGAGGGCGTCGACCGGTTCGCCGTTGACCAGCATCTGCAGCTTCACGAGGTCTGCCGGCCGATAGTCGGTCAGGTGATAGTCGAACGAGGCATAGCCGCGCGATACGGATTTGAGCCGATCATAGAAATCGAAGACGACCTCGTTCAGCGGCAGATTGTATTTCACCATGGCACGGTTGCCGACGTAGGTGAGCTCCTTTTGTTCGCCGCGGCGGTCCTGGCAGAGCTTGAGCACGGCGCCGAGATACTCGTCCGGCGTGAGAATCGTCGCCTCGATCCAGGGCTCCTGCATTTCCTCGATGTGATTGGGGTCCGGCATGTCGACCGGATTGTGAATCTCGAGCTCTTTTCCGTTGGTGAGCCTGATCTTGTAGATGACGGACGGTGCCGTCGCGATCAGGTCCAGGTTGAATTCACGCGACAGGCGCTCCTGGATGATCTCGAGGTGCAGCAGACCGAGGAAGCCGCAGCGGAAACCGAAGCCGAGCGCAGCCGAGGTCTCCATCTCGTAGGTGAAGCTCGCGTCGTTGAGGCGTAGTTTGCCCATCGCCGCGCGCAGGTCCTCGAACTGTGCGGCGTCGACGGGGAAAAGGCCGCAGAAGACGACGGGCACGGCAGGCCGGAAGCCGGGCAGGGGCTTGTCGACGGGCTTGCGGTCGTCGGTGATGGTATCGCCGACGCGCGTGTCCGCTACTTCCTTGATCGAGGCGGTGAGCATCCCGATTTCGCCGGGTCCGAGCTCGTCGACCGGCTGAAGCTTGGGTGTGAATACGCCGGTGCGGTCCACGTCGTAGGCGGCGTTCGTGCCCATCATGCGGATGCGCTGGCCCTTCTTCAGCACACCGTCGACGATGCGCACCAGCACGACTACACCGAGATAGACGTCGTACCAGCTGTCGACGAGCAGGGCCTTCAAAGGTGCGTCGCGATCGCCCTTCGGCGGCGGCAGGCGCGTGACGATGGCCTCCAGCACCTCGGGCACGTTCAGCCCGGTCTTGGCAGAAATCTCGATGGCGTTCGACGCGTCGAGCCCGATCACGTCCTCGATCTGCTGTTTGACCTTGGCAGGTTCGGCGGCGGGAAGGTCGACCTTGTTCAGAACAGGGACGATCTCGTGCCCGTTGTCGATCGCCTGATAGACATTCGCCAGCGTCTGCGCCTCGACGCCCTGGCTTGCGTCAACGACAAGTAGCGAGCCTTCGCAGGCGGCGAGCGATCGGTTCACCTCGTAGGCAAAGTCCACGTGGCCGGGCGTGTCGATCAGATTGAGCACATAATCCTTGCCGTCACGGGCCCTGTAGTTGAGCCGCACGGTCTGCGCCTTGATGGTGATGCCGCGCTCGCGCTCGATATCCATGGAATCGAGCACCTGCTCCTTCATTTCGCGCTCCTCCAGCCCGCCGGTGAGCTGAATCAGCCGGTCGGCAAGCGTCGACTTGCCATGGTCGATATGTGCAACGATGGAGAAGTTGCGGATATTCTGGATCGGGGAGGCCGTCATGGCGCGGCAGATAACACCGGTGGTGTACTGCGGCAAGAAGCCAAAGGTGCCTGATTCCGGCGATGCCGGTACAGCCCGGCACTACCCGAGCAACTCTGGATTTGCAGTATAGGGCAATTAAATGATCAGAGGCGACTTCGTAAAGCATGCAGCCCGATGCGGGGATGGCGGCCTTCGAAAATGAGCCCGCAGCCGCATATCGTAATCATCGGGGCCGGCTTTGCTGGACTGGCCTGCGCCAAGGCGTTGGGCAATGCGCCTGCGCGTGTCACCGTGATCGACCGCACCAACTATCATCTGTTCGTTCCCCTGCTTTATCAGGTCGCGACGGCGGCTTTGTCGCCGGCCGATATCGCACGTCCGATCCGGCGTATCCTGGGCCGCTATCGGAATATCGATGTACTGCTCGCCAACGTGATCGGCATCGACGCGGCGGCGCGTACGGTCAGGACCGATGCCGGCAGCGTCAGCCCCTACGACAGGTTGGTGGTGGCAACCGGCTCTCTTTATTCCTATTTCGGCCATCCGCAATGGATGGCATTCGCCAAGGGTCCGCGCACTCTCCGTGACGCGCGCGCCATTCGCACCGAGATGCTTACCGCATTCGAACGCGCAGATAGCGCCACCGACCCGGCGGAGCGTGACCGGCTGATGACCGTGATGGTGGTTGGCGGCGGCCCGACCGGGGTCGAAATGGCAGGCTCTGTCGCCGAACTCGTGCGACATGCGCTCGCCAGCGATTTCCGGCACATCGATCCGCGTCGCGCCCGCATTCTGCTGGTCGAAGCCGCACCGCGACTGCTCGCGAGCTTTCCGCAATCGCTCGCCGACTACGCTCAAAAGGAGCTGACCAGGCTTGGTGTCACGGTCATGCTGGGCCAACCGGTCGAGAACATAACGGCCGAAGGCGCGATCGTGGGCGGCCGGATGATCGCGGCCGCTACGATGATCTGGGGTGCCGGCATCGAGGCTGCGCCCGGCGTAAGGATGCTTGGTGTGCCGGTGGACCGCGCTGGCCGCGTCGCGGTCGGGCCCGATCTTTCGGTGCCGGGCCTGCCGGGTGTCTACGTGCTGGGCGACAGTGCCCTTGCGCTCGATGAGCACGGGCGGCCTTTTCCGGCCCTGGCGCAAGTCGCCGCGCAGCAGGGAACGTATGTCGGCCGTGCATTGGCTGCGCAGGCGCGGGGCAAGCCGGCGTCCAAGCCGTTCCGCTTTCATAACCGCGGCAACACGGCGATCGTCGGGCGCAATGCGGCGGTGTTCGACTTCGGCCGCTGGCATCTCAAGGGCCGGCTAGCCTGGTTTCTGTGGGCGTTTGTGCATGTCTATCTGCTCGTCGGCTTCGAGAACCGGCTTCAGGTCGTTGCGCACTGGTTGTGGAGCTATCTAACATATGAACGCGGTGCCCGGCTGATCATGCCGGACGCCGAAAGCGTCGAGCGCGAGTAGGTGCTCTCCTTAATTAATACCGGTAATGGTCGCTCTTGAACGGACCGGCCTGCGGCACGCCGATATATGACGCCTGCTTGTCGGTAAGCTTGGTGAGCTTGACGCCGATCTTGTCGAGATGCAGCCGCGCGACCTTCTCATCCAGCTGTTTCGGCAGCGTGTAGACCTGGTTCTTGTATTTTCCCGGATTGGTCCACAGCTCGATCTGCGCCAGCGTCTGGTTCGTGAACGACGACGACATCACGAAGCTCGGATGGCCCATGGCGTTGCCGAGGTTCACCAGACGGCCTTCCGACAGCAGGATGATGCGCTTGCCGTCGGGGAACTCGACCTCGTCGACCTGCGGCTTGATGTTGTGCCATTTGAAGTTGCGCAGCGCCGCGATCTGGATCTCGCTGTCGAAGTGGCCGATGTTGCAGACGATTGCGCGGTGCTTCATCTTGCGCATGTGGTCGAGAGTGATCACGTCGACGTTGCCGGTGGCCGTTACAAAGATGTCGGCGCGCGGCGCCGCATCTTCCATGGTGACGACCTCATAGCCTTCCATGGCTGCCTGCAGAGCGCAGATCGGGTCGATCTCCGACACCATCACGCGACAGCCGGCCTGGCGCAGAGACGCGGCCGATCCCTTGCCCACGTCGCCGAAGCCGGCGACCATAGCGACCTTGCCCGCCATCATTACGTCGGTTCCGCGGCGGATGCCGTCGACGAGCGACTCGCGGCAGCCGTAAAGGTTGTCGAACTTTGACTTCGTGACGCCGTCGTTGACGTTGATCGCCGGGAACATCAATCGGCCTTCCCTGGCCATCTGATACAGCCGGTGCACGCCGGTCGTGGTCTCCTCGGTGACACCTTTGATTGCCTTGGCGGTCCTGCTGTACCAGCCGGGTTGCTCTTTCAGCCGCTTTCTGATGGCTGCGAAGAGGACCTCTTCTTCCTCGTTGCCGGGATGATCGAGCACACCAGTGTTGGACTCCGCCTGCATGCCGAGATGCAGCAGCAGCGTCGCGTCGCCGCCGTCATCAAGAATCATGTTGGCCGTTCCGCCGTCATGCCACTCGAAGATGCGATGCGTGTAGTCCCAGTAGTCCTTGAGACTTTCGCCCTTAACGGCGAAAACCGGTACGCCGGCATCGGCAATCGCGGCGGCGGCATGATCCTGCGTCGAATAGATGTTGCAGGACGCCCAGCGCACGTCGGCTCCGAGATGCCTCAGCGTCTCGATCAGGACCGCAGTCTGAATGGTCATATGCAGCGAACCGGCGATCTTGGCACCGCGCAGCGGCTGCTTGGGGCCATACTCCTCGCGCGTCGCCATGAGACCCGGCATTTCGGTTTCGGCGATGCTGATCTCGTTGCGGCCCCATGCGGCGAGCGAGATGTCCTTGACGACGTAGTCGCCGGCCTTGGCTTTCGGCTTTGCGGATGCGGTCATAACTCGTCCTGATTGATACCGATGGTTTACTGGGCGTGCCTATAACAGCCCGTCGCCACCACCGCAACGCATATATAAAGAATTCTTTATGTAGCGGTGATAGTCGGAAGCCCCAATTCTGGGCACTTCCGGCCTGGCTTCAGCGGTACAGCTGCAGTTCGGGCCGTGGGTCTGGTTCGAACCCGTCTCTGTTGGGCATCACCACCTTGGGAAGCGTCTTGGCGTCCAGCGTTTCGTCCGGCCGGATAATTTTCGCCTCTGAAAGAATGTAGGCGACCACGCTGTAGACATCGTCGTCGCTCAGCGAGCCCGGTGCGTTGAAGGGCATGGCGCGCTTGACATAATCGAACAAGGTCGTCGCGTAGGGCCAGTAGCTCTCCACCGTCTTTACCGGCGTCTTGCTGGCGAGCGTGCCGCGGCCTCCGAGTAGTCTGTCACCACCGATACCTTTAGCGGGATTGCCTTCCATCTTTTCGCCGTGGCACGCGGCGCAGGTACCTGCGTAGACCTGCGCGCCCTTTGCGGCGTTGCCGCTGCCCGGCGGCAGTCCGTGACCATCCGGCGGAATTGAGAAAAACCTGGAAAGCTCCTCGGAGGTCGCCGGCGAGCCGAAGCCGTAGCGGGCCACCTGCGCGAAAGCAGCGTGCGTGAACGCAAGGAGTGCGATGACTGTTGCACAGAGAAGTTTATGCGTGGACATTGGTCACGCTCCCATCGGCTGCGACGCCCCAGCTCTGGATGGCATTGAGGTGATAGATCGAACCGAATGGTCCGTTTGAGCCCCGGATCGCGATGAGCTGCTTCAGAGTCGGCTGGATATAGCCGGTTTCATCGGTGCACCGGCTTTGCAGGACCGCCGGCTGCCCGTTCCACACCCACGGCAGACTGAAGCGGACGGTGCAAATCGGTTCCGGCACCGACTCGATACGTGCCGGCACCCAGGTCGTGCCGCCGTCCGTCGATACGTCGACGGATTGCACGCGGCCGCGTCCAGACCAGGCCAGCCCGCTGATGTTGTAGAAGCCGGGCCCAGGCAACTTCATTTCGCCCGACGGGAAGGTGATGACTGATTTTGCCTCCATCTCGAAACTGAACTGGCGCGCTTTTCCGTTTGCCAGGAGGTCGGTGTATTTCGACGTCTCCTCGCGGGTCATAAACGGCCTGTCGCTGACTTCGAGACGGCGCAGCCACTTGATGTGCGTGTTCCCCTCGTAACCGGGCAGCAACAGGCGCAGGGGATAGCCCTGCTCGGGGCGGATCGCTTCGCCGTTCTGGCCATATGCAAGGATTGCATCCTTGAGCATCTTTTCCATCGGGATGCTGCGCGTCATCACGGCGGCGTCGGCACCTTCGGCCAGCACCCAAGCGGCTCCATCCTTGAGACCAACTTCGCGTGCGATCGTCGAGAACTGAACGCCGGTCCATTCCGAAGTGCTGAGCAACCCATGCGTCCCCTGCACGGTCTTCAATGTCGGCTTGTTCCACTCGGTCAGGCCGTTGCCAGAGCACTCGATGAAATATTTGCGCGTGACGGAGGGAAACCGCTTCAGGTCCGCCATTGTATATTTACGCGGCCCATCGACCATTCCATGCACATAAAGCATGTGCCTGGATGGATCGATCGTCGGTATACCGCCGTGGTGCCGCTCGAAGTGAAGACCGGAAGGCGTGAGGTTGCCGAGCATCTTATCGAGCGGTGTGAAACTCCACGAGGTATTTTCGTTCGGCGTTGGGAAGCGCACGCGCACCTCCGTCTCGAACTGGGAACGCGTGCCATATCCACCGTCGGCCGCGACCGGGCGACCTTGCTCCCTGGTCGGGTCAGGCGGCACGTCAAAGTGTTTGGCACCGGCCGGTGCCTGCTGCGCCATTGCCGCGCCGGTCAGCAGCGCGGCCGCTGCGGCTCCGGCACTTGACCCGGCAGCAAACAGGAACTTGCGCCGGTCGGTCGGTACCCGCGATGGGAACATGCCGTCCCTGCAATCGCAGTCTTCACCGTCCATTGCTCTTTGCTGCGAAAGCTGGCGCGCTTCCGCCGCGATCATGCCGTCGATCATACTCCGGGTATGTTCGTCGAATGCGGGAACCGGTCGTATGTTGCTCACGACGTTCCTCCCTGATGCGTAGCTCGACCCCACCGAACCTCCACAATGGTAGTCCCGCATGGCCGGGTTGGGAACTAAATTAGATTACGTAACGCGCGACGATTATCGCGTTTGCGTCAATTGCGGTGCAAAGCGTGTGGCTGGAGAGCCGACGGTACTCGGCTCACTCTTCCTCGCCAAAGCCGCTCTCGACCAGTTTGCACAGGGTATCGACAGCCGCGTTGGCATCTTTGCCGATCGCTTTGATCGTGATCGAAATACCGGGACCGGCAGCCAGCATCATCAGGCCCATGATCGAGGTTCCTCCGACCGTTTCATGGCCGCGAGTCACCGTGACGGCGGCATCGAACTGCTCTGCGGTCTGCACGAATTTCGCCGAAGCGCGGGCGTGCAATCCCTTCTTGTTGACGATCTCCACCTCGCGCACGACAGGAGTCTCGTCCGCTGAGGGGCGTGCAATCATTTTCCGTTGAGGACGCGACTGGCGATCGTACAGTACTTGCGGCCGGCTTCCTGGGCGGCAGCCACCGCATCCTGCAGTGGGCTGATCTCGCGGATTTTGGCGAGTTTGATCAGCATCGGTAGGTTTATACCCGCCAGCACTTCGACCTTGGGCTGGCTCATGACGGATATCGCCAGGTTGGATGGTGTTCCGCCGAACATGTCGGTGAGGATCGCGACACCTTCGCCGCTATCCACTCGCTTCACCGCGTCGAGGATGTTCTTGCGGCATTGCTCCACGTCGTCGTCGGGGCCGATGGTAATTGCCTCGATCTGACGTTGGGGCCCTACCACATGCTCCAACGCGGAGCGGAACTCGATGGCGAGCCGCCCGTGGGTCACAAGTACGAGGCCGATCATCCTTGGCTCCTCGCGGGCGCCTCGCTGCGCCGCACGATAGGGCGCGCATTCACGCCCATTTGAGGCCCTATTGCAAGGGCTCGGCACGCTATATAGGCGTTCTGCTGCACTGCGAAAAGATGGGGCCAAGGTGGGCTCGGACCATGCGTTTTTTGACGGTGCGCGATCCTAGGCCCTGTATGGTTAATTTTCTCGGTTCAGGTCGGGGTGCCGGGGGTAGCCCAGATTTCCGCAACAGGTCAATTGCCTGCGGGGGCTGTCCTCAAGGCCGCCAACACCATTGGCAGGGGGTCAATTCCGCTTGCAATCGCCAGCCGCGGCAACACGACCCCGGCGAGGGCCGTGGAGGCCGCTGTAACGCCCGGGTGGCGCGCCGCGTCCGCGGCAGCCAGATCGACGACAATACCGACGGCGGCAACAGGCTCAAAGGAAAGCCGGCGGATGCCGAGACCGTAAATTTCAATGAGCCCGGCGAGCGCGTCTGCCGGACGCACCAGGATCCGATCCGCTCTACTGTCGATCATGAGACGGTCGTCGCCGACCAGCCGGCCGAACGGCAGCAGGCCCTGAGACGCGGCATTGACAAGATTCCAGGCAAGCAACGACTTGCCTGATCCGGAAGGACCCCTGATCAGGACCGCTTTTGGTCCGGTGAGAACGGCGGATGCATGAATGGTGGAGGCGTCCGCCATCAGCTTGCCGGCAGACGCACGATGAACCGCGCACCGAAGATGCGCGACGGCTGACCGCCGATGCGGTTTTCGGCGCGGATGGTGCCGCCATGCGCTTCGACAATCTGTTTGGAAATGGAAAGACCGAGCCCGGAATTCTGCCCGAACCCCTGTTCGGGCCGGTCGGTGTAGAAGCGCTCGAAGATCTTGTCGAGCGCATCCGGCCGGATGCCTGGGCCGTCGTCATCCACCAGGATTTCCACCTTGTCGCGCAACCGTCGGCAGGTAATGCGCACGGTGCTGCCGGGCGGCGAGAATGAGCGCGCATTGTCGATGAGGTTGCTCACAACCTGGCCGATCCGCGAGTCATGGCCCGGCACCTTGAATTCGGATGGCTGACCGCCGTCGAACGTCAACGTCACGTTCACATCGCCCGTGCGGACCTCGTTGGCAACTTTCACCAGCGCGTCGAGCAGCTTTCCGAGATCGACAGGGGCCGCTTCCTGACGCTGCAATTCCGCATCGAGTCGGCTGGCGTCGGAAATATCCGAGATCAGGCGGTCGAGGCGTTTCACGTCGTGCTCGATGACGGCGAGCAGACGCTGACGGCTTTGCTCCGTCTTTGCGACCGGGAGCGTTTCCACGGCCGAGCGCAGCGACGTCAGCGGATTGCGCAGCTCATGGGCAACGTCGGCGGCAAAACTTTCGATTGCCTCGATGCGCGTATAGAGCGCATTCGTCATATCGCGCAGGGCGCCCGATAATTCACCGATCTCGTCGCGCCGGCCCGTAAAGTCGGGAATTTCCACGCGCGTGCGGATACGGCGGCGGACACGCTCGGCACCGTCCGCGAGCCGGCGCACGGGGCCGGCGATCGTTCCGGCAAGCAGCATCGACAGAACGACCATGACGCCGGCCGCGACGAGGAATACTTTCACGATCGCGAGCCGTTCGGCCTCTACCATGTCGTCGATGTCGGCCCCCTGCGTCGAAAGCATCAACGCTCCGCGCACGGCGCGAAAGCGCTGCACCGGGACGGCGACGGAGACGATCACTTCGCCGCGATCGTTCACGCGCACCATGCTCGCGTGCACGCCGTTCAGCGCCTGTGCGACTTCCTGGTAACCTTTGCCGTTTTCCGGGCCGAGCTCCTTGTAGAGCGGGAGATCGCCGCGGCCAAACCAGCGCCGCAGGGTAATAAAGGCCCGTTCCATGAGTCCCGGCCCTTCCGCGTTTGGCGGCGGAAGATCGAACCGCAGCACATCGCCGCGACCGTAGAGATTGCGGCTGTCGAGGATAAGCACCCCTTCGCGGTCGTAGATGCGCGCGCGAGTCTTGGTCGGGGACACGAGGCGGCGCAGCACCGGCGCGACGCGTTCGGGATTGATGGGGAATTCGATGCCGGAAAGGGCCTCGTCAGACGGGCCGTAACTTTCGCCCGCCTGCAATTCGAGCAGGCGCTCGGGATCGATCGTAATGGCGTCGGTTTCGACCGTCGCGGAGGCTGCGATCGCGCCGGCGATGATCTCGCTCTGCGTCAGCAGGCTCTGCACGCGGGCGTCGATGAGGCCGGCGCGGAATTGAGAGAGGTAGAGGACACCGGTGACAAGCGCGACAAGACCGGCGAGGTTGAGAAACACGATACGGCGCGTGAGGCTGGAAAAGCTCTGCGACACGAAAAACTGCCAGGCCGAGCGCACCATCCTCCGGACAGCCGATTCCTGTGTGGATTCGGCATGCGTCGTCTGCACGCCGCGGGCTTCCGCCTCGGCGTCGCGTGTGACTGCTTCCGTGGTTCGATCAAGCACGTCGTTCGATCCAGCCGGGTTGATCGTATCCCAATCCGCTCCGGGGGATTTTACCGCAATGCGGGACGCTTCGTCAGGCCGCGAAAACCGGCCAAAACATTAAGGATTCGTCATTCCTTGAAGCGGTAGCCGACACCGTAGAGCGTCTCGATCATCTCGAAATCGTCATCGACGACCTTGAACTTCTTGCGCAGACGCTTGATGTGGCTGTCGATGGTGCGGTCGTCCACGTAGACTTGGTCGTCATAGGCCGCATCCATCAGCGCGTTGCGGCTCTTCACCACGCCCGGCCGCGTCGCCAGCGCCTGCAGGATGAGAAATTCGGTGACCGTCAGCGTCACCGGCTCGCCTTTCCATGTGCAGGTGTGCCGCTCCGGATCCATCCGCAGCTGGCCGCGTTCCAGCACCTTGGTGGAATCGATTTCCTTCGGCGGAGCGCCGTCTTTCGGCGACACGCGCCGCAACACCGCCTTGACGCGCTCGACCAGCAGGCGCTGCGAGAACGGCTTACGGATGAAGTCGTCCGCGCCCATCTTCAGGCCGAACAATTCGTCGATCTCCTCATCCTTCGAAGTGAGGAAGATCACCGGGATGTCCGTCTTCTGGCGCAGCCGGCGCAACGTTTCCATGCCGTCCATGCGCGGCATCTTGATGTCGAGGATTGCGAGATCCGGCGGCGACGTCTTGAAACCGTCAAGCGCGGAGGCGCCGTCGGTGTAGGTCATGATGCGATAGCCTTCCGCCTCGAGTGCCATTGAGACGGAAGTCAAAATATTGCGGTCGTCGTCGACGAGAGCGATTGTCGGCATGAGCCCCTCTAGAGCGTGACGTCCCGCGTGTTTTGAACCCTACAAACGAGGTCCGAAATGTGGCCCCTTTGCAACAACTATGTGATTCGGTAGCGATTTCAAGCCCAACGCCCGAATAGTGCCGGCTCGACCTGCAAATGTTAACGCCGAAGGCCCGGAAATGACACCCGATAAGACATTTGACGCAGGTTTGGCAGCCAAGAAGCTGCTGCGCGAGGCACGTTCAGGGGCGCTCGCAACGCTGATGCCGGGCTCCGGCGACCCGTATTGTTCGCTGGTCAACGTGGCGACGACAGCTGCCGGCTTGCCGCTGTTGCTGCTGTCGCGGCTGGCGCTCCACACCAGGAATATCCTTGCCGATGCGCGCGTGTCGCTCATGCTCGACGAACGCAAAGAGGGAGATCCGCTGGAAGGCGCGCGCGTCATGATCATGGGCCGCTGCGTCGAAGAGAGCGATCGCGCGGCTTCGGATTCGTATCTCAGGCGTCATCCGGATGCCGGAGCCTACGCGCGCTTTGCCGATTTTTCGTTCTATCGCATCGAGATTGCACGCGCGCATCTGGTTGCCGGGTTCGGCCGCATCGTCGATCTCAACGCGCAGGACATTCTTACCGACGTGTCCGATGCAAAGGCGCTCGTCGATGCCGAAGCCGATGCGATTGCGCACATGAATGCCGACCACGCCGACGCTTGCCGCCTTTACGCGACGAAACTCCTGGGGGCGGCGGATGGCGCATGGCGATGCGTCGGTATCGATCCCGAGGGTCTCGAGCTGCAGGACGGACGCATTGCTCTACGGCTGGTATTTCCGCGGCGCGTCACAGCGCCGGGTCCCTTGCGCGCGACACTCAAGGACCTCGCCGACGAGGCACGCTCGAAATAGCGCGCTTTCCTGGCGGGCGACCTGAGGTTTTAAACATCATTCTCCGCAGATGGGCCGGCCGGCTCATTAACTTATTGATGCGGTGCAATGCCATCCGTCGCCTTTGCATGGCATTTTGGCTTGGCTTTGAAAGCGCCGCTGACTATGGTCGCGCGCTTCTGACCGGGAAGCTATACTGGCGTGGCAATGAGCCGCCGGCGGGACCCAAATGCCCGCGAACGGAATTATTGAAGCGGCTGACTTGGGAGGAATTCGCGTGCAAGAGCAAGGTGTGCGGAACAGCGCTTACGGCGCTGACAAATTCGGCTTCAAAAATCTCGCCGCAATCCACTGGAACCTGACAGAGCCGCTGCTCTACGAGCACGCCATCCGGGCGGGAGAGGCTTCGGTCGTGGAAGGTGGCGCGCTGTGTGCGGAAACCGGCCACCACACCGGCCGCAGTCCAAAGGACAAGCATACCGTTGTCGACGATCTCACCAGGGATTCGGTGTGGTGGGACGGCAACCGGAAAATGTCCAAAGAGAATTTCGACAACCTGCTTGCCGATTTTCTCAAGCACGCCGAAGGCAAGAAAATTTTCGCGCAGGATCTCTACGGCGGTGCCGATCCGAAATACCAGATCAAGACGCGCGTCTTCACCGAGCTTGCCTGGCACTCCCTGTTCATTCGCCAGCTTCTGATCCGCCCCGAGCGTGTCGATCTTTCGAGCTTCGTGCCCGAGCTCACCATCGTCGATTTTCCCTCGTTCAGGCCCGACGCCAGGCGCCACGGCGGCCGCGAAGGCTCGGACACCATGGTTGCAATCGATTTCACCCGCAAGATCGTGCTGATCTGCGGCTCGTCCTATGCCGGCGAGATGAAGAAATCGGTCTTCACCACGCTCAATTTCTATCTGCCGGCGCAGAACGTCGTGCCGATGCACTGCTCCGCCAACGTCAGCCACGAAGGCGAGAGCGCGCTGTTCTTCGGCCTGTCCGGCACCGGCAAGACCACGCTGTCAGCCGATCCGCACCGCATCCTCATCGGCGACGACGAAACGGGTTGGGGCCCGGACGGCATCTTCAATTTCGAGGGCGGTTGCTATGCGAAGTGCATCAAGCTTTCGCAGGAAGCCGAGCCGATGATCTGGGATGCCACCAACCGTTTCGGTTGCGTGCTGGAGAACGTCGTTTTCGATCCGACCACGCGTATCCCTGATTACGAAGACGGCTCCAAAACGGAAAACACGCGCTCGGCCTATCCGCTCGACTTCATCCCGAACGCGTCGCGCACCGGGCGCGCCGGCCATCCGAAGAACATTATCTTCCTTACCGCGGACGCGTACGGCGTGATGCCGCCGGTCGCGAAGCTCACGCCCACGCAGGCGATGTATCACTTTCTGTCCGGTTACACGGCCAAGGTGGCGGGCACCGAGAAGGGATTGATCGGCGTACAGCCGGAGTTCTCGACCTGTTTCGGTGCGCCGTTCCTGCCACGGCATCCGTCGGTCTATGCCGATCTGCTGCGCAGTTACATCAGCCGACACAATGTCGACGTGTGGCTGGTCAATTCCGGATGGACCGGCGGAAAATACGGCGAGGGCCGGCGCATGCCGATCAAGGCGACGCGCACGCTCGTGACCGCGGCTCTCAATGGATCGCTCAAGAATGCCGATTTCCGGACCGATCCGTATTTCGGCTTTGCGGTGCCCACGTCGGTCAAGGGCGTCGAGCCCCATTTGCTCAACCCGGTCAAGACCTGGAAGAACAAGGCCGATTTCGACAAGACCGCGCGCGATCTTGTTTCCATGTTCCAGAAGAACTTTGCGAAGTTTGAAGGTCACGTGACGCCGGACATAAAAGCCGCGGCTCCCGAGGTTCGCATCGCGGCCGAATAGACTGCGCACCGGTACAATGAAAAGGGCGGCTCGCTGCTGCGGCCGCCCTTTTCGCTTTGTCGTTTCGGCTCAGCCGTTCGCCTGCGCGAGCTCGCGGCCAATCCGGTTGAAGCGGGCTTTCTGCTCGTTGGTGAGCGAAGCGTAAAAGCTCTCGAGCGCCGGCTTCACGGTCTTGGCCGCATCGATCATCGCCCGCAGCCGTTTTTCCATCGCGTCCAGCCGGCCGGGCGGTGTAAGCGGCGTCTCGTCGGGGCACGCCGCCTGCATGATCTCGACGGCCTTGCCGGTTGCGACCTGCAGCTTGCTCAACTCCGCCTGCTGCGCATCCGTCGGGTTGACGGCATCTTCGATCTTTTCGATCGGCAGATTGGCGAGCCCGGGCTTGGGCTCCTTGCAGGTATCGACCGCCTGCGACACCTCTCGTGCCTCCGCACTCGTGGCCGTACGCTTTGGTCCGATCTCGTTGAAGCGCTCCTTTTGCTCGTCGTTGAGCGAGGCGTAGAAGGTCTCGAGTGCCGGGCGTACCGTCTGCACCGCCTGCAGTGTTGCCTCCAGTCGTGCCGTCATGGCGTCGAGACGTCCCGGAGGCGTGAGCGGGAACGAATCCTCCGGTGGGCAGGATGCCTTGAATGTCGCGGCGGCATCCTGGCTCGCCTTGCGGATATCAGACAGAAGCCCCTTCTGCTCGGCGTTGAGCCGGACCTTGCGCTCGATGTCGGCGAACGGCCACGCGGTCACTCCGCTGCCGGGGTCGCGGCAGAGATCGCGAACGGCCGCATGGCTTGGCCGTGCCGGTGATACGCGCGGAGCAGGCTCCGCATAGACGTAGTCTTCCGGCGGCCCGTAGTCGCCCCAGAAGACGCCATCGAAGAAGTCATCGTAGACGTAGGCCCAGTAGCCGTCGTCATAGCCGTAGGGCCAGAACGTGTAGTCGAAGATGTCGGCATACGCGTAAGGCCAGAAGATCGGGCCGTACCAGGCAACGAATGCCGCCCGATGTCCATGACGCCACGCGCGATGCGCGGCGAGACGGGCAAATCGGTGATGCCGGTTGTCGGCACGACGATAATCCGCATTGGCGCCGGCCTGCGCGGTAAACGGCGCGGCGAAACGGCCACGACGGGCCGTCTCACGCGTCAGGCGCGCCTCGCCGCTGCGCCGGTTAGCACGCTGGGTGAGGGCGTTCGACTGAACCGTGCCAGGCTGCACAAGCTGCCGCCGGGTCAGTGCGCGCTGCTCGCGCGCCTTGCGGATTTCCTCCCGGCGTTGCGCCCGCTGGGCCGCGGGAAGGTTGCGCAATTCGCGGTCCTCGCGTCGGCGCAACGCGCGCTCGGCCTGCAGCTGCTGGCGCCTTTCAAGGCGTTGCTGCTGCTGAGTCTGCACTGCGCCCGTTTTCGCCTGTGCGGCGGCGATCGGTTCCCGCTGGCGCAATGCACGCAACTGCCGGCTTTCGATGTTACGGTTGACGACCGCAGGCGACTGGCGCCGCTCCAGGTTACGGTTCACTGCGGCGGGCGGCTGCAGGTGAGGTGTGACCGCACGCTGCGGCGCGCTCGGCCGGGCAGAGCGCGGCGCTGATACCTGCGGTCTTGCGACGTGCGGCGTCGCGACGTGCGGTGCGACATGCGGTACCGCTCGTGGTGCCGAAATCCTGGGTGCGACGTGCGGCGCGGCACGCGGTGCTGCGTGCGCGGCCGGCGCTGCGGGTCGCGCTGCCGCACCGGGTTTGGCCTTCGGGTCTTGAACCTGCGCCGCAGCGGCAATCGGAATGGCGGCGGCCAGCGCTGCGGCCAGCGCCATTCGTCCCGTAAAACTCATCATTGTCCGTCCTCCACCAGCGCGGAACTTGGGTTCCGTCATTCAACTGGTTAAACGGATAGGGGTTCACTAACCCGGCGGTCGATCATTCGGAGTTGATCGAAAATGAATGGCGCTTCATAAACCTGCCGCGTGGCCGCCCGGATTCAACCCTCGTGTGCAGGCCGCGTGGCGGTATTGGGCGAATTAGCGGCCCGATCCTCTGGATCCTCCGGCGCGCAAACGCTCGATCAATTCCGCAGTCGGGTAGGAGTCCGCGGGGAGCCCGACCTTCAATTGTGCTTTCTTGATTGCAATGCGGGTCTTGGAGCCGACCTTGCCGTCGACGTCACCGATGTCATCGCCCTGCTGCAGCAACAGGCGCTGCAGTTCCATCACCTGCTGCGGCTGCAGGACCTCGATGTCCGGATCGCCGCGATTTACCGGCGGGGCGCCGGCCAGCCGGGTCGCGAAATACGCGACGGTGGTGATGTAGACCATCGATGAATTCCACCCGAGCAGCGCCTGGAAATTGTCGTAGGCGAGAAATGCGGGTCCACGGCGGCCCATCGGAAGCAGCAACGATGCCTTCATGCCATCCGCCGGCAGCGACCCGTGCGCCGCGCGCACGCCCCAGGCAACCCATTGCGAACGGGGATGCTGAATCGCGAGGTCCGCCTGATCCCAGGGAAGATCGCGCGTCAGCCTGACTTCCTCGAGCCAGGGCTCGCCGCGCTTCCAGCCGAGATTTTTCAAAAAATTCGCGGCTGACGCGATCGTATCGGGTGTGCTCTTGACCAGGTCGCGCCGCCCGTCGCCGTCGTAGTCGACGGCGTACTTGTAGTAGTCGGACGCGGTAAACTGCATCGCGCCGAGTTCGCCTGCCCAGTCGCCTCCCTGCATCTCGTCGATCGTCAGATCGCCGCGCTGCACGATGCGCAAGGCATCGAAGAGCTGCGGCCTGAAGTAATCCGGTCGCCGGCAATCATAGGCGAGCGTGGCGAGGGCGACGAACACGTTGCTTTTGCCGGTGTTCTTGCCGAAATCACTTTCCAGTCCCCAGAACGCGGTGAGAATCGGCGCCGGTACGCCGAATTCCTTTTCAACCCGGGCGAACAGCGCGGTGTGGCTCTTCATCTGCTGCTGGCCGCTCTGCATCCGGTAGCCCGCGACCATGCGGTCGGAGAATTTCAGGAACGACTGATTGAAGACGCCCTGCGCGCGATCCCGGTTGATGATGCGCTGCTCGAACTGCAGGTAAGGGGAGGCGGCGGCGAGCACCGACGGTGAAATGCCCTGGGCGAGCGCCTCTTTCTTGAAATCCGCCAGCCACTTGTCGAAATTGCCGGTGTTGCGGCACGCCGCCGCCGAAGCCTGACCCGCGGCGATCATGCCGAGTGCGAGCACGATCATGCCCCTGATGGTTCTGCGCATAGCGAGGTTCGCTCTGGCGATGACGACAGGAGCCGACTTTGCCCGATAGCCGCTCCCGGTCAAGTATCGCCGGCTGCACTCCGGCGTGTCCGGATCGGTACGTCGCTCAGAAGTATCGCCACCAGACATAGACGTGGCAGATCGCGACCGAGACCACCATCATCGGGAAGGCGTAAAGCGTATATGTGGCGAAACGGAACGGCACGCCGTTGCGGTCTCCGATGCCCGCGACCGTGAGGTTGGCGGAAGCGCCGATCAGAGTGCCGTTGCCGCCGAGGCAGGCGCCGAGCGAGAGGCACCACCACAGCGGTTCGATCTTGTCGGCGCCGCCATAAGCCGGCGCCATGCTCTTGATCAGCGGGATCATCGTCGCAACGAACGGAATATTGTCGACGATCGCCGACAGGAATGCCGACGCCCACAGGATGGCGTATCCGGCGTTCGCCATGCTGCCGCCCGTCGCCCCCACAAGCTCGGTCGCAAGCAGCTGCAGCAACCCGCCCACCTCGACGCCATGGACGACGATGAACAGCCCGATGAAGAAGAAGATGGTGATCCATTCCACGTCGCCGAAGGTCTGGTGAATGTTTTTCGCCGCCTTCTCGGAGTGGTGAGCCCAGTTGTCGAGCAGCATCAGGACGGCAGCACCGAACATGGCGATGGTGGCGGGCTCGAGATGCAGCGGCCGCGCCAGCACGAAGGCGACCATGACAATTGTGAGGACGACGAGCGACTGCTTGAGCAGCAGCCAGTCCTCGATCGTGTCCTCCGGCTTCATTTTCATCACCCGGGCTTCCGCCGCGGCAGAGGCCCGCAGATCCTTGCCCCACAGAAAATGAATGATGATGGCCTGCACCACCATCACCACAATGATCACCGGCGTCAGGTGGTATACGAATTCGTTGAACGAGAGCCCCGCCTGCGACCCGATGAGGATGTTGGGCGGATCACCGATCAGGGTGGCGGTGCCGCCGATGTTCGATGCGAAGATCTCCGCGAACAGGTAGGGGTATGCCGGCACCTTGAGCGTATTGCAGATCGCGAGCGTGACCGGGACGATCAGGAGTACCGTCGTCACGTTGTCCAGAAAGGCCGAAAGCACGGCGGTCGTAATTTGCAGGATGAACAATATGCCGGCGGGATGCGCCTTTGCCGCTTTTGCCGACCAGACGGCGAGATACTGGAACATGCCGGAACGGCGCGAGATCGACACCAGGATCATCATGCCGGTCAGCAGCCCGATCGTATTCCAGTCGACTCCCTTGATGGCCTCTTCCTGATCGAGTACGCCGACCAGAACCATCACGCCGGCGCCGACCAGCGCGACGATCGCGCGGTTGACCTTCTCCGACATGATGACGGCGTAGGTGATCGCGAGGACGCAGGTCGAAACCCACATCGCGTTCAACCCGAAATAAACGTGAGAAACCGCCTGTGCGGTCATGGCCGAGCTCCCCAGGTCCCCGGGCGCCCGGCCGTTGCAGCCTTACGCACCCTTCCGTTCCCCTTTTTACAAGGTCCGGCACCCGCATCGGATAGTCAAGCCGAGGCTTCCGCCGGCTATGATGATGCGCGCATAATCCGCCACCCCGCACGAGGGGTTGTCACAAAGAGGAGGAGACTGTGGCCGCCAACGTCCGCTTTTCAAATCCGAACACGCTCGCCAAGCCGCCGGGCTACACGTACGTGGTGGAGGCAACGGGACCGAACCGCCTGATCTTCATTGCCGGCCAGCTCGGTCTCGACATGGAGAACAGGCTTGTCGGCGAGCCGGGGGATTTTCGTGCACAGGCGAACAAGGCAATTGAGAATCTGAAGCTCGCCCTGGCCGACGCCGGGGCGACGATCAAGGATGTCGTTAAAATCAACAATTATCTGGTCGACATGTCGCACATTCCGATTTTCCGCGAGGTGCGTGACGCGCATTTCAATATGGCGGCTCCGCCGGCAAGCACCACCGTTGCGATCTCGCAGCTGGCGCGCCCCGGTGCGCTGTTCGAGATCGAGGCGATCGCGGTGCTGCCGGCAAAGGCGGCAAAGGCGGCAAAGGCCAGATCATCCGCACGCCGCGGGGCCGCGAAGGCACGCCGGAAAAAGCGACGGTAATAACGTGAAAGCCGGCAGCAGGGCCGCTCGTGGCCAGCGGCGCAAGGCCGCAATGCGGATACCCTGGTGGACCTGGGCGTGGCCGCTTGCGGCCTGGGCGATTCTGCTCGCCGCGCCTTTCGCGGGCAGCGGCGGGCTCTTCGCCGCAATCGCAGGCGCGGTCCTGATCGCGACCGTATTCGCCGCCGTCTATCACGCTGAGGTGGTTGCGCACCGGACCGGCGAGCCCTTCGGCACGCTCGTTCTCGCCGTCGCCGTGACTGTGATCGAAGTGGCGCTGATTGTTTCGGTCATGATTGCCGTTTCGGACGGAAAAGCGGCGCTCGCCCGCGACACGGTGTTTGCCGCTGTGATGATCGTGTGCAACGGCATCGTCGGCCTGTGCCTGCTGTGGGGCGGCGCCCGCCATCACGAGCAGGACTTTCACCTTTACGGCGCGAGCGCGGCTCTGGCCGTGCTGGCGGCCCTGACAGTCCTCACGCTGGTTCTGCCGAACGTCGCGACAACGGCGCCCGGTCCGTTTTTCAGCACGTCGCAGCTCATTTTCGCCGGGCTGGTCTCGCTGCTGCTCTACGGCTCGTTCGTATTCGTGCAGACCGTACGCCACCGCGACTATTTTCTTCCGGTCGACCCCGGCAATGATGAAGCCCATGCGCCGCCGCCGTCGAACAAGACAGCAATCGCGAGCGCGGCCATCCTGGTTGCCGCACTTGTCGCGATTGTCGGCCTGGCCAAGGTGCTCACGCCGACGGTCGAGTTCGGCGTCGCCTCGCTTGGCGCCTCGGAAGCAGTCGTGGGCATCGTCATCGCGGCGCTGGTGCTCCTGCCTGAAGGTCTTGCGGCCCTCAAGGCGGCACGGGCGAACCGGCTGCAGACCAGCCTCAATCTTGCTCTGGGGTCGGCTCTTGCCAGTATTGGTCTGACGATCCCCGCCGTTGCCGCGGTTTCTGTTGCGCTTGGAAAGCCACTTGAGCTCGGTCTGAACGGCAAGGAGGAAATACTCCTCGCTCTGACGCTCATCGTCGGTGTGATTACCCTGGGGACCGGCCGGACGACGGTGCTTCAGGGTATCGTCCACCTCGTCATTTTCGCGGCGTTCTTGTTTTTTGCCGTGGTGCCCTGAACAGTTTCAGTGCGCTTCATCCCAGTTGTCGGCCGCGCGCGCGTCAACCTGCAGCGGCACGTGCAGCGCGACCGCCGGATCCGGCGCGCTCTGCATCACGCTTCTTATCACCGGGATTGTGCGCTCGACCTCATTTTCCGGCACCTCGAAGACCAATTCGTCATGTACCTGCAGCAGCATCCGGGCGTTCAATTTGTCCTTCCTGAACTCCGGCTCGATGCGGATCATGGCACGGCGGATGATGTCGGCGGCCGATCCCTGCAGGCGCGCATTGATCGCCGCGCGTTCATTAAAGGAGCGGATCGAGGGGTTGCTCGCCCTGATATCGGGATAGTGACACTTGCGGCCAAACAAGGTCAGCACATAGCCGTGCTCACGGCAGAATTCGCGGGTTACATCCATGTAGTCGCGGATGCCCGGGAAACGCTCGAAATATTTCTTGATATAGGCGCCAGCCTCCTTCGAATCGATGCCGAGCTGCGCGGCAAGGCCGAAAGCCGAGATGCCGTAGATGATCCCGAAATTGATTGCCTTGGCGCGCCGGCGTACCTCTGCCGGCATGCCCTTGACGGGAACGCCGAACATCTCGGAGGCCGTCATCGCGTGAATGTCGATGCCCTCCTGGAATGCCAGGCGGAGCGTGGGAACATCGGCGACTTCGGAAAGCAGCCGCAGCTCGATTTGCGAATAATCGGCCGATACAAGCTTCATCCCGGGCGACGCCACAAAGGCCCGCCGAATCTTGCGCCCATCCTCGGTGCGGATCGGGATGTTCTGCAGGTTGGGTTCGGATGACGACAGGCGGCCGGTCGAGGTTGCCGCCAGGGCGTAGCTCGTGTGCACGCGGTGCGTCGTCGGGTTCACATAGGCTGGCAGCGCGTCCGTATAGGTGGAGCGCAGCTTCGAAACCTGCCGCCAGTCGAGAATAACCTGCGGCAGCTTGTGTCCCTGCTCGGCGAGGTCCTCGAGCGTTCTTGCGCCCGTCGACCATTGCCCCGTCTTGGTCTTCGTACCGCCTGGCAGGCCCATCTGCCCGAACAGAATGTCGCCGAGTTGCTTCGGGCTGCCGGGATTGACCTGCGAACCGGCAATCTTGTTGATTTCCTGCTCCAGGGCCACCTGCTTCTTGCCGAATTCATTCGAAAGCTGGGACAGCACGGCCGGGTCGACCGATATGCCGCGCTCTTCCATGCAGGCGAGGACCCGCGGCATCGGGCGCTCCAGCGTTTCGTACACGCTGACGACTTTCTCGGCGGCCATGCGGGGCTTCAGCGCCTGCCACAGACGCAGTATGAAGTCGGCGTCTTCGGCGGCGTAGGCCGCAGCCCGTGCAATCGGTGTTGCCTCCGGCGTGAACAGCGCCTTTTCCTTGTTCTTGGCATCGGCGAAGCGCGAGGGACTTCGGCCGAAATAGCGCGAGACGACGCTGTCCAGGTCGTGCGCGCCTTTGCCCGCGTCGAGCACATAGGACATCAGCATGGTGTCGTCGATTGCGCCGAGGCGGATGCTGCGGCGTGCCAGCACGAGCCAGTCGCGTTTTATGTCGTGACCGACCTTGATAATGCATTCATCCTCGAGGACGGCCTTGAGCGCCCCAAGCGCGGTGCTCTCGGCAATCTGCCCGGGGCTCAGCTTCGCCGCGAACAGGCCCGACGTCTCGCCTTCGTTCGCCTCGCGGTGACCGAGCGGCAAATAGGCCGCCTCGTTCGGCGCCACTGCGATCGAAATGCCGCAAAGGGAGGTCTGCATCGGGTCGAGACTGCTCGTTTCCGTCCTCAGCGCCAGCACTCCCGTTTCGTGGGCACGCGCCACCCAGCGTCGCAGCCGGTCGATCGTGCCGATCGTCTCGTACTTTCCGGTATCGAACCTGGTTTCCCGCAGTGCCTTCAGCCGGCGTTCGGCAAGCGAAATCGGCGTGAGCGCGGACGTAGGCGTGCCCGTTGCCGCCGCGCCGCGGCGCGGCGGAGGAGCTTCGAGTGGCAGCTGCCCCTGTCCGGCGGTGCGGCTCGAGGGCGCCGGAGCATGCGGTCTTGCCGGCGAGGCGCCTCCAGGCTCGGCGGTTTCGACCTGTGACGCATCGATGCCGGCCTTTTCGGCGACGCGCTGGGTCAGCGTCTTGAATCCCATTGATTTGAGAAATGCGATGAGCGCCTTGTAGTCCGGCTCATGCACACCAAGGCTCTCGATCGGCACTTCGAGCGGCACGTGGTCGTCGAGGGTGACGAGCTTCTTCGAGATGCGCGCCGCCTCCGCATTGTCGAGGAGGGCCTGGCGCCGCTTGTCCTGCTTGATCTCGCTCGCGCGCCTGAGCAGGGTCTCGAGGTTGCCGTATTCGTTGATCAGCTGCGCGGCCGTTTTCACGCCGATGCCCGGTACTCCCGGCACGTTGTCCGATGTGTCACCGATCAGGGCCTGGACTTCGATGACCTTGTCCGGCGGCACGCCGAATTTTTCGATCACCTCGGCGATCCCGATGCGCACATCTTTCATGGTGTCGTACATAACCACGCAGTCGCTTACGAGCTGCATGAGGTCTTTGTCGGACGAAACGATTGTGGCGGTGGCGCCGGCTTCGCAGGCAATGCGGGCGTACGTGGCGATCAGGTCGTCAGCCTCGTAGCCCGCCTGCTCGAGGCACGGTATCTCGAAAGCGCGCACGGCTTCGCGGATGAGAGGAAACTGCGGAATGAGGTCGTCCGGCGGAGGAGGACGATGGGCCTTGTAGTCCTTGTACATCTCGGTGCGGAACGTCTTCTCCGATTTGTCAAAGACAACCGCGAGGTGCGTGGGCCGGTCTTCCGGCTTCATTTCCTTGAGCAGCTTCCAGAGCATGCTGCAAAAGCCGTAAACGGCATTGACGTGCGTGCCGTCAGGCGTGCGGGGCTCGAACCGGATCGCGTGATAGGCTCGGAAAATGTAGCCGGATCCATCGACCAGAAAGACGTGATCGCCCTTCTTCACTGGCCGCACGTTCACTGACGATTCGGCGGAGTTTGCGGGTGCGCTTTTGGCCGCGCCCTTTGCAGCACGTTTGGCGGCGCCTTTGGCTGCACTCTTGGATCTTGCGGGAGCGGGCATGGGTCGAATGTGGGCCGTTGGCCTGTTTTTATCAATCCACCCGTAGACGGCTGTGGACCGCCGGTCGCAGCAGAACGATCGCCGATGTAACCGACATCTTGGTACCGCGAGGTTCCATCGACGAATGAAATTGCTGCCATCATCTGCGCCTCTCGCCACTCGATGATGGCTCTGCTATTGAGGCGCCCACGATCAGCACATGCGATTAACCTTTATCGGGACGGACCAGTAAATGCGCGTTGCCATGATCGGCACCGGTTATGTCGGCCTTGTGTCGGGCGCATGCTTCGCCGACTTCGGCCACGAGGTCGTCTGTGTCGACAAAGACAAGACGAAGATCAGCGCCCTGATGCGCGGGGAAATGCCGATCTACGAACCCGGGCTCAAGGATATCGTTGCCGCCAACACGCGCGCCGGTCGTCTGAAATTTGCGACGGAACTTGCCGACGCTGTCGCAGAAGCCGATGCCGTGTTCATCGCCGTAGGAACGCCGTCGCGCCGCGGCGACGGGTTTGCCGATCTCAGCTTCGTCTACGATGCCGCGCGCGAGATCGCCCGTGCGCTCGCCGGCTTCACCGTCGTCATCACGAAGTCGACCGTTCCCGTCGGCACCGGCGACGAAGTCGAGCGCATCATCCGCGAGACGCGCCCGGACGCCGACTGCGCCGTCGTCTCCAATCCGGAATTCCTGCGCGAAGGGGCGGCGATCCGCGATTTCAAGTTGCCCGACCGCATCGTGATCGGAACCACCGACGAACGTGCGAGAGACGTGATGAGCGAGCTCTATCGGCCGCTCTATCTCAACCGGTCGCCGATCATGTTTACCGGACGTCGCACGGCCGAGTTGATCAAGTATGCCGCCAACGCGTTTCTTGCCACGAAGATCACGTTCATCAACGAGATTGCCGACCTTGCGGAAAAGGTCGGTGCCGACGTGCAGGAGATTGCCCGCGGCATCGGCCTCGATAACCGGATCGGCCCGAAATTCCTGCACGCCGGGCCGGGCTACGGAGGATCGTGCTTTCCCAAGGATACCGTCGCACTGATCAAGACCGCTCAGGATCACGCGACGCCGCTGCGCATCGTAGAGGCGGTTGCCGCAGTGAACGATGCGCGCAAGCGGGCGATGGCGCGCAAGGTTTCGGGGGCCCTCGGCGGCGACGTGCGCGGAAAAACCGTCGCCATCCTCGGACTGACGTTCAAGCCCAACACGGACGACATGCGCGAGGCCCCGTCCATTCCGCTTATCACGGCGCTGCAGGATATGGGCGCCAGGGTGCGCGCCTACGACCCGGCAGGCATGGAACAAGCCAGAAGCGTCATCAGCAACGTAACATTTTGCGACGATGCCTATACCTGCGCCGAAGGCGCCGCCGCCCTCGTGATTGTCACCGAATGGGAGCAGTTCCGCGCGCTCGATTTCGACAGGCTGAAGACCTTGATGGCGCAGCCGGTCCTTGTCGACCTGCGCAACGTCTACCGGCCCGAAGAGATGGCCCGCCATGGTTTCGTATACGAAGGCGTCGGCCGGGTCCGGAGCTAGCGATGCGGGTTGCCCGGCCGGTCAATAGACGTCGGTGTCCCCCGCGCAGGCGGGGGGCCGCGTAACACCACCTCACTTCGCAAAAGAACCATCGTTCGTGTTACTGGACCATCCGCTCGCGCGCGTGGCAGGCAATCGCTGTGACAATCAATTTTGACACGTCCCTCCCGATCGACGGCGCGCTTCCGGCCCTCAGGGCCGCGTTCGCTCGCGGCAACTGCGCCGTGCTCGTTGCTCCGCCCGGCGCGGGCAAGACGACGCGCGTGCCGCTGTTTCTGTTGGATGAACCGTGGGCAAAGGACAGGAAGATTCTCGTGCTCGAGCCGCGCAGGCTGGCGGCGCGTGCGGCAGCCGCGCGCATGGCGGCGACGCTCGGTGAGCAGGTGGGCGACACGGTCGGCCTGCGCGTTCGCTTCGGCTCCCGTGTCACGGCGCGCACGCGGGTCGAGGTGGTGACGGAAGGAATTTTCACCCGGCTTGTCATTGACGATCCGTCGCTCGAGGGAATTGCGGCGGTGCTGTTCGATGAATTTCACGAACGGTCCCTGGACGCCGACCTGGGCCTGGCGCTGGCGCGTGACGCGCAGCAAAGCCTGCGTCAGGACCTCAAGCTGCTGGCCATGTCGGCAACGCTCGACGGCGCGCGCGTTTCGGCCCTGCTCGGGGCTGCGCCTGTGATCGAAAGCGAAGGCCGCGCCTTTCCCGTGGAAACGCGCTATCTCGGCCGCGACGCACGCGCTCCGATCGAGCGTCAGGTCGCGGATGCGGTTGAGCGTGCACTGCGCGCGGAAACCGGTTCGCTCCTCGTCTTCCTCCCCGGTGCGGGCGAGATTCGACGTGCCGAGTCTCTGCTGAAAGACGAGATCAGGGACGCAAGCGTCGATGTCGTCCCGCTCTACGGAGCGCTTGATGCGCGCGAGCAGGACCGTGCAATTTCTCCGTCGCCGCGCGGCAGACGCAAGGTGGTGTTGGCGACGTCGATCGCCGAGACCTCGCTCACCATCGAAGGTGTCCGCGTGGTCGTCGACAGCGGGCTGTCGCGGGTGCCTCGCTACGAGCCCGATGTCGGAATTACCCGGCTGGAGACTGTGCGGGTCTCGCGCGCCGCCGCCGACCAGCGCCGGGGCCGGGCGGGACGAACGGAGCCGGGCATCTGCTACCGGCTCTGGGACGAGCCGCAGACCGCATCGCTGGAAGCCTATACGCGTCCGGAAATATTGTCTGCGGATCTGTCATCGTTCGTGCTTGACCTTGCACAGTGGGGCGCGACCGATCCGGAAAAGCTCTCGTTTCTCGACGCTCCGCCGCGCGCTGCACTTGCCGAGGCGAGGACGTTGCTTGTCGAACTCGGGGCCATCGACGGCGCCGGCCGCATCACCGACGAAGGGCGTAAACTGCGCGCGCTTCCCCTGCCGCCGAGGCTCGCGCGGATGGTGGTCGATGCCGCGGCCGAGGGAGCCGGCGAAGCGGCCGCCGCCATAGCGGCGGTCGTGACCGAGCGGGGTCTCGGAGGTGACGATGTCGACCTGCGCCATCGGCTCGATAACTTCCGTCGCGACCGGTCGCGGCGCGCGGAAGATGCGCGCGCAATGGTCCGTCGCTGGGCCGGCATCGCCGGAGGCAAGCCGGCAGACGGCAAACATACGCCGGGCTCGCTGCTTGCGCTTGCCTATCCTGACCGCATTGCGCGTAACCGCGGCGGCGATACCGCCGGATTTCTGCTCGCCAACGGCCGGGGCGGCAATGTCGAGCCGACCTCATCGCTTGCACGCGAGCCGTTCCTGGCGGTGGCAGAGCTCACCGGCGCGGCGGCGGCAAGCCGCATTGTTCTCGCCGCGCCCATCGGGCTCGATGAAATCGAAGCGCGCTTTGCCGGGCAAATCGAGACGCGGGAAGTAACGACATTCGAAACGGGTTCGGCCTCGCTTCGCTCGCGCCGGAGCAGGAGGCTTGGCGCGCTGCTGCTGAGCGAGCAGGCCCTTCCGGTTGCGCCTGACTCCGGCAGCGCTAGGTTGCTCGCCGAAGGAATTGCGCGGCTCGGGATCGGCAAGCTGCCGTGGAGCAAGGCCCAGCTGCAATTTCGGGACCGGGTCAACTTCCTGCGCAAGGCGGAAGGAGACGAGTGGCCCGATCTTTCCGACGGAGCGCTTGCGCGAACCGCCGAGCAATGGCTCGCACCGTTCCTCGAGGGCAAGACCGCCCTGTCGCAAATCGCAGCCGACGATCTTGCCGGCGCCCTGGATGCTTTGGTGCCGTGGAATCTGCGCAAGCGCCTCGACGGCGAGGCACCCGCGCATTTCACGGCGCCGTCGGGCTCGAATGTGCCGATCGACTACGAAGCAGAAGAGGGGCCCAGGCTCGCTATCCGGGTCCAGGAGCTGTTCGGGCTTTCCGTGCATCCGACCGTTGCCGGCGGGCGTGTCCCGCTGCTCATCGAACTGCTGTCGCCCGCGCACCGTCCCGTACAGGTTACGCGCGACCTGCCGGGATTCTGGCGCGGAAGTTATAAGGACGTGCGGGCCGATCTGCGCGGCCGCTATCCGAAGCATCCCTGGCCGGACGATCCGCTGACTGCGCCGGCAACACGCCGTGCCAAGCCGCGCGGGCGCTGACAGGCGGGCACATTAGATTCAATTGTCTGCAATCGGCTAACCGGCGGCTGACCATGCGTGCACGGCGGCCTCACGTGCGCGTCTTATTAAGCTCCCCTTGAACCGCCGCGGATAGTCTCGTCCCTGATTTTCAGGATCCGGGCCATGCGCCAGCTGATGATCTTCGCTTTTGTCCTGGTCGCACTCGGCGCCGTCGCCGCGCGTTACGTCGACCAGGCCGTCATCTCACCGCAGCCGCAGGCTGCGGTGGTGCAGCAAGGTTATGAGCCGCGCGAGCCGACCACGTCGGGCCGCAGTCTGATGCTCGAGGCGGATCGCTTGGGTCATTTTCAGGTCGAGGCGCGGATCGACGGGCGTTATGTCGATTTCATTATCGATACTGGCGCCTCGCTTGTCGTATTGCGCGAATCCGATGCCGCGCGGGTCGGAATTCGTCCGCGGCCGCACGATTACACCGCTACTGCAGTAACGGCGAACGGAAGGATCAAGGCGGCGCGCGCCACCATCGACAGGATCGAACTTGGCGGTATCGCCGTCTACGACGTTCCCGCAATGGTGCTTCCCGACGAGGCGCTTGCAAAAAACCTGCTCGGCGTCTCCTTCCTGTCACGCCTGCGGCGCTATGAATACGCCAACGGGCGTATAGTCCTCGAACAGTAGCAACTTCCGTCCCGGCCGCACGCCGACCCGATGGAGCGCTTTGCGGCTCTGCGGCGTTAGGGTATTGGATTCCCAGCCTTGTTTGAGGACCAGATGTTTCCGACGCCGAAACCTGCGCTGACGCCAAACACCTATGCCTACGAGTCCACGCCGCTCGTGAAGCCGACGGGCTTTCGCGAATACGATGCGCGCTGGCTTCTGGAAAAGGAAATCAACCTGATGGGCGTCCAGGCCCTCGGGCTTGGTCTCGGCACGCTCATCCGTGAATTGAATGTGAAGCAGGAAATCGTCACCGGCCACGACTTCCGCAGTTACTCATCGTCGGTGAAGATGGCGCTGGTGTCCGGCCTGATGGCGTCGGGTTGCAAGGTTTATGACATCGGTCTGGCACTCACGCCGATGGCGTATTTCGCGCAGTTCGAGCTCAACGTGCCCTGTGTTGCGATGGTCACGGCCTCGCACAACGACAACGGATGGACCGGCGTGAAGATGGGGGCGAACCGGCCGCTCACTTTCGGCCCGGTCGAGATGAAGCGCCTCAGGGAAATCGTGCTCGGCGCGAAATTCGATATCAGGTCGGGCGGCAGTTACGAGTTCGTCGAGAATTTTCCCGAACGCTACATTGCCGATCTCACCAGGCGGCCGAAGCTCAAGCGGAGGCTTAAGGTCGTTGCGGCATGCGGCAACGGCACGGCCGGAGCCTTCGCGCCGCGAATCCTGCAGGCGGTCGGCTGCGAGGTCGTGCCGCTTGACTGCAATCTCGACCACACCTTTCCCCGGTACAATCCGAACACCGAAGACATGAAGATGCTGCACGCGATGCGCGACTCGGTGCTGGTCAATCGTGCCGACGTGGCGCTCGGGTTCGACGGCGACGGTGACCGTTGCGGCGTCGTCGACAATGAAGGGGAGGAAATCTTCGCCGACAAGGTCGGGGTGATACTTGCGCGCGATATGTCGACCATGCACCGGAACACGACTTTCGTGGTCGACGTGAAATCGACCGGTCTGTTCCTTACGGACCCGGTGCTGAAGGCAAATGGAGTCAAGGCCGACTACTGGAAGACCGGCCATTCCTACATCAAGCGGCGCGTCAACGAGCTTGGAGCGATCGCCGGCTTCGAAAAATCGGGACACTTCTTCTTCAACAAGCCGTTCGGCCGCGGTTACGACGATGGAATGATCTTTGCGCTCGCGGTCTGCGACATGCTCGACCGCAATCCGGGAAAAACCATGGCCGACCTGCGCAGGGCGTTGCCGAAGACCTGGGGTTCGCCGACGATGTCGCCCCACTGCGACGACGAGAAGAAATATGCTGTGGTGGATGCCGTGGTGAAACAATTCGAGACAGCCAGAGCGCAGGGCGCTAAAGTCGCCGGGCAGCCGATCCGCGACCTCGTCACCGTCAATGGCGTGCGGGTGACGGTCGAGGATGGGACATGGGGGCTGGTGCGCGCGTCGTCGAACAAGCCGGAACTCGTCGTCGTGGTCGAAAGTCCGGTGTCGGAGCAACGCATGCGCGAGATGTTTCAGGCCGTCGACGGCATATTGCGCAAGCATCCGGAAGTCGGCGAATACAATCAGACGATCTGAGCAGCAGCGCTTTCGCCAGGGCGAATCTTTTACGACATTAGGCCATGCGTATTGTCATCATCGGCGCGGGGCCGGCGGGCCTCTATCTTGCGTATTTGCTCAAGCGGCGGCGGGCGGATGCCGACGTGCGCGTGCTCGAGCAGAATTCCGCCGATGCGACTTTCGGCTTCGGCGTCGTGTTTTCCGACAGGGCGCTGGACTTCCTGCGCGAGGACGACCCGCAAACGCATGCCGCAATCGTCCCGCACATGGAATCGTGGCACGACATTGTTATCGCGCATCGCGGCGAACGCATCGCAATCGACGGGGTCGGGTTTGCCGCAATCGGCCGTCTCAGGCTG
Source organism: Pseudolabrys sp. (assembly GCA_035650955.1). Lineage (GTDB taxonomy): Bacteria > Pseudomonadota > Alphaproteobacteria > Rhizobiales > Xanthobacteraceae > Pseudolabrys. Next base: position 82,961 of record DASRGR010000021.1, read on the forward strand.
CTGCAGTTGTTGCAGGAGCGTGCCCGCTCGGTCGGTGTCGAGCCGGAGTACCGCAGACCGGTCAAAAGCCTGGACGAACTGGGGGAGGCCGATCTGATCGTCGGCGCCGACGGGGTGAATTCGCTGGTGCGCCGGCTTCTTGTCGGCGAATTCGGCACAAGCATTCGCCCTCTCACCAATCGCTTTGCATGGTTCGGAACGACGAAACCTTTCGATACGCTGACGCAGACATTCATTCAAACCGACTTTGGCGCGTTCAACGCGCATCATTACCGCTACACGCCGGATCTCAGCACGTTCATCGTCGAGGTAGACCAGCTGACATTCGAACGTTCCGGGCTGGCGCGCATGGATGATGCAGCGGCGCGCCAGTTATGCGAGCGCGTGTTCGCGGGTCCGCTGGATGGACATCGGCTGATCTCGAACAATTCAATCTGGCGGCAATTTCCGGTCGTGCACAACGAGAAGTGGTCGACGGGCAATTGCGTGCTCATAGGTGATGCCCTGCATACCGCGCACTTTTCCATCGGGTCCGGCACGAGGCTTGCCATGGAAGACGCGATTGCCCTTGAAAATGCGCTGGCGGCCAATGCCGGAGATGTCGGCGCGGCGCTGCGTGCCTACGAGACCGCACGGCGTCCGGTGCTCGAAAAGCTTGTTGCCGGCGCCAACGGCAGCGCAGTCTGGTACGAGCATTTTGCCGAGCATATGCGGCTCGCGCCACTCGATTTTGCCATGAGCTATGTCACACGCTCCGGACGCGTCGACATCGAGCGGTTACGCAAACAGTCGCCGCGGTTTGTCCGGCGTTTCGAAGAGAGACACGCCAGCCCCGGTTAACAATTAATAAAAGCTTGCCGACGTATAAAACCGAACTTCGGGGGCGGGTCGGGCCTTGGCTTATCTTTTCACACAGAACCTCCAGATTTTTGCCCTGGCGGCCGTCGTCGGCCTTGGTGCGATGGCAATTGCGGCATGGCGTCGCCTGCGAAAAAGGGGCGGCGACGGCGCCCTGCTGTCGATGGTCCTCAACAACATGACACAAGGCGTCGTCCTGTTCGACGCCAATGAACGGATTCTTGTCTGCAACGATCGATACGTCGAGATGTACGGGCTGTCGGCCAGCGTCGTAAAGCCCGGTTGCACGCTCATCGATCTGATCAGGAACCGGATTGCAACCGGCAGTCTCAACATTGATCCGGAGAAATACCGTGCCGAGATAATGACGGCGATCCGCCAGGGCAGCGTGATGAATCGAATAGTCGAGACGCCGGACGGCCGCGCCGTCCTCGTCGTCAATCGGCCGATCAAGAACGGCGAATACTGGATCGGGACGCACGATGACATTACCGAGCGTATACAGGCCGAAAGGAAGAGCGCCGCGCTGTCGGAGCAGGAGCGCCGGCGGATGGCGATCGAATCCGAGATTCGCGCGTTCCGTGAAAGCGTGGCTGCCGTGCTGCGCACCGTCACCGAAAGCGCCGCCGCGCTGAATTCGATTGCCGCCACGTTGTCGAATTCATCAGGTCTCACGTCGGATCGCGCCAACCGCGCGATGCAGACCACGAACGAGGCCTCGGCCAACATGATCGCCGCGGCAAGCGCCACCGAAGAACTGATCGCGTCGATCGGGGAAATCGGCCGGCAGATCAGTCAGGCGGCGGAAGCCGCATCACATTCGGTCACCGAGGCGCAGACGACGAACGAGCACATGACGCGCCTGACCGATACCGTCCAGCAGATCGGCGAAGTGGTCAATCTCATCCGCAATATTGCCGGCCAGACAAATCTGCTCGCGCTCAATGCCACCATCGAGGCCGCGCGTGCCGGCGAAGCCGGACGCGGCTTTGCCGTCGTCGCCTCGGAGGTCAAATCGCTCGCCGTGCAGACCGCACGGGCGACCGAGCAGATCGCCGGGCAGATCGAAGCCGTGCAGAACTCCACCCGCGTGGCCGTCGATGCCATCCGCCGCAATGCCGAGCGGATGCGCGAGATCGACAGCTATACATCGGCCGTGGCGCTGTCGCTGCAGCAGCAGGACAGCGCGACCGACGAGATTTCGCACAACGTGGCGAGTGCCGCGAACGGAGCCAAGGGAATGGTCTCGGTTCTCGATGAGGTCACGCGTGCGGTCGCGGACACCCGCACCGCGGCGGGAAAGGTGCTGGCCGCTTCGGAGACGGTCGAAACCGCGGCAACGAGCCTGCAGCGCGGCATCGAAGGTTTCCTCAGCCGCGTCGCCGTGTGACGGCTAGTCCTTTTCTTCCTTGAACGTCTCGCGGAAAGGGTGCGCCGGATAGACGCCGAGAACCGTCAGTTCCTTGGAAAAGAAAGCAAGCTCCTCGAGCGCAAGAACAAGCGCGCGGTCGTCGGGGTGCCCTTCGACATCGGCGTAAAACTGGGTGGCGAAGAAATTTCCACCGACCATGTAGCTCTCGAGCTTGGTCATGTTGACGCCGTTGGTGGCGAACCCGCCAAGCGCCTTGTAGAGCGCCGCCGGCACGTTGCGGACCCGGAATACGAAGGTCGTGATGACCTTGCCGCTGTTGGGCTTCGCCCATTTCTTTTCGCGCGAGAGCACGACGAAGCGCGTCGTCGAGTGCGATTCGTCCTCGACGTTTTCCTTGAGAATATTCAACCCGTAAATCTCGGCGGCGAGCCGCGAGGCAATTGCCGCCCGGGTCGGATCCTTCGCTTCCGCGACCTCGCGGGCCGAGCCCGCCGTATCGGCAGCGACGACCGGCTTTAGCTTCAGCTCGCGGATGATATTGCGGCATTGGCCGAGTGCCATCACGTGGCTCTGCACGGTCTTGATCGTCTTGAGGCTCGCGCCTTTCGCGGCCATCAGCTGATTGCGGATCGGCAAAAACCATTCTGCGACGATGTGCAGGCCCGCCGTCGGCATGAGATGGTGGATGTCCGCGACACGGCCGGCAACGGAATTCTCGATGGGAATCATGCCGAGGTCGACGTCGCCTGCGACGAGCGCGGCGAAGCAGTCCTCAAAAGTCGGGCAGGGCACGGGCTCGTGGTCGGGATAGGCCTCACGACAGGCCAGATGCGAGTTTGCCCCCGGCTCGCCCTGAAAAATGATCTTTTTCTTGGCCATGTGTCACCTTGTCGTGCGTTTGCGTACGCAGACCTTCGTGCCTGAGTCAACCAGCGAGCACTTTACGCGCCTTTTCCAGATCCTCCGGCGTGTCGACGCCGAGTGGAACGCTTTTGACGATCATCACGTCGATACGCATGCCGTTGTCCAGCGCGCGCAGCTGCTCAAGCTTCTCCCGCCGTTCTCCCGCCGAAGGCGGCAACTTCACAAACCGCTCCAGCGCCGCGCGGCGATAGGCGTATAGCCCGATGTGATGATAGTGCGGTCCGGGCCCGCTCGCGTCTGCGCGCGTGAATGTACTGGCTTGAAGGCGCCCCGGCGCGATTTCGCGGCCGTACACCTTGACGACGTTGGGGTTTGTCCGCTCGGCGGCATCGGTTATGACGGCGGCGAGCGTCGCGATGTCGACGTCGGCATCGGCCAGCGGCCTGAGCGAGGTGCGAATGTCTGCAGCGGCAATGGCCGGCAGATCGCCCTGGACATTGACCACGGTCCGGATGCGGTGCTCGGGATCGACCGTTTCAAGCGCTTCGTATATGCGGTCCGACCCGGACTCATGATCGCTGCGCGTCATGACGGCGCGCCCGCCGGCTTTTTCCACCGCCGCGGCGACCGCCTCGGAATCGGTCGCGACGACGACATCGCCTATCCCGGCGGATTCAGCACGGCGCACGACATGCACGATCATCGGTATGCCGTGCAGGTCCGCCAGCGGCTTGCCGGGCAGGCGAGTCGATGCCAGGCGCGCGGGTATAAGGATAATTGTGTCGGGCATCTGGCTGCCGGGCGTCTTGGCACATGTGGCGAATGTCGAAAATGCCGCAGGCGCTTATACGGGTTGCCAGAGGCGAGGCAAACCGGTATCTGATCGCCGCTGCCGGAATTCCCGGCGGCGCCCGCCCTGCACTGCCACGTCCCGCTTCGGGAGAGCCGAATTTCGATGAATTCCTTCGAACTGAACAAGATTCTCGGTGCCATTCTCGGAACCTGCCTGGTCCTGCTCGCGCTCAATATCGCAGCCGGAGCGATTTTCGCGCCCGAGAAAGTGGCCAAGCCGGGATACAACATCGCGGTCAAAGAGGAGGGTGCCGGCGAGAAGGCAGGAGCAGCCAAGGAGCCGGAGCAGCCAATCGAGACGCTTCTTGCGAAAGCATCGGTGGAGAAGGGGCAGGCGGTCGCCAAGCAGTGCGCGGCGTGTCACACCTTCGAGAAGGGCGGTCCGAACCGGGTCGGCCCAAATCTCTGGAATGTTGTCGGGACCCCGCGCGGAGAAGGCCGCGGCTTCAACTTTTCGGCCGCAATGAAGGCCAAGGGCGGAACGTGGACTTTTGACGAACTCAACAAGTTTCTCGCGAATCCGCGTCAGTATATTCCCGGAACGGCGATGACCTTCGCCGGCCTGTCGCGGCCTGAGCAGCGCGCCGACGTCATCGACTATCTGCGCACGCTGTCGGACAACCCGGTTCCGCTGCCGAAGGCTGCGGAAGGCGCGCCGGCTGGCGGAGGCCAGCAAGGTGGCGGCCAGCCCAAAAAGTAGTGCGGTTACGGTGGATCATTCGAACGGCCGGGCACACTGCCCGGCCGTTCGCGTTTTCCTTGCGTCGATTGGCCACGGGTTTGTGACCGGGACCGGGTGGACCGGAGACCACACCCGCTGGCGGTGAATCGAAAAACCGACATAATCGACGGTAATTGCATCGCCTCGGTTGGTTGTGCGTCGGAGCCATTGCATGAAATTCAGTCGCCGGTCGGTCTTGCGCGCGGGCGCCACGGGGCTTGCGATGCCGGCACTGGGTGCCGTCGGTGTCGATCTGCTTGCGACAAAAGCCGGCGCTCAGGCCAGAACGTGGCGACACGGCCTGTCGCTGTTCGGCGACATCAAATACCCGGAAGGCTTCAAGCACTTCGACTACGTCAATCCGCAGGCGCCGCAGGGCGGCACGGTGCGCCTCGGCACGTTCGGTACCTTCGACAACTTCAACATGGTCGTCGCCGGCGTGAAGGGCAGCATGGCTGCCGGCATCGAGCTGATCACGGAAACACTGATGACACCGGCGCTCGACGAGGTCTCGACCGAGTACGGGCTGCTGGCTGAATCCGTCAGCCATCCCGAAGACCACTCCTCGGTGACCTACCGGTTGCGACCGAGCGCGCGGTGGCACGACGGAAAGCCGGTGACGCCGGATGACGTCGTATTCTCGTTTGAAGCGCTGAAGACGAACAGCCCGTTCTATGGCGCGTATTACCGCCACGTCACGAAAGTCGAGTTGACCGGCGAGCGTGAGATCACGTTCACCTTCGACGGCCCGGGCAATCGCGAATTGCCTCACATCGTCGGGCAACTGCCGGTGCTTCCGAAGCACTGGTGGCAGGGCACGGACAAGAGCGGAAACAAGCGCGACATTTCGCAAACGACGCTTGAACCTCCGCTCGGCAGCGGGCCGTACAGGCTCAAGGAATTCGCACCGGGACGCACGCTGGTCTACGAAAAAGTGAACGATTATTGGGGAAAGGATCTCAATGTCATCGTGGGAACGCGGAATTTTCACGAGATCCGCTACGAATATTTCCGCGATCTCACAGTCGCCCTCGAGGCATTCAAGGGCGACCAGCTCGATTGGCGCTTCGAGAACAGTGCCAAGGATTGGGCCTCAGCGTACGACTTCCCAGCGGTCCGCGAGAAACGTGTCGTGCGCGAAGAATTCCCGATTCGCGATCGGGGCACGATGCAGGCTTTCGCGTTCAACATCCGTCGCGACAAGTTCAAGGATCCGCGCGTGCGCCGTGCGTTCAATTTCGCCTTCGATTTCGAGGAGATGAACCGCCAACTGTTCTCGGGACAGTATTCGCGCATCGCGAGCTATTTCGAGGGAACCGAACTGGCCGCGACAGGACTGCCATCCGGCAAGGAGCTAGAGATTCTGGAAACCGTTCGCGACAAGGTTCCGCCGGATCTCTTCACCAAGCCCTACACCAATCCGGTCGGAGGCACGCCGCAGGCGGTGCGCGATAACCTGCGTCACGCGCTCGCCCTCTTCCGCGAGGCCGGCTACGAGGTGCGCAACACCAAGCTGGTCAATTCAAAAACCGGCGAGCAGTTCAGTTTCGAGTTTCTGGTCGACGATTCGGCGACACAGCGGTTCGTCCTGTTCTACAAGCCTTCGCTCGAGCGTCTCGGGATGAATGTCGCTGTGCGCGTCGTGGACTCGGCGCAGTACGAAAACCGGCTGCGTCAGTGGGACTACGACGTTATCGTTGCAAATTGGGCGGAGTCGCTTTCTCCCGGCAACGAACAGCGCGATTTCTGGAGCTCGCAGGCGGCCGATCGTCCCGGCTCCCGCAACCTCATCGGCATCAAGAATCCTGCCGTCGATATCCTGATCGAGCGGGTCATTTTCGCCAAGGACCGCGCCGAACTGGTTGCGGCGACCAAAGCACTCGATCGGGTACTCTTGTGGAACTACTTCGTCGTGCCGCAATGGACTTATGCGTTCGTGCGGACGGCGCGGTGGGACCGCTTCAGCCACCCCGAAACGATGCCGAAATACGGCCGTTCGGCGTTTCCGACGATCTGGTGGTGGGATAAGGATAAAGCCGCGAAAGTGCCGCAACGGTCGTGATGACATGCCATTAAGCCGGCGCGATGCGTTGAGCGTGATTGCCGGTGCGGCGGCCACCGGCGCAGGCGTCCGTCTTTCCGTTCCGGCCGAAGCGCAGGAGGCCGAAAGGCATGGCATGTCGGCCTTCGGCGATCTCGTCTATCCGCCCGATTTTACCCACTTCAGCTACGTCAACACCAGTGCGCCGAAAGGCGGCGTTTATTCCGAGATCGTTTCCACGCGCGGTTACAACGGTTCCTTCCTGACCTTCACCTCGCTCAACGGCTACATCCTCAAAGGCGAGGGCGCGCTCGGCATGGACTACACCTTCGCCACGCTGATGGTGCGCTCCGGCGACGAGCCGGATGCCATGTACGGCCTGGCCGCGCGCAGCGTACGGATTTCCGACAACGGCCTGACCTATCGTTTCAACCTGCGGCCGGAGGCGAAATTTCACGATGGCAGCCCGTTGACGGCGCACGACGTCGCGTGGTCGATCAACACGCTGAAGGACAAAGGCCATCCGATCATCACGCAGCAGCTGCGCGACTGCAAAGGCGCGGAAGCGTCCGATGAGCGGACGGTCGTCGTCCGCTTTGCGGAAGGGCGCGCACGCGATGTGCCGCTGTTCGTGGCCGGACTTCCGATTTTCTCCCGTGCCTACTATTCCAGGCACCCGTTCGACGAATCGACGCTGGAAATCCCGCTCGGCAGTGGTCCCTACAAGGTTGGGCGCTTTCAGGTCGGACATCACATCGAATATGACCGCGTCAAGGACTGGTGGGGAGCGAGCCTGCCGGTGGCGCGCGGGCTGAACAATTTCGACACTATCCGCTACGAATATTATCGTGACCGCGAGGTCGGGTTCGAAGGTTTCACCGCCAAAAATTATCTGTTCCGCGAGGAGTTCACCTCGCGCACCTGGGCCACGCGCTACGATTTCCCGGCGTTCAAGGATGGCCGCGTCAAAAGGGCGGTGATCCCGGATGCCACGCCGTCCGGTGCGCAAGGGTGGTTCATCAACCTGCGGCGCGAGAAGTTCAAGGACCGACGGTTGCGCGAAGCGCTTATCGACGCTTTCGACTTCGAATGGACCAACAAGAACATCATGTACGGTTCTTACGACCGGACGCACTCGGTGTTCGAAAACTCACCGATGAAGGCGACCGGTAAGCCGAGCGCGGCCGAGGTCGCGCTGCTGGAGCCGTTCCGCAGCCAGCTGCCCGAGGAAGTGTTCGGCGAGCCCTACGTGCCGCCGGTGACGGACGGATCCGGGCAGGACAGGCGATGGCTGCGCCACGCCGCGCAGCTGCTCAACGACGCGGGGTTCAGGCTGGTGAACCGCAAGCGGGTCATGCCGGACGGTCGGCCGCTCGAAATCGAGTTTCTGATCGACGAGCCCACCTTCAAGCCTCATCACCTGACCTACATCAAGAATCTCGAAGTGCTCGGGTTCGTTGCGAGTCTGCGCATCGTCGACCCCGTCCAGTACCGGCGCCGCGTCGACGACTTTGATTTCGACATCACGACCGAGCGCCTGAGCTTTTCGTCGACGCCGGGAGATTCGCTGCGGCCCTACTTCAGCTCCCAGGCGGCGGCGATCAAGGGATCGCAGAACCGGGCCGGCATCGCCGACCCGGTGCTCGACAGGCTGATCGAGGTGATCATTGCCGCCAGGACGCGCGACGAGCTGGTCACCGCCTGCCGGGCGTTCGATCGCGTGTTCCGTGCTGGGCGATACTGGATCCCGCACTGGTACAAGGCGTCGCACTGGATCGCCTATTGGGACGTGTTCGGCCGGCCGGCGGCCCAGCCCCGGTATTTCCGGGGGATTCCAGACACCTGGTGGTACGATCACGAAAGGGCGGCAAAGCTCGGAAAGAGCGGCTAGAACCGATGCAAAATCAACAGCCGGGGACTATTGGGCGCCGGGGCATGCTTCAGCGGCGCCGCGGTATGCCATACTGATAGAGCAATGACTGCCTACATCATCCGCCGCATCCTGTTCATGATCCCGACGATGTTCGGCATCATGCTCGTCGCCTTCGTCGTGGTGCAGTTCGCGCCCGGCGGTCCCGTCGAACAGGTGATCGCAAAGCTCACCGGAGCCGAAACCGGCGCGACATCGCGCATTTCCGGGTCGGCCGGGGGCGACTTCGGCAGCCGTGGCATGGCGCAGGGCGCCTCGCAGGTCGACGCGGTTACTTCCAAGTACCGCGGCGCGCAGGGTCTCGATCCCGAATTCATCAAGAAGCTCGAGAAGCAGTTCGGTTTCGACAAGCCGGCCTATGAGCGGTTCGGGCTGATGCTGTGGAACTATTTGCGATTCGACTTCGGGAAAAGCTACTTCCGCGACATCAGCGTGCTGCAGCTGATAAAGGAGAAGCTGCCGGTCTCGATGTCGCTCGGAATCTGGATGACGTTGCTCACCTATCTGATCTCGATTCCGCTCGGGATCAGGAAGGCGGTGGATGACGGCTCACGCTTCGACGTCTGGACTTCGAGCGTCATCGTCATAGGGTATGCCATTCCGGGATTCCTCTTCGCCATACTGCTGATCATCCTGTTTGCGGGTGGCTCGTTCTTCGACTGGTTCCCGTTGCGCGGGCTTGTCTCCGAGCGCTGGTCGGAGTTTCCGTGGTGGCAGAAGATCCTCGATTATTTCTGGCACCTGACGCTCCCCATACTGTCGATGGCGCTGTCGGCATTCGCGACCATGACGTTGCTCACCAAGAATTCGTTTCTCGAGGAGATCCGCAAGCAGTACGTGCTGACGGCGCGGGCCAAGGGTTGCAGCAGCAACCAGGTGCTTTACGGCCATATCTTCCGCAACGCGATGCTCATCGTGATTGCCGGCTTTCCGTCCGCTTTCGTGCACGCATTCTTCACCGGCTCGCTGCTCATCGAAACGATCTTTTCGCTCGACGGCCTCGGCCTGCTTGGCTTCGAAAGCGTCCTCAACCGCGACTATCCCGTCGTCTTCGCCACGCTCTATATTTTCTCGTTGATCGGCGTGGTCGTGAACCTGATTTCCGACCTTACCTATACGTGGATCGATCCGCGCATCGATTTCGAGACGCGAGAGGTCTGACGTTGGACGCGCGCACCGGCAGCAAACCCGCCGTCGACAGTGCCCCCGGCGCTCCCGAAGCGGCTGCGCGGCGGCGCTGGATCAGGATATCGCCGATCAACCAGCGCCGCTGGGAGAACTTCAAGGCCAACCGCCGCGGCTACTGGTCGTTGTGGATTTTTCTCACGATGTTCCTGATCTCCCTGTTTGCGGAGTTCATCGCCAACGACAAGCCCATTCTCATTCACGTGAACGGCCGCTTCTTCTTCCCGGCCGTATTCACTTATCCGGACACGGCTTTTGCCAAGGGCGACGATCCGAGCCTGTTCGGCACGGCCGCGGACTATCGCGACGAGTACCTGATGGATCTGATCAGGAATGAAGGCGGCACGGTGATCTGGCCGCCCATCCGTTTCTCCTACAACACGCAGGTGAGCAGGCCGCCGTCACCGTTCCCGTCCAAGCCGACATGGATGCTGACGAAGAAGGACTGTGAATTTGCCGCGAGCCACGGCTTTGCCAAATGCGACGACCTGGAAATGAACTGGCTCGGCACCGATGACGGCGGTCGCGACGTGGTGGCGCGGCTCATCTACGGATTCCGCATCTCGGTGCTGTTCGGACTGGCGCTCACCATCATATCGTCGATCATCGGCGTTGCCGCAGGGGCCGTGCAGGGATATTTCGGCGGCTGGACGGACCTTCTGTTCCAGCGCTTCATCGAGATCTGGAATTCGATTCCGTCACTGTATCTGCTGCTGATCATCTCGTCGGTTCTGGTGCCCGGGTTCTTTGTCCTGCTCGGAATATTGCTGTTGTTCTCCTGGGTGGCGCTGGTCGGCCTGGTACGGGCCGAGTTCCTGCGCGGACGTAATTTCGAGTATATCCAGGCGGCGCGCGCGCTCGGAGTGGCCAACGCGGTCATTATCTTCCGGCATCTGCTGCCGAATGCCATGGTTGCCACCATGACGTTCCTGCCCTTCATCCTGTCGTCGTCGGTGATGACGCTGACGGCGCTCGACTTTCTCGGCTTCGGCCTGCCGCCGGGCTCGCCGTCGCTGGGCGAACTGCTGTCGCAGGGCAAGGCCAACGTGCAGGCGCCCTGGCTCGGCCTGACCGGCTTCTTCAGCATCGCACTGATGCTTTCGCTGCTGATCTTCATCGGCGAAGCCGTGCGCGATGCATTCGATCCGAGAAAGACGTTCCGATGAGCCCGAAGGACACGTTGCTTTCTATCCGCGATCTCTCGATCGCCTTCGGCCGTGGCACACGCGAGGTTCTCGCGGTCGACAGGATATCCTTCGAAATCGGGAAGGGTGAGACGGTCGCGCTTGTCGGCGAGTCGGGCTCGGGCAAATCGGTCACCGCGCTGTCGGTGATGAAGTTGCTGCCCTATCCGGCGGCGCGCCATCCGTCGGGCTCGATCATGTTCAAGGGGCGCGATCTCCTGGCAATGAGCGAGCACGACATTCGCGAGGTGCGCGGGAACGACATCACGATCATCTTCCAGGAGCCGATGACGTCGCTCAATCCGCTGCACACGATTGAAAAGCAGATCGGAGAAATTCTGTCGTTACATCAAGGTGTTACAGGTGCGCCAGCGAGGGCGCGCATCGTCGATCTGCTGGGGCAGGTCGGCATCCCCGATCCGGCCGGGCGCCTGCAGAGCTATCCGCATCAGCTCTCGGGCGGGCAACGCCAGCGCGTGATGATCGCGATGGCGCTGGCGAACGAGCCGGACCTGCTGATTGCCGACGAGCCGACGACCGCGCTCGACGTCACGGTGCAGGCACAGATCCTGAAGCTGCTGAAGGACACGCAGACGCGCCTCGGCATGTCGGTGCTGTTCATCACCCACGATCTCGGGATCGTGCGCAAGATCGCCGACAGGGTCTGCGTCATGCAACGCGGCAAGATCGTCGAGAAAGGTGACGTCGAGCGCGTCTTCACCGCGCCCGAACATCCATATACGCGCGCGCTGCTGGCGGCGGAGCCGAAGCCCGATCCCGCGCCGCCGCGCCCTGACGCGCCCGTTCTCGTCGAGACCAAGGACCTGAAGGTCTGGTTTCCGATCAAGCGCGGGGTGCTGCGCAAGGTGGTCGGCCACATCAAGGCGGTTGACGGCGTGAGCATCGCGCTGCGCAAGGGCGAAACGCTCGGTGTGGTCGGCGAATCCGGCTCCGGCAAGACGACTCTCGGACTTGCCATCCTGCGCCTGATCTCCTCAGACGGCCCGATCGTGTTCATGGGCAATCCGATCCAGGAGCTCAGATTCAAGCAGATGCGGCCGATCCGCCACAACATGCAGATCGTCTTCCAGGACCCGTATGGCTCCCTGTCGCCGCGCATGTCGGTCTCCGACATCATCGAGGAAGGTCTCTGGGTGCACCATCCGAAATTGACGGCGGCAGAGCGTGAGCGGCGCGTCTCTGCCGCGCTCGACGACGTCGGCCTCGATTCGCAGATGCGGTATCGCTATCCGCATGAATTTTCCGGCGGCCAGCGCCAGCGTATCGCGCTTGCGCGGGCGTTGGTGTTGGAGCCGACGTTCATTGTCCTTGATGAGCCGACCAGCGCGCTCGACATGCTGATCCAGTCGCAGATGGTCGACCTGCTGCGCGACCTGCAGAAAAGACACGACCTGACCTACATGTTCATCTCGCACGACCTGCGCGTCGTCGCGGCGCTGGCGAGCCGGCTTCTGGTGATGCGCCACGGCAAGGCGGTGGAGGAGGGTGCTGCCGCCGAACTGTTCAAGGCCCCGAAGAGCGACTACACGCGCGCACTTTTTGCGGCGGCCTTCAACCTGGAAACCGCGCCCGAAGGCGTGGTGTCGCAATAATGCGGCTGGCGCTCATCTGCCTGATGGCGCTCGGCCTTGCTGCAACGGCGGCAGGTGCGACGCAATTCGGCCCCGACCAGTATCCCATCAGAAGCGACGAGGGCGATCCGATCACCAATTTCGACCTGAAAGGCGATCTTGCGGTTCGGCTCGCCAAATTGCCGGGGCAGGTTGCGGTCGGAAATCCGGATGGCGACGTCACTCTCGTGCAGTTCTACGATCTCAACTGCCCGTTCTGCCGCGAGGCCGCGGCCGACGTCGATACGCTCGTGCGTTCCGACAGGAAGCTCAGGCTGGTATTTGCGCCCTACGCGGTGCTCTCCGTGCAGTCGGCTCAAGGCGCGCTTGTCGAGCTCGCAGCCGGCGAGATGCTTACGCCGGAAAAATATCTGGAATTTCATCGCCGCATCTACGCGGGGCGCGGCTTCATCGACGCGCCGCGGGTGCTCGCGGCGGCCGAGGCCATCGGGCTCGATCGCCAGGAGCTTGCCGAGGCTGCCAATACCGAAAGCATGCTTGCGGTCCTCAAGCAGAATGCCGACTTTGGCTCCGCAGCCGGCCTCATCGCGACGCCCGCCTATGTGATCAACGGCGTCGCCATCCTCGGTCATCCAGGGCTGAAGTCGCTGCAGAACGTGATCCGTTCGGTGCGAACCTGCCGCAGGGTCGCCTGCTAGATCCGGCGTACGCTGGTGACTTCGGAACCCGCCGCCCTGATGCGCGCGATTGCGTCCGCGGCCGGTTCGATAGCCACCGCCATGTGGTGGGCATTCGCGTGAATGAGCGTTTCGGGGTCGATCGCGATCGCTACGTGGCCTTTCCAGAACACGAGGTCGCCGCGCCGCAGGCTGGCGAGCGACGACAGCTTGCCGAGCGCGAGCTCCTGCATGTCGCTGTCGCGGGGACATGCGATGCCGGCGGCCTGGAGTGAAATCTGCACGAGCCCCGAGCAGTCGAGACCGAGCGATGTCTTGCCGCCCCACAGATAGGGCACCCCGACGAACCGCTCCGCGACCGCGACGAAATCCGGCTGCCGCACCTTGACCGGGGCGAGATAGACCTCGGGCACGTGCCAGCCAAGGGCGGTGACGGCAAAGCGCTCATCCTGGCGGGTCACCGCAAGGCGCGCGCCCATCGGCAAGGCGGCGGTGGGCGGCAGTTTGATGTCCGGTCCGGCGAAGGCGAATGCGCGCGGCACGACGACCTTGTGGGTCGGCGCCGCGCCGACGGCTCCGAGCGCGTTCGACGATAGCCAGCCCACGTAGCCGTCGGTTTCGAGCTGGCCCCAGGCCCAGCCTTCCTCGGTGGATTCGTAGACCATCACGGTCTCGCCCAGCAGCGCTTCGCTGTCGAGCCTAGCGTCATGCGACGGCGTGCGGCGCAAGGCTGTTGCCGGCTCGATCACCTGATGGCGCGTCCCCTCGACGAAGCGGCTGGCTTCGACCTGTCCGCGCAGGTGGCTAGCGGCGATCTCGGGCCGGAACGGGTTGATGCGGGGGTCGAGCGCGACCATCGTCAGGAATATCGGGCGCAGAGCAGCGCATAGAGTGCACGCGCTGACTGGCACTCCGCACCTTCCGGACGTCCGGGCTTTGCCGTTGGCGTCCAGGCAAAGATATCGAGATGGAGCCAGGCCTTCGCCGTCACGAAGCGGCGCAGGAACAGTGCCGCGGTGATGGCGCCGCCTTGCCCGCCGGTCCCGACATTGTTGAGGTCGGCGACTTTTGACTCGAGCATGCTCCCGTAAGGCCGCCATAACGGCAGACGCCAGAGCGGATCGTTCTCGCTCGCGGCGGCGCGCATCAGCTCGTCAGCAAGCGCGTCATCATCGGTGAAGAACGGCGGCACGTCGGGACCAAGGGCAACGCGCGCGGCGCCGGTAAGGGTTGCAAAATCGACCAGAAGCGACGGCTTATCCTCGTCGGCGAGCGCGAGCGCATCGGCCAGTATGAGACGGCCTTCGGCATCGGTGTTGCCGATCTCGACCGAAATACCCTTCCGCGAAACGTAGACGTCGCGCGGCCGGAAGCTTGTTCCCGATATTGCGTTCTCGACCGCGGGAATGATGACACGCAGGCGGACTTTCAGCCCGTGCGCCATGACCATGTGCGCCAACGCAAGTGCCGTCGCCGCGCCGCCCATGTCCTTCTTCATGTTGAGCATGCCGGTGTCGGGCTTGATGTCGAGGCCACCGGTGTCGAAGCAGACACCCTTCCCGACAAGCGTGATCTTGGGATCGCTTGTTTTGCCCCAGGTCATGTCGATCAGGCGCGGCGCACGGGCTGATCCGGCGCCGACCGCGTGCACAAGCGGAAAATTTTTCGCAAGGGCATCGCCGCTCACGACCTGGACTTTCGCCGCGTGCTGTTTTGCCAGCGCACGCGCGGCGCTTTCCAGGTCGGCAGGTCCCATATCGTTCGAAGGCGTGTTTACAAGATCGCGGCAGAGCGTCACGCCCTCGACGATATGACTGAGTTCCTCGCCGTCGACGCCTTCGGGGAGCACGATGCGCACATTGCGTGCATCCGGCTTGCGATAGCGGGTGAACTGATAGCGGCCCAGGGCGATCGCCAGCACGGCCAGCCGCGCGTCGTGTGGTGCGTTGGCAAAGCGGTACGTGCCCGCGGGAAGAAGACCTGCCAGCTGTCCCGGCCGGAAACGGTCGAGTTCGGCCTCCTCGGGGCTTTCGATCCCGAACAGGACGCCGGAAAGCCTGCCGTTGCCGCCGGGCAGCAGCAAAAACCGGCCAGGCTTTGCCTCGAATGCCGAAGCAACGACAAACGCCTGCTCGGACTGACCAAGCTTCTTTCGTATCGTGTCGAAATTGGAAGCGTGGACAAACCAGATCGGAATCGCCTGGTTCCTGCCGGCGCTTGCAAAAGCCGCGTGCATGATCACTCCGCGGCGTCGCGCATGGACGGCTTCGGAGAATAGCCGTCACGCCGTTGCGGCAGTTTCCAGTCCAGCATCTTCGATGCGACCAAGGTCCGGAGCACCTGCGCGGTACCACCCCCGATGGTGAACATCCGCACGTCGCGTGCCATGCGCTCCAGCGGAAGCTCGCGCGAATAGCCGCGCGCGCCGAAAAACTGCAGCGCATCGTTGACGATTTTGATGGCCGCTTCCGAGGCGAATATCTTCGCCTGTGCAGCCAGCATGGGATCGGGAAATGCGCTGTCGCCGGGACCGCGCGAACGCGCCGCGTGGTAGAGCATGAGGCGGGCGGCTGTCACCTGCGTCTGCATGTCGGCAAGCATCCACTGCAGGCCCTGAAATTCTCCGATCGGGCGGCCGAATTGCTCGCGGGTCTTCGCCCACTCCAGCGCGTGATCAAGCGCGCCTGCGGCGACACCCAGCGCGACGGTACCGGCGCCGACGCGCTGGCTGTTGTAGGCATTCATCAGGTCGCCGAAACCGCGGCGGAACCCCGACGGGGGCATAACGACCATGTGCGCCGGCACCTCGAGATTCTCGCAGATGATTTCTCCCTCCGGCATTCCGCGCAGACCCATGGTCTGTTCGCGCTTGCCGATCCGCAAGCCCTTCGTCTGTTCGCGCACCGCAAGAAAACCGCCGATTCCCAGCTCCTTGCCGCGTTCGTCGAATACGCGCGCAAAAATCAGGTGCAGGCGCGAGACGCCGGCACCGGTGATCCAGTGCTTCCTGCCGTTGATCACGTAGACGTCGCCGCGTTTGTCCGCGCGCGTCGTCATCGCGGTCGCATCGGATCCGGCATCAGGCTCGGTTATGCAGATGGCCGGCTTGTCGCCGTCAAGCACCAGCCGTGCCGCCAGCTTTTTCTGCGAATCGCTCCCGTAGGCCATCACCGTCGAAATTGCGCCCATGTTCGTCTCGACGACGATACGCGACGTAACGGTGCAGGCCTTTGCCATTTCTTCGATCACCAGGACCGCATCGAGAAAGGAACGGTCCTGGCCGCCAAAAGCCCTGGGAATTGTCATGCCGCAGAAGCCCGACCGGGCAAGCGCTTTGACGATATCCCACGGGTACTGTTCGTCGCGGTCTATAGCGGCCGCGCGCGGCCGGACGACCTCATCCGCAAAGGCGCGCGCGCGGTCGCGCAGGTCAAGTTCGTCGGCTGTCAGCCCGAGGTCCATCGGATGCCCATAAATGCAGCGCAAGCGGCAGTCTACAAGTTAACCAGTCGTTAGGGTTAACGTTTTATTGCTCGGCCATGGCATCTAGAACAGACCGCACTCATTTGCTCGCCTCGGCTGCCGTGGCGGCAACCCTCGTCCTCGCCGCTACCGGTTGCTCAAATCTCGGGCCTCGGGAGGCGACCGGCTCCGTAAGCAACGCAAGCGCAGCGTCCACCAGTCCGGATGATATGCGCCGCTCGCTCGACACCCTTGGTGCCCGCTATCAGCAGAATCAAAACGATCCCGACGCTGCCATCGCCTATGCCCAGGCGCTGCGCGCAAACGAGCAGCGCGCCCAGGCGGTGGCCGTGCTCGAACAGGCTTCGATCCGTAATCCACGCAACATGGCCCTGCTCGGTGCCTACGGGCGCGCATTGGCCGATGCCGGCCAGTATCAGCAGGCATTGACCACGCTCGAGCGCGCCCACACGCCCGACAACCCGGACTGGCGCATTCTCAACGTGCAGGGAGCAGTACTCGACCAGATGGGCCGTCACGCCGAAGCGCAGAAGCATTACGCCGCCGCGCTCAAGATCACGCCGAACGAGCCGTCGGTTCTTTCCAATCTCGGGCTGTCGTATCTGCTCACCAAGGATCTCAAGAACGCCGAGGCGACCCTGAGGCGCGCGGTTGCCCAGCCGAACGCGGGGCCGAAGGTGCGCCAGAACCTCGCACTTGTTGTTGGGCTGCTCGGACGTTTCGATGAGGCGGAAAAGATTGCGAGCGCGGATCTGCCGGAAAGCGAAGCCGCGGCAAATGTCGCCTATCTGCGGCAGATGCTGGCGCAGAAAGGTGACTGGAAGAAAATGGGGCGAGCCTATGCGCCTGCCCCTGACACCGGGTCCTGATTGATCTGCGGGACAGTCCGCGACGGGAAGCGCTTTATTTCAACAACATCACCTTGATGGCGGCCGGTCCAAGGATGACGATGAACAGCACCGGCAGGAAAAACAGCACCATCGGCACGGTCAGCTTCGGCGGAAGTGCCGCGGCTTTCTTTTCCGCCTCCGCCATGCGCATGTCGCGATTTTCCTGAGCCATCACTCTGAGCATCGTGGCAAGCGGCGTGCCGTAACGCTCGGCCTGCTGCAACGCCATGCAGACCGACTTCACGCCATCGAGATCAATACGCTTTGCAAGATTCTCGTAAGCCTGACGGCGATCCGGCAGATACGACAGCTCGGCGGTGGTCAGCGTCAGCTCCTCGGCGAGCGCCACCGACTGTGTGCCAACTTCCTCGCTGACCTTACGGAAGGCGGCTTCGATCGACATGCCGGACTCCACGCAAATGAGAAGCAGGTCGAGCGTATCCGGGAACGCGCGCCTGATGGACAGTTGGCGACGCTGGATCTTGTTTTTCAGCAGAATCAGGGGCAGCTGCATGCCGACATAGGCCGCCGCGATGCACACACCCAGTTTGATCATTGCCGGCTGCTGAAGCTTGAGGATCACGAAAAGGTAAAGCAGCGTGAACAGGAAACATGCGACAGGGGTGACCATGCGGAAGAACAAGTAGGTGACATAGGGCGCCTGGCCGCGATATCCGGCCTGGATCAGCTTGAGACGCGCTTCTTCCTGCCCGACCCATTTGCTGAGATTGAAACTGTCGACGATGGTCTGGATATATTGTTTGGGCGTTTGCCGGAGCTTGGCCTTCTGGCCCTCCTGCGCCATCCGCTCGCGCTCGCGTTGCCTGATTTTTTCGCGCTCGAGCGCAACAGCGCGCATGCGTTTGTCAAGCGGGTCGACGAATACGAAGGGCATGGCGAGCGTGATCACCGTGGCGGCTGCCGCGACGCCGGCAAACAGCATCGTGAGGGTCTTGATGTTCAGTGCGCCAGCCAAGGTCTCGATCATCGGACGCGTACCTGCCTAGAAGTCGAAGTTGATCATTTTCTTCATCACCAGCGTGCCTACCACCATCCAGATCGCCGATCCCGCGAGCATCAGGTGGCCGGTCGGATGAATGAAAAGCAGCGTGATGTAGTTCGGGCTGGTCAGGTACACCAGCAGCATCACCGCAAGCGGCAGGGCGCCGATGATCGCAGCAGAAGCCTTGGCCTCCTGGGACATCGATTGGATCTTTGCCTTCATCTTTTTGCGATCGCGCAGGACCTTGGACAGATTGCCGAGCGCTTCGGAGAGATTGCCGCCTGACTTCTGTTGAATGGCGACGACGATGCCGAAGAAATTTGCCTCGGGCAGCGGCGTGCGCTCATACAATTTGCCGCAAGCCTCGCCGAGCGGCATTCCGACCGCCTGCGTCTCGAGTATGAGCCTGAATTCGGACTTGATTGGCTCCGGGGCCTCGGCGGTGATCATCTTTATGCAGTCGAGCAGCGGCAGGCCGGCCTTGATCCCGCGAACGATGACATCGACGGCATCGGGGAAATGGTTGAGGAATTTAGCTTCGCGGCGCTTCCTCAGGTAGGACAGCAGCCATCGCGGAATGCCAAAGGCCCCGACGAACCCGAGCGTGACCGAAGCAATAAGGCCTGCTCCAAGGAAAAAGCCAACGGCAAACATCGCAAAGCCGATGCCCGCTGAAATGATCGCGAATTGGCGTTTCGACCAGGACAGGCCTGCACGGGTGATCCGGACCGAAAGCGGTGGTGCGCTTCTGCTCTTTTTTCGGCGCTCGTCAAACTCCTTAAGCGACGACTCGATGGCGTCGCGGCGCGATTTTTGCGGTCCCCGGGCCGCCCGCGTGGTCGGCGCCGTCCCCGCGACGCTCTGCACGCGCTGCTCGGTTTTTCGTTCGCCCGACAGCAGTGGATAGATAAATACGTAGACGACGCCACCGATGGCGATCGAGACGAGGAAGAACACTGCAATGGTCTGCACGGCGTGCTCCGGTCAGGCCCGCATGCTGTCGTTTGTGGCTTCCGCCGCATCGAGCGCCGCGGCCAGGCGCTGCTCTTCCCCGTAGTAGCGGGCGCGATCCCAGAACTTGGGATGGCCGATACCGGTAGAGCGATGGCGGCCGATGATGTTGCCATGTGCGTCTTCGCCGACGAGGTCGTAAACGAAGATGTCCTGCGTCACGATGACGTCGCCTTCCATTCCCATCACTTCGGAGATGTGCGTGATTTTGCGCGACCCGTCGCGTAAGCGCGCGGCCTGGATGATGACGTCGACCGAGGCGCATATCATCTCGCGGATCGTACGCGACGGAAGTGCAAATCCACCCATCGTGATCATTGATTCCAGTCGCGACAAAGCCTCTCGCGGATTATTGGCGTGCAGCGTGCCCATCGAGCCGTCGTGACCCGTATTCATCGCCTGCAGCAGGTCAAAGGCCTCCGGTCCGCGCACTTCGCCGACGATGATCCGCTCCGGACGCATGCGCAGGCAGTTGCGCACCAGGTCGCGCATCGTGACCTGGCCCTCTCCTTCGAGATTGGGCGGGCGCGTCTCCAGCCGGACGACGTGCGGTTGCTGCAGCTGCAGTTCGGCTGCGTCTTCGCACGTGATGATACGCTCATCGTGGTCGATAAACTGCGTAAGGCAGTTGAGCAGCGTTGTCTTGCCTGAGCCCGTGCCTCCCGAAACGAGCGTGTTGATGCGGGAGCGGCCTATGATACGCAGGATTTCCGCGCCTTGCGGCGTGATGGTGCCGAACTTGACAAGTTGATCGAGCGTCAGTTTGTCCTTCTTGAATTTTCGGATCGTGAGTGCCGGCCCGTCGATAGCAAGTGGCGGGACGATCGCGTTGACGCGGGAGCCGTCCGGCAGGCGCGCGTCGCAGATCGGCGAAGCCTCGTCGACGCGACGCCCGATCTGGCTCACGATTCGCTGGCAAACGTTCAGCAGCTGCTGATTGTCGCGGAAGCGGATTCCGGTCTTTTGGATTTTTCCCTGGACTTCGATGTAGATCGTGCCGGCGCCGTTGACCATGATGTCGGCAATATCGTCGCGCGCGAGCAGGGGCTCGAGTGGCCCGAAGCCGAGAACGTCGTTGCAGATGTCGTCCAGCAGGTCTTCCTGCTCGGAAATCGACATCACGATGTTCTTGATTGCGATGATTTCGTTGACGATGTCGCGGATTTCCTCGCGGGCGGAATCGACATCCAGCCGCGCCAGTTGCGCGAGATCGATTGCCTCGATCAGCGCGCCGAAAATGGTGCTTTTCGTCTCGTAATAGGCTTCCGATCGCCGCGTATCGACAGAGGCAGGGACGGGATTGGCCGCCGCGGGTGAGCGGGCGGCCGGAGGCGCTGAAACTATCGGCGCACCGAGGCCGTCCGAGGGAAACGGTGTGCGGCCCGTTTCGACGGCGGCGGTGGGACCATTTTTGGCGGGCGCAGCCGGCACCGGCGCAGCAGGCGCCGCCGGCGAATGCGGTACAGGGGCGCGGGCTTCCGAAGTTGCGCTACGCTTACCGAACAAGACAGGACACTCCCGAGGATTTTCAGCCTTTGCGCTTCATGAGCTTCGAAAGGAACGGCGGCAGCAGGCGACGGCGGGGTCGCCTGGTATCGACGCGCCCGGTCAGCGTTTGAGCGATTTCACGGAAAATTTGCGCGGTCTTATGGCTCGCCGACACTTCTCCGATCATCTGGCCGTTGTTGGCGGCCGGCCCGAACAGCTGCGGCTCGAACGGAATGACGGCAATCGGGTTGTTTTCCAGCGCCTTTGCGAAATCCGCCGGGGCAATTTCCGGCCGTTTCGGCACGCCGACCTGATTGAGACAATACCGCGGCGGGTGATCGTTCGGCCGCGACACGCGCAGCAGGTCCATAATATTCTTGGCGTTGCGAAGGTTGGCAAGGTCGGGCCCCGCGACCACGAGAATCTCGTCGGCGCTGATCAGCAGTTGGCGCGTCCAGCCCGCCCACTGATGGGGGACATCGAGAACGACGCATGGGATCGTTGCCCGCAGCGAGTCCAGTATCGAATCGAACGCATCGGCACCGAAGTCGTAGACGCGCTCAAGCGTGGCCGGAGCCGCCAGCAGGCTGAGATGATCGGTGCATTTCGACAGCAGGCGGTCGACGAATGCCGTATCGACCCGGTCGGGTGAAAAAACGGCGTCCGCGATTCCCTGCGGCGGGTCCTGATTATAGTCGAGGCCGGCAGTGCCGAACGGCAGGTCGAGGTCGGCAACGACGGAATCAATCGTGAGATCGCGGCCGATGGCCCAGGCGACGTTGTGCGCCACGGTGGAGGCGCCGACGCCTCCCTTGGCACCAACGATTGCCACGATACGGCCCACGGGCTTGGCATCGGGCGCCGAAAACAGATGACAGATCGCCCGGACCACATCGATCGTATTGACGGGCGTGATCAGGTATTCGCTCACGCCGCGCCGCGTCAGCTCCCGATAGAGCGTAACGTCGTTGACGCGGCCCATGACGATTACCCGCGTTCCGGCGTCGCAAACCTCCGCCAGTTGATCGAGCCCGGCGAGAATGTCGGTCGCGCGTGCATCTGCCTCGATCATGATGACGTTCGGTGTCGGTGAATTGCGAAAAGTCTCTATTGCGGCGGCAATACCGCCCATCTGCACTTTGACGTGAGCCCTCGCCAGGCGCCGGTCCTCGCCGGCGGTCTGGACCGCACCCGCGCTTTCAACGGTTTCACAGAAAGCCTGAACCGATATGCGCGGTGCGGGCGCTATGTGCTCGCCTGCCGCGCTGGCGGAGACCGCAGGCGGCGTCGAGATGTTTTCTGCGACTGCAGCTTGCTGGGCGTGCTTCATCATTTGCCTAGATCACTGATTTTGCCGGTGTCATAGCCAGTGTAAGTGCCGGACGGGTTTTCACCCTTGCGATACTTGTCGACCATGACCGAGCGGCGTGGCCCGTAAGCCGGATTCTCGCCGCGCGGCTGCACCAGATCCGCGGGATTGTCGACCATGGCCGCGAGGTTGCGCTGCGTGGCGCAGCCGAAGTTCCAGTACGGCTGGTTTTCGGGGGATCCCGAATTCCACGATACGCCGAGGTCCTTTGGCCATTCACCGCAGGGCCCGGCCTCAGCCATCAGCTTCGAGTAGCTGAGCTTTATGCTTGCGAGGGAGGTCCGCGACGGACGGTAGCTGCGCACGTGGATCGCGCTCGATGGCACGCCGACGGCGGCGAAAATCGAACGGATCTCACGCGTCGCATCGGAAGCGGCATGATCGGTCGGCCCGCCCTTCGGGACGTCCACGACAATTCCGCTTCCGGCCTCATTACGCCACACAGTTGCGAACGATACGACGTCCGCGCGCTGGCTCGCCGTCAGGCCGCCACGGCTGCGGCCGAGCAGGATATCCACGGACTGTGCGCCCTCGCGCAGCACGATCGGGTGACGCTGTCTATAGTCGGTCGGATATTCCTTTTGAGCGACTTCCGTCTGGTAGCAGCCCGCCACCGTAACGGCGAACGTGCCTGCCATCAGTGCGCGAAGCACAGTCCGGTTGCTTCGAACCGACGCCTTGGTGATTGCCGTCATCAATGGTGTTCCCCCACTCAATCGAGGATGAATCCGTATTTGCCGTGATAGTTGTTGCCGCGCAGCGTGTCGGCCTTGCCGGCGACACCGTAGATGCGGGTGAGATTGCCAAGCAGAACGGCCTGCGGGTCGCTCGGATCGGCGAAGCCATCATCCGGTCGCGACAGCTGCTTTTGTGCCACCGCGCGCACGACATAAGGCGTGACAAGCACCATCAGCTCGGTCTGGTGATTGATGTAGTCGCGGCTCCTGAACAGGGCTCCCAGTACGGGGACCTGCTGAAGGGCCGGCAAGCCGCTGATCGATTGTTTCGTTTGCTCCTGGATCATGCCGGCCATGGCCAGCGAGCCGCCGGAGGGGATTTCCACAGTCGTATCCGCGCGGCGGGTCTGGATCGATGGCACCGTCAGCGAGTTGGAAGATCCGGTGACTTGCAGGGTCATCGCATTTTCCGTCGAGAGATCGGACACTTCCGTCATGACCTTCAGACTGATGCGGCCTTCGGAAAGGACGACGGGCGTGAATACGAGGCTCACGCCGAACTTCTTGAATGCGATCTGCGGCTGGCAAACAGGCGGTGAGCGGGTCGTGTCGCACGAGAGCCCGTTCGGGATCGGAAATTCGCCGCCCGCGACGAATGTTGCCGTTTCTCCGGAGATCGCGGTGAGGTTCGGTTCGGCCAACGTGCGGATCACGCCGGCACGTTCCATCGCGCGCAGCGTCGCCGTGACACTCGGGAAAGTACCGCGAACGAATGTGTCGCTGATGGGTTGGCCGGTGGCCGAGAACGGATTGCTGGTATTGAAATTCACCACGGCAGTGCCGTAGTTGAGGCTGCCGGAAAGATCGATACCGAGCTGTTTGATCACGTCACGCCGCACTTCGGCGACGGTGACTTTGAGCATGACCTGGTCACGCCCGCGGATCGCGATGCCATTGACGACTTTCGTACCGTCGCCGACCAGGCGCGCGGCAAGGTCGTAGGCTCGCTGGGACTCGGAGGCACTGGCTGCGGTACCGGACAACATGATGCCGTCGGTTCCGACACCTTCGATATGGATATCGGCATCCGGCATCGATTGCTTGAGGGCGGCGCGCACGCCGTTGAGATCCCGGGTTACGGCAATGTCAAATCCGGCAATCTGCCTGCCGTCGGCATCAAAAAAGAAAATGTTCGTTTGGCCGACCGCAACGCCGATCATGTAGACCCGTCGGGAAGAGCGAACGACCGCGTTGGCGATCTTTGGATCAGCGACCAATACATCCTTGATGTCGGCTGGAAGGTCGATTGCGACCGATTTGCCGATGCCGAGCGGGATAAAGCGGGACGTCCCTTCGCTCGCGGCGACCTTGAGCGCCGCCTTTTGCGGGCTGTCGGCAGCGGGGGCAGGCAGAATCGGTATCAAGGCCATGAAGGCGATCAGCGCCCCCAGTGAGGCAGCGTGGGTCAGTGTCTTGGTCGCCATGTCCCCTTGATCCCCCAATCGTTCGTCATCGTTGCGTGGCCGTGGTGCTGACGCCAAACCGGACAACGTTGACGCTGTGACGTGCCGAATCGTCCGGCTTATCGTCGCGTGTGCTGTCAGTGATGCTGCGCAGCGCCAGCGACAAGGTGCCAAGCTGGTGTGACAGGGCCAGCGTTTCTGCCTGGCTTGGCGAAAGCTCAAGGGTGGCTGTTTTGCCGACAACCACTTTCTGGCCGTTCTTCTCTTCGACGGTCTGGTCGATCGCCAGGACGCGGATATTGCGCAGAATTGTCTCGCTGGGGTGGTTGCCGCCCTTGTCGTCTCGATTGCGTGGCGTCATGATCACGTCCACGCGATCGTTTGGCAGGATGAAACCGCCGGCTCCCGTCTCGGGAGAGATCTGGGTGGAAACAGCGCGCATGCCCGAGGGAAGGATCGCCGCCATGAATCCCGAACCCTTGGCGTCCACGAGCTTTGCCTCGCGAATCGGTTCGCCGGCGACAAACGGCGCTCTCACGATCATGCCGGCCAGATTTTCGAGTGCCTTCGGGCGGTCAGTTTTGCGGATGAAATTTCCGGCGGCAGTGCTTGCGGGCCATGCCTGCCAGATTACGTCGCCAGGCGACAGGGCCTGGCCGCGAGGGATGTCGGATTTGGCGACAAGAATATCGACAGTATCGGACTTTGGCGCTTCAACCTTGGGCGCCGGTGGTTTGTCGGATCGGCCGGCAAGCAAAGCGGCTACGCCACCTGCGGCCAGCGCAACGGTCAGTACGACGACACGTGCAGCTTTCATACGCTCACTCTCACCGTGACTTTGACGGCCGACCTGGCCGCGTAAACCACTTCGCCGCCGGTGCGGCCTTCGCACCGGATTTCAACAGCTAAAGGTCAAGGTATGGTTAAGGAGCGGTATCTAAATCGAGTTAATATTGTATTGCGTCGCTAACGACGCCGATCCTCAAAGCCCGAAGCCGGGCATCCAACCGGTTTTTGAGTAGACGATGAGCGCCGCCGCCGCGAGCGCTATGCCATAGGGCACGCCGCCCGCACGATCGTGCAGGCGCGAAATCCACGCCTGACGGGCGAACAAGCCTGGGAGAGGCAATCTGCGAAACTGAAGTATCGCCAGAGTGAGCGCGCCGCCGAAAAGCGAAGCGTAGATCACGTAGTCGAGAAGATGGTCGAAGCCGAACCAAAGGACGGTTGCCGCTGCGAGCTTGGCGTCGCCGCCGCCGATCCAGCCTTGTGAAAAGAAAGCAAACGCAACGGCCAGAACAACTACGGCAGCCGCGATATGCATACCGATGGCATAGGGATTCATGCCGGTGATCAGCGCCAGCAGAAAAAAGCCCGCAGTGAGTGCGATCGGGAGCCGGTTCGAGATCGTCATCGTCAACAGGTCGCTTGAGGCGGCAAACGCCATCAGCGCCGGGAAAAGAAAGAGCCTGATTGCGTCCGCGATCATCGATCACACCAGGTAGGGTTTGCGCATTCGTGCAAACTAGGGCTCGCGGCTTGAGGTTCGGTTACTTTCGACGGCGGTAACGACCGGGCTCCGAACACCGTAGGATTTGGCCTCTTGCGCGTGGGTTAATATTGCCGGTGAACCAGGCGTTGTTGAGTTTGGCCGTGGCGGTTCGGTCATACTGGTTAACAAGTGGTTAATTTCGAAGAATCGCCGAAACAAAGAACGTGGAAGAGCCTCCTCTTTGCACTTCATTCACCAATTTCCAGTCAACTTGAATCGTTGCCGGCGACGATCCCGACGCCGGTTTTGCCTATACAAGCGGCGGGAGGGCTCTATGTCAGCCTTGTCGAGGATCTACAGGCGCCCATTTTGCTTGTGGGTCGCGGCAGTCGTGGCTGCACAAATCCATGTCGCGGGGGCGGCACGAGCCGATGATACGGTCAATATCAGCGTCGATCAGGCAGAAATCATCAACTTGCCCGACCGCGTTGCGACCATCATCATCGGCAATCCACTGATTGCCGACGCCACGCTGCAAACCGGCGGCGTCCTGGTGCTTACCGGGAAGGGTTACGGCTCGACCAATCTTCTGGCGCTTGATCGGACCGGCCGGGTGCTCATGAGCAAAACGGTCGAGGTACGTGGCGCGGGCACCGATGATATCGTCGTGGTCTACAAAGGGGTCGAGCGCGAGTCCTACAGCTGCAGGCCGAACTGCGAGCGCCGGATCACGCTCGGCGATTCGCCTGCCTATTTCAACGCGACCATAAGCCAGAGCGGCGCCCGGAACGGCCAGGCTCAGGGCTCAGGAACGGCACGCTGATTGACGCAGTTGCCGACCAGTTAACGCCGGCACTAGAAATCGACGCGCATAGGCAATAAATCGACAAGGCGCGTTTGCTATTCAAACCGGTGTTTTCGGCGTCGTCTACCAGCGAGACGTCTGTCATGCAAAAGCGCGCACGTGGCAAAATCTTGGCCCGTATCACAAGAATCCTGCCGAACCGGATTGCACGCCGGTTTATCCGCCATCAGGACGGCTCCGCCGCCGTCGAGTTCAGCCTGGTGGCGCTGCCGTTCCTTGGACTGACGTTCGCCATTCTTGAGACGGCGCTCGTATTTTTTGCCGGCCAGACCCTAGAAACCGCGGTGACCGATTCGGCGCGTCTGATCATGACCGGACAGGCCCAGGAGAAGGGATGGAGCAAGGAAGATTTCAAAGCTGAAGTCTGCGCCCGCATCCACGGCCTGTTCGATTGCCTCGGCGGCGTTTATGTCGATGTCAAAACCTACGACAGCTTCGCCGCCATCAACAACGATCTGCCTGTCACGGGTGGGCAAGTCGACGAATCAAAACTGAACTACAGCCCGGGAACGCCCGGTCAGATCGAAGTCGTGACATTGTACTATCAATGGCCGATCTATGTTTCGCTCCTCGGGAACAACCTCGGCAATTTGAGCGGCAACAAACGGCTGTTGGTGGCAACCGCAGTTTTCTGTAACGAACCGTTCTCAACCGTAACGCCCTCGAACTCCTGTCACTAGGCGATCTGTCATGAAAGACATTCCGCTGCGTATGACCGGCCTCCTGCGCTCCTTCAGGCGCGATCGTGAAGGAGTGTCCGCGGTCGAGTTCGCCATTCTCGCGCCGCTCATGATTTCGGTTTACTTCGGTTTGGTGGATGTGACTGACGGTATCGCAGCAGACCGGAAGGTTACGCTGACTGCCGGCGCGCTTGCCAACCTCACGGCCCAGGCCACCACAATTACCGCGGACGGCATGAGCAACGTTCTCAATGCATCGGCGGCGATCATTAAACCTTATTCAGTCGGCAACCTGGCGGCCACGATTACCTGCCTGAAGATCGATTCCGAGGGCAAGGCAACAGTCGCGTGGAGTGCCACCCTGAACGGTACGGCCCGCGCAATCGGAGCCACCGTAACGCTTCCCTCGGCGGCGCTGGCAATTCCGGGGACTTCGCTTGTGTGGAGCGAGGTGAGCTACAACTACACCCCGATCGTCGGCTACACGATCACGGGCACGCTGTCACTTTCGGATCAGATGTTCATGAGCCCGCGCATCACGCCGCCCGTCTACGACGGCAAGGCCTGCACCTGAGGTCTTCGTGAGGCTATTTGACCTCTGCCAGCGGCAGAGCCGTCGTTGACTTTATCCGCTCCATCGAGAACCGCGACGTGACGTTCTTCAGCGGCACCGTTGCAATCAGCTTTTTGTAGAACGCGTCGTATCCCGCAATGTCGGGAACGACGACGCGCAGCATATAGTCGACGTCACCAGCCATCCGATAGAACTCCATTACTTCCGGCATTGCGCCAACGACATCCGCGAATTTCCTGAGCCATTCCTGCGAATGATCGCCGGTCTCGATCGAGACGAACACGGTGATGCCGAGTCCGACCTTGTCTGGGTCTATGATTGCCACACGGCGGGTGATGACTCCGTCCGCTTCGAGACGTTGCAGCCGTTTCCAGCACGGCGTCGACGACAGGCCGACCCTTTGGCCGATTTCGGCGACCGACAGGGATGCGTCCTCCTGCACAACAGCAAGGATCTTCCGGTCTATGGCATCCATTTCTCGGATCCTTTAAAATATAGTATATAATACTATAATTTCTGCATTTATTGGTAGCTCATTCTTTTTTGATAGCTGCATCTGTCTTTACAGAGAACGATATTCTATTTCAATAGAAATCGGCGCCGCCGCAAAGGCGGCAATTCCCAACCTCGAAGCGATGCCATGAAAACGTCAGTGCGATTTAACCCGCTCCAAGTCCTACGTCGGCTTGGCGCCCTCATGCTGTTCAGCGCCGCTATGGCCGTGTCAGTTGCCGGCGCGCATGCGGAGCCTCTCGTAACGCCGCAGTGGCTCAGCGGTCACCTTGCCGACGCCAACCTCGTGGTGCTCGATATTCGTTCGGCGATCGACGGCGGAGGCGCGCAGGCGTATGCCGCCGGACATATCCCGAAGAGCGTGCACAGCGATTACGACAAGGCCGGCTGGCGCGTTACGCGCAATAACGTGCCGTTCATGGTGCCGACCGTCCCGGAGCTGGAAAAACTGATCGGCGATCTCGGGATCGACGAAGACACCCATGTGGTCGTGGTGCCGGCCGGCGTGAATGTCCTCGATTTCGGATCCGCGGCACGCACGTACTGGACACTCAAATATGTGGGCGTGAAAAACGTCTCTATCCTCGATGGAGGCGTCGCCGCATGGCGTAGCGCCGGCCTGCCGCTCGAGACCGGCACCAGATCGCCGTCGCCGAAAATCTTTACCGCGACGGTCGACAAGAGCATCCTCGCGGAAGCGGCGGATGTCGAAGCGATTGAAAGCAAGGGCGGAGCGACGCTCGTTGATGCGCGGCCCGCCTCGTTCTTCCTCGGCAAGGAAAAGGCACCGGCCTCCAAAGCCTACGGTCATATTCCCGGTGCGTTAAACATCGACAGCGCCGAATTTTACGATGCGAAGGCCAATCGCCTGAAGCCGAAGCCGGAACTTGCCGCAATCGCAAACGCCGCTTCTGCCGGTCCGGTTGTGAACTATTGCAACACCGGCCACTGGGCTTCGACCGACTGGTTCGTGTTCCACGAGCTGCTGGGCAGGGAGGACGCGAAGCTCTATGCCGGTTCGATGGTGGAATGGACCAGTAACGGAAACCGTCCGATTGAATCTTCGCGCACGAAGTGGGACGATCTGAAGAAAGCCCTTGGCCTCGGATCCTGATCTGCGTTTCGGAGCTCCAATGACGACCGTGAGTGTGGCCGCGTCCCAACAGGGCGCGGCCGTTCGTATCGACCGACTGTTTCTCGGGCTGGCACTGGGCGCAACAGCCATACTGGTGGCGCTGGTGCTGCTCGATCATCAGCCTGCCTCCGCTGCGCTGATCATCGGCGGCTTCGGCCTGGGGGTCGCGTTTCTGAAAGCCGAGTTCAGCTACACAGCGTCATGGCGACGCTTCCTGATGCGTGGTGAAGCGGGCGGTCTGCTTGGCGGACTGATCGTCATTGCTGTCTGTGCGGTGGTCGTGGTTCCTGTCGCGGCGCTGGTGCCGAAATACGGCGGGGCCATCGCGCCGCTTGGGCCTTCGCTGGTTATCGGCGCCTTCGTTTTCGGGATCGGCATGCAGCTCGCGAACGGCTGCGGGTCGGGCACGCTCTATACCGTCGGTGGCGGCTCAGGCCGGATATTGATCACATTATTGTTTTTTGTCATCGGCAGCGTGTTGGGCAGCCTGTCGCTGCCATCCTTTCTGGCGCTCGGCGGCGTCGATCCGGTCCTGGCGTCCGACTATCTCGGCCCCTGGGGCGGGCTGATCGCGACGCTTGCCACCATTGCGGTTGCGGCGCTCCTGATCATCGCGGTCGCGCGAAAGCGTGGAGCCGACTACAGGCCCTCACGCAGCTATGTAGTCGGGGGCATCGCAATAGGCATTCTCTGCGTCGCTGTCTTTGCGGCCGGCGGACATCCCTGGAGCGTGACATTCGGCTACACCGTATGGGGCGCGAAGGCGGCCACCGTACTCGGCGTTGATATTTCACACGCGGCGTTTTGGCAGTGGCCGGGCCCCAAACGGGCACTCGCGGAGTCCGTGCTTTCCGACACATCGAGTCTGACCGATTTCGGCATGCTGTTCGGCGCCATGGCGGCGGCTGCAGCGGCCAAGCCTTTCGCGCGCGGGGCCTGGCCGCCCGCAAAGTCTCTTCTCGCGGCAGGCATCGGCGGCCTGCTGATGGGGTGGGGCGCCCGCCTCGGGTTCGGCTGCAATATCGGCGCCTTTGTCGGAGGCATCGCCTCAGGCTCCCTGCACGGCTGGATCTGGTTTCTGGCGGCGTTGCCGGGCTGTCTGATCGGCATCCGTCTGCGGCCGCTGTTCGGCCTAGCTCGGGAGTAGCGCCGTGCGTCTCGTCTACATCATCGTCGTCGTGCTCGGCGTCGGGGCGATTCTCGCCGATCATCTCACGAGCCCGTCGAGCGGACGCGCTGTTTCGCCCGAGGACTTTGCCGGCGCCTGTGCGCCGTGCGGGGCGCCGTGTCCGTCGAAGAAGTAGTGCTCAACCCCGGTTTTGGCGGAGAAATTCCTCGACCTCTGCGCGCGTTGCGGCACCCATCAGCCCGCCGAAGCGTGTGCATTTGATGGCGGCAGCCGCCCCTGCGAAGCGCAGCGCATCGCGCACGTCGCCACTCTCGACAAGGCGGAATGTAAAGGCACCGTGAAAGACGTCACCGGCGCCGAGTGTATCGATGGCTTTCACCTTGAATGCGTCCATATGGCAAACTTCGCCTTTCTCCAGCCAGTAGACGCCGTCAGGACCGTCTGTAAAGGCAAGGAAGCCTTTGAAATGCTGGCCGAGCTTTTTGAGCGCGGCGCGCAGGTCGCTCGTGCCGGTGCTGCCGCGCAGCGCCTCGGCCGACGAAATCACATGGCTGCAGGTGAGCAACAGTGGATCGTCAAGTGGTGCGGCCTTGTCGAGGTCGAGCACGCGCGGGATGCCGCGCGCCTGTGCGGCTCTGCCGATCGGTATCGCAAAATTCGGATAGCGGTTGTCGAGCAGCACCGCGTCGACGTTTGCTACGGCGCGTTCGGGATGCTCGGGTGCTATCGAACCGAGCCCTTGGTCGCGGCGCGTGGCGATCATTTTCTCCCCGTTCGCGTCAACGAGAATCAGTGAAACCGACGAAATTGCCCCGGGGACGCGAACGGCGCCGCTGCAGTCGACCTTTTCGCGTGCCAGGTTTGCGAGTATGCGGCCGGCAAATTCGTCGTCTGTCGCGCCGAGCGGGCCGGCAAAGCTTACGCGGCCGCCCAGGCGGGCCACGGCGACGGCGGCGTTGCCTGCCTGACCGCCCGACGTGATCAGGAAATCCGATGCCTGAACTTTGGTGCCGGCATCGGGGAACTTGTCCACGCGCATGACGATGTCCTGCACCGCGCCGCCGGCGCACAGAATGCGGGGACTGCCCTGATCGGATCCCGGCTCACTCAAAGCGGACCTCGTCCTCGATCCACGCGCGGATGATGTGATGCGCGATCGCCACGGGCGGCGGTGTCGTCAAGCCCTGCGGATGCTTCCGCATCAGCATGGTCGCGATCTCCTCCTTGGTAAACCACCGGGCATCCTCAAGTTCCTCGCGGTCAACCACGATGTCGCGCGTCAGTGCCTGTGCGTGGCAGCCGATCATCAGGGATGTCGGAAATGGCCAGGGCTGCGAGGCAAAATAAACGATGCGGCCGCACGTGATTCCGGCCTCCTCACGTGTTTCACGATGCACGGCATCCTCGATCGATTCTCCGGGCTCGACGTAGCCGGCAAGGCACGACCACATCGTCGGCACGAAGCGCGGACTGCGGCCAAGCAGGCATTTTTCGCCGTCAACGGCGAGCATGATGACCACCGGGTCCGTGCGGGGGAAGTGCTCGGCCCTGCATTGCGGGCAATCGCGCCGCCAGCCGCCGCAGACGATCTGCGTCGCCGCCCCGCAATTGGGGCAGAACCGGTGGCGCGCATGCCAGTGCAGGATCGCCTTTGCCTCCGCGATCGCCGGCAGGTGATCGGGTTGGACAAGTCCCTGCACCGCGATCGAGCGCAGGTCCGTGACGTGAAGATCGCTGCGCCCTTTCAGGCTTTCGGCGGTTTGCGGCGCGAAGCCATGTCCAAACCGCGGCGCGCCGTCGAGCAGGCCGAGAAAGATTGTTTCAGTTGCGGGACCGAGTGCCTGCGCTTCCGCCAGCGTGAACAGTGGATCGTTGAGAGGTGATCCTTTTTTCGCAACGATCCATTCGCCACCGATCACGTAAGCACCGGCGTCAGTATTCCGCGTCAGCGCGGCGAGGGCGGACGCATTGGACCGCAGTTCGGCCGCTCGTTCGATGCGGCTGCTTGTGTAGCCCAGACGTGGCTTCGGGCCGAGACGGAATGACATGCGCCGCGCAAATTCGCACGCGGGCAGGCGCGGCGCAATGTGGGCTCGCGGTCGCGGTCAGCCAAGGGCCTGATCGATGGCTGCCATAACCTGCTTGACCTGAAGCTCGTCGAGACACACGCTGCGGCTGCGGATGTGCCGCTCGCAGCCTTCGAAGGTGCAGGGCACGCAGGGCAGGGGATTCTGCACGATCCAGACGTTGCCGCGATTCTGAATGGTGTCGCTTGCCAACCATGGCGCGGTGAGGCCGCCGACCGGCCATGGTCCCCACACACGCGGATCCATCGGGCCGAACAACGCGACGGTCGGACATCCCGCGGCGGCGGCAAGATGCGTCGTGGATGTATCCGGGCCGACGTAGACGCGTGCCTTCGCCAGCAGCCTTGTCGTCTGCGGCCATTCCAGCTGGTGGAATTCGCAGACGCCGCGCCAGACGTTTTCTAGGTAGCGACGTTCGGTTTCTCCGGGGCCGCCGATTGCAACTATCGAGAGGCCGCGCTGCGTGAGGCCCGCTGCGACCGCGCGCCAGCCTTCGGCTGTCCATTCCTTGTAGGTGAACATCGGCGCCGCATGGACCACGGCGTATTTGCCGGTACCGGCAATAGGTGAGGCCCGTGCCGCAGCGGGACAAACGAGCTCGGGAACGCGCGGGATTTCGAGCGCATCGACGAGTCGAAGCATCTGTTCGACGCGGTGAAGCCTTTCCGCGGCGGCAACGGTCCGATGCAGCGCGATCCGCTTCAGCGTGCGCGCGAGCCGGGGATCGGCCTCGGTCGTGACGCCGACGCGCCGACGGCCGGCAGCGAAAGCAAAAAGTGTCGGCCGGTCCCCGCTCTGGGTGGAAATGGCGATGTCGTAGGATCGCCAGAGCCGCCAGATCAGGCGCAGGCTCTCTTGCGCTGTCGGCCGCTGCGGCATGGTGATGATGCGGCTGACGTCGGGGTTCCCGGTGACAATCCCGGCGGTGTTTTCGAACACCAGGAGATCGATTTGCGAGTCCGGCCACGCGCGGCGGACGCTGCGGACCAGCGGCGTGGACAGAAGCAGATCGCCAATGCGGCGCAGCGAGATGATCAGGACGCGGGAAGGGGTCGGGGTCATACCGGTTTTTCGCAGAACGGCAACTAGCGGTCCATGACGGTGAGACCCGCAGGCGCAAGCGATTGGCGCAACGAATCCACGAGCGCGGATTGGCGCTCCTTTTCGTAGGCCAACGGCGGTCTTACGCCCCACACCGGTTTCGGCCATGCGGCGTCGGTGCGCCGGCGCGCGATCACGTGCACGTGCAGTTGCGGCACCTGGTTTCCGAGCGCGGCAATATTCAGTTTATCGCATTGCGTGACATTTTTCAGGACGCGCGCGGTCGCGGAGATTTCGGCGAGCAGCTGTACCTGCGTATGTTCATCGGGATCGGTAAGCTCGACGAGGCCGGGAAGGCGCGGCACGAGGATCAGCCAGGGATAGTTCGCGTC
Source organism: Pseudolabrys sp. (assembly GCA_035650955.1). Classification (GTDB taxonomy): domain Bacteria; phylum Pseudomonadota; class Alphaproteobacteria; order Rhizobiales; family Xanthobacteraceae; genus Pseudolabrys. The sequence goes on from DASRGR010000021.1 coordinate 117,529, forward strand.
CTTCGCAAGCAGGACGCGTGCGAGCGGAAGGTCGCCGACGGGAACGGTATCTTCGGCGAGCTGCGGATGCAGCGACCAGCCCTTTGGCCCTGAATTCATTGGACGAATCCGCAAGATTCTTTCGGAGGAAAGCTAGCAGAGACGCGGCCCGGCTGCTTGCTTTCCCGCATTATTGGCCCGATATAGACGGCGGGAGGTTGGCGGTGGACGAGCCACTCGCCAACCGGGTCAGGTCCGGAAGGAAGCAGCCCTAACGAGCGCGGTTCGGGTCGCTCGTCAGCCTCCCACCGTCTCCTCGACTTGTTCGCGATCAGTCCGCGCGTCGCGCGGCGGCGAAGCGGATGGCATGATGAACGAGCCCGGTAAATCCGCTGCTTCCGGTTCAGTTTCGGCCGAGCCGCCGGCCGAAGGGTACCGCGTGCTTGCCCGCAAATACCGCCCGGCCAGCTTTGACGATCTCATCGGCCAGGATGCGATGGTGCGCACGATCTCGAACGCTTTCGAGAGCGGGCGCATCCCGCAGGCCTGGATTCTCACCGGCGTGCGCGGCGTGGGCAAGACGACGACGGCACGCATCCTGGCGCGCGCGCTCAATTACGAATTGCCTGACGGCTCGGTGAAAGAACCGACGGTCAGGATGCCGGTGATGGGCGTGCATTGTCAGGCCATCATCGAGAGCCGTCACCCGGATGTGCTGGAGATGGATGCCGCCTCGCACAACAGCGTCGATGACGTGCGGCAGATCAACGATGCGATCCGCTACGCGCCGATGAATGCGCGTTACAAGGTCTACATTCTCGACGAAGTGCATATGCTTTCGGGCGCCGCTTTCAACGCGCTGCTCAAGACGCTGGAAGAGCCGCCCCCGCACGCGAAATTCATCTTCGCCACCACTGAAATCCGCAAGGTGCCGGTGACGGTCCTTTCGCGCTGTCAGCGGTTCGATCTTCGCCGCGTCGAAGCGGCGCGGCTGGTCGAACATCTGCGGGCGATTGCCGGAAAAGAGAATGCGGAAGTCGAGCCTGCCGCGCTTGCGCTGATCGCGCGGGCGGCGGAGGGTTCGGTGCGCGACTCGCTTTCTTTGCTCGACCAGGCCGTGGCTCATGCTGCCGGTCCGGTGCGCGCCGAAGACGTCCGCCAGATGCTGGGGCTTGCCGACCGCGTACGCGTGGTCGATCTGTTCGAGGCGCTGATGAAGGGCGATACCGCAACGGCGCTGAAGGAGTTGCACGAACAATACGAAACCGGTGCCGATCCCGCCGTCATCCTCGGCGATCTTGCCGAATTCACGCACTTCGTCACGCGCGTCAAGGTCATACCGGCGGTCGCCGATGACGTCTCGCTGTCGGAGGCGGAGCGCACCCGAGGTCGCGCTTTTGCCGCCCAGCTGTCGATGCGCGTGCTGTCGCGTACCTGGCAGATGCTGCTGAAGGGAATCTCCGAAGTGCAGGTGTCCGGCCGGCCTGTTGCCGCCGCCGAAATGGTGCTTGTCCGTGTTGCCTATGCCGCCGACCTGCCGACACCTGATGAGGTCGTGCGCTCACTGGGCGAGAACAGCGGAACGCCTGGACGAACGATCCAGGGCAACGGCGGTGCCGACCAGGTGGCATCCCCGAATTACGCGCCGCGTTATGAGGCGCCGCGTGGCTCGCCACGCGCGTCCGCTGCGGTATCGCCTTTGCCGGCCAAGGAACCGATGGCCCATTATGGCGAGCCCGTTGCATCGCCGACGCTCTCGATTGGCTCGTTCACGGAATTGATTGCGCTTGCCGCGGAGAAGCGTGACATCACCACGAAGATGGCGCTGGAACGCGACGTCCGCCTGGTCCGTTGCGAGGACGGGCAGCTCGAGATTGCGCTGGAGCCACGCGCCCCGAAGACGCTGGTTCACGATCTCCAGCGCAAGCTAACCGGGTGGACCGGCAAGCGCTGGATCGTGGTGGTGTCGAAGGAGCAGGGCGCCCCGACAGTGCGTGCCCAGGCCGATGCGCAGCAGGCCGAGATCGAACGCGGCGTGCAAAGCGATCCTCTCGTGCAGGCCGTGCTCAACCGGTTCCCTGGCGCCAAGATCATCGGCGTGACGCAAAACGGGCCGGATCAGGTGGAACAACCGGCCGATACTGACGCCGGGGACGAGCGCGAGGATTAGCCGATGGCGGATTTCCTTGGCTTGGTGAAGCAGGCCGCGCAGCTGCAATCGAAGATGCAGGCGATGCAGGCCGAGCTGGACAAGATCGAGGTCGAGGGAACCGCTGGCGGCGGTATGGTCACGGTCACGCTCTCGGCCAGGGGCGAGCTCAAGGGCGTTAAGATAGACGATTCGCTGCTGAAGGCCTCTGAAAAGGAAATTCTGGAGGATCTCATCATCGCAGCCCATGCCGACGCGCGGCGCAAGGCGGAGGGCGTGCTGCAGGAAAAAATGAAGGAAGTCGCCGGCGGCCTGCCGCTGCCGCCCGGACTGAATCTGACTTGATGCCGACCGCTGTCGCCGGACCCGAAATCGAGCGCCTGATCCAGCTGCTGGCACGGCTGCCCGGCCTGGGGCCGCGTTCGGCGCGTCGTGCGGCGCTGCACCTCATCAAGAAGCGCGAACTGCTGATGGCTCCGCTCGCCGCCGCATTGGAGACGGCGATGGAGAAGATCGAGGTCTGCAAGGTCTGCGGCAACATCGACACGCAAAATCCGTGCACCGTGTGTACGGACGGCAGGCGCGACGCCTCGATCATCGTCGTCGTCGCAGACGTTGCCGATCTGTGGGCACTCGAGCGCGCGCATGCGGTGAACGGGCGCTACCACGTGCTCGGTGGAACGCTGTCCCCGCTCGACGGCGTCGGCCCGCAAGATCTCTCCATCGAGGCGCTGGTCTCGCGCGCGCACGAAACACCGGTTAAAGAGGTGATCCTCGCGCTCAACGCTACCGTCGACGGCCAGACCACCGCGCACTACATCACGGAGCTGCTGGCCGGCGCGAACGTGAAGGTGACGCGCCTTGCGCACGGCGTGCCGGTCGGCGGGGAGCTCGACTATCTCGACGAAGGCACGCTCGCGGCGGCGATCAAGCAGCGGACGCTATTCTAGGCCGCTGCCGTACGTCTCGGCAGGACCGTACGGCGTCTGGATGACGTAAACAGGGCGTGCCATGCCATCAGGCCCGATGACGATGCGGGAGCAATCGCCGTATTTGTTGAGCTTCATCTGATTGTCGTAGGAATTGTGCGAGTAGTAATATCGACAGACCCCGTCGTCATAGGTGACGTTCGTCCAGCTGCCGCTGGTTTCACGATAGACATAAGGGTTGTGCCAGTCTGCTGCCGCGGGCACTGACGATGCGATCGCGCCTGCGAGCGCACAGCCCGCCACCGAGAGTTTCAAGTTCAGGCACATGACCAGTCTCCTTCCCAGTAACGGGAGCCAAACGCTTGCGGCGGACCATCGTTCCGCGCATCGGGTTCATGATTGTGGCAACGGTGTGGGCGCGTGCCGTTCTTATGATCGCTTGGTGGACAGCGTCGCGAAGTGCCCGCCGTGCTGCAGCCAGGCGAGCAGGATGAAACTCGGAATACTGGCGCCTGCGCAAATGACGAAATACCACATCCATCCGGTCGTCGCGGCGATATAGCCGGAACCGAGCGAAAGCACGGTTCGCGAGAGTGCAAAGAGTGCCGTCAGCAGCGCGTACTGCGTGGCGGTGTGGAGCGGATTTCCGCAAAGCGCGGAAAGATAAGCAACGAAAATGACGGTTCCGATGCCGCTGGTGAAATTCTCGGCGGTGATCGCGAACGTGAGCCATGCAATGTCGTGGCCGACGACGGCCTGCCACGCGAACGCGAAAATGGCGACTGCCTGCAAAATGCCGCCGATCCAGAGGCTGGTGGCCATCGGCAGGGCGCGCGCCACAGAGCCGCCGGCAAAGCCGCCCGCAATCGCCGCAGCAAACCCGACGCCCTTGATGATGGCGGCGAGCTCGACGCGCGTGAATCCGGTCTCGAGCACAAACGGCGTCGTCAGCGCGCTGGCAAGCGTGTCGGCAAACTTGAACAACATCACGAACAGCAGAACCACGATGGCCATGTCGCGCGACAGGAACTCGGAAAAGCTGGCGACCGCCGTGTCGCTGACGCGTCTCCACGAACTGTCGCGCGCGTGCGATGAGTGATCGGCTGCGGCGGCCGCCGATTTTTCCGGCTCCCAGGCCAGAAGAGTCGCCGCCATACCGACCAGGACCAGCACCGACATGGCAATGAAGGTTGCGCGATAGGCGGCCTGCTGCGTGAGGCCGAACTGCATGAAGCCGCTGACCAGGAACAGGGCGCCGGCGCTCGAGACAAGCACCGCGATCCGGTAGGCGGCGACGTAGGACGCCATGCCGGCGGCCTGCTCGTTTTCGGGCAGGCTTTCGACACGGAACGCGTCGATGACGATGTCCTGCGTGGCCGACGCCGTCGTCACCAGCAGCGCCGCGCCGGCGACCAGCCAGGGCGCTGCCGCGGGGTCGTTGATCGCGAGCAATACGATCGAGACGATGAGCAGGATTTGCGTGAGCATCAGCCAGCCGCGCCGGCGTCCGAGGAGGCGCGAGAACAGGGGGACGTCGAGGGCATCGACCGCCGGCGCCCACAACGGTTTCGCCCAGTAAGGCGTTCCGACAGCGGCAAACAGGCCGATCGTGCGGATATCGACACCGCTTTCCGTCATCCAGGCCTGCAGCGTCTGCCCGGCAAGCGAAAACGGCAGCCCGGCGGAAAACCCGAGCAGCAGCACGATCAGGACACGCGGCTTGAAATAGACCGCAAGCGTCTCGAACCATGACGGCCGCGATCGCGCGTCAGGCGAGATGGCCATGGCGTTATTCGCCGGCTTCCAGCTTGCGTTGACCCGGGCCGGGAATGATCTGCGCGCTTGGTAGTTCGTCGTTGAACTCGACGCCCTGAATCTTCTCACTGCGCCCGAGAATCTTTTCGGCCGACGTGACGATCTGCGCGATATCTTTGTTGACGTTGCCGAAGTGCCTGTCGAGATTGTCGACGCGCTCCTTTAGCCGCTGCACATCTTCGATCATGAGCGCGACCTCTTTCAGAATCTTGTCCGCGGCCTCACGCATGCGGGCATCTTTCTGAATTTGCTGCACGACCTGGATCGCCAGCATCAGGAGAGACGGCGACACAATGATGACGCCGGCGCGATAGCCCCTCTGCAAGACATCGTCGAACTGATCGTAAAGTTCAGCAAACATGGACTCTGACGGAATAAACATGAAAGCGACGTCTTGCGTCTCGCCTTTGATCAGGTATTTCTCGGAAATGTCGTCGATATGTTTGCCCAGATTCTGTCGCAACTGGCGTGTTGCCTGAAGCCGCTCCTCTTCGGTTTTGGCATTTTCCAGTGCGGTCGTCGCCTCCATCGGGAATTTGGCGTCGATGACGAGATGGCGGCTGTCCGGCATGTGGATGCAGCAATCCGGACGCGAATTGTTCGACAGCGTGAATTGGAATTCATAGGCGCCCTGCGGCAACCCGTCGGCAACGATCGCTTCCATGCGGGCCTGGCCGAAGGCGCCGCGGCGCTGCTTGTTTTCGAAAACTTTTTGCAGCGACGTCACGGTTGAGGCCAAGTCGGTGATGTTCTTCTGCGCGCTGTCGATCACCGCCAGCCGCGCATGCAATTGCTGCAGATGCTCGGTGGTGTGCTTGGTCGTGTTCTGCATTGAGGCACCGAGATTCTGGCTCACGGCGTCAAGCCGTTCATTGACGGCGTGTTGCAGTTGGCCATGAGCGTTTTGTAGCCAGCTTGCCATGGCGTCGATGCGGCCGTGAATCTGCGCGAAACCTTCGGCAGCGGCGGCCGTTGTGCGCGTCCGAGCCAACGCGACGATAAGGGCGCCGGCGGCGAGGCCCGCGAGCAGACAGACAACGGCAAGGAATACGGCCGTCTCAGACATGACGCGCTTCTACCGCGATTCGCGCCCTTGGGCGAACGAACGGCGAACGGTAAGGCGATTGCGCCGGTGGCTCAAGATCAAGCCGCTTGGTCAAGCCGATTGACCGCACGAACCCTTGCCCTTACATCGCGGCCATGGCGGTTCGCGACATTCTCATCATTCCCGACAAGCGGCTGCGGCTCAAATCGGAGCCGGTGACGACGGTGGACAAGCCGTTGCGCGCGTTGATCGAGGATATGTTCGAGACGATGTACGCAGCACCCGGCATCGGGCTTGCGGCAATCCAGGTCGGCGTGCCGCAGCGCGTCGTTACCATGGATCTCGCGAAAAAGGACGAGCCGAAGCAGCCGCAGGTCTTCATCAACCCGGAGGTGACCTGGGCGTCCGAAGAGAAGGCCGTCTATGAGGAAGGCTGCCTGTCGATCCCCGAGTACTACGAGGAAGTGGCGCGGCCGAAGGCGGTAAGGGTGAAATACCTCGACCTCGACTTCAAGCCGCGGGAGATCGAAGCCGAGGGGCTTCTTGCCACCTGCCTGCAGCACGAGATCGACCACACGAACGGGGTGCTCTTCATCGATCATATCTCCAAGCTCAAGCGCGATATGGTGATGAAGAAATTCAAGAAAGCGGCGAGGAAAACCGAAGGCGCAAAGCCGCTCTCGGAGGATAAAGTGCCTTCGCATCACATCGGCTGACAGCGGACGCGCGCGCCCCGCGCGTGATGGTGCCTCAATGCGCCTGATCTTCATGGGCACGCCCGATTTTGCGGTGCCGACGCTGATCGAGCTCGCCGCGCGCGGCCACGACATCGCGGCGGTTTACACCCGCGCGCCGAAGCCCGCCGGCCGCGGCATGGATCTCCAGCACACACCGGTCGCGCGGGAAGCACGCCGGCTTTCGCTGCCGGTTCATACCCCAAGGACACTGAAAGATGACGGGGCACGCGCCACATTCGGCGCGCACAAGGCAGATGCAGCCGTGGTCGTGGCCTATGGCCTGATTCTGCCCAAGCCGGTGCTCGAGGCGACGCGGCTCGGCTGCTTCAACGTGCATGCATCGTTGCTGCCGCGCTGGCGCGGCGCCGCTCCGATCAACCGCGCCATCATGGCTGGCGATACGGAATCGGGCGTCACCATCATGAAGCTGGATGAAGGACTCGACTCCGGGCCGATGGCGATGGCGGAACGGACACCAATCGGCGCCGACATGACCGCAGGCGAACTGCACGACGTGCTGGCGCGCCTGGGTGCGGATCTCATGTTACGGGCCCTTGCCGCCGCCGAACGCGGCTCGCTCACACTGACACCGCAGCCGGAAGTGGGTGTGACGTATGCCGAAAAGATCTCCAAGCACGAAACACGCATCGACTGGTCGAAGCCGTGGAAGCACGTGCACGATCACATCCGCGGCCTTTCACCGTTTCCTGGTGCCTGGTTCGATCTCGCCGGCGTGCGCATCAAGGCGCTGCGCTCGACGAAAGGGGAAGGTGCGGGCACTGCCGGAACGGTGCTCGATGACAGGTTCACCGTCGCCTGTGGTCAGGGCGCGGTGCGGCTCACGCTGGTGCAGCGCGCCGGCAGGCAGCCGATGTCGGCGGACGAATTCCTGCGCGGCACACCAATCAAACGCGGAACGGTTTTGGGATGAGCCGCTCTTTCGATCTCCGTTCATTTTGTTGTCCTGGGTTCCCGCGTTCGCGGGTACGAACGGAGGCGTAAGTGCCCCGCTACAGGCTCACCATCGAATATGACGGCCGGCCGTTTGCTGGCTGGCAGGTCCAGTCCGGCCAGCCGACCGTGCAGGGCCTGCTTTCGGCGGCGATCGAAGCGATGTCGGGCGAGAAGACGCTGGTGCAGGGCGCTGGCCGGACCGACGCCGGTGTTCATGCGCGTGCCCAGGTCGCCCATGTCGATCTCGCGAAGGACTGGGATACCGACACCATCCGCGACGCGCTCAACGCGCATCTTCGACCGCATCCGATTGCGGTTCTTGCTGCCGAACGCGCGGCCGATGATTTCAACGCCCGGACATCGGCGATCCGGCGTCACTATCTCTTTCGCATCATCAATCGCCGCGCCGACCTTACGCTCGAAGCTGGCCGCGCCTGGCGCGTGTCGCGCCCGCTTGATGCCGATGCGATGAACATCGCGGCGCAGCGACTCATTGGAAGGCATGACTTCACGACGTTCCGCTCGACCGAATGCCAGGCGAAATCGCCCGTGAAGACGCTCGATATCCTCAAGGTCGAGCGCAACGGCGAAGAGGTCGATGTTACCGCCGCCGCCCGGTCATTCCTGCACAACCAGGTGCGTTCGATGGTCGGCTCGCTGGTGCTGGTCGGTGAAGGCAAATGGAGCGCGGATGACCTCGCGAAAGCGCTTGATGCACGCGACCGCACCGCCTGCGGCCCCGTGGCGCCGCCCGACGGGCTTTATCTGATGCGCGTGGACTACTGAGCGCGTCGTTCCGGCCTCTGAACGTCCTGGCGACGCAGCTGCGGTGCCTTATATGTCGATCGATCATTGCAGAGGAGTGAGTCATGAGTACCTATGGATTGGCGGTCTGGTCGGGCGGTCTCAAAGACGGCAAGGGTGCCATTTCGACGAAGAGTGGCGCGCTCAAGGATTATCCCTACGGGTTTGCCAGCCGTTTCGAAGGCAAGCCGGGCACCAATCCCGAAGAGCTGCTCGGCGCGGCGCATGCCGGCTGCTTCACCATGGCGCTATCGCTTATCCTGGCAGAAGCAAAGCTGACCGCCGAAAAGATGGAGACCCGGGCGGACGTGACGCTGGAGAAGCAGGGTGATGGTTTTGCGATCACCGCGGTCCATCTCTCCCTGAAGGCAAAAATCCCCGGTGCGGACAACGCCAAATTTCAGGAACTCGCCGCCAAGGCGAAAGCCGGCTGCCCGGTATCCAAGCTGTTTAATACGAAGATCACTCTCGATGCGACGTTGGTCTGAAGCGTGAGCAGACCGCATAGTCGGGAACGGCCAAGGGCGAGGCGCCCTTGCACGAAATACCATCGATAATCTTGCGGTAGATTTTCGCCAGCGATGTCGCTTCGCTCAGCCTAGGCCCTCAGCCGCCGCTGGTCGCGTGATCGGCCGTTTGGCACACCGGCGTCGTTGATCTCGATCTGGAAGATCTCAGACAAGCCCGCTCTTCCGGACGACGTCAGCCGGAGTGCACGGCTGCCCGGCACACATTTGAGCCATTCGAGTTCCAGTAGACGGGCGAGAATCCGAGCTCCGACGAGTCCTTTGAGGTGATAACGGCGCTCACTCCAGTCGAGACAAGGCTGGCAGAATATGCGCCGGGTTCGCGGCGCCAGATCGACGCCGAACGTGGAGAGGAAGCGCGCGCCCGAAGACGTGACTTCTCCACCTTCATCGGTAAGTACGATGTGCCCCATGGCTACAAGCGCATCGGTAACAGCGACTCCGACCTGGCCAGCCAGGTGATCGTAGCAAGTTCGGGCAAAACGGAGTGCGTTATCGTTTGCTGACCGCGGCTGATGGCGTGGCGGCGCCTCGATCGCGGCGACGACCTTCATGCTCTCCAGCATTGCCGCGACGAGCGGGGACGCAATCCGATAATAGCTGAAGCGGCGCTTGCGAGTGACTGTCAAAAGCTGCGCGGCAACCAGCTTGTTCAGGTGGCCGCTCGCAGTCGAGCGAGAGACATTGGCGCTGTACGCAAGCTCAGTGGCCGTCAGCGACTGGCCGCCCATAAGGGCGTTTAGCATCGTCGCTCGCGCAGTATCACCCACGAGAGCAGCCACTTCCACCAGGTTTGCAGCCGCGACCATCCTTAATGGTAGCGCTCACACCGGAAGCATATCAATCGAAAACAGTTTGGCATGGGTCGAACTGTTCGCACGAGACAATGGCGAACCTTGCAGCAAGTATGCGCTGCAGCCCTCGCAAGGGCTCAAGGTCGGCAAGGAGGATGAGATGGTCGCCTATTGGGTTGCGCGCTCGAAGGTCAATAATCCCGATCAGTACAAGAAGTATACCGACCTCGTGCCCGGCATCATCCAAAAGTTTGGCGGCAAGATCCTCGCGCGCGGCGGCAAGTTCAGGATTCTCGAGGGTCCGGAAAAATTTCGCCGCTTCGTCGTCATCGAGTTTCCGAACTTCGATGACGCCGTCGCTTGCTACGAATCGGTCGAGTACCTTGAGGCCGCGGCGCACCGCAGGAAGGACGGCGCGAGCGAGTTGGAGATTGTCATCGTCGAGAGCATCTGAGAGCCGTCAACAGTCAATCCATGCTGATCCGCGCTCTTTTTTCCGAGCACGCAAGTATCGTCGCTGCCGTGATTTGCAGCCTGGTCGTCGCCGGCCTCCTGAAGGGGATAATCGGGGTCGGCATGCCGATCGTCGCACTGCCGCTGTTGTCGCTTTGCCTCGACATCAAATCGGCGGCCATGCTCCTAAGCATGCCTTTGATCTTCAGCAACTTGCCGCAGGCGCTGGAGGGTGGAAGGACTGGCCGATGCCTCATGCAATTGATGCCGGTGATTCTCGGCATGATTCCCGGCCTCTTCCTTGGAGTTCGAGTCCTGTTGGCGCTCGACGCGGCCGTCGCAGAGATGATCGCGGGCCTGGTGCTCATGGGTGCCGCCGGTGTCGCACTGCTCGCGCCGAACCTGCAGTTTCGATCTCGTCTGGTTTTGCCAACCGGTATCACATTCGGCTTTTTCGGCGGGGTTCTCGGAGGAATTGCCGCGATGCCGGGACCGCTTGTTTTCGTATTTCTGCTTGCAAAGGGGTTGCGTGGAAAGGCGTTCACGAAGGAAGCATCACTGTATCTCGTCATTTCCGCCGGCTTGCTGGCGGCTTTTCTGACGGCCAGCCGCGAGTTCAGTTGGCTTGACGTTTCAGTCTCGACGGCTGCGTTGTTGCCGGTCGGGCTCGGCATGCACGTCGGAAAATATATGCGCGATAAAATTGCGCCCGAGACATTCAGGAAGCTGGTATTGATCGCGGTCATTGCCGCTGGTGCCAACTTGCTGCGACACGGGTTCTTAAGTTGACGGACTGCCAGTGCCGCTGCCTCAGGCGAAGTACCGATCGATGATCTTGCGGTAGATCGTCGTCAGCGCGCGCAGATCGGCAATCGGCACCCGCTCGTCGGTCGCGTGCATGGTCTGGCCGACGAGGCCGAATTCGACGACCGGGCAATAATGCGTGATGAAGCGCGCATCCGACGTGCCCCCGGTTGTCGACAGCGCCGGCTTGCGGCCGGTGACTTCGGCAACGGCGTTCGCGACCAGTTCGGTAAACGGCCCGGGCTTGGTCACGAACACGCCGGCATTCGACGGCTCCCACTGGAACGTGAATTTTATTTTTCCCGCAGCAGCCTTCGCTGCACGCTCCTCGATCAGCTTTTTCAGCGACTCGAGCGTGTGGTTGTCGTTGAAGCGGATGTTGAAGCGGGCGCGCGCCTCGCGGGGAATCAGGTTGACGGTCTTGTTGCCGACGTCGACAGAGGTGAACTCGAGGTGCGAGGGCGCAAACTGCGCGCTGCCCTTGTCGAGCGGCTCCGCCTGCAGGGCCGTAACCAGCGTCACCAGGCCGCGGATCGGGTTGTCGGCACGATGCGGATAGGCGACGTGGCCTTGCTTGCCGGTCACAATAAGGTGGCCGTTGAGCGAGCCGCGGCGGCCGATCTTGATGGTATCGCCGAGCTCGTCCTGGTTGCTCGGCTCGGCCAGGATGCAGTGATCGAACTTCTCGCCGCGCTGCGCCGCCCACTTCAACAGCTTCGGTGTGCCGTTGACGGCAATGCCTTCCTCGTCGCCGGTGATCAGGAACGAGATCGAGCCTTTCGGCTTTCCACCGTGTTGACCGAGATGGTCGAGCACGGCGGCGAGCGCACAGGCGATGCCGCCTTTCATGTCGACGGCGCCGCGGCCGTACATCTGGCCATTCGCGACGTCGCCGGAGAACGGTGGATGCTTCCAGGCCTTCTCGTCGCCCGGAGGCACGACGTCGGTATGGCCGGCGATCACGAGGTTCGGCGAGGCGGTGCCGATGCGGGCATAGAGATTTTCAACGTCGTCCGTTCCGGGCTCGCGGAAGGTCATGCGGTGAACGGTGAAGCCGGCCTTTTTCAACAAGCCCTCGAGAAAGGTCAACGCGCCGCCTTCCGCCGGCGTCACCGAGGGGCAGCGCACCAGGTCGCGGGCAATGGCAACAGGGTCGGCGGACACGGTCGGCCTTCAGTCTCGCAGCAGTTCGTTGATGCTCGTCTTCGAGCGCGTGCGCTCGTCCACACGCTTGACGATGACCGCACAATAGAGCCCCGGGCCACCGCCCTTACCCGGCAGCGTGCCGGGAACGACCACGGAATAGGGCGGCACCTCGCCTTGCGTGATCTGGCCGGTTTCGCGGTCGAAGATGCGGGTCGAGGCGCCGAGGTAGACGCCCATCGAGAGAACCGCGCCGGTGCGCACGATGACACCTTCCGCCACCTCCGACCGGGCGCCGATGAAGCAGTTGTCCTCGACGATCACCGGCCCCGCCTGCAGCGGCTCCAGCACACCGCCGATACCGGCGCCGCCGGAGATATGGCAATTTTTCCCGATCTGCGCGCAGCTGCCGACGGTCGCCCATGTGTCGATCATCGTTCCTGAATCGACATAGGCGCCGAGGTTGACGAAGGACGGCATCAGCACGACGCCCGGCGCAATGAAGGCCGAACGGCGCACCACGCAGCCGGGCACGGCGCGGAAGCCCGCCTTGCGGAAACGCGCGGCACTCCATCCCTTGAATTTCGAGTCGACCTTGTCCCACCACACCGCCTTGCCGGGGCCGCCCGGGATCACACTCATGTCGTTGAGGCGGAACGAGAGCAGCACCGCCTTCTTGAGCCACTGGTTGACGTGCCACTGCCCGTCCGGCCGTCGCTCGGCGACGCGGGCCTTGCCGGTATCGAGGAGCTCGAGCGCGGCGTCCACGGCCTTGCGCACGGCGCCCCTGGTCCTGGGGCCGATCTTGTCGCGTGCCTCGAAGGCCGCGTCGATGGTCCTGGCAAGCGTGTCGGTGGACATGGATGCTCCGGCTCGTTTCGGTTGCGGTTTGTCGGTGGCGCGGCAGGGGATGTCAAGCCGCGCGCGCTGAGCTAAGCTTGCGGCGGGAGAAATCGCATGAATCGGCAATTTGTACGTTTGAGTCTGGGTCTCTTCGCTTCGGTCTTCTGTGCCGCACCGGCCTTTGCGCACCACGTGATGGGCGGTCGCACGCCGGCGACGTTCATGGAGGGCGTCCTGTCCGGCCTCGGCCATCCGGTCATCGGCATCGACCATCTGGCTGCGGTTGTCGCGGTCGGATGCCTGGCCGCCGCGCATCGTTCGGCGCCGGCGCTGGCGATTGCCTTCGTGGTGGTCATGATGGGCGGCGTCGCGCTTCACGTCCAAGGGACGTCGGTGCCGGGCGCCGAAATTCTGGCTGCGCTCACCGTGCTGGCGCTTGGCGCGCTGTTGGTACGGCGCAGCGATATGCCGGCGGGTATCGCGCTGGCGCTGTTCGCCGTCACCGGTGCGATTCATGGCTACGCGTTGGGCGAATCGATCTACGGCGCCGAGCCGACCCCGCTTTACGCCTACCTGCTCGGCCTTACCGTCATTCAGGCCACGATTGCGCTTGCTGCGGCTCATGTGACTCGGGTGCTCATGCGCAGGTCTGTCGGCCTGTCGCCGCTACGGCTCGTCGGTGCCGGCATCGCCGGCATCGGGCTTGCCGTGCTGGCGCAGCAGGTCATCCCCGGCGCGTGATCAGCGCCGCAGGACACTGTCGAGAAAGCCGGCGAGATCGTCGGTGACGTAGTCGACGTAGGGTGCGTCGCGCCCCGTGAGCTCCCACGCCTCCCGGAACACCTCGCGCTGCCCCTCCGGCACGACCAGGACCGTGGTCATTCCGAGGGCATGCGGCGTCTCGAGATTGCGCGCCAGATCCTCGAACATCGCGGCTTTGCCGGGATCGACGCCATGCCGTGCCAGGAAACGCTCGTACACCTGCGGCAGCGGTTTCGGATCGAGGCCGGCGGCGGCGATATCGAAGACATCCTCGAAATGCCGATCGATCTCGAGCTTCCGCATCACGGCGTCGGCATGCCTGCGGGTGCCGTTGGTGAGGATCAGTTTGCGCCCCGGCAGCTTTTCCAGCGCGCCGCCGAGGGCCGGATTCGGCTCGAGCGGCGAATGATCGATCTGGTGCACGAATTCGAGGTAGTCGTCCGGCTTCATGCCGTGCTCGGCCATCATCCCGCGCATGGTCGTGCCGTATCGCCGGTAGTAGTCCTTCTGCAGGCGGAAGGCCTCGTCCTTCGACACTTTCAGGAAATCCGACACGTAGGTGCGGATGCGCTCGTCCACCTGCTGCCAGAGATTGAGGTGATGCGGATAGAGCGTGTTATCGAGATCGAACACCCAGGTTTCGACGTGGCCGAAACCGCGCGGCGAGGGGCGGGACGTGGCGGGCACGGCGTTACTGGTCCTTGAAGCGCACGATCGTTGCCGGCTGGTTTCCCAGATCGATGACCGCAAATCCGGCGGAATTCAAGCCGCGCGCCGCACAGTCCTTGTGGTCCGCAAGCTCGAAGCGGCCGTCACGCGTGCACAGGGTGAGGGCGCCGCCCCAGGACAGGACCGCATCGCCGCGCCTGATCGCGCGTCCCGAGGCATCCACCGCTTCCGCATAGCTGTAGAGCCGGCGCGGGTCCCCGCGCAGGTCCGGGCGCACGCACTGGCCGGAATCGACGCGGTACCACCCGCGCGTCACGATCGCGCCCATCTCGGCGAACCCGAGCGAGGCCATGACCGGATATTTGGTGTCGTTACACCACGAAAAGCCGGCGCTTTCCGGATTACGCGCGGCTTCGATCAGCGCGTCAAAGAAGGTCGGGGCGGCGACGGCATCGGCCGCAAGTCTGCGTTCATGCAGAAACTTTGCGATGGCGGCCTGCGTCCTGGCGCCCGGCACGCCGTCGATCGGATAGGCATCGTAGCCTGCGATCGCCAGCAGCCGCTGGATGCCGGCGAGCCGCGCCTGCACGTCGTCGTAGTCGGCTTCTTCCGCGAGATTGACCACAGGACCCTTCGGCGAGTCGGAAGGCCTGGCCGCGCTGAACTGGGCCTGCTGGCTTGCCGGACAGCTGCGGGCATCGGCGATCTCGAAATCATCGTTGCGGACGCAGAAGTCGGCCTGGCCGCTCTGCGGCAGCGGCGCGTTGCCGTAAACCGGCGGCGTGCGCGCATGCACGTAGACCATGTCGGCATCGAGCGCTCCGTCCATAACCTGCCGGCATTGGCCCGGGTCGACGCGGAACCAGCCGCGCGTCGCGACATTCGCGCGCCGTTCAAGCCCGATGGCGACATCCATCCGGTAGCTTGTGCGGTTGCAGAGCGTAAGCTCGGCGCGGGCCGTCGTGGTCAGCGCGATTGACGCGGCGATCGTGAGCATGAACCCGCGAATCATGCCGCCATGCTAGTCGGCATCCAAACGATGGGGAATCTCTACCTTGCTCCGCGTCCGGCTAGCGGTGCATCAGCGTGCCGACACCGTGGTCGGTCAGAAGCTCGAGCAGCACGGCATGCGGCACCTTGCCGTCCATGATGACGACGCCCTCGACGCCCCGGTCGAGCGCGTAGATGCAGGTCTCGACTTTCGGAATCATGCCGCCGGAAATTGTGCCGTCGGCGATCAGCTTGCGTGCGTCAGCCACAGACAGTTCGGCAATGAGGTTCTTCGATTTGTCGAGCACGCCCGGCACATCCGTCAGCAGCAGGAGGCGTTTGGCCTTGAGCGCGCCTGCAATTGCGCCCGCAAAGGTATCGGCGTTGACGTTGAATGTGCCGCCGCTCGCGGACGTCGCTACGGGCGCAAGGACGGGGATCATCTCGCGGCCGATCACCTGATTGAGCATGGTGACGTCGACCTTTTCCGGCTCGCCGACGAAGCCAAGATCGATGACTTTCTCGATATTCGAATCCGGGTCGACCACGGTGCGACTGACCTTGCGCGCCTGCACCATGTTACCGTCCTTGCCGCAAAGCCCGATCGCCTTGCCGCCCGCGGCGTTGATGTAGCCGACGATCTGCTTGTTGATCGAGCCGGCCAGCACCATTTCGACAATCTCGACGGTTTTTGCGTCGGTGATGCGCAGGCCGGCGGCGAACTCGGACTTGATGCCGAGCCTCTTGAGCATTGCCTCGATCTGCGGGCCGCCGCCGTGCACGACGACGGGGTTGATCGCCGTCTGCTCGAGCAAAACGATGTCCTGCGCAAAGTCGCGTGCCGTTTGCTCCTGACCCATGGCATGCCCGCCGTATTTCACCACGACGATTTGCTCGTCGTAGCGCTGCATGTGCGGCAGCGCTTCGGACAGGATGCGGGCCTGCGTCTGCGGATCGATTTTCATTGACGGCTCTCGCTTGGGCGACAAGGTGGCGCCCTTTTACCGGCCCAATCCGCGCGGCGGAAGGGGTTCAATTTGCGCGCAGCGCCATGAGGGCGGCGATGGCCAGCAGCAGCCAGCTCAGGACCTGGATGATGCCGCCTGCCGGTGCCGCGAACGGAAAGAGGCGGCTGCCGAGATAGGTCCGCGCGGCAACGTCGGCGGCAAACAATCCGGCCCCGAGCACGAAACCGCACAGGGCGAGCAGGCCGGGCGGCCGCAGGAGCAGGCCGCTGCGCATGGCAGCTACTCCCGCCACGACGGCGGCAGCATGCAGAAGGAGGAGGTAGCCGGCGCTGTCGAGGCCGGAGCCCGGTTTCCCGTGTGCCGAGGCTGCGGCAAGCAGGACGCCGGCCGCCCCCATCAGTCCGGCAAGGGCGATGAGCAAGTGTTCCATCATGTCAGCGCCATTGCCGCGGCCTGTGCATCGGGAACGACGTCGTGATCGTAGAGCTTCTTGCGGAAGGCCGCGTGCGCGGCGAGTTCGGCGTCGCGGACGCCCAGATCGGAATATGCGGAATCATAGCGCAGCCCGTTTTCGCGTGCGCCGCGCTGCACCTGTGCCACCCGCTCACGGCGCAGCTTCTCGTAGGCAAGGATCGCGGCCGGCGCGCTCTTCGGGGTCGATCGCGCAAGGATCGTCGCAAGCGCCATGCCATCCTCTATCGATTGGTTGGCGCCTTGTCCGAGGTGGGGAAGCATCGGGTGTGCGGCATCGCCGAGCAAAGTGAGCCTTCCCTTGGTCCAGGTCGGCAACGGCTCGCGATCGTACAGGGCCCAGCGGAACGTCATTTGCACCTGCGCCAGGAGAGTCTCGATGCGCGGGTCCCAGCCGGCGAACTCACGGCGCAGCACATCGGGGTCGCCGGGCGCCGACCATGATTCTTTCATCTCTTCGTCCGCCGGAACGAACCCGACATAGTTGATGAGGGTGCCTGCGCGCACGGGAAATGTCAGGAAATGCTTTCCCTTGCCGAGCCACATCAGCCAGGCATTGTTCGGCCAGTGCGGAATCCGCTCGTGCGGAACTGTGCCGCGGTACGCGACGGAGCCCGAGAAGACCGGGCGTGAGGGCGGGAACACATAAGGCCGCAGCTCCGAGTGAATACCGTCGCATCCGACGACGATATCGCCTTCGGCCACTGCGCCGTTGGCGAATGAAACGCGGGCCACGTCGCCCTCGTGCGCAAAGCCGATGCAGCGATGGCCAGTGTGAATGATATCAGCAGGCAGCTTGCTTGCGAGCAGCTCGACAAGGTCGGCCCGATGCATTCCGAATGTGGCGTTCCAGCCCGTCGAGTCGGTGACCTGGACCGGCGCGATCGGCGTGCCGTCATGGCGGAAATATCGGGACGTCGCGCCGATCCTGGATCCCCGCGACTCGACCAGGGGTCCGAGTCCCACCCGCTGCAGCTGGCGGACACTGTTCGGCGTTATGAACACGCCCGCCCCGACTTCGCCAAGAGCCGGCGCCTGTTCAAAGACTGATACCCGCAGGCCCTGCGAAACCAGTGCGTTCGCGGCGAACAGCCCGCCGATGCCGCCGCCGACGATCACAACATACGGTCGCGTATTCGCCATTGAACACCGATGCTCAGTACGCACCTGCGAAGTCCGCAGGTCGAAGCTACTCGCCAGCTTGTAAAAATCAAATCGGCCGATTGCACCCGGGAGTTATCGCTGATCGGCAAAGGTATTTCATCAGTGTCGTATGCCCGGCGGCGCTGTTAGACTGTCGGCTCACGAATACGCGGGCCAACCGCGACGGCCTGGGGAGGACATCCGATGCTCGATGCGCGCCGGCGCTGTTTTATCACCCGATCTGCGTGCGGACTGGTCTGGCTTGCGGCTTTGGCCTGGTTCGCAGGTCCCGCCTGGTCCCAGGGCTATCCCGAGCGGTCCGTCAAGATCATCGTGCCGTTTCCGGCCGGAGGGACCGCGGATGCGGTGCCGAGGCTCGTCGCGGACTGGCTGTCGCGCAAATGGGGGCAGCCGGTGGTGATCGAAAACCGTACCGGTGCTGCGGGAAACATCGGTGCCGAAGCGGTCTACCGTTCGGATCCCGACGGCTACACCCTGCTGTCGGCGCCGCCGCCGCCGCTTGTGATCAATCAAAGTCTTTATCCAAAGCTCGGCTTCGACCCGACGAAATTCGAGCCGATTATCGTGATGGCGCAGGTGCCGAACGCGCTCCTTGTCAATCCGAACAACATCAAGGCATCGAACCTCGACGAGCTCATCGACTACCTTCGGAAAAATCCCGGCAAGGTCACGTCCGCCACGCAGGGCAACGGCACGACTTCCCATCTCACGTCCGAGCTTTTTTCGTTGATGGCCAAGGTCAAGTTGCGTCACGTACCCTATCGCGGGTCAGCGCCGGCCTTGCAGGGCCTGCTCGCCGGCGACGTGGACCTGATGTTCGATAATCTCGGGGTCTCGCTCCCGTTGGTCGAAGCGGGCAAGCTCAGGCTGCTCGCGGTTGCGTCGCCGGCCCGGCTTCCGGCCTTGCCGAACGTGCCGGCGATCGCGGAACGTCTGCCGGGATTCGAGGCGGTCGCCTGGTACGGGATAGTGGCGCCGCCCAGGACGCCGAAAGAGGTTGTCGCCAGGATCAATGCCGATGTGAACGAGGCCCTGCGTCAGCCCGAAATGCGCGATCACCTGAAGAAGCTGTCCGCCGAAGTCTTCGGCGGCTCGGTCGAGAAGACGGCCAAATACATGCAGGAAGAGGTCGTCCGCTGGGGCAACGTGATCAAGGCGGCGGACATCAAGTTGCAGTAGCTCAAGCCCTCACCGCCGCTCGGCCAGCAGGCGGGCGATGGCCGCGCGCAGGTCGGCGATGCCCGTCGCGTCTCGCGCCGAAGTCGCCAGAATCTTCGGGAATGCCGCCGCCCGCCTCGCGAGGGCGGCTTCAACCTCGGCAATGCGGCCGGTCAGTTCGGCCGGCTTCATCTCGTCGCATTTGGTCAGGATGATCTGATGGCTGACCGCCGTCTGGCCGAGAAGGTCGAGCGCCGTTTCGTCCGCGGCTTTGAGCCCATGCCTTGCGTCCACCAGCACGTAGACGCGGGCGAGGTTGCTGCGGCCACGCAGATAAGCCGCGATCAACGAGGTCCAGGCGGCGATCTTGGTCTTTGCGGCGGCGGCATAGCCGTATCCCGGCATGTCGACCACGTCGAGCCCTTCGCCGCCGGTAAAAAATATGAGCTCCTGCGTGCGGCCGGGCGTGCGCGAGATGCGGGCAAGGCTTTTGCGGCCGGTGAGGGCGTTGATCAGGCTCGACTTGCCGACGTTGGAGCGGCCCGCAAACGCGATTTCGACCCCGCGCATTGCGGGAAGCGAGGCAGGGGTACCGGCGGCAGCCGTGAAACGCCACTCGCCGGCGAACAGGCGTCGGCCGGCCTCCAGTTCGGCGCGGGTGAACTCAGGGTCCATCGGATGTCATGCCCAAGCTCCCTGGGCGACGAGCCCGGCGCCGGCTAACAGGACTCAGGGCAACGCCTTACTGCTGCGGCGTCTTCACGAACATTGCCTTGATATTGTCGAACAGCTCGATCTTGGCGCCGTGCTTGCGCATGATCACGCTCTGCTGCACCACCGACAGCAGGTTGTTCCACGCCCAGTAGATCACCAGCCCGGCCGGGAAGTTCGCCAGCATGAAGGTGAAGATCAGCGGCATCCAGTTGAAGATCATCGCCTGCGTCGGATCGGGCGGCGCCGGATTGAGCTTCATCTGGACCCACATCGTGATGCCCATGATGATGGGCCAGATTCCCAGATGCAGGAATGCCCCGAGAACCGGCAGCGTCGTCGGATCGAACGGGATCAGGCCGAAGAGGTTGAAGATGTTGGTCGGATCCTGCGCCGACAGATCGTGGATCCAGCCGAAGAACGGCGCGTGGCGCATCTCAATGGTGACGAACAGGACCTTGTAGAGCGAGAAGAAGACAGGAATCTGGATTGCGATCGGCAGGCAGCCGGCCAGCGGATTGATCTTTTCCTTTCTGTACAGCTCCATCAGCTCCTGCTGCTGCCTCGCCTTGTCGTTGGCGTAGCGCTCGCGCAGCGCCATCATCTGCGGCTGCACGGCCTTCATCTTGGCCATCGAGGCATAGGATTTGTTGGCGAGCGGGAAAAACGCGATCTTGATGAGCACGGTGACGATCAGGATCGCGAGACCGAAATTTCCCACGAGGCGATACAGGTAGTCGATCGCGATGAAGAGGGGCTTGGTGATGAAATAGAACCAGCCCCAGTCGATCAGAAGATCGAAGCGGTTGAGCTGCAGCTGTTTCTCGTAGTCATTGACGACCGCGACCTCCTTGGCTCCGGCAAACAGCCGCGCGTCGGCCGAGCCGGTTGCGCCCGGGGCGATCGTCTGCGCGTCGAGCAGGTAGTCGGTCTGATAGGTTTTGGTCGTTCCGAGTGTGCCGGTCGAGAAACGGGCCTTCAGACGCGCCTTGGTGTCCGGCAGCAGCACGGTCGCCCAGTATTTGTCGGTGATACCGAGCCAACCGTTCGTCACGTCGAAATTGACGGTCTTTTTGTCCTCGATGTTCTTGTACGTGTACTCCTGCAGGCCGGACTCGCCGAGCACGCCGATGAGGCCTTCGTGGAGAATGTAGTAGCCGGCGGTCTGCGGCGTGCCATGGCGCGAAATCAGCGCGTACGGATAAAGCGTGACCGCGTTTGCGCTCTTGTTGCTGACTTCGTCCCGGATCGTGAAGAGGTACTTGTCGTCCACCGAAATGGTGCGGCGGAACTCGAGCCCTTCACCGTTGTCGTAGGTAAGCCTGACCGGGTGCCCGACACCGAGCGCCCCGGTGCTTTCCTGCTTCCAGACCGTTTCCGGCGTCGGAAGCTTGACGTTCGCGCCGGCTGCGCCCGTCCAGCCGAATTCGGCGTAGAACGGATCGGCGGCGCCGGACGGCGAAAGCAAGACGATCGGCGGCGATTTCGGGTCGACTGTCTCGCGGAATTTCACCAGCGCGAGATCGTCGATGCGTCCGCCTTTCAGCGCGATCGAGCCCTGCACGCTTCCTGTGGCAATCGGGATCCGCGGAGAAGCCGCAAGCGCGGCGGCGCGATCAACCGGCGCGGTTGACGGCGCTCCTGTCTGCCCCGGCGGCTGGGCCGGCGATGCCGGCGGCTGTCCCGGTGCTGCCTGCTGGCCCGAAGGCGGCTGCTGGCCCGGCATCGGCACATTCTGCCGCTGCTGCTGCGCCTGCATCTGCTCCTGGCGTGCCTTTTCGTGCGGCGCGGCAAAGAAATATTGCCAGCCGAGCAGCACCAGCGCGGAGAGCACGATGGCAAGAATGGTGTTCTTGTTATCGGTCATCGGAATTCCGTTTGCCGTTGTGCCCCCGATGCGCGCGCCGCAGCGCTCCTTCGAAATCCTGAGCCAATCGGGCGAACGGCAGATCGAGTGCCGCCCGCCGGCCGATCAGCACATAATCATGCCCGGCACGCACCTGAGTTGCGGCCGAGAGCCGCACGATTTCGCGCAGGCGGCGTCGAACCCTGTTGCGCTCCACGGCATTTCCGACCCTCTTCGACACGGTGAAGCCGAACCGCGCCGGCCCCCGGTCGCGGCGGTTGCGTGCCTGCAACACGAAGGCGGTTGATGGCACCTTGATCCCGGTCGCTGCCGCCAGGAAATCCGCCCGTTGCCTCATTCGTTCCATGGAAGCAATGCGCGGCCTTCTTGCCGCGGTCAGGCGGACAGCCGCTTGCGACCGCGCCCCCGGCGCGCCGACAACACCTTGCGACCGCCTTTGGTAGCCATACGCGCACGGAAGCCGTGACGGCGTTTACGCACGAGCTTGCTCGGTTGATAGGTCCGCTTCACGTTCGCTGTTCTCCGCTGGCCGCGCCTTGGGGAAGGAGGGTTAACCCTCAAAAAGCCGCCAGGTCCGCATTCCTCGGGCCGGCGTGCGATTTTGCGCGGCTTATAAGGGAGGGGCTTTGACCCGTCAATGTCGCGATATCAGGCGCTTTCGGCGGTCAAAACGGCTCACAAGACGGTGAGACACGCCCCGGGCGGGCCGTTTGCTCGTGTATATAGCGTCAATGTCCGCGAGTTCGCCCTCGGGCAATCTTTGGCGGGGCGTTGCGCGGCGGCTTCTGCTGCTGGCCGCCGTGCTGGTGCTTGCGCTTGCCGCTTTCCTGATAGCGGGGGAAAGCGGTATCTCGCTCGAATCCCTCGTCCGCCACCGCGCCGCCATCGACGCCTTCGTCGAGCAGCATCGCGTCGGGTCGGTGGTCGTCTTTATCGCCATCTACATCGTGACGGTCGCCTTCTCGCTTCCAGGCGCGACATTCCTCACCGTCGCCGGCGGTTTTCTCTTCGGGTTCGTGATCGGCGCGATCGCCGCGGCAATCGGCGCAACGATCGGTGCGACGCTCATCTTTCTCATTGCGCGGACTGCCCTCGGTGAGCCGCTGCTGCGCCGGGCCGGGCCGCGCGCCAGGCAGCTTGCAAAAGGATTCCGCGACGACGCCTTCAGCTATCTTCTTTTCCTGCGGCTGGTGCCGGTGTTTCCGTTCTTTCTGGTCAATCTCGTTCCGGCCTTTGCCGGAGTTCGTCTCAGGCCGTTCGTCGCCGCAACCGCGATCGGCGTGATCCCCGCGGTCGTCGTCTTCACGCTGGCGGGTATCGGCCTCGACAGCGTGATTACCGCCCAGAAGAATGCCTATCATCAGTGCATGGCCGCCGGGGAAAATACCTGCCGCATGGTCTTCGATGCGTCGGAGGTATTGACCCCGCAGGTGATCGTCGCGCTTGTCGCCCTCGGAATGCTGGCGCTTCTGCCTGTCTTCGTGAAACGCTGGCGCGCACGCTCGCGCGCCACCACATGATTGGTCATCATCGAGCCCGCGAACCGCGGCATCATGGCTGAAACGCTCAGACCCGACATATGCGTAATCGGCGGCGGACCCGGCGGCCTGTCGGTCGCTGCCGCTGCGGCGGCGTTCGGCGTGTCGACCGCGCTGGTCGAGCGCGACAGGATGGGTGGCGATTGCCTCAACACGGGTTGCGTGCCGTCAAAAGCCCTGCTTGCGTCAGCCAGACGCGCCGAAATGGTACGAAGCGCAAAACTGTTCGGCGTCGACGCCGAGGGTGCCGCGATAAATTTTCCCGACGTCCACCGCCGGATCAATTCCGTCATTGCCGCTGCTGCACCCGCGGATTCGAGCGAGCGCTTCACGGGGCTCGGTGTCCGCGTGATCAGGGCGCACGCGAGGTTCAAGGACCGCACGACGGTCATCGCCGGCGATATCGAAATCCGTGCGCGGCGATTTGTCATCGCAACCGGCTCGTCACCGGCATTGCCGGCCATTCCCGGCCTCGACAGCGGTCCCTATCTGACCAACGAAAGCATTTTCGATCTCACGGAAAGACCGGAGCATCTCATTATTATCGGCGCCGGTGCGGTCGGCCTCGAGCTCGCGCAGGGTTTTCGTCGTCTTGGCAGCTCGGTGACCGTTCTGGAGGCCGCGCAGCCGCTTGCCCGGGACGATCGCGAATGCGTCGATGTCGTGCTCGCGCGGCTCGAACGGGAGGGCGTCGTCATCCGGAGCGGCGTGAATGTCGTCGGCATTGCCCATGCCGGCAAGACGGTCACGGCGACGGTCGAAACGGGCGGTGTCGAGTTCACGATCACCGGCAGTCACCTTCTCGTCGCGGCCGGGCGCAGGCCGTCGATCGACGACCTCGATCTTCCCGCGGCGGGAATCCGTCACGAACGGGCGGGCATCGTCGTGGACCGCCGGCTCAGGACCAGCAACCGTCGTGTCTACGCGATCGGCGATTGTGTCGCGGGTGCGCCGCGGTTGACGCACGCTGCCAACTATCATGCCGGCCTCGTGATCCGGCACGCGCTGTTCCGTCTGCCGATCCGCGCGGACAACGACCGTATTCCGTGGGTCACCTATACGGATCCCGAGCTTGCCCATATCGGCCTGACCGAGGCGCAGGCGCGCGAGCGGAATCTCAAAATTCGGGTCGCGCGCTGGCCCTACCACGACAACGACCGCGCGCTGGCCGAAGGCGAGGTGCGTGGCCATATAAAAGTCATCACCACGGGGAAAGGTAAAATTGTCGGTGTCACAATCGTCGGCGCACAGGCGGGTGAACTGATCGCAATGTGGATTGTCGCGGTGTCGCGGGCCCTCAATATTCGTGACATGACGGGAATAGTTCTGCCCTATCCGACGTTGTCAGAGATAGGGAAGCGCGCGGCGCTCGATTATTTTGCCTCTCGTTTGAGCGGCGCCTGGGTGCGGCGTATCATCGCTTGGATGAGACTTTTCGGTTGAGGCGAAATTGGCGGTCGCAAACGAACCGGGAGATCCGAAACAGCCGGAACCGATCGCGCGCAAGCCGCGCGTCGGGCTTTCCGGCAAGCTACTGTTGCTGACCATCGTGTTCGTGATGGTGGCGGAAGTTCTGATCTACGTGCCGTCGGTCGCGAATTTTCGGCTCAACTGGCTGAACGACAGGCTGGCGGCGGCGCACACGGCGGCACTCGTGCTCGACGCGGCGCCGAGCGGCATGGTCCCTGAAAGTCTCGCGAACCAGATCCTCAGGAGTATCGGCGCGCGCGCTGTCGCCATGAAAATGGGCAATCAGCGCCGCCTGCTGGCCGCGTCGAACATGCCGTCAGACATCGCGCAGGACATCGACATGCGCACGATATCATGGTTCCGCGCGATCATCGATGCATTCGATACCCTGCTGACCTGCAAGCCGGGCGACCACGTTCGCGTTGTCGGCGCTGCCCCCATGGGCGGGGACTTCCTCGAGATCATTCTCGACGAAGCGCCGATGTGCAAGGCGATGTGGACGTTCTCGGTGAACATCCTGCTTCTGTCACTGGCGATCTCGTGCATCACGGCGATGCTCGTGTTCCTCGCGCTCCATTATCTTTTCGTGCGCCCGATGTGGCGCATCACGCGCAACATGGTCGCCTTCCGCGCCGATCCGGAAAATCCGTCCCGGATCATTGCCGAGAGCGGACGTCGCGACGAGATCGGCACCGCCGAGGAGGAGCTCGGCGCCATGCAGCGCGAGCTGGTCTCGATGCTGCACCAGCAGAGCCGGCTGGCGTCGCTCGGCCTGGCGGTATCGAAGATCAACCACGATCTGCGCAACCTGCTTGCCTCGGCGCAGCTCTTTTCCGACCAGCTTTCGACCTCGCCTGACCCCAAGGTGCAGCGCTTTGCGCCCAAGCTGATGCGCGCGCTCGAGCGCGCGATCGCATTCTGCCAGAGCACGCTCTCGTACGGCGGCGCACAGGAGCCGCCCCCCGAACGTAGGACCATCGAGGTCGAGCCCCTGATCGAGGAAGTGCACGAGGCGCTTGGCCTCGGCCTCGACGTGCCGATCCGGTGGATCGTCGCGGTCGAGCGCGGCCTGACGATGGAAGCCGACCACGATCAGTTGTTTCGCGTCCTCGTCAACATTGCGCGCAATGCGGTGCAGGCGCTGGAGGCACGCGGCGCGCGCGACCCGGCGCGCGACCAGATCCGCATTACCGGCCGGCGCGAGGGCAGCGTGGTCGTGATCGAAGTCTCGGATACCGGCCCGGGCGTGCCGGAAAAAGCGCGCGCTCATATGTTTCAGGCCTTCCAGGGCTCGGCGCGCGCCGGCGGCACGGGCCTCGGCCTTGCCATTGCCGCAGAACTCGTGCGGGCCCACGGCGGTGAAATCCGCCTCGTGCCCGGAACGATCGGTGCCACCTTCAGGATCACCATCCCCGACCGGGCCGTCGATCTCGACACCAGGCGCGGCGAGCGTGCCCGCGCCTGACGGAAGTTTCCAGCTGTTGCGGTGTTCTTCCCTGAGGGCTCGCGCGAGTGAAGGATTCGCCATGGCGCCGCCCGTCAATGTCCTTTCCATCGCCACTGCGGTACCGCCGCACGTGCTCGACCAGCGTGCGGTTGCGGATGCCGCGCGCGAGGTCTACGCGCGCATGTTCGTCCGCTATCCGAAACTTTCCGAGGTCTTCGTCAACGCCGGCATCGAACGGCGCTACTCGGCGAGGCCGTTGGAGTGGCTGAGCAAGCCGCATGACTGGGGCGAGCGCACAGCGGCCTATGTCGAGAGCGCAAGCGAGCTTTTCGTCCGGGCGTCGAAGGCTGCGCTCGATCGTGCCGGCATCACCGCGCGCGATGTCGACGTCGTCGTGACGGTTTCCTCGACCGGCATCGCGACGCCGGGTATCGAGGCGCGCGTCGGGCCCGAACTTGGCTTGCGGCCGTCGGTGCTGCGCGTGCCGATGTTCGGGCGTGGCTGCGCCGGCGGCGTTGCAGGCCTCGCGCTCGGCGGGCGGCTCGCGCGTGCCGAGCCCGGCGAAGTCGTGCTGGTGGTCGTCGTCGAACTGTGCACGCTCACCTCGCGGACCGATCGGGGGACGAAAGCCGACGTGATCTCGTCGGCGCTGTTCGGCGACGGTGCTGCCGCCGTGGTTTTGCGCGCCGGGGCCGGCGAGCGTGCCTTGCGCATCGAAGCTGCGGCCGAGCACACCTGGCCGCGCACCCTCGATATCATGGGTTGGATGATCGACCCCGTGGGTTTTCGCGTGATGCTGTCGCGTTCGCTGCCGCGCTTCGTCGAGCAGCGGATGGCAGCGCCGGTGCGCCGTTTCATCAAGTCGGCGCACCTGCAGGCGCCGCAGCTTGTCTGTCATCCGGGCGGAGCGAAGGTGCTCGATGCCATTGAATCGGCTCTGGAGCTGCAAACGGGCACATTGCGTGACGAGCGCGAAGTCCTGCGCGGCCACGGCAACATGTCGGCACCGACGGTCCTGTTCGTTCTCGAGCGCGCCTTGCGACGCGGCTTGCGCGGGCCGGCCGTTCTTTCGGCGTTGGGGCCCGGGTTCACGGCGAATTTTCTGGCGCTTGGGGCATTCTATGGGTGAAGGCGCGTGGCTCGTCACCTTCCTGGTCGTGCAGAGGCTGGCCGAGCTTTGCCTCGCCGGGCGCAATACGCGTCGGTTGCGCAGGCTGGGCGGTATCGAATTCGGCGCCGGACACTATCCTCTGATCGTCACTGTGCATGCAGCCTGGATCGCCGGCCTTCTGGTCCTTGGACATGACCGCGCCGTCGATCCATTCTGGCTGTCGGTGTTCGTCGCTCTGCAGATCGGCCGGCTGTGGGTCATCGCCAGTCTCGGCAGCCGATGGACCACGCGCGTCATCGTGATACCGGAGGCGCCGCCGGTCGCGCGCGGACCCTACCGCTGGTTCAGGCATCCGAACTATCTCATCGTTGCGCTGGAGATTGCCGTGGTTCCGATGGCGCTTGGAATGCCGTTTTACGCTTTCCTGTTTTCGGCCGCGAATGCGGCGCTGCTCGCGCATCGAATCCGCGTCGAAAACGAGGCCCTTGTCCATGCCGCGGCACCGAACCTGGGCGGCAAGGCCGCAACTCTTGCCAATGCGGGGTCAAGACGATAGCTATGCCCGGTTCCGCGGGCCGGTTTCCGGCAGCGGAATTAGCGCCCGTAGCTCAGCTGGATAGAGCACCAGACTACGAATCTGGGGGTCAGGAGTTCGAATCTCTTCGGGCGCGCCACCACCTCGCACCGTGCTCACGTGCAACAGTCGACCAATCTGCGCGATAAATTTCCCGCAAGCCTGCGCCCGCGCGCCATCGAGGCATGATGAGCGCGACCGTTACCGTTACCGCCGCCGACGTAAAATTCGACACGCAGGTGCCGCTTGTGATTGTCGGCGCCGGCGCGGCGGGGCTGTGCGCGGCCCTGGCGGCAAAAGAAGCGGGCATCGATGCCGTGCTCGTGGAGCGCGATGATGTGCCCTCCGGCTCCACCGCGCTCTCGGCCGGACTCATCCCCGCCGCCGGTACGCGTTTCCAGCGCGGGAAAGGCATCGCCGACAGCCCGGAATTGTTCGCCGCCGACATCCAGCGCAAGGCCGGCGGGCAGGCCGACGCGTCCGTCGTCGCTGCGGTTTCGGCGGGCGCGGCGCCGCTCGTCGAGTGGCTTTGCGACCGTTACGGCCTGCCGTTCGAGGTGATCGACAACTTCAACTATCCCGGTCACTCGGTCATGCGCATGCACGGCCTGCCGAGCCGCACCGGTCGTGAGCTGATCGATCGGCTGCGCAACGCCGCCGAAGCGAGCGATGTCGTCATTCTGACGAAAAGCGCGGCGCAACACCTTTTTGCGGATTCCGCCGGCCGCGTTCGCGGCGTCGAAGTTGTTCGTCGCGACGACACGCGCGAGCGCATCGGCTGCGAGGCGCTGATCCTCGCCTGCAATGGCTTCGGCGGAAATCCCGCGCTCGTGCGCCGCTACATTCCGGACATGGCGGCCGCGCTCTATTTCGGGCATCCCGGCAACCGGGGTGACGCCGTCATTTGGGGCGAGGCGCTCGGCGCGCGGCTTTCCCACCTTGGCGCCTATCAGGGGCACGGCTCGGTGGCGACGCCGCACAACATCCTGATCACCTGGGCGGTGATCATGGAAGGCGGGATCCAGGTCAACCGCGACGGCCGGCGGTTCTGCGACGAGACCCGCGGCTATTCCGAACACGCCGCCGAAGTCCTGCGGCAGCCGGGAGAATTTGCCTGGGCCGTCTTCGATGCGCGCATTGCCGCCGTGGCGCGGCAGTTCGATGATTTCCGCAAGGCCGAAGGTGCGGGCGCGATTCTCACGGCTGCCACGATCGCGGATCTTGCGAAGGCGATGCGCGTGCCGGCTGAGAATCTTGCGGCCGAGTGGAATGACGCCGAAAATCTCAAGCACGGCAACGGCGCGGATCGTTTCGGGCGCAGATTTCGTGCGGACCAGACGTGCAGGCCGCCGTTGCACGCGGTGAAGGTGACCGGCGCGCTGTTTCACACGCAGGGCGGTCTGGGGATAGACGGAAAAGGCCGTGTTCTGCGCCGGGACGGGTCGGGATTCCCCAACCTGTTCGCCGCCGGCGGCGCTGCAGCCGGCGTGTCGGGACCGACCGCGGCGGGCTACCTGTCGGGCAACGGGCTATTGACGGCCACGGTGCTTGGCCGCTTGACGGGGCAAACCGCGGCAGAGCAAATACTGTCGTAATGTTGCCGATGGTGCCGCTCTCGCGCGGCACACCGAAATTTCATCCAAGGCGCCGGTAGCTCAGCTGGATAGAGCACCAGACTTCGAATCTGGGGGTCAGGGGTTCGAATCCCTTCCGGCGCGCCATTTCAGTACAGAACTCTGAACGCCGAACGCCGCCGATTTCCCGCTCGAAGCGGCGACGAGCGTTCGCAGCAATTCCGACTTCGATCCCATGATACGGACTTCCTTGTCGGCGACCTCGACACGCTGAGCCAGCGCGCGCAGGTGGTCGCGGCGGTAGCCGCCGCCTTCCAGCCGCATGCGCTGGCGAGCTGTGCGGGCGAAGGTTTCGACCATATCGGGGCTGATCGCCTGGCTGCCGGCATGGTCGAGCGCGGCCTGGACGCGTTCGGCGTCCGCCTTCGCCTGATCGCGGATAGCCGTGAGGCCAGCGATTCGCGCTTTCAGGGAATTGTCACTCAGATCGGCAATGCCGGACTCGATGGCCTCATAGAGCCGGTTGAGCCGCTGGTCGGTTTCGGTGATCCGCTTGTTGAGTTCGGCAAGATGCTCGCGGCGACGCTCGGCGCGCTCCTGGCGGCGATCGAGGACGCTGGCGAGGACGGTTTCCAACCGCTCGGGCTGAAGCAGGCGCGCTTCCAGATGGCTCGCGACCAGTTGGTCGAGCCTACCCGTCCTGCCCTGCCGGGCCTTCGTCGAGCAGGTATAGTAGCGATATATGCCGCCCGCGCTGCCCTTGCCCATCCTGAGCGTCATTGCGCCTCCGCATTTGGCGCAGAAGCAGATGCCAGTAAGGAGGGTGGGGCCACTGGAGACACGCGCCGACGTCATCCTGGGATCGCGGGCCTTGAGGCGGGCCTGCACCGCTTCAAAGGTCTTACGGTCGATGAGCGGCGGGCAGGCCATAATCGCCACCTCGCTCTCGGGCTTCTTCTCCCGGTCCTTGTGCGAGCGCGTGTTGAACCTGTGCTCGCCGATATAGGTCGTGCGGGTCAGGATGGTGTGGATCTGTGCGAGCCCCCATCGGCCACCGTCGCGGGTGAAGATACGGCGTTCGTTGAGGTGGCAGGTGATGGCCTTGACGCCCATCGGGCCGGTGGTGCCATCGCCCTCGAGGAATAGCCGCTAGATCAGCCGCACGGTGTCGGCGTGCAGTGGGTCGATTTCCAGCTTCTTCTTGGTCTTCGCTCCCCGCTGCTCGGCGGCGACGATCCGATAGCCGATCGGCGGCCTTGCGCCGTTCCAGAAGCCTTGCCGGGCGTTCTCGTTCATCGCGCGCAGGACGTGCTTGGCGTTCTCCTTGGACTGGTACTCGTCGAATAGCGCCATGATCTGGCGCATCATGACGTGCATGGGATCGTCACCCATCTCCTGGGTGATGGAAACAAGCTTCACGCCGTTTTTGGCCAGCTTCCTGACATAGAACTCCAGCTCGAAGTGATCGCGGAAGAAGCGCGAGAAACTGTGAACCACGACAATATCGAACGGTGCGGGCTTCGAGGTGCCAGCCTCGATCATGCGCTGGAACTCGGGGCAGCGGTCGTTGGTGGCGGAAGCGCCCGCTTCGATGTAGGTCTCGACCAGCTCGTAGCCGCGCGAGGCGCAATAGGCCTCGCCCTGACGCTTCTGATCGGGGATGGAGACATCATGCTCGGCCTGCCGCACCGTCGAGACGCGCAAGTAGAGGGCGGCGCGCAGCGGCACGGTCATGGCGTCTGTCTCCTTCTCACCTCATTTGCGCGGCCCGAACAGCTCATCGAACAGGTCGCCGAACCACGCCTCGAATACGTCCACCTCGGCCTCCGTGACCGGAATATGCTCGGACCAATCGTCGGTGACGATCCAGGCCGAGAGATTGTGCTTGGGCGAGCGCCCCGGAACGGCCAAGGATAACCGAGCAACTTCTCAAGCTGCTCGGATGCGGTCGACGGTCGCTCATTTCGGACTCTGGCCATTGCGCCAAAATCGCCGAACGCGGCCGCCGAAAGAACAGCCCTTTTCTACGCTGAGAGCCTCCGCGCGCCGTGGCGTAAGAATACTTGCGCGTGGTGGCGCGAGGTGGCGGACACGGCGCACGTCATGGCGATAACAGGCTCAGCGCCGTCGCCACCGGCAGATACAGGGTGCGCGTCCGCCGGACCAAGGGCGTGAAACCGTAGGCCGCATAGAAGGCCGCCGCGCGATCGTCGATGACGTCGGCGAAGACGGCATGCGCTCCGATGGGCGCGGTCGCCACGGTCTTGATGGCGTCAAACAGCAAGGCCTCGCCAAGCCCCTGCCCGGCGTAGTCGCTATGCCGCCCGAGCCAGCCGATCAGCACGGCCGGAACGGTCGGATAGCGCGGCAGCTTCTTGGCCAGCGGCGCGGGAACCTCGTTCAACGGGACATTGCTGGACGACAGCGTGTAGAAGCCCGCCACGCGATCCGTCGCGATCTCCCTGGCGACGAAACAGGTGGCGTAATTGCGCTTTACGTCCTGCGCGACGGTCTCGCGGAAGTAGGCGTCGATCCGGTCGTTGCCGCAGGTGAAATCCGCCCGCTTATGCGCCTTCGCCAGCGGCTCGATGGCGAAGCGGACGCTCAACGGCGTTCGATCAACTCGGCATGGTGCTTGGCCGCGCGGCTCAGCCGCTCATTCGGCTTGGGCGGATTGATCAGCGCTTCGGCAAAGCGGATTTGGTCCTCGCGCGCGAGACGCATGATCTCGGCGTCCTCCACGACGCGCCTTGCGTCCTCGCCGGCGGTCGCGATCAGATAGCCGGTCAGGGTCATGCCGCGCAGGCGCGCGGCGCGCTGCATCTGGTCATAGACCTGCACCGGGATGCGCGCTTCCAGTCGGGCGGTCTCGGCTTCGATTTGCGGCTTGGGCATAGGAGCCCTCCTTCGACGCGTCATATACGGCAAAATGCCGTATTTTTCAACTATCGCGCCAAAAGGCGGAATTCATTGAGAAAGTTCGTGAGACCCTGCCGCTCACCCCGGTCACGGATGAAGCTGGCGGCAGGTGCCGCCCCATCCGGCGACTTCGTCGCGAAGTTGCGAGAGGCTGCCACCGGGCGCGATGTAGGCGAACACCACCTCGTCCGCCAATGCGGCGACAAAGCGATTGCGCCGGCGCGCCAGATCGGCGGTGACGCGCTTCTCCGCCGCCGGAAATGGCGACACGATCGTCAGCCGGCCGTCGTCCAGAGCCTTCCTTTGCGCAGCAGGAAGCCGCAAAACGCCCAGGCCGCGCGCGAGCGCCATCACCACCGGCTGCCTGCCGCGCAGGAGAATATCGAGACACTGCCGCTCGAGCGGCGAATGAAAGCCGCCGATCACGCAACGGCCGGCATCGCGCCAGGCTGCCGCCTGGTCGAAGGCTTTGAGGATCGTCGCGCCAGGGGCTTCTTTCGAACAAAGGAACGCGGTCGCCGGCCCCGACAGCGTTGCGGCAGGCCCGGCGATCGTAAGCGCGGCCGGCGCATCGGCGCCGAGCAGTCGATGCAGCCGGCCGGGGTATCCCTGGCTGCCTCGCGCGATGGTTTGCGAAGACTTCGGCCGTTCCGCCGGCGGCATGGCTCATCCTTCCGGCCAGCGCGCATCGACCGCCGCGCGCAGCGGCGTTTGCACTTCGGCCGGCGCGCGGCGGATGTAGGTTAGTGCCTTTTCGAGCGTCGCTGTATCCCGCGTCTCAAGATAGCGGACCGCGGCTTCGACGCAGAACGGTTCGCCCGCGCGGTCGCTGAAATTGCTGTCGAGCGCCGTCCAGATCGCGGCGTCGTAGCCTCGCTCGGCGGCCCAAGCCGCGATCGTCTCGACCGCGTGCGGGTGGCGTTCCAGGGCTTTGGCGCTCGCGTGACCGGACCTGCAATCGATGAAACCGACCCGTCCATGTTGTCGGACGTCCAGCGGAAGTTTCTCGCCCCTTGGGCCTTCTCGTATCCAAAGGTTCTGAAGCGCAAGGTCAAGCTCGTCGAAAGGACTCGACGCGGCATGGGTTGCGCACGCCGCACCGACGGCCTCATCGATCACCGATGTCAGGCGCCCGTCACCCGAAATGCGGCTGAATTCGATTGGCAAGACTGGGCCGTTCGGTTCGAACGCGTTCGCGATGGCGAGATCACCGCGATTCCAGACAAGCGAGCCCCAAGCAAGCAGTGCGATTCTCATTCCTCGCCTTCTGTCTGATTTTCATCAGTGCCGGCAAGGCGATACTTGATGTCGTAGCTCTTTATGAAATCAGCCTGCTGCGGTGTAAGAGCGTATATGCGGGCGAGCTGATCATCCACCTTGTCTATCAGCCACTTCGATCCCGCGGCTGATATCTCATCGTATTTGATTACGTGCCCTTGCTTTGTTCTGATTGTCTTCTTTGTTGCGCCCTTCTCCAACCCGTCAACCAGCTCATCGCATAACTTAAGCCACTCTACCGTCCGCCAATTCTGAGGAACAGGAAATGACCTTACGAGCGCATCGTTCACATGCTCGCAGTCCCCAAACGCAGAATACCACCAGTAGAACAAGCTCGAATTAAGCAGAGCTGCCACAAAAGCTGCCGCCTCCTTGCTTTGGAAGCCAATCCTTCTTCCGTGAGGTGGATCGATGGAGACGCCATTTTTGATAAAGCGTGGCTTCCGATGGGATGCTTTCAACCAGTATCGGCAGGCTTCCTGATAGTACACGACGCCCTTGTTCGAGCTCGAGGTCAGAGTATCGACAACCTCCTTACTGGCCGTGATGCGCCGAAATATTTCAACCTCTTCCGGATGACCAAACTTTGCGATTCGATGCCCGTGAAGCACGACGCCATGAGGAGCAATCGCCAACTTCGACATTAGATTGGGTCGCTCTTCCACATAGAACCGACATATGTCGGAAGTCGCAGCTTCGTTTGCAGAGTGGTCCAGCGTCAACAGAATGACAACCGGCATCTCGACGCCTTCGAAAACTGACTGTGGTCGCCGAGGGAACGACACTGCCACCAATAACCCGCGGCGCAGCATCAGCTCCTGTAAAGGGGACATTTTCTCGGAAGACAACGCTGTCAGCTGAACGATCAATCCGACGGGCGACGCCCGCTTCGCAAGTCGAATGCTTCTTTCAAAGACGAAGGAGTAAAGGTTCTTGGTCAAAAGCGTTTCATAGCCTAGAGAATTGACAGAGTAGGGCACATTCCTACTTGGATATATAACGTATGGTGGATTGCCTATGACGGCGTCAAAGCCACCAGAATCCATGATCCCATGAAATTCGATGAACCAGTGAAACGGCTCGTGACTCTTGAGCCATCGCTGATAGGCGTTCTTGTCCTTAGCATTCACGCCATATTCGGCGGCCAGCTGCCTGTTGAGCTCTTCATCGAGTTGTCTGAGCCGGTCCCGAAGTCTCGCCTTGTCCTCCGGCGGCACCGAGCCGTCGCCCTCCATTTGCCGCGCACGAAACACGTCAGAGGCTTGTTGCAGATCGGCGGCGCTGCGGGCGATGCGCTCGGCCACATTATCGAGATCGAGCTTGCTCGATAGCGCGGCCTTCACGTCGTCATAGGTCGCATATCCCACCAGCGTGTTGCCCGCGCGGATGTTGAAATCGATGTCCGGCAGCGGCTCGATCCCGAGATTGGGATGGTTCGGATCGGGCTCGACCTGCGCGGCAAGCTTCAGGAACATGCGGAGCTTACAGATCTCGACCGCCTCTTCCATGATATCGACGCCGAAGAGGTTGTTGAGCAGGATGCTCTTCAAGATGAAGTAGCGCGCATTGGGATGGGCGCCGACCCTGGCCAGCGTGTCCTTGAAGTCCTTGAACTTCTTCGGGTCGTGCGGCGCGCCGGAGCGTTCGAGATCGGCGACGAAGGCTTCCATTCGCTCCAGGCACGTTTCGTAGAGCGGCTCGAGGATGTTGAGCGCGGCGAACAGAAACGCGCCCGAGCCGCAGGTCGGATCGAGGATGGTGACGCCTTCGATCGCCTTCCAGAAGGCGCGCAAGAGCTCCGGCCCTTCACAGCGCTCGATCGCGTCCTGGGCGAATTGGCGGATATTGAGATTGAGCGTGATGAGATCGTTGATTTCGCGCACCTCGCCCGCGGCGAGCTTGGCGCGCACCTCGGCATAGCGCGTCCGGCGCGCCACCACCTCGCGCCAGATCTCGGTCGGCAAAGCGAATTCAGGCGGCGCCGGGCGGTTCCAGTTCGTCCGTGCGGAGACGTCCTTAATGCCGGCGGCGATTTCGGATGGCAATTCGCGGGGGGCTTGCAGCGGCGCGCCCCGGCCGTCATTGGCGTGGATGTCCCAGGTGAGGCCGTGCTTGACGGCGGGATAGATGTAGCGGTCGGGGTCGTCGCGCAGATGGTCCCAAACCGTCGGGCCATTGGGGTTCTCGAAGGCGACTTTGCATTTGGCCTTCGCGGCGTCGAACAGGAAGGGGATCACCGTGTTCTTGGAAATGTACTCGGTGATGTCCTCCTTCGTGTAATAGGCCCCCATCTGCTTCTGGTTAATGTATTTCTCGAAGATGTAGCCGAGGACGTCCGGGTTGATCTCGTTGTCGTTGCGCAGCGGCCGCTCGTCGAGATGCCACTGGTAGCGGTCGAAATAATCGAAGATGCGCACGAAGGCTTCATCGGGAATTGCGATCTTGGGGTACTTCTCCTCGATCGGATGCGGTTCGAACAGGCCGCCGTTCAGATAGGGAATGCGGCCGAGCAGCTCTTCGAGCTCGGGATTTCGCTTCTTGCCGCCAAGTCCCTCGTGGAACAGGCGCAGGAGGAAGTAGCTGTAGAACGAATAGAACTTGTCGTTCCCCTTCTCCTTCCGGCAGCGCTCGAGACGGTTGCGCAGGTAGTCGCGTTCCTCGTCCAGGAAGCCCTTGCGCTGCATGAAGTAGATGAACATCAGGCGGTTCAGCATCAACGAGGCGTACCATTCGCGGTCAGCCACGTCGGTGATGCCGTCGATGAAGTCGAGAAAGGCTTTGTGTTCGATCTTGAACTGGTCGTAGAACCGCTTGGTCACGCGCTCGACATCGAATGCGGCGCGCGCCCGCGACGTCACGTCGACCAGCGTGAGACTTTCCTCCTCCTCCAATGAGAAAGCGATTGCCGCGAGCTTCTGCAAGAAGCTCTGGTTGCCGGATGAGGCGTACCAGAAGTGCTCAGCACCGATACCGGCTTTCCGGATTCGCGCCGCGCCCAGCACCAGATCTGTTCGGCACGCTTTGCATCCGTGAATATGATCAGGTGTTCAAGGGTCGTCTTGGCGGCCTGATGCTCGATTTTCTTCCGAGTGGCTCGGTCGGGAATTGATTGGCCCGTGGGCGCCTCGCAAAGCCAGGCGACCATTCCGCGTTTCTCCGCGATCGCACTAAGCGCGTAAGGCCTGCCCGACACATCGAGTGTGGGCGCGGCGCTGTGGCGATCCCAGCCCAATACGTCGACAAACACCGCTGCAAAATCGAATTGCTCCAGAAGTTTCTGCGCGCGCGTGGCGTCGAAAGTCATTCCGCGGACCCTCTCAAACCCTCGGCGATGCCAGCCCGAGCGAGCAAATGATCTGCGGCTCGCCGTCATGCGCTTCGTCTTGGACCAAGCAGAGCCGGTCTTCTTCGCGCAGCGCCATGACAAGCTCCGCAAGCTTGTCGTCGTCGATGCCGGCTTTGAGCTGCCGGTTCAGCGTGTCGATGGCGGATTGGCGGAGAGGGTATCGATAGATCTCCTCAATCGCCTTGCCGAGCTCGGGCGAATCGAACAGCGTGCCTTTGACCTTCTCGGCATACCGCTTGAGACGTTCGTAGGTCCGGAAGCGCGCACCCGATGGGCGGCCAAGCTGGCCGCCAACCTGCTTCTCCTCCGCCGCGACATGTTCCACGCCTTTGGCGACCAAGTCATGATGATTGTCTTGCCGCGGTAGCGCCGGCGTGTCGGGCTTGCACGCCGCGATCTTAAGGATTTCGAATTGTGACTGAGTAACGGGAACGCCATCGCTGCCGACCCAGGCCAGGGCGTCATTTCCCTGCGCGGTGCGCAGATAGACAAGGACACCGCCCGGCCTGCCATCCTGCGGCGCGTATGCCTTTGTCGAGTAGACCACGGACGGCAGTTCCGGGATGGTCTTCTGCAGCGTCGGGTCCGCATCGATGGCGTTTTTCCAGATCTGATAGGCGTAGGAGGCCAGATCGACCTCGGTGTCGGCGTCGCCGTCGAGAATGCCTGCTTTTTCGTTATAGAGGTCGATGAGCTCCTGACGCTCGCCCTCGTCTTCGAAGAAGGCCTCGTCGGTTCCAACCACCTCCGCATTTTCCTTGAGGCGCTGGCGCACGCGAGAGCGCAACTGGATCAGCCGCTCGACACCATCGGCCGGAAGGAACGAGTAGCAAAGGATTTGCTCGGCTTTCTGGCCGATGCGATCGACGCGGCCCGCCCGCTGGATGAGCCGGATGATCGCCCAGGGAAGATCGTAATTCACGATGATAGCCGCGTCCTGAAGGTTCTGGCCCTCGCTGAGCACGTCCGTCGCGATCAGGATGCGGAGTTCATCCTCCGGCTTGACCTTATCTCGCTTGTTGTTGCTGTTCGGGCTGAACCGCCACGCCACGCTCGTCGGGTCGGAAGTCTGACCAGAAACCGCCGCGACCGAATTAACGCCTCGGCTCTTCAACTGCCGCCACAAATAGCGAACCGTGTCCGCAAATTGCGAGAACACAATTATCTTCTCATTGGGATGCTTCTTGGTGATGAGATCGACAAGCGCCGCAAGCTTTGTGTCCCGCGCCGGATCCCATTGGCCGCAATCTTGAATGATTTTCATCAGCCGAGCGCTGTCGGTCGTGAGGTCCCTTTTCAACTGCGGGACGAACAGGTCCGGCCGGAGCCATTTAAAGCGCGTCTTGTACTGGGTTGCGTAGAGTTCATAAACTTCCGCGGCTTTCGCCCGGAAGGCCGCCTCGTCCTTCAAATTGAGCGCTTCCGAATCCTGAACATTCTCGTCTTCTCCTTCATCGAACAGCTCCGCATCCGCGCTTGGATCGTCGAAATCTTCGTCGTAGCTGGCGGAATCCAGAAGACCGGCGTCCTGCGTCCCTAGTGGGAGCGGCAGACCGTGATCGATCGCGTGGAGGAAAACGTAGTTTCTAAGGACATGGCGCTCCAACGACTGCTGGAATGCCTCGCCGCTGCTCTCGAGGCGCTTGAAGAGGTTTGTGCGACAAAAACCCATGAGGCGTTTGCCGGCACGTGATAGATCATCCAACTGTTTGGCTTCGTTCGCGGTGGGTGGCGTGTGCGGCTTCGGCGCGACGTAATTTCCGAGGCCGTAGCGTGGCAAATACATCTGGTTGATCGCATCTACGACGGGCGAGGCATAAAGCCTCGCATATTGGTCGGCTGTGTCTTTTTCCGCGATCTCGAACCGCAGCGTTCGCGGCACGCGCGCGGGGAAGTAGGAACGCGTGCCGTCTTCGAACATCAGGAACTTGCGGCCGGTCGCGGGGTCGGTCTTGGCGTAGTTGTCCTGAATGAACGTGCGCGTTCGACGAACCATGTATAAGCGCATCAATTCGCGCCAGTCGTCCGCATATTCACTTTTTTCGAATGCTGCTAAAGATCGCACGGGCGCTTGATAGCGTCGGACGAACTCGGTTTCCCCAATGTCTTGAAGCAAGCGCTCGGGGCGAATGCCTATGTCGCGGTCCTCCGGCACGAACAGCCTGAGTTGGTTCGAAAGGTCGCCGTAAGTCTTGTTGTACGGCGTCGCCGAAAGGAGAATGCACCGACTTTCGTTCTCGGCAAGGTACTCCTGGATGGCCCGATAGCGCTTGCCTTCGCGGTTCCGCAGGTTGTGGCTTTCATCGATAAGCACAACGCGGTACCGGCGAAGCTCGGGAAGCTCGCGCGCGACCCGCGTCACCGAAAGCACCTTCGCCAGCAGGCGATATTCGGAAACGTAGTCCTCCCACATCTTCACAAGGTTCTTGGGGCAGATGATGAGAGTTTCCGTGAAGTGATCGTCCTGGAATATCTTGGCCACCGCTACCGCCATGAGAGTCTTGCCGAGGCCCACAACGTCGCCGATCAGGACGCCGCCACGCTTGTTCAGGTGATGCGCGGCGATCTTCACCGCCGCTTCTTGATACGCGAACAACCGCTTGCCGAATTCTGGCGGGATTCGAAATTCGTTCAGGCCTGCTCGCGCTTCTTGGGCGAGGTGGTAGGCCATCTTGACGTAAATTACATAAGGATTGAGCGGTTTTTCCCGCGCCCAGCTTTCTTCAATTACGTCTATCAGCTCGCCAGTTATGTCCAGGCACCAGCGATCGGACCAGCGATCTTCAAACCATTTGGCAAGCTTCTGAGTGGCGTCGTGGTCGAGAACGTCAACGTTCAATTCGCCCTGCTTCGAAAGCCCGGAAAGGGTGAGATTGCTGCTCCCAAGGAAACCCGTGATGGGATTGTTTGGGTCAGGTCGAAAAAGGAGATAGAGCTTTGCGTGAAGCGGATGCCTGAGAAACAGCTTGACGACGACTTTGCGCGATGTCAGTTGCTCAGCCAAACGACGCAGTCCCGCTTCGTCGGCGTTGGTCGGCATTCCGACAGTCAACTGAACCCGGAACTCTTCCGCGAGCTGCCGTTTGAGACGGAGTGCGGTTTGGTTGTCCAGTAGCTCTTCGTGGGATGCACTGGATAGCCCGATCCTCAGTTCCTCTTGGGGGAGCCTTTGCATGCCGACCAGAAGTCGGCATTGCTCGCCTGGCCCGCCCGACCAGTTGGAGATGAGGTCGTCGATCGATTTCCAGCCGCGGAGATTGAAGTAGCCGACGCAAAAGTCGCCCCGTCCGGAGACGGCCAGGGTCTGGCGCAACGCAGGCAGCAGGCCCGTCTCTATGTTGTCAAATATTCTTGGCAACGACAGCCCCCGATCAGTTGGCGCCGGCAGGACGCGACTCCCATCAACCCCTTATTCTATAACGTGTTTCCGACAAGATTGCTTGGGGAATTAGCACGCCAATGCCGATTCGGCCCGCTGCCAAGCTGATGGGGAATGCCCGGTAGCCAACGCCTCAAAAACGCCTCGTCAGTCCGTCCGGTAAGGCGGTTTCTCGAGGCATCTATGAGGGTAAGGCTATAGCGAAAACGTAGTTCTCTTCTTCACCGGCGACGGCGCGCCAGAATCAGCATCGAAAACAGCTATGAGTCGGTGAAACGCTCCATCGGCGGCGCGATTTCGGTGACCAGATCACGCACGAGCTTCTTGTTGGAGAGCGGCGCCAGCGTCATCTCGCGTGGCTGCAGGCGGGCGGTGCACGCGTAGACGGTCTTGCCGTCAAGCTCGAGCATGCACTCCTTGCACGCATTGGCATTGATGCAGGAGAAGCGGATCGCCAGCGTCGGATCGCGGTTGGCCCGAATCCAGCGCAGGCCGTCGAGGACCGACTGGCCCGGCTCGAAGGGAACCTCGTGGATTTCCCACCGGCCGGCATTCGCGTCGAGGCCGCGCCAGATCCTGAGCGTGGCGCATTCGCTCATGATGCCGCCTCCGCGCTGGCGCGTGCTGCCGACAATTCGATACATCCGTTCCGCAGCCTCACGGTCTGGTTGACCGCCCAGTGGGGAGACAATTGCGGATAGTCCTCGCGCTGCTGCGCGCCGCGCGTTTCGGTGCGCGCGAGGGCGGCTTCCGCCACCACGCGGGCGACCAGCAGCATGTTACGCAGATCGAACCAGTCGAGCCGCTGCATGTCGAAGCGAGCGCCGTCGCCGGGCGGGGCATCGCCGAGTTCTTCGCTCAGCCGGCGGATGGTGTCGAGGGCGGCGACAAGTTTTGCCTCGCTGCGCAAGGCACCGACATCATCCTGCATTGTCTTCTGAAGGGTCTGCAGCATCTCCGCGGTATTGAAACGGCAGGGCGCCGCATCGGCGGCGATCAATGCAATCGCCGTGTCCGCATTGTCGGCGTGATCGGGCGGTCGCCTCAGGTGCTTCGCATAGCCGGCGGCGCTGCGACCGGCGCGGCGGCCAAACACGAGCGCCTCGGTGATGGCGTTGCCGGAAAGGCGGTTGGCGCCGTTGGCCCCGCCGACGGCTTCACCGGCGGCGAACAGTCCGGGCAGGCCCGTCTGCATCCGCGCGTCGGCGGCGATGCCGCCCATGTGGTAGTGCGCAATGGGCGCGACCTCGACCGGCATTCTGGTGAGGTCGATGCCGTTGGCGGCGAGCCGGTCGATCACCGGCCCGAAGGCCTCGCGCAACGCGCGTTCCGGACAGTGCTGGAAACTGAGATAGACTCCGCCGTGCGGCGAGCCGCGGCCG
>DASRGR010000022.1:0-148886 GCA_035650955.1 Pseudolabrys sp.
GTGCCGCTGTGTTGTGTCGGTCAAGCCATTACAGCAGGCGCACCGACGCCGGTCTCGGTCCGGCCGCACGACATTCTCATCTCCACAGCGCAGCCGGCGCAGGCCGAGAATGTGCTGCCGGCAACGGTTGTGCGGCAGGTCTTTCTCGGTGGCAGCCGGGACTATATGGTCGAGGTGGCGGGCGGCACGCAGGTGCGCATCATTACCGGTGCGGCCGGCAATATTGGCCAGGGAAGCACCGTGTGGCTCTATCTGCCGCCGGAAAAATGCCGCGCCTTGAGCGGATAAAGATGCGGGGCGAAGCGCATAAAAAGAACGTCAGGGAGGACGGGCAATGAAACGTTCAAACATTTCGCGCCGCGGCCTGTTGATCGGCTCGAGCGCATTGGTCGCCGGCGCGGCTTTGCCGACCCGCGTCCTTTCGGCGGCGCCGCCGGCCAGCAGCATCACTCCGCAATTGATCGAGGCGGCAAAAAAGGAAGGCAAGGTCGTCTGGTACACCTCGGTCGACCTGCCGCTCGCGGAGAAAATTGCCAAGGCCTTCGAGGCGAAGTTTCCCGGCGTCTCGGTTCGCGTCGAGCGCACCGGCGCGGAGCGCGTGTTTCAGCGCATCGGCCAGGAATACGCGAGCAACATCCACGCCGTCGACTGCGCCAATTCCTCCGACGCGGCGCATTTCATCGTCTGGAAAGAGAAGGGCATGCTTGAGCCCTTCGTGCCGGAGGACGTCGCCAGGTTTTATCCGGCCGAGCACAAAGATCCGGACGGCAATTTTGCAAGCTTCCGTGTTTGGGTGTGCATCATCGCCTACAACACCGATCAGGTGAAAAAGGAAGAGGCGCCGAGGAGCTTCGCCGACCTGCTCGATCCGAAATGGAAGGGCAAAATCATCAAGGCGCATCCGGGATACAGCGGCACAATCATGACCGCGACCTATCAGGTCTCGCGCGATCTCGGCTGGAGCTACTTCGAGAAGCTCGCCCAGCAGAACGTCCTGCAGGTGCAGTCGGCGGCCGACCCGCCGAAAAAGCTCGCGCTCGGCGAGCGGGCCATCCAGGCCGATGGCGTCGAATACCTGATCTTCCAGGAAAAGGAGAAAGGGCAACCGGTCGAGCCGGTTTACGCCACCGAAGGTACGCCGATCATCATCGGGCCGAACGGATTATTCAAGGCGGCGCCGAATCCAAACGCGGCGAGGCTGTTCCAGAGCTTCTGCTTCTCGCCGGAGTGCCAGAAGCTTGCCGTCGAAATCGGCGGCCTGCGGTCCGTGCATCCGCAGGTTCCGGAGCACGCGGGGCGCGTGCCGTTGAGCAAGATCAAGCTGATGAAGGACGACGCCGCGGCGGTGCTCAAGAACGGCGAGCAAATCAAGGCGCGATACTCGAAGATTTTCCATGTGTAACGCGGCTGCGGGCGCGTAGCTTCAAAATGTCATGCCC
The DNA here is from genome assembly GCA_035650955.1 of Pseudolabrys sp. Lineage (GTDB taxonomy): Bacteria > Pseudomonadota > Alphaproteobacteria > Rhizobiales > Xanthobacteraceae > Pseudolabrys. The sequence goes on from DASRGR010000022.1 coordinate 1,440, forward strand.
GGCGCAGGGCCGGGCATGACGGGCGGCCAGATGGCACAACGTAACCACGCATGACGATCGCTCTATCTGCATCATCTATCCGGCGCCGCGCCATGAGCTTTGACGTCTCGCGGGTGGTGCTGCTTGTTTTTGCGGTCATTCTGTGCGCGCTGATCGTGATGCCACTCTCGTGGCTGGTCTATTACGCCTTCACGACCAAGGGCGGTGCCTTCACGTTCGCCAACTTCGAGCGGCTGGTTTCCGATGCGGCTTACCTGGAGCCGCTGCTGACGACTTTCGCGCTTGCAACGCTGTCGGCTCTGATTTGCTGTGTGGTGGCGGCCCCGATGGGGTGGCTGGTGGCGCGGACCGACATGCCTTTGCGCCGTACCGTACGGCTGCTGGTCACGGCATCGTTCGTAACGCCGCCCTTTCTTGGTGCGATCGCGTGGGAACTACTGGCGGCGCCCAACAGTGGACTTCTCAATCAGCTCTATCGGCAGATCACGGGCGTCGGTCAGGATGTGCATCTGCTCAACATCTACAGCTTTGCCGGCCTTGTTTTCGTCATAAGCTGCTACACGTTTCCTTACGTTTTCGTGCTGGTCGCCAATTCGCTCGATCGCACGCCGGGCGACTTTGAAGATGCGTCAGCGATCCTCGGCGGCACGACCTGGGAAACGGCACGGCGCGTCACGATTCCACTGGCGTTGCCGGCCGTGCTGGCCGGCGCGCTGGTTGCCTTCCTGCAGGCAATGACGCTGTTCGGCTCGCCGGCGATTCTGGCAATGCCGGCCGGCTTTCACACGATGACGACCAAGATCTGGAGCCTGTTCCAGTTTCCGCCCAAGCCAGAACTCGCCGCGGCCGCATCGCTTCCGCTTCTTATCCTTACGGTGATCCTACTGCGCGCGGAACATATGGTCCTCGGCCGCCGCGGCTACTCGGTCGTCGGCGCCAAGAACAGCGAACCGCGCATCGTGCGGCTCGGCGCCTGGCGCTGGGCGATGCTGGCCGTGGCCATGATCGTGCTGACCTGCCCGGTATTCCTGCCTTATTTCGCGCTGCTCAACGCGTCGTTTTCGAAAGTCGCATCGCACCTCGTCTCGTTCAACAATTTCACCTTTCAGAACCTGCATTTCGTGTTCTACGAGCTGTCGGCGACCAAGCTGGCACTGCGTAACACGTTCATTCTCGGCACGCTGGCCGCAACCGCCGGTACCATTCTGGCCATCGTGATCGCCTATGTACACGAGCGGCAGGCCGTCGGCGGGTACCGCGTGCTTGGTTTTCTCGCCACGGCACCGGTTGCAATCCCGGGCATCGTCCTCGGCGTCGGCCTGTTCTTCACCTATACGCGCCCGCCGTTCGTGCTTTACGGCACACTGTGGATCCTGCTCATCGCCTTCGTGACGCTGAGCATGCCGGCCGCCTATCAGCAACTGCAATCGGCATTCAAGGCGGTGCACCCTGAACTGGAAGATGCGAGCCGCATCCTCGGTGCGACACGCCTGCGTGCATTGTGGCAGATCACAGCGCCGCTGCTGCGGACGAGTGTCATCGCAACCTGGTGCTTCATTTTTGTCGGTGTTATTCGCGAGCTGTCGGCGGCGATCATGCTTTTCACGTCCGAAACCAAGGTGCTCTCGGTTCTCATCTATGATCTCAACGAGAGCGGCGACCTTGCCGCAATCGCGGTGCTCGGCCTGCTGATGCTAATTCTTACTTTCGGTATTGTCGCGCTTGCAAACAGCCTGTCGCTTGGCGGTGCGCGGCGCCTGTCATCGCCGTGACTGTGCCGTTGTGAACACGCGCTTGCCCAGGGTTTCGGTCGCCGAGCAACTCGCCGGGTCGATCGCCGGCCTGCGCGCTGACGGGCTTTCGCCAGCGTTGCGTTCGAAATGCGAGGATCTGCTTATCGACGTTGTCGGGCTGTGCGTGACGGCCCGAAACGAAAATTACATCAAGAGCGCGCTTGCCGGCTGTGACGATGACGGGCCCTGCACGGCGATCGGCCATGCGCGCGGCTTCAGTGCCGCAAGCGCCGCCTTCATCAACGGCACCGCAGCACATGGCGAGGACTTCGACGACACCTTCGAGGGCGGGCCCGTGCACGCCGGCGCGGCGATCGTCCCGGCGGCGCTTGCGGCCTGCGAACGGCATCGGCCTGACGGTTCGGCAGCCCTGCTCGGGATTGCGGTCGGCACCGAAGTCATGTGCCGGCTGAGCACGGTGGTCCCGAAGGCGGTGCACAAGGCCGGCTTCCATCCGACCGCGGTTTTCGGCGTGATGGGAGCGGCGGCGGGCGTCGGTGCTGCGCTCGGCCTCAACGCCAGACAAATCGTCGATGCGCTCGGCATTGCTGCAAGCTTTGCCGGCGGGATCATCGAGTACCTTGCCGAAGGCGCCTGGACCAAGCGGCTGCATCCGGGCTGGGCCGCGCAGTCCGGCATCCGCGCGGCGCTGCTCGCCCGTGGCGGCTTCGTCGGGCCAAGAACGGTCTTCGAAGGCGTGCACGGGCTGTTTCACGGCTTTGCGCACACGACGCAGGGTGACTACGAAGCGCTCACTGCCGATTTCGGGAAAAAATGGGTGACGGAAGCGCTCGCTTTCAAGCCATATCCGTGCGGAACGATGGCGCACCCATATATCGACTGCGCGCGGCGGCTGGCCGCACGCGGCATCAAGGCGGCCGATATCAGGGAAATCGTCTGCGAGGTGGCGGAGGGGACCGTGCACCGGCTATGGGAGCCGCTTGCGGACAAGCAACGACCGCCAAACGGCTATGCCGCGAAATTTGCCACACCATTCATCCTGGCGACGGGCTTCGTGCGGGGCGGCGTCGGCCTCGATGCCTTTACCGATGCGGCCGTGCGCGACAAGGATGTACTCGCGCTTGCGGCGAAGGTCCGTTACGTTGTCGATCCCGACAATCCCTACCCCGACAATTTCACCGGTCACATCCGGGCCGTGCTCAACGACGGCAGCGTGGTCGAGGAACGGCAGCCGCATTTCCGGGGCGGCGCGCACGAGCCGCTGACGCGCGCGGACATCGAGGATAAATTCATGCGCAATGTGCGGCACGGTGGATGGAGCGACACACAGGCCGGATCCGCGCTGGCGCTGCTGGGCAAACTCTATGATGGCAAGATCGATCTGTCGCCGTTGCGGACATGACTGCTGGAGAAGCCGATGAGTGAAAAGGAGCTTTCCGGCAAGGTCGCGATCGTCACCGGTGCCGGGCGCAATATCGGCCGCGCGATCGCGCTGGCGCTCGCCGACGCCGGCGCTGCGGTCGTGGTCAATGTGCGGTCAAACAAGGCCGAGGCCGACGGGGTCGTCGGCGAGATCGAGAAAGCGGGCGGCAGGGCGACAGCCGTCATCGGCGATGTCGGGGATGACAGGACCGCCGGCGCGCTCGCCGATGCCGCGCTGAAAAAATTCGGCCGCATCGACATCCTCGTCAACAATGCGGCGCTCCGGCGCGAAAAGCACGTCTCCGACATGAGTCTCGCCGAATGGCGCGAGGTGATGAACGTCATTCTCGATGGCACATTCCGCTGCGTGCATGCCTGCCTCCCGGCGTTGCGGAAAAATGGCGGGAGCATCGTCAATATCGGCGGCATGAGCGCGCATATCGGCTCAAAGGATCGTGTGCACGTGATGGCTGCAAAATCCGCGCTGGTCGGCTTGTCGCGCGGCTTGGCGCACGACCTCGCCGCCGACCGGATTACCGCGAACTGCGTCGTTCCGGGCGCGATCGAAACGAGCCGCCCGGCGACGTCGCAAAAGCCCGCGCATCATCTCACCCACGGCACCATCACGGGGGAACGCGGCAGGCCGCAGGACGTGGCGGCGATGGTGCGCTTTCTCTGCGGTCCCAACGGTCGCTACATCACCGGCCAGACGATCCATGTCAGTGGCGGGGCCTATCTGGGGTCGTGACGGCACGCCTGCGAAAGTGCTAATCCAAAAGGCAATCCTGTTCCGGGTAACAACGAGGCTCGCATGTACACAGATCTGGGTCTTTATATCGACGGCAAGTGGCTCGACGGCGAAGGCCGCAAAAGTGAGGACGTGATCAATCCGGCGACCGGCAAGGTGCTGGCGCGCCTGCCGCACGCGAGCAAGGCCGATCTCGACGCGGCGCTTGCCGCCGCCGAAAAGGGGTTCCAGGTCTGGAAGAACACGTCGGCCTACGACCGTTCCAAGATCATGCGCAAGGCCGCCGACCTTCTGCGCGAGCGCTACGACCATGTGTCGAAAGTGCAGACGCAGGAACAGGGCAAGGTCTACGTCGAGTCGCGCGCAGAAGTTCTCACCAGCGCCGACATCATCGATTGGTATGCCGAGGAGGGCCGCCGCACGTATGGCCGCGTCGTTCCGGGCCGCCAGAAGGGCGTGCGTCAGCTCGTGCTGCAGGAGCCCGTCGGTGTCGTCGCCGCCTTCACGCCGTGGAATTTCCCGACGCTGACACCGGTGCGCAAGATCGCCGGCGCCCTTGCCGCCGGGTGCTCGATCATCATCAAAGCTTCGGAAGAAACACCGGGCGGCTGCATCGAGCTGGTGAAATGTTTTGCCGATGCCGGATTGCCGGCGGGCGTGCTCAATCTCGTGTTCGGCGTGCCGGCGGAAGTGTCCGAGCACCTGATCCCGAAGAAATCGGTCAGGAAGATTTCCTTCACCGGCTCGGTGCCGGTCGGCAAGCATCTTGCGGGGTTGGCGGCCAAAGGCATGAAGAGGGCGACCATGGAACTCGGCGGGCACTCGCCGGTCGTCGTCTTCGATGATGCCGATCCCGAAAAGACCGCCGATACGATCGCGGCGTTCAAGTACCGCAACGCGGGGCAGGTCTGCATCTCGCCAACGCGCTTCTACGTGCAGGAAAAGAACTACAGCAAGTTCGTCGCCCGCTTCACCGAGTATGCCAAGGGCCTGAAACTCGGCGACGGGCTGGAGAAGGGCATTACGCTCGGCCCGCTCGCCAATCCGCGCCGGCTCGATGCCATGGAAAGTTTCGTCAACGACGCCAAGGACCGCGGCGGCAAGGTCCTCACCGGCGGCTCGCGCCATGGCAATCAGGGCTTTTTCTTTCAGCCGACCGTCATCACCGACGTGCCGGACGATTCCAAGATCATGACGGAGGAGCCGTTCGGGCCGGTGGCGCCGATCGTGCCGTTCAAGACCTTCGACGAGGTGGTCGAGCGCGCGAACTCGCTGCAGTTCGGGCTTGCCGCCTACGCCTTCACGACGTCAGAGAAGAACGCGACGGCGATCAGCGATGCGCTGCAGTCGGGCATGGTCGGCGTCAACAGCGTCGCTATCTCGACGCCGGAGACGCCGTTCGGCGGCGTCAAGGAGTCCGGCTACGGCTCCGAGGGCGGCATCGAGGGCCTGCAGGCCTACATGAACGTCAAGTTCGTCTCGCAGGCGTAATTTATTTCGCAGCGAGGGCGCGGCGGCACGCCTCCCAGACCTTGGCTGGCGTGGCCGGCATATCCATGTGGTCCGCAGCGCCGCTCGGGATGGCGTTGGATATCGCGTTCATGACAGCCGCGATCGCAGCGGTTGTGCCGGCCTCGCCGGTGCCCTTCACGCCGAGCGGGTTACTCGTCGCCGGCACCGAATGTACAGCCTCGCGCAGCTCGATCGGCATGTGGTGGGCATGCGGCATGCCGTAGTCCATGAACGAGCCGCTCATCAGCTGTCCGCTTTGCGGGTCGTAGACCGCGTTTTCCGTCAGCGCCTGGCCGAGGCCATTGGCGATCGAGCCTTGGACCTGGCCTTCCACGATCGTCGGATCGAGCATGACACCGGGGTCGTCCACGGCGGTATACGTCACGAGCTCGACGTGCCCGGTGTCGGGATCGATCTCTACCTCGGCGACGTGGCAGCCGTTGGGGAAGGTGAGCGGAGTCTCGGCCTTTTCCTTCGTGTCAAGACTTTCGCCGATCTCCTTTGCGCGTCGCGCCGCCTCAAACAGCGATATCTTGCGGTCGGTGCCAACGACCTCGAAGCTCCCGTTGCGGTACTGAATGTCGGCTTCCGATGCTTCCAGCAGAGCGGACGCGATCTTTTTTCCTTTAGCAAGCATGACGTCCGCGGTGCGCACGATCGCATTGCCGGCGCACATCGCCGAGCGCGACCCGACCGATGCAAAGCCTGTCAGACCTTGCGCGGTGTCGCCGTGCTCGTGCCTGATCATGGCGGCATCGATGCCGAGCTTGTCCGCGAGCAGGCGTGGAAACACCGTGGCATGACCCTGGCCCGTCGACTGCACATTGCATCCGAGGATCAGGTGGTCGTCTCCGGGAAATGATATTGAAGCCTGCTCCATCGGCAGTGCGCCGGCATGCTCCAGCATGCAAGAGACGCCGATTCCGCGCAGCTTCTTTCGGCGGGCGGATTCGCGACGACGCTTGTTGAAATTGTCGAAGTCGGCCAGTTCCAGCGCCTTGTCGACGATGCCCGGAAAATCGCCGCTGTCGTATGTGTTGATCGGCGTTTTGAAGGGCATTGCAGACGGTGGGATGAGATTCTTCTTGCGCAATCGAACGGGGTCCATGCCGATGACGCGCGCGGCCTCCTCCACAACGCGCTCAAGTGCATAATTTGCCTCCGGCCGCCCGGCGCCGCGATAGGGGCCGATCGGGATCGTGTTGCTGAAGTAGCACGCGACGGACGCGTGGATTTTCGGGATGCGGTACATCCCCGGCAGACAGCGCGCGAAATTATTGGTGTTTATGCCGACGCCGGCCGTGCTGACATAGGCGCCCTGATTGCACAGGTGCCGCATACGCAGTGCCAGGAACTTGCCTTTTTCGTCGAGCGCGAGCTCAGCCTCGGTGACGGTGTCGCGTGCCTGCGTGTCGGTAACGAAAGCCTCCGACCGTGTCGACTGCCAGTGCACCGGCCGTCCGAGCTGACGTGCGGCCACCAGGAGTGCAGGATATTCCGGGTAGACCGGCGTCTTCATGCCGAAGGCGCCACCAACGTCTGCGGTGATCACACGCAGCTTTTCATTCGGTACGCCCATGATCGCGGCGGCTTGCGCACGCAGGGAATCCGCGCCCTGCGAGCATGCATACAGCGTGTAGCTGTCATTGGTCCTGTCGTAGACGCCGGTTGCACCGCGTGTCTCCATTGACGCGACGACCATGCGTTGGTTGACGACGCGCACCTTGGCCACGTGCGGTGCCTTTGCAATGGCGTCCGCAACGTCGCGTTCGTTCTGCTCATCGGTGATCGGCCCCGGCCAATCAACACAAAGGTTGCCCGGCGCCTCGGGATAAAGCTGCGTGCCGCCTTTCATCGCGGCGTCGAGCGTGATGACCGCCGGCAATTCCTCGTATTCGACCCGGACCAGATCGGCGGCGTCCTGGGCCGCCGCCGCTGTCTCGGCGACGACCATCGCAACCGGGTCGCCGACATGCATGACCTTGTCGCCTGCAAGCGACGGACGGAAAGGCATGATCATCCTGGCACCGCCGCGGCCCACCACCGGTGGATGCCGTGACACCGTTCCGACGTTCGCGGCCTTCATGTCCTGCGCGGTGAGCACCGCAAGCACTTTTTTTGCTCTCCGCGCATCGTCGGTTTGCACAGAGACGATGCGCGCGTGCGCGTGTGGTGAGCGGACAAAGGCGGCATAGGCCGTATTGGGCAGGCGCGGATCGTCCATGAATTGGCCGGTGCCGCGCACCAAAGCTTCATCCTCGACGCGTGGCGTGGATCTCGTGCGGGTTGTAGTCGTGGTCATGAGGGATCCGGACGTGAATGGAAGGACCCCCGTTTATAGCGGAAAGGGTCGTGCCGGACAGGGGCTTGCTTCCACGCGTCGCCTGCGGCACTCAAACGCTCTTTGCCGCGTATCGCGCGGCATCTTTCGGGTGGTGAAATGAGCAACGTTCGGATAATCGATACCCATACGCATGTGCTGACCGAGGAAACCGCCGCACTTTTGCGCAAGGAAGCGCCGAAGGTCCCGGTGACCATCACCCCGATCAATGCCGAATTTGCGACACTCGATGTTGGTGGTGTCGTTTACCGTCCGTTTCCGCGCGGCGGCTTCGATCTGGCCCACCGGTTGCGCGACATGGACGCCATGGGCGTCGACATACAGGTGCTCTCCGCCACTCCGCAGACTTATCTCTACAATCAGGAGGCCTCGCTCGGGGCTGCAACAGCGGCCATCCAGAACGATCAGATCGCGAAGCTTGTGAAGCAAAACCCACAGCGGTTCATGGGAATTGCGACACTGCCGATGCAGTCACCCGACAAGGCGGCTGACGAACTCCGGCGTTCGATGACCAAGCTTGGCCTGCGCGGAACCATGTTTGCATCAAACATCATGGGCAAGAATCTCGATGACCCGAGCTTCGAGCCGGTGTGGGCGACGGCAGAGGAACTTGACGCCTTTGTTTTCATTCACCCCAACAATGTCGCTGGCGCCGACCGCATGAAGTCTTACTATCTGAACAACCTCATCGGTAACCCGCTCGACACTACCATCGGTGCCGCATGCCTCTATTTTGGAGGCGTGCTTGACCGGCACCCGAAGCTGACAGTGGTGCTTGCGCACGGTGGGGGATTCACGCCGTACCAGGCGGCGCGCTGGGAGCATGGCTGGCAGGTACGGCCGGAGCCAAAGAAAAACATCAGTAATCAGCCTGTCGACATTGCCAAGCGTTTCTACTACGACACGATCCTGCATTCGGTTCCGGTGCTGGAATTCATGGTTGGCCATGTCGGGGCGGATCGCGTCATACTCGGCAGCGACTACCCTTACGACATGGGGATGATGGACTGCGTCAAATATGTGCGCAGCCTGAGAATCTCCGAAGCCGACAAGACGACAATTCTGTCCACGCGCGCTCGCGCCCTCCTGGGGGCCGCATGAACGTTCAGACAACCAATGCCGCGCGAATTCCGGTCCGGGCCGTTAGCGGACTGATCGTCGACGCAATGCTCAAAACGGGCGTGCCTGCGGACGATGCCGACAAGATCGCGGAACTGATGCTGGAGGCCGATCTTGTCGGGGCTGATGCGCACGGCGTGTTTCGCCTGCCGCAATATGTGCAGCGTTTGAAGCTTCGTTCGACCAATCCGCGGCCCGCCATCAAAGTCACCCGCAGCGCTCCGGCGACGGCGCTCGTCGATGGTGACAACGGCATGGGTCATCTTGTGGTCGCGCGCGCGGCACAGACGGCGATCGAGCTTGCACGGGAGTGTGGGGTCGCGTGGGTCGGCTGCCGCATGTCGGGCCATGCCGGTGCTGCAGGCGTCTATGCCGCCTTGCCGCTGAAAGCCGATATGGTCGGAATGTACTCGGCAGTAGCAAATGCCAACCACATGCCGCTTGCAGGCGGCGCGGAGCCGCTGCTTGGGACCAATCCACTGGCGATCGCAATTCCCGCCGGCGAGGAACCGCCCGTCGTTCTCGATATAGCAACGTCGATAGTCTCCTATGGCACGATCAAGCAGCATCGGCTTCTGAACAAGCCGCTGCGGAACGACTGGATGATCGATCCAAAGACCGGCACTCCGGTTATCGATCCGCACAAGAGCGCGGAGGCCCTGCTGCTGCCCATGGCTGGTTACAAAGGAGCGGGGCTTGCGCTTGTGCTGGGCCTTCTTGCCGGCACCCTCAACGGCGCGCTGTTTGGTCGCGACTGTGTCGATTTCAATGCCGAGCCGGACAAAGTGACCAACACCGGCCAATTTGTCTTGGCACTCGATCCGGGCCGGTTTCAGCCGCTCGCCCAGTTCAAGGCGGAAGTTGACAGGCATATCCGCGAACTGCGCGACACAAAGCCCCTGCCGGGTCACACGGTGAGATTGCCCGGAGAGCAGCGGGCGAAGCGCCGCGCTGATCGAATCCACAATGGGTTACCGCTGTCGGCCGAATTGCTTGCTCAGCTCGACAAGCTTGCAGCCGAATTGTCGATAGAGCCCCTGCACGGACGCATGTAGGGTATCCGTCGGCAGATCACATAACTGCCGCATTTTTCCCTTCATGGAACCAATGGGATTTTGCGTCGTTCATTGTGCGCGTTGTTTGGTACTTCTTGCGAGACACTTTGGGGCTCTGGCAAAGATCGTTGCCGAATCAGATTGATGGACATAGTCGGGAAAAGGGGACTCGTTGCACGGGCCGGGAGCGCACTGGGCTATCTGTGCGCCGTGGTGTCGGTTGGCGCACTCCTGGCCGCGCTGCAGATCTCGAGCGTCTCAAGTGAAAACACGCTGGACCGCATTCAGGCCGGCCAGTGGGTTGTCGCGTCGATGTACTGGGAAGACAAGCTCGTCTCGACGGGTAAGAGCTTCAATCCAATCGGCTGGCACGCTGCGCACAAGACATTGCCGATTGGAACGCTGATCCGGGTATCGAACCCGAAGAACCACCGATCGATCAATGTGACGATCAATGATCGTGGGCCGTTTGCCGCCAATCGGGATCTCGATCTTACGCTCGGTGCCGGCACGCTGCTTGGCCTGCAGGGACTTGGGACCGTCTACATGGAGGTTCTGTCCATCCCGCCGGTCCGGAACATGCAGCGCCCGGTGGTTGAAAGCCTGTTCGCCGTCAACGATGCAAATGCCAACTGCATGGGCATTTCGGCCTGCTAAGCCGTCGGACAGGGAGCAAAAATACAGTTAACCGGGCATTAACCTAATTTTTTAAACGATATTTAACGATTCCTACCAATTTGTTAATTTTCGGCGGTAATCGGGGCGGGGCGGGATCGCGCTCTATGCGGCCCTTGACGTGCACTGTCGGCTCCACGGCCGGCAGTGTAACCGCAAAGTCCCGCCGCAAACGCATCCAGTCCTGTCTCGCCTGAACACCCCCGCGCGGCGTCACGCAGGCGCGGTGCTGGGGCGTGCACGGAGGATCGGGGCGGTGACGGCTGGAATCCTGCTTAGCGGCCAATCGCGCGGCGACTGGGTTGAACTCAGTGCCGCGGGGTCGTGGACTGCCGAATACGCCAGCGCCATCGAACCACAGGTCGAAGCTGCAACGCGCGGAATCAAGGCGCGCGGTATCGCCATCAACATTGCTCGCATCGAATATCTCGACACCTACGGCGCCTGGTTGATCGAGCGCACGATGCGCCAATGGATGAAAGAGGGGCGCGAGGCGCGCCTGGTCGGACTGCGCGAGGACTTCCGCGGACTTTTCGAGAAAGTGCGCTCGGGTACGCAGACGCTGTCGCCGCCCCCGCCTCGCCCAAACAGCATCGTTGCCACACTGGTCAGCGTCGGCATGACGATGTCAGCCGTTGCTGCCGACCTTTACTTGTTTGTGCAGATGCTCGGGTCGCTGATGATGGCGTTTGGACGCGTGATCATGCGGCCGACAACTTTTCGATTTACCTCGACCGTTCATCAGCTTGAGCGGGTCGGCTGGCGGGCGGTTCCGATCATCCTCCTGATCACGGTGCTGATCGGGGCCATTCTTGCGCAGCAGGGCATTTTCCATTTTCGCAAGTTCGGAGCAGACATCTATGTGATCGACATGGTCGGCGTTCTGGTTTTGCGCGAAGTCGGTGTGCTGATCGTCTGCATCATGGTGGCCGGGCGTTCCGGCAGCTCCTACACGGCCGAGATCGGTGCCATGCGCATGCGCGAAGAAATCGACGCCTTGCGTACCATGGGGTTTGACCCGGTCGAAGTCCTTATCCTGCCGCGCATTATCGCACTGGTCATTGCCGTGCCGACGCTCACTTTTCTCGGCTCGATGGCGGCGCTTTACGGGGGTGGCCTGGTCGCCTGGCTTTATGGAGGCATTGCGCCGGAAGTTTTTCTGACGCGCCTGCGCGAGGCGATTTCAACGACCACTTTTGAAGTCGGAATGATCAAGGCGCCCTTCATGGCGTTGGTCATTGGTGTCGTCGCCTGCGTCGAGGGACTCCAGGTGCAAGGCAGTGCCGAGTCTCTCGGTGAGCAGACAACAAACTCGGTCGTTAAGTCGATCTTCCTGGTTATCGTGCTCGACGGCATTTTCGCCATGTTCTTCGCGTCAATCGGAATGTGACATGGCAATTAACGGCAAGACGCCAATCATCGAAGTGCGTGACCTGGTGGTCGACCTGAAAGGTCACCGCATCCTCGATGGCGTCACGCTCGATGTTTACAGAGGCGAGATTCTGGGATTTGTCGGCGCATCGGGGGCCGGGAAGTCCGTGCTCACGCGTACGATCGTCGGCCTCCTGCCGAAGCAGCAGGGCAGGATCGACGTTTTTGGCGTCAATCTCGATGCCGCCGGCGAGACGCAACGCCAGGAGATCGAGCGCCGGTGGGGTATACTTTTCCAGCAGGGCGCTTTGTTTTCCTCGCTGACGGTCGGCGAAAACGTCGAATTCCCGATCCGGGAGTATCTAAACGTGTCCGACAAGCTGATGACCGAAATCGCAATAACCAAGCTTGAAATGGTCGGACTCAAGCCGGACGTCTACCGCAAGTTCCCGTCGGAACTCTCAGGCGGTATGATAAAGCGTGTGGCGCTGGCACGGGCGCTCGCGCTCGATCCCGAAATCCTGTTTCTCGACGAGCCGACCTCGGGTCTCGACCCCATCAGCGCGGGCGATTTCGACCAGCTGATCCTGACCTTGCAGCGCACTTCGGCTATGGCGGTTTTCATGGTAACCCATGACCTCGACAGTCTTCACACAATCTGCGACAGGATTGCGGTCCTGGGTGAGGGCAAGATTCTCGAAGCCGGAACAATGGATACGATGCTGAAATCCCAGCATCCTTGGTTGAAGGCGTACTTCCACGGCGCGCGGGCGCGAATGCTGCACGCCACGGGGAATTGACGGAGCCGAGTGATGGAGAGAAAAGCGCACTACGCACTGATCGGACTGTTCACGTTTGCGGTCGTCGCGGGCGCGTTCGGTTTTGTATTCTGGCTACACCATTCCTCCGGAAAGAAGCAGGCCGTCGCCTACCGTGTCATCTTCGACAGTTCGGTATCCGGCCTGCACGTCGGCGGCAATGTTCTGTTCAACGGCATTCGTGTCGGCGAAGTCACCAAGCTTCAGCTTGATCCCGACAAGCCATCGCAGGTCATAGCGATGTTGGCGGTCAACAAGGCGACACCAATCCGGTCTGACACCAAGGTCGGACTGGAGTTTCAGGGGCTGACAGGCGTTGCCGCTGTGTCGCTCAAGGGCGTGTCCGCAACCACACCTTTGATTGAGCGGGAGGAGGGTGAGCCGCCGACGCTGAAGGCCGATCCCAGCGCCAGCCAGGACATGATGCAGGCAGCGCGCGACGTCCTCAACAAGGCGGAAGAGGTTATTGCCGCCAATCAGGATGCGATACGTCAGGCCGTCAAGGACATTGCGACATTCAGTGCTGCGCTCGCACGCAACTCCGAGACTATCGATACCATCGTGAGCGACACAAAGGACACGATGAAAAATGCCAAAGAGGCGACTGCATCGGCGCGCACGCTGATCGAGAACCTTGATAAGCGTACCGAAGAAATCACGGTTGGCGTCAATCGGATGACCAGCACTGCCACCCGCCAGATCGAGATCGCCGGCCGTGCGATCACCGACCTCGCGCACAATCCGCAGCGCTTCATCTTCGGCGGCAGCAGCAGTAGCAGTAGCACTAGTAGTACTCCCGCAAGCTCTCAGTCCCGTACGCAGCGCTAGACACCAGATTCTGCTCGGCCGTGCCCGCAAATGGGCAAGGCCGGCAGCCTTCAGCCAAAAGGCGGTTTGCGCAGCCAACTTCTCCTGCTAGCTTCGCCGTCCTGAATGGGGCAGCCGGGGGGTCGCTCGCCATGCAACTCAGCAGCGACCGCACGCTGCCGGGGCCGACGGGTATTCGGCCAGTGACAGTCGCTTTCTTGTTTACCGTTCTAACGGCGGCGGCGGTAATTCCGATTGTCACGCATCCGCTGCCGCCACTGTCGGACTACATCAATCATCTGGCGCGAACGCATGTCATCGAAGCCATCGGAACAGATCCCGATCTGAGCCGGTATTACACGGTTGAGTGGCAGATCATCCCAAACCTGATGATCGATCTTATCGTTCCGGCGCTGCATCGGTTCATGAGCGTTTATCTCGCGGGGCAGATTTTCACAGTTCTTGCGTTCGTGCTGATTGGTTCGGGCATTCTCGTATTCAATCGCGCGCTCAACGGGCGTTGGTCACCGGCGCCGCTGATCGCCTTGCCGCTGCTTTACAACGGCGTGCTGCTCGTAGGCGTGATGAATTATGTTTTCGGCATCGGACTGGCGCTCTGGGCGCTCGCGGCGTGGGTGATGCTGCGGGAGCGCGCCTGGCCGGGGCGTTTCGCCGTATCGGTGCTGTTCGCACTCACGCTGTTTGCCTGCCATTTGTTTGCCGCAGGCGTGTACGGCCTCGGGTTGCTCGCGCTCGAAGCGTACCGGTTGTGGATACGACGATCCGAACCGTGGGCGCCGCGGCTCCGTGAATTTGTCGCAGCCGGCGTGCCTTTCATCCCGCTTGTTGCTCTGCTTGTCACAAGCCCGACCTGGCATGCACCCGGCTCGCCCGCGTTTTGGGAGCTTAGCGGCAAGCTGCAGGGCCTGATCGCCGTCTTCAACGTCTATTATTTGCCGGTAACTGCGGCTCTGCTTGCCGCAGCCCTTGCCGCGGCGACCTATGGGTGGCGACGCGGAGTTCTGAAATTCAATCCGGCCGGATGGGCCATTCTCGCCGTTGGCAGCCTTGTCTACCTTGCGCTGCCACGTGCCCTGTTTGGTGCACACCTCGCCGACCAGCGCCTGCCGATAGCAGTTGCGTTCATGCTTGTCGCCTGTTTCGATGTCGACCTGCGGCAGCGTTCAATTCGCTCGGGCTTTGTAGCGCTGACCACAGTCTTACTCGCGTTGCGTATTGCCGAGGTCCAGCTGGTTTGGGACCAGCTCGATCGCGGGACTCATGAGTTTCTCCAATCGGTCGGGGAGATCAAACGCGGCTCCCGCGTTCTGGTCGTCTACGGCGATCGTTCCTCCGGTAGGCAAATCAGCGACTTTAACCTGGTGCACGCTGCATCGATCGCAGTCATTGAGCGCTCCGCGCTTGTGTCCACCGAATTCACCGTGAAGGGAAAGCAGATCTTGCACGCGCGCAAGGAATTCCGAAAGTACGTGGAGACCGAGGATTGGTTGCCACCGTCCTTGCCGTATGTCCTGCAGGTCGCAGAAGGCGACAAGGCAAATATGTCGTATTTCTGGAACGATTGGCCGCAGCACTATGACTACGTGTACATCCTGTTCACGACACCGGGCATGCGAAACCCCGACCGAAACCATCTCGGCCTCGTGTACAGCGGCAATGCGTTTCAACTTTACCGGGTTCTGCCGACGATCAGTGCTGTCGGACGCTAGTCGGCGAGATCAATCGGTTTCGATCGGCAATTTTACCAGCTGCTTGCGTTTGGCGGAAAGATCGAGCGCCTTCGTGAGCATCAGGTTACGGTGCGCTTCTTCGACCGTCGCGGCAGCGGTCGGCAGGCCGAGCGAGATGCGATTGAGCCACGAATCTGTCTCTTCTGCCATCGGGCCGCGCAGCTCGCCAAGCGCCATGTCTCCCGGCGGGTAGCTGCCCATGAAATCAACCAGGCGCGTTGCGTCCGGATTATAACCTTCCGATTGGGGTTTCGAGACGGCCAAAACGATGTCACGGTGCGTATCGTCGATGGTCAATACCCCGGTCGTGCCGACGATGCCGACCTCGAGCGAATAAACCGCGCCCGGCCAGGTCACAGGCAACGCCCACGAGATATTGAGGTGGTAGACTGTGCCATCGTCGAACATGATCATGCCGGCAGTGGCGTCGATACCCTTGTATGAAGGGCCAAGTACCTTGTCGATCGAACGCGCATAGCATTCGACCGGCTTCTTCGGCTCGAGGCACCACATGCAGATGTCGAGTGCGTGCGTGCCGGAAATCACCATCGGCGAGATCGTCGAGGGATCATCGGTGCGTTTATAGTTGTCGATGGCCACAAGGCGGTTCATGAACGCGCGCGAGGTCACCATTGTGACGTCGCCGAGTGCGCCGGTGCGGCATTTTTCCTTGGCCGCCAGCCAGCGCCTGCGAAAGCGCTGTGTATAGCCGACGACAGCATCAATTTTGGCGTCCTTGATCGCCTTGAGCACGCGCGCGGATTCCTTCAAATCCGTCGCAAGCGGCTTCTCGATCAGCATCGGGATGCCGCGCTCCACGGCCGTCATAATTGGATCGACGTGCAGGTGCTCATCGGTGCAGATGATTGCAGCAGTGACTTCCGGCCGCTTGAGCAACTCGACGTGGCTCTGTGTGACGAAATCGGCCCCGATCCTCGGGCCTACTTCGCCAGCGCGATTGGGGTTTTTTTCTGCGAGTCCGATCCACTCAACCGCGGGGTGGCGTGCCGCCACCTCGCCGCGGAACAGACCAACGCGGCCGCCTCCGACGATCGCAAGCCCCACGCCCTTGGCGGACTTTTTCATTGGTTCACCCCGGCGCGGATTTTCTTCTTGAATTCGGCGATTGCCGAGATGGTCTCGTTCGAGAGCGGCAAATCAACGGGCTCGTTACGGTCGGCGGAGAGATCAGCCGCGCTATAGGTTTCCATGACGCGCCGCGCGCTTTCCGGCGTGACCATCACCGGTGTGTTGCGAATGCAGGCTTCGAGGAAATGGATCGTTTCCGGGCCCATGCCGCCGGCGAAAACGTTGTCGACCCACTCACCCGGCATTGTCGACATCGTGAATTGCTGGCCGTCCTTCTGGGTGTTGAGCCAGTTGTCGCGCTGGGTGTCATCGAGAAAAAGCGAGCCTTCTGTACCGGTAATTTCGATCCACGTGGCGCAGTAATTGGGGTAGCTCGGCGGCAGATTCCAACCGCCGCCGATCATGACGGCAGTGCCGTTGTCCATCGTCACCGTCGTAAACATGACGTCGTGCGAACCGTTGATCGGTTCCATGTAGCCATAGGCGCCCTGCGAATAGACGCGGACCGGTTTGGCGGGCTCGAGTAGCCAGAAGACGAAATCAAGATCGTGCGTAGACTCCATGACGACGGGCGACAAGCGGACGCGGCTGGCGATCTTCTTGCCCAGGCTGCGCGACAGGTGCCTGCTCACCAGCACCGAAACCACCTTTCCGAGTGTGCCGTCGACGATTTTTTTCTTCGCATAGGCGATTTTCGGATTGAAGCGCTGTGAATATCCGATGGTGAATTTGAGGTTGTTGCGTTTGGCGAGCTGGATAAGTTCGTCAGCTTCCCACAGCTCCAGCGCGATCGGCTTCTCGAGCATGACGTTCTTGCCGGACTTCAGACAGTCACGGCATATCGGATAGTGGTTCGATTCCGGCGTGGTCGAGATGTAGACCACGGAAATATTGTCGTTTTTGATGATGTCGTTATAGTCGAGCGTCGCGCTGGCGGGTTTGTAAAGCTTTTTCACCTCGGCGAGCCGGTCGGGCCTGATTTCGCATAGATGCAATTTGTCGACCAGTGCGGTGCGCGACAGAGTCTCGGCGCGCGTGCCCCCCACCCATCCAACACCGATCACCGCAGCTTCAACCGTTTTCACCGACGCCGTCCTTCCGTTTCTTGACTGATGCGCTGTGGCCGGCCGGCCGCAGCGGGCGGCAGACTAGCCCACGGGTTTAGCGACCGGAAGAGCACGGTTTTTCAGCGTGCGAAAGCAGCCTGGCCCACGCCGAACACCTGTGCGGCGAACTCCGGATAAACTTCGGCGAGCTGCGGTGCGACCACGTCCCGCATCAGCCGGAGAGTCTCGGACGATGGCGCCGGAGTTTCGGGCACGGTCAGGGGTTTTTCGAAGTCGAAACCGGTATTTTCGACGACCTCTTCCAGTGTGTGGCCGGGATGCAGGCTCGCGAGCGTGAAGCGGCCATCGGCGAAAGTGAAGGCGCAGCGGTTGGTCACCAACGCAATCGGCCCGCCCGGCCGATAGACATTCTCGGCGGTCAAGCCGGGTGCGCTGATAAAGTCGACCTTGGGCACGAGAGTGCGGCGGGAATGCTCCGTGCGAAAGAGGATTATCTTCGGCACTACGTAATAGAGATAGGCAGAGCCAAACGAGCCCGGAAAGCGCACTTTCGGATTCGCGTAGTCGCCGATGCTGACAAGATTGACATTTCCCTGTCCGTCGATTTGTCCACCCGACAGGAAAAATACATCGATCCGGCCCTGGCCCGCGCAATCAAACAGTTCTCGGCCGCCGTCGGTGAAGAAATTGTGCTTGCGGCTTTGCAGGAGCGAGACATAGGGCCGTCCTTTGCCGCGCTCGCGAGCCAGCAGTGCGGCAGTGGCAGGAATAGGCGAGGCATTACCGACCGCAACGTGGCGCACGTCGCCTATCAATCCGGCAATCACGTCCGCAAGAAGTTCCTCGTCCCGAAAGGTGATTTTCATCGTTGTCCGGCAGGATACTTCGACCTATGGCGTGCGTCTTTCATAGACATACTTGTCCAGGTACTCCGCAAATCCGGCTTCCGTTGCAGCCATGCGCGCATAAAGAGCGAGATGCCGGGCGTCGGCGGAATAACTGTCGGGAAGGCCCAGCGGCCACGCACCACGCTCGGCGAGCGCGACACAATCGATATAAAGGCCGGGAAGTGTTCCTGCCGCCAATGTCGGGTCGTCGAGCAGGTTGCCATCGTAGATCTTCTCCACGGTAGCGATCGTTTTCGTCGCGGCGTGTGCCATAGTGCCAAGTTCCCGCTGACGGCCGACCCATACATTGCCAAAGCGATCTGCCATCGTCGCGTGAAACAATGCGACGTCCGGCTTAATTGCCGGTAGCAAAACGATCGGATCATTGGCACCGAACGGATTGTCGATCACCTTCCAGTCGTCGCGGTACTTCAGGAGGTCCGAGCCGATTAGGCCGCGCAGCGGAATAAAGGGGACTCCCTTTTCGGTCGCCTGCAGGGCGGCGTGCAGTGCAGGACACGTTGCGTCCCTTATTTTTATCGTCGCCGAGGTGGCGGCAGCGGAAAAGCGTAGTGCCGGTCCGAACTCGCCAAGGCTCACTGCGCTTGTCTCAAGAGTTTCGACACATCCCGCGCCAATCAGCAGGTCGGCCTGCAGGCTCGACGTCGGCAGCGCGACGAGGTGCAGGCGCTTCACGCCACGCCTTATCAAGGCCCGCGTCGCCGCCATGGACACGCCGGAGATCTCGCGCGGAACGACCAGCATGCCCCCATCTGCAATTGGAGCGATCGCCTCCTCGATTGATTTCGCCGGTTGAAACATTTTGGCCTGCAAGTCATGCAACATCGGCACGACTGCTCTTTTTTCCCATTGTTGCCCTTGCATCGTCCACTGGATTTTGCGACTTGGGTCAGATGCCGGCGACCCTGCAGGAAAAGTTGCGTGCCAAGCGGTTTGTAATCACGGCGGAAGTGACACCGCCAGTGTCGGCCGACCCTGGCGAGTTGCTCGCAAAGGCCATGCCGCTGAAAGGACTTGCCGATGCGGTGAACGTGACCGATGGCGCCGGCGCGCGCCCTCATCTTGGTGCGGTCACCGCTGCAGCAATGCTGGTGGAGCAGGGTATAGAGCCGATACTCCAGCTGACTTGCCGTGATCGCAATCGCATTGCGCTGCAAAGCGACCTGTTGAGTGCTGCGGCATCGGGCGTACGCAATTTGCTGATGTTGCGTGGGGACGACCCGAGCGCGGGAGATCAACCCGAGGCCAAGGCAGTCTTCGATCTCGATCCCCGCTCGCTGTTGAGTACCGCGCGGCGTCTCCGCGATTCCGGCGAGCTTCCCACGGGCCGCAAGGTCAGCGGCAAATTTGACTTCTTCCTCGGTAGCGCCGACAACCCGATTGATCCGCCGCCAGGATGGAATCCGACCGGGCTGCAGTCCAAGATCGACGCCGGCGCCCAATTCGTGCAGACGCAGTTTTGCATGGATGCAGGCGTCCTGCGTCGGTATATGGCGAGGCTTGCCGAACAAAGCATGACAGCGAAGCTGTCCTTCCTGATCGGGGTGGTACCGCTCCGGTCGGCAAAGTCGGCGCGTTGGATCAAGGAAAAATTGTTCGGGGCGATCATTCCGGACCCCTTGGTCGACAGGATGGAAAACGCGCGTGATCCGTTGGCCGAGGGAGCCAGGATTTGTACCGATGTCATACGCGAAATGGCCGGTATCCCGGGCGTCGCGGGAGTCCACATCATGGCGCCCGGCAATGAGGCAGCAGTGCCGGACATCATAAAAACGGTTCAAGCCGGAATCGGACGTTTCGCTCCGGCCTGACGGTCTTTCGCGGCTTTGTTTGCCGTCGCGCGGTTGGCTGAAATAATGTTAGAATTATATTGCAAGCAACGACGACAGAGACGCCATCAAGGCGCGGTTGCAGGGAGGACGACGCATGAGACCCCGTTCGACTGGGCTCGCCGCTATCATCATTGCGACAACGCTTGTTGGCCATATCGTGCCGGGTGATGCGCAGGAAAGGGTATGGAAACACGGACTGATCAATGCCAAGGCTGATGCCGGTATTTTCCTGATGGTGTCAACGCGCGACTTCGCCAAGAAGCAAGGCCTCAAGATCGAAATTTCCCAGTTCAAGGATGATCAGCTCGCACTCAAGGCCTTGATCGCGGGTGAACTCGACAGCTTTGAGGGTGGGCCGCAGGGCGTTTTTGCAGCCAATGCCAAAGGCGGGGATGCCAAGTTGCTTGGCTGTCATTGGATCGTCGTTCCGCACGGCATCTATGCCAATGACAAAATAGCCAAGGTTCAGGATCTGAAGGGCAGGCAAATTGCCGTATCGGCGCCGAACTCGATGCCCGACATGCTGGCGCGCTCGGCGCTTGCGAAATTCGGTGTTTCCGACAGCGAAGTGAAGCTCGCGGCGGTGGGAGGTGACAAGGATCGCTATCAGGCGCTGATTGGCGGTGTGGTAGATGCCGCGGTCGTTTCGAACGAATATCAGCCGATTGCTCCGAAGAATATCCACCTGCTGGTGGCGGGGCGCGACGCGGTGCCGAACTTTCTGCGCGTATGCATAGTCTCAAGCGCCAAAAAGCTGGCCGAACGTGGAGATGACGCCGTGAAGTTTCTTGCAGCGGAGATGAGCGCGCTGCGTTTTGCCCTCGCCAATCGGGACGCTGCAATCGCTCTGACGCGCGAAATCATACACGCCAAACCGGAAGACCCGCGGCCTGCTTTCGTCTACGACGATGCGATCCAGCATCATGCCGTCGATCCGACATTGCCGCTGCCGGCGGAAAAGATTCAATGGATTCAGGAGCAGATGGTGAAAGCCGGCAAGTTGAAGGCTCCCCTTGAACTGAAGGCCGTGACCGCACCTGAGTATCGCGAGAAAGCGATCAAGGTTATCGGACATTGACGGCTGCATTCTGGAGATTGGAATGGGTGAGGTAAGTTTCCTCGACGTATCCAAGCGTTTTACGTTGCGCGTGGACGGTGAGGTGCACCATGTGCAGGCGCTTGACCGTGTGAGCTTCACAGTCAGGGACGGCGAGATTGTCGCGCTGATCGGTCCGTCCGGCTGCGGCAAGACAACGGCGCTTCGCGTCGCAATGGGACTGGATCCATCGAGTGGCGGTCGCGTCACCGTTGACGGACGTGAAATCAATGGTTGCGGGCATGATCGCGGTATGGTGTTCCAGCATGCCGAGTTGCTGCCCTGGCTCTCGGCGCTGCAAAACGTGATGTTCGGCCTGGAGATGAAAGGCGTGCGCGGCGCGCAGTTGCGGGAAACTGCGGAGAGATACCTGCATCTCGTAGGGCTGAAGGATTCGCAAAACCGCCGTCCGCATCAGCTTTCCGGAGGCATGAAGCAACGCGTCGGCATCGCCCGGGCCCTCGCCATTGACCCAAAAGTTCTGCTCATGGACGAACCGTTCGGCGCTCTCGATGCCCAGACCCGGGAAACGCTGCAGGCCGAGCTGCTGGACATCCATGCGCGTACCGGGAAAACCATCCTGTTCGTGACCCACGATCTCGACGAAGCCGTCATCGTCGCTGACCGTATTGTCGTGATGAAGAACGGTCGCGTGCAGGAGATCATGAACGTGCCACTCAAGCGGCCGCGTCCCGACCTTGGACTCGTACGCGGAATGCCCGAGTTTTCAGAGACGCGCTACAAGGTCTGGCGTGCGTTGCATGACGAAAAGACGGTGCACTGATGGTCGATATTGCCGATCGACAGGAGAAAGCTGTGGCGCGGGAAGAGGGCGCCGAGCGCAAACCGATGCCGCGCTGGGTGATCACGGTTGCATCTGTCACGGCACTGCTGATCTTCTGGGAAATCTTCGGCCGTCGCATCAATCCGGTGTTTGGCTCGTATCCGTCCGCGATAGCGGAGGCTTTCTGGGAGCTCGTCATCTCCGGTCAGTTGTGGTCGGCGCTTTTCGAATCCTTGCGGCCGTTCGTCATCGGCTATGCCCTTGCCATTCTGGTTGGAGTGCCGCTCGGCCTGTTTATCGGCGGTTTTCGCGCAGCAGAAGCGGCCCTCGGCCTCTACATCACCGCCGGCTACGCCATGCCGCTTGTCGCGCTGGTGCCGCTGCTGATCCTTTGGCTGGGGCTCGGGTTTGCCGTAAAGGTTGCCGTCATCTTCCTGATGTCGCTCTTTCCGATCTGCATCAACACTTGGCTCGGCGTCACTGCTGTGCCCAAAACGCTTATCGAAGTCGGCAAGTCCTTCGTCGCGCCGGACGCGGTGATCCTGCGCCGGATCATCTTGCCGGCAACGCTGCCTTACATTATGGCCGGTATCCGTTTGGCAGTGGGCCGTGCCGTGGTGGGCATGGTGATCGCCGAATTCTTCACGACCATTTCCGGCCTCGGCGCGGTGATCATCAATTCCGCCAACAATTTCGACACGGCGACGATGTTCGTGCCCATCATCATCCTGATGACGATGGCAATCGGCCTCAACTGGCTGATCGGAGTGGTTGAGCGCTGGGTCGCGCCCTGGCAGGCAGAGATCTCAGGGCGGGATCGCGAGTAGCGTCGGCGCTAGGCGAGATTTTGCAACGCCGCGAGCAAACTGCGAACTTGCCGTTCGGATATGTTGCGCGTGATGAACACGACTCGGCTCTGCCGCCTGTCGTCAGGCCAACTCTCCAATTCGACCGGCGGATGTGCGAGGTGTTGCACAAACTGCACGACGACGGGACCCCTGCAGCCGTCGACGTAGAGGAATCCCTTGACGCGCAGCAGGTCGGGTCCACGCAACTGCATCAACGCGTCCATGGTCTTGGCAAAAACGGGCCAAAACAGTGGCCTATTCTCAGTCAGCACAAAGCTTCCGATCCCGTCGCTGTGCGCGACTTCCGCCACGAAAGCATTGCGCTGGTCGGAGGCCGGTTCGATCAGGCATGCCGGGTCGATATCACCGTTGATGGCTTCGTGAATTTCCGCACCGGGATTGAGCGTATGCAATCTTTCCGAAACAGCTTTGCAGGCGCCTTCACCGGCGATGTCGGTTTTGGTGATGATGAGACGGTCGGCGAGGATCACCTGCTTGCGGGCCTCCGCCGACCAGGCGAGTGCTTCTGTTCCGGTGACGGCATCGACCACCGTCACGACCGCGTCGACATGAAACATGTCGCCCAGTGTGCGCTCGGTCGCAAAGGTTTGCAGAATCGGGCTCGGGTCGGCGAGACCGCTGGTCTCGATGACAATACGTCTGAAGTCCGGCAGTACACCGCGCTCCCGCTCGATGACCATCCGCCGCAGCGTCTGCTGGAGGTCGGTACGCGTGATGCAGCAAAGGCAACCATTGCCGAGCAACGCGGTCTCGTCGGCGCTCGGGCGTACAAGCGCATCGTCGATGCCGGCCGCGCCGAATTCATTGACGACAACCGCAGTGCCTTGCCCCTCCGCTGTGCCCAGAAAGCGTTTCAGCAGCGTCGTTTTGCCTGCGCCGAGAAATCCGGTGATGACGGTCACCGGCAGACGAGCGCCGCGCTCGCGCTTGAGCCTGCGGCCGAAGCGTCCTGCGCCCGGTGAGGGAAAGAGCTCGTTCAGAAATCCATCTCCAGCGTGTAGAGCCCGCCGGTATGACGATCAACCGTGTAGACAATACCACGTTCGTCCACGAAGACGTCGTTGAGCTGTACTGCCCCGACCGGCGTGCCTTTCGGCGGCGGCGGAACGAAGGTGCCGACCTCCTTCGGCTGGTACGGGTTGGAAATGTCGTAGGCTCGCAGTCCGCCGTTGAAAAATGTCCCGATGACGATCTGATCGGACTGCCAGGCGGTCGGCACCGGCGGGTTCTCGTGAATATTATGCGCACCGAAGCGGCCGCCGCGGCCGGCATAGGCATCGACGGGTGGCAGCGGGCAGGTGGCGATGGAGACAAGGTTCTTCTCGTCGCGGGCGTCGACGATCCAGATCAGCTTCGGCCAGTCCTCGGCATTGTTCTCGGTGGATTCGTCGGTCACGATCAGCAGTCCGCGATCGAACAGCGGCACCGCCGTATGCATGAAACCGGTGTAGGGTGGGGAGTTCGTCCAGTGCGAAACCGGCTTCGGCTTCGACCTGTCGGAAATATCCATCACGAACATGCCGCCGTCGATGTAGCAGAGATAGAGCCGGTCCTTCCGCTGCCTGTAGACGTTGGTGTTGTGCGCACGGTAACCCTTGTCGAGCTTGTGGCGCGGCAGCGGCGTCTCGCCTTTCCTGGTGCCCGGCATCCACCAGCGGCCCACCTCGACAGGCTTTGACGGATTGCGCACGTCGATGCACCGGTAGAACTGGTCGTCGAGCGGATGGCTCGGTTGGAAATCCGGGGCGCCGGCCGCCATGTGCACGTATTCGCCGTCGCAGAACCACAGCTGATGCACGCCGCGCGAGTGTGCGCCCGAGCAATCGAGGAAGGATATCGAGCGCGGCTTCTCCGGCACCGATACATCGAAAAGCTCGAGGCCGGCGGGTTGCTGGTTGACCTTCTGGGTCTGGTACGCGACCGCCATGATGTCGCCGGACAGTTCCAGCGAATTGGAACGCATATATGGCTTCGGCAGCTCGGTCTGCACGACCACCTTCGGGTTACGCGGATCGGAAACGTCGACACCGGTAAAATTCTTGGGCGCGCTTTCGTGCGCGAGCCAGATGATGCGGCGGCCATCCCTGGCGATCTGCACAGACATGCCTTCGCCCATGCCGCCAAATCCGCCGAGATCGTGTTGGGCGAGAAGCTTGAAATTCCAGGTCACAGGTTCTCCGCTTTTGCTCAGCGGATTAGCGGCGGCAGGCATGGTGCACTCCGGTGGTCATCGGGTTCTTGCAGAAAGGCCGGCGCCCATGCGCCGGCCTCGGGATTGAAAACGGTGACGTCCTCAGGCCATGGCCTTTTTCAGGAAGTCGGTACGGAAAGCCTTGCTCCAGTCGGGGACAGCCTTGAGCTTGTTGGCCTTCACCAGGATCTCGCAGTGATGAGTCATGTACGGAACGAGGTCTGAAGGCCAGCCCGGCTGCACTTCCACCCGCGCCAGGGCCTTGCCAAAAGTCTCCTTCGACATGTTGTAGCCCTTCGAGGTGTAGAACGAGTAGATCGAGTCGGCGACCTTGCCCGGGTTTGTCTTGAAATCCTTCGCCACTTCGAGCCAGGCCTTGAGGTAAGCGACGACCGTATCAGGGTTTTTGTCCGCGAATTCCGGCGTTGCGGCCATGAACACCGGCAATTTGTCGAATTCATAGAACTCGGCAATCGTCACCCCGATGCCATCGGCTTCCGCGATCGCATTGTAAGGCTCCACGTTCACCATGGCGTCCACTGTCTTTGCCGCCATGGCGGCCACCATGTCGTTCACGTTCATCCGGATTTCCTGATAGTCGCCCTTCTGCAGCCCGGCCTTGGTGGCAATCTGGTCGACAAAGATGTTACCGGTGGATGAGCCGGTCTGGTTGGCAACCTTCTTGCCCTTGAGCTGTTCGACCTTGGTAATTCCGAGGTCCTTGCGCGCGAGCACGCGCGCGGTCTTGCCGACATATTCGATCATCGCAATGGCCACAAGGCCGCCCTTTTCGTGGCCGATCGCGAAAGAGGGTCCGGCGTAAGTCCCCATATCGACCTGACGCGCCACCATCTGTTGCATGGTGAGATTGCCTGACGGCACTGCAAACTCTTCAAACTTGACGCCATGTTTTTCGAGCAGGCCGGAGCGCAGCAGATAGTAGGTCGGCATGCCCCACATGTTGGTCTGATATCCTTGCCGGACGGTCTCGAGTGCCGATGCGGGCCGGATGCCGAGGCCTGCGGCCAGCACGCCGACGCCCGTTGCGGCGAGGGCATCGCGGCGAGTCATTCCCTTGTTCCTGGCGGTCATTGTTGTTCCTCCCTATGATCTAGCTTTGCCGTTCATGGCTTTCGTTTCGCCTGTCTCGTGGCCGAGATGCCGGAGCAGCTCCTTTTGACATTCGACGAATTCAAAGCTGAGCGGGTCACGCGGCCGCGGCAGGTCAATCTTGATCTCGGTCTTCACCGTGCCGGGATGGGGCGACATGACGACAACGCGATCCGCCAGATATACCGCCTCCGCGACATTGTGGGTCACGTAGATTACCGTTTTGCGGGTTTCGCGCCACACATCGGCCAGCAGCCGCTGCATGTCGTCACGGGTGAGCGCGTCCAACGCTGCGAACGGCTCATCCATCAACAGGACGGAGGGATTGTATGCCAATGCCCGGGCAATGGCGACCCGTTGCTGCATTCCGCCGGACAAATGATGAGGGTAGGAACCGGTAAACTTTTCAAGCTTAACAAGTCGTAACTGCTCCCGTGCAATCCGGTTGCGTTCCTCTTTTGGCACACCCTTCATTTCGAGCCCGAACGCGACATTGCCCAACGCCGTGCGCCACGGGAACAGCTGGGCAAAATCCTGAAAAACGATGCCACGGTCCATGCCGCTGCCTGTCACCGGTTTGCCGCCGATGCGGATCTCGCCGGTAGCCGGTGAAAGAAACCCGGCGATGATGTTGAGCAGCGTGGACTTGCCGCAACCCGAAGGACCGACGATGCAGATGAATTCCGACGCGCCGATGTTGAAGCTCACATCCTTGACGCCGGGCACTTTGCCGCCCGGCGTGTCGTACACAAGGGTCACGTCGCGGATTTCAATAGGGACCATTCTTGCTTACCGTTTCTAACCCTTGGCCATGCGCACCATGCCCCATCGCTGCACGGTCGCGCGTTCGATCGAGCCGAATACGAGCCGCTCGAAGGCATAGCCGATCCCGCCAATGACGAGCAGGGATGCCAGCATGATATCGGCGTTGAGGAACTCCTTGGCGTCGAAAATGATCCAGCCCAGGCCCCAGTCCGAGGCTGCGATCATTTCAGCTCCGACAACCGCGATCCAGGCACGCAGAAATGCCTGGCGCATGCCGGTAATGATGAAGGGCGATGCGCCGGGAATAATCACCTTCCAGAACAGCTTCTGCTCGTCGGCGCCCATGGCGCCTGCAGCGCGCAGCCACAGCGGATTGACGGAGCGGACGCCCGACCACGTATTGAACACCATAGGAAAGGTTGCGGCATAGAAGACGATCAGGATCGTTGTCAGGTTGCCGATGCCGAACCACAGCATGAACAGGGGCACGAGGGCGAAAGAGGGTATTGGCATCAGCGCGCTTATCAACGGCAGGAAAAAATTTTCCACCCGCTGAAACCGGGCCATCAGAATGCCGAGCGGAATTCCGACGGCAATGGCCAGACCGAACCCGAACATCACGCGGTACATGGTGAATGCGGCATGCTCAATCATGGTACCGTCGGCCAGCATGGCAATCAGCGTGCGGACGATGGTGGGTATTGTTGGAAGCAGGGCGGATGCGAAATAGCCGCTGCGCGCCAGAAGCTCATACACGACGGCAGCAGCGGCAAGGGTGACCGCGGCACGGAGAATTGTACGCCTGCGCTGGCCCTGGTCGGTCATGACGTAATCATTCCCCACCGTACGACGGTGTAATCCTCGATTTTCCGGAACACGAACTTCTCAAGCGCGAGCCCGATCAGTGCGATCACGACGATCCCTGCAAGCATCGCGTCGGTGTTAAGGAATTCGCGGGCACCGAAGATCAGCCATCCCAATCCCCACGGTACTGCGGCAAGCATTTCGACGGCGACAAGAATTCGCCAAGCCTGCGCGAGACCGAGTCGCAGGCCGGTCAGTATGTAGGGCAGTGCGCCGGGAAGGATCACATGACTGAACAGCCGGCGGTCGTCTGCGCCCATCGATTGGGCCGATCGCACCCAGATTTCCTTGACGGCCTTAACGCCGGTCCAACTGTTGAACAGAATGGGAAAGGCGGAAACAAAGCCGACGAGCAACACCGCCGAGATATTTCCGAGGCCAAACCAGAGCAGGAAAAGCGGCGCATAGGCGAGGCCAGGAATTGGCGCGCAGATGCTGACGAGTGGCAGGAAAATATCCTCGGCGCGCCGCGATCGTCCCATCAGTACGCCGATCGACACGCCAATGAGCGCGGCAAGCGCAAAACCGGTCATGAGACGGATCACCGTCTCAATAGCATGGTGGGGCAGAATGCCGGCCACTGTCAGACGCACAAAAGATGACGCAACTTCCTCGATCGTGGGAAACAGCCGCCGCGGGAAAATCTCGGTCCAGGCGACAATTTCCCAGACCGCGCCAACGACGAGGAAAGGAAAGGCGTTGCGGAGAACGACGCGCAGCCGCTCGCGGGCGTGCGGTCGATCGGGGACTCCGCCGACGGCGATTGTGGTCGTTGCGGCATCCTGCATCGGGTGCCCATGTCCTCCCACGATCAGAGCCATGAGCCATTCTGACAGCAGGCCCTTCGGCTTGTGACCGCTCTTGGCAGCAGAATAATGCGCTTTGAATGGCCGCGACAAGCATACGTGACATTCCTGTTGCCGCGGTATGGCGCCACTGGCGCAACGATGGCAGAACGGCTAAAGCCGGGTGCACGCGTTTGTGCGCCGCCGCGATTTCAATGGGAGAGTTTCGTGATGTCGAAGAATGTGCAGAAGATCGGCTGGATCGGAACCGGCCGCATGGGCCTGCCCATGGCGGAACGCCTGCTCAAGGCCGGCCACGATGTCAGTATCTGGAACAGGACACGTGCCAAAGCCGAGCCGCTTGCGGCAGCGGGCGGCAAGATCGCCGAAAAGCTCTCCGACCTCGCTGCGTGTGACGTCGTGTTTTCGATCGTGTCTGAAGGCAAGGACCTGGAGCAGGTCTATTTCGGAAAAGACGGTGTGCTGTCGGGCGGCAAGGCGCCGAGAGTTTGTGTCGACTGCTCGACGATTTCTGTCGAGGAATCCGCGGATATTCGCAGGCGTCTGAAGGCAAAGGGCACGGACTATGTATGTGCACCTGTGTCGGGCAACGCGAAGGTCATCAAGGCGGGTCGGCTGTCGTCCGTCGTCTCGGGCGAGGAAGCAGCCTGCAAGTCAATTATCCCCCTGATGGAAATCGTTGCTCCCCAGGGAGTGTCCTATGTCGGCGAAGGTGACCTCGCGCGCATCTGCAAGATCGCGCACAATGTCATGCTTGGCGTGGTGATCGAGAACCTCATAGAGATCACACTGCTTGTGAACAAGATGGGTGTGCCGCGGCATGCCTTTTTGGCCTTCCTCAATAACGGTGTCATGGGGTCTATGTTCACGCGTTACAAATCGCCGGCGCTGGTCAATCTCGATTGGACGACGACCTTCACACCCGAGCTGTTGCGCAAGGATCTCGATCTTGGTCTTGAGCTCGGCCGTGAAATTGACGTGCCGATGCCGGTGACCGCGGCGGCGCGCGAAGTTTTGCAGAGCCATTTCGGACACGCGACCTTGCAACCTGATCCGCAAGCCTATCTCAGCAAGGATTTTGCCGCCCTGATGGAAACAATGGCGCTTGCAGCCGGCATGAAACTTACGCCGGAAAACAAGAATGTGCCGACGGGACTGGAGCACTAGCAGGCTTCGGCATAAAAGGCCTCTCACGGGGCATCGCACATCGTGCCTGCGGGATGTGCGTGCATCAAAAAAAGGGCCCCGTAAGGGGCCCTGTGTGCATAAGGTGGAGGATTCACGCCGCCGTCTAAGCCTAAAGGGAGGAAAACGGCGGCTGCGCACATCCCCACTCAATCGGTCGGGGACAATGACCACAAGTAAAATGCCTGTAAAATTTCCTTTCGCGCAGGTTTCTACCGTCATTCGATCGGATGGGGAAAACGACGAGAAGTTCCAGGTGCGGATTGAGCCTGAACAACGAGCGACAAATCGAGTTGCAACCGGCGAGTCAAAGACTCGCTGCTGGCGAGCACTTACCGCACTGGCAGGAGAAAGTGGCCCGCATGTAGCCACCGATTGCAGCGGACCTCCTATCCTTCGGCCGCAGTAGTTGGCGCCCGCCCTTTCTTCGATTCCTCGAAGCCGTGCATGCCACCAAACCATTGGATGGCGACGACCGCGCCCTTGACAGGCTGTAACAAACCCAGCGCCATCACCAAGGCAGTCAACGGCCAAAGCGTCATGCTGATCCACACTGCCGGCGTAACCTCGGTTTCGACCAGGAGCACGATTGGCATCAGGATATGTCCGACGATGACGATAACCAGATAAGCGGGGAAGTCGTCGGCACGATGATGATGCAGTTCTTCGCCACACTGCGGGCATTGCGCGGCGACCTTCAAAAAGGCGCGAAACATGCGGCCTTCGCCGCAGGCGGGACATCGGCCGCGTAAGCCGCGCATAATCGCCTCGCCGGCGCCCTCGGACTGCCGCGCAGGCGCTGCCTTGACGGCGCCGTGATTCCCATCGCTCATCTCAAATCCTCAATCGGCTCACTAGCCTTGCCGCCTGCTTTTGGCTACGGCCGTTCGGCACGGCTGCCATGCGAGCGCGGATTACCCCAGCACTTCTGGATGAGCACGGGGAGGTCTGACGAGATCTATGGCGAGGCTGCGCAACCGGAAGGGGTGCCTGATCGCTGATCCGAACGTCACCAGCGTAACGGTCACCGGGACCGCAACTGCCACCCACAGTGGACCAGTGCGTGCATGGTGCCGACTTCAGGCTACGGTGTGGCGGCGCATCGCAAGATATCGCGGCGCGCCGCTTTCCGGCATGAAGTCGGGCGCGTAACGGTCAACCTGCACCGATTCGGTCAGTAGCGATGGCTGATCGGCAGTTCCTCCGCAGGGAACAGCGAGATCACGCGGCAGCCTTTGTCCGTGACGACCATCTCCTCCTCGATACGCGCGCCCGAATAGCCGTCGGTCGCCGGACAATAGGTTTCAAGCGCGAACACCATGCCTTCCTTGATCTCGGTCGGGTGCTCGAGCGACACGACGCGTGAGATGATCGGCCGCTCGTGCAGGTTCAGGCCGAGGCCGTGACCGAACTGCAGGCCGAAGGCCGACAGTTCATCGGGGAAGCCGAATTCCTGGGCCTTTGGCCAGGCGCGCGCGACTTCGTCAGTCGATACGCCCGGACGGATCAGCTCGATCGCGCGGTCAAGCCATTCACGTGCCTTCTTGTAAGCGTCGTGCTGGGCGGGCGTTGCGCGACCGACGTTGAAGGTACGGTAGTAGCAGGTCCGGTAGCCCATGAACGACTGGAGAATGTCAAAGAATGCCTGATCACCGGGACGGATCAGCCGGTCGGTGAAGTTGTGCGGGTGCGGATTGCAACGCTCGCCCGAAATGGCGTTTACCGCCTCAACGTCATCGGAGCCATGGCGATAGAGGAATTCGTTGACCTTGGCGACGATATCGTTCTCGCGCACGCCGGGCTTAAGTTCTTCGTTGATCATATGATAGGCGCCGTCGACCATGGCAGCTGCGCGGTTGAGCAGCGCAATCTCGTCGGCGGATTTGATCTCGCGGGCCTCGAGCATGATCTGCTGGCCGTCGACAATCTTCATGCCGGCTTTTTGCAGCTCGAACATCATGGCAGGCTCGATGATGTCAACGCCTACCGGCATTTTTTCGACGCCGGCCTCCTTGAGGAGTCCGAAAATCTCTTTCGCGTGCTTCGCCATCAGGCCGAAAGAAGGTTGCACGGTTCCGCGTAAGCCCAGCAGGCCGGCCTTGCAGTTCTCCGGCTTGAGCCATGGTGCGTAGAGCTTGTGGTGAACGGCTGCCGAACCGAAGTCCCAAAGAATCGGGTCGCCGTTGCGAGTGAGCAGGGCCCAGCGACAGATCTTGTCGCGCTCCCACTCGCCGATCTTGGTCGAAGTGATGTAACGGATATTATTGACGTCGAACACCAGCAGCGCGCCGCACTCGCTCGCCTCCAGGGCCTGCTTGGTGCGGCCGAGCCGGTAGCGGTGCAGGCGGCGATAGTCGACGCGCTCCTCGAAATCGACGCCCATGGTACCGAGCGCCGGCAACGCGCGCCCCCAATTGTAGCGCGGATTGATGTCCTCGGCGCGGATCTGCAGCGGCTCGCGCGTTCTCTCATCCATGGGTGTCTCCTTACGCGTTTTCGCAGTAGCGATTGCCGGCTTTATAACCTCTGTTGCGGGCGCATTATAGGCCCAGTTGACCGACCTGTCGCACCGCTGGGTCGGCTTGGCTGGACGTCAATGAGCCTCAACGTGAGCGTCCCTGATCACGCTGCCCCACACCTCGGTTTCCTTCCTGATAAAGGCCTTGGCTTCGGCGGGCGAACCGCCGGCCGCATGCAGGTTGATTTTGGCAAAATGATTCTGCGCTTCCGGGCTCCTGAGAACCTCGTTCACCGCCTTGTTGAGCTTTGCGACAATTGCCGGCGGCGTCTTCGGCGGGGCAGCAATTGCGTTCCATGTGCCGGATTCAAAGCCCTTCACGCCGACTTCATCGAGCGTGGGTATGTCCGGCAGGTTTGGAATGCGCGTTTTTGTCGCGACCGCCAGAATTATTGCCTTGCCTGCTTCGTGCAGTTTGATCGCCGAAGCGAGCTCCATGAAGATGAAATCGACATGGCTCGCAACAATGTCGTTGAGAGCGGGTGCGGTACCCTTATAAGGAACGTGAACCAGCTTGGTGCCGACCACGCGTTCGAACAAAGCGGCAGTCAGATGTGACGTCGTTCCGATCCCCTGCGACGCGTAGTTGACCTTACCCGGGCTGCCTTTCACATAGGCGATGAACTCTTTCGCTGTCTTTGCCGGGAAATCGGGGCGGACAAGCAGTACGTTGGCGATCGATGTCATGATCGCAATCGGCTCGAACTGTGTTGGGTCGAAATTCATCTTTTTGTAGAGAAGCGGATTGACCGTCAGCGGCGCGGGTTGCGCGGCAAGTAACGTGTATCCGTCGGGGTCGGATGTGTAGACCGCTTCCGCGCCGATATTGCCGGCGGCGCCGGCGCGGTTTTCCACGACCACCGGCTGACCCAGCTTCTGGTGCAGCCCTTCGGCGACGATACGGGTCACCGTGTCGACGCCGCCGCCCGCCGGTACGCAAACGATAATCTTGATTGGCCTGTTCGGGTAGTCTGCGGCCGGATCCTGCGCGAATGCGCCCGGTGCGATCAGCAGCGCCGTGAAAAGTGCCAGGACTAGACGCACGTTAATCCTCCCTCACGCCGGCTGCTTATGCGACCCGGGCCAGTTTTTGTGCCGGCAGCTTGAGATTGAACACCTTCATCGCATTGCCGCCAAGGATATTTCGTTTGGCCTGCTCGCTCAGGAAAGGCAGGTCATAAATGGTCGATGGCAGGTCGAAGTCCCAGTGGGGGTAATCCGATGAATAAAGAAGCTGCGTCTCGGCATTGATCATGCGGAATGTCTGCTCCAGGGCCGCCAGATCCGTCATTTCCATCGGTTGGGACGAGAAGTACATGTCGCGCATATACTCGCTTGGCTTTCTTTTCAGGGCCGGCGCTTCCGATGAGCGCATCATGTATTCATTGTCGAAACGCTGCATCATGAACGGTATCCAGGCCAGCCCGCTCTCGACCCACAGCACCTTCAGTTTCGGAAACCGTTCGGGAAGGCCGTTGGTGATCCAGTTGGCCAGATGCACCATATTGTAAAAAACGAAGCCGAGCGCGTGCACCGAGATGAAGCGATTCATCATGCCGACGGTCTGGTCATTCCAGTTGTAGCCGGCGTGGAACGCGAGCGGCAGGTTCATTTCCTCGAGGAGCGCGTAGGTCTTCATGTATGAGTTGTGATGCACCGGCCGGTAACGTGCCGATGTCACCATGAAGCCGACGACGCCTTTGGTCTGGCCGAACTCCTGGACGGTGCGGTATGCAGCTTCCGGATCGTTGAACGGCAGATAAAGCATCGAGCGAATTCTCGGCTCGTGCGCCAGCACGCGTTCGGCGAGCCAGCGGTTATAGGCACGTGCCAGCGCAACCTACACCTCCACCTGCGGGTGCAGACCAAGCTGCAACATTGGTGTCGGGAACATCACCGCGACGTCGATTCCGATTGCGTCCATCCATCGGCGCGCGAGCGCGACGTCGCGTTGCACGCCGGCTTCCGTCTTTTCCAGGCCGCGGACCGCATAACGCATGACGCGGCCGCCCATATCCTGATAGCCGACGCCTGCCGGAAGCATGCCGACGCTCTTTGCGTTCGCCTGCCGCGCGCTGCGCGCGAGCTGCTGCAGAACCGGGTCGTCCATGTAATCGAGGATCTCGCCGATAGACTCGCTCTCGTAGTGATGCGAATCGACGTCGACGATCGGGAAATTTCTGTAGCCGCGTTCGGCTGCCTGCTTTGCGGCGTGCGCGAGCAGTTTGCTGGTGTCGAACTCCTCGACCTCCATTCGGCGGAAATCGGACAGCGGAAGGTCCATGAATTATCTCCCGGACCAGGCCTGCCACATGCCAAGCTCGAACAGCTCCAGGTTCACCGCCTTGAGCATGGCCGTGACCGTCACCATGACGTCCGTTGCCGTCGCCGCATCAGGTCCGAACGCCGGCAATCCCCCTTCGCGTTCGGCGGCCCGTTCGGCGTAGGCCCGGACCGATTTGGCGAGCATGTCCTGAATATCCGCATCGCTCAGCTGCTGCCCAGCCGGCGCAGTCATTTCAGCTTGCGACGACATAGATATCCTCCCCGCGCCGGATGACCTTGAAACTTTTCAGCTTCAGGCTTCGGTCTGCGGCGCATTCGCCGGTTTTGAGATCGTATTCATAGCCGTGCCAGGGGCAAACAAAGTGGATTTCTTCGGCCGAAAACGTCTGCCCCTGCCAGCTGCGGTCGGGACCGATTACGTCCTCAACCTTGTGCATCATGATGCCTTCGCACGCCGGTCCGCCCTGATGAACGCACAGGTTCTCGTATGCGTAAAACTCGCCTTGCCAATGAAAAACACCGATCTCGCGCCCTGCATGGTTAACGATGCGGCGCTCGCCGTCCGGGAACTGCGTGGCCTTGGCAACAAATACTTCCGGCATTGGTCCAGATCCATTCGTTATTCTGCGAAAGTATGGCACCGAACCGCGCCACGCGGCAACGAAGTGGCTTCGTAAACGCGAAACGTCAGGTTGTGCGGATACGCATTGTGCGGACCGGCAGTATTACGCAAGGTCCGTGCGGACCAGGTGTGTGGATGTGGATTCGACACTGTATCTCGCTGCAACGGCCGGCGCGTTTCTGTTGGCAGGTTTCGTCAAGGGCGCTATTGGCCTCGGCCTGCCGACGGTTTCGATCGGCCTGCTCGGCCTGCTGATGACGCCGGCGCAGGCGGCTGCCATTCTCGTGGTCCCGTCGTTTGTCACGAACGTCTGGCAGGCTGTGGCCGGCGGCGGGGTTTTCACGCTTGCACGCCGTCTGTGGCCGCTGCTCGCCGGAATCTGTATTGGCACCGCCATCGGCATGGCCGTGCTGCCGCATGACGACGAGGGCTGGGCAACAATTTGGCTCGGCGCGGCACTCGCGCTCTATGCGGCGCTCGGCCTTGCGAATGTGCAATTCAAGGTATCGAGGAATTCTGAAACCTGGCTTGGCCTTGTCATGGGTACGGCGACCGGCGCCGTCTCGGTAGCGACCGGCATCTTCGTCATGCCCGGCACGCCGTACCTTCAGTCCCTGCAGTTCGACCGCGACAGGCTGGTACAGGCCCTTGGCCTCTCGTTCACCGTTTCCACCGTAACACTCGCACTGGCGCTTGCATATGCCGGGCAGGTTCGTGCCTCGCTCGCGGGGCCGTCAGCGATCGCGCTTGGTGCAGCGCTCGCAGGCATGACTTTCGGTCAGCTTGTGCGCGGAAGGGTCCGCGGGCAAACGTTCAGGTTGTGGTTCTTTGTCGGACTGCTTCTGCTCGGTGCCCATCTGGCGCTGCGCGGCGTCTTATGATCGATTAGCGCCATCGAATATCAGCGTTCAGGGTCACCCAATGAAAATCGTCGATCTTTCCCATGTCATGAACGTGCATACGCCGGGCTGGGTCGGCTACGCCGGCAACAAGATGTACTACGCGCAGAACCTGCAGACGGTACGAATCGTCGCGCAGCGCATCGACACCGCATTGCATGTTGGAACGCATTTCGACGGTGCGATGCACGCAACCGACAACAACAAGGGTGACATGGCGCATCTGCCGCTCGACTATCTCGTGAACCGCGGCGTTGTCGTCGACATTTCAAAGCACATGCACGATTGGGCGGTAATCACACCCGAGATTATCGAGAGCAGCGGTGCTGACATCCGCGAAGGCGATATCCTCATCCTGCATACGGGCTGGCACAAGCACTACGAGGGGCAGCCGCAGCAGGATCTCGTACGCTATTTCTGCTACCACCCGGGCCCAAACCTCGACACGCTGCACTGGATGTTCAAGAAAAAAATAAAATGGTGGGGCATGGATACGGGCTCGTGCGACCACGCCATGAACACGTCTATTCGCTACATGCGGCCCGATCTTGCGGAGGAATTCACAAAGAAGCACGGCAAAACGCCAGGAGAATTTTTCGGCACGTTCGAGTACACACACAAAAAATCGGGGCGGAAAGTGACGGCCGATGTGTTCCCGTTCCACAACTGGGCCTTCCAGGAAGGGCTCCTGCACGCGGAAAATCTCGGCGGCGACATCGATATGATGCTGGGCAGGCGCTGCGTCATCGGGGCGTTTCCCTGGCGCTACGAGGGCCTCGAAGGCTGCCCGTGCCGCATCGTTTGCTTCCTTGATGTCGACGACAAGGTCGAAGCGGTCGGCGACGCCGCGAAGGCAATTCTGCGCAGTTGATTTACCGCAGGCGGAAACGCGGAACCAAGTTCGAAAGTTTTCGATTTGCAACCCTTGGATTTCCGCTTTCGCGGGGACGGGCGGACGAGGATTATCCGGTGGTGAGCCGAACATCCGGCTTGTTGCTTTGCAGAGTCGCCTGAATCGCTTCGCGCAGCACGCCGTGTTTGTTCTTCGGCCATTGCCTGACGTGAATGTCGGCGAGCAGCTTGGCCGACTTGCCGAACACGACAATGCGGTCGCCGACCGCGATCGCTTCCTCGAGCTGATGCGTGATCAGGATAGCGGTTGATCCGCATTCGCGGGCCAGCTTGAGGAACGTCTCGCGCAGCTCCGCCGCCGTCACCTCGTCGAGGTGGCCAAAAGCCTCGTCGGCGAGGAGGATTTCGGGCTGCACGGAGAAAGCGCGTGCGATCGCCACGCGCTGGCGCATGCCGCCGGACAGTTCGTGTGGATAGGCATTGGTGAACTGGCCGAGGCCGAGCCGGTTCAGCCACGCAAGCGTCCGCTCGCGCTGTTCCTCTTCCGGAACGCCGATCAGTTCAAGCGGGAGCCGTGCATTGTCGAGCGCCGACCGCCACGGCAGGAGCCTGTCCTGCTGGAAGACGGTGGCAATGCGGCCACGGAAATAATCAAAATCGGTGTGCGGGCTCCTGTCGCCGATTCGGATTGTGCCCTCGGTTGGTGCTTCGAGTCCGATCATCAGGTCGAAAAACGTCGACTTGCCGCAGCCGGTCTGCCCGACGATCGCCACCACCTCGCGCGGCGCAATGGTGAGATCGAGTCGATCTATGGCGACAACCGGCTGACCGGTTGTCGCCTGCCGGAAGACCTTGCGCAGGCCGGCGACGCTGATCGGCGGCGGTCCGTTCATGGCCGCCATCATGCGCGCCACCGTAGCAGCCGCGCCTCGACACGCGTCACCAGCGCCTCCAGCAGGAACAGCAACGCGACCAGCACGATCGTCCAGGCAAAAACGTCGGCGACCGAGAACAATTCCTG
This sequence comes from Pseudolabrys sp., assembly GCA_035650955.1. GTDB lineage: Bacteria > Pseudomonadota > Alphaproteobacteria > Rhizobiales > Xanthobacteraceae > Pseudolabrys. The sequence continues at coordinate 39,577 of DASRGR010000022.1, forward strand.
GGCGACCGATAATTGATGGCCGATGCCGGTGACGGCGCCGACCAGCTCGGCGATCGTGACCACGCGGATGGCCAGGCTGATGTTGACCTTCCAGCTGGTGAAGATCGTCGGAACGATCGCCGGCAGCATCAGCTTGACGAAAAACTGCCAGGTGGTCGGGCGGAATGAACGGATCATCTGCCGCAGCTCGCGCGGCACCGACCGCATGGCATCGAGCGTATCGACCAGAAAAACCGGCCCGCAGACTACGACCAGCACAAAGCCGATACGGAATTCCACGCCGGGAAACCAAAGGACCGCGAACAGAATCCACGACACCACCGGTACTGCCATCAGGATGCGGATCATCGGATGCAAGTACTTGTCGAGCGTGTCGGAGCGGTACATGGCCATCGCCAGGCAGATACCGAGCACGAACGAAACAATCAGCGCGCCGATCACGCGCGCCAGGGTGACGGCGATGTCGACGGGCGTGATCGTTGCGATGGCCCTGGCGATCCGCAGCATGCTCGGGATCGCGAATGACGGAATCCCGAGTGCCGGCGCCAGGTGCGACAGCACCTCCCAGACGAGGGCAAAGACGAGCAGGGAGACGAGAGTCTGTCGTGGAAAGATCAGGACGGGGACAGACTCGTGATGCTCCGCGCTCATTGCATGACGCGCCGAAGCGCCTACGGCTTATAGAAGATGTTGTCGTCCGGCATCTTCTCGTAGAAGCCGGCTTTCACCGCGCGCTCGATCATGTCGGTAATCGACTTCTTCGTCGCCGGCTCCCAGGTCGGCTTGATGATCATCTGCAGCCGCTTGCTCTCGACCGCGGCGGTGAGAATGCCGGGCGGCAGCTTCAGTGTCTCGTTGGCGATCTTGTCGCCGGCCGCCGTCTCCTTGTGCATGACATCGGCGACGTCCTGCAGCGCCGCGATCAGCATCTGCGGCGCCTTTGGATTCCTGGCGATGGCGTCGGCGCGCATGGCGGTCACGATTTCCCAGCCGTCGCCGCCGGTGATTTCCTTCCACCCCTGCGCGCCGTTGAAAATGACCTGCCATTCCGGGTGCTGCCTGGCGCTTATGCTCGCCAACGGCTCGATCACCAGGGCTGCATCGACGCGGCCGGCCTCGAGCTGCGCGCGCGCAACGGCGAAGTTGGCGTTGACCACGGTGATGTCCTTGCCGAGTTCCAGGCCCTTGGCGTTGGCGTAAATCTTGGTCACCTGGAACTGCGAGCCGCCCATATCGGCGGCGAGCTGCTTGCCCTTCAGGTCGGCGAGCGACTTGATCTTGTCGTCGCGCGCGAAGATGACGAGGTCGGCGAGCGTGAAGCCGGTGGCGATAATGCGCACCGGCACGCCCTCCTGGTAGAGCTTCTGCAGGATGGTCGGCCCGCCGATCAGCACCTCCGTCTCACCGGTGGCGAAGCCCGCGTAGAATGCGGAGATCGAGGGATAGGCCTTGGCGTCGAGCTCGAACCCGTGCTTGGCGTCGATACCGCGTGCCTTCATGATGTTCCAGACCAGCGGATTGAACACCGGCAAGGTGAGGCTCGACACCTTGATGACCGGTTTCTGCTGCGCATGCGCCGGCAAGAACGCGGTTGCCGGGAGCAGGATTGCAATGGCGGCGGTGAGCGCGGCAAATCCGCGTCGAGATATTCCTGACATGGACGTTCCCCCTCGTGATCACTCAAGCCGCGATCTTGCGCGTCACCTGGCTTGAAGGCGAGCGTGACTTTACTCCGCTTTCATTTGCGTGCAAATAATTGCCGCTATTCGGGTGGAGGGCGTGATGCCGCATATCACCGCGCGAGACGGGACGCGGCTCTACTACGAGGAAGCGGGGCAGGGTACGCCGGTCGTCTTCGTGCACGAATATGCGGCGGACTACCGCACCTGGGAGCCGCAGATGCGGCGCTTTTCACGTTCGTATCGCTGCGTCACCTACAGTCAGCGCGGGTACCTGCCGTCTGACATTCCGGACGATCCCGACAGCTACAGCCAGGACAATTTCCGCGACGATGTGATTGCGGTTATGGACGCGCTCGACATCGACAAGGCGCATATCGTCGGCCACTCGATGGGCTCGCTGACCGCGCTGCATGTGGGCATCCGCTATCCGCAACGCTGCATTTCAGTGACTGCGGCGGGCTGCGGCTACGGATCGAGTGCCGACAAAAAGGTGGTGGAGGAGACGCGCGCGACATCGCGCGAGACCGGCAGGATGTTTGCGTCGACTGATATCGGTACGGCGGCAGCACGTTACGCCGACGGTCCGACGCGCCAGGCGCATAAGCACAAGGACCCGCGCGGTTACGCCCAGTTCGTGCAGATGCTGGGCGAACACTCCTCGCGGGGTCATTCGTTGACCATGATCAATCTGCAGGCCAAACGTCCGACGCTCTGGGACATGGAAGAGGACCTGAAGAAATTTTCAGTGCCGCTGCTGATCGTCGTCGGTGATGAAGACGACTGGTGCGTCGATGCAAGCATTTTCCTGCGCCGCACAGTGCCGACAGCGGGGCTTCTGGTGATCCCGCGTACAGGACACACGCTCATCAGCGAGGAGCCGGATAAGTTCAATGCCGCGCTGGCGGAGCTGTTCGCGGATGCCGAAGCGGGCCGCTGGCTCGCGCATAAGCCACATTAAACCGGGAGAGAGCGATGGACCTGAAGCTCAAGGGCAAGACGGCACTGGTCACCGGCGGTAGCGAAGGAATCGGAAAGGGAATCGCGCTGGCGCTGGCCAGGGAAGGCGTTGACGTTGCAATCTGTGCGCGGCGAAAGGAGCCGCTTGAGGCGGCAGCCGGTGAAATCTCCAAGGCCACCGGACGCAAGATCGTCGCCATTCCGGCCGATCTGCGCAAAGATACCGATGCCAGGAACTTCATCGAGCAGGGCCACAAGGCGCTCGGGCGCGTCGACATCATGGTCAACAATGCCGGCTCCGCAGCCGGCGGCGTCATCGAGCACCTGAGCGAGGACGACTGGGAGAAGGGTCTCCAGCTCAAGTTCATGGGCTACGTACGCTGCCTGCGCTATGTGCTGCCGATCATGGTGAAACAGGGCGGCGGCCGCGTCGTGAATTTGATCGGCAATGACGGTATAAAACCCTCCTACTGGGAAATCTGTCCGGGAGCAGCGAATGCCGCGGGGCAGAACCTCACGCTGTCGCTTGCCGGGCAATACGGCAAGAACGGCATCAGCTTCGTGGCGGTCAATCCCGGGCCGGTACGGACCGAGCGCTGGGCCGGGCTGGTCAAGGCCATGTCGCGCGACATGAAGATCTCCTACGAGGAAGCCGACAAGCTTGCGCCGGCCTCGATCCCCATGGGCCGCATTGCGGAGGTGGAGGAGGTTGCAAACCTTGTCACCATGCTGGCGTCACCGCTCATGGAGATGGTCAATGGCACCATGATCGAGATCGACGGCGGCCAGGACAAACCGCTGATGGACCGCTTCCGCGACAGGCCAAAGGGTTAGCCGGCAATGGCGGAGACAGGCCTCGGCAACCTTGCTTCGCTTGACAAGCTTGGCCCGGCGGTCGGACTATTTGCGTACAAACAAGCTCGCCCGCCGCAGGCGACAGGATGTTGACAATCGCGGCGCGCGCCTGGAGGCGCGGTCAGCCGCCACGCAGGGAGCTTCAGTCATGAGACCGACGCGTCACGTGTTCACTCTCGCGCTCGCCGGCAGCCTGGCCGCCGGCCTTTCCTTCCAAGCCCTGGCGCAGCAGACCATCAAGATCGGCGAACTCAACAGCTACAAGGCGCAGCCCGCGTTCCTCGATCCGTACAAGAAGGGCTGGGAAATGGCGATCGAGGAGATCAACGCGAAGGGTGGCGTCCTCGGCAAGAAACTGGAGGTGATTTCGCGCGACGACGGCGCCAATCCGGGCGAGGCCGTTCGCGTCGCCGAGGAACTTGTCACCCGCGAGGGCGTCGCGATGCTCGCCGGAACATTCCTCTCGCACATCGGCCTCGCGGTCACGAATTTCGCCGGCCAGAAGAAGGTCTTCTTCCTCGCGGCCGAGCCGCTTACCGACAAGATCACCTGGCAGAACGGCAACAAGTATACGTTCCGTCTGCGCGCGACCACCTATATGCAAGTCGCGATGCTGATGCCGGCGGCAACCGGTGCGAAGAAAAAGCGCTGGGCGCTGGTCTATCCGAACTTCGAATACGGCCAGTCGGCGGCGGAAAATTTCAAGATGCTGATGAAGAAGGCGCAACCCGACGTCGAGTTCGTCACCGAGCAGGCGCCGCCCCTCGGCAAGATCGATGCCGGCGCGGTCGCCCAGGCGATCGACGACGCCAAGCCGGACGCGATCTTCAATGTGCTTTTCGGCGGCGACCTCGCCAAGTTCGTCCGCGAGGGCAATACGCGCGGCGTATTCAAGAATCGCACGGTGGTCAGCCTGCTCTCCGGCGAGCCGGAATATCTCGACCCGCTCAAGGACGAGGCGCCGGTCGGCTGGGTCGTCACCGGCTATCCGTGGGACAAGATCAAGACCAAGGAGCATGTCGCCTTCGTCGACGCCTACAAGAAGAAATATAACGACTATCCGCGGCTCGGCTCGGTTGTCGGCTACGTGACCATGAAGTCGCTGGCCGCCGGTATCGCCAAGGCGAAGTCGACCGATACCGAAAAGCTGGTCGAGGCATTCAAGGGCCTGCATGTCGACAGTCCATTCGGGCCCTTCATCTATCGGGCGAGCGATCACCAGGCGACGATGGGTTGCTACGTCGGCAAGATCGCGCTCGAGAGCGGCAAAGGCACGATGGTGGATTTCAAATATGTCGATGGTGCCACCGTTCTGCCCGGCGATGCCGAGGTCAAAAAGTTGCGCCCCGTCGAATCGAACTAGGTTTTCGTTCGTGACGTCCTTCGTTAACCTCTCCCCGCGACCGCGGGGAGAGGTTCTGCTTTCATGACTTTCAGCGCATTTCTGTTTCAGGCGCTCAACGGGCTCTCCACCGCCTCGGGCCTGTTCTTTGTCGCTGCCGGTCTGTCGCTGATATTCGGCGTGTCCCGCATCATCAATATCGCGCATGGCTCCCTGTACATGCTGGGAACCTATATTGCGTACTCATTCGCCACGCATATTGGCGGTGCGTTCGGATTCTGGGGCGGAATTGTCGCCACAGCGCTCATCGTGGGGGTCATTGGCGCACTGATCGAAATTTTGTTGCTGCGCCGCATCTACCGCGCTCCCGAACTGTTCCAGTTACTCGCGACGTTCGCGCTGGTGCTGGTGATCAACGACGCAACGCTCTGGATCTGGGGCTCGGAGGACCTGCTTGGCCCGCGCGCACCGGGCCTACGCGGGTCGATCGAGATTCTCGGCCGACGGCTGCCGACCTACGACGTGTTCCTGACTTTGATCGGACCCCTGGTTCTGCTGGTTCTGCACTTCGCGCTTGCGCGCACCCGCTTCGGCCGCCTCGTGCGTGCCGCCACGCAGGATCGGGAGATGGTGAGCGCGCTTGGCGTGAATCAGGCGCTGCTGTTTACGTCGGTGTTTGCCGTCGGCTCCGTGCTGGCCGGCCTCGGCGGCGCTCTGCAGATCGCACGCGAGCCCGCCAATCTTGCGATGGATCTGGTTGCGATCGGCGATGCCTTCGTAGTGGTCGTCGTCGGCGGTATGGGTTCGATCACTGGCGCCTATCTTGCCGCGGTGATCATCGCCGAGGTAAAGGCGATCTGCATCGGCATCGGCGTGGTTGATCTCGGCTTCGTCACCGTCAACTTCTCGAAGCTCACGCTTGTCGCCGAATTCCTGGTGATGGCCGTCGTGTTGATCGTGCGACCCTACGGTCTGCTCGGACGTCCGCAGGGACAGGTGCGTTCGGTAGCCGAGCCGGAGGATCCGATCCGCCCGGCAACGCGGGCGTTGAAGATCCTCGGTGCCGCCGTACTCGCGTTGCTTCTGGCCATGCCGCTGCTCGCGCAGGGCTCGCCGTATCTGCTCATCCTTGGGATCGATGTGCTGATTGCCGTCATCTTCGCGACCTCGCTGCACTTCATCATGGGGCCGGGAGGCATGCATTCCTTCGGACACGCCGCCTACTTCGGGCTCGGGGCCTATGCCGCCGCGTTGTTGGTGAAATGGCTTGCGGTCCCGATGGGACTGGCGCTGGTCGCTGCCCCGGTTGTTGCGCTGGGCGGCGCGCTCCTGTTCGGCTGGTTTGCCGTGCGCCTCTCCGGCGTTTATCTCGCGATGCTGACGCTCGCCTTCGCGCAGATCGTGTGGGCGCTGGTGTTTCAGTGGGAAGCGCTGACCGGGGGCTCGAACGGCGTCATCGGCGTGTGGCCGCCGCCGCCGTTCGATAAAGCCTGGGTCTATTTCCTGTTGAGCCTGATCCTCGCCGTGGCCGGAGTCCTGATGCTGCGGCGATTCCTGTTCGCGCCGTTTGGTTATGCCATGCGCGCCGGGCGTGATTCCGCGCTACGGGCCGAGGCCATCGGCATCGACGTGAAGCGTGTGCACTGGCTCGGATTTGCCATCGCCGGGGGCGTATGCGGCGTGGCCGGTGGCCTCTTTGCATTCGCGAAAGGGTCGATCTCCCCCGAAACCATTCATGTCGGGCGTTCGATCGACGGCCTCGTCATGGTGCTGCTCGGTGGGATCCAGACGCTGACCGGTCCGATTGTCGGCGCTTCGGTTTTTGCCACGCTGCAGGACACCGTCATGCGGCAGACGGAATATTGGCGGGCATTGCTGGGCATCATCATCCTGCTTCTGGTTCTGGCATTCCCGCAGGGCATAGTCGGCGCGTTCGCGTCGATGTGGCGTAGAACGGGGGCAAAGTCGTGAGCGTTCTCGCCATCCGTTCGCTCTCCAAGGCGTTTGGCGGTGTCCATGCCGTCAACAATGTCAGCTTTGAGATCGCCGAGGGTGAATTTCTCGCCATGATCGGCCCCAACGGGGCGGGCAAATCGACCTGCTTCAACATGATCAACGGACAGCTCATCCCCGATTCAGGCGAGATTCTCCTCGAGGGGCGTAATATTGCGGGCCTGGAACCGCGTACAGTGTGGCGGCTCGGCGTCGGCCGGACGTTTCAGGTCGCCGCGACTTTCAGCTCGATGACGGTGGTCGAAAACGTACAGATGGCGCTGATATCTCATGCGCACGGAACCTACCGGCTCTGGCGGCCGGCCGCTGGCTTGTATCGCGAACGCGCCCTCGGGCTACTCGATCAGGTTGGCATGCGTGAGGCCGCCGATCGCCCCAGCCGGGAGCTTGCCTACGGCGACATCAAGCGCATCGAGCTTGCGATTGCGCTCGCCAACGAGCCGCGTCTTCTCCTGATGGATGAGCCGACCGCCGGGATGGCCCCGCGCGAGCGCAATGATCTCATCGCTCTTGTCAAGCGCCTGGTTGTCGAGCGGAAAATTTCAGTGCTGTTCACTGAGCATTCGATGGATGTCGTGTTCGCCTTTGCCGACCGCATCATCGTGCTCGCGCGCGGGCGCCTGATCGCCGACGGAAACGCGGCGGCTATTCGCGATCATCCGCAGGTGCGCGAAGTCTATTTCGGGACGGGCAAGACTTTCGCCGAGGGCGTACGATGAGCAATCCCATGCTCGCGGTCCAGAACCTGAGCGCGTGGTACGGGGCCGCACGTATTCTTTACGACCTCAGCTTTGAGGTCGGTCGCGGCGAAGTGGTGGCTCTCATGGGACGCAACGGCGCGGGCAAGTCCACGACGATGAAGACCATCATGGGTCTCACGGCGCGGCGTGAAGGCACCGTGCGTTTCAACGGCGAGGATATATCGAACCGGAAGCCGTTCGAAATTTCGCGGCGCGGACTGGGGTTCACGCCCGAGGACCGGCGTATTTTCGTTGACCTCACGGTGATGGAAAATCTCGATGTCGGCCGCCAGCCGGCCCGTCATTTTGCCGACGGACAACCGGCGCCGTCCTGGACGCCCGAGCAGCTCTTCAGGCTCTTCCCCAACCTTGCCGAAATGCCTGATCGGCTGGGTGGGCGCATGAGCGGCGGCGAGCAGCAGATGCTTACGGTCGCGCGCACGCTTATGGGAAACCCGCTGCTCGTGCTGCTCGACGAGCCGTCGGAAGGTGTGGCTCCCCTGATCGTCGAGCAGATGGCACACACAATACTCGAACTGAAAAAGCAAGGCTTGTCGATCCTGCTGTCTGAGCAGAACATCCACTTTGCGCGGCTTGTCTCGGATCGGGTGTATGTTCTCGAAAAGGGACAGATCCACTGGCAGGGCTCGGTTGCCGAGCTCGATGCCAGCCCGGAGGTGCAAAGGACTTACCTGACGGTATAGGATGCGTCATTCAGGTGGAAAATGGTCATGAAAACGTTGCGGCATGAAAAACTGAAGGTCGTGGCGGCTGCACCGGAGACATCCGAAGATCGTTATGTGCTGGATGATCAGGTCGGATTTCTCATGCGCATCGCCATGCAGCGCCACACGTCGATCTTCATGTCGCGCATGATCGAGGGGCTCACGCAGACGCAGTTTGCCGCGCTTGCCAAACTGTACGAGGTCGGTCCCTGTTCGCAGAATCATCTCGGCCGGCTGATCTACCTCGATGCCGCGACGATCAAGGGCGTCGTCGACAGGCTCCATCTGCGCGGGTTCGTGACCGCGCTCAACGATCCGAAAGACCGACGCCGCCGCGCCGTCGCGCTGACCGATCGGGGGCGCCGTGCCACCGAAGCGGCGATGGTGGTCGCTGCCAGGATAACGGCCGCGACACTTGCGCCGCTGACTGCCGAAGAGCAGCGGGTGGTGGTGAAGCTGCTGCGCAAGTTGACGTGACAGTCGCGTTTGGAACTTCCGAAAATGACGTCGTTCAGCGTTGGCCAGGCCAAAATCACCCGGATCGAGGAGACCAATCTTCCGGGTTATCAGCTCAGGGACATTTTCAAGGATTTTACCGATGCGCACCTGGCCGAGCACAAAAGCTGGCTTGCGCCGCACCACTACGAGGCTGAAACCGGCAAGATCATCCTTTCGGTGCACAGCTGGCTGTTGCAGGTCGGCGGCAAGAAGATCCTGATCGACTCCTGCTGCGGCAACAACAAGGTGAAGCCGGGCCGGCCGTTCTGGCACATGCTCAACGTTCCATACCTCGAGCGGCTTGCCGCGGTGGGGGTGAGGCCGGAAGACATTGACCTCGTGATGTGCACGCATCTGCACCACGATCATGTCGGCTGGAATACGCAACAGCGCGACGGCAAGTGGGTGCCGACTTTTCCCAACGCGCGTTATGTCTTTTCCAAGCCGGACGTCGACTATTTCTCCAAAATCGATGCCGATCCCAAGGAGGGGCCGGCCGAGCTTGGCACTTTCCGCGAGTGCGTGATCCCGATCCTCGAGCACGGCAAGGCTGATCTCGTGAGCGGCGGGCCTTACCGGCTCAACGAATTCATCGAGATCGACTCAGCGCCCGGGCATTCGCCGGGCCACGTCTTTTTCAAGTTAGAAAGCAGAGGCGAACGCGCCGCCTTCATCGGTGACGTGTGGCATCATCTGCTGCAGGTCTATTACCCGGACTGGAATTTTCCGAAGAACTCCGATGCGGCGCAGGCGCGCGTGAGCCGTCGTAAGGTGCTCGACTATTGTGCCGCAAGCGGCGCACTGGTGTTTCCCGGCCATGTCGGCTTGCCGTTCGCGGGACGCATCGAGCGCACGCAGAAGGGCTACGTGCCGCACTTCACGCCCTGAACGTCAGAATCCGTAGAGCTGCGCGGGGTTCTCGACCAGGGCCTTATGGCGCGCCATTTCGTCCGGAATCCAGTCGAGCAGCATGTCGAGCATCCAGGCGTCGTCGGGCACCGGCACGCCGGGCGTTGGATGCGGCCAGTTGGTCGCCCACAGCATGCGCTCCGGGGCGGCCCGGGCGAGAGCTTTCGCGAGCTTGCCGACGTCATCGTAGTTAGGCGGACCAACTTTGGAAACTTCATACGGCGCCGACAATTTCACCCACGTGCGGCCGCCATCGACAAGACCCCGGAGCACTTTAAAGCCGGGATGGTCGAGCGGCACCGGCTCAAGAAATTTGCCGACGTGGTCGATCACCAGTGTGCTGGCCAGGCGCTTCAGCATGGGCTCGCGGCCGGGCAGATCACGCCCGTCGAGCTGCAGCTGCACGTGCCAACCAAACGGTGCGACCCGCGCCGACATGGTCTCGAGGATTTCCCATGGCAGCGGTGCACCCGCCAGCATGAAGAAACGGATGCCGCGGGCGCCAAGCCTGGTCAGCCGGTCAAGTTCGGCGTCCGTTACGCTGTCGTCGACAACGACGATGCAACGCGCGTTTGGTCCTATTGCGGCAACCGCTTCGAGCGTGCAGCGATTGTCCTTGCCGTAGGTCGACGGCTGCACGACGACCGTGCGCTCGATGCCGAGGCGCGCGCACATCTTGCGATACGCTGAAACGGGTGCGGCCGGCGCGTCGATTTTCGCCGTCGGCGCTTTCGGGTATTTCGGATCGTAAATGTGCATGTGCGTGTCGCAGGTGCCAGCCGGCGCCTGCAACTTGGGCATAACGTCACTTTCGATGAAGGGCATCGTTGAGAACCTAGGGACAGATGTAGCCGGAGCCGTTCGGGTTGGGAAAGCAGCCAACCGATTGCGGCAGGAGCTTTTTCGGCAGCCACAACACAACCTCGGGAAAGAAGATGCTGAAGGCTATGGCTGCGAAGAAAATGATATAGATCGGGAACGAGGCAAGCATCGCCTTTGAGAATTTTATTCCGACGAACTTTGACGCCATCAACAGGCAAAGTCCGTATGGCGGCGTGATCAGCCCGAATGCCAACGTCGTTATGATGACGACGCCCATGTGGACCGGGTTGATATCGGCATTCTTGGTCAGGTCGATGATCAGCGGCATGAAAATAATGATCGCCGGCACTGCGTCGATAAAATCACCGACGATGACGAAAAGAAGCGTGAGCAGCAGCATGATCATGAACGGGTCGTTGCCGGCCGCGGCCGAAATCCATTCTGACACCATTGCCGGTCCGCGCAGGTAGGCGAGCATCCAGCCGAAAGCCGATGCCGCGCCGATGGTGATGAGCGGTATGGAATAGAGCAGCCCGGTGTGCGCCATGTCGCGTGGCAGGTTTCGAAGGTGGCGGAAATTCAGCAGCGGAATTGCGACGAAAACGATATAGGCGACCGCAATCACCCCTGCTTCGGTCGGCGTGAAACTGCCGGTGAGAATACCGCCCATGATGATGATCGGGATCATCAGCGGGACCGCGGCTTGCTTGGCCGCCATGGAGAACTGCCCGAAGGTCGCGCGCTTTCGCTTGAAACCCACCGGTCCGAAGAAATGGCTGTAGATCATCAACCCGATGCCGACCAGCACACCGGGCACCACGCCGCCAAGAAACAGGCCGCCGATCGAAACATTGCCGGTCGCGCCATAGACGACCGCCATGATGCTAGGTGGAATGAGATTCGCCATCGTGGCCGCTGACGCGACCAACGCCGCCGTAAATCCGCGGTCATAGCCTTCGCGGTTCATTTCGGGCGCGAGCGTGCGTGTCAGGACGGCAACATCCGCGGCTGACGATCCCGAAATACCCGCGAAGAACATGCTGAACAGCGTCACGACCTGTGCCAGGCCGCCGCGAAAATGTCCGACCATGGTCTGGGATAGTACGATCATGCGCATGGTCACCTGAGCCGACGTCATCAAGTCGCCGACCAGCAGGAAGAAAGGGACAGCCAGCAATGCCTCGACATCCATGCCGTTGAATACCTGCGCGATCATCGAGGCTTCGCTGACCGGCGTGAAAGCCGTGACGATAAGCACGGAGGCGATCAGCGCGAAGGCGACAGGCACGCCCATGTACCCTAAAAAGAGAAAGAGGAAGCCCATCAAAACGATGAGGGTGCCATTTCCGGTCACAGGACTTCGCCCCCGATGCTCTCGTGGTGTGCGGCCCCTCTCGGATCGGCGAATCCATGCCGCCATCCGTTCACCATTTGCTCGATCGTGAAGATCGCGACCAAAACACCGCAGATCGGAATCGCGATGTAGAGCGTGGCGACGGGAGTCATCGACGGCATGCGCAGGCTCTTGAAGCCGTCGAGAAAGTTCAGATACCCGAAATAGATCATGCAGCAGGCCACAGCCAGCACGACGGTCCGGTTGAACATTTCAAAAAACAGACGGCGGTTCCCGGTCATAGATTCCGCAAGCGCCGCGAGATAAAGGTGGTCGTTGCGTCGGGTGGCGGCGGCGACTCCGCTGAAGATTCCGTACAGAAAGAACGCCATCATCGTTTCCTGCGCGAGAAGCCAGGGGCGGCCGATCGCGCGCGTGATGATGTCGCCAAGCACGACAATGCTGAAGCCGGTGATGCAGATCCCGCAAAAGACCATCAGCAGATGTTCAAGCGGGTCGAGCAGCCGCCATTTCAGGTGACGCTGCTCATTCAGGACCAGCCCGTCGAACCGCATCGGCATTTCCGGATTGGAGAGACAACAATGCGGAGAGCCGTCGGCTCCCCGCATTTTCGATGACGCAGGTCACTGAACGCTGCGGACGAGCCCGAGGACCTTCACGGCGTGCGGCCCTAGGTCTGACGCAAGCTTGTCCTGGATCGGCTTGCTGATCTGCGAGAACCCGCTCTTGTCGATGTCCTTCACGACCTTGACGCCCATCTTCTCGAGCTTTGCCAGTGCCTGATGCTCAAGGTCGAAAGCGACCGTCGGCTCCTTCTGGCTGAGTTCGTCGGCAGCCGCCTGTACCCACTTTTTTTGCTCGTCGGAGAGACTGCTCCACGCCTTGTCGCTGATGAACAAGGCGGCATTGTTTGCCTCATGCTCGGTCAGCGAGAGGACGGGAGCCGGCTCGTAGTGCTTATTGATGAGATAATTGTTGATGCCGTTTTCGGCCATGTCGACTACCCCGGTCTGCAGCGAAGTGTAGACTTCGCCAAACGGCATGTGCACGACCTGGGCACCGTAAGCGGGAAACAAAGTGTCTTCGGTGACGGTCGCCTGCACGCGCATCTTCATGCCTTTGAGGTCGGCGACTTTCTGCACCGGCTTCTTGCCGTAGATGTGCCGCAGCCCCTGCGAGCCAAGCCCGAGCATGTGAGCGCCCTTGATCTTGGCCGCGTACAGCTCCTTCATCGCCGCGATCACCTTTGGATCGCCGAGCACCTTGATGGCGTGCTTCTCGTCGCGGAAGATGAAGTGAATCGAAAACACGCCGGATTCCGGCTGGGCCGTTGACGCGTTTGCGGTCGACAGCAGCACGAAGTCGATATCGCCGGTCTGTACCTTCTGCATTGTCTGCGCTTCGGTGCCGAGCTGCGCGCTGGGGTACTCGTTGATGGAAAGCGTGCCTTTGCTCAGCTCTTTCAGCTTGTTGTTGAAGATCGTCGCACCCGCACCGTAGCCGCTGGATTTCGGCTGGTCGTATGCGAACGAGAACGCGCGATTCTGGGCGAGAGCCGCGGTCGACACCGTCGCGAGTGCGGCGCCGAATACGAGAGCGTGCAGCGTTGAGAGACGCATGGCTGACATGAAGACCTCCCCGGGTGGCGTTGCTTCTTGCGCGGCGGGATCGCTGCGCGACGCTTATTTGTGCCTGGACTGCGCCTTAATGTCGCAAGGGTGTGTCGGCCGGTTGTGCCTTGTCAATGCTGAAGTCTCACCGGCCCCGCAGCATCTCCTTGATGGCCCATGGGGTAACTGGCAGGCGCGTCACCGCGCCGGGCCGCTGAAGCGCGTCGTCGATCGCCGACGCGATGACGGCGCCGACGGGATTGATGCCACCTTCGCCCGCGCCCTTGAATCCGTAGGTGTTGAGCGGGCTCGGGGCATCCTCGCTGAGAAAGGTCTCGACGGTCGGCATTTCGCGCGCCGTGGGCACGAGATAGTCGGCCAATGTCACCGCCAGCGGATCGCCGCCGTCGTTGTATGTGAACTCTTCAAACAGCGCCCCTCCAAGTCCCTGAGCGAGACCGCCGACAATCTGGCCTTCCACGAGCATCGGATTGACCGCCCTGCCGATATCGAAGGCAACGAGATAGCGCTCGATGTCCACCGCGCCGGTCCCGGAATCGAGTCGCAACTGCACGATGTGGGCTCCGTACGGGTAGACCATGTGGCTCGATTTGAATTCGGCCTCCGCAGTCAGGGCTGTCGGCCTCGCGGCCGCGAGTTCGGCGAGTTTCATGGTCGGACCTGGCCGTCCGGTCCGCACAATTTCATCGTCAACGATGTCGAGCTGGCCGGCCGATGTCTGCATCAGTTCGGCCGCAGCGCCCAGCACGGCTTCGCGGAGCTTGACCGCCGCCATGCGTGTGGCCTCTCCGCACATGACCGTTACCCGCGACGCAAATGCGCCCATTCCTTTGTCGATCCGGTCGGTTTGGCCGTGCACGACCCTGATGCGCGTATAGTCGATGCCGAGCGTTTCGGCGCAGACCTGCGCCATCGCCGTCTCCACGCCTTGCCCGATCGATGCAACGCCGGTGATGACCTCGATGGTGCCGGTGGCCGTCACCTCGATACGCACCTTGTCGAACGGCCCAAGGCCGCTTTTCTCGATAAACATGGCAAAGCCCGCGCCAACATTTTCTCCGGCGGCGCGGCGGCGTGCGAGCGAGCGTTGCATGCCCTGCCAGTCCGCAGCCGCAAGAAGCCTGTCCATCAATTTCGCGTAGTCGCCGGAGTCGTAGACGATGTCGGTGCCGAGCGTGGAAAAACCGAGGCTGTAGGGCATTGCGGCCTTGTCGATCAGGTTACGGCGCCGGATCTCGATGGCGTCGATGCCGGTCCTTGCTGCAATCGCGTCGATGAGCCGCTCGCGCACGAAGGTCGACTCGTAGCGGCCCGGCGCGCGGTAGGTGCCGCAAGGGGTCTTGTTTGTCAGCCGGATGTGCCCACGTGCGCGATAGGCCGGCACGCGATAGGGCCCGGGCAACATGGCCGCAGCAAGATCGGGAACGGTCGCCGCGTGCGTGCGCATATAGGCGCCGTTGTCATGAAAGAACTCGTCGTCGATACCGAGAATACGGCCATCCTTGTCGATCGCCGCCTTGATCATGTGCCGCTGCTGACGCGAATGGTTGGCGGCGATCAGGTGCTCGCGCCGGTCTTCGATCCATTTGATCGGCTTCCTGAATTTCAGGGCGGCGGCGCAGACCAGCACGTCTTCGGGATACATTTCGCCGCGAATGCCGAAACCGCCGCCGACGTGACCTTCGTAGAGTTGCACCTGGCCCGGTTCACGGCCGAGCATCAGCGCCAGCCGATCCCTGTTCCAGTGCGGCACCTTGGCGGCACCGTGCATTTCCAGAATGTCGCGGGTCTCGTCGTAGCGGGCGATGGCGCCGCGCGTCTCCATCGGCACGCCGCTGTGCCGGCCAATCGCGAGGTCGAGAGTGACTATCATGTCGGCTTTGCGAAAAGCGGCATCGAGGTCGCCTGATTTCTTTTCGATCACCGACGTTTCGGTATTTCGGTGCTCGTCGAACGGCCCGGGCGGTCCCGCCGCATCAAGAATGACCGGCAGCGGCTCGATATCGATATCGACAAGATCGGCCGCATCTTCGGCGACATAGGGGTCGGCGGCGAAAACCGCGGCGACGGGCTCGCCGACATAACGCACATAACGGTGTGCCAGTATGGTCTGCCTGTAGGCTTCAAGCTCGACCAGGCCCGTCAGCCGAAATCCGATTGGCGGGATGTGCGCAATGTCGGCATAGGTCCAGACCGCATGGACACCGGGCAGTGCCAGTGCAGGCCTCGCATCGATCGACCCGAGCCGACCGTGCGCGATCGGAGAGCGCACCACGCGCATGTGCCATTGGCCGGGGAACGACACGTCGCCGGCAAAACGGCCCTTGCCGGTGAGGAGCGGACGATCCTCCAGGCGCGGGACGGAACGGCCGACGAATTTTCCTTTAGCCGTCATGAGCGTAGCCGCTCATCTTTGCCGCATTTGTTTTGCGGCGGCACGCACGGCCTTGATGATGTTCTGGTAGCCCGTGCAGCGGCACAGGTTCGATGAAAGCACGTCGATAAGCTCCTCGTCGCCGATATCGGGTTCGCGTTCGAGAACGCCCACTGCCAGCATCAGAAAGCCCGGTGTGCAGAAACCGCACTGGAGTCCATGATGGTCCATGAAGGCCTGCTGCAGGGGATGCAGTCTGTCGCCCTGCGCCAGCCCTTCGACGGTACGGATCTGCTTGCCGTCTGCCTGCACGGCAAACATCAGGCAGGACCGCACCGGCTCGCCGTTCACGATCACGGTACAGGCGCCGCAGATTCCGTGCTCACAACCGATATGGGTCCCGGTCTGGCCGCAATCCTCGCGGATCGCGTCGGCAAGCGTGCGCCGCGGCTCCACGGTGATCGCATAGTCGCGGCCGTTGATACTGAGGTTGATTGCTGTTTTTCCGCTCATGCGACGCTCTCCGCATTGCGTATTGCGGCACGTATGCGCTGCGGCGTGGCCGGCATTTCATCGATCTCCACCCCGAACGGGGAGAGCGCGTCGTTGATGGCATTGATGACCGCGGCGGGCGCGCCGATGGCACCGCCTTCGCCCAGACCCTTGGCCTTGGTGATCGAGTTGCTGCTGGGCGTCTCGATGTGATGCAGCTCGATCGGCGGAACTTCACGTGCGGTCGGCGGCAGATAATCGGCAAGCGATGCGGTGAGAATTCCACCGCCGTCATCGTAGATGATTTCCTCGAGCAGCGCGTTGCCGATGCCTTGGGCGACGCCGCCGTGCACCTGGCCGTCGGCGATCATCGGATTGATGATACGTCCGGCATCCTCGGCAACGAGAAATTTCTCCACCTTCACATGACCGGTCTCGATGTCGACATCAACGATCGCGACGTGGCACGCATTTGAGAACGTGCCGGGCGGATCGTAGTGGCCGGTTTCGGTAAGGCCCGGCTCGATTTCGCCCTTGAACCGGTGAGTCTGCGTATAGGCTTCGCGCGCAAGCTTCGCGACCGAAATCGCTCGGTCCGTGCCCGTAACCCTGGCCATCCCGTCGGCAAGGATGATGTCGTCGGGGGCGGCTTCCAGCAGGTGGCTCGCCATTTTTATCAGCTTGGCGCGGACCTTCTGCGCCGCGATGAGTGTCGCTCCGCCCGATATCACCAGCGAGCGGCTGGCGAAGGTGCCCCACCCGTAGGGGGCGCGATCGGTGTCGCCGTGCACCACTTTTACCATCTCCGGTGTGACGCCAATCTCGTCGGCAATGATCTGCGCAAGCGTTGTGCGCAACCCCTGGCCATGCGGCGATGAGCCGATGCGCGCTTCGACAAAGCCGGATGGGTCCACGGTGATGATGACGGTCTCCCAGCCGGGCGTGATTTCCATGCCGCGCGCGGCGAAGGCCGGGCTGCCGTAGCCGGTGCGTTCCGAGAACGTGGCGAAGCCGATACCGAGGTAACGGCCCCTGGTGCGCGCCTCGGCCTGGCGCCTCCGGAAGGCGGGAAGGTCCAGTGCCTTCACGGCCATTTCCAGCGTCTCTTTGTATGTCGCCTCGTCGTATTCGAGGCCCGTTGCCGATTTGTAGGGAAATCTGTCGATGAGGTTGCGGCGACGGATGTCGACGGGGTCGATGCCGAACGCGCGTGCCGCCTTGTCCATCAGACGCTCCAACGTGAACGTGATGACCGGCCGCGACACGCCGCGATACGGCGCCATCGTGCAGGTGTTGGTGATGACGCCCCGGGCGAGACACTGATACTGCTGCACGTCGTAAGGGCCGGGCATTTCAGCCATGGCCATCAACGGTTCGACCCCGCATGTCGTCGGAAAGCAGGAATAAGCGCCGATGTTGGAGATTATGTCCGCTTTCAGCGCCAGAAGCTTTGCGTCCCTGTCGAAAGCGCCTTCCAGCGTGATGTATTGGTCGCGCGAATGAAAAGCCGCGATCAGGTTTTCGCGCCGGTCCTCGGTCCAGGCGACCGAGCTCCTGAGCTTTCGCGCCAGCCAGACCAGTACGACATATTCGCTCGCCAGCGACATTTTTTGCCCGAAGCCGCCGCCGACGTCGGGTGCGACCACGCGCAGATCGGATTCCGGCATGCCGAGTACGTCGCAGATGGCCGTGCGCATCAAGTGCGGC
Organism: Pseudolabrys sp.; assembly: GCA_035650955.1. Classification (GTDB taxonomy): domain Bacteria; phylum Pseudomonadota; class Alphaproteobacteria; order Rhizobiales; family Xanthobacteraceae; genus Pseudolabrys. Next base: position 57,678 of record DASRGR010000022.1, read on the forward strand.
ATTTGCGTGCTGCAGGTCAGCGTCACGCGCCCGCTCGCCGCATCGTAGGCGGCATGGCCGCCGCGCGGTTCCATCGGCGTTGCGTTCTGCCGACGTGATCGCGCTGCAACGGTCACGATCTTGTGCGCACTGCCCCAGGTCCGGTCGAAGGCGGGCGTCTTCACCTTTCCTTCAAGTATAATGTTGCCCGGCGCCTCGGGGTGGACCTGCGGGGCGCCGGCTTCAAGCGCCGCGCGAGCGTCGGCCACCGGCGGCATTTCATCGATCGAGAGTTCGACCTGGTCGACAATGTCCTCGGCCTCTTCCTCGCTTTCCGCGACGACGGCCGCTACCGGTTCGCCGATGAAGCGCACGGCGCCATCCGCGAGCACCGGCTGGCCTATCGGCTTGTAGTTGAACTTGTGCAGTATCGGCGTGATCTTTTTCACGCTTGCGAGATCGGCGGCCGTGACGATCGTTGCACCGTCGGGTCCGGTCACGCTTCGCAACGTCCCGGCGGCCACCGGGCTGCGCACGAAGCGTACCCAATGGACCGAAGGTGCATCCGCGGTAAAACGTCCTTGTCCGGTAATCAGCGCAGGATCCTCGAGTCGGCGGATGGCGCGGCCTACCCACGTCATACCGGAACCGCGGGTTCCATGCGCGGTCACGACGTGCTGTTCTCCAGAGCGCGACGAACGACGGCGCGCACGAGGTCGCGTCTGTATTCGGCGGAGGTCTGGTGATCCTCAAGAGGGTCAATCGCGTCGGCTGCCGCTCCCGCTGCGCGCCGGAAGACCTCATCCGCCGGCGCCTGGCCACTGAGCACAGCTTCGGCTTCCGGAATGCGTCGCGGCGACGGCTCCGCACCGCCAAGGCCGACACGCGCATCGGCGATTTTGCCGTTCTGCAGGCGGTAAGTGACGAGCGAAGCCGCCATTGCGAAATCGCCGGCACGACGGCTGAATTCGTTGAAGCCGAATCTGCTGTCATTCGTGAGCAACGGCAGGCGCGCTTCGACGAGCAGCTCGTCTTCGGCCAGCGCGGTCGACATGATCCCGGTAAAAAAATGCTTTGCGGCAATCGCACGCTCGCCGCGCGTGCTCCTGGCGACGAGCGTGGCATCGAGCGCGGCCGCGACGAGACACCATTCCGACGCCGGATCAGCGTGGGCCAGGCTCCCGCAGAAGGTACCACGCATCCGGATCGGATAGTGCGCGATGTGGCGGACGACGGCGCTCAGCAATCCGCCAAGGGGGTTGTCGACAACCGGCTTGTGAAATGCAGCATGCCGCACGCAGGCGCCGATCGTCAGCACTTTTCCGTTGCTTGTGATTTTGTCGAGACCGGCGACACCGTTGATATCGACGAGATGAGCGGGCTTGGCGAGCCGGAACGCCATGATCGGGACGAGGCTCTGGCCGCCCGCAAGAATCCGGCCGTCCTTCGGGGCAACTTCGGCCAGAATCGTCAGGGCTTCGTCGACGGTCTTCGGTGCGTGGCGGATGAAGGGCGCAGGCTTCATGCGGCAGGCTTCCCAGCGCAGGCCGTTTATTTGTACGCAAACGATAATGCGCCGTCTCGGATTGTCAAACGGCGCCGCTGCTCAGAGCCGGGACCATCCGGGCTTTATGGCGGCATTCCTTTAGAATCCGCAGGACTTTCCTGCGCGTGAGCTTAAGTCCCGACCTTGAGTTCGCAGACCAGCCCGCGCAGTGCCGCGATCGTGGAAGGTGCGACGCTCTTGCCGGTGCGCGGGTTTTCCGAGGGGATGTTCTCGATGGTCATTGTGAAGCGCGCCGTGTCGGCGTCGACCGATATCGTGTGTGTGTTCCGCGTGATGGTCGGATCGGCCCAGATCTCGAGTTGGGTACGGTCCGAGCCGATTCCGGCAAGACTCAACGCGGCGGCGACATTGACGTTGGCGGGGAAGCCGCGCGCGCCTTCGCGCGCGCTGCCTTCGAACACCTTCAGAGGTGCCTTGAGGCCGGTCACCGAAATGCCCCGGTCGCGCAAATAGGGGGCGCCCTCGAGGCCTGCGGGCGGCTTGCGCGTCACCATCTTGACCGAATGAATCGTGCCCTCGGCCGCGGCGCGGACGGCATCGAGGCCAATCAGCGCACCGGTTGGCACCAGAATGCGCGCGCCTTTCGCCCTGGCGCGGTCGATGAGGTCTCCGTTTTCCAGAAGCTGTGCGACCGAGAGCGGCATGAAGATGCGCCCTTTGTCGATGGCGCTGAGCGCGACTTCGCGAAAGAGCGCAGGCGGCAGGCACTCGACGACGATGTCGCAGTCATCGGCGAGCTCGGTTGCCTTGCGGATCGGAATGTCTTTCCCGGCCTGTGGCAACGCTTTTTGTACTTTGGCTGCGTCGCGCGCCGCGACCGCCGCGAGCGTCAGCCCCGGCACGCCCGCAATCAGCCGTTTGGCGACCTCAAGGCCCACCGCGCCGAGACCGGCGACGCCGACGCGTAGCAGCTTCCTGTCGATCATCGGGGTCATTTTTTCCGGCCGGTGAAATTCGGTTTACGCTTTTCCATGAATGCACGCACGCCTTCGACATAGTCCGGTGTCAGACTGGCGTCACGTTGCAGATCGCGCTCGAGGTTCAATTGAGCCTCGAGGGTGCCCGTCGCCGATGCCTGAAGTGCGCGCTTGATCAGGGCGAGGCCCTGCGTCGACGCCATGGCAAAATGTTCGCACAATTTCCGCGCTTCGCCGGCAAGTGCCGCGTCGTCGACGCACCTCCAGATAAGGCCCCATTGTTCCGCCTTTTCCGCCGGCAGCGGCTCGGCGAGGAGAGCCAGTCCGCGCGCCCGGGCCTCGCCGACGAGCCTCGGCAGGAACCACGTGCCGCCGGAATCAGGAACGAGTCCGACGCGTGCGAACGACTGGATGAAGCTTGCCGAACGCGCCGCAAGAACAATGTCGCATGCCAGCGCGATATTGCAGCCGGCGCCGGCGGCGACGCCGTTCACCGCAGCGACAACGGGGAAGGGTAGGGCGCGCAGCTTGCGGACCAGCGGATTGTAATAGGCCTCCTGCGCGCCGCCGAGGACGACCGTTTCTCCCGGTTTTGCCAGCCGGTCGCCGAGATCCTGGCCGGTGCAGAAACCACGCCCGGCCCCGGTGAGCAGGATTGCCCGGCAATTTTCGTCAGCCTCGGCTTCGTCGAGGGCCTTGCGCAAGGCCTGATGCATTACCTCGTTGAAGGCATTGAGCTTGTCCGGCCGATTGAGCGTGATAACGCGATAGCCAGCTCGGATATCAATGAGGACGGGCGCTTCGGTTGTCATGTTTTTCCGATAAAGCGGTCAAGTACGCCGATTTCGTCCTTTCTGTCCTCGAAGTCCTCGGCAATACGCTCGTAAAGGCGGGCGGCGGCCTGCAGCATCTCGTTCTCGGCGAATTCGTCGCCGACAAATGACGCAATCTCATCAAGCTCGGCGACCCATCTGTATGCCTTCGCGTACATGCTCGGGACCTGGTTCGAGAGATAGCGGAGAAGATCCGGGCGGCTTTCGGCAAGCTCCGCCTTCAGCGCCTCCGCCGAGCCGCCGCGCGTGGCGGCAAGCATCATCGCTGCGCCAAGCGCGGTAAACCCCTTGGTGATGCCCGCGTAGGACATCTTGAGTGCCGCGGCGGCGGTCAGCGGACCCTCGAGAACACGCACGATCAGTCCGTAGTCGTTGAGCCGTGCGACGTCCTTAGCGGCGGGCCCTGACGCGTAGATCTTGGTATTGCTGCTGCCCGGCTTCGGCGGCGGGCCGATGATGCCGGCGCCGACGAAAGCACAGCCGGTTGTGGCGACGACATCGGCGATCTTCTGCATTGTCGCCGGGCTGACGGCGTTGCATTCGACATAGATCGGCTTCCGATTGGCGGCAGTCAGGATCGGCGCGAGCCGGGTGGCAAGACGAAGTGCGTCGCCCGGTGGAATGATGGAAAGCAAAAAGTCGGCTTCCGCGAGCATGTGTTCCTCGACCGGCTGCATCGCGGCCTCGCGTGCCCGCCTGACGCTCTCCTCGCTGCGCCCTGCAAGCGAGGTGAGAACGGTAACCTTGTTTTCCGTGAGACGCCGACCGACACCGGCGCCCATGGTGCCCGGTGCGATGATGGCGACCGTGGGGGCGGTGCTCACGATCCGGTCACCCCGCCATCGAGGTTGATACTCTGGCCCGTAACGAAAGCCGATGCTTCCGATGCCAGGAAAAGCGCTGCGCCGACGAGATCTTCCGGAACTTCGGCGCGGGGCACGCATTGCATGGCGATGATGCGCTCCTTCTGCTGCGGCGTGACCGTCTTGCGTTCGATCTCGGTGAACGTCGCGCCAGGAAGAATGGCATTCACCGTGATGTTGTCCGGCCCCAGCTCGCGTGCCATCGAGAGGCTCATGCCAGCGAGCGCAGCCTTGGTCGCGATATAATGCAGGTAATGGGGTCGGCCGAGCCGCACCGCGCCGGAGGCCACGTTGATGATGCGGCCCCATTTGGCGCGGCGCATGGCGGGCAGTACCGCGCGGGCGCAAAGAAACGGTCCCGTGAGATTGACGCGAAGCACGCGCTCCCACTCCTCGAGCGGAATCTGGTCAAACGGGCGCATTTCCAGGGTCGAGAAGATGCCGGCGTTGTTGATCAGCACGTCAATGCGGCCGTACTCGTCTTCGACCACCTCGATCATTTCGTCGATGGAAGCAGGATCGGCGACGTCGGTTGTAACGGCGAGCGCGGCGCCGCCGGCCTGCATGATCTCTTCCGAAACCGCAGCTGCCTTCTTTTCATTCAGCTCGGCGATGACCGCGCGCGCACCGGCCTTCGCAAAGGCCTTCGCGAAGACGCGTCCGATGCCCTGTCCGGCACCGGTGATGATGACGACGCGATCCCGCAGGCCGGGGAATACGACGTTTTGCAGCTCGGCACTCATGCCGCGCCCCGCTCGTGCTGCGGCAGCCGCTCCAACGCCGCGCGCGCATCCCAAGGTGTCCACCAGGGCTTCACGCCCAGGTCGGCGGCAATGATGCCCGCACTGATGTAGCCGGCGCCCCCTGAGATCGCGCCTCCCGGATGTCCCGCGGATCCGGCGTTGTAGAGATTCGGAATCGGCGAACGATAGCCGAAGTGGTTGTACATCACCTGTTCGGCATTGAACGCACCCATGAAAATATCGCCGCCGCGCATGTTGATCATCTCCTGCACGTACTCGCGGCCGGTGTAGATGTAGCGTCCCAGGATGTTCCTGCTCGTCATGTTCGGGCAGTAGCGCGCGAAGCACTCGATGATCTTGTCGGAGAACTCCTCCTTGAACGTCTCGTAGCCCTTACCGCCGAGATCGGGGTCAAGCGGCATGACGTGCCAGCAATAGGTCGTGTGTTTGCCGGGCGGTGCCTGCGTCGGATCGAGCAGGCTGAGCGGACCCGAACCGAATTGCACAATTTTGGGCACACGGCCCGCCTGTACGTCCTGGTGCGCCGAAAACAGGTCCTGCATGGTCTCGGCGCCGATGCTCCACTTAAGCGAGCGGTTGATGTTGGGATCGAATTTCTCCGCCGCAAAGCGCGGGCTCTCGTTAAGTGCGAGATGCAGTCCGAACAGGCTCCACGCGGTGTACTGGAAACCGTCGAGTTTCTTCAGAAATGCAGCCGGTAGCTGCTCACGGCCGATCAGGCTCTCGAAGGTCTGGTGCACGTCGAGCGTCGAGGCAACGAACTGCTTCGCGCGCACCGTCCGTCCCCCGGCCAGTTCGATGCCGGTCGCACGGCCATTCTCGATGACGATACGGTCAATGTTGATCTGCGGCGCAAACGTGCCGCCCGCCGCGATGAAGGCTTCCATCAGGCCGCGCGCCAGGTTGAACGAGCCGCCCTGGCAGAGCTGATAACCGCTCTCCAGGTCGAAGGCACGGATGACTGAGCCCATCGGCGAGGTCTTCGATAGCGTGTCAACGAGCCAGGTGCCGAACAGCGACACTTTGAAAAGAAACAACAGCCGTACGTGCTCGTTCTCGAACAATTCACGCACGACATCGAGCGGCTGGCGGTTGGAGACATCCAGGAATTCGCGGCCCAGTGCCGTACGTGACAGCAGCGCTTCGCGTTCTTCTTTCGGCAAGGGCTCGGCATAGCGCTCCGGCAGGAATATCTGCGCCGTGATTTTCTCCGCCTTACGGTTCCACTCGCGGAAAGTCTGGGCGTCCTTTTTCGAGAAACGCGCAACGTTCGCCAACGATTCCTCGAGGTCGCGTCCGAGCACGAGCGCGGTTCCGTCCTGATGCGCCTGGCCGAATTCGTAGCGAGGGGTGATGTAGGTCACGCGGTCACCAAGGCCCAGATCCTTGAACCACGGCGTTTCGCTGATGTGGAAATGATTGATCGAATGCAGGTTGTGATAGAAACCGGGCAGCGTCACCTCGCGCGTGCACAGGCCGCCGCCGTAGGTCAGCCGCCGATCCACGAGGAGAATGTCGAGGCCGGCGCGGGCCAGATAGGTGCCGAGGATCAGGCCGTGATGCCCGGCGCCAATGACGATGCCGTCATAGGTCCTCTCAAGTGCCTTGGACAAAGGTCGAAGTCCCTCGAACTATATTTCGCGACGGCGGCCCCGGTGGGCCGACGGGCTAGACTGCAGGGCAGCTGCCATCGCGGTCAACCGGCGCTCCCGAAGTGGCTTACCAGGGCGTACGCCCACCCATTGGCCTCGTTCCTGCGCCACGTGCCGGGTGGACCAATACCGGCAGATTTCGGTACATTAGGCCATCCAAAACACCGGCCGAAATGGCCTCGGGGAGGAACACATGCGTAAGACGCTTTTGGCCGCGGGCGCAGCTCTGCTGCTCGCAGCGGGCCCGGCGGCGGCCCAGCAGAAAACGATCAAGATCGGCTTCATCAGCACATTCACCGGGCCGGTCGCAGTGATCGGCAACGACATGCGCAATTCTTTCGAGCTCGCGCTCGATCATCTCGGCCGCAAGATGGGTGGTATTCCGGTCGAAGTGATCTACGAAGATGACGGCTTCAAACCCGAGGTCGGCAAGCAGAAGACCGACAAGCTCATCGAATCCGACAAGGTCGATTTCCTTACCGGCTACATCTGGTCGAACGTTCTGCTCGCGTCGCTGAAGTCGGCGGTCGATTCCAAGACGTTTCTGATAACGGCCAATGCCGGGCCGTCGCAGCTTGCGGGCGAGCTGTGCTCGCCGTACGTGTTCTCGAGTTCTTGGAACAACGACCAGACGCCTCAGTCGGTCGGCCTCTATATGAATCAGAAAGGCGTGAAGTCGGTCTTTTTGATCGGCCCGAACTACGCCGCCGGCAAGGACATGCTTGCGGGAGTTGCCTCGACCTTCAAAGGCAAAGTCGTCGGCCAGGAGCTGACAAAGTGGCCCGACCAGCTCGACTTCTCCGCCGAGCTTGCCAAGGCTAAAGATGCCAACCCGGATGCCGTGTTCGTGTTCTATCCGGGGCGCGCGGGCGTCCAGTTCCTGACGCAGTACGCGCAGGCGGGACTCAAAGGCAAAATCCCGCTCTACACCGCATTCACGATCGACGAGCTGTCGCTGCCGCTGCAGAAGGACCTCGCACTTGGCGTGCCAGGGGCGCAGCAGTGGGTGAACGATCTGCCGAACGAGGCGAACAAGAAATTCGTCGCGGACTACCGTAAGAAATACAACCTGCGCCCGTCATTCTACGGGGCGCAGTCTTACGACGCGGCAATGTTGATCAACTCCGCGGTCGTCGCGACCAAGGGCAACTTGTCCGACAAAAACGCCGTCCGCAAGGCGCTCGAGAAGGCGGACTTCAAGTCCGTGCGTGGCAACTTCAAGTTCGGCCCCAACCACGTTCCGATCCAGAATTTCTATCTTCAGGACGTGGTGAAGGAAGGCAACGAGTACGTGCTCAAGACGACCGCCACCATCGTCAAGGATTTCCAGGACGTCCATCACGCGAAGTGCAAGATGCCGGCGAACTGATGCCGGAGCGGTCCATGACGGCGGCGGCGCGTACGCGCTGCCGCCGTTTTCCATAGCGAACGCGTGAAGTTTGCGTGCCATGACGCTGTTCATCGAGCAATGTCTCAACGGCCTGCAATTCGGCCTGCTGCTGTTCATGCTGGCGGCGGGCCTGACGCTGGTGTTCGGCATCATGGACCTCGTCAATCTGGCGCATGGCTCGCTGTACATGATCGGCGCTTATTTCGCGGCGACATTCTCGGCATGGACAGGCAGCTTTCTGCTCGGCGTGGCTATGGCGCTCGGCGGAACGCTGCTGGTCGGTATGGCCGTGGAAGTAATCGTGATGCGGCGGCTTTACGGCCGCGACCACCTCGACCATGTGCTGGCGACATTCGGCCTCATCCTGTTTTTCGATGAGACGGTGCGGCTGATCTGGGGACCGGCGGGCCTGAGCCTCCCCTTGCCGTCGTGGCTCAATGCGCCGGTGCAGATTCTCCCGGGAATCTACTATTCCGCCTACAAGCTTTCGATCATCATCGTGTCACTTGCGGTCGCGGCCGGTCTTTATATCCTGGTGATGCGCACGCGCATCGGCATGCTCATCCGCGCCGGCGCTTCGAACCGCGAGATGGTCGGTGCGCTCGGCGTCAACATCAAGCTGCTCTATACGCTGGTCTTCGGGCTCGGCGCCGCGCTTGCCGGGCTTGCCGGATTGATGCAGGCGCCGATCCTCACCGTCCAGATCGGGATGGGAGAGATCATCATCATTCTCGCCTTCGTCATCACCGTGATCGGCGGCATCGGGTCGATCCGCGGAGCGTTCGTCGCGGCGATTTTCGTCGGGCTGATCGACACGCTCGGCCGCGCCTTCTTTCCGGACCTGCTGCGCGTGGTGCTCAGTCCGGCGGCGGCGTCGACGGCCGCGCCGGCGCTGTCCTCGATGCTGATCTATCTGCTGATGGCAATCGTGCTCGTGGTCAAGCCGGAAGGCCTGTTCTCTGCGAGCAACAAATGAGCGGCCGGTTTTCCGCACGAACACTCGCCGCGGTCGTGCTCCTCCTCGCGCTGGCACTGCTGCCGCTTTATGTCGATCTCACCGGGAGCCGTTTCCTGCTGACGCTGTTCACGCGCATCATCATTCTGGCCCTGGCGGCGGTCAGCCTCAATCTGATCCTCGGCTACGGCGGGATGATGAGCTTCGGGCACGCCGTCTATCTCGGCATCGGAGGCTATTCGGTCGGCATACTGGCGCACGAGGGTATTTTCAGCGGATTTATCCAGTGGCCTATCGCGCTTGCGGCGTCTGCACTTTTTGCGCTGGTGATCGGCGCGCTCAGCCTGCGCACACGCGGCGTCTACTTCATCATGATTACCCTGGCATTTGCGCAGATGGCTTATTACGTCGTCGCTGGCCTTGCCCGGTACGGCGGTGACGACGGGCTCACGATTTACAAGCGCAGCCAGTTTGGTGCGCTGAATCTCTCGAACAAGACCGAATTCTACTATTTCTGCCTCGCGCTTCTTTATGCGTCGATGTATCTCGTCTGGCGTATCGTCAATTCGCGTTTCGGTCTGGTGATCCAGGGTTCGCGGTCGAATGACACGCGCATGCGTGCGATCGGATTTCCGACGTTTCGCTACAAGCTCACCTGCTTTGTGATTGCCGGGACGATGTGCGGGCTATCCGGTGCGCTGCTCGCCAATCATACCGATTTCGTGAGTCCCGCGATGATGTACTGGACCCGCTCGGGTGACCTCATCATCATGGTGGTGCTCGGCGGCATGGGTTCGCTGGTCGGACCGGTCTTCGGCGCGGTCGTGCTGCTGGTGCTGGAAGAAACGCTCTCCGGCATTACGGAATACTGGCAGATCATTCTCGGACCTCTGTTGCTGCTGGTGGTGCTGTTCGCGCGCGGCGGCATTGACGGGCTGCTCGGCAAGGTGCGCCATGCCTGACCTGCTGCGGGTGGAAAACCTGTCCAAGCGCTTCGGCGGCATCGTCGCGACCGACGGGCTCAACATCAGCATTCCCGAAGGTGAATTGCATGCGGTGATCGGCCCGAACGGTGCGGGGAAGACCACGCTGATCGCGCAATTGAGCGGCCAGCTCACCCCCGATTCCGGAGGCATCCGCTTTGCGGGAAACGACATCACGACATTGCCGATGCCGGCGCGCAGCGCGCTTGGCCTTGCACGCTCATTCCAGATCACCTCGCTGTTTCTCGACCTGTCGGTACTCGACAACGTCGCCCTGGCGGTCCAGGCCCATGCCGGGCATTCATTCCACTTCTGGCGGAATGCACGCCGCGAAGCCGAATTGCGCGACCCGGCCCGCGCGGCCCTTGCCCGTGCCGGGCTCAAGGTGCGCGAGGATCTGCCGGCATCCGCACTCAGTCACGGTGAGCATCGGCAGCTTGAGCTTGCGATGGCGCTCGCATCGAAACCGCGCATGCTTCTCCTCGACGAGCCGATGGCGGGTCTCGGACCTGAGGAGTCCGCACGCATGGTCGCAATGCTGCGCGAGCTCAAGAAGGAGCTGACCATCCTTCTGGTCGAGCACGACATGGAGGCAGTCTTCGCGCTTGCCGACCGCATTACGGTTCTCGTTTATGGCCGCGTGATCGCTTCGGGGAGGCCGGAAGAAATCCGCAACAACGCGCAGGTGCGCGATGCCTATCTCGGCGAGCAGGAGGCCGTCCATGGCTGAGCCGGTCCTGGCGCTTGACGGAATCGAAACCTGTTACGGGTTGAGTCAGGTGCTGTTCGGCGTCTCGCTCGCGATTGCGCCGGGCGAAATGGTGACGCTGATGGGCCGCAATGGCATGGGCAAGACCACGACCGTACGCTCGATCATGGGTCTGACGCCGGCCCGGGCGGGCGCCATCCGCTTCATGGGTGACGATATCCGGGGGCTGCCGTCCTACAAGGTCGCGCAGTGCGGCATCGGGCTCGTGCCCGAGGGCAGGCAGATCTTTCCGAATCTCACCGTGCGCGAGAACCTGCTTGCGACGGCCGTGCGGCGCGACGGCGCGGGGTGGACGCTCGAAAAGGTCTACGGACTGTTTCCGCGGCTCGCCGAACGTAACGCCAGCATGGGAAACCAGTTGTCGGGCGGCGAGCAGCAGATGCTGGCGATCGGCCGCGCGCTGATGACCAACCCGCGGCTGCTGATACTCGACGAGGCGACCGAGGGTCTCGCGCCGCTGATCCGTGCAGAGATCTGGCGCTGCCTGGCCAGGCTCAAGGAGTCGGGGCTGTCGATCCTGGTGATCGACAAGAACGTCGGAGCACTCTTGCGCGTGGCCGATCGCCACTTCCTCATCGAGCGCGGACGCGTGGTGTGGAAAGGGACTTCGCCCGAACTCGCCGCCGCGCCGGGCGTGCAGCACAGGTACTTGGGCGTCTAGCTTATTCCGCCGGCAATGGCGGGCCGCGACGGCGGATGAACGTGAAGCTTGTCCCGCCGAGCCTGCGATGCAGGCGATCGAGCAGGAGATAGATCACCGGCGTCGTGTAGAGCGTCAGCATCTGTGACACCAGCAGTCCGCCGATGATGGTGATGCCGAGGGGCCGGCGCAGCTCCGAGCCGGGGCCAGTGGCAATGACCAGGGGCAGAGCGCCGAGCATGGCGGCCATCGTGGTCATAAGGATCGGGCGGAAGCGTGCAAGGCATGCATCGAAGATGGCGCGTTCCGGTGAGAGGCCGAGCCGCCGTTCGCCGTCGAGCGCGAAGTCCACCATCATGATGCCGTTTTTCTTCACGATGCCGATCAGGAGAATGATGCCGATAAAGGCGATGACGGAGAGCTCGACATTGAAGATCTGCAACGCAAGCAGGGCGCCGAGACCGGCCGAGGGAAGGGTTGAGATGATCGTCAGCGGGTGGGCGAGACTCTCGTAAAGCACCCCGAGCACGATGTAGACCGCGATGAGCGCCGCGAGCAGCAGCAGCGGCTGCGCGCCGGCTGCCTGCCGGAAGGCGCGGACATCGCCGGAGAAATCGGTATGGATGATGTCCGGCAGATGCAGGTCCGTGACGGCTCTTTCGATCGCAGCCGTTGTCTCTTCCATGACGGCGTCGGGTGTTAAATTGTAGGAAATGGTGATCGACGGGAATTGACCCTGATGATTGACCGCCAGAGGCACGTTGCCTCGTTCCATCCGCGTGACTGCCGATAGCGGTACTTGTGCGCCGCCTCTCCCCGGCACGTAGACCCGATCCAGATCACTTGGATCGCGGCTGTATTGCTGGTCGACCTCCAGAATCACGCGATACTGATTGCGCGTTCCGTAAATGGTCGAAATCTGCCGCTGCGAAAAGGCGTTGTTGAGCGCGTTGTCGATATCCTGCACGCGAACGCCCAGCCGTGCCGCCGCCTGGCGATCGATGCTGATACTGACCTGCAAACCGCCCTGGTCGCGATCGGTCGTCACGTCGACGACTCCCGGTATGCGCTTGACGCGATCAAGCACGGTCGATACCCGCTTTTGCAATTCCTCGATATCGGCACTCCACAACGTGAATTGATATTGCGAATCCGTCCGGCGCCCGCCGACCCGCAAGTCCTGCGCCGGAAACATGAAAACACGGATACCTGGAATTTCCGCAAGCTTCGGCCGCATGCGCGCGATAACCCGCTGCGTGCTGAGTCCACCACGCTCATTGATCGGCTTCAGGCTGATGAACAGACGCCCGAAATTGACCGCCGCATTGAATGGTGAGGTGCCGATGGAGGAGCCAAGCCCGGCGACTGCAGGATCGGAAAGCACGACGTCCATGGCCTTGAGTTGAAGCGCCTTCATGGCGTCGAACGAAATATCCGGAGACGCAATCGTGCCGCCGAAGATCAACCCGGTGTCGTCCTGCGGGAGATACCCTTTCGGAGTCTTGATATAGAGGCCGGCGGTCAGCGTGATCGTCGCGACAAATACGATCAACATCAGCGGTCGATGGTCCAGTGCCAAGTGAAGCGTGCGCCCATAAAACTGGATCATGCGGGTCAACAATCCGTCGATCCGGCGGTCGAGCCAGGTTCCGTCCCGGCTCGGCGGTTGTCGCACGAAATAGGCGCAGATCATCGGGGTAACCGACAACGACACGACCGTCGATATCGCGATGGCGAAGGCGAGCGTCACTGAAAATTCGTGAAACAGCCGCCCCACGATCCCGCCCATGAACAGCAATGGTATAAAGGCCGCGATCAGCGATACCGAAATGGACACCACGGTGAAGCTGATCTGTCTTGCTCCCTGCAGGGCGGCACGGAACGGCGATGCGCCTTTTTCGAGATACCGAAAGGCGTTTTCGATCATCACGATGGCGTCGTCGACCACGAAGCCCACGCTGACCGCAAGCGCCATCAGCGACAGGTTGTCAATCGAGAAACCGGCAAGCCACATCGCCGCGCACGTGCCGGAAAGCGCCAGCGGCACGGTCACGCCGGCGGCCGCCGTCGGCGCCGCGCGCCGCAGGAACAGGAACACGACGAGCATGACGAGCACGACAGTTGCCGCGAGCGTGAGCTGCATGTCATGCACGCTCGCCCGGATCGTCTGCGTACGATCACTCAGTACCGAGATATCCAGACCCGCCGGAATCCATTGCCGAAGCTCGGGCAGCAATTCGTAGATCCTGTCTACGGTGTCGATGACGTTCGCGTCTGCCTGCTTTGTTACAATGAGCAGAACTGAGGAATCTCTGTTGAACCACCCCGCTGAACGGCTGTTGCGAACGCTTGGACGGATGGTTGCAATATTCGAGAGGCGGATCACCGTGCCGTTCACGGTCTTGACCACCACCGGATCGTACTCGTTGGCATCGCGGAGCTGGTCGTTGATTCCGATGGTGACAGCCCGAGTCGCGCCATCGAAAGTTCCGATTGGCCCCGCCGCATTGGAATTAGTGATCGCAGTGCGGACGTCTTCCATCGACAGGCCCATCGCCGAGAGCCGCGCCGGATCGACGCGGACGCGGATCGCCGGCTGTTCGGAACCTGCGACGGTCACGTCGGCGACTCCGTCGACCTGCGACAGGCGCTGGGCGATGACACTGTCAGCCACGTCGTAGATCGCGCTCGGTTGCATGGTTTTCGACGTCAGCGCCAGAATCAGGATGGGTGCCGCCGACGGATTGGCCTTGCGGAAAGTCGGCAGGGTCGGCATGTCGCCGGGGAGATCGGCGAGTGCCGCGTTCAACGCAGCCTGTACGTCCCGGGCCGCGCCATCGATGCTGCGGTTCAGGTCAAACTGAATCGTAATACGCGAAAGGCCCAGCGAGGATACCGACGTGAGTTCCGTCACCCCGGAAATCTCGCCCAGTCGCCGCTCGAGCGGCGCCGCCACCGTCGCTGCCATCACGTTCGGCTCGGCGCCGGGACGGCTGGCGCTCACAAAGATTGTCGGAAACTCCACGTTCGGCAGGCTTGCAACCGGAAGAAACGTGTAGGCAACCGCGCCGGTGAGAAACAACCCGGTGGCGAGAAGAGTGGTGCCGATTGGCCGGCGAATGAACGGATAGGAGAAATTCACGGGCGCCCCCGGACCGCGCGCGTCGCCCGGCGGCCAACGGGAAACGGCGCAGGTGCGAGGCGCGCACGCAGGCGCTCCATGTAGAGATAGATCACGGGCGTGGTGTAGAGCGTGAGCAGCTGCGACAGCAGCAATCCGCCGATGATGGTGACACCGAGCGGGTTGCGCAGCTCAGAGCCGGTCCCGCTCTCGAGCGCAAGCGGCAAAGCGCCGAACAGCGCTGCCAGTGTGGTCATCATGATCGGGCGGAAGCGCAGCATGGCTGCCTGTACGATCGATTCTTCCGGCGAGAGGCCCTGATTGCGCTCGGCGTCGATCGCGAAGTCGATCATCAGGATCGCATTCTTTTTCACGATGCCCATCAGCAAGATGATGCCGATCAGCGCGATGACCGAAAGGTCGTAGCCGAACAGCATCAGCGCCAGGAGTGCGCCAACCCCCGCGGAGGGCAGGGTGGACAGAATGGTGAGCGGGTGGATAAAGCTCTCATAAAGGATACCCAGCACGATGTAGATCGCGATGGCGGCGGCGAGGATGAGCCACGGTTCTCCCGCCAGCGACTTTGCAAATTCGGCGGCATCGCCTGAATAGCTGCCGGTCACCGAGGACGGCATGCCGATCTGACGCTGCACCGCGCGAATCGCCGCCACTGCATCGGAGAGCGCATAACCGTCATTGAGGTCGAAGCTGATCGTGACCGACGGAAACTGCTCCTGATGGGCGATGGCAAGCGGTGCCGACGTCGGTACGAAGCGCGCGAAAGCGGACAAAGGCACCTGGTTGCTGGTCGTGATCGCATTCGGGGTCGCCGTCGTGTTGGTGTTCGTAACACCGGTCGCGGTGTTGCCGACCGTTGCCGCTGTGCCCGTCGAGGTGCTGGCGCCGGTAACGTAAAGCTTCGTGAGCGCGTTTGGATCCTGCTGGTAGCGCGGCTGTGCCTCGAGAATGACGCGGTACTGGTTGGCCTGTCCGTAGATGGTCGAGATCTGCCGTTGGCCGAAAGCGTCATTGAGCGTGTCGGTGACGCTTTGCATGGAGACGCCGAGTCGGCCCGCCTGCTCGCGGTCGACGTCGACGCGTACGCGCGGGCCGCCTTCCTGCGCTTCCGACGCAACCTCACGCAGCGCGGGGTTGCCGCGAAGGCCGCGCACCAGCCTGTCCGACCACTCAATCACCTCGTCACGGTCGGTGGAGACGAGGGTGTACTGGTACTGCGCGCGACTCACGCGCGTGGCTATCTGGATGTCCTGTGTAGCCTGGAAATAGACCGCCATTCCGGCCACGCCGGCGACGGCACGCTTGAGACGCTCGACGATCTCATCGACGTGCGCTCGTCGCTCGTCGCGTGGTCTGAGGGAAATCGCAACCCGGCCGGTATTCGGCGTCGCGTTGATCGGGCTGACACCGACGACGGAGATGACGCCGCTAACATCGGGATCCGCCCTGATCGCATCCTCGACGCGACGCTGGCGGCGCTGCATCTCGGTGAACGACACATCGGTGCCGGCCTCGGTGACGGCCGTGATCAGGCCGGTATCCTGCAGGGGCAGAAAACCTTTCGGCGCCACGACATAAAGCAGGACGGTGGCTGCGAGCGTTGCGAGCGTCACCGCGAGCGTTTCCGGCTGGTGCCGCAGCACCCATAACAGACTCGCGTGGTAGAGCTTAACGACGCGGTCGACCAGGGCGATAAAGCGTCGGGTCAGCGCATTACTTTCGCCGCCGCCACCATCGCGCAAGAGGCGCGAGCACATCATCGGCGTCAGCGTCAGCGAGACGATCGCCGACGCGACGACCGCGATGGTGAGAGTGAGCGCGAATTCGCGGAACATCCTTCCGACCAGGCCGGTCATGAACAGAAGCGGGATGAAGACCGCGATCAGCGACAGGGTCAGTGAAATGACCGTAAATCCGATCTCGCGCGCACCCTTGAGGGCGGCATCGAGCGGGCCTTCCCCGTTTTCCATATGGCGGACGATGTTCTCGATCATGACGATGGCATCGTCGACCACGAAGCCCGTCCCGATAGTCAGCGCCATCAGCGACAGGTTGTCGAGCGAGAAGCCGCAGAACCACATCACGCCGAATGTCGCAATGAGCGACAACGGCAGCGCGACGCCGGCAATGACGGTGGCGCGGATCGTGCGCAGGAATATGAGAACGACGAGCACAACCAGGGCAACGCTGAGCACCAGCGTGAACTGCACGTCGTGGATCGACGCGCGAATGGTGGTAGTGCGGTCATTGACAATGGTCAGGTCGACGCCAGCCGGCATTGCGCGCCGCAGGCGCGGGAACTCCGCTCGCACGCGTTGCACCGTCTCGATCACGTTGGCTCCGGGCTGACGCTGCACGTCGAGAACGATCGCGGACTGACCGCGGTACCAGGCACCGACCTTGGTATTCTCGAGACCGTCGATAACCTCGGCAATCTCGCTGATCTTGACCGGCGCTCCGTTGCGGAAGGCGACGACGATGTCCCTGTAAGTGCTCGCGGCGGTGATCTGGTCGTTGGCGGAGATGGTGTAGGACTGGTGCGCGCCATCGAGCGCACCTTTCGGGCCGGCGACGTTGGCGCCGACGACCGCCGTGCGCACGTCGTCGAGGGCGATGCCGTAGGCCGCAAGGCGCGAGAGGTCGGCCTGGATGCGGATGGCTGGCCGTATTCCTCCTTGTACCGACACGCGTCCGACGCCCGTCACCTCGGACAATCGCGGCGCCATAACGGTATCGGCCAAGTCGCTCAGCGTGCGCAGATCGATGGTCTTCGAGGTCAGCGCCAGCGTGATGATCGGCGCATCGGCCGGGTTCACCTTCGAATAGAGCGGCGGGTAGGGAAGGTTGCGTGGCAATGTCGAGGCGGCTGCGTTGATTGCCGACTGCACGTCCTGCGCGGCCGCATCGATGTCGCGATTGAGCTCGAACTGCAGCGTTACCTGGCTGATGCCAAAGGAGCTCGATGACGTCATCGTCTGCAGGGCGGGAATCTGCCCGAACTGACGCTCCAGCGGAGCCGTCACCAGCGACGCAATCGTGTCAGGATTGGCGCCGGGCAGCTGTGTCGTGACCTGGATCGTCGGGAAATCGACCTGCGGCAGCGCGGAGACCGGCAGCCACCAGTAACCAAGACAGCCGCCCAGCATCACGGCGACGCCAAGCAGGGAGGTGGCGATCGGCCGATGGATGAATGGCGACGATACGCTCATTTTTGTGCATTCGGCCTTGCCGAATTGCCGCCACGCTGCCGCCGCCCGCCTTGGCCTTGCGGCCGCTGGTCGGCTGGCTGCGCCGCGGGCGTCTCGGCGCCGCCGACCACGACCTTGGTGCCGTCGGTGAGACGCACGAAGCCGGTGGTCACCACGCGTGCGGGCGGCTCGAGACCCTTGCTGACCACGGTCTGCGTCTCATCCTGCTTCTGCACGGTGATCGGCTGGACGGCGACGGTATCGTCGTCCTTGACGACGTACACAAATGTGCCGGTCGGACCGCGCTGCACCGCGCCGGTCGGAATCACCACGACCTGCTTAAGCGTATCGACCAGCAGCCGGACGTTGACGAACTGCCCGGGCCAGAGCTGCAGCTTATCGTTAGGAAACTCGGCCTTGAGTTTCACCGTGCCGGTTGTCTGGTCGACCTGATTGTCCACGACCCTGAGCACGCCACGGTCGACCACGGCGTCGGTGTCGGATCGTTGAGCCTCGACATTGAGCGGACTCTTCTCGAATGCGGTGTTGACCTGCGGAAGATCCTGCTGGGGCAGGTTGAAGAGGGCCGAGATCGGCTGCAGCTGCGTGATGACGACGATCGAGGAATTCGCGTCGGCTGCACGCACGTAGTTGCCCTCGTCCACCATGCGGATGCCCGTGCGCCCGTCGATCGGTGCGGTGATCGTGGTGTAACCGAGCATCGCCTGGGCGTTCTCGATTGCGGCCTGGTCGGCCTTCACCAACGCGGTGATCTGCGCCACCATTGCGCGCTGGGTATCGGCCTGCTGCTTGTTGATGGCGTTGGTGGCGGCAAGCTTTTCGTAGCGCTCGAGGTCGATCCTGGCATTGGCGAGTTGTGCCTCGTCCTGCGCCTTCTTTGCGATCGCCTGGTCGAGTTGCGCCTGGTAGATCACCGGATCGATCTTGGCCAGTACGTCGCCCTTCTTGACGTCGTCGCCTTCCTTGAAGTTGACGCTCAGCAATTTGCCGTCGACCTGGGGCCGGACCGTCACCGTGTTGAGAGCCCTGATGGTTCCCACCGCATCCAGGTAGACCGGCACATCGGCGCGCACAGTGGTGGCAACCAGCACCGGCACCGGACCTTCCGCAACAAAGCGGCCGCCGCGCCGCTGCTGCGGGCCTGAGCTCCCGAAGACGTAGTAAAGCGCAGCGGCAATTGCGATCAGGACCGCTGCAATTACGATCATCCTGCGCGTGCCGCCGCGTGTTTTTGCGAGCAACTGTTTGGGGAATTCACCGTGCATCGGCGGCATCCACCGGTTTCGGCGACCAGCCGCCGCCAAGCGCCTGATAAAGACTTACGATTGCCTGCACATGCGCGAGCCGCGCCTGCGCCAGTGCATCCTCGGCCTGGAAGAGCGTCTGCTGGGTCTGCAGCACGGTAACGAGGTCAACAGTACCTTCGCGCAGTCTCTGTTCGGAAATATCGAAGGCGCGGCGCGAGCTTGTCACGACTTCGCGTTGCAGGCGCTCACGTTCCGCCGTCTGCCTGACCGCGTCGAGGGCATTCTCGACATCCGCAAAGGCCGAGATGACCGCCTTGCGGTAGGCCTGCAGAAGCTCATCCTGCCGGCCCTTCTGCAGGTCGAGGTTGCCGAGCAGCCGGCCGCCTTCGAAGATGGGCTGTGTCAGGCTGGCCGCGAGCGTGAAGAAGGCCGACTCAGGCCGCAGCAGCGTCCTGAGGACAGCGCTCTGATAGCCGCCTTCGCCGGTGAGTGTGATGCTTGGAAGGAACTGCGCGCGCGCGTTCTCCACGTTGGCATTGGCGGAAGCCAGATTGGCTTCGGCCTCGCGGATGTCGGGCCGTTGCGTCAGCAGTTCCGATGGCAGGCCGGGCGTCACCCGCGGATAGCGGATGCTGCGCAGGCTGCCGCCGCGGATCGCGACGCCTTCAGGGGAGCGTCCCATCAGGACGGCGAGAGTGACGCGGTTCTGCCGCAGCGTCTGCTCCAGCGGCGGAATGGCGGCCCGCTGGGTGTTGACCAGGCTTTCCTGCTGCGCGGTGTCGAGGGCCGAGGCGGTCCCCGCCTGGAGCCGCTGCTGGATGAGATTGAGCACACGTGTGGCACTGGCCAGGTTGTCACGCGCGACCCGCAGGCGGTCCTGCGTCGCGAGGATCTGGAAATAGGCATTGGCAGCCGCGACTACCGTCGCGAGAGCCACTACCTCGCGGTCGAAGCGGCTGGCGACCGCGAGATCCTCGGCAGCGCGCATTGCCGAGCGGTTCTTGCCCCAGAAATCGATCTCGTAGCTCGCGGTCAGCGATGCCGAGAGCAGGTCACGTTCGGAGCCACCGAGCGATCCTGTCGATCCACCGCCTGAGGTTGTTTTCGAAGTACGGATACGTGACGCGTTGCCGTTGAGGTCGACGGTTGGAAGGATCGCCGCACCCACGATGCGGGAATTGGCATCGGCCTGCACAATGCGTGCAACCGCCGCCGCGATATCAAGATTGGCGCTGCGGGCCTCTTCAATGATCTCGGTCAGTTCGCGCGAACGAAAGCCGCGCCACCATTCGAGTGCCGGCGTCGCCGCCTGTGCCGCCGCAGGGTTGCGTGGGCCTGCACTGTAAGCGGGCGGAATGTTGAGCCCCGGCTCCGGCTTGTCACCGGCGAGCAGACAGCCGCCAAGCGGCAAGGTTACGCATACAGTCTGCAGCATCATCCAGAACGGGCGCCCCCAAGCCTTCCTTCCCGCCTCCTTTGTCTCCTCACCCCAATGCATCCAATGAGCTTTCAGACCGCGGCCAAAGAACGATTCGGTTGAGCAATAATATTACTACCGTTTGTTGCTCACGGTCTTCCGCCCGGGCGGCCAATTGGCCAATGCCTGACGCCCGGCAGGCGTGATTTCGGCTGCGATGTCGGCGAAGACTCCCTGGATAGTCTGATCGAAATTCAGGCGCGCTGCGCGTGTCTGGGCGGTTGCGGCACGCATGGCTTCGACGTCAAACGGTTCCTGCCGCAGCACCTCGTGAATGTGCTGGCGCGCGGAATGATACTTTGTCTGTGCCTCCTCGATTGCCGCATGGCTGGCGGCGATCCTTCGGCGCAGGATCTCGGCATCGGCCGCGGGGAGAGTCGCGGCGAGGCGCTCGACGCGGACAAAGACGTTGGGATCCCAGTACGACGGTGCCGGCGCTCTGATCATCATGGCGATGGCGACGCCGATAAAGAACAGGTTGAGGGCGAGCGAACCGAGCAGCAGCCAGCGCGAGGAGCCGCGCAGGTCCGCAGGCAGTGCCTGAGCTATGCTCATGGCCGCGCTCCCGTGAATACATCGGGCTCGAATGTGATTGACCCGATACCGCCGCCGCCCACGGAAGCAGGCGCGGCGGCCAAGTCGTCTATGCGGCGGTCAAGTCCGGCGATACCGACGAAGAAACCAAGTGCCGCGCAGCAGGCAAGCGCCGCCACGCGCGGCCATGCCGGAGCAAATTGCCAGTCGAGCAGCACCGCCGGCAGTCGCCAGAGCGGTTGCTTCTGGCGCGGCAGCGGGCCGCTGATACGGTTCAGCAGGCGGCCGATGGCAGCCTCATCGACCGGCTGCGCCGCCGCCTCGCGCTTCAGCGCGTTCCTGAGAAGGTTGTCGAACTGCTCGTCGTTCATTTCGCTTCATCCTCATTAATTACATCGCTCAGTGTGCGGCGCAGGTTTTGCTTGCCGCGCACCAGCAAAGTCTCGACCGCTGAAACCGACGTATCGAGAATTTCGGCCACCTCCGCATTGCTCATGCCTTCACCGTACGTGAGCATGATCGCCGTGCGCTGCCGCGCGGGCAGCTTGTCGACTGCAGCCGCGACCATGCGATCCCGCTCGTCGCTTTCCGCCTTTTCCGTTGCGCCCGGCGTCGGATCGACAATCTCACCGGCCGCTTCGAGTTCGACCCAGGGCGCACGGCGCTTGCGGTCGAGGCACAGATTGATGACCACGCGCGTAAGCCAGGTCCGGAACAAGGCCAGGGGCTGCCAGCGCGGTGCATGCGTCCACACGCGCATGAGCGCCTCCTGCACCACGTCCTCGGCGTCTGCCGTGTTGCCGAGCATGCGCCGCGCAATCCCCAGCGCGGCCGGCAAATGGCGGCGCGCAAGCTGCCGAAACGCCCGTTCGTCGCCGCGCGCGACCCTGGCCATGAGCGCTTCGTCGCTGTCATCCATCGCGATGCGGTGGTTGCCATACCGGGAGCCCGTTCATTGGAGACTTGGCCTGTCTGTTAAACGGGCGGTGCGTCCGAATCCTGTGGCTGCAGTATAGCGGGAAACCGGCCCGGCCATGATGACTAACGCGTTGAATTATCGGGGATTCGCAACCCGCCTCCGGGCCGCCAGCTCAAGCCCCTTAACCAGCCGGTAGACGGCCCTGCAATTGGGAACCGGAACCTTCAGCCGCTCGCCTTCCCGGACGATAAACCCGGTCAGTTCGTCGATTTCGGTCGCCGCACCACGCGCTATGTCGAGAGCCATCGATCCCGCGTGCCCGGACACCGGAATCTCGCCGCTGCGGACCTTGTTGACGAATTCCATTGGCGGAAAAGCGAATGTACCGCCCAGGGCGCGGACGACCGCCACGCATTCGGCGGCCATATCGTCAATCAGCGCCCGCATCTCGGGCGAGTCATAGCGGGATGCGTTGTCGCCCATCATTAACGCGCCCAAGGGGTTCATCACGCAGTTGAACACGAATTTGGACCAGACCGCACCCATCGGGTCGGCGACGGTTTCGGTCTGCAGTCCCGCTTCGTTAAGAAGGTCAGCCAGCGACCGCAAATCATCGACAATCCCGCGCAAGGGGCCGATCCAGGTCTTCCCCGCGATCAGCCATTCGACACACCCCGGCTCGACGTAACGTCCGGCGTTCATGGTCACGCCCCGGGCGACAGGGACGTCGCGCATGGCCAGCAGGGTTTCCGCGTTGCCCATGCCATTCTGCAACGTGACGAGCATCGGATTACCGCCGAGTACCGGGCGCAGTTGTGCCAGTGCGTTGCTGGTCGCCTTCGACTTGACGAGGAAAATGACGGCATCGAACCGCGCGCCTCTGAGTCCAGCCGGGTCGGTGAGAGCCTGGGCGCGCGCGATTTGCGGATTTTTGCCGACGATCCGCAGGCCGCGCGCATTGATGGCGTTGACGTGTTCGGAATTCGCGTCAAACGCCGTTACCTTGGCCACCGACGACAGGGCGGCAGCGAACAATCCGCCGATGGCGCCGCAGCCGACGATAAGGATTTGCGCACTCATGCCGCCCGCTCCCGTGGCGAGCCACCGGCCTGTTCAGCGTCCGCTCACGTCGGCAAGCGCAAAGCCGGCTATGCGCTTGTAATTCTCCGACAGCGCGCGCAGTTCGTCCTGCGTGATGTAGTCGTCCAGGTTGTCGAACGGCCGGTCGCCGACAAGTTGCTCGACCTTGATGTTGATGAAATCCGGCGGATGCTCGCGGTTGGTACGCACTACGCGCGCGGCCGGCGCCACGCGCGCAGCTTCGTAGGCCTTGAGGGCGTCACGCGGATCGGAATGGCTGCGCAACAGGTCCGCGAGCGTGCGTGCGTCGATTGCCGCCTGCGCAGCGCCATTCGATCCACGCGGATACATCGGATGCGCGGCATCGCCGGCGAGAGTGACCCGGCCGAATGTCCACTTGTCGATCGGATCCTTGTCCACCATCGGATATTCAAGGATCTGATCGGCATCGCGGATCATTTGCGCGACATCGAGCCAGTCGAAACGCCAGGTCTCGTAAAGCGGAAAGAAGTCGGCGAGATTGCCAGGTTTGTTCCAGTCGTTCTGTTCGAACGTGTCGCGCTTGATTTCGGCCATCCAGTTGATCAGTTGGCGGCCTTCGCCGTCGATGCTGTCGATGATCGGATAAATGACCATCTTGCCGGTCAATATGGAACCGACCCGCATATAGGTGTGCCCGTCCAGAATTGGCTTGCGCCGCGTAACGCCGCGCCACGTATTAATGCCGGCGAACGCCACCTTGTCGCCCGGATAAAACTGCTTGCGGATCGTTGAGTTGATACCCGCGCAGTCGACGACAATGTCGGCGCGCACGCTGTCGCGCTTGCCGCCGGCGCCGGTCTTGAAGTGCGCGGTTACGCCACGCTCATCCTGCTCCACGCCGATGCACTCGTGATCGGTCAGGATTGCATCGGCGCCCAGCCGCGCCAGCACGGCCTTGTACAGGATCATGTGCAGGCGGCCACGGTGGATGCAGACTTCCGGATACTGATAACCTGCGAGCTTGCCACGCGATTCCTTGTAAATCAGCTGGCCGAAACGGTTGTAGAAACGGCTTTCCCTGTTTTCGAGGCCGGCCTTGAGCAGGTCGCCGGCGACGCCGAGCGTCGTGAACTCGCGCATCGCGTGGGGCAGGAGCGTTATGCCGACACCGAGTTCCTTGAGCTCGGGCGCGCGCTCGTAGACCCGACAGGCAATGCCGCGTTCCTTGAGGTTAAGTGCAAGCGATAGGCCGCAGATGCCGCCGCCGACGATCGCGACTTTCATTATGGTGCGTTGTCCTGCGGATCACCGGCTAGAGCGGCTTGACCTCGACTTTCCGGAACTTGATCGTTCCGGCGCCGTGCTGGAGCACGATCGGTCCTTCGTCGAACATACCGTTACGAAGCTTTGCCGTCGTCTGCCCGTTGAGCACGACCGTTATGTCGCGACCATTCGCCGTGATTTCATACGTGTTCCATTTGCCGCCGGCCTTCGGCATTGGACTTATTTCCACGTAGCGGGTGATAGCGCCGGTGCCGTAGCTCGGGTCCTTTCGTTGATCGAATATGTTGGCCTCGTAGCAGGTCCGGTCTGTAATCTTTTTTGGATCGAGGCAACGGAAATAAATCCCGCTGTTTGCGTCGTCGCTTGGCCAGAATTCGACGCGGACGATGAAGTTCTTGAAGGATTTCTTGCTGACCAGATATCCGGCCTCTTTTCCCGCCATCTTGTCTGCAACAACCGCGCCATCCGCAATGTGCCAGTTGGATTCGCCGACCTGGTCCCACTGGTCGAGATTCTTGCCGTCGAACAGAACGGTCCACCCGGCCTCCTGACTCATTGTCTCCGGTATCGTATAGGCAACCGTAAGCCCCAAACCGATCATGAAGGCTGCTGCATGTGTCATGCGTAATACTGACATGGGTCACCCCTCGTTTGAGCCCGCCAAAGTGATCGTAGAAATTGTCTGCGGTAAGAATGGACGAAATCGGCCTGCGTCTGTCAACATGCGGCGCATAACGGCGGCAGCGCCGCGCAAAACGGAGGAATCCCATGGACAAGGCACTCTACGACCGCGGTATGGCGATGCGTCGCAAGGTATTGGGCGACGATTACGTTGATCGCGCGGTCGCCAATACCGACGATTTCAATCGGCAATTCCAGGAATTGCTTACGACCTATTGCTGGGGGGCGGTATGGGGTGACGACGCGCTCAAGCCACGCGACCGCAGCATCCTCAACCTCGGGATGATCGCCTGTCTCGGCCGAATGCATGAGTTCGAGGCGCATTTTCGCGGCGCGCTTCGCAACGGGCTCACTCCAAACGAGCTTTCGGCCATCCTGCGCCAGATCGCTGTCTATTGCGGGTTCCCGGCAGCAGTGGACTGCCACCGGGTGGCAAAGCAGGTTCTCGCCGCGGAAACCAAGAAAACATGATATCTGGATTAAGAATCACGTTAACGAGATGGCCGTATTGTGGTCTTGAATGTGCCTTCATCGCGGAGCAATGAGGGCGCGGCTGGGCGGCGACTCCTTTTCGGCCCTAGGTGGACAATGGCCCGACTATCCTCGGCTTTCCTGGTGACTTTGCCGATTGCGGCGGCTTTTCTGGCCACGCCTGCCTTGGCCCAACGGCCGCTGCCCCCGCCGGGAGTCTACGAAGAGCGACTTCCGCCGGTCATGGGCGGTTATAACGATGAGGACCTTTATCCGGCGACGCCCCGCAGACCCCGAAGCGGAAGCAGTCGGGTGGTCCCTTACCCCGACGAAGATCCGTTGCCACCGCCACCGGCGGGCCTGTTTGACTCGTCGCGGGGTCATCAACTCGACACTCGACAAATGCCCGCGCAGCAGGTGCCGGGTGCTCCGCAGGCGCCAGTTGCGCGATCAACCGACCCTGACGTCGTCCGCCCGCCGAATCCGGTCGGCGTCGTCCCTAACGCGGCACTGCAGCCGACACAACCTTCCGGCAGCGTAATGTCATTGCCGCCGGAAGACCAACCGGAAACCGGGCAACCGAAGGAACTGCCGCCGAATCTCAAGAGGCAGCTGGTCGATTTCACGACCAAGGAGCCGGCAGGCACCATCATCGTCGATACCGCCAACACCTATCTCTATCTCGTGCTGGGTAACGGGAAGGCGATGCGCTACGGCATCGGCGTAGGCCGCGAAGGATTTACCTGGACGGGTACCGAACGTATTTCGCGGATGAAGGAATGGCCCGACTGGTTCCCGCCGTCGGAGATGATTGAGCGCCAACCTTACCTGCCGCGCATGATGGCAGGTGGTCCCGGCAATCCACTTGGCGCACGCGCGCTCTATCTGGGCAACACGCTTTACAGAATCCACGGCACCAACCAGCCGTCGACAATCGGCTCGTTCGTGTCGTCAGGCTGCATCAGACTCCTCAACGAGGATATCGAGGATCTTTACAGCCGCGTTCAGGTCGGCACGCGCGTCGTCGTGTTGCCCGGCAGGCCGCCGGAACACATTGCCAATACCGGCGCCCAGCCAGCCGCGGCTGGCACGGTTCCCGCAGCCGCAACGCCAGGATCCGGCTCACCAGCCAATATTGTGCCATCCGGCACCGTTGGCGCGCACAGCAACAGCGCAGCTGCGGTTTCGTCCTCACCGCTGCCGCCCCCTGTCCGCTAGGCGGATTGCTGTTCCGGCACGCCGATTTTTGCGAGCCTCGTGATTGCCTCGATCATGGCGCCGGGATCGGCCTGACCTTTTCCCGCAATGTCATGTGCGCTGCCATGCGCAACGGACGAAAATAGAATAGGCGATCCGATCGAAAGACCCGCAGTCCGGTTGAACGCCTGCAGCTTGGCGGCGATGTGGCCCTGGTCGTGCAGCATCACGATGTAGGCGTCGCAACCTTTTTTGCGGAACATGGTGTCGGCGCCGAAAGGTCCGGACACATCGATGCCCGTCTTTGCCGCGCGTGCGATTGCCGGAACGATGATGTCGCCCTCTTCCGAGCCAAACAGGCCATCCTCGCCGGCGTGGGGATTGAGGCCGCTCACGAATATTTTCGGCTTCGGTATACCGAGATTTTTCAGCGAGGCATCGGTGATCCGGATAACCCGCTCAATGCGCTCGGGCGTAATCAGCGCTACGGCCTCACGCACACTGACGTGCAGCGTCGCGTGCACGATGCGCGAGTCGTCGAAACAGATCATCAGGTAGACATCGTTGACCGGTGTACCGGTCTCACGCGCGACGAATGACGGATAGCCGTCGAATGCAATGCCTGCCGCGGCAATGGAACGCTCGGTCTGCGGCGCCGCCACGACCGCGTCGACTTCGCCCGCAAGTGCAGCCTTGATGGCGCGGCTCGCGCTCGCCAGCGATGCCCGGCCGTAGGCAGCATCGATCGTGCCGATTTTGACCGGCGCATTGCTGCCGTCGCGTGCATCAAGCAGGTTGACGGCGTCATCGGACCAGTCGGCCTCCGACGCTTTTTCGATGACGCCAAGTTCCGGCGAGAGGCCGGCCGCGCGGGCATGCAGTTCTACCGCGGCCGGGTCGCCCACCAGCAGAGGCCGACAAAGCTTGCGCACGCGCGGGTCGAGCGCCGCCTTGAGCGCGATCTCCGGTCCGATCCCGGCCGGGTCCCCGGTTGCAATGGCGATGCGCGGTAAGGGCATGGCGGTTGGCTTCCGTCGCCGTCGCGGCTGCCTATAATGGCGGCCAACAAGTGCAAGATCATAGCAAAGGCCTGAGGAAACGTCGCCATGATGTCGCGTGAACAAAATGAGCAGCTGAGCCGCGTCGGCCCGGGAACATTGATGGGCAAATTACTGCGGCGGTACTGGGCGCCGTTTCTGCTCTCCTCCGAAATTCCCGAACCCGATTGTCCGCCGGTGCGCGTGAGGTTGATGGGCGAAAGTCTGGTCTGCTTTCGCGACAGCAAGGGTCAAATCGGCCTGCTCGACGAATTCTGCGCGCATCGCGGTGTTTCGCTGTGGTTCGGGCAGAACGAGGAATGCGGGCTGCGCTGCCCCTATCACGGCTGGAAATACGATGTGACCGGGCAGTGCGTCGATCTTCCGTCGGAGCCGGAAGAGTCGGGCTTCCGCAGGAACATCAAGCTGAAGTCCTACCCTTGCATCGAAAAGGCCGGAATTGTCTGGGCGTACATGGGGCCGCCGGAGCTGCAGCCGCCGCCGCCCGCGCTGGAATGGACCGACGTCACACCGGCGCAGCGTTTTGTCTCGAAACGTCTGCAGGAATGCAATTATCTGCAGGCAATGGAGGGCGGCATCGATTCAAGTCATGTCTCCTGGCTGCACGGCAGCGAGCTCAACAAGGATCCACTGTTCAAGGGCTCGAAAGGGAACCTTTACAACGAGCGCGACCGGATGCCGCTGTTTAGCGTTGAGGAATTTCCGGGCGGGCTTCTGATCGGTGCCCGCCGCAATGCCGACGGCGACAAGTATTACTGGCGCATCACGCCGTGGATCATGCCCTGGTACACCATCATCCCGCCACGTGCCGGTCATCCGCTGGGCGCGCACGCGTGGGTTCCGATCGATGACGAGAACTGCTGGGCCTGGAGCATCAACTACCATCCCAAGCGCGCGCTGACGAAGGCGGAAGTGTCCGCGATGCAGGATGGGGAAGGCATCCATGTGAAATATGTTCCAGGCACGTTTATTCCGCTAGCCAACAAATCCAACAACTACTTACTGGACCGCGAGGCTCAGCGTCACGGCCATTCGTCAACCGGCGTCGACGGAATCGCGATGCAGGACGCGTCGATCCAGGAAAGCATGGGGCCGATCCAGGACCGCACGAAAGAGCATCTGTGCGCGACCGATGCCGGCATCGTCATGACCCGCAAGATCCTGCTGCGTGCAGCGAAGGCGGCAGCCGACGGCGGTACGGTGCCGGCGACCGAGCCCGAGGCGCAGCGCGTGCGCTCGGCGTCCATTGAACTCGACAGAGACGTGCCCTTCACGCAAGGCGCCAGGCACGGCCTTTATGCCGCACTCGGGACGGATCCGCTGTCGGTCTGAACGAAAGGGTTACTCGGCAGCTGTCTTTGCTGCCTTGCCGATCGCGGCATTGACGCGCGGCATGACTTCCTCGGCCATCAGCTGCATTGACCGCTTGGCAAGAGCAGGATCGAGCCAGTCCATACCAGCATATACCAGCTCGCCGAAGTCACCGGTTTCCTCATGCAGTTTGAGGATGGCGTCGACGACCTTGTTGACGGTACCGAACGTCATGCAGTGCTGCATGACGTAATCGTGTGTGATCTCCTCATCCGGCTGTTCCTTGTGGCTCTTGAATACGTACAGCCGGTTACCCCGCTTCATTTTCGCGCGCATCTGCTCGAAATAGAACCGGTACGGGCTTTTCGCATCCTCGAGGCCGTACCGTCGCGCCACCTTGTCATCGTCTGCGACAAAGATCGTCCGCGCGATGCGCCAGTCGGCTGTGTTTGCCTTGGCGCCTGCTTCGGCCTTGCCTTTTGCATAATTGGTCCAGTGGGACTTGAGATGCTGCGGCAGCAGGAAATTGGCCGACAACGGGTGGAAGTCGCGCTTTCCCATCAGTACGACGCCGGGTGAGAAAGGTGCGACGACCGTGCCGACGATTTCGGGTCGGGGCTTCTGAAACGGCTTGGCAAGGAATCCGACGCCGAGCTCGAGTGCAGCAGTACGCGCGAAGGTGACCTTGAAGCGGTTGCCCGGAAAATCGATGTCGTAGGGCGGATTGCGTTCCCAGATCGCGAGGATGACATCGATGGCTTCGGCAAAAATCTTGTTGCGGTCCAGATCGAGAATCCCGATGGCCTCCGAATCGGAGGTCAAGGCGCCGGCGCTTACGCCCATTACAAAGCGGCCTTGCGAGAGATGGTCGAACATCGCGGCGTTGACCGCGATCACCACCGGATGCATCTGCGAGAGATTGGCAGTTCCCGTCGCGA
This sequence comes from Pseudolabrys sp., assembly GCA_035650955.1. Lineage (GTDB taxonomy): Bacteria > Pseudomonadota > Alphaproteobacteria > Rhizobiales > Xanthobacteraceae > Pseudolabrys. The sequence continues at coordinate 87,517 of DASRGR010000022.1, forward strand.
GCTTGATCGTCCGGGTGTCGTGGATCAGGGTTGCCTGGAACAACATGCTGTTGGTGATGTTCTCGCAGGCATCGGTCAGGTGCTCGCCGACGAAGGCGTCGTAGAAACCCAGCTTGTCCGCAAGGATGATCGCCTCACGATCCTCGCGCAGCGTCTGTGTCCAGTCCCGGCCCAGCGGGTGCACGGGCATGGTGAAGTAACCCAACCGCATCAAGCGTCTCCAACTTTCAATTCCTTGGGCGCAAACTAACCGACCCGGCGTGCCGATGCAGCAAGTCTTCGCTCGCATGTCCGGCACGGGCTCACTGGAAGCCATTGTTTTCACAATATTAAACTTGATCGCCGTGCGGACATGGCGGCGCGGTTGGCTGCTGCCGGTTGATGTTTCCACAGGCGCGTCTTCGCCGGGTTTCGCAACTTCAAGCCGAGCGACTAGTTTCCCCTTGCAGGCTCACGGGGATTCTCATGCTGCGCTGGTTCCACGCCTTGATGCCGAAGGAGGAGCGCTTCTTCGAGCTGTTCGCGCGTCATTCTCAGGCCGTCCTGGCGGGGGCCCAGGCTTTGCGTGCGATGATGGAGGGCGGCGATGCCGTTGCCTCAAACTGCCAGACGGTAATGGATCGTGAGCATGATGCCGATGATGCCACACGCGAAGTGCTCATTGCCGTCCGGCGCACGTTCATCACCCCGTTCGACCGCGGCAGCATCCGCGATCTGATCACCGCAATGGATAACTCGATTGATCAGATGCAGAAGACCGCCAAGACGGTTGCGCTCTTCGACGTCAAGACGTTCACGCCGAAGATGAAGCAGATGGGTGATGCGATCGTGAAGTCTGCGGAGTTGGTGCAGGAGGCCGTTCCACTGCTGGGAAGGCTGACGACGGAAGCGACGCGCCTCAGCGCCCTCACCGAGCAGATTTCACAACTCGAAGGACGCGCGGATGAGCTGCATGATGAAGGCCTGCGTACGCTCTACCAGGAGCACGCCAAATCCGACCCGATGGCCTTCTTTGTAGGCAATGAAGTCTACGATCATCTGGAAAAAGTTGTCGACCGCTTTGATGACGTTGCCAATGTACTGCACGGCATTGTCATCGAGCACGTGTAATCCCTTCAAGGCCGAACGACGATGGACGCCGCCGCGCTGACCTTGCCGTTTCTTGTTGGCCTGATCGTCGTGGCACTGGCATTCGATTTTCTCAACGGAATGAATGACGCGGCAAATTCGATCGCAACGATCGTTTCGACGCGCGTGTTGCGGCCGCATTTCGCCGTAGCCTGGGCTGCCTTTTTCAATTTCGTTGCTTTCCTTTTCTTCGGCTTGCACGTTGCCGAGACGGTCGGGCGCGGGATTGTGGAAGCTGACGTCGTAAACGAGCATGTGATTTTTGGCGCCCTTGCGGGCGCGATCGTTTGGCAAATCCTTACCCAGCGGTTGGGAATTCCGTCATCGAGCTCGCACGCCTTGATTGGCGGACTGGTCGGGTCCGGCATCGCGAAGGCCGGCTTCAGCGCGGTCGTCTGGACGGGCGTGGGAAAGACCGCCGGGGCGATTTTCATGTCGCCTGCCATTGGTTGCCTGCTCGCGCTCCTGCTTATGCTGATGGTGTCCTGGATGTTCGTGCGATTCACCCCGCACGGCGTCGATCATATCTTCCGGCGTGCGCAGTTTGTTTCGGCCTCGCTCTACGCTCTGGGCCATGGCGGCAACGATGCGCAGAAGACAATGGGTATTATCGCGGTGCTCCTTTATTCCCAGGGTTACCTCGACGGCAAATTTCACGTGCCGTTCTGGGTGGTGCTCGCCTGTCAGGTCGCTATGGCAATGGGCACGCTGGCCGGCGGCTGGCGCATTGTCCGCACCATGGGCTCGAAGATCACGCGGCTCACGCCGATGCAGGGATTCTGCGCTGAAACGGGCGGCTCGATCACGCTCTTTGCAGCCACCGGCCTGGGCATCCCGGTGTCGACCACGCACACCATAACGGGGTCGATCATCGGAGTCGGCGCGGCGAAAAAGGTCCGCTCCGTACGCTGGGTCGTCGCGCGCGAAATCGTGACGGCCTGGATCATCACGATTCCTGCCGCCGGACTGCTGTCCGCATTCTTCTTCTGGCTGAGCGGGTTTTTCGTCTGATCAGGCAGCGACACGCGACAGGAAGCTTTCGACCTCCCTGCGCAGTTCGGCCGCCGCCGTTTCCACCGCCTGCGACGCTGCCAGTACGTTTTCAGCCGATTCACGCGTGTGCGCCGCGGCGCCGGACACGTCGCCCAGGACCTGCACAACGAGCTTTGCGCCCTCCGACGCGCTCGCGACGTTCTGGGAGATTTCGCCGGTCGCCGCACTCTGCTCCTCGACGGCAGCCGAGACGGCGGTCGCGCAACTGTCGATCTCCTGCATGCGGCCGGAGATCCTGCCGATCGCCGAAACAGCACTGCCGGTGGCGCCTTGCACGGCCATGATCAGGCTCGAGATGTCCTCGGTTGCCCTGGCCGTCTGCACAGCGAGCGATTTGACCTCGGAAGCCACGACGGCAAAGCCCTTGCCGGCTTCACCCGCACGTGCTGCTTCGATCGTGGCATTCAGGGCCAGCAGATTTGTTTGTCCCGCTATGGCACGGATCAATTTGATGACATCGCCGATCTTCTGCGCTGCATCGGCGAGTGCCTTGATCTGGCTGTTGGTACCGTGGGCCTCGGTAACCGCGGCACGCACGATTTCGGTCGTATTCGCGAGCTGGCGCCCGATTTCGTTGATTGATCCGCTCAACTCGTCGGCGGCAACCGCAGCAGTCTCGACGTTCGTCGACGCTTCATTCGAAGCCGACACGGCTCCGTCGGCGCTCTGAGACGTCTGCGCAGAATTGCTGAACAGGGTCGTCGCCGTCGCGTGCATGGCCTTGGCACCTTCGGTCACCGTCCTGAGGTGGTCCTCGACGCGTTGTCGAAAGGCGGCGATTGCCTGCTCGATGATTGCACGGCGCCGCTGCTGCTCCTGCATCGATGCTCTTTCACGCTCGGCATTACGCCGTTCGGTGATGTCCTCGTGCGTCGCCACCCAGCCGCCGTCGGGCATCGGGCGGTTGATCACGGTGATCGAACGACCGTCCGCCGACTTCACTTCGGTACTCGTTGTGTTGCCTGCGGACATTGCCGATATCAGTTCCCGTCTATACTCGACAGGGTCGCGTGTGAAGGTGCCGTTCTTGATCCTGAATTCGAGCAGACTTTGCAGCGTGCAGCCCGGTTTAACGACGTCGGCTGACAGTTTGTACATGTCCATGTAACGCCGGTTGCAGACCACCAGCCGCTCATTGCCGTCGAACATGCACAGGCCCTGTGACATGTTGTTGATCGCGACCCGCATGCGCAGGTTGTCGGCGCGCAGCCTGCGCGCGAACCAGACGAGGGTCAGTGTCATGGCCAGCAACGCGACGGTTGCGGCGGCCACGACCCATTTTTCCGAGGGAAAAACGAAGCGAAGGACGGTATATCCGACGGCGAAGCTGGCTCCGCCGATCACGATCACCAAACGCCAGTCGCGCGCCACGGCGTGTGCTGAGTTATGCTCGGCCATCTTTGCGTCCAGGTATGCGCGGGACGGTATTCCCCAACCCGTTTTTTTGCAGTTAATTGCCTGACATAACAGGTTAAACGAAGCTTAACGGGCCGAGCTGGAGGGTGGCGATGGCCAAGTTGCGTGCGGCGGAATGTCGCGAATTCATCGATGCCGTGGTCGAGAAAGCCGCCGCCATGCGCGTGCCGGTCTCTGTCGCCGTGGTGGGCCCGGAGGGCCACCTGATTGCCGTGGAGCGGATGGATGAGGCGGGTTTCATCACGCCGGAAACGGCCATTGCCAAGGCCTTCACGGTGGCCGCCTTTCGTTCGATGAGCCCGCGATTCCCGGACGGTCTGGTGATCCAACAATGGTTCAAGGAGCGCAATCCGCAACTGCTCGTCAGCCTTGCCGCCATGACCAACGGGAGAATCGCAGCCAGTGGTGGTGCGGCACCCGTGTTCAAGGGCGACGAAATGGTCGGGGCCTACGGCATTTCCGGCGGCACGTCGCAGCAGGACGAGGAAATGGCGGTCTATGCGCGCGGAAAGACCGGTTGGGCAGCCGCTCCCGAACACGACACGACCGATCCTGACGTCAAGGCACACATCAACGCGCTTTATGCCAAGGCCGGCATAACCGATCGCAAGCTTTGAAATCTCCGGAGCATCGCAATGACGCAATCAATCGCCGCTCGCGACGACGCCGATGCCTGGAAGGGGCGTGTTGAAGACGACTCCCTGCTGCGCGGTCAAGGGCGTTTCGGTGACGACGTCAAACCGGATGGCGCGCTGGCTGCCTGTTTCGTTCGCTCGCCGCATGCTTTCGCCAGAATCCTGCGCGTCGACGTGTCTGCCGCGAAAGCGGTGCCGGGCGTTGTTGCGGTGTTGACGGCAGCCGATCTCAGTGACGCACACTATCATTCGATTTCGCACGGTCATCCGATTCCGGGCCGTGGCGGAAAGACCGCAATCTCGCCGCATCGTCCTTCCCTTGCCGAGGCGCGGGTGATGCACGTCGGCGAGCCGGTGGCAATGGTCGTTGCGAAAACTGCAGCGGTGGCGCAGGACGCGGCCGACAGGGTCGTCGTCGACTATGAGCCGCTGAAGCCGGTTACCGACGCACGCGAGGCGGTGAAGCAGGGCGCGGCGCAGCTCTGGCCGGAAGCACCGGGCAACGTCGGCTTCGACTGGACCGCACCGCCCGATCCGGAAGGCAAGAAGCAGGCTGCGCTCGATCGTGCCTTCACGGAGGCAGCCCATGTTGTCCGTGTCGAACTTGTCAACCAGCGGCTGGTGGTTGCCTCGCTCGAGCCGCGCTCGGCAACCGCAAGCTATGATGCGGCGACGAAGCAATTTACCTTGCGCGTCGGAACGCAGGGCGTTGCCAGTGTCCGTGGGCAGATCGCCGGCGCCATGAACATCAAGCCGGAAGAGTTGCGCCTCCTTACCGAAGATGTCGGCGGCGCCTTCGGCATGAAAGGCTGGTGCTACCCGGAATACGTGCCATTGCTGCACGCCGCGCGCATGATCGGCAAGCCGATCCACTGGACCTCGACGCGTTCGGAGGCCTTCGTTAGCGACAACCAGGGGCGCGATTCATTCTGGACGGCCGAGCTTGCTCTCAATGCGCGCGGCCGCTTTCAGGCGCTGCGGGTCGACTGCATAGGCAATCTCGGTGCGTATTTCACCGGCGTCGCACATTTCGTGTTCACGACGCACGTGTCCGGATGCTTGCCGACCGTCTATGACATTCCACTCGCTCAGGTGAACACGCGTTGCGTGTTTACCAATACACTGCCTACGGGCCCATATCGCGGCGCCGGACGGCCCGAGGCGAGCTACCTGATCGAACGGGTGATCGACGCAGCCGCAGACGCGACCGGTATCGATGCCGCCGAACTGCGGCGGCGCAATCTGATCAGACCGGAGAAGATCCCTTACACGACGCCTTTCGGGAACACGTACGACAGCGGCGAGTTCACCGCGGTCTTCGAACGCGCGCTCAAGGCGGCCAACTATGACGGCTTCCGTGACCGCAGGAAGGCCGCGAAGAAACGCGGGAAACTGCGCGGCATCGGTATTGGTTGCTACCTCGAAATTTCCGGCGCCTTCCCCGAAGAGGCGGCGCGCGTCTCGTTTCCGGGCGGAAGGTCCGTGCAGATCAGTGTCGGCGCCGGCGCGAGCGGGCAGGGGCACAAGACCGTGTTCGGCCAAGTCGCCGCGCGGCGCCTGGGGGTGGCATCCGACCTGGTGTCGGTTACGTCAGGCGATTCCGCCCGCGACGTCCCGGGGTTCGGCGCGGTCGCGTCGCGCTCGGCGATGATGACCGGCGGTGCGGTTGCACGTGCCGTCGATGCGGCTCTTGAGAAGGGCAGGCGCGTCGCCGCTATGCTGCTGCAGGCGGGTGAGGGCGAGATCGACTATCGCGACGGCAAGTTCAGTGTAAGAAATTCCGGGCGCGAGGTTTCGTTGTTCGAGGTGGCCGAACGCGCCGCCGAGCTCAAGCGCCAGGGCGTCATCACGGAAAATCTCGATACCCAAACCGGCATCAAGGTGCCGCCGTCCTTCCCCAACGGCTGCCATGTCGCGGAAGTCGAGATCGACCCTTCGACGGGTGCAGTTGAAATCGTTTCCTATGTCGCAGTGGACGACTGCGGCAACGTGCTCGATCCCACCATCGTCGAGGCGCAGATCCATGGCGGCGTGGCGCAAGGTCTTGGCCAGGCGCTTACCGAACACACGGTTTATGATGCCGATGGGCAACTCGTATCGGGCTCGTTCATGGACTACGCGATGCCGCGGGCCGATCTGCTCCCGGGCATGAAGGTCGAACACCACGCCGTCGCGTGCCGCACCAATCCGCTGGGCGTAAAGGGTACCGGCGAGGCCGGTACGACCGCGGCACCGCCGGCAGTGATGAACGCCATTATGGATGCGCTGCCGGAAGGTGCCCGGCTCGACATGCCGGCGACGCCGGAACGAGTGTGGCGCGCCCTGCACTCCGTGGCGAATTAAGTTGCCGTCCGATGCGACTTCAGAAAAATCACTGGGCCACTTCGATCTTCACCGTGCTGGTGACGGTCTGCCAGTGCTTCATTTCACTCGCAAGCCAGGCTTGCGCATCGGCCAGCGATTTGTTCGGCACAATATTGAAGTTCTGTTTGTGAAGTTTCTCGGTTGCTTCGGCTGACTGCAGCGCCTGAGTCACGGCCACGAATAGCGCTTCCAGCACGGGCCTTGGCGTTGCAGCCGGCGCGAACAGCCCGTTCCAGGCGACTGTCCCTACGTCGGGGAACCCGGCCTCCTCCATGGTCGGAACGTCGGGATATTCCTTGAGCCGCGCATGATTGACCACTGCCAGGGGACGGAATTTTCCCGCCTGAACTTGTCCTGCGGTCGAGGCAACGTTGAGAAAGGCAGCCTGAACGTCGCCACGCAGCATGTCCTGGATCACGCCTGCGGCGCCGTTCTTGTTCGGCAGCGCGACGAGGTCCAGTTCGCCCGCGCGCTTGGCAAAATAGGCCATGTCGTAGTGCGGATAGGAGCCAACACCAACGGTGCCGTAGCGGACCTTGCCCGGATTCTTTTTCGCATAGTCCACGAGCTCCGCTACTGACTTTACCGGAAAATCGTTGGCAGTCGTCACCAGCAGGAAGGCCGGCACATCTATCAAGTTCGTGACCGCCGTGACACTCTTGCCGTAGTCAAAACTCATCTTCGTACCGTAGAGGATCGGCGTGATCGCATTGGTGGAAACATTGCCGATCATGATCGTGTAACCGTCGGGGGCCGCTTTCATCATTTCGTCGAGCGCCAGCATGCCGAAGGCTCCCGGCTTGTTGAGCACGACGAAGCCCTGACCGGTAATTTTCTGGAATGCATCGCCCACGATGCGAGCGACAATATCGGTCGCTCCACCTGGGGCATAAGGCACGATCACCTTGACCGGGCGGTTCGGATATTTGTCCTGCGCGACGGCCACCCCCGTGAGACAGAGGACGGCAAACAGGATCATGGTCAGACGTTTCATCGGTTCCTCTCCTTGCTGACCAGGCGTGGGAGTGGGGCCCGGTCGTGCTACGCCTTTATCCCATGCAAACTGTGCGAGGCATCTTTGACCGTGAAGAACACAACATCGCCATCCGGTGTCGCCTTGCCGGCATGCACCGTGTTTGCGGGAATGTAGATGACCGAGCCGGGCTTCACGTCAATTTGCTTCTCGCCGATCGTTGCACGGAATGTTCCTTCCAGTATGTAGATCCATTGCTCGTTCGGATGCGAGTGCGGCTCGGCGCCGGTACCGGCCTTCATCCGCATCAGGCCCACAATCATACGGTCGCCTTCCACGCACGGTCCGTGCGCAGTTGAATAGGCCGGTCCGCCCATGATCTTCTGCACGGTGCCGAGGTCAAATACATATTCGCCCGGGGCAGCTCGCTTGGCGCCCGGAGTGCGTGCGACAGGTTCGTTGGACATGGGGCCTCCCGCGTAAATCTCTTTTCTGAGGTTAGTTGACGCTTCGAGGACATGCCAGTAGATGCGGAGGCTTCCGCGTGCATTTCGTCGTCGGCCTGTGAGTTTACCATTCAGCCACGGTCAGTGCGTTAGGCTCGTGCGTTTTTTCAATCAGGGGGAACACGTGCCGATCAGGTCGATTTGCGTTGTCATTTCGCTGATTGGCCTTGCTCTGCTTGGCGGTTGCGCCGAGACCTACGTTCCGAAGGCGGAGCCGAGCTTCTATCGCAACCTCGCACGGCCGGGTGCGGAACTCGATGCGGCGGCCGCAGCGTCGATGATCTCCGGCTATCGTGCCAACAACGGTTTGCCTGCAGTCGAGATCGATCCGGACCTGATGACGCTTGCCCATGCACAGGCGGAAGTGATGGCGAGGCGTGACAAGCTCGATCATGGCGCGGGCAAGCCGTTCGTGCAGCGGTTGAAGGCGTCCGGCTATAACGCGAAAAGAGCGGCCGAGAACATCAGCGCCGGCTATCACACCCTCGCCGAGGCATTTTCCGGCTGGCGCGATTCGAGCCCGCACCGTGCCAACATGCTGCTCACGGGCGCCACCCGCATGGGCATCGCGGCGGTGTACACGCCGGCCTCGAAGTACAAGGTGTACTGGGCGATGATCTTGGCCGAGCCGGACGATGACAAGGAATGACGGTCAGGTATTCAGCCTACTTGGCGACGATGCCTCCGACACGATAATTTTTCCGTAAGGCGAGGAGCATGATGCACGTGGTTCGGCAAAAGCTGCTGATGGGCATTCTGGTTGCCGCGTCATTTGTGCCGCAGCCCGTTGCGGCACAGAAGCTTCTCCATCGCGCCGAAAATCAGGTGCCGGTGGCGATTGTCGAGGTCAAGCGCGCGCCCGGCCAGACCGAAATCCACCTGCGAGCGCTCGCCGCGTTGTCGAAAGTCTGCTTTGCAGCGAGCGGCCCCAACAGCCCGTATTTGCTCGCGAGCGGACAGAACTACCGTTACCTTGGGGGTGAGAACGTTACGACCTGCCCGGAACGCCGGGACTATGCGGCGAACGACGTGTTGGTTCTGCGTTTCGAGGCAATCGAGCCAGGAGCCAGCACGTTTTCGTTCGTGTCGGGCCAAGCAGGAGAAAAGCAGCCGATCGACATTGTCGCGCCGACGACCCCGTATTGGAATTTTCTGCGGGTGCCGCTGAATTGATCGCGGCGGCTTCTTTGAAGCCCCGATAGCAAGGCGCCCTGCCGGACTGGACCTTGCGTCATGCCCTGATTAGTTTTGCGCCCTATGCCGGTACTTCCGCGCGTCAAGGACTACGAATCGCTCTACCGCCAGTTTCGCTGGCAGGTACCCACCCGCTACAACATCGGCGTCGACGTCTGCGATCGCTGGGCCGCGAAAGAACCGGATCGCCTTGCCATCCTGCACGCCCGGCCCGATGGTCAGGACGAAAAGATTACTTATGGCTGGCTGCGCGAGATATCGAACCGTCTTGCCAATGCCCTGCGCGCTCACGGAATCAAACGCGGCGACCGCGTCGCAATCCTTCTGCCGCAATTGCCCGAGGTCGCCGCAACGCACATCGCGATCTACAAGCTCGGCGGCGTGGCCTTACCGCTTGCCGTGCTGTTCGGGACGGACGCCCTCTCATATCGCCTTGAAAACTCCGGAGCGTCCGCGCTGATCACGAATGCACGCGGTGCCGAGCGGATTGCCGAAATCAGGAAAGATCTGCCGGCGCTTAAATTGATACTTTCGCTCGACAGCTCCGGCAACGGCGCGCTCGCATTTGCCGACATGCTTGCGAAGGCTTCATCGGACTTCACTCCGGTCGACACGTCGGCCGACGATCCGGCCATGATGGTCTATACGTCCGGAACGACCGGTCAGCCGAAAGGCGCGCTGCACGGCCACCGCGTGCTGATCGGTCACTTTCCGGGCGTCGAAACCCATCACGATTTTTTTCCGCAGCCGGGTGATCGCATCTGGACGCCTGCCGACTGGGCCTGGGCAGGCGGATTGCTCAATGTTCTTTTGCCGGGGCTTCATTACGGCGTGCCGGTGGTGGCGCGGCGCTTTGAGAAATTCGATCCGGAAGAGGCTTTCACGCTGATGGCGCGGGCGCAGATCCGCAACGCCTTTATTCCACCGACGGCACTTCGCATGCTGCGCGCCGTACCGAATCCGAAAGACCGCCACGCTATCAGCATGCGTTCGATCGGCTCGGGCGGTGAATCGCTTGGTGCGGAAACCTACGAATGGGGCAAGTCGGCATTCGGTCTTGTCATCAATGAGTTCTATGGACAGACCGAATGCAACATCGTGCTTTCGGCGTGCAGCGCGATAAAGGTCTCGAAGCCCGGCGCCATCGGCCGGCCGGTGGCCGGCCATACGGTCGCGATCATCAATGCCTCCGGTAGTCCGCTGAAGCCGGGAGAGATCGGGCAGATCGCAATCAGGCGTCCCGACCCGGTGATGTTCCTTGAATACTGGGACAAGCCCGAAGCCACGCGTGACAAATTTATCGGCGACTGGATGACGACCGGCGACCAGGGGGTCATGGACGAGGAAGGTTATGTCAGCTTTGTTGGCCGGGACGACGACGTCATCACTTCCGCGGGTTTCCGCATCGGGCCCGGCGAAATCGAGGACTGCCTGATCCGCCATCCGGCAGTGGCCCTTGCTGCGGCGGTCGGCAAGCCGGACCCCCTGCGCACGGAAATCGTGAAGGCCTTTATTGTCCTCAAGAAAGGATATGCGGCGTCGGACGCGCTGGCGGCCGAAATTCAGGCCTTCGTAAAATCGCGCCTGTCGGCGCACGAATATCCGCGTGAGGTCGCTTTCATCAGCGACATGCCGATAACGACGACAGGCAAGGTGATCCGCCGCCTGTTGCGGGAGCGGGCCTGATGTCAGGCCTGGGCGCCCGCCAATTCTGGCATTTCGAGCTTTGCAACGTCGGCAAGAATCGCTTTAACCGCCTCTCGTTCGGCAGGCCCGAGCGCGGCCTGCGGCGGCACCGGGTCGCCGACGGCGTAACCCTGAATCTGCAACCCGGCCTTGATGCAGGCGGCGAGGTTGAAGCGCGCGAAGGCCTCATTGATGCGCCACATGTCACGCTGCAGCTTCATCGCCTCGGGCCACCGTCCAGCGCGGCACAGCTCGTATAGACGCACACTCTGTCGCGGCACGATGCAGGCCGGCCCCGCCATCCAGCCGACGCCGCCGATCAACATCACTGCGGCCGGAATGTGCGCCGACGCCGAGAATACTTTCATGCGCGACGCGCGGTTCATGATCGACAGAAGGCGGCCGGTATTTGTCGACGCGTCCTTGATGTAACGGATGCGCGGGTGCTCGGACAGGCGCGCGATTACGTCGAGCGACAGATCGCTGCGCTGGAACTGCGGATTTGTGTAAAGAACGACCGGGATATCGACCGCGTCCGCGATGGCCCGGAAATAGGATTCGACCTGCGCGTCCTTGAGAGGAAAATATGCTTCGAGAATCGCGAGAATGCCGTCGGCCCCGAATTTCTGATAGGCCCGCGCCTGCTCGATGGCATCCGCCGTTGCGGTCGACGCGACACCTGCGACGACGGGGACGCGTTTCGCTGCCGCCTCGATTGTTGCGCGCACGACGGCCTCGCGTTGCGTGCGCGTGAGATAGGCAAATTCGCCGGTGGAGCCGAGCGGCGTCAGGCCGTGTACGCCGGCCTTGATCAGGTCGGACGCAAGTGTACCGAGGACATCAGTGAGAATGCGACCGCCCGCATCGATCGGGGAGACGAGGTACGGGAAAACGCCGTGAAAGTCTGCCATGAGCGCAGCCTAGAACACCCACAGCGCGTCGGGGGGGAATTCGACATAGTGCTCGCCGGGGGCGGGCGGTGCCGCCGCGTGGGCCCGCACGGTCAGATTTTCCCGCACGAACACGAGCTCCCAGCGGTCGCCGAGGTACATCGGGGCAGTAAGCCGCATTTTCAGGCGGTTTGCGCCGGGACTCGAGGCAACGCGCACGCGTTCGATGCGAATGATGCCGGTCGCCTCGGCCCCGGCCACCCTGTTCGTGCGTGCCAGCCCCGTGATCCGCCCGCCGAACAGCTCGAGGCTGGCTCGCCCGCCCGCATTCTCGACGAGCCTGCCGTCAAGCCTGTTGTTGCTGCCCATGAACTCCGCCGCGAACAGCGTCGCGGGCTCGTTATAAAGCGCGGTCGGAGTTCCTTCTTGTGCAACCAGGCCGGCATCGAGAAGGACGATCTTGTCGGCAATGGCCATGGCTTCGAGCTGATCGTGGGTGACGTGGATCGCGGAGAGACCCAAAGTTACGATCAACGTGCGCAGCCAGGCGCGGGCTTCCTCGCGCAGTTTGGCGTCGAGGTTCGACAATGGCTCATCAAGCAGGATGACCGGCGGTTCGTAGACGAGCGCACGTGCAATGGCGACGCGCTGCTGCTGTCCGCCGGAAAGCTGGTGCGGGTAACGCGCAGCGAGATGACCGAGTCCAATTTGGGACAGGGTCTTCTCGACACGCGCTTTCGTCTCGGCGGTCGAAATGCCGCGCAACTTCAGGCCATAAGCGACATTCTCGAACACGGTGCGATGCGGCCACAGCGCGTACGATTGGAAGACGAGGCCAAGCCCGCGTTGCTCTGCGGGAAGATCGATGCGCCGCTCAGCATCGAAAAATACCGTGTTGCCGATTCCGATCGAGCCCCGGTGCGGCGTCTCTAGACCGGCAACGGCGCGCAACAGCGTCGTCTTTCCGCTGCCGGAGGGGCCGAGCAACGCCACCACTTGGCCGGCGGGAATCGCAAGCGAGACTCCCTTGAGGATGTCGTTGTCGCCGAGGCGCAGGGCGACGTCCCTGACGATGAGCTCAGCCATGCAGTCGTACTCCGAGGCGGACGGCGACGGCCAGGCCGACACCGATCATGACAACATTAACGACTGACAGCGCCGACACCAGATCGACCGCGCCCGTGCCCCAGAGCGATACCAGGAGCGAACCGATGACCTCGGTGCCTGGGCCAAGCAGATAGATGCCGGTCGAGTATTCGCGCACGAAGATCAGGAAGACGAGCAGCCAGCTCGCCAGCATGCCGTACCTGATCAGCGGCACGGTAACGTCGCGCTTGGCGCGCAGGTCACTCGCGCCGACGGTACGCGCGGCCTCCTCCAATTCGGGCGCCACCTGCAACAGGGTGCCGGAAACGAGCCGCATGCCGTAGGCCAGCCAGACAATGGAATAAGCCAGCCAGACCGACACCATCGTCGACTTGAGCGGGGACAGAAACGGCACGAACAGGAATACCCATAACAGTGCGAGGCCGGCGACGAGACCGGGCATGGCGCGCGGCACCATCACCAGATAGTCGACAAGCCTCGTCCATCCCGAATTCCACCGATGCACCGACAGTGCAAGCGCGGTGTAACAGCCGACCGCCACGGCGCCGCCTACGATTCCGATACCGAGCGTATTGAGGATGCCGCGGATCACGTTCGGATAGTCGGTGAGTTCGCGGTAGTGATCGAGCGTGAGCACGTCGAGGAGCCGCACGCCCTCGCCCCAGGTGACCACGAAAGAGCGCAACGTGATGCCGGCGATTGGGACGACGACCGTAACGAAAAGCCAGAACACGATTCCGGCAAAGGCGATCCAGCGCCAACCATGCAGCGGCAGCGCCCGGATCTTCAACCCTTTCCCGCGCACGGACACGTAACGTTGCGCCTGACGCAGCAACACGCGCTGCATGAACACGAGCGGTGCCGTGATCGCGACAATTGCGACCACGACGACTGCCATCAGCTGATACGATGGCACGCCGAGCTTGTTTGTCAGCTTGAACAGGTAGGTCGACAGCACGAGCAGGTCCTGCGGATCGCCGAGGACCAGCGGAAGCCCGAAAAGCTCGAAGCCGAGGAAAAACACCAGAACGCCTGCAAACAAGATAGCCGGGAGGATCATCGGCAGGCTGACACTTACCGCAACATGCAGCGGGTTGGCGCCGGCGACGCGCGCCGCCTCCTCAAGATCGGTATTAAGCCCGCGCAGCGCGGCGGCACTGTAGAGGTAGACGTGCGGCACGTGCGTCAAGCCTGCAATGACGGTCAGCGCGAGCAGGGAATAGAGATTCCACGGGATGAAGCCAAGGATATCCTTGGCGAGCGTTGAAAAAATCCCGACCGGGCCGATGGCGACAACGTAGCCAAAGGCGATTACCACGGCTGAAACGAAGATCGGAATCAGTATCAGCGGCTCGAGATATCGCCGGCCCGGCACGTCTGTGCGCACCATCAGGAACGCGAGCAGGGCGCCAAGCGGGACGGCAATCGCCGCCATGCCGGCGGCAATCGTGACGGTTGTCCAGAATGCCTGCCAGAAATCGGGATCGGCCAAGACAAACGAGTAGGCGAGCAGACCGAACCTGGCCGAGCGATCGAAAAAAGGGGCGGTGAGAAAGCTCTGGTAGACAACGAGCGACAGCGGCGCCACCACGACAAGCGCGGTGACGCCGAGCACAAGGACACGGTAAGCAGCGATCGGCATTTGTCCCCGTCATTCCGGGGCGCGAATGTAACGAGCGAACCCGGGTGCCGCTGAGTTATTTTCCGGATTCCGGCCTTTGCCCGGCGCTGGAACCAGATGAAAAACGCCTATTGTCCCTTCTTCGCCTGCTGCCATTTCGACAGAAAAGCCAGCCGTTTCGTCTGATCGAGATTTTCCAGCAGTGTTTCGTCGATCGGAACCGGCCTCGCCTTGTCGCCGATCATCTGGGCAACGCGCTTGATCGTCGCCTCGCCGTCGACGTCGGATCGAAGCGAGTAGAGGTCCGCCTTGTTGGCGATGATATCCTGGCCGCGCTTCGACAGCAGGTAATCAAGGAACAGCTTGCCCGCGTTCGGATTTCTGGCGTGCTTGGAAACGAAAGCGACGCGGGACGTCACCATTGTGTAATCTTTCGGCAGGATGATGCCGAGGTTGGGATCCTTCTTCGAACGGCCGAGTGCGTAGGAGCCGAAGATGCCGTAGGCGATCAGGTGCTCGCCTGATGTAACGCGCTCCATCATTGCGCCCGCGCTGGTGTAGAGCTTGGCCTGCGCCTTGCCCATCGTCTTGAAGAGATCCCAGGCCTGCGGGAAATTCTTGATGTCCGTGTTGCAGAAAAGATAGCCAACGCCGGAGCGCTCTGGATCGTAGGCCGTGATCTTCCCTTTATAGAAATCGGTCTTGGCGTTGAGCAACTTCAGCAGGTCGGTGTGATCTTTCGGCACCTCGCCTTCGGGAACGAGCCGCTTGTTGTAGACGAAGGTGATCGGCTCATAGGTCGTCCCGTAGGCTGAATTCTTCCATACCGCCCACTTCGGCAGGGCCTTGATCTCCGGCGAGGCGTAGCTCGCGGCCTGGCCATCGGCCACGAGCTTCACCTGCAGGTCCATCGCCGACGACCACAGGACGTCGGCAGTGCCGTTGTTGGCCGCAGCCTCGGCGATGAAGCGGTTGTAGAGTTCGGTCGAGTTGAGGTCGGAGTATTCGACCTTCACGCCGGGGTAGAGCGCCTCGAAATCCTTGATGAGATGGTTGGCGGCGACGGCATCGGTGGTCGCGTAGACCACCACCTTGCCTTCCTTCTTCGCGGCTTCGACGACCTTGGCATAGTCCGCCGGATAGCCTTGCGGGACCTGTGCCTGTGCGGGCCCGCTGAGGGTCAATATGGTTGCGGTAAAAGCGGCGGATATGACGTGACGCATGGCAGCTCCCTGGCGTTTTTTGGCGCCTGCCCCCGCGGCGCCCGTTGGCGGCGATGCTACCCCAGAGGTTCGTCCACCGCCTAGGCCTGCGAAAGCGAAGGCCTCCTCCGTCGGTGGAGGCCTTCGGCATGACACTATGGCGTCAGTGCGCCAGCGGATCGGGTCGCACCTGGATATGCACGGCGCGGGGGCTTGATCCTTTGCCGCCTTCCATCAGCCAGGGTGTGCGGTCGCCGCTGGTGCTCCACAGGCCACGGCCTTTCCAGCCGGCGTTTGGGTCGTCGATCCGGCCGTCGAGACCCTTGGCGTAGAAGCCCATGGGGTAGGGAATGCGCAACATGACCATCTTGCCGTTCTTGAAGGCAACAAAGCCGTCGTTGAGATTGGCGGTGGAGATCGGGATGTTTGCACCCAGACCCAAGGTGTTGTGCTGGTCTACCCAGGTGTAATAGCTGGCTTCGACGCTCCGGTCTTCGAAACCTTCGAAACCCGGTCCGGGATACTTGTAGAACTTCCATCCTTCGGGGCAGTGATTGCCGGTTGCTTGCGGACCGTTGAGCGGGCCTTTGCACAGGCTGCGGTCGAAGCTGACAAGGTGTCCGCTCGATTCCGAACCCCAGGCGACGCCATTTGCATCGATGTCGCCGCCGCGGATGCCGACGCCGGGTTTTGGCACGGCGAAGAACTCCGAAAGCTGCGTCTTCGGATCGAAACGCAGGAAACCGGCCTGGCCGCCGAACACGCCGACCGTGTACCAGATCGAGCCGTCTTTCGGATTGGGCATGACGGCGTAAGGGCCGGAGCCGCCGGTGATGCGTGTGTCCTTTCCCGCTTCAGCCGGCTGGCCCGGCTCGGTGTACTCGTCACGCTTGCCGTTCCCGTTGGTGTCGAGGACGAACGGCGTCCAACCAACGGCTTTTTGCGCATCGTGCGTCTCGTCCCACACTTTCGTGTTGACCCAGCCGGCGACCGGTCCGGTGCCGGAGAGCCACAGTGTGTTGTCGGCGTCGTAGCCGAATTGCGGGTGATGCGTCCCGAAGCAGGTATCGATGAACTCATATTTCATCGTCTTTGGATCTAACAACGCGACCTGGCGCGGGCTCTTTTCCAGCGGGAAAGCCTTGGCATAGGGGTTATCCGAGCCTTTCTTGCACCACGCCGGGTTGTCCATGCCGCGCACGCTGGCCGTAAGCCAGATGCGGCCTTGCTTGTCGAACATGGCGTTGTGGTTGTTGGCGCGCGTGTCCCACAGCACTTCGTTCCCCCAGTAGGGAGATTCCGCTGTCGGCTTCACGGCTCCGGCGTGGCCCGGCCCGAGCGATACCGGCATTTCCGGATCGCGCACAGGCATCTTGAAGAACGAAACCTTGTTCGTCTTCGGATCGAGGATCGGCATGTTGTCGGTCGAATATTCCGGCGAGCCGAACAGAGGGCCGTAAGCATTCACTGTCGGGTAACGCCTGTCCGAAGAGATCAGGTCATGCAGATACTTGTCCGGCTTCGACCACTCCCACGACGTCACAACCACGTTGCGTTCTTCGCCCTCGGGCCGCGGCGGCTTGGCCTTCGGCAATTCGCCCTTCGCGATCCGGTCGGTCCAGTCGCCGAAATATTTGTAGGGGACGCCGCCGAACTGGCCGGCGATCCTGTTTGTCATCATCTCACCTGACTGACCGGAGAGAATGCGCCGCTCCCATGCTTCGGCCCCCGATTTAAAGTTGCCCAGCGCAGCGGGGATCGTGCGGGTCGATTCCTGGCCGAGCTGATGGCACCCGATGCAGTCGACATTGTTCATCTGTCGCAGCCAGTTGTCCTGCGTGATGTTTTTCGGAATGTCGGTCGAGCCGCCGAAATCCTTTGCCGGCGGAATTTTCAGCATCGCGTACCAGTATGCTGCCGGATAATAGTGTGCCGCTGCGGCGTCGTTCGGCGCGATAATCGCCGTATGATTCAGTGTCATTCCCGGCTTCGCGCGTATCTTTGGCGAGTCGACGAGGCCATAGCCCCGCACCCAGACGCTGTAATTTGCGGTCGGAAGATCGGGAATGAGATAGCGTCCCTGGTCGTCGGTAACGACAATGCGGGCAAATTTGGTCGGCAGGTCTGTCGTCTCGGCGATGACCCAGACACCGGCCTCGGGGCCTTTGGTGCTGGTCACAACACCGCCAATTTCATTCGCCCGTACGTCCACCTGCTGCGCGCGCAGGCCTGTAGCAATGCAGATTGTCAGGATCGAAAGACAAATTGTCGTCAGCAAGCGCCGAAGGGCTTCGGCCAAACAGGACATGGATCGCCTCCCGAGCATCAAGGCGGCAGCCCGCGCACAAAGCCGGCTAGCCGCCGGTTGTTGTTGGTCCAAGCCTAACAGAGGCAACCGGTATCGTCCCAGAATTTTCTTGGCGCGAACTTTTCAGCCGGAGAAACCGCCGCTGTCGAGAAAGGTCTGCTCGTCCTGTGTGGTGGTACGGCCAAGGGCGGCATTGCGGTGGGGAAACCGCCCGAACCGCCGGATGATATCCGCGTGAATTTCCGCCCACTTGAGGTTTTCTGCGTCCCCCGCCGCCTTGTTTAAAGCGATGCAGCGTTCTTGATCGGCAAGATCCTCGGAGTGCTCGAACGGAAGATAAAAGAAATTCCTCAGCTGCTTCGGTACCTGACTGTCAAATCCGCGGATGATTGCGCCGGCGGCGATCGCGCGCGCCAGCGGATCGGTCGCGAAGGCCCGAGCCTCGCCGCGGAACATATTGCGCGGAAACTGGTCGAGCAGAATGAGAAGCGCAAGCGCGCCGTGCGCGGTTTGCTCCCACTCGGACAACTGCCCGGCGGCGGCCGCCTCGTGTGTCGCAAGAAAGCGTGCGCGGATTTCGGCGTCGAACGCGGGATCTTTATCGAACCAGCGATCGGGTCCCGCCTCCTGCCAGAACGAAACGACGTCGTCCGCACCTGCAATCATTGGAACGGCATCAATTGTCAGGCCGAGGTTCGGATTCGTCACGCAATGCCCGCCGCAGGATCTTGCCGACGTTCGTCTTCGGCAATTCGTTCCGGAATTCGATCTGCTTGGGCACCTTGTAGCTGGCGAGCCGTGTGGCCAGGAATGCGCGCAAGTCGGACGCCGTGACGTCGGGCTTTTTCTTGACCGCGAAAAGCTTGCCGACTTCGCCGGAGTGCTCGTCGGGAATGCCGATGACTGCGCATTCCAGCAGGCCCCCATGGCTCATAGCCACCTCTTCGACTTCGTTCGGAAAAACCTTGAAACCTGACACGGTGATCATGTCCTTCTTGCGGTCAACGATCCGCACGCGCCCCTGATCGTCCATTACGCCGATATCTCCGGTACGGAAAAATCCATCCGCGGTCATTGCCATGGCGGTTTCGTCGGGCCTGCGCCAGTAGCCGGCCATCACCTGCGGGCCGCGCGCGCAAATCTCGCCCTGCTCGCCGACCGGCAGCTCCTTTCCGCTGTCGTCGCGGATCGAGATTTCCGTCGAAGGCAATGGCAAGCCGATGGTTCCGGTCCATTCGACGATGTCGCCGCGGTTGCAGGTAAGCACCGGCGAAGTCTCGGACAGGCCATACCCTTCGATGATCGGCCTGCCGGTCGCTTTGACCCAGGCGTCGGCCACGGATTTTTGCACCGCCATGCCGCCACCGATCGTGCACTTCAGCATGCTCCAGTCGATCTTCCCAAAATTCGGATTGTGTAGGAGTGCGTTATACAGAGTGTTCACCGCGGGAAATATGTTGACCTTGTAACGCGACAGTTCCTTGACGAGGCCGGGAATGTCGCGGGGGTTCGGAATCAGAAGACACATCCCCCCGATCCGCATGCTGAGGAGAAGACACGCGGTCAACGCAAAGATGTGATAGAGCGGCAATGCGGTGACGATGACCGCGCGGTCGACCTTTGGCGGCACATCGACCAGCGGCTGGTTCCAGGCCTCGACTTGCAGCATGTTGGCAACCAGGTTGCGATGCAGAAGCATCGCGCCTTTTGCAGCGCCGGTGGTGCCGCCGGTATATTGCAGAAACGCAATGTCGTCAGGCGCGAGCTTCGGCGACTCGAGGGCGACCGCGCGCCCTGCGGCGACCGCATCGTTGAATCGGACGGCGCCCGGGATCGAGTAGGGCGGCACCATTTTCTTGACGTAGCGGACGACGGCATTGACGATCGTCCCCTTCATGGCACCGAGCATGTCGCCGAGGCTTGCGATCACCACGTGCCTGATCTGGAGATTGGGCAGCGCCTGTTCCAGCACGCCGGCGAAGTTTTCAAGCACGATGATGGCTTCCGCGCCGGCATCGGCCAACTGGAATTCAAGCTCGCGTGGCTTGTAGAGCGGGTTCACGTTGACGACCGTGCACCCGGCCCGCAGGATGGCGACGATCGCGATCGGATACTGCAGGACGTTCGGCATCATGATGGCGACGCGCGTGCCGCGCTTGAGACCCCGGCTCTGCAGCCAACCGGCGAGCGCGCGAGATGCTTCGTCGAGCGCGGCATAGGTCAGGTGCCTGCCCATGCAGGCGCAGGCGTCACGGTCGGCATACTTCGCGAAACTTTCCTCAAACATCGCGACCAGCGACGGATAGCGCGATGTATCGATCTCGCCGGGTACACCCGGCGGATAGTTCCGAAGCCAAAGCCGGTCCATGAGGTTCCCCCGCGACAACCCTCGCCCGGACACCGCCAGCCTGTTCCGTATCAGCATGAGTCCAACCCGGCCTGTATGCAAGACCGGGAATTCCTAACGACCTCCAAACGGGACCAGCGGATTGTAGATCAGCGCGGTACGATCAGGCCGGTCGGGCGCGGCTACCCCCAGAAAAGCCTCAAAAAGCTCGCGCACGGTGCGTTCGGGCAAGTCGCGGGTGATGAAGACGAGCCGGGTACGGTGGTCGTCATCGGGCCAGCGGTCGAGCCGCGCGGTCGGGTGGAAAATGTGCTGAACGCCGTGAACGACGACCGGCGTATCGGGCATTTCCGCCAGCTTCACGATGCCTTTCACGCGCAAGAGCTTGGCGCCGTGCGTTGCGCGCAGAAGTTCGAGGAACATCTCCAGTGTGCCGGAGGGGATCGCATCGTCGGCGGTGAGGACGAAAGATGCAATGTGCTCATCGTGCCTGTTGACGTCATGATGTTCGTGGTGGTGATGGGAATTGTGGGCGTCGGCGTAGGCTTCGGCTGCGAGCCACTTCCCCACATCGGGACTCTTCCTGTCGGGATCGTATAGGCCGCTGCCAAGCAGCCGATCCGCCGACGCCTCGCCGGCAACAGCATCGAGGACAGGGGCTGCGGGATTGAGCGCGCGCAGCCGCGTGACGATCTGTTCGCGATGTGCCGGGCCGACAAGGTCGGTCTTCGTCAGCACGATGCGATCGGCGACCGCGGCCTGTTTCACGGCTTCGGCGTGCGCATCGAGCGTTGCTTCGCCGGTGGCGGCATCCACGACCGTGATGACGCCGTCAAGACGATAGCGCAGGAGGAGATAGGGGTGCGTCATGGCGGTGTGCAGCACCGGCGCCGGATCGGCCAGACCGGTGGTTTCGAGGATCAGGCGCTTGAACGTGCAGCGGCGATTGTCGAGGTCGCGCAGCAGTGTTTCCAGCGCGTCGACCAGGTCGCCGCGCATAGTGCAGCACAGGCAGCCCGACTGCAGCAGCACCACGTTGTCGCTGACATATTCCACCAGCAGGTGATCGAGACCGACCTCGCCGAATTCGTTGATGACGACCGCGGTTTCCGCCAGTGCCGGGTCCTTCAGCAGCCGGTTGAGCAACGTCGTCTTGCCGGCACCGAGGAAACCGGTGAGGACGGTGAAGGGAATCGGCACCGGTGTCGTCCGCCCGGTGCGCGGCGTGGGCTCGCTCATTGCGTCGTCGAAGTGGCCTTCGGTTTGGCCTGTTTGGCCGGCTTGGCGGCCTTCGCCGGCTTTGCGGCGCCATCGGAGCCTGCGGCCTTGGTGGACCTGGCAGACTTCTCAGAACCTTCGGCTTTGACGACCGCTTTCTTTTTCTTTTTGGGCGCCGCGCTCGCGGTCTGCTCGACCGGGTCGGGACGATCGGCCGGTCCCGTGAACACGACGACCGGCGGCGCAGTTTCGACGGGCGGCCCGAGCACGAATTTGCCGTTGGCCGGCTTCAGGCTGGAGAGCATGAAGGCCTGCGCATTTTCGGATTCGCCACTTGCGGCGGTCGTCGACTCCTCCGGCTCCTCCTCGTTTTCCTCGGAAGGCGGCTTGCGCCGATGTCCTCCGCACATTTCCTCACGCAGATTGGGCGGTTGCGCGTCGATCGGCGCCAGCGCATCGACAGTGCCGAGCGACGGCGTCAGCCACGAAAGGCCGCCGCTGTTGAATCCGCGCTCGAGAAGTTGCGCTGCCTTCTGCGCGCGCACCGCGCCGGACCACGAGCCGAGAATGACCGCAATCAGCCGGCGGCCGTTGCGCGTGGCCGAGGCAACGACATTGTAGCCCGATGCGCAGATGAATCCGGTCTTCATTCCGTCCGCGCCCGGATAGCGGTCGATGAGCGAATTGTAGTTGCGCATCACGCGGTTTCCGTAGCGGATCGACGAAATATGCCAGTAGCTGTCGTACTCGGGAAATTCGCGGATCAGCGCACGTGCCAAGATGCCGAGATCGCGTGCCGAAGAGACGTGGTTTTCCGCCGGCAGGCCGTTCGGATTGACGAAATTGCTCTGCGACATGCCGAGACGGCGCGCGTTGGCGTTCATCAGGTCGGCGAAGCCGGCGATCGAGCCGCCGACGCCTTCGGCGATCGCCACCGCCACGTCATTGGCGGATTTCACCATCAGCATCTTCAACGCGTTGTCGACGGTAATGGTAGTGCCGACCTTGAAGCCCATCTTCGTCGGCTGCTGTGCGGCGGCGTTGCGCGATACCGTGAGCAGCGAGTTGAGCGACAGGCGCCCTTCCTTTACGGCGCGCAAAGTGGTGTATGCCGTCATCAGCTTCGTGACAGATGCCGGATACCACGGATAGGTGGCGTTCTCGGCGTGCAGCACCTTGCCTGTCGAGGCTTCGATCAGCAGCTGCGCTTCAGCCCGCGCCGTGCCCGCTGAAGCAAGCGCGAGCGCGCCGGCCGCAAGGCCGAGCATCAAGGCGTGACGGTAACGGTCCAAGTGGGCGTTCATTGTGCCGATGCCGGGTCCTGAAGCCTTTGACTGAAGCCTTGGAAACGTGAAGTTCCATAAACAGCCGTGTTAGGCTATCTAAGGAACGAATGCTAGGCAAAGTGCGTGAACCGCAGCTGAATATTCCGTCAGGCGTTAGCTGAGCCTGATGAAAACGACCAAAGTTCGGCAAAGGAGGCGTTAATGACGGCCTGTATCGTCGGTTGGGCACACAGTCCCTTCGGCAAGCTTGCCGATGAAACGGTCGAAAGCCTGATTGTGAAGGTTGCGGGCGAGGCGCTGGCCGACGCCGGCATTGCGGCAAAAGACGTTGATGAGATCGTGCTCGGGCACTTCAATGCCGGGTTCTCCGCGCAGGACTTCACCGCCGCTCTGGTCCTGCAGGCGTCCGGCGATTTGCGCTTCAAGCGCGCAACCCGCGTGGAAAATGCCTGCGCGACCGGTTCCGCCGCCGTGCATCAGGGCATCAAGGCGATCGAGGCGCATGCCGCACGTGTCGTGCTTGTTGTCGGTGTCGAGCAGATGACGACAACGCCTGCTCCGGAAATCGGACGCAATCTGCTGAAGGCATCGTACGTGCGCGAGGAAGCCGACATCGACGGCGGCTTCGCCGGTATTTTTGGCAAGATTGCCGGACTCTATTTCCAGAAATGGGGCGACCAGTCCGATGCGCTCGCGATGATCGCGGCGAAGAACCACAAGAACGGTGTCGGCAATCCCTATGCGCAGATGCGCAAGGATCTGGGTTACGAATTCTGCCGCACCGAAAGCGAGAAGAATCCGTTCGTTGCTGGACCGCTGAAGCGCACCGATTGCTCGCTGGTGTCGGACGGCGCCGCGGCCGTCGTTCTTGCCGACGTCGAGACCGCACTCAGGCTCAGGAAGGCGATAGCCTTCCGCGCCGCGGAGCACGTGCAGGATTTTCTGCCGATGTCGAAGCGCGACATACTCAAGTTCGAGGGCTGTGCCCAGGCATGGCAACGCGCGCTGGCAAAGTCGGGAATTCGGCTCTCGGATCTGTCCTTCGTCGAGACGCACGATTGCTTCACCATCGCCGAGTTGATCGAATACGAAGCGATGGGGCTGACGGCCGAAGGGCAGGGCGCGCGTGCGATCAAGGAAGGATGGACCCAGAAAGACGGCAGGCTTCCGGTCAACCCGTCCGGCGGGCTCAAGGCCAAAGGTCACCCGATCGGCGCGACCGGCGTCTCCATGCATGCGCTGGCGGCGATGCAGCTTACCGGCACCGCCGGCGACCTGCAGGTGAGGAATGCGCGCCTCGGCGGCATCTTCAACATGGGCGGCACGTCGGTTGCGAACTACGTGAGCATTCTTGAGCGGATCAAGTAGCGCGACTAGTTGGACTTGCGGTCCTTCCGCGCCGGCAGGAATGACGCATCGAAGATGTCGTCCGGTTTCGGCTTCCCGGCCTTGAATTTGTAGGTCAGCGCGAGTTGTTCGATAGCGCGGCCGAAACGTTGCTCGTCGATGGTGCCGTAGCCGTTTTCCCTGATTTCGGGCGTAACGATATTCTCGCGGATCACCATTGCCAGCCGCTCGAGCTCGACATTTTTCTTCAGGTCCGCGTTGCGCTGCATGACCGAATCGATTGCGATCGACGGCTGCCTTACCGCGTCCCTGACACCGCGGACGAAAGCGTCGATGAAGCCCCGCACCGCCTCGGGATGTTCGGTGGAAAATTTTGAATTCACGATGATGGCATTGCCGTACAGCTCGACTCCGTAATCCGCCATCAGCAGTACCGATATGTCGGCAACGGGTACGCCTTTGTCCTTGAGGTCGATATAGGTCGTGAACGAATAGCCGGTTATTGCATCCACCTGTCCCGCCGCAAGCATCGGCTCACGCACCGGGAAGCCGATATTCTCGATTTTCACTTTCGCGGTATCGATTCCGTTTGCCTGCACAAATATGGGCCAATACGCGAAAGTGGTATCGGATGCGGGCGCACCGAGGACCTTGCCTGCCAGATCCTTGGGCAAGATGACGCCGCGGCTCTTGCGTCCGATCACCGCGAAGGCCGGCCGGTTGTACACCATGAACACGGCTTTCACCGGCCCGCCGTGCTTGGCATCGCGGTATTTGATCAGTGTATTGATGTCGGCGAAGCCCATGTCGTATTCGCCGGATGCCACGCGCTCGATCGGCTCGGTCGGGTTGGCTGCCGGACTGATCGTGACATTGAGGCCTTCCGATTTGTAGTAGCCCTTGTCGAGCGGATACAGGAACAGGGCCGTCGGGCCCTCAAAACCGGAATCGAGCGAAAATCTGACGATTGTTTCCCCGGCTGCGGCGCTGGTGCTCAACGTCGCGGCAATCAGCAACGGCAGCAATGCCCACCAGCCGGTGTGGTGAGCCCTCATCGCGGATATCCTTCTTCAGCGGCCCGCGCCCGTCTCGCCTGGATCGGCCACGGCACAGCAAAGGACACGATACCGCAAAGGGCAATACGCGTACGCATGGTTGGCAACGAATTTGCGACTTTATGACTAACAGCGCCGCCTGCGACCAAAACCGCGCAAGTCTTGAGCGCGATAAAGGCGGCTTTGAGATAGAATTGCGAAACGTTACGGAGGCTCGACCGATGCCACCGGTGACGGCAGAGATGCTTGCCCGCGACATTCCCCCGTTTCGGGCGCCCTACGCCCCGGCCGACGAGAGCATTGCCAGGACCTTATTGGCATCTGCCGCCCGCCAAAGCGAGGCCGAGGCCCGGGTCGACACCCGCGCGAGGCGTCTTATCGAGGCCATCCGCGGCCGTACCGGCGGGCTTGGCGGCGTCGAAGATTTTCTTCACGCCTATGCGTTGTCGACCAAGGAGGGCCTGGCCTTGATGGTGCTGGCCGAGGCGCTTTTACGCGTCCCGGACGTCGAAACCGCCGACCGGCTCATCGAAGACAGGCTCCGGGCAGGCGATTGGAGCCACTACACTTCACCGTCGGCGCCATTTCTGGTGTCCGCGTCGGCATGGACACTCGGCCTCACGGTCAAGGTTATCCATCCGGGCGAGACACCTGAAGGCATCTTGGACGCCATGGTCAAGAGAATTGGCCTGCCGGCGGTGCGGGCAGCGACGCGACAGGCGATGCGTCTGCTCGGATCGCATTTCGTGCTCGGACAGACCATCGACGAGGCGCTGGAGCGCGCCGGCTCGCACGGCGACGTTCTTTATTCCTTTGACATGCTCGGGGAAGGGGCACGCACCGGCACCGATGCCAAGCGATATCTGGAGTCATATGCACGCGCGATCGAGGCCATCGGCAAGCGTGCGGGCAACGAGTCCCTGCCGCGGCGTCCGGGAATCTCGGTCAAGCTGTCGGCGCTGCATCCGCGCTACGAACCGTTGTCGCGCGAGCGCGTGCTCGCCGAACTCGTGCCGAGCCTGCTCGAGCTGGCGCGGCTGGCAAGGCGTCACGAGCTCAACTTTACGGTCGACGCCGAGGAGGCGGACCGGCTCGAGCTCTCACTTGATGTCATCGCCGCGGTGTTGCGCGATTCATCGCTCGCGGGCTGGGAGGGTTTCGGCCTCGCGGTGCAGGCCTATCAGAAGCGTGCAGGCCCGTTGATCGACTGGATCGCCGCGGCGGCGGAAGCGCTGGACCGGCGGCTGATGATACGCCTCGTCAAGGGCGCGTACTGGGACACCGAGATCAAGCGCGCGCAGGAACGCGGTCTTCCCGACTATCCGGTGTTCACGCGCAAGGCGATGACCGATCTCTGCTACCTCGACTGTGTGCGCAAGCTGCTGGCTGCAAGGCCGCGCCTCTTTCCGCAGTTTGCAACCCACAATGCGCTGACCGTTGCCTGCGTGATCGAGGATGCCGGCGGCACGGCCGGCTACGAATTCCAGCGCCTGCATGGCATGGGCGAGGCGCTCTACGAGATGCTGCATGCGGAGTTGCCGGATGTGGCCTGCCGCGTCTATGCGCCTGTCGGCGGACACGCGGATTTGCTCGCTTATCTGGTCCGGCGCTTGCTGGAGAACGGTGCGAATTCGTCTTTTGTGTCGGTTGCTGCCGACCCCGCGGTGCCGATCGAGACGATCCTGCGGCGGCCGCAAAGCTGGATCGGCGACGCGTCGCACGCGCGTCACTCGCATATTCCGCTGCCGTGCGACCTGTTCGGTGCATCGCGCCGCAATTCAGCCGGCGTCGAATTTGGCGACAGTGCGGCGCTCGAACAGCTGCTTGCGGAAATCCGGTCGGCTCCGCAAACCTCTGACGCGCGGCCTTTGATCGATGGTGTTCCGGTTTCCGGACGCGAGCGCGAGGTCGTGTCGCCTGTCGACGGCAGAGCCACCGGCACGGTGACGGAAGGCGATGCGGCTCTTGTTACGGCCGCAGTTGCGGCGGCGGAGGCCGCTTTCCCTGCGTGGAGTGCGACTCCGGTTGCGGATCGTGCGGCGGCGCTTGATCGCGCGGGCGACCTGATCGAACAGAATCGCGGCCGGCTGATCGCTCTCCTGCAGAATGAGGGCGGCAAGACCATCGACGATTGCGTTTCGGAAGTGCGCGAAGCGACGGACTATTGCCGGTACTATGCCCAGGAAGCGCGCAACGTTCTTGTACCGCGGTCCTTGCAAGGCCCGACCGGCGAATCCAACGAGCTGCGGCTACGCGGGCGTGGCGTGTTTGTGTGCATCAGCCCGTGGAATTTTCCGCTCGCGATTTTCACCGGCCAGGTTGCCGCTGCGCTCGCCGCCGGCAACGCGGTCGTGGCAAAGCCTGCGGAGCAGACACCGCTCGTTGCGTTCGAGGTCACGAGGTTGCTGCATCGCGCCGGCATTCCGGCCGGGGCGTTGAACCTTGTTCCAGGCGATGGAAAAGTCGGCGCGCGGCTGGTCGCGGACCGTCGGGTTGCCGGCGTCGCCTTCACGGGTTCGACCGAAGTTGGTCTCGCGATCAATCGGGCACTTGCGGCAAAAGACGGTCCGATTGCGCCGCTGATCGCCGAGACCGGGGGCATCAATGCCATGATTGTCGATGCCACGGCATTGCCCGAGCAGGTCACCGACGATGTCATAACGTCCGCTTTTCGTTCCGCTGGCCAGCGTTGCTCGGCTCTGCGGCTGCTGTGCGTGCAGGACGACATTGCCGATCGTGTAGTGCAGATGGTTGTCGGCGCCACGCGCGAGCTCAGGCTCGGTGATCCGCGCGAGCTCACGACACAGGTGGGCCCCGTCATCGATGTCGAGGCCAAGGACCGGCTCGACCGCTGGATCGGCACGATGGAAGCGCGTGGCGCGGTTCTGTTCCGCCTCCCGGCAAAACCACCGTCCGGAGGCACCTATTTCGCTCCGGCGATCATAGCGATCGACAGCGCGCGCGAACTTACGGAGGAAGTGTTCGGACCGATCCTTCACGTGGTGCGCTGGCGTTCGCACGAGCTCGAGGCCCTGCTCGACGATATTGCCGAAAATGGAACGGCACTGACGCTCGGCATCCATTCGCGCATCGAAGCCTTCGCTGCGCGTGTCGTGTCACGTCTGCCGCACGGAAACGTCTACGTGAACCGGAACATGATCGGCGCGGTGGTCGGCTCGCAGCCGTTCGGCGGCAGTCATCTGTCGGGCACCGGGCCGAAGGCTGGAGGCCCGGACTATCTGCGCCGCTTCGCGCTTGAGCAGGTCGTGACGGTGAACACCGCAGCCTCGGGCGGCAACGCAACGCTTCTCTCTGAGGAGGAATAGCGCCCGCACCGTCGCGCGGGCGCGCGCCGGAACGGCGTATTTGAAGCCGAATTGCCGCTCTTTCGGCCCGTTTTACCCATTAATCGTTCGATTACCGTGACCGCATGAGCCGCCGACTGTCACAAAGGCGGGCGCACGCGTTAACCGCTTTCGCGTGCGGTTCGGGTATTCTGGCATGCATGGCTGATTCGGTTGCCAGGCTTTATGACGCCGTGATCGCAGCGCGCGACGCGGACCCGGCGAAATCGCGAACCGCGCGGCTCCTGCGTGCCGGCCGCGCAAAGATGGCGAAGAAACTCGCCGAGGAAGCGGTCGAGGTCGTCATCGACGCCATGCATGGCCAGCCCGAGGCCGTGGTCATGGAAAGCGCCGATCTCATTTACAATCTTGTCGTTCTTTGGGTCCACGCCGGCGTGCGGCCGGAAGATGTCTGGGCTGAAATGCGCCGCCGGGAGTTGATGTTCGGCATTGCCGAAAAAATACCAAAGGATTTGGTGCGGGCAGCCTCACGGCGTAAAGTCGTCACGTTGGAGAGCAGGCGCCTCCGCAAGCGCCGTTGATCCGTCACAATTCTCCCGGCGAGTGGACCGATGACTGCTGAGGCCGCCGAGCCACAATCCCTGCTGCGCCGTCTTTACGACTGGTGCATTGCGGCAGCCCATAAGCCGCACGCGATGTGGCTTATGGGCGCGGTTTCGTTCGCGGAAAGCTCGTTTTTTCCGGTACCGCCCGATGTGATGCTGATCCCCATGGCCTTGGCGCGTCCGGATCGTGCCTTCGCAATGGCCTTCTGGTGCATGCTGACGTCCGTTGCCGGCGGAATGCTCGGCTACGCGATTGGGGCGCTCCTGTACGATTCAATCGGTCTCTGGTTGATCCAGCTTTATGGTTACGGTGACAAGGTCGAGGCCTTTCGCGAGGCCTATGCGGAATGGGGCGCGTGGATCATTCTTTTGAAGGGCCTGACGCCGATCCCGTACAAGATCGTCACGATCACGTCCGGGTTCGCCGGCTACAACTTCGGCCTGTTCGTCCTTTTTTCCATTATCACGCGCGGCGGCCGGTTTTTCCTGCTTGCGTTTCTGCTGTACCGCTACGGCGAACGCGCGCGGCACATCATCGAAAAGCGTCTGGGACTTTGGGTATTACTCGGCGCCGCCGTCCTCGTCATCGGCATTGTCGCTGCGCTATACTTGTTCTGACGGCATCGCCGCTCCTCAATTTCGCCACCGAGAATGGGTAAGCGGATGCCGTCGGGCGGTTATCCCCGATCTTTGGCGGGCCATGGGCTGCAAACGAAGCTTGATTTTTCGTCGGACCGGTCTGGCGGGGCCGTCGGCGTTTGTCTGGTCGTTTTCGATCGCTCTTGTTCTGACGTCGGCACTGGCCATCGCGCAGGACGCCGCACCCCCGGGCGAGAAGGCAAACGAGGATCGGGGATTTTTTGCAACCATCGGGCGCTGGTTCTCGCAGCAGTCCGCGAACGTCGGCGCGACGTTCAATGATGCCCGCCAGAAGGTCGAAGGTCTCGGCCAGGAGGCCGGCGCCGCCGCCAAATCGACGGTCGAGGGCGCCAAGGATGCGGCCGGAGCCGTCGCGCGCATTCCCAACGCGCGTTCCGTGAGCGGTCATGAAAAATGTCAGACCGCGCCGAACGGCGCGCCCGACTGTATCGCCGCCGCGAATGCGCTGTGCAAGGCGAAAGGTTTTGACTCCGGCCGCAGCCTCGACATGACGACAGCGGAAATTTGCCCGCCCAAGGTCTGGATGTCGGGGCGTTCGACGGGGCCTGAGTGTCACACCGAGACGTTCGTTTCGCGCGCGTTCTGCCAGTGAAGCCTCCGCCGACCTGCGGCTGCTTGTCCGGCGGGCTCGTTTGTGTTTCCGTCGCGCGTCAGCGACGGAGTTTGTCTTGAATCTTCATGCAAAGCTTCTGGAGCGTGAGGCTGCCGGCCGGCCAGTAACGGTTGCCGTGATCGGAGCCGGCAAGTTCGGCACAATGTTTCTCGCGCAGGCGCGACTGACCCGCGGGATGCACGTCGTTGGCGTTGCCGACATCAACATCGCACGCGCTCGAAGCCAGCTGAAAACGGCGGGCTGGCCGGACGAATCCTATGCCGCGGCTTCGGCTGCCGACGCGTACAGGAAGCGAGCGACATTTGTCACGGACGATGCAGAAGCGCTGATCGCCGATCCGCGGATTGAAGTCGTTGTCGAGGCGACCGGTGTCCCCACCGCCGGTATCCGTCACGCGCTGGCGACGATCGCCAACGGCAAGCACATCGTCATGGTCAACGTCGAGGCCGATGCGGTCGCAGGTCCGCTGCTGGCCCGGCGCGCGAGGGCGGCAAATGTCGTCTATTCGCTGGCGTGGGGCGATCAGCCGGCGCTGATATGCGAGCACGTCGATTGGGCGCGGGCCGCCGGCTTCAAGGTCATATGCGCGGGCAAAGGTACGCGCTACGAACCGCACTATCACAAGTCGAATCCCGACAATGTCTGGGAGATTCTCGACAAATACCTGAACATCTCCGACCGCAAGTCGATCAACCCGAAGATGTTCAATTCGTTCGTCGATGGCACCAAATCCGGCATCGAAATGACGGCGGTGTGTAATGCCACCGGACTGGTGCCGCAGACGAATGGGCTGGGCTTTCCACCCGCGACACGCTTCGAATTGGCCGACGTGTGCAAGCCGAAGGCCGATGGCGGCACGCTGGAAAAGGCCGGCGTCACCGAAGTGACGTCATCGGTCTATCGCGACGGCCGCGACGTGCCGCATCACCTCGCGCTGGGCACGTACGTCGTGTTCGAGGGCGACACCGACTACGCCCGGCGTTGCTTCAAGGAATACGCGATGCTTCCGGACAAGACCGGCAAGTACGCGGCGCTGTACAGGCCCATTCATATGATCGGCCTCGAGCTCGGCATTTCAATTGCCAACGCCGCTCTGCGCAACGAGCCGACCGGCGCACCGACGGGGTTCCGGTCCGACGTCGTGGCAACCGCGAAACGTGCATTGAAAGCCGGCGAAATGCTCGATGGCGAGGGCGGGTTCTGTGTCTGGGGCAGGCAGACGCCCGCCGAGGTGTCGCTCGCAAGGGAACTGCTGCCGCTGGGCCTTGCGCACGACGTGAAGCTCAAGCGCGATATCGCCGAAGGGCAGCCGTTGCGATGGACGGATGTTGCCTACGATCCAAACGACCCGGCGGTGAAGGTCCGCCGGGAGATGGAGGCCGCGTTCGGCCGGCGCAACGTCGGCGCCGAAACCGTTTAGCGGCCCTATTCGAGCTCGATTTCGCCGTCCACCTTGTGATTGAGCCCGATCTTGCCGATGGTCAGCACCATCTGTGCGTTGATGGTCTCGTTACCCTTCAGCCGGCCGTCGGCCACGGCTGCGCGGATCGCTTTCTCGATTTCCTGCTGCGAGGTCACGCCCACGACCTTGAGAAATTTGCGCAGCGACATGTTCAGGGCTTCTTCGTTCATCTGTGGGGCTCCTTGAAAAACCGGATTTCCATTTGATCTTATGGTGTGTCGGTAAACATACCAACATGATCGTCGTCAAATCCGGGACACGCCTTTTTGTTTGGCTGCGGTCCGACTTGACGCTATAGCTATGCCCCGCAAAGCCGGTGTGGCGGAATTGGCAGACGCGCACGACTCAAAATCGTGTTCCCAAAAGGAGTGTCGGTTCGACCCCGACCACCGGCACCATCCAGGTTGTCGAAAGTCATGGCCAACGAAATCGCCGCGCACATGAACGATTATCTGGCCGTCGTCAGGCGGGAGCCGGCGCTTGCAGCGGCGGCGATCATTGCCGCGGTTGGGCTGTTGACCATCTGCGGGTTCTTTTTTTTCGAGCATGTGCTCGGCTATCCGCCGTGTCCGCTCTGTCTCGATCAGCGCAAGGCGTTCTACGTCAGCGTGCCGCTCGCGGCGCTGCTCTGTCTCGGCGCGGGTTACGGCGCCTCACGCAAGGTGATGATCGCGGGCTTTGCCGTTATCGCCGCGGTGATGCTTTGGAATACGGGGCTGTCCGCCTATCATGCCGGCGTCGAATGGAAATTCTGGCCGGGACCGAATGACTGCTCGGGACCGGTGACCGGTTTTGGATCTGCCGGGAATCTGCTCAAGCAGCTCGAAAATATTCGGATAGTCCGCTGCGACGAAGCGGCCTGGAGGTTTCTCGGAATTTCACTCGCCGGTTACGACGTTCTGATCTCGCTGTTCCTTGCCGGCGTGGCGAGCTGGGGTCTGAGGGCAATGCTCGCGCGGCGGAGCCCGGCCGGCTAGAATAAGCAAGGAGAGGCGGATCACCATGGAAGTTCTGATTATCGGCGCCGGCATCGGCGGCCTGACCTTGGGGCTGATGCTGCACCGGGCCGGTATTGCCTGCCGGATTTTCGAGGCAGCGCCCGAGCTCAAGGCCGTAGGCGTCGGCATCAATATCCTGCCGCATGCGTCACG
The DNA here is from genome assembly GCA_035650955.1 of Pseudolabrys sp. GTDB lineage: Bacteria > Pseudomonadota > Alphaproteobacteria > Rhizobiales > Xanthobacteraceae > Pseudolabrys. The sequence continues at coordinate 120,649 of DASRGR010000022.1, forward strand.
CGAGCTGTGCGCGCTTGGTCTGGAAGGTGCGCTGGCGAAGGTCGCCGTCATCACGCGCGAATATTGCTTCTACAACCGCTTCGGCCAGTTCATTTACAGCGAGCCTGCCGGCCGCTTTGCCGGCTATGACGTGCCGCAGTTCTCGATCCACCGCGGCGACCTGCAGATGGTCCTGCTCGACGCGTTTGTCGAGCGTGCGGGCGCGGACAAGGTCATCACCGGTTGGCGCTGCACGCGCGTCGACTACGACGGGCCGGAGGCGATCGCGCATTTCGAAGACGCGAACGGCAAGCCGCTGCCGTCACAGCACGGCAGCGTGGTCATCAGCGCCGAAGGAATCCACTCGGTGCTGCGCAAGCAGCTCTATCCGAATGAAGGGCCGCCGAAGTATTCGGGCGTCAACATGTGGCGCGGCGTCACGCGCTGGAAGCCGTTTCTGTCCGGCGCCAGCATGATCCGCATCGGCTGGCACCATCCGGCGAAGCTTCTGATCTATCCGATCCGCAACAACATCGATGCCGATGGCCGCCAGCTGGTGAACTGGGTGTGCGATATCGAAACGCCGCAGTACCGGGCGCGCGACTGGAACAGGCGAGGGCGGCTCGAAGACTTTCTCCCGGCGATGGCCGACTGGCACTTCGATTGGCTCGACGTGCCCCAATTCATCAGAAGCGCGGATGCGATTCTCGAATATCCCATGGTCGACCAGGATCCGTTGCCGCGCTGGAGCTTCGGCCGCCTGACGCTGCTGGGCGACGCGGCGCATCCGATGTATCCGCGCGGCGCCAACGGTGCGGCGCAGGCCATACTAGACTGCCGGGCGCTGACAGATGCGCTAGCCGCCGATGCCGATCCGGTCGCCGCTCTCCGGGCCTACGAAGCCAAAAGGCTGCCGGCGACACGCGACGTGGTGCTGGCGAACCGCAAGGCACCGCCCGACGCTATCCTGCACGAGGTTTATCGCCGCACCGGCGACAAGCCGTTCAAGAATATCGACGACGTTATCAGCCGCGAGGAACTGATCGCGCTGTCCGAGAGCTACAAGCGCGTTGCCGGCTACGACAAGGAACGACTGAAGTCGCAGGCTTGACCGGCACCCAAAAATGCTGACGACCACGAAATGCGAAGGTGCGCGTACATCCGGCGTCACCCATTGCATTCTCGTGGCCGCTCGATGACGGAGCCTGGCGGCTCGACATCACCGTTCAGACCTATATAGGCCTTGTTTGTTCCAATTCAAGGGGCGAATGAAAGTATAGCAAACACGCAGGGTTATACGTCGACCGCGAAGTTTCTGCATTGGCTGATTGCTGTGTTGTTGATCGCGCAGTTCATCTTCGCCTGGGCGATGCCGCACATCGGGCGCAGCACTCCGGTAACGACACTGATCAGTCTGCACTTCACGTCCGGCGTCATCGTGCTCGCGGTGGCCATCGTTCGCCTGGCCTGGCGCGCGACGCACAAGGTGCCGCCGCTACGCGACATCCCGCGCTGGCAGATGCAGGGCGCGCGCATTGTGCACTGGCTGCTCTATATCCTGCTGTTCGTCGTTCCGATCCTCGGTTGGATCAATGCATCATGGCGCGGTATGCCGATCGTCATGTTCGGGGTGGAATTGCCGAAACTGGTCGCTACCCGCGCTGCCGGATGGCGCTGGACCGGCGACGTGCACTCGGTGCTCGCGAACTATCTCATGCTGACGCTCGTCGGCCTGCACGTGCTGGCGGGCCTCTATCATTACTTCATCCGCCGTGACGGAGTGCTGCAGCGGATGCTGCCGAGCCGCTGAATTCAGGGTTTGCTCATCACCTTGCGCTTCCAGCCTTCCCAGGTGCGCGCGAGACCGTGGCCTTCGCGTTCCTCAATTTTACGCGCCTCTTCCGGATCCATGTAGGTGATCGGCGCGCCCATGCTCATCGCCTGCGCCTGCAGCGTTGCGTTGAGCGCCAGGAAAATAGTGCGGCCGACGACGCGCTGCAGCGACGGTCCGGTGACGACCGCGCCGTGCCCGCGCATCAGGGCAGCCGGGTGATTGCCGAGCGCTTCAGCGAGATTGTGCCCAAGGGTCGCATTGCGAATGAGCATGTCGGTCATTCCCGCGCGCTCGCGGATCTCGAAGACCGGGATGCCGAAACTGATGAACGCCGAGCGATGATACATCGGCTTGAGCGGTACCTTGGTGACGCCGAACGGAATAAGCGACGGCGCGTGCGTGTGCACGACCGCAATCACGTCAGGCCGCATTTTGTAGATTTCGCCGTGAATGTAGCGCTCGGTAAACAGCGCCGATGTCGGTAGGCCGTGGGTGTCGACAGGCCGGCTGTCGAGATCGAATTCGAGAATGTCCTTTTCGGTGACCAGATCCGCGGAAAGCCCGCGCGACATCAGAAAGCGGTTCGGGTCGCGGTTGTGCCTGACGGAGACATGGCCCCAGCCATCGAGCAGGCCGTGATCCGCAAGGATGCGGCCGGCGGCTACCAGATCTTCGACCAGCTTCGGATCAGGCGGGCCGGCCGACGCGGGCGCCGGCTGGGCCATGGCGTCGCCTGCCGCGCACAGGCTCGCAAACATGGCGATGACCGGCATCAGCTTGCTCGCCATGGCGGACTCCAATGCTGCGCGGGTTCAGGGCTCGAGTTCGGTGTCCCAGTAGAGGTAGTCGAGCCAGCTTTCGTGCAGATAGTTCGGCGGGAAAAGACGGCCATTCCTGTGCAGGTGATGCACCGTCGGCTGGAACGGCATTTGCGATGGCCACATCCTGGCCTCGTCGGGCGTGAGATTGCCCTTGCGCAGATTGCAAGGCGAGCAGGCGGCGACAACGTTGTCCCAGGTGGTATGACCGCCGCGCGAACGCGGCAGCAAATGATCGAACGTGAGATCGTCGCGCTCGCCGCAGTACTGGCAGCAAAAACGGTCACGCAGAAAGACATTGAACCGGGTGAAAGCCGGATGTGTCGAAGGCTTCACGAAGGTCTTGAGCGAAACCACGCTCGGCAGCTTCATCTCGAAGGATGGGCTGTGCACCGCGCGGTCGTAATTGGCGACGATGTTCACGCGTTCGAGGAAGACAGCTTTGATCGCGTCCTGCCAGGACCACAGGGAAAGCGGGTAATAGCTCAACGGCCGGAAATCCGCGTTGAGCACCAGAGCCGGAAACCCGCCGGGCGAAACGTGAACGTTCAAGCGACGCTCCTCGACCTCCTTGAGGCTGCCGCCACGCAGCTGATGGGCTAGTAATAGGGCAGCGTGACAGGATTGTGAAGCGGGGACGAGGGGTTGCCCGCAGGGCTGCTATTTGCCGGCAGCAAAGCACTTGGCCAGAAATTCGCCGCCCTGACGCAAGCCTTCCTGGTCGATGCCGTGGCCGATCCCCGAGGAGATGTGCCACTGCGCCGGAATGCCCAGAGCCGCGAGGCCCTGGGCGGCATGAAATAAAGCCTGCACCGGAATGAGCTGGTCGGCGTCGCCGTGAATGAGCAGCACCGGCGGTCGACTGCGGATTTCTTCGGCAAAGGACTTGAGATCGATGTTCTCCGGCAGGACCAGCATCCCGGAGTAGCCGACGATTGCCGCCGGCGCGACCGCGCGGCGCAGCCCGACATGAAGCGACATCATGGTGCCCTGGCTGAAGCCGACGAGCGCCAGCGCCGAAGGCGGAAGCTCGCGGCGCCTGAGCTCGGAGTCGAGGAAGCTTTCGAGAACGGGTGCCGCCTGGTTGACGCCGGTCCATCGCTCCTCGGAGTTTCGAAAGGTGAGCGGAAACCACTCGCGGCCCATGGGCGCCTGTCCGCACGGACGCGGCGCGTGCGGCGAAGCGAATGCCGCATCCGGCAACAGGCTTTGCCAGGCGCGCCCGAGGTCGATGAGATCGTTGCCATCGGCGCCGTAGCCGTGGAGAAAGACGACAAGCTGGCGTGCGCGGCCTGAGCGCGGCTCAAGGCGCGGTCCGTCGAGTTCAGCCATTCTTCTTTTTCCTCTTTGTCTTTCCCCGTGTCGCTTTCTTGCCGGCCTGCCCTCTCGGCCGGCCATCTGGCTGAACCGGCACCACGTCTCGCTTCTTCACCACGTGATAATAGGCCCAAAGAAGGTGTGCCGCCACGCCGCGCCACGGACGCCAGGCTTCGGCGATTCTCGTCAGCGCCTCGGCGTCCGGCCGTTTGCGCAGGCCGAGCGCAAGCCGCGCCGACTCCTGAACCGCGAGGTCGCCGGACGGAAACGCATCCGCGTGCCCGAGGCAGAACAGAAGATAGATATCCGCCGTCCATGGCCCGACGCCATGCAGCGTGGTGAGGGCGGCATGGGCCTCATCCGCGTCCATGTTGCCGACGGCGGTGAGGTCGATTCGCCCATGTGCGACGGCCTTGCCGATTTCGCGGATCGATTTGATCTTCGGCGCCGACAGTCCGAGTCGCTTGAGCTTGTCGGTGCGCGCGCGGCGCACTGTTTCATGGTCGAACGGGTCAAACGCAGCGAAAAGCCGGGCGCGTATTGCGGCCGCGCTCGCAGTCGAAAGCTGCTGCCCGCAGACGATAGCGCACAGCCCGGGGAAGCCGGGCTCACGCCGGCGCAGCGCAAATGTGCCGGCCTTTTCGACAACCGGCGCGAGCCGCGGATCGGCGGCAACAAGCTCGGCAAGGCCGGCCCGCAGGTCGGCGTCGGTGTGGAGGAAACGTGTCATCGAGCCCCTTTAGTATTATGCCGTGCGGCCCTGCGGAAGCCGGGGCCGAAATCGCTTGACTGAGTTCATGCTTGCGCGCGAATGGACGCATAACGCGGCACATCCGACATTTTCATGCCACCCGTTTTCCGCTTTGCTCCATCGCCGAACGGCTACCTGCATGTGGGGCACGCCCTGTCGGCGTTGCTCAACGCCGAAAGGGCACGTGCGATGAACGGGCGCCTGCTGTTGCGCATCGAAGATATCGACACGACGCGCTGCCGGCCGGAATACGAAACGGCGACCTACGAAGATCTCGCCTGGCTGGGAGTCGAATGGGAGCAGCCGGTCCGCCGGCAATCCGAACACCTGGACGACTACCGCAACGCCCTTGCGCGCCTCGAGGCGATGGGGCTGATCTATCCAAGCTTCGAGAGCCGTGCGGAAATTGCGCGCCTGGTGGCCATGCGCGAAGCGCGTGCTCCGTGGCCGCGCGATCCAGACGGCGCGCCGCTCTATCCCGGCAATGCAAAGGACATGGGGCTTGCCGAGCGTAGCCGGCGGATCAGCGCGGGTGAGCCGTACGCGCTTCGTCTCGACATGCGGGCCGCTCTCGCGCATGCCGGCCGGCTGACCTGGTCGGAAACCGGAGCAGGGCCGGGCGGTGAGACAGGCACGATTGCCGTCGATGCCTCGGTCTGGGGCGATGTCGTTCTCGGCCGCAAGGAGATACCGACGAGCTATCATCTTGCGGTCGTCGTTGACGACGCGGCGCAAGGCGTGACCGACGTGGTGCGTGGCCGCGACCTGTTTCATGCTACCGCCGTTCATCGGGTCCTCCAGGCACTGCTTGGCTTGCCCGAGCCGCGGTATCACCATCACCGGCTGATTCTTGATGAGGCCGGCAACAAGCTGTCGAAATCGACGCAGTCGACCGGCCTGCGCGAGCTTCGGGCACGGGGCGCGACACCTGCCGCGATTCGCCGCCTGACCGGGCTCGATTGATCGCGGCATCCGTGTCAATGTCGGGCCGGGGACAAGGGAACGATGGCGAAGCACGCCAGAAAAGCCCGGCGCCGTCCGCGCCGTTCGAGCGGTAAAAAAGGTGGCTCGCCCAGGACGCCGTCGCCGCGCGCTATCGAAGCGGCGCTCGCCGGCATCGCGCACGACATCCGTACACCGCTGACCGGGATCGTGGCGCTTGCCGAACTGTTGATTTCCTCGGATCTCGGCGCGCGCGAGCGCGAATGGGCCGGCGCGATCAAGAGCGGTGCCGATCATCTGTCGGCACTGACCACTGTCATCGTCGATGCCGCAAAGGCGGAAGCCAAAGGGCTCGTGCTTCGCGAAGAGCCGTTCTCGCCGCGTGCACTGGCCGAGGGTGTCGGTGCCGCGCTCGAGGCACGTGCCCGCAACAAGGATATCGGGGGAGAATTCGCAATCGGAAATTTGCCGGCGATGGTCAAAGGCGATGCCTTACGCCTGCGCGCCGCGCTGGAAAACCTCGCCGATAATGCGGTCAAATTCACGCACGAGGGGAAGGTCACATTCACAGCCTCCGCCGAGCAGGCAGGACGCGGTCGCACGCGACTCGTCTTCACGTTCGTCGATAACGGCATCGGCATCAGTGCCAAAGAGCTCAAACAGCTGTTCCGTCCCTTCGCGCAGGCCAGCGCCAGGATATCAAAGCTCTACGGCGGCGCCGGTCTCGGCCTATCTTTCGTCAGACGGCTCGCCCGCGCCATGAACGGCGATCTGCAGGTAACGAGCAGGAAAGGCGGCGGCTCGACGTTCCGTCTCAGCGTACTCGTCGATCCCGTCGAGGTGCAGGCGAACACGAAACAGGCCGACGCGCGGCCGGCGTCCGTCCGCCCGCTGTCGATCCTTTGCGCCGAGGACAATCCCTACGGGCGGGTGGTCATGAACACGATCCTGGGCGAACTCGGGCACCGGGTCGATTTTGCGGAGACCGGCGAGGCGGTGGTGGCTGCCGCAGAGCGCGGCGGCTACGACGTCGTGCTGATGGACGTGGCACTTGGCGGATTGAGCGGCATCGAGGCGGCGCGGCGCATCCGCGCCTTGCCGGGAAAATCGGGGCAAGTACCGATTATCGGGGTATCCGGGCGCAGCGAAAGCGGCGATGAGGCGGCCGCGCGCGCCGCAGGCATGAACTTCTATTTCGTCAAGCCCGTAAGCCCGCGCAGGCTTGCGCAGGCGCTCGCGGAATGCAGTACGCGTTGATCAGGTGTTGCCGGCGCCGTTGGCGCGTTCGACGATACGCACCAGGTCGCTCATGATGCGGTTGAGTTCGAAATCCTTCGGCGTATAGACCGCGGCGACGCCGGTTTTTTCCAGCTCGGCGGCGTCTTCCGGCGGGATAATGCCGCCGACCACCAGCGGCACGTCGAGGCCGGCGTCCTTCATGCGATGCACGACGTCTTCCACCAGCGGCAAGTGGCTGCCCGACAGCACGGAAAGGCCGATCACATGCGCCTTCTGCTGGCGTGCGGTCTCAACGATCTCTTCCGGGGTCAGGCGGATGCCTTCGTAGACCACCTGCATGCCGGCGTCGCGCGCGCGCACGGCGATCTGTTCGGCGCCGTTACTATGACCGTCAAGGCCGGGTTTGCCGACAAGGAAGGTCAGGCGCCGGCCGAGTTTTCTTGATACCCGGTCAACCTCGGCGCGGATGTCGTCGAGCCCGGCGACGTCGTTGCGCATGGCGCGGCCGACGCCGGTCGGCGCGCGGTATTCGCCGAAGGCCTCGCGCAAGGTCCAACCCCATTCGCCGGTGGTGACGCCGGCTTTGGCGCACTGGATCGAGGCCGGCATGATGTTGGCGCCGCTCACGGCCGCGCGGCGTAGTGCCTCGAGCGCGTCCTTGACCGCACCATCGTCGCGGGCGGTGCGCCAGGCGTTGAGTTTCTCGATCTGCACGCGTTCGGCCGCCTCCGGCACGGTGACGATGGCACCGGCGGCATCGGCGAGCGGGGATGGCTCGCTGTCGATGTATTTATTGACGCCGACCACGATTTGCTCGCCGCGCTCGATCGCCTCGAGCCGCGCGGTGTTGGATTCGACGAGCTGCTGCTTCATGTAGCCGGTGTCGACTGCTTTGACCGCGCCGCCCATCGCCTCGATGCGGGCGAGCTCGTCTTTGGCGGCTTCCTTCAGCTCCGACACCTTGCGCGCAATCTCCGACGCGCCGTCGAAAATGTCGCCGTAGTCGAGCAAATCGGTCTCGTAGGCCAGAATCTGCTGCATGCGCAGCGACCATTGCTGGTCCCACGGCCGCGGCAGGCCGAGCGCCTCGTTCCAGGCCGGCAGCTGCACGGCGCGGGCGCGCGCGCCCTTCGACAAGGTCACCGCCAGCATCTCGATCAAGATGCGCGCGACATTATTCTCCGGCTGCTGCTCGGTGAGGCCAAGCGAGTTCACCTGCACGCCGTAGCGGAACAGCCGCTGCTTGGGGTCGGTGACGCCGTAGCGCTCGCGCGTGATCTCGTCCCAAAGCTCGGTGAAGGCACGCATCTTGCAGAGCTCGGTGATGAAGCGCAGACCCGCGTTGACGAAAAACGAGATGCGCCCCACGACCTCACCGAACTTGTCCGGCGAAACCTCGCCGGAGGCCCTCACGGTGTCGAGTACGGCGATTGCGGTCGCAAGTGCGAATGCGAGCTCCTGCACCGGCGTCGCGCCTGCTTCCTGCAGGTGGTAGGAGCAGACATTGATCGGATTCCATTTCGGAATCTCTCTGGTGGTGAACAGGATCACGTCCTTGATCAGTCGCATCGACGGCGCCGGCGGAAACACGTAGGTACCGCGCGAAAGGTACTCCTTGATGATGTCGTTCTGGAGGGTGCCCTGCAGGCTCGCGCGCGGCGCGCCCTGTTCGTCAGCCACCGCGATGTAGAGTGCCATCAGCCACGCGGCCGTGGCATTGATGGTCATCGAGGTGTTCATCGTGGCGAGCGGGATGCCGTCGAAGAGCGCCCGCATGTCACCCAGGTGGCAGATCGGCACGCCGACCTTGCCGACCTCGCCTTTGGCGAGGACGTGATCGGAGTCGTATCCCGTCTGCGTCGGCAGATCGAAGGCGACCGAAAGCCCGGTTTGCCCCTTGGCCAGATTTTTCCGGTAGAGCGCGTTGGAATCCGCTGCCGTGGAGTGGCCGGCATAGGTCCGGAAAATCCAGGGCTTGTCGCGTATCGGACGCTCGCGTGTCATGGCCGCCAGGGGGCTGTCGGGCGGCAAAGTGCCGTCTTTTTTGCTGCACCGCAATATGAATCTTGGATTGGTCTACTCCCGACGCCGACGTCGCTAAAGTAAAAACGTTGCCCGCGCGGCGGGGTGTAAGCTTTTGGCTTGGCGTCGATTTTGCAACCGCAAAAGGCATTATTGCGATGCAACATAATTTGCGCCAGACTGTTATCCGGCAGGGAGGATACGTCGATGCCGGCAGTTGCCAAGGTGCGCGGAGTGGCTCCGCTCAAGGACCTCTACGAGATCGGCGAGATTCCGCCGCTCGGTCACGTGCCCGAAAAGATGCACGCCTGGGTGATCCGCAAGGAGCGGCACGGGCCCCCCGACCAATCGTTCCAGCTTGAGGTAGTGCCGACCTGGCCGATCGGCGACGACGAGGTGCTCGTCTACGTGATGGCGGGCGGCGTCAACTACAACGGCGTATGGGCCGGCCTCGGCATTCCGATCTCGCCACTCGACACGCACAAGCATCCGTTCCACATCGCCGGCTCCGATGCCGCCGGTGTGGTGTGGGCGATCGGCTCGAAGGTCAGGCGCTGGAAGGTCGGCGACGAAGTCATCGTCCACTGCAACCAGGATGACGGCGACGACGAGGACTGCAACGGCGGCGATCCGCTGCTTTCACCGTCGCAGCGCATCTGGGGTTACGAAACTCCGGACGGATCTTTCGCGCAGTTCTGTCGCGTGCAGTCGCGTCAGCTGATGCCGAAGCCCGGTCATCTGACGTGGGAAGAGTCGGCGTGTTACACGCTCACGCTCGCAACGGCCTACCGGATGCTGTTCGGGCACCCCCCGCACACGCTCAAGCCCGGCGACAACGTCCTGGTGTGGGGCGCCTCCGGCGGCCTCGGCGTGTTCGGCGTTCAGCTCGTGGCGGCATCCGGGGCGAACGCAATCGGCGTGGTCTCGGATGAAGCAAAGGCCGAGTACGTTCTCAATCTTGGCGCCAAGGGCGTGATCAACCGCAAGGACTTCAAATGCTGGGGTCAGATGCCGCCGGTCAACTCACCCGAGTATGCCCAGTGGACCAAGGAAGCGCGCCGCTTTGGCAAGGCGATCTGGGACATCACCGGCAAGCGCGACGTCGACATCGTGTTCGAGCATCCGGGCGAACAGACGTTTCCGGTGTCATGTCTCGTCGTCAAGCGCGGCGGCATGGTCGTGTTCTGCGCCGGCACCACCGGATACAACCTAACGTTCGATGCGCGCTATGTCTGGATGCGGCAGAAGCGCATCCAGGGATCGCATTTCGCGCATCTCAAGCAGGCCTCGCAGGCGAACCGCTTCGTCCTCGAGCAGCGCATCGACCCCTGCATGAGCGAGGTCTTTCCCTGGGAAAGCATCCCGCTCGCGCACGTGAAGATGTGGAAGAACCAGCATCCGCCGGGCAACATGGCGGTGATGGTGAATGCGCCGCGCACCGGCCTGAGGACCTTCGAGGATGCGCAGGAAGCCGCGCGCTAAGTTCGTTTTTTGCGGACTTCGGAGATCACCGAGTTGAGCTCGCCGCCGTAGATGAAGATCGACGCGCAGGCGTAGAGAAAGACCAGCGCAATCATTGCCGACGCCAGCCCCGCATACATCGTGACATAGGTGAAGGCGAAGCTCGCGAGATAGCGCCCGAACGCAGCGCCGGTAAGCAGCCATAACAGCAGCGTTGCAACGATACCCGGGGCGATCTCGCCGAGGGAGCGCCGCCCTGCCGGCAACCAGAGATGCACGATAAGCAATGCGACAACGAGCACCACGATCGCCACCCCGTAACGGGCGATGGTGATCAGGTCACCGAAACGGTCGAGCGCCGGCACATACCGGGTGAGCTTTGTCAGGATCAGTGGTGCGAACACAACCAGGAAAGAAAACGCCAGGATCGCCACCGCGCCGACAAGCACGTAGATCACCGATTCGATGCGCAGCAGCCACCACGCGCGCGGCTCTTTCCTGCGATAGGCACGGTTGAGGCCGATGCGCAGGCTCTCGACGCCGCTCGAGGCGAAGTAAAGCGCAAACAGGACACCGAACGTGAGAATGTCGCCGCGGGTGAACGTCAGCACGCCGGTAATATCGCGCGCGATCGGCGCAGCCACCTCCTTGGGCCACGCTTCGAGCAGGATGCGCGCGGCTTCGTCGGCAAGTTCCTTGGAGCCGAGAAAAAATCCAGCGAGTGCGGTGACCACGATCAGGAACGGGAACAGGGCCATCAGCGTCGACAGCGCGATGTGGCTTGCGGTCGCCCAGCCGTCATCATCGTTGAAATGCCGAAAGGCATCGGCCGCGATCCGCGCTGACCGTCGCAGTGCGTTCAATGGACGGCTCCCGAAGGCATTATGCCTCTCAGATCATCCATTGACGCCCGCTTTGCAAGGCCGTTGTCGGCCCCCAGCGCGTGAAACGGGATTTAGGCCGCCTGAACGTTGGTGAGGAACTGCCTGACCTGCGCCTCGAGGCCTTCGGCTTCGACTGCAACGGCATCGGCGAGGTCCTTGACGTCGGCAGCGGTCGCCCGGGCATTCGACGTCACGCCGGCAACCCGGCTCATTGCTTCCGCGCCGACGCGGGCCTCGCCTGAGGCACGGCTGACACCCTCGGCGATCGAGGCGACCGCGGAGTTCTGCTGATCGACGGTCGCCGCGACCATTGTGGCGATTGCCGACATTTCGCGGATGATGGCGTCGACCTGGCCGATGGCCTGCGATGCATCGGTCGCCGCCGATTGAATCGAACCGATCTGCTCTGCGATTTCCTCTGTCGCCTTCGCGGTCTGACCGGCAAGCGATTTTACTTCGGCTGCAACGACGGCGAAACCCTTGCCGGACTCGCCCGCGCGGGCCGCTTCTATGGTGGCGTTCAGCGCGAGCAGGTTCGTCTGTCCGGCGATCGCCTGGATGAGGCCGACGACTTCGCCGATGCGGGTGGCCGCGGTTCCGAGTTGCGACATCGTCATGACGGTGCGTTGCGCTTCCGAAACGGCGCGTCCCGCGACGTCAGTCGATTTCGCGGCCTGGGCGGCGATCTCACCGATCGAGGCGGCGAGTTCCTCAACCGAGCTTGCCGCCACAGTGACGTTTTCGGACGCGGCGGTCACGCGGCTTGTTGCCGTTTCGGTCTCCGACGAAACGATATCGGCAGCCTTGTTGAGATCGGACGAGCTTTTTTCAAGTTTCATCGATGCGCCGCGCAGCTTGCCCAGCGCGCTTTCCACCGAATTCTTGAATTGGGAGATCATCGCCGCGATCATGTCGCTGCGCTGTTCGCGCGCGCGGCTCGCTTCGCTCTGCGTTTGCGCCAGGCGCTCGCGCTCGACCATATTGTCCCGGAATACGATCACCGTCCGCGCCATATCGCCGATCTCGTCGCGCGCGCTCGTGGCGGGTATCCGTGCCGTCGTGTCGCCGTCGGCAAGACGCGTCATCACGCGGGCAAGTCCGTTCAGCGGCCGTGTGATGCTGCGGCCGATCAGCCAGCTGAAGGCGAGCCCGAGCGCCACGACACCGACACCCACCATGATGATGCCGTTGCGCGTCCGGCTCTGCGATTTTGCGAGCCGTTCTCCGGCGGCTTCCGCGGTCTTGCGGGCGTAGGCGATGATTTCGTCGGCGCGCGGCAGCATGTTCTGGCTGTCGATATCGATGATTGCGTGCAGTGGTCTTACCTTGTCATAACCTTCGACCCATTTGCCGAACGTGTCGACATAGTTCTTGACCTGCTGCTCCAGCGCCGCCTTCCTTTCGGGCGGTGCATTAACCGGCGCAATGGTGTCGGTGAAAGTCTTGTACGATTGCTGGAACAGCTGCCGTGAGACTTCGCTCTGGCTGACCCGGAAATCGGCCTCATTATGACGCATGTACATGAGCGTCATCATCAGTTTCGTCGCATCGGCCTCAGGAAGCCATGACATGTTGTCGTTGATTATGCGTTCGACCGCATTTCCGGCTACCTGCAGATTGCGGCGTAGTCCGGAAGATTCATCAAAGCCGAGCGTGTTCTGATCACGGACCAGATTGTTGAACGAATCGCGCAGCGAGTTCACGTCCCGGCGCAGACTGGCGATGCTCTCAGCATGACCTTTGTCGATCGATGCCTGTATGAAGTCGAGACTTTTGGTGGCAATCGCGTGCGCATATTCGAAGCTTGCCACCAGGCTGTCACTGGGATTGACGTTGAAGTCCTTCACGACGATTCGCATTGACGACACCGCAGCCTTGAAATCGCGGCTCGCATCGGCAAGGGCGGCGGATTGGGTGAACGTCTCGAAGGTGCGGCCGACATCGTCTTCGCCCGCGGTAAACGTGAACCCGTTCGCGACAAAGCCTACGACGGGAATGAAAGCGAGCAGGACGATACGCGTGCGAACCGAGACTGACGCCAACATCCGCGTCAGCCAGTTGAAAGGCAGCGATAGCTGAGTGAGTTGCATGCGGCTTGGATCTGGTCTCGCCAATGACGGGTGGCGCTGCGCAGAGGTAAAGGTGTAAAACCGCACTGGTTAATTTTTTGGAGCAATTTCCCGTAAACGGTGGCGGGCCGGTGCCGAAAGGCTCCGAGAATCCACGACTTTGCTCTTGTGCACCGCACGCGTAGTGTCTAATGGTGCCAGCGCGTTAAAGATTTATGACCAGTCCCGCCCAGCGTTCGGCCAAGGAGCCCCGCCTGATCGAGCTTGCCCGCAAGGCCGTGGCAGCGCTCGAAGCCCTGCTGTCGGATGCGACGGCAAAAGTGCGCGAACGCGTATCGTCAAAAGGCCGCGTGAGCGGCCCTCTTTTCGATCGCGAGCAACGCGCGACCCATGGGCTTGCCTGGCTGGCGACCTATGTCGAGGCGGTGCGGCAACTTGCCGCTTATGCCGAGCGGATCGACCGGGCGGGCAAGCTCGGTGAAACAGAAGATCTACTGATTCGCATCGGGATCGGCGAATACCTCGCGCAGGTATTCGGCGGAATTCCCATGAGTCAGGGCGAGGTCGTCCGGTTGACCGATTTGGGCGTGACCTCCGCCCAGGCGGCCGCACGTATGAACCCGGCAGTCGAGGACTTCATTCTCACCGGCAATACCGCTCAGCGCCGCGCCCGCCTGATCGAATTGATGCGCGCGCATCACGGCGCGACGGTCGGCACCTGCGGCCTCGACGACACGCTCGAATCCGTCCGCGAGGAGATGCGCAAGTTTGCCGACACCGAGGTGGTCGGTAATGCGCAGAAATGGCATCTCACCAACAGCTACATACCGCTCGATATCATTACGCAGATGTCCGGACTCGGCGTGTTCGGTCTCACCATCCCCGAAGAGTTCGGCGGCATGGGGCTTGGCAAGGAATCCATGTGCGTGGTCTCGGAAGAGCTGTCGCGCGGGTATATCGGTGTCGGCTCGCTCGGCACGCGCTCGGAAATCGCCGCCGAACTTATTCTCGGCAGCGGCACTGACGGCCAGAAGAAAAAATGGCTGCCGAAAATCGCATCGGGCGAGGTACTGCCGACGGCGGTGTTCACAGAGCCGAATACCGGTTCCGATCTTGCGTCGATCAGGACGCGCGCTGTCCGCGAAGGCAATGTCTACAAGGTGTACGGCAACAAGACCTGGATCACGCATCCCGTGCGTGCCGACCTGATGACGTTGCTGGTGCGCACCAATCCGCAGGAAAGCGGTCATCGTGGCCTGTCGATGTTGCTGGCCGAGAAACCGCGCGGCGACGATCGAAATCCGTTTCCCGCGCCGGGCATGAGCGGCACCGAAATCGAGGTGCTCGGCTATCGCGGGATGAAGGAGTATGAGATCGCCTTCGACGGTTTCGAGGTGAAAGCGGAAAACCTCCTCGGCGGCACCGAGGGCCTCGGTTTCAAGCAGCTGATGCAGACGTTCGAATCCGCGCGTATCCAGACCGCGGCGCGCGCCATCGGCGTCGCGCAGGCGGCAATGGAGCAGGCCATCGGCTACGCGGAGAGCCGCACCCAGTTCGGCGGTCCGATCGTCGGCTTCCCGCGTGTCGCCGACAAGATCGTGATGATGGCGGCGGAGATCATGATCGCGCGCCAGCTCACATACTATGCGGCGCGCGAGAAGGACTCGGGGCGCCGATGCGATCTCGAGGCCGGCATGGCCAAGCTGCTCGCGGCGCGTGTGGCGTGGGCCGCAGCGGACAACGCCGTGCAGGTGCACGGTGGCAACGGCTTTGCGCTGGAATTCCCGGTTTCACGCATCCTGTGCGATGCGCGTATCCTGAACATTTTTGAGGGAGCCGCCGAAATCCAGGCACAGGTCATCGCCCGCCGTCTGCTCGACGGCACGAATTGACACCCCGTCCCGGCAACAAATCCCGTGTCCGGGCGTTTGATTCAGGACAAAGTTGGATCAGCCCCACCACGTAGTATTACTGTTCCAAATCCGGAGGTCGGCCGATGTCCGAACTTTTGATACGTCACGGCGAGTGGGTCGTTGTCTGCGATGGCAAAAAGGCACTGATTCTCGAAAACGCCGGCGATACGAAATTCCCCAATCTCAAGACCATCAAGGTTCTCGAGCAGAAAAACCCGCCGACGCATTCGCTCGGCACCGATGCGCCGGGCCGCACCAACAGCTCCGTCGGCAGCGCGCGCAGCGCGGTCGAGCAGACCGATTGGCACGAGCAGGCGGAGCGGGCTTTCCTTGTCCAGCTGGTGCAGCAGCTCGACAGTGCTGTTGCTTCCGGAAAGGCCAAGTCGCTGATCCTCGTGGCGCCACCCCGTGCCCTGGGGATGATCCGTCCGGCCTATTCGCAGGCGCTGAAAGGCGCCGTACGCGCCGAAGTTGACAAGGACTTCGTCAAAATGCCGGTGCACGAAATCGAAAGGCATCTGACCGGCGGTTGACCCCGCAACGTTCTGCACCGAACCGAATATGACTAGCCCGCGGCCACGGCGATGATATGGTCCGCGCGATTGCGGAAAAGGGCCTGCGGATGATACCGAAAATCGGCACGTGGCTGCGCCGTGGCGGCACGTGCGCCTTCATTGCGATGTTCTTCGGAGTCACGGCGCATGCGCAGACACCGCGTCAGGTAGGCCCGTCCGGCCAGGCCCCGGGCCCGGGAGTCCCGAACACGTCCGCGATCGCGACCGATCCGATGGCGGTGCCGGGGTTCTGGGATCCAAGGCGCCGGCCCGAGCGGCCGGACCTCTCCCGCATCAATCTCATCCGTTTCCTGACGGAGACGGACTATCCGCCGTTCAACTATGCCGGCCCGGATGGAAACCCGATCGGCTTCAACATCGATCTCGCGCGGATGATCTGCGAGGAGATCAATGTCCAGTGCACCGTGCAGATGCGCCGGTTCGACACGCTGATCAGCGCGCTCAACAGCAACAATGGCGATGCGATTATTGCATCGATTGCGCAGACGCCGGAGATGCGCGCGCGCGTTGACTTCAGCGACCCCTATTACCGCACGCCGGCGCGCTTCGTTGCGCTCCGCAGCAGCCCGATCGACGACGTGCGCCCGGAAGCGCTCGAAGGCAAGAAGATTGCGGTCGTCTCCGGCACCGCGCACGAGGCCTACCTCAAGACGCTGTTCACCGAGGCCGAGCTGCGGCCCTATCCGGATGCCGACGCGGCGCGCTTTGCGCTGAAGCGGGGCGAGGTCGATCTTCTGTTCGGCGACGGCATTTCGCTTGCGTTCTGGCTCAACGGCACCGACTCGGGGAACTGCTGCGAATTCCGCGGCGGCCCCTATCTCGAGAGCCGGTTCTTCGGCGAAGGCGTGGGCATCGCGGTCAGGCGCGGCAACGATCTGCTGCGGCAGGCGTTCAACTGGGCGCTGTTCCGGATCTGGGAAAAGGGTCGCTTTACCGACCTGTGGTTACGCTATTTTCCAGTCAGCCCGTTCTGAGTCGTCGAATTTGACGTTTCCGTGCGGCATTTCTAGTGTCCGCGCCCCGGAGATCATGATGTCAGCCGCCGAAACCGCCGCGACCTTGCGCCAGGCCGCCGAACTGTCGAACGCCTGGCCGTTCGAGGAGGCGAAAAAAATCGTCGCGCGGCTCAGGAAGCGCCCGAAGGACGAAGTGATCTTCGAGACGGGTTACGGTCCGTCCGGCCTGCCGCATATCGGAACGTTCGGCGAGGTCGCGCGCACCACCATGGTGCGGCACGCGTTCCGCGTGCTCACCGACGACAAGATCAAGACGCGGCTGATCGCGTTTTCCGACGACATGGACGGCCTGCGCAAGGTGCCGGACAACGTGCCGAACCGGGAGATGCTCGAGCAGCATCTCGGCAAGCCGCTCACGGCGGTGCCCGATCCGTTCGGGACGCATCCGAGCTTCGGCGAGCACAACAATGCACGGCTGCGGGCCTTCCTCGATCACTTCGGTTTCGACTACGAATTCATGTCGTCCACCGCGTGCTACAAATCGGGGCGTTTCGACCAGGCGCTCCTGAAGGTGCTCGCGCGCTTCGACGAGGTGATGGCGATCATGCTGCCGTCGCTGCGCGAGGAGCGCGCGGCGACCTATTCACCGTTCCTGCCGATCGACGGGAAGACCGGAATCGTCCTGCAGGTGCCGGTCGTTGCGCACGATGCGAAGGCCGGCACCATCACCTACGAAGATCCGGACACGGGGAAGCAGGTGACGACGCCGGTCACCGGCGGCCGCTGCAAGCTGCAATGGAAGCCCGACTGGGCGATGCGCTGGGTCGCGCTCGGTGTCGACTACGAGATGGCGGGCAAGGACCTGATCGATTCGGTCAAGCTCTCCGGCGAGATTTGCCGCGCGCTCGGGGGCCAGCCGCCGGAAGGTTTCAATTACGAGCTCTTTCTCGACGAGAAAGGGCAGAAAATTTCCAAGTCGAAGGGCAACGGCCTCACCATCGAGGAATGGCTGCGTTACGCCAGCCCGGAGAGCCTGTCATTGTTCATGTACCGGGAACCGAAGGCGGCCAAGCGCCTCTACTTCGACGTCATCCCGCGCCATGTCGACGAATACTACCAGTTTCTCGACGGCTACGAGCGGCAGGACATCCGCCAGCAGCTGTCGAACCCGGTGTGGCACATCCATTCAGGCAAGCCGCCGAAGATCGACATGCCGATCTCGTTCGCCATGCTGCTGACGCTGGTATCGTCATCGAATGCCGAAAATGCCGACACGTTGTGGGGCTTCATCGGCCGCTATCGGCCGGGCGTGACGCCGAAGACACATCCCAAGCTCAACGAACTGGTCGAGTACGCCATCCATTATTTCCGCGATTTCGTGCTGCCGGAAAAGAAATTCCGCGAGCCGACCGCTACGGAGCGCGCGGCGCTCATCGATCTGCGCGATGCGCTGTCGCAGCTCGAGGCCGGTGCCAGCGCCGAAGACATCCAGAATGTCGTCTACGAAGTCGGACGCCGCGAGCCGTTCCTCGATCAGAAGAAGAAGGCGAAGGACGGCAAACCGGGCGTATCGCTCGACTGGTTCAATCTGCTCTACCAGGTGCTGCTCGGCCAGGAGAAGGGCCCGCGCTTCGGCTCCTTTGTCGCGGTGTACGGGCTGCAGAACACGATCGACATGATCGACGGCGCACTGGCGCGGAGCGCCTGATGCGGTGAGGCCGCCGAAGTCCTAGCTGAACATCTCGACTCTGCCGTTGAGCGACATCAGCCCCGTCTCGACGGCAAGCGTGGGATGACGTTCGCCGACCTGCCTGCGGAATTCCATCAGCGCGGCACGGTGTGTCTCGGTCTCGATCCGGCTGTTGATGACCTTGTCTTTCCCGTAGGCGATCTCGGCCGCGCTGCAGTCCCGGTGATTCATTGCGATCACCCGGGAGATGTTGTGCAACTTGATCGAGGCGGCGAGATTGTCCCAGAAGGTCTTTTCCCAATCCCTGAACGCCGGTGCCACAACGCCGATTGCGGCGCCGGCAAAGGTGAATTGACTGTATTTGCCGGCCAGGTGACGCCTTTCCATGTAGCGGATGGTCCGCTCGGGAAAGCGCGGATCGATGCAGGTAAGAAGCATCGCTTCATATTTTCCTGTCGCGCCGAACGAAAACGTCGGAAACGTTGCGGCGAGCCCGGCGCCGGCGCCCAGGCGAAGGAAATGCCGGCGATCAAAGTGCGTATCCTGATTGCCGCCTTGGCCGTCGCTGCAGCATGCGCAAGTGTGCGTGCGACTGATCAATGCCATGCCACCCTCACTGACTCGCCCAGACGATGCGGGCGATCCAGAGCACGTCGGACATCGGTATCGTGCGGTCGCGATGCTCGGCGTTGAGCGACTTGAGCTCGATCGCTTTCGCGGTCTTGCGCTTGAGTTCCTTGACCATAACCTCGCCGTCCCTGGTCTTGACCACGACGCGGTCGCCCTTGCGCACCGTGGCACCGGGCGAGACGATGATGATGTCGCCGGCGCGATAGGCGGGCCTCATCGAGTCGCCGGAAATCTCCAGCGCATAGGCATGCTCGTCGGTGACGGCCGGGAAAGCGATCTCGTCCCAGCCTTTGCCCAAGGGGAAGCCGCCGTCGTCGAAAAATCCACCGGCACCCGCCTGTGCAAATCCGATCAGCGGCACGTTCTGTATCGCGGGTTTGCCGGCATCGGTGATCAGCGTGACGAAGGTATCGAACTTGGTGCCTGTCGCCTGCAGCGCCTTGGCGACCGATTCGGTCGAGGGCCAGCGCTGCCGCCCTTCCGGGGTGACGCGCTTGGACTTGTTGAATGTCGTCGGGTCGAGGCCGGCCTTTTTGGCCAGCCCGGACGGCGAAAGCTTGGCCCGGGCGGCGAGTCGGTCGATCGCCGTCCAAATCTGGTTGTGGGTGAGCATGGCCATGGCGGCGGACACCACTGCGGCGGTTACTGTACATAGGAATTATAACCTTGAGTCGCCCCGGCTCTGCAACCATTTCCTGCGGCCTGCCTTGAATAAGCCTTGCGCGCTTCCGATAGCTCTGGTTCGCATACAGGCCGGGAGTGCAATGTCGTGATCGGCCTTTTCGACCGTCTGTCGCGCCCGTTCCTGCGGGCGCTCGATCCGGAGGATGCCCACGCCCTTGCCATCAGGGCGCTGCGCTACGTGCCGCTTGCCCGGTCGCCGTCCGATCCGGCCGAGCTCGGCGTGCAGGCTTTCGGCCTGAATTTTCCCAACCCCGTGGGGCTCGCCGCGGGCTTCGACAAGAACGCGCAGGTGCCCGACGCGCTGCTGCGGCTCGGCTTCGGTTTCGTGGAGGTCGGCACGGTCACGCCGCGCGCGCAGGCGGGCAATCCGCGGCCGCGGCTGTTTCGCCTGGAGGCGGATCACGGCGTGATCAACCGGCTCGGCTTCAACAATGAAGGGGCCGCAGCCGTGCACGCACGGCTCGCCGCGCGCAAGAGCGCCGGCGGCATCGTCGGCGTCAATATCGGCGCCAACCGGGACTCCGCCGACCGCGTCGGGGATTACGTGCGGCTGGTCGAGACCTTCGCCGGCGTCGCGAGCTATTTCACCGTCAACGTGTCGTCGCCCAACACGCCGGGCCTGCGCGACCTGCAGCAGGCCAAGGCGCTCGACGACCTGCTCGCGCGCGTGCTCGATGCGCGCGAGCGCAGCCGCGTCCGCGCCGGCGCGGTGCCGGTTCTGCTCAAGATCGCGCCGGACGTCACGCTCGCCGATCTTGACGATATCGTCGGTGTCGCGCGCAGGCGCCATGTCGACGGCATGATCGTCGGCAACACGACAGTCTCGCGTCCGACGGCGCTGCGCGAACGCGAGCGCGCGCGCGAGCAGGGCGGGCTGTCGGGCAGGCCGCTGTTCAGACTGTCGACACGGATGCTGGCGGAGACTTTCGTGCGCGCCGAAAACGCCTTCCCGTTGATCGGCGTCGGCGGCGTCGATTCGGGCGCAACCGCGATCGCGAAGATCAAGGCGGGTGCATCCCTGCTGCAACTGTACACGGGGATGGTGTACCGCGGCATCGGTGTCGTGAACGAGATCAAGGCGGATCTTGTCGCCGCATTGAAGCGCGGCTACCGCAACTCCCTTGCGTCGATGGTCGGCAGTGATGCGGCCACGATCACCGCGGAAAGCTGGCCCGGTTGACCGGTCTGCCTACTTGCCCCGCGGCGCGTTGATCAGCCGCATCACGATCCAGATCGGGATCACGATCACGGCGCCGAGCAGGAAATAGCGCCAGAGCCAGCGGATTGCGTCGAAGCCCATGTCCCACAGCGTCCGGATCATCTTCTGGACGCTGCGCACGATGTCGAACGGGTCGAGCCCGAACGCAGACAGGACGACACCCACGAGAATCGACACCAGAACAAGCCGCGCCAGCACGCCCAGCGGCGAGCCGCCGAAAACCTTGGTCATTGTTCCGTTGCTCATGGGCTTGTTCACTCCTGCATGCCGACGATGCTATCACGCGCGCCGCCCGGAGATATGCCCTAAAATCGCCGGCGCCAGCAACCGAGGTCCGGGCCATTGCAGCTGCAACCGATCTACCTGTCGTCAGGAAATCTGATCGCCGACCGGCGCTTCGAATGGGCGCGCGACCGCGAGGCCAAGGGTGATCTTGCCGGCGCAGCCGACCTGCTGCAGCAGGCGCTCGAGCTTGCGCCGGGTTACGCGTCCGCCTGGTTCGCGCTCGGCGAACTGCGCGAGAAACTCGGCGACCGCGCCGGTGCGATTGCGGCATTCGAGCAGGCGAGGGCGGCCGATCCCGAGGATCGCCACGGTGCGGCCCTGCACCTCATGCGCCTCGGCGCCCATCCGGCCGCGGCGATGCCGGAGGGCTACATCCGGGCGCTGTTCGACGCCTATGCGTCCGGGTTCGACAGGGCGCTGACCGAAGGTTTGAGCTACCGGGCGCCCGAACTGCTGTTCGAGGCCGTGCAGGCGGCGCACGCCGGCACGCGCATGAAGTTCGGCTCGGTGCTCGATCTCGGCTGCGGCACCGGCCTTGCCGCGTTGCCGTTCCGAGCGTTCAGCGACTGGATGGTCGGCGTCGATATTTCGGCCGCGATGCTGGCGCAGGCGCGTTCGAAGGGCCTCTACGACCGGCTGATCGAAAGCGCGGCGATGGCCTTCCTCGACGGCGAGGCAAGGATCGCTGCGCGCTATCATCTCGTGCTCGCCGCCGATGTTTTCATGTATTTCGACGATCTTGTGCCGGTGATCGATGCCGCCGCGCGGGTTCTGGATCCTCGCGGCATGCTTGCGTTCAGCGTGGAAACGCACGCGGGCAATGGCGTTCTTCTGCGGGAAACCTTGCGCTACGCGCACGGCCGCGCCCACGTCGAGAGCGCGCTTGCCGCGGCCGGGCTGAGAACCGTCAGCCTCGAATCCGCCTCGACCCGCACGGAAAAAGGGTCGCCCGTTCCCGGCCTGATCGTGGCGGCGGCACACTGACATGGAACCCGCGCGCGGCCTATTCGATGCAACACCGCCGCTGCCGGAGGTCTTCGAACGATGGTTCGCACGCCGCGGCTGGCAGCCGCGCGCGCATCAGCTTGATTTGCTCGCGAAAGCAAGGGCACGCCGCTCCACGCTGCTGATCGCGCCGACGGGGGGCGGCAAGACGCTCGCCGGCTTTCTGCCGACGCTTGTCGAGTTGAGCGAACGTCAGGCGCGGCCGCGCAATCTCAGGTCGACCGGCCGCGCCCTGATGCGCTCACAGGGGCTGCACACGCTTTATATCTCGCCGCTGAAGGCACTCGCCGTCGACATCGCGCGCAACCTTGAAATCCCCGTTCGCGAGATGGGTCTGAAGATCCGGCTCGAAACGCGGACCGGCGACACGCCCGCTTCCAAGCGGCAGCGCCAGCGCCGCGATCCGCCGGACATCCTGCTGACGACACCCGAGCAACTGGCGCTGCTGCTCGCCAGCGCCGACGCGCCGTATATGTTCGGCACACTGAAACGCGTCGTGCTCGACGAACTGCACTCGCTGGTGACGTCGAAGCGCGGCGACCTGCTGTCGCTCGGCCTTGCGCGCCTGTTCGCGCTGGCGCCGGACCTGACGACGGTCGGCCTTTCCGCGACGGTGGCTGAGCCCGACGACCTGCGGCGCTTTCTGGTGCCGCAGCCGGACGGGCGCGAGGCATTTGCCGACCTGGTCGTGGCGCATGCCGGCGCGCAGCCGAATATCGCGATGCTCGACACCGCCGGGCACCTGCCGTGGGCCGGCCACTCGGCGCGCCACGCGCTCGGCGAAATCTATGCGCTCATCAAAAGCCACAGGACGACGCTCGTCTTCGTCAATACCCGCAGCCAGGCCGAATTCCTGTTTCAGGAGCTGTGGCGTGCGAACGACGACAACCTCGCCATCGCGCTGCACCACGGCTCGCTGGACGTCGCGCAGCGCCGCCGCGTCGAGGACGCAATGGCGGCGGGCAGGCTGCGCGCGGTCGTCTGCACCTCCTCGCTCGATCTCGGTGTCGACTGGGGCGACGTCGACCTCGTGATCAATGTCGGCGCGCCGAAAGGCTGCTCGCGCATCCTGCAGCGGATCGGCCGCTCCAATCACCGGCTCGATGAGCCCTCGGAAGCCGTGCTGGTACCGGCGAACCGCTTCGAGGTGCTCGAGTGCCGCGCGGCAATCGACGCCGTCGCCGAGAACGCGCAGGACACGCCGCCGCTGCGCACCGGCGCGCTCGACGTGCTGGCGCAACACATTCTCGGCCGTGCCGTCGGCGCGCCGTTTATCGCCGACGAGCTCTACGCCGAGGTGCGCGCGGCGGCCCCTTACGCCGCGCTTGCGCGGGCGGATTTCGATGCGGCGATCGATTTTGTCGCGACCGGGGGCTACGCGCTCAAGGCCTATGAGCGTTTTGCCAAAATCAGGCAGGGCAAGGATGGCCGCTGGCGCATCACGCATCCGCGCGTCGCGCAGCGCTACCGCATGAATGTGGGCACCATCGTCGAAGCCGACATGATCAAGGTGCGCCTGGTGCGCTCGCGCCGCGGCGGTGCGGTGGTGCCGCGCGGAGGGCGGCTGCTTGGCGAGGTCGAGGAATATTTCATCGAGACGCTCGCCGCCGGCGACACTTTCGTCTTTGCCGGCGAGATTCTCAGATACGAGGCGCTGGTCGAGGATGAGGTCTACGTCTCGCGCGCCGATGCGACGGACCCGAAAGTGCCTGCGTACGAAGGCGGCAAGTTTCCGCTCTCCACCTATCTTGCCGCGCGCGTGCGCGCCCTGCTGGCAAAGCCGGAGGCCTGGCGCGCGCTGCCGGAGCAGGTGCGCGAATGGCTCGAGATCCAGCAGTGGCGCTCGCTGCTGCCGAAGGCGGGCGACCTGCTCGTCGAAACCTTCCCGCGCGCCGCCAGATACTACCTCGTCTGTTATCCGTTCGAGGGGCGCCTTGCGCACCAGACGCTCGGCATGCTGCTCACGCGGCGTCTCGAGCGCGCGCGGCTGCGGCCGCTCGGTTTCGTCGCCAACGAATACGCGCTGGCGGTCTGGGGCCTCGGCGACATCGGCTGGCGCATCGCGCATGGCGATTTTTCCCTCGCCGGGCTGTTTGATGAGGACATGCTCGGCGACGATCTCGAGGCCTGGCTCGCCGAATCGGCGCTGATGAAGCGCACCTTCCGCAGCTGCGCGATCATCGCCGGCCTGATCGAGAAGCGCTTCCCCGGAGAGGAAAAGTCGCGCCGGCAGCTGACGATCTCGACCGATCTTGTCTATGACGTGTTGCGCAAGCACCAGGCCGACCACATCCTGCTGCGGGCCGCGCGTGCCGACGCGGCGACCGGCCTGCTCGATATCAAGCGGCTGGGCGAAATGCTCTCGCGCATCAAGGGTCGAATCGTCCATAAAGCGCTGGACCACGTTTCGCCGCTGTCGGTTCCGGTGCTCCTCGAGATCGGCCGCGAGACAGTTTACGGCGAGGCGTCCGACGCGCTGCTGGCCGAAGCGGCCGACGAGCTGATCAAGGAGGCGATGCGGTGACATTCTCCGCTCAGTCCCGCGCAGGCGGGAATCCATCCGGATCCCCGCGCTCGGATCATGTTGTGGCGATCGCCGGCGTCTCTTTGACCGCTGATCCCGCGGGCGCTTTGTACTGGCCGGAGCAGGGTGTTCTCGTCGTCGCCGACCTGCACTTCGAAAAAGGCTCGAGCTTTGCCGCACGTGGCGTGCTGCTGCCGCCCTACGATACCGCCGCGACGCTGGCGCGCCTCGCGCGCCTCGTCACGCGTTATGCGCCGCGTTGCGTAATCGCGCTGGGCGACAACTTTCATGACGGCGAGGGACCGGCGCGGCTCGCCGCCGCCGACCGCGAGGCCCTGAGCATCATGCAGCGCGGCCGCGAATGGATCTGGATCACCGGCAACCACGACCCCGAGTCGGCCGACGGCATCGGCGGCACGTTCAACGAAACAATGACGATCGGCGCGCTGACATTCCGCCATCTGCCGTCGGGTGCCGCCGGCGCGATCAGCGGGCATCTGCATCCCTGCGCCCGGATCGTTCACCGCGGGCGCGCGGTGAGTCGCCGCTGTTTCGCCGCCGATGCGACGCGCATGATCATGCCGGCGTTCGGTGCGTATACCGGCGGACTCAACATACGCGATGCGATGTTTGCCGACGTGTTCGGCACGCTCGCCTTCACGGCGCATCTGCTCGGCGAGGACCGGCTCTATGCTTTCGCCGCCAGACGCTGCCTGCCGGGCTGAAACGCCGTCATCTCGTCCGGGTCGAAGTTCGAGCAGAAATCCGCCAGCACGTCCGCCAGACGCCGTGTCGCCGGGCTCGCATTGTCGGCGACCACGAGCGCAAGTTCGGTGTTCGTGATCGGCGGAAACCCCGTCTCGCTGATGACGCGGTGCTCCGGCAGGATTGCGACGTCCGGCAGGACACTCACACCGAGTCCGGCCGACAAGGCTGCCTGGATGCCGGTCAGGTTCGGACTCGTATAGGCGACGTGCCAGGTGCGGCCCGCCGTCTCGATCGCGTGGATCAGCCGGTTGCGATAGAGACAGCCCTGCTCCATGACGACGAGCGGTATCGGGTCGCGCGTAAGGTCGACCGGACGCTTGCGGCTCGTCACCCATTGCAGCCGTTCCGGCCAGGCTGCGATCGCGTCGCCGTCGCCGGCGTTGCGCTTGTAGAGAGCGATATCGAGTTCGCCGAGTTCGAGCGCCCGCTTGTGAACTGCGCTGCGCCCGCAGCTGACATCGAGTCGCAGCGTCGGCCGCGAATGCGCGAAATCCGAGAGCAGTTCCGTGAGCCGGTAGGCGGCGAAATCTTCCGGGATGCCGAGCCGCACGATGCCGTCGGCGACCGGACGCGCCACCACGTCGCGCGCCTCCTGCGCCAGTGCGAGAATCCGGCGCGCATAGGTAAGCAGCCGCTCGCCTTCCTCGGTCAGCGTCGCCTGTTTGCCGTTGCGCTGAAACAGCGGGCGGCCGAGCTGCTCCTCGAGTCGCTTGATCTGCTGGCTGACCGTCGACTGCGTGCGATGCACGCGCTCCCCGGCACGGGTGAAGCCGCCGGCGTCGACGACCGACACGAAGCTGCGGAGAAGGTCGATATCCATCAAAGGCTTAGCATCATTTATAAATCAACTGATCAATATTCTATCATTTAATTTCCAAATGTACAGCCGAACCACTAATGCTGCGCTGCGAAAGGAATTTCACATGCGCCAAGCACTCACGGTCCTGCCCGCCGGACAGACCCGGGCCATCACAATCCCGCTCCCGATCATGGTCGGAATCTTCTGCATCGTCTGGAGCGCCGCATTCGCGGTGGCCAAGATCGCCATCTTTGATTGTCCGCCGCTGCTCCTGCTGACAGCGCGCTTTCTCGTCGCCGGCGTGCTGGTCATTGGGGGGACCGCGCTTGCGGGCGGGCCCTGGACGCTGAGCCGCCGCGACATCGCCCTGTTTGCGATGCTCGGCGTCGCCAACCAGGCGCTCTATCTCGGTCTCGGCTACGTCGGCCTGCGGGATATTTCGGCGGGACTTTCGACGCTCATTGCCAGCGCGAACCCGATCGTCATTGCCGTGCTTGCGGTGATGCTGCTCGGCGAACGGATGACCTGGCGCAAGGCGCTCGGCCTTTTGCTCGGGTTCGGCGGCGTTGCCTTCATCGTCTCGCATCGCCTGTCGATCGGCATCGAGGGTCTGCAGGGAATCCTGTTCACGATTGCGGCGCTGCTGTCGCTGGTCGGCGGCACGATCCTGTTCAAGCTCTTCGCGCCGAAAGACGGATTCTGGATCGGCAACGGCATCCAGAGTCTTTCAGCCGGTGTCGCGCTGCTGCCGTTCTCGCTGGTTTTCGAGAGCCCGGTGGACGTCGTGCCGAGCTGGCGACTGCTCGCATCGATGGTCTATCTTACCTTCGTCGTGTCGATCTTCGCCTACCTCCTCTGGTTTCACATCCTGAAGGTTTCCGGAGCGACCGCTGCCAGCTCCTATCACTTTCTGATGCCGCCGCTTGGAATGCTGTTCGGCTGGCTGCTGATCGGAGAACATGTCGCGGCCTGGGATATGCTGGGCATCATACCGGTCGTACTCGGCATTTACCTCGTGACGCGGCCGACGGCGGATCGCAGCTGACAGGGAGGAGAAAAAATGACGGCACGCATCACACTGATCGGCGGCCCGACCGCGCTCGTCGAGTTCGGCGGATTCCGGTTCCTCACGGATCCGACGTTCGACGGGCCCGGCGATTACAAGCTGCCGCAGGTCACCCTGACAAAAACCTCAAGTCCGGCGATTGCCGCGGCCGACATCGGCGCCGTCGACGCGGTGCTGCTCAGCCATGATCAGCACGCCGATAATCTCGACAACGCGGGGCGCGATGTCCTGCGCACGGCGCCGCGCGTGCTGACGACGCGTATCGGCGCCCAGCGCCTCGGCGGCAGAGTCGAAGGCCTCGCAGCGTGGCAGACCGTGACCTTGACGAAGCCCGGCGGGGCGTCGGTTACGATCACCGCCACGCCGGCGCGCCACGGCCCCGCCGGCATCGAGCCACTGGCGGGCGACGTCATCGGTTTCGTGCTCACGGGCAGCGGTCTCCCGCCCGTCTACATAACCGGCGACACCGTCTGGTACGATGGCGTGGCCGAGGTTGCGCGCCGCTTCAAGGCCGGCATTGTGCTGCTGTTTGCCGGCTCGGCGCAGACGCGCGGGCCGTTTCACCTGACGATGGATACGAACGACGCGATCGAGACCGCGGCCGCGTTTCCCGATGCCACGATTGTTCCGGTCCACCACGAGGGCTGGGCGCATTTCAGGCAGAGCGCCGACGATCTGGCGAAGGCCTTCAAGGCGCTTGGTTTCGACAGGCGCCTGCATCTGCTCGAGCCCGGCGTCCCGACAACGATAGGCCCGGCGCGCCAGACCGGCGCGTGAACTCGTCAGCGTCATTTTCGCGGGCGACGTG
>DASRGR010000023.1:0-10258 GCA_035650955.1 Pseudolabrys sp.
TACTGACGAACCGGAGCCAATTCGCTATCCTCGGTCAAGCGTTTGGGGGGAGGGGGCGCCTCATTTCGTCCAGATCAGTCCACTTTACGGGGATCGCGGCCGGAGGCGGCACCGCGGTCAGATTGCATGAACGGCCCGGCGCTGATAGCGCGTTCGAGAAAAGCCGCCAACCTTCCCTGGACGACGGCGAGAGCATGTTGCGGAGATAACGGAGAGCGAATCGTTCGAGAAAGCTTGCGGGCGCCATGGGGGCATCGGTCGCTTCATTGCACGAAGTGCGAAGATACAGGCCATTCATCGATGGACTGCGCGCTGTCGCGATTCTTACGGTTGTCGGATCCCATATCGGCCTGCCTGCTTTCGGCGGCGGCTATGTCGGCGTGGATATTTTCTTCGTCATCTCGGGTTATCTGATCATCAATCAGATCATCGAGGACATCGAGAACGGGCGATTCAGCATTCTCGACTTCGCGATGCGCCGGACTTTCCGGATTCTGCCGGCGTTTCTCCTCGTCATGGTCACGTGCCTTGTGCTTTCGACGACCATATTCGTGCAATCCGAATCCAAGGATTTTGCGGAATCCTTTTTCCTGTCCGCGATCATGTTCGCGAACCATCACTTTTTGTCGCACGCGGGCTACTTCGATATGGTTGCAGTGACCAAACCGCTGCTGCACATGTGGTCGCTTGCGGTCGAAGAGCAGTTCTATCTTTTGGCACCGTTGACGCTGCTCACCATGACGTCATTCACGGCGAAGATGAAGCCGGAACGCCGTCAAAAAACATGGGCCGCAATGACACTCGGTCTGGGCGTTGTTTCGTTCGCCGCGTGCGTTGCATTCACCTTTCCGTCGGTAAGGCCCAATGTATCATTTTACATAATGCCGACGCGCGGATGGGAGTTCATACTGGGCGGGGCGATACCGGGTTTGGCTTTGGCCATTCGCCGGCTTCCTGCCTTCGTCAATGATTACCTTGCTTTCATCGGCGCGGCTGGCATCGCGCTTGCGGTTTTTTTCCTCGATGCCGACACCCTTTATCCATCGTATTGGGCAGCCATTCCCGCGGTCGGCGCGGCGCTGGTCATTGCCGGCGGACTGGTCGAACCTCGCAATGCCGTCGCGCGCCTGCTCGCCACGACGCCGATGGTCTGGATCGGCCTTGTTTCCTACCCATGGTATCTTTGGCATTGGCCGCTGATTTCATTCGTTCGCACGATAAATTTCGGCGGACACGACATCGGCGCAGAGGTGAGCGCGGCAGCCTTGTCGCTGGCACTCGCGGTGCTCACCTATCGTTTCGTCGAGTTGCCGGCACGGCGTTTGCGGCAGAAACGCGTATTCCGTCCCGCCGTCGTCGTGGCCGCCGGGACAGCGTCATGCGTGGTGATCGCCAGTGTCGGATATCTGTGGGCGCTGCGTGTCACCCCGCTGATGCTCCCGCAACTGACCGGTCTCGACCCGCCACGGATCATCGGGCGTGACTATCCGCCCATCTCACATCGTGGCGTTCTGATCGGCGACTCCCACGCAATGGTTATAGGTCAATCATTCCAGGAATATGCCCAGCGCGCGGGCTCCACCCTTGTCGCGATAGCGAGGGCCGGATGCCCGCCAATCCTGGATGCGGCTGTCAAAGATGGTCGCGGAAGGGTAGCGCCATATTGCGAAGTTTTTTCCCGCCATATTGATTTTCAGGGGGCGGAATTCGCAATTGTCTCGGCACGGTGGAACTTCTATCTCGGTTTGCCGCAATCAGATCCGTTTCATCGCTCGTTCGTGCTGTTCGACCCCCAATCCGGAAAAGACCCTTACGAGATATTTGCTGCGGGCCTTACCGCCACAATTGAAGACGCCAGACGTGCGGGTGTCCAACGTATCCTGATCATCGGTCCGTTGCCCGAATTTCCATGGTATTCACCGACCTGTGTCATCAGGGCAAGCCGCATCGGAGTTGATGTTTGTTCGATCCTTCGAGCAAAAGTCGATGCAAGGCGGGAGCGCACGATGGCAGTCCTTCGCCAGGCCGTGGCCCGGTTCGATGGCGTCAGACTGATCGATCCGATCAATCTGTTTTGCACGGAGACAGAATGCCGGCCAAACAAGGGAACTGAACTGTTTTTCTTTGACACGAGCCATTTGAGTTCGGCGGGAGCCGAGCGTCTTTACCAGGCGTACGAGCGCGATTTTCTGTGGGCCCTTACCGGTGGTGACGCAAGAAATGTCTTGCGCAAAGCCGCCTCGCCTTAAGCGGGCCGATCTCTTTGCGACAATCAGGTCTGCTTCTCGGCGTGCGCATCCGGTTTTGACAAAAATCCGGAGGAGAGAGCGATTTCGACAACATCGCCAGGCTGATGTGCCGGCAATGGCCGAATCCGGGGAGACGGCTGCGCTGATGGCCGTCACGCATTGTTGCGCGCTTGTCGTGCATTGTGATTGCTCATCGAGCGATGGCGTCACGCAGGGGCTGAAACTGAATCTGCGCGAGGCTTGTCACGTTGGCCGTTCTGATCCGGCTTCGCCCGAGGCACAGAGCCGGGCGTCATTCCTTGTCGCGATAAAACGCGGCCACGTCCGCGCTGAATGTCCTGCGGGCGTCAGGATCGAGATAAAGCATATGTCCGCCGCGGTAGAGCTTGAACTGCACACGACCGGGCGGATCGAACGCCGGCATGTGATCGAGCACGTAGCGTGACATGGCATAGGGCGTGATCATGTCGGAGTATCCGTGCGCGATCAGGAGACGAAAAGACGGGCCGAAGGCGAGGAGTACCCGCAGATCGTCCTCCGTGCTTGCCTGCACGCGTCCGCCCTGCCAATCCCAGTGGCTCGTGACATCGCTTGCCAGGAGCGCATAAGTCATTTCGGTCTTGAATCCGAGCTCATTGCGCGCGTAACTCGCCATGGCTCCGCCATAGGCGCGCGTAACAGCATCGAGAATCGGGTCGGGACCGCGTGAAGACCGCGATTCGGGATATGGATCGTCCACCGCGAAAGCGGCGTCGTAGCGGCTCACGATCTTGCGTTCGCCTGCACGCAGATTCTTGACGTAAGCTTTTGCGGCAAAACCGCGGGCCTGCGTGACCGCGTCGAGCGGCAGTCCCGTCATTTGTGCGACGCGGCTGTAAAATATTTTTGCTGCCTCTCCCGTTGGAGGCGGTCCTGCCAGCACGGTCAGATATTCGGTCATTGCAAATTTTTCGGCCGCGGCCAGCGCCTCCGGTGTAAACGCACGTTTACGTTCGAGTTCGGCCGCCGCCAGCGAAGGTAGTTGCAGGGCAGCGTGCAATGCGGAGCCGTCATCGCCGAACGTGAGCCAACCCTCGAGGAGAGGCGAGAGCATGAGGACACCGTTGACGGTAATACCCTGGTCCCGCTGCAGCGCGCGTGCGGTCTTCGCGGCACGGAAACCACCATAGCTTTCTCCGAACAGATATTTCGGAGAACCGGCGCGGTTGTTTCTTGCCACGTAAAGGGCGATTGCCTTTGCCATTGCGTCAGCGTCGCTGCGCACACTCCAGAAATGTTTGGCATCATCGCTCTTGACCGCCCGGCTCCAGCCGGTCCCGATCGGGTCGATCAGCACAAGGTCCGTGAACGCGAGCCAAGTATCCGGATTGTCGCGGAGCACAGCGCGGGTGGCGTCATGCACATCTGCTGCAAAATCGAGGATACGCGGACCGACCAAGCCGAGATGCAGAAACGCGGAAGCAGCGCCGGGTCCGCCGTTGAAGACGAATGTCAGCGGACGATTTGCTGCGCCGTTCCGTGCCACATATGCGGTGTAGAATACCGATGCGCTTTGCTCGCCGGATTGGTCGTAGAAGGCGAGCGTGCCGGCCGTCGCCGTATAGGCCAGCTTGCCACGCGGCGTATCGATGGAATGCTCGGTGACGGCATCGGCCGGCAAGAGCCGAAGCAGGCCCTTCGCCGGTTGCTGATGTTCGGCAGTGTCCCGCTGTGTGCGGGCTTGCGTGGCGTCCTGCGCGCTTGCGCTATGGGCGGCCCCGGCAAGGACGAGCACCAGCACCAGGCGTGGCAAAAGGGAGAGGGACATCGGCACGCGCAACTCCTGTCTGCCCCCCGCGTTATAGAACGGGCTCTCGGCCGGCCTAGCGCCTGCCACGGAAGTTCGGCCGACGCTGCTGCGGTGCAGGTGCGGGTGCATCGCCCTTGTGGCGGAAACTGATGCGTCCACGCTGCAGGTCGTAGGGAGACATTTCCACGATCACGCGGTCACCGACACCGGTGCGGATCCTGAATTTCCGCATCTTGCCGGCCGTGTAGGCCAGAACCTCATGATCGTTATCGAGCTTCACCCGAAAATTGCCGTCCGGGAGAACCTCCGTGACCGTACCGTCAAACTCCAGCAGTTCTTCTTTCGCCATTCAATCCTCTCTCGATTGCCTCAGTTGGGCCGGCCGGCACGGCGGCGCGGCTCGCCCGGGCGCTGCATAAATCTAACATTTTCCATTCTGCTTGGCTCGCCCTTCGCGTGGTCGTGACGGGGCTGCGGCTTGCTGCCCGGCTGGGGCTTGCCGCCGTTCAGTTGGCGCGGGTGCCCAGGCTTACCATTACGATGTGGCCAGCCGGTTTCTCGTCTGGCCGGGTGATGCGGTGCCGGTTGGGGCCTGCCTGACCGTCGGTCAGTGGCGGGGATGGTCATGCGGATGAGCCGCTCAATATCGCGAAGATAGCCGCGCTCCTCATGATCGCAGAACGAAATCGCAACGCCCTCGGCACCGGCGCGTGCGGTGCGGCCGATCCGGTGGACGTAGCTCTCAGGGATGTTCGGCAGGTCGTAGTTGACGACGTGGCTGACGCCGTCGACGTCGATGCCGCGCGCTGCAATATCCGTTGCGATCAGCGTGCGAAGCCGGCCACTGCGGAATGCCGCAAGGACACGCTCGCGTTGGTTCTGCGACTTATTGCCGTGGATCGCCTCGGCGGCGATGCCGGCCTTGTTGAGCACGCGCACCACCTTGTCGGCTCCGTGCTTGGTACGGGTAAAGACCAGCACGCGGTCGATGGGCTCGGTCCTGATGACCTCGGCAAGCAACGCCGCCTTCGACGCTTTCTCGGTCATAAGCACGCGCTGGGCGACACGGTCGGCCGTTGTTGCCTGCGGCGTCACCGCAACGCGGGCGGGATCGCGCAGCATTGTGTCGGCGAGCCGCGTGATCTCCTGCGGCATAGTGGCTGAGAAGAACAGTGTCTGCCGCGCTTTCGGCAGCATCGCGATAATCTTTTTGATGTCGTGGATGAAGCCCATATCGAGCATGCGGTCTGCTTCGTCGAGCACCACCACCTCGATGTGATCGAGGCGCAATGCACGCTGATGGACCAGATCGAGCAGGCGGCCGGGCGTTGCCACAAGGACCTCCGCGCCGCGAGCGAGCGCGCGCACCTGCCGGTTGATCGGCACTCCGCCGATCGCAAGCGCAATCTCGAGCGGGCGAATGTGGCGACCGTAGGTGCGGAAGCTGTCGGAGATCTGGCTCGACAGTTCACGCGTGGGTGAAAGCACCAGAATCCGGCAGGATTTCTGCGCCGGACGGTGACGCCTGGCGAAAAGGTGATTCAGGATCGGCAGCGCGAAAGCGGCCGTCTTGCCGGTGCCGGTCTGCGCGATGCCGATGACATCGCGGCCTTGGCAGGCAAGAGGGATCGTTTGCGCCTGGATCGGGGTTGGGGTGACGTAGTTCTCCTGCGCGAGGGCGCGGAGGATCGGCTCTGCGAGGCCGAACTCGTTAAATGAAGTCAATGAGTCTCTTTCTTATGTGGCGAACCGGCCGTGCTGCGGTTGCAGCCGGCGGAATCGCGGGTCTTTCAAGACATCCCGCGTGGCCAGGGTTGTCGCTTGTTGGAGAAACGGAAGAGCGGGGCGAAATCCGTTTTAATGAGTTTCGTGCACGCAGCCCGCAAACCCGAAATGGGGTCATTCATCCGTTGCCGTTCATATGACAGGTGGCGGTGTCCTTTTCAAGGCACCGGCCGGACTTTCTGCATCACATGATAAAGAAAGACCTTAATTCCGGCATTCCTGGGCGGTCCGAGGGGTCTGATGCGGATGCAATAGACAAGCCCCCGGAGATCGGGGAATGTCAGGCCAGTCCTGGGCTTTAACCGACACTCCGGAGTTTCGTAATGCCGTTCCCCAGGGCCTCTTCGGCCCTTTCCCGCTTTACCGTGCTCGACCTGACACGCGTGCGCTCGGGTCCCACCTGCGTGCGCCAGCTTGCCGACTGGGGCGCCAACGTCATCAAAATCGAGACGCCGCCGCGCCTCGAGAAAGGCGAGGGGCCGGGCGGGCCGCGCGAGAACGCGGACTTCCAGAATCTCCACCGCAACAAGCGCAGCATGACGCTCGACCTGAAATCGACGAAAGGCATCGCTGCCTTCAAGCGTATGGTCGAGAAGGCCGACGTGGTGGTGGAGAATTTCCGGCCCGACGTGAAAGACCGGCTTGGCATCGACTACGAATCGCTCAGGAAGATCAACAAACGTATCGTGCTCGGCAGCATTTCCGGTTTCGGTCAGGACGGCCCCTACCGCGACCGGCCGGGCTTCGACCAGATTGCACAGGGCATGGGCGGACTGATGTCGATCACCGGTCTGCCGGGGCAGGGACCAGTGCGTGTCGGCATTCCGATCGCGGACCTTTCCGCAGGCCTGTTCTGCGCGCTCGGCATCCTGGTGGCGCTGCTGGAACGCGAAGTCTCCGGCGAAGGCCAGTGGGTCAATACGTCGCTGCTGCAGGCGCAGATATTCATGCTCGATTTCCAGGCCGCACGCTGGCTGCAGATGCATGAAGTCGCAAAGCAGGCCGGCAACAATCACCCGACCAGCATTCCCACCGGGGTCTTCAAGACCAGGGATGGTCACATCAACATCGCCTCGACCGGCCAGGTGATGTGGGAACGGCTCTGCAATGCGCTGCAGGCGCAGGAACTTATCAAGCATCCGGATTATGCAACAGGAGCGTTGCGTTCGAAAAACCGTGACGCGCTCAATGCAGAAATCGACAAGCGTACCGTGCACAAGACAAGTGCCGAGTGGATCGACATCTTCAACAAGATCGGAGTGCCGTGCGGTCCGATCTATTCGATCGACCAGATGTTTGCCGACGAGCAGGTCAAGCATCTCGGTATCGCGCAGGCCGCAAGGAGACCGGACGGCAGCGAGCAGGTTTTCGTCGGCCAGCCGGTCAAGCTGTCACGCACGCCCAGCCGGATCGCGGCGACGCCGCCCGCGCAGGGCCAGCACACCGATGAGGTGCTCAAGGAATTCGGATTTGCCGAAAGTGAGATTGCCGAGCTGCACGCGACGCAGGCAGTGTAGCGGATCGGTCCCGGACATAAAGGTTGCGCGGCGCAAGGCCGCGCCGGCTAGAAAGACGAAGGAGCACGTGAATGACCCAGACCGACAAAATGCTGTCCCGCAAGGAGGGCGGCGTCGGCTATCTGATCTTCAACAATCCGGAACGGCACAATGCGGTATCGCTCGACATGTGGAACGCCGCTTCGGACATCCTCGCCGATTTTGCCAGCGACAAAACGATCCGGGTCGTCGTGCTGACCGGGGCAGGCGGGAAAGCCTTCGTTTCAGGTGCCGACATTTCAAAGTTCGAAAGTGAACGTTCCAGCAAGGATGCGATCGATCGCTACAATGCCGCCGTCGATAAGGCCAATACGGCGGTCTACGAATTCCCGAAGCCG
Source organism: Pseudolabrys sp. (assembly GCA_035650955.1). Taxonomy (GTDB): domain Bacteria; phylum Pseudomonadota; class Alphaproteobacteria; order Rhizobiales; family Xanthobacteraceae; genus Pseudolabrys. The sequence goes on from DASRGR010000023.1 coordinate 7,718, forward strand.
ACCATTGCGATGATCCGCGGTTATTGTATCGGCGGCGGCGTCGGCCTCGCGCTCTGCTGTGACCTGCGTATCTGCTCCGATAATTCGAAATTCGGCGTGCCGGCCGCGAGATTGGGCTTGGGTTATGGATTCAAGGGCATCAAGAAGCTCGTGGATGTCGTCGGCCCCTCTTTCGCGAAGGAGATTTTCTTTACTGCACGGCAGTTTACCGCGGCGGAAGCCCTGCAGATGGGCCTTGTCAACCGCGTTGTTCCCGACGGCGAAGTCGAAAAATACGTCAAAGACTACGCGGAGACCATCAGCGGCAACGCGCCACTCACGGTCAATTCGGTCAAGTATATCGTCGGCGAAGCGGTCAAGGATGAAAGCAAGCGCAATCTCAAGCGTTGCGAGGAAATGGTGGCGCAGTGCTTTGCCAGCAGCGATTATATCGAGGGCCGCAAGGCGTTCATGGAAAAGCGCAAGCCGGCTTTTACCGGGTCATGACGGTTTGCGGCGTGAAGAAACCTTCGCGCCCGGTGTTGGTACAAGACTAAAGACAGCCGCGGTCAGCGGCGGATTCAGGGGAGGAAGCGCGTGGCGTCAGTCGAGTTGCGGGGTCTGACCAAGCGATACGGCAATGCTGCCGTCGTCGATGATGTGTCGCTCACAATCGAGCACGGGCATCTGGTCTGCCTGCTTGGTCCGTCGGGCTGCGGCAAGACGACGACACTTCGGCTGATAGCCGGGTTCGTTGAGCCAAGCGAGGGCGAGATCCGCGTCGGCGACAGGGTCGTATCATCGCCGTCGAACACCTTGCCCCCCGAGCGCCGAAACATGTCGATGATTTTCCAGAGCTACGCGCTGTGGCCGCACATGACGGTCGCTGAAAATATCATTTACGGCCTCAAGCTCCGCAAGATGGACCGCGACACGATCGGCAAGAAGCTCGAATCGATTCTTGCTACGACGAAGCTGGCGCCCCTGGCACAACGTTACCCCGGCGAATTGTCCGGCGGCCAGCAACAGCGTGTCGCGCTGGCGCGTGCGCTGATCGTGGAGCCCGAGACCCTTCTGCTCGACGAGCCGCTGTCCAATCTCGACGCAAACCTGCGTGAGGAAATGCGATTTGAGGTTCGCCGGCTGCATGACGCGTATCGCTACACGACTGTCTACGTGACGCACGATCAGTCGGAGGCAATGACGACCGCTGATCTGATCGCGGTCATGAATGCCGGCAAGATCGAGCAGGCAGGCTCGCCCGAGGAAATCTACGACCGGCCACGCTCGGAATTCGTCGCACGTTTCATCGGTGCGAGCAACGTAATCCGGGGCAAAGGCCTTGAAGGTTCGCGTGTCGAGTTTGCCGGCACGCCCCTCAAATGCAGCGGCGCCAAATTCAGCCCGGGTGCTTCGGTCCCGGTGTCGATCCGGCCACATGACGTTGCAATTTCCGCAACGCAGCGCCAGGGCGAGAATGCGGTGCCGGCGACGGTTATGCGCCAGGTCTTTCTCGGCGGCAGCCGGGATTATATGGTTGAGGCCAGGGACGGCACCCAGCTGCGCGTGCTCACCGGCGCGAGCGAGAATATTCCGCAGGGGAGCGCCGTCTGGCTGTATTTGCCGCCGGAGCGCTGCAGGGCACTGAGCGGATAAAAAAGTTGGGGGCGGACAACAAAACAGGGCAATGGAGGGAACGTCGATGAAACGCTCAAAAATTTCACGCCGCGACGTACTGATCGGGTCGAGCGCACTCGTTGCCGGCGCTGCGTTTTCGACCAGGGTCATGTCGGCGGCACCGCCGGCAACCGCGGTGACGCCGGCCCTGATCGAGGCGGCAAAAAAAGAAGGAAAGGTGGTCTGGTACACCTCGGTTGATCTCAAACTCTCCGAACAGATCGGCAAGGCCTTCGAAGCGAAATATCCGGGAGTCGCCTGCAAGGTCGAGCGCACCGGCGCCGAGCGGCTGCTGCAGCGCATCGGTCAGGAATACGCCGCCAATGTGCATGCGGTCGACGTTGTCAATTCCTCCGATGCATCGCATCTGGTCTACTGGAAGGACCAGGGGATGCTCGCGCCCTATGTTCCCGAAGATGTTGCGAAATTCTACCCGGCCGAACACAAGGACGTTGACGGCACCTTCGCCAGCTTCCGCGTGTTTCTGTGCATCATTGCCTACAACACGAACCTGGTGAAGAAAGAAGAAGCACCGAAGAGCTTCGCCGACCTGCTCGATCCGAAATGGACCGGCAAGATCTGCAAGGCGCATCCGGGCTACAGCGGCACCATCATGACCGCGACGTTCCAGATGCAGCGCGATCTCGGCTGGGAGTATTTGGAGAAGCTCGCCAAGCAGCGCGTCATGCAGCTCCAGTCGTCGGCCGATCCGCCGAAGAAGCTGGCGCTCGGCGAGCGCGCCATCATGGCCGACGGCAACGAATATGGCCTCGTCCTGCTCAAGGAATCCGGCCAGCCGGTCGAGCCGACCTATCCGAGCGAAGGCTCGCCGACGGTTTCGGGCCCGACCGGGATATTTGCCGGTGCGCCACATCCCAACGCGGC
>DASRGR010000024.1:0-18744 GCA_035650955.1 Pseudolabrys sp.
CGAGGGCATTCTGCCCTGGGCCCTGCAGAACAACGTCGCCCTCTGCTTCGACGAATACGATGCCGGCCGCCCGGACGTGATGTTCGTTATTCAGCGCGTGCTGGAATCGTCGGGCCGGCTGACGCTGCTTGATCAGAACAAGGTCATCAAGCCGCATCCCTCATTCCGCCTGTTCGCGACCGCCAACACGGTCGGGCTCGGCGACACGTCGGGCCTCTATCACGGCACGCAGCAGATCAACCAGGGTCAGATGGACCGCTGGTCGATCGTCACCACGCTGAACTATCTGCCGCACGACAATGAGGTCGACATCGTGCTGGCCAAGGCCAAGCACTACCGCACGCCCGAGGGCCGTGACATCGTTTCCAAGATGGTGCGGGTCGCCGATCTCACGCGCAACGCCTTCATGAACGGCGACATCTCGACGGTCATGAGCCCGCGCACGGTTATCACCTGGGCGGAGAACTCGGAGATCTTCAACGATATCGGCTTTGCCTTCCGGCTGACCTTTCTCAACAAGTGCGATGAGCTGGAGCGCCCGATCGTTGCCGAGTTCTATCAGCGCTGCTTTGGCGTGGACCTGCCGGAATCGTCGGTGAACGTGGCGCTGAGCTGAGCGGACATTTCGGGGCTGGCTATCCATGGCCTCCAATATCAAAAGCAAGCCCATATCAAAGGAATCGCCAACCGAGCCGTTCAAGCGGGCGGTCACAGGCTGTCTTCGTGCATTGGCGAGAAAACCGGAGCTCGAAGTCGCCTTTGCCGCCGAACGTCCCGGACTGATGGGCGGAAAGGTCCGCCTGCCGGAACCGCCGCGCAAGCTGAGCAAGGCGGAGGCGGCGATCGTCCGCGGTCATGCCGATTCGATCGCGCTGCGTCTTGCGTGTCACGACGCGGCAATGCATCGGCGCCTGCAGCCGGCCGGACAGCAGGCGCGCGCGGTGTTCGAGGCGATAGAGCAGGCGCGAGTCGAAGCGATCGGCGCGCGTCGCATGGACGGCGTTGCGCAAAACCTGACTGCCATGCTCGACGAGCGCTTCCATCGCGCGAAATTCGATGAAATCACCGATCGCGCCGATGCGCCGATCGAAGATGCGCTGGCTCTCATGGTGCGCGAGCGGCTTACCGGCCTCGCACCGCCGCCGGCCGCCAAGCGGATGGTCGATCTGTGGCGGCCGTTGATCGAGGATCGAGCAGGCAGCGATCTGGACCGTCTGGAAAGCCTGGTGGAGGATCAGCGGCAGTTCAGCGACGTCGTCCATGATCTGCTCGACGCACTCGAAATGGGCGAGGATCGCAGCCAGGATTCCGAGGACGAGGAAGACGAGGGCGAGGAGGATCGCCGCAAGCAGGATTCCGGCGAGAACAGCGAAGCCGCCGACTCCGATGAAATGCAGCGCATGAGCATGGAGGAATCGCAGGTTTCCTCCGAAGATATGCCGGACGCTGCAGCTGAAGCGGTCGAGGCGCCGACCGCCGACATGGCGGACGACACCGATATGGGCGACGCCGAGACGCCCGGCGAGCCGCAGCGGCCGCGCCATTTCGGCGCCAACGAGCCGCGCGGGCCGGACTATCGTGCGTTCACCGTCAAATTCGACGAAACGGTTGCGGCTGAGGATCTTTGCGAAGCCGAGGAGCTCGACCGGCTGCGCGGCTATCTGGACAAGCAGCTGTCACATCTGCAGGGCGTGGTCGCGCGCCTCGCCAACCGGCTGCAGCGGCGGTTGATGGCGCAGCAAAATCGCTCGTGGGAATTCGACCTTGAGGAAGGTCAGCTCGATCCGGCGCGCCTGTCACGGGTGATCGTCGACCCACTGCATCCGCTTTCGTTCAAGGCGGAAAAGGACACCGAATTCCGGGACACCGTTGTGACCCTGCTGCTCGACAATTCGGGCTCGATGCGCGGCCGTCCGATCACCGTCGCCGCGACCTGCGCCGACATTCTTGCGCGCACGCTCGAGCGCTGCGGCGTAAAAGTGGAGATTCTGGGTTTCACGACCCGCGCCTGGAAGGGCGGACAGTCGCGCGAGCACTGGCTTACCGCCGGCAAGCCAGCCAACCCCGGGCGCCTCAACGATCTTCGCCACATCATCTACAAATCGGCCGATGCGCCGTGGCGCCGCGCGCGGAAGAATCTCGGCCTGATGATGCGCGAAGGGCTGCTGAAGGAAAACATCGACGGCGAGGCGCTCGATTGGGCGCACAAGCGTCTTCTCGGCCGTACCGAGCAGCGCAAGATCCTGATGATGATTTCTGACGGCGCTCCGGTCGACGATTCGACGTTGTCGGTCAACCCCGGCAACTACCTCGAGCGCCACCTGCGTTGGGTGATCGAGGAGATCGAGACGCGCTCGCCGGTGGAGCTGATCGCGATCGGCATCGGCCATGATGTAACCCGCTATTATCGTCGTGCGGTCACCATCGTCGACGCCGAGGAGCTCGGCGGGGCGATGACCGAAAAACTTGCCGAGCTGTTCGAGGAGCACGCTGCGGCCGAGCGACCGACCCCGCGCGTCCGTAGACGCGTGGCCTGATGCTGACGCGTCGGCGCTGGCTGAATATCGGGGTGCTGTGCGCTGCGCCGGCGCTCGTTGCAGGCTCTTTTGCGTTGGCCGATGTGCAGCGCTATCCGGCTGCGCCAACGCGCATAGAAATCACCGCAACACCGGTCAAGTCGTTCGACAACAGGGATCCGACGCGGGTCCGCTTCGGCGATCTGGAGTTCCGCGGCGGTCTTGAGCTGACATCCAGGCATCCGGCATTCGGGGGGATCTCCGCCCTTCACATGGAACCGGATGGCAGCCATTTCATCGCAGCCACCGACCGCGGTTCATGGTTGCGTGGACGCATCATTTATCGCGACGGAAAACCCGTGGGTATCGCCGACGCCGAACTGGCGCCTGTCCTTGGCGCCGACGGACGGCCGCTCGCCGCCCGTGGATGGTACGACGTCGAGTCCCTTACCGAGCGCGACGGTGTCCTTTACATCGGCATCGAACGTGTCGAGCAAATCTTGCGCTTCGATTACCGGCGCGACGGCGTACGTGCGCGGGGTCAGCCGATCGAGGTACCGGCCGACTTCAGAACTTTCGCCTTCAACAAGAGCCTCGAGTGTCTCGCGGCGCCTCGTGAAGGTCCATTCGCAGGGCAGCTGATCGTGGTGACGGAACGCAGCCTCGACAGCGCCGGCCATTTGCGCTCTTTCGTCCTCGGCGGTGACCGGGTGACACGGTTCAGCGTCAGGCGCAGCGATGACTTTGATGCGAGCGATTGCACGATCCTTGCACCGGGCGATCTGCTGCTGCTGGAGCGGCGCTACTCGCCAGCGCGTGGGATCGCGGTGCGCATTCGTCGCGTACCTCTAATCGATATCAAGGAAGGTACGACCGTCGATGGCCGCGTGATCGTCGAAGCGGATCTTGCATTTCAGATCGATAATATGGAGGGCGTCGCCGTGCACCGGAACAAGGCCGGGGAAGCAATCATCACGCTGGTGTCCGACGACAATTTCTCCGTCCTCCAGCACAACCTGCTGCTGCAGTTCTCGATCGTGAGGGACTAGCACCGCCACCGCAGTAGGCGAAAATCTTTCCGGGAGTGCAGTGTGCCTTCATGAACGACAATGGCCGGGGCAAGCCCGGCCACGGCAATTCCCCGCAATGTCCGCCGTCAGCCGGCCCGTGCCTCGCGCTTTTTCACGATCTGGCGCTTGAGCTCAAGCATGCGAGGCGCCAACTCGTCGTCCCTGGCCTTGAGAAGAAAGGCATCGAGTCCGCCACGATGGTCGACCGTCTTGAGCGCATTGGCCGATACCCGCAATCTGATTCTGCGGCCCAGCGTGTCCGAAATCAGCGTGACATTGCGCAGATTCGGCAGAAACCGCCGCTTGGTTTTGATATTTGAATGGCTCACTTTATGGCCGACAAGTGGCCTCTTGCCGGTGAGCTCGCAACGCCATGACATGCCGCAGTCCTCGAAAAACATCGCGCGCAAGCGCGCGGGTCCGGTCAATCGTCTGGGTAAAGACCGCGGACGTATAGAGAGCAGGCTTGAGGGCGTCAAGACGCGCAAACGGCAAAAACCGGAGGTTTTTCAAGCAGCCAGCGAGAGAACAAAGATTCGACCAATTCCGGACCGACGAGATGTCCTCGCGCCCGTTAACTCTGTGATCAACGTTTGATGCCACGGAACTGGCTTGAGTACCGGATTACTGGGCGGATGTTATGATTGATGGCCCGTGGCTGCCGGTGCGCGGAAGGATCGCGACTTGATTCGGAAAGTAGATCGCCCGCTGCTCGTATCGTGCGTGCTGGCAATTGCAGTATTCGAGCCGGTGGACCCGGCCGCGGCGGAAGGTCGGCTGGAAGCGCGCTATTCGGCGACGCTGGCCGGAATTCCGATCGGCGGCGGCAGCTGGACCATTGAGGCGGCAGACACCCAGTATACGGCGACGGTCACAGGCTCGACCTCGGGGCTGCTTCGCGCCTTTACAGGCGGGCAGGGTAACGCCACGAGCCGAAGTACGCTCAACAGCGGAAAAATCGTTTCGTCCATTTATGCCGCGACGATCACCACGCGGAAGTACACCGACTCCATCCGCATTACGATCAACAACGGGAACGTCAAGGAATTCCGGGTCGATCCGCCGCAGGACGACGACCCCGAGCGCGTGCCGATCACGGAGGCGGATCAGCACAACGTATTTGACCCGATGACCGCGTCGCTGGTGCGCATGCCGGGCAACGGCGACGTGCTCTCACCGGAGGCTTGCCAGCGCACGCTCGCTGTCTTCGACGGACGGCTGCGCTACGACCTGCAATTCGCCTTCAAACGAATGGACAACGTGAAGGCGAAAAAGGGTTATTCCGGCCCGGTCGTCGTGTGCGCCGCCTATTTCTCGCCGGTCGCGGGGTTCGTTCCATCGCGGGCGACGATTAAGTACCTGTCAAGGCAACGCGATATGGAGGTCTGGCTGGCGCCGATCGCGGGTACGCGCGTTCTCGTGCCTTTCCGGGCTCAGGGGCCGACGCCGATCGGGCAGGCCGTACTCGAGGCATCGGAGTTCGTTTCGGTGCAACTGCCGGCGCGGGCCTCGGCCAACGGCCCGAAAACCCAATGAAGCGAGATTGCGCTTGACTCGGGGGCGAGGATCGAGTCCGGACTTGCGTTAACGATTGAAGGGGCCAAATCGCGCTTGAATCCAGCCCACGCTACTCCATCTTGTGGCTGTGCGGGAAATGCTTTCCAGATGTCGCCGTGAACGAATCCGTACTGGTCCCGAGTCAGTGATTCGGGCGCGATTCGTTCCAGACTCGTTCTAAAGCTTAATCGCGACGAGGGTCGTCGTCGCATTGTGATACAGGAAGAGGGCGCGGGGTGGCCGTTCACGCCACTGGCGCCAGTTCGGACGCGTAATGGCCATCAGTTTTTCTCCACAGCCTGCCCGAGCATCGCGAGCCCGCGGCGCCGGCGTGACGGCAGTGCTGGGTCCAACCAATACCGGCAAAACCCATCTCGCCATCGAGCGTATGCTCGCGCATTCCTCGGGGGCGATCGGGCTGCCGCTCCGGCTGCTGGCGCGGGAGGTCTACAACAAGGTTGCCGAACGGGCCGGCAAGGACGCTGTCGCCCTGATCACCGGTGAGGAGAAGATCAAGCCGCCCAATCCTCGGTTCTGGGTCTCGACGGTGGAGGCCATGCCGCGGGACATCGATGTCGCCTTCGTGGCGATCGATGAGGTGCAGCTGGGCGCCGATTTCGAGCGTGGCCATGTCTTCACCGACCGGATGCTCAATGCGCGGGCGCGCGAGGAGACGCTCGTGCTCGGTGCCGCCACCGTGCGGCCGATGGTGGAGAAACTGCTCCCGGGCGCGCACATCATCAGTCGGCCGCGGTTGTCGACGCTGACCTATGCGGGCGAGAAGAAACTCACGCGGCTGCCGGCGCGATCGGCAATCGTCGCCTTTTCCGCCGAGGAAGTTTACGCGATCGCCGAACTGATCCGTCGGCAGCGAGGCGGTGCGGCGGTCGTGCTCGGCGCGCTCTCGCCGCGTACGCGCAACGCGCAGGTGGCGCTTTACCAGTCCGGCGACGTCGACTACCTGGTTGCGACAGATGCGATTGGCATGGGACTCAACCTCGACGTCGATCACGTTGCTTTCGCTTCCGACCGCAAGTTCGATGGTTACCAGTTCCGCAAGCTCACGCCGGCCGAGCTTGCGCAGATCGCCGGCCGCGCCGGTCGGGCGACGCGTGACGGAACATTCGGCACAACCGGCCGCTGCGATCCGTTCGAGCCGGAGCTGGTACAGGCGCTCGAAAGTCACACCTTTGAACCGATCCGTCTGCTGCAATGGCGCAACACCGATCTCGATTTCACCTCCATAGGCGCCCTGCAGGCGTCGCTCGCCGCAACGCCCAATGAGCAGGGATTGACGCGCGCGCCGGTCGGCGAGGACATTCTGGTGCTGGAACACGCCGCGCGCGACGACGATGTGCGTGCGGTGGCGACAAATCGGGCCGCAATCGCCCGTTTATGGGATGTCTGCCAGGTCCCCGATTATCGGAAGATCGCGCCTGCAACGCATGCCGAACTGGTGGTGACCCTCTATGGTTTCCTCATGCGAGAGGGTAACATCCCGACGGATTGGTTCGATCGTCAGGTTGCCCTTGCCGACCGGACCGACGGTGACATCGACACTCTCTCGAACCGGATCGCGCATGTCAGGACCTGGACTTTTGTTGCCAACCGGCCAGATTGGCTTGCTGATCCGGACCATTGGCAGGGAGTCACGCGCGCTGTCGAGGACAAGTTGTCCGATGCGTTGCACGAACGTTTGGCCGAGCGTTTCGTGGACCGCCGCACCAGCGTGTTGATGCGGCGGCTGCGTGAGAACACGATGCTGGAAACCGAAATCGGAAAGTCCGGAGAGGTTAAAGTCGAAGGGCACGTGATCGGCCGGCTCGACGGTTTCATGTTTGCGCCCGATACCTCTGCCGCGGGTTCGGAAGCAAAAGCGCTTAATGCCGCCGCGCAGAAGGTTCTCGCCGGCGAAATCGAAGCGCGCGCGACCAGGCTTTCGCAGGCATCGAACGACCATATCGTGCTTGCCGCCGACGGTGTCCTGCGCTGGATCGGCGATCTTGTCGGCAAGCTGGTTGCCGGGGACGATACGCTGCGCCCCCGCGTGCGCGTCGTTGCCGACGAGCATCTCACGGGCCCGGCACGCGAGCTGGTGCAGAATCGGCTCGATCTCTGGCTGAAGACGCACATCGAGAAAGTGCTTGGGCCGCTGTTCTCACTCGCGGCCGCCGAGGGCGTCACCGGAGTAGCGCGTGGCGTCGCCTATCAGCTGGTCGAAGCGCTCGGAGTGCTCGAACGCCAGAAGGTAGCCGAAGAGGTCAAAAGCCTCGATCAGCCGGCGCGCGCCACATTGCGCAAGCACGGTGTGCGCTTCGGCGCATATCATATCTATCTTCCCGCCCTGCTTAAGCCGGCACCGCGTGCCTTGGCGACCCAGTTGTGGGCCACCAAGCACGAGACGCAGGACGCCAAGGGTGTGAGCGATCTCCTGCATCTTGCCGCCAGCGGCCGCACGTCGATCCCGGTCGGTAAGGAAACGCCGAAGGAGCTTTACCGGACCGCCGGCTACCGCATTTGCGGTGAGCGGGCGGTTCGCGTGGATATTCTCGAGCGCCTTGCCGATCTCATCCGTCCCGCGCTGTCGTGGCGCGAAGGCGCGCCGGGACCAAGGCCGGATGGCTACGTCGACGGGCGCAGCTTTACCGTGACCGGCGCGATGACGTCGCTCACCGGCGCGTCCGGCGAGGATTTTGCATCGATCCTGCGCTCGCTCGGCTATCGCATGGACCGTCGGCCGAAACCGGTCGAGGCCGTGGCAACGCCGGCGGCTGAACCCGCGTTTGCGGCATCAGCGGCACCTGATGCCGCGACGGCATCCGATGCGCCGTCTGAACCCGCACACGTTGAGGCGGATACGCCGGCGGCCGACGTATCGTCGCGCGCGCTCTTGCCGGAGACCGAATTCGTCGCATCCGAAGCGGCCCCTCCGGTCCAGGAGACCGTGCAAGAAACCACTCTCGAACCGGCGTCTGCCGAAAATGTCGCCGCAGAAACGGCCGCACCTGCCGGAGCGGCCGCATTCAGCCGAGGCCAGGCCTGCGGAGAGAGCGCTTTCATCGAAGTCTGGCGTCCTGCCGGGCGGTCGGAAAGGCGGCCGCATCGTGCGCGTCGCCCGCATCGCGCGCAGCAGGTGCAACCCGCTGCGACGACCGAAGCCGCAGCCGCTCCGGCGGAGGGCGCAGCAGCCGCGGCGAGCGCATCCGAGAGCGCCGAGACGGCGCATGGTCCGCGGCGACCGCGCCATGAGCGTAGCGAACGGCCCGATCGTGCGAAACGCCAGGACCGTCATGAGCGTCAGCAGCGCATGCAGAAAGAGGGCGAGCGGACGGACCGTCGCGATCGTGCCACGCACCGCGACCGGCCTCGGCGCGAACGCGGCGAAAGTGTCGATCGTGCCGATCGCGAACGCTACTATGCCAAGCCGTTCGGCAGTGCCACGGGCCGCGACAAGCAACCCGATCCCAATTCGCCTTTCGCAAAGCTCGCCGCACTCAAGCAGCAGCTCGAGCAAAGCGGCAAAGACCCGTCTTGAGCATCGGACCTAAGAGCCTGGATCGCCAACGCATCGACAAATGGCTCTGGCATGCCCGCATGGTGCGCACGCGTACCGATGCCGCCATGCTCGCCGCGGCCGGCTTCGTCCGGCTCAACGGCCGGCGCCTGACCGCCGCGGCCCACCCGGTGCGGGTCGGTGATGTGGTGACGCTCGCGCTCGACCATTCGGTGCGGGTGCTGCGGGTCGAGGGATTTTGCGAAAGGCGGGGCGCGGCGCCGGCCGCCCGCGCCCTTTACCGGGATTTGACAAGAACTTCCGGGACCGGGGCCTCAACCATGGCGGGCGAGCCTCCTAAGGTCCCGCCGCCCTCGCACCCGCCGCGCTGAAGCGGCTAGTGGCGGGTGGGGCGGTTGCAGCCTATCTGCCGTTACGTTAGGCAGCGTCCGCAAACTGCTGTCCGGAGTGGGGAATGACCTACGTTGTCGTCGAAAACTGTATCAAGTGCAAATACATGGATTGCGTGGAGGTATGTCCTGTCGACTGCTTCTACGAAGGCGAGAACATGCTCGTCATCCACCCGGATGAGTGCATTGATTGCGGCGTCTGCGAACCGGAATGTCCGGCCGAGGCAATCAAGCCGGATACCGAGCCGGGTCTCGAGAAGTGGCTGGAACTGAACGCCGAATACGCGAAATCCTGGGCGAATATTACGGTCAAGAAGGAACCTCCGCCCGACGCCAAGGACTGGGACGGGGTCCCCGAGAAGTTCAAGAAGTTCTTTTCGCCGAAGTCCGGTACCGGCGACTGAGCGTGGCGTAAGGTTCGGTTGGCCACCCCCTAGGGGGACCGTTAACCGATTCGCCAAAATCGCCGGATTGTGTCCCGGGAATGCCGGGTTTGCGCCCCATAACGCTTTGATTCTGCCGAAAAATGTGCTATATTATGAAAAATGGACAGGAACAACGTGGTCACCAGTGCGCTCCCCCTTCGGGAGCCTTATTTTTCGGTGGCCGGGTTCCACGGTTCCCAAGGGTAGAGGGCGTGCGATCCACGCGTGAAGCAGTGGCAGGAAAATCGCGTCATAAATCGAAGAAAGGGTCCGCCGGCATGAGCCGGGGACCGAAAAAGTCTGCCGTCACGCGGCGGACCTCCCACGCCTCGCGCGGTGCCATCCGTGGCGGGGCTCCCGCAGCCAAAATGGCCGGCGCCCGGAAAGGGGCCGGCGAAGGAGTCATGCCCGGAATGACCAGCAATAAGAAGACTACCCAACGACAAGGTTTCAAGACCAACGAGTTCATCGTGTACCCGGCCCACGGCGTGGGCCAGATCGTGGCGATCGAGGAGCAGGAGGTCGCGGGGGCGAAGCTCGAGTTGTTCGTCATCAACTTCATCAAGGACAAGATGACGCTTCGGGTTCCGACCGCCAAGATCGTGTCGGTTGGCATGCGCAAGCTGGCGGAGGGCCCGCTGGTCAAGCGCGCGCTCGAGACGCTGAAGGGCCGCGCGCGCATCAAGCGGACTATGTGGTCGCGGCGGGCGCAGGAATACGAGGCCAAGATCAATTCCGGCGATATCGTCGCCATAGCCGAGGTCGTGCGCGACCTTTACCGGTCGGAGAGCCAGCCCGAGCAGTCGTATTCGGAGCGGCAGCTTTACGAGGCTGCGCTCGATCGCTTGTCGCGGGAGATCGCGGCGGTGCAGCGCATCACCGAGACCGAGGCGGTCAAGGAGATCGAGGCGGCCCTCGCCAAGGGCCCGCGCCGCGGTCCCAAGCCGGCCGAGGAGGCCACCCCGGACGAGGGCGTCGAGGAAGAAGCAGCCTGACACCCGCCGGGCGGAAGTTCGACAGACGGAAAGCCCGGCGCCCACGCCGGGCTTTTTGCTTACGCTGGATTGGGAGAATGGGGCGGGCTGCCACAGTTGCCCGCGGCCGTGCGGGATCATGAGAATGGGGCGGGCTGCCACAGTTGCCCGCGACCGTGCGGGATGTATGAGAATGTGGCGGGCTGTCACAGTTGCCCGCCACGATGCGGCGGCTAATATGCCGGCCAATTCATCCCGATATTTGATGGAGCCAAGTGATGACCGCTATCCGCGGCTATGTCGCGCCGACCACTGAAGCCGATGCGCTCGGCGTGCATTCGCTCGACCAGTTCGTGCTCGCCGTTCCCGATGCCTCGGTCGCGCAGGATTTCTACAGCGCCTTCGGTCTCGACGTACGTCGCGACGGCAACGTGCTCGCGATCAAGACATTCGGCCATGATCATCGCTGGGGTTCGGTGGTGGAAGGTGCCAGAACGAAGGCGCTGCATCATCTGTCCTTCGGCTGTTACGCAGAAGACCTGCCGCGGCTGAAGGCGCGTATCGAAGGGCAGGGCATCGGGCTGATCGATCCCCCGCCGGGCTTCGAAAGCAACGGTTTCTGGTTCCGCAACCACGAAGGCGTGCTGATCGAAGTCAAGGTCGGGCCCAAGGTGTCGCCCGACAGGAAGTCAGAGAGCCAATGGATTTCGGTCCCCGCCGGAAAAGCCGGTGCCGGTACGCGCGCCGAGTCGCCGCAAGTGCGCCCGCGCCGCCTGTCGCACGTTCTGGTTTTCACGCGCGACGTCTCGGAGTCGATTTCGTTCTACGAGCGCACGATCGGCCTGCGCCTGTCCGACCGGGCGTCCGACATTGTCGCCTTCATGCACGGTATCCACGGCAGCGACCACCATCTGCTCGCGCTGGTGAAGTCGAGCGCTCCCGGCTTCCATCACTGCAGCTGGGACGTCGCCAGCCTCAACGACATCGGGCTCGGCGCCATGCGCATGCACGACAAGGGCTGGACCAAGGGCTGGGGACTCGGTCGCCACGTGCTCGGCTCGAACTATTTCCACTACGTGCGCGATCCCTGGGGCAGCTTCGCGGAATATTCCTGCGACATCGATTACATTCCGAAAGAGGAGCGCTGGCCGGCCGGCGACCACAAGCCGGAGGATTCGTTCTACCTCTGGGGTCCGGACGTGCCGCGCGAATTCACCATCAATTACGAAGGCGGCGAGTCGTAAAACGGCTCCGCATCGTCTGCCATGGCCGGGCCTGCCCCGGCCATGACGCCGCATATGTGCAGTGCCGTTGGCAGCCGGCCACATCGATGACGAGGGCGGCGAAAGCGGACTTCTGGTCGGGCTGTCGATCTATCGGCTGATGCCCGGCGCGTGGCTGTCCTTGGAGGGCGGGCAAAGGCGCGCAAGCGCCGTGCCCACCGCAGCCGTGCAACGACTTATGCCGAACGGCCGGCGCTCAACCGAGATTGAACGGCTTCGTTGTGCCTTTACCTGTGTGCAACAACGGCGGCCATTTGAAACGCTGGCAATCTGTATTCTGCCTGATCATCGTCATGCACTATGGCGGTCACCGCCCGGTGACTGCGATTTCGCGCCGCCGATGGAATCCGCGGAAAAGGCTCACTCCACCGCCAGCTTCACCTTGTCGCCGGGCTTGATCCGGTCGTGCGCGGAAAGGCCGTTGAGCACGCGGAAGCGTTCGAGCGCATGGCCGGAGGTGCCCATGCGGCGCGCGAGCTTCTCGACCGTGTCGCCTGGTCCGACGGTGACGATCTTGATGTGTAGCGGCTTTACCTGCTCGCTCTCTTTCAGCGTCATGCGGCGGAACGTCATGATCGATTCGCGGAAAGCGCGGTCTGACTGCTCGGTGCGGTTCTTGGCGGCAAAGATGAAACGGTAGACGTCGCTGCCGAAGCGCACGGCGAAGAGCCGGAACGACCAGCCGTTTCCGTCGGCGGTCGCCGTCGCCGCCGGGAATCCGTTGACCGAAAACTCCTCGACGCTGGCCTGATCGACGTTCTCCATCCAGCCGGATTTGAGGTAGTCGGACAGCGACTGCTCCGCCGGCACGCTCACGACGTCCAGCCGCAGGGCCTCGTCGCCGCGGTCCTTGAGGCCGAGCACCGCCTGCGCGGTGTTGTCGAGCGTGAAGCCGGGCGGTGCCACGAAGCTGAAGCCCAGCTTCGGGTGCAGGAAATGCCGCCCGCGCGCGAAGCCCTCGCTCGGATCCTCGCCGTAGACCAGGCCGTCGAGCGCTGCCAGGTATTCGGCGCGGTCACGCTCGCCGCGACCGGGCCCGGTGTACTGGCGCGCATTGGCGAGCGCGTTTTTCACGCGCTCCGGCGTTGCCGGATGGCTCGAAAGAAAATCGATGCCGCGCGGCCCGTTGCCTTCCTGCGCCTTGAGATCGGCGTTGCGCTGCATGTCGGCAAGGAAGCGCGACGCGCCGTAGGGATCGTAGCCGGCGCGCGCCGAAATCCCGACGCCGATGCCGTCGGCCTCGAATTCCTGCGCGCGCGAGAACGCGGCGAGCGTCAGCTTCGACTTGGCGAGTGCCAGCGCGCCCATCTGCGGATCGCTGAGCACGTCGCTCACCACATGGCTGATGATCGCAACCTGCCGTGCCTGTTCCTCGCGGATCGCGGCATGGCGCGCGATCACGTGACCCATTTCGTGCGCGAGCACCGAGGCGAGTTCCGCGTTGTCGTTGGCAAGCGCGATCAGTCCGCGCGTGACGTAGAGCCTCCCGTTCGGCAGCGCGAAGGCGTTGATGGCCGGCGAATTGAGGATCGTGACTTTGTATTTCAGGTCGGGGCGCTCGGACGCGGCCACCAGGCGGTCGACTGTCTTTTCAATCATTGCCTGCAGGCGTGCGTTCTCGTAGGTGCCGCCGTATGAGGCGAGAATGCGTGCATGCTCGCGCTGGGCTGCCGGCTCGCGCGGTGTCGGCGTCTGCGCCGTCGTTTTCGGAATCGGCAGCGAGACGAAGCGCTCGTCCGGCATGCTGGTGCAGCCGGCGAGCAGCACGGCAAGCGCGGCGATTATTCCCGCCGCGCGGGCAGCCTCAATTGCCGATCGTCCCCCCATACCGGACCTACCTGACGCTACGTTACCTGATGACCTCGATCTGCTCAGGAACAGATGCTTCCATGGTTGGTCCGCGGTGCTGCTCCACCCATCCGCGCACGCGGACCCTGAGGCCTTCGAGTTCCTTGAAATCGATGCCGGCGGCCGCGAAGTCGCGCCGGCGACGCTTGGGAACGGTCACCGCGAAGGCTTCGGTCCACCGTCTCCCGAAATTAACATATATTGTGGCGCCGCTCTCCCGTACCGACAAGACCTTGCCTTCCACCAAGGCAAACTGACCCCGAACAGCCGTAATGCGGGTAACATCGTGTGCCGGCAAAGGGGCAAAATTGGGGTCGGCCCAGTGTCCGCGGCGGGCCATGCGCGCGGCGTGCTCGGCGGCAAGCAGCTGCTCCGCGCAGCCTTTGTCGCCGATACGGGCCGCGACGCGGGCCTGGCCCTGCGCGATCAGCAGCTGCTGCACCGACTGCCGCGCGTCGCCTGCGTAAGCGAAAGCCACAACGCGGCCGTAGCGGTCGTTCGCGGGCCCGAGCCTTTCCAGCCGCAAGGTCTGCCCGGCAGCGAGCGCTTCCAGCGCGGCGCGGCTTTCCTCTCCGGCCTCGATCGCCGCCAGCCGCAGCTCCCTGCCGTCGGCAAGAAGAAGCGTGCGTCCGTCGCGCACGGCTGCGACAGCCGCGGCAGCAAGTTCCGGGCCTCTGCAAGGATCCTGCGCTGCCGCGCCGGAAACGAGCAATGCGGCGAACGTCGCGATCGAAAAACGTGGCAGGAAACGCATGACCGAATGGGTACCGCCGGGACCGACGCGCCTCGACAGGACAGGCGCCATCATGAGAGGCTAGATTGTTTTAGGCGGCCGCAACATCCTGCCGCCGGGGGAGGATCGTTTATGTCGATACGTCGCGCCTTGCCGGATCGCCGTACCGTTCTCAGGTCATTTGCAGCGGCCGGCGCCCTGGCCGCCGCGGGTGCGCGCGCGCAATCGAACTGGCCCGATCACCCCGTGCGTATCATCGTGCCTTATCCGGCCGGCGGCTCGACCGACGTGCTGTCGCGCATCCTCGCCGAGCGCATGAAAGAAATGTTCGGCCAGCCTTTCGTGATCGAGAACCGCCCGGGCGCCGGGGGCAATATCGGCATTGCCGCGGTAACAAGCAGCCCGCCGGACGGTTACACCATTGGCGCCGCGACCATCGGCCACTTCGCGATCAATCAGTATCTTTACAGCAAGATGCCTTACGATGCCGAACGCGACATGATTCCCGCCTCGCTGACCTGGGAATTGCCCAACGTCTTCGTGGTCGCGACCGACCACTGTCCGGCGAAATCGGTGTCCGAGTTCATCGCCTGGGCAAAGCAGAAGGGCCGCGTCAGCTATGGCAGTCCGGGCGTCGGCACCTCGCCGCATCTCTCGGCCGTGATGTTCGTCAAGCGCACCGGGCTCGATGCCGTGCACGTACCGTTCCGCGGCGCCGCGCAGACGATCCCGGCCATGCTGGCCGGCGATGTCAACTTCGCTATCGACAACCTCACATCGTACGTTCCTGCGATCGGCTCCGGGAAGATGCGCGCGCTTGCCGTCACCGCGGCGCAACGCTGGCCGACGATGGCGGATGTACCGACCATGGCCGAGGCCGGGGTGAAGGATTTCGTCGTGACATCCTGGGCCGCATTCGTGTTCCCGGCGGGCACGCCGCGCCCGATCGTGGACAGGATCTCGGGCGCCATGAAGCAGATTGCCACCGATGACGAAGTCCGCAAGCGCTTCCTGGCGGGCGGCGCGCGTCTCATGTCCAGCACGCCGGAAGAGGCGCTGGCCTACGCCGCGAAGGAACGCGCGCTGTGGAAAGACGCGGTCGCGGCATCGGGCGCAAAGATCGACTAGTTTCGCCGCGCGTGCGCGGCGCCCGCGCCTGTGCTAAATCGCGGCACGGACGGTCCCGTAGCTCAGCTGGATAGAGCAGCGGTTTCCTAAACCGAAGGTCGGAGGTTCGACTCCTCTCGGGACCGCCAAACCTCACACTCTCCCAACAATAACTGGCACGTTATTGGCGTTTTACCCCGCGCTTCACCCTGCGTGGGCGCAAAACCTAGCCCTCAGTAGTCTGAAACCAATAGGGATAATCTGACCAACTCATCAGTCGTGAAGCTGTTGAAATCCGTCGGGCTAGCGTTCCCTATTTTCTTTTTCGTCCACGTTGCACGCTCGACGGAACCAAGGGAGGAAACCAGAAATTCGCGAAGCGTATCCGAATAGTCGGTTTGATCGTCCACGTCAGCAATGACGATCCGATCATCGACAACCTTAAAAATGTGCCGCTTTGCGTCCTGATCGAGAAGCAAATAAGTCTCATCGATGTACCAAGGTTCAAAGTATCCTTCGACGGCCACGGCCGAAGAAAAGACCTGCACATCCCCCGGCCTGCGCGCATCTTGGCCAGGTCGCACTTCATTCACCACGTAGAGTTCTGGCATGGGCTTGCTTCGCAGTTGTTTGAGGGCTTCGATTTTTTGCTCTCTCCACTCCGGGGCTTCATCGGCCATCACCTCAATACAAAGCCCGACACAGTCTCGGCAGATAAAGACCTTCGGTCCGGCAACGACTTTTCCTTTGTCACTAGTCGAAATCTTCGTGCCGCAAAATGAGCACTCGACGTATTGTGTTTGCTGTTTGGGCATGTCAGATGCCGTCAGCGAACAGTCTTGCAACGCACTGGTCGCAACCCCAGATGGCCACTCCGAAAGACAAAGCGCCCACCGCCGCCAGAAACAAACCTATAGCTACGCCGGCCACGCTCTGTTTCTCGAACATGACCCAAGCGAACGCCAACCCGCCTGCGGTAATTGGCACAGAGGCAACAAAGACAAGCGGGCGCTTCCACGATTTGACCGGACGTGGACCCCAGTAGCAGACGGTGTTCACGACACGGCAAAAGGGGCACGGCATTTAATTGCCTCCGCAATGAGACAACCCATACGCGAGCGTGACCTTCGGCGTGCTTAAAATATTAATTCAAATCGTTTCGATTGCCGGAGCTATGGTCGCACCACCGAAGCCGCACTGCCAATTGACGGCGGTTCAAACATCACGACCACGCGTCTCGATCCACAGCGCGGACATCGCAATCGGCTCTCCAACATCCCCAATGGAAAATTCCGCCCGCGCGTCCAGACAAGGGTGGCGAGGTCTAGCTCAGTGCCGTGGATGCACTCACGCACCCGCTTCATGCTCTCGCGCGGTCCCCAGGCGCACCGGACCCGGACGCGCCAGCCCGCGTCGTAAGCCTCGCCAACGGTCTCAATCCCCATGTGAACAAAATGTGAACATAACAGGTTGTTGTCAACGGCCGTTGCACGCGCGCTGAGGTTGTCCCAAGATTGTTAGGGGCTTGGGGGAAATCACATGCGTACCGCGTACGTCAGCATGCCGGCCGCAACGATTGTTGGTGGCTATGCCAAAGACGCCGATCAGAAAGCGATGCGCTAGCGCTACGCGATGCCCAGCTACACCATACGTAACAAGACCTACGGCCAGGCGCTCGTTGGAACGACGGTTTATTATCGTGGTTTCCCGGAGAAGCCCCGCTTTTTAAAACCCAAGGGCCAAGGCTTTCCCGGAGGAAAGCACTTGCTCGAAACATTGGGGAAGAAATATCGCAAATTTAAACTGATCCTCCACCCCACCAAGGATGAAATCAAAAGAAATGGCAGCCGCGTCGATGTCATCGTTTCGGTGCGGACCCTTCGAAAGATTGATGGTGTCGTTCGCTCACGAAGTCGAGATTTGCGGCTCGAAGCTGCAATTGAGGGATTGTCTTTCGCATTTCCTGGCGTTTTTTCGACGGCTCAGCGCGTTGAAACGTATCGGAAAGGAATGCTCTCCGGCCTTCTCACTGACCTACTCGATCCGCGTTCCCTGTCGTCGGAAGATCAAAGGGCTGTCACCTCATATGCTGCAAAAATAGCGATCACGGGGAAAGGGACTGGGGTTGATGAACGTGAATTAGTAAAGAGAAAGCATTCTGTTCAGTTATTGCACCTAAAAAATTTGATAGCTGAATTTGAAAAGCGGCTCACGCGAACACTTAGTGAAAATGAGTGGCAGTCCTATTTCGACGAGAAAATTCTGTTCTTCCAAGATAACTACATCCGAAAAATCCCAAAGATAAATATAGCAACCGTCACTACTCAGTTTCCGGACTTCGGAGTAATCACAGCTGACGAGTATTTAGATCTTATCGAGATTAAGCTTCCAAGAACGCCGCTGCTTCGTGAAGATAAATCTCACAAGACTTTTTATTGGTCGCCGGACATTTCGAAGGCCATTGCTCAGGTAGAAACCTATCTTGAAAGCGTAACCACCAGGAAATCAGATTTAATCCTGCAAATCGAAAAGATAACTGGACTGAAACTTCGGATTATGAAGCCAAGAGGAATTATTATTGCAGGATCAACGAGCGAGTTTTCGCAAAATGGGGAAAAGAGAGATTTCTTTCGGTTGCTAAACGACGGGCTGAAGAATGTTGAGGTAGTGCCTTACGACGAACTGGCAAACCGCCTCAAAAATACAGTGATAAGCATCGAAAAATTAGAGGCCGCATATAAAGGTGGGTTGGCCAAGTCTGGAGCGGCACCGCGTGGATAGCGTGGGCTTTCCGGTAACGCCCTTACCTTCCTCTACCGAGTGGGGGATGTCGGCGCTGCATCGGCACGTCCACGCGATCCACGCGAGCACTGAAATACATGACATCCTCCAGCGCGGACTACATCGCTTCAGACCGTTCATAAGCCTCCTCCGGTTTGAAGCGGACATTCATAAAGCCATTTGCGTGTTTGTTCACCTTGCCCTTGCCCATTGAAGCAGGGACCTCTTTGTGCAGGTCCTTGTTCTTCCGTATGCGCAACTGTTCAGAGTTTTCATCGAGCCAAGTGGACAGTGCCTTTGCGGTCCCGGCAAACTCTCCTCGGCGCTCTGCATACAGCTTCCAACTGCAGCTTGGTGACAAAAGCCGGTTCACGACGGAGACAGATAAGCTCGATTCGGACGGGATCGAGAAATTTGTAATTTGCGATACCCCTTTCCGCGTCGAGCTTCTTTTTGTGCACCCGAGCTCGGATGTTCCGGTCAGGCACGAGACCTGTGGATCATTCACCTGGCGCTCAGGACTTTGATCGCGCGCGTTATCCGCGCA
>DASRGR010000025.1:0-327929 GCA_035650955.1 Pseudolabrys sp.
GCATCACCAGTGGCAGCCCGACGAAGTTTACGTGGAGCCTGGCTTTGCGCCGGAAATCCTCGAGGCTTTGGCGAAACGCGGCCACACGATCGTGCCGACGCCGTCCTACAGCTCGACCAACTCGATCGAGGTCACGCCCGATGGCTATGTCGGCGCGGCCGACCGGCGCACGCGCGGCTCGCTCGCGGCGGGCTATTGAGAGCGATGTCGTGGCAGATCAAGCGCTTCAAATTGAAGCGGCGCGAAAGTTCTTGTGGCATGAATTTTTGCCATCACGGTTTTCGACCGAAGCGTTCGAGTCCCTTCAAGAAGGCCTCCTTGCCTTCCCAAAAAGCTAAACTGAGACCCATTGCTGTTACCGCAGGCCAACCTGCGCCACCAACCACGAGGCCGAGCCCGCCTGCTATGACAATTCGTGATCCCCTAACTGTCGCAAGCTGATCTGCAATTCTAACTATAACCTTCAGGAATGCGTTGGCCGCGTCTTGGAGGGCCGAAGGCGTTTTCTCATCTGGCACATTTCTGAGGTCTCTCGCGATTGCATGTAATTCAGCGAGATCGCCTCCAATTGAGTTGATCCGCAACAGGGAAATTGCGTGTGTTGCTTCATCTATTCGTTCAGCTAGTTCCAGTCGTTGTTCCTTAGGCGCGCCTTTTAGTGGTGCAAGAGACGGACCGGAACGTCGACGCTGGCTGTCGAGCGCCTCGCGTATGGCTTTCACTAGACTATCGACAGTCGATTGATCGCCCGCAGTGGCAGGTGAATTTTGGAATGGATATCGCACAAGTAAAAAATCACGGACGTCGACGGCCATGACGTAGTCTTCTTCTGCAATGAAAACGTTCGGCAGTGCCAAGGAGTCTCTCGCGCCTAGCTCGAAATAACCGCTGGGTGAGAGGCCTGTGAGGTCGGCAATCACCAAATCCGCCGAACGAATCTCTTCAATAAGCTGGCTCGAAATCGACCCCGGTTCATGAATGTAACCGCGCGGATTCATCGCAAAGTCCGGAAAATAATCCATCACTGGGACAATAAGCGTCTCATACACAACTTCGGCATCCGCGCTCGGCGGACTGTCGTCGTGACCTCGCTGAGAAAAGTAAACGCAGATTCTTTTGTCAGCCATGTGCATTACCTACATCTATTGTAGGACTCGGCGTTGCCGCCGAGTCCTTTTGTTTATTTCTTCTTCGTCGAAGGCTGCACGCGAACGTGCTCCTTCTCAGTAGTTCTCGGATGTGCGTTGGCGTAGGACGCCTTCACGATCCGGCCAGTCACCGAACTACGGTAGATGGTCTTTGTGCTCTTTGAAGCCATTCTGGCCTCCTAAGTGCGCGCACGGCTTTGCCATAGCCGCATGGTTGGCGGGCTTGACCGCAAAAACGAACAAGTCATGATGGGTACGCAACTTCTACTGTCCCGCGCCCTGCCAAGGGGTTTAGTGCGGGATCGGAAACTTAGAAGCCGTTGAGCCTTGCCGGGCTTGGCGGCTTCACCGTTTCCGAGTCTGATTCTCTAACTATCACATTTCCCAGTGAAATCAGAGTCTGCACCGCAAGGTGAGTCACAGGGCTGCGCTGCATACGCTTTCGACCGAGCGAAATAAAACGAATCGTTTGTGGCACAATGACTCGCGCGCACTTAGTCGTCAGGCTATAGCGATGAATGCTTGTCACGCGCGACGCATCGTCGTTCAGGAAATCCAGCCCCTAAGACGCGCATAGACGTAAATGAGCGTAACGATGGCGGCTGCCGTCTGCGCTAGAAGCCGTAGTCGAAATAAGTGTCTCCAGAACATTGCACGTCTCCCACCTCTGCCAGTGACCGAGTTCTCGTGCCTCGGCCAGTGACCGAGCGATCATCGCAGGGGCAGGTAAAAATCCGGTTTATGAGTTAATGGCCCAACGACAGATTCTTAAGAAAAATTTGAAAACAGGGCCTAGCGGAGTTCAAACGTAAACGGCGACCCCAACCTAGAGACAAAAGCCGGTTCCGCGTTAACAAATGCACCTGCACGGTTCGGGGCAAAGCGGAATCCGAAACGACCCCTTTTTGACCCCTTTAGTGCCAAATCGCTGTGGGATATATTGGCCAAGTACTGGAGCGGGCGAAGGGATTCGAACCCTCGACCCCGACCTTGGCAAGGTCGTGCTCTACCCCTGAGCTACACCCGCATCCGATAGTCAATTGGCCGACGAGCGATATCGGCCGCCAAGGCCGTTCCTATAGCCAAAAGACGGCTGTTAACGCAACCACAGCTGCGACCCTTATTTATTGCCTGCGTGCGGCGCGCTTTCGGCGCAATTGCGGCGGTTCCGCCATTCCCTGCCACCGTGGATTTTGGTTGCAAAAACCACGGAAGCCGCCCGTCACGGCCGGCACGCACTCCTCGAGCGAGCGATATTGGCAGTCCTCCGTGACATCGCTGCCGAAGTTCAGGACAGCGCACCATGGACCCTCGGCGGCCCGCCCGGAACCCGAGATCGTCAAACAAATCGCTGCAACCGCAGCGCCCATGATTATGACCGAAGGTCCACTCGCCATCTTCAGCTCCTGATAAGTTGGTCGCGGGGTCAGCCGTTGTGGGCTCTGCGCTTGTGCCGCGGCTTGCCTCCGGACGGATAGGCGCCCACCCATCGTGGATTTGGATTGCAGAAGCCACGATTGCCCGCAAGTACATTGGGACGGCACGCCTCCAAAGAGGCGTACTGGCAGTCTTCGTATGCGGCGCTATTGCCGTAGTTGACGATCGCGCACCAAGGGCCTTCGTAGGCCCGTACCGGTCGCATCTCGAGCGAAATAGCGGCGAGCACGACTCCCGCTATCGCTAAAATTCGTATCATCTTTTACCTCTTGGGATCTTCACGATACTAACCCGCATTGCATCGGATTATTGCCAGGATGCCAAAAACACCCGATCAACTTTTCGCCACGTTCGACCGCCTCGGCATCAGCTATTCAACCGTGAAACACCCTCCATTGTTCACGGTCGAGCAGTCGCGGGCCCTGCGCGGTCGGATACCGGGTGGGCATACAAAGAACCTGTTTTTGCGGGACAAAAAATATGAGATCTATCTGGTCGTGGCGCTGGAGGACGCCGAAATCGACCTGAAGGGCCTGCACCGGCGTCTTGGCGCAAGTGGCCGATTTTCCTTTGGCTCGGCCGATCTCCTGCGCGAGGTGCTGGGCGTGGAGCCGGGCGCGGTCACCCCCTTCGCGGCGATCAATGACACCGAGGGGCGCGTTACGGTCGTACTCGACACGGGCATGATGGAGCACGAGACGCTGAATTATCACCCGCTTGTCAACACCATGACGACCTCGATAAAGCGTGACGATCTGGTGAAATTCCTCGAATCCACCGGGCATATCCCCCGAATAGAGCAGGTTTCCGGCCGCGCCTCGAACGTGCCTTGATGATTGCGTTAGCTTCCCGAATACCCCATGTAATGCGGGGTTTAACCGCCGGGCCTAAACACGGCGGCAAGAGGCTTTTGACATGCTGCAGAATGGCGGGGCGACGACGATGACGCCCGACGTGGTCAAGGACACGACCACGCAGAGCTTCATGAAGGATGTGATCGAAGAGTCCAAGCGCCAGCCGGTGCTCGTGGATTTCTGGGCACCGTGGTGTGGCCCCTGCAAGCAGCTCACGCCGGTTCTGGAAAAAGCGGTGAAATCCGCCAAAGGCAAAGTGAAGCTCGCGAAAATGAACATCGACGAGCATCCGGCGATCCCGGGCCAGATGGGTATCCAGTCGATTCCCGCCGTCATCGCCTTCTCGAACGGCCAGCCGGTCGACGGCTTCATGGGCGCGCTGCCCGAGAGCCAGGTGATGGCATTCCTCGAGCGGCTCACCAAGGGTGCGGTCGGCGCCGAGGAGAAGGATCTCCTGAAGGCCGCCGAGGCGGCCCTCGCCGAAGGCAACGCCGGAGGCGCGGCTGAGATCTACGCGCAGCTTCTTGCAGCAGACAGCGGCAACGTGCAGGCGCTCGCTGGCCTTGCGCGCTGCTACGTCGGAACCGGCGCGCTCGAGCAGGCGAAGCAGACGCTGGCACTCGTGCCCGAAGCAAAGCGCGGCGACGCGGCCGTTGCCGCCGCGCGAGCGGCGCTCGAGGTTGCCGAGCAGGCGAAATCGCTCGGCCCGCTCGCCGAGCTCGAAGAGAAAGTTGCGGCCGATCCGCTCAACCATCAGGCAAGGTTCGACCTTGCCGTTGCACTCAACGCCAAGGGAAGGCGCGACGACGCGGTCAGGCATCTCATCGAAATCGTCAAACGTGACCGCAAATGGAACGACGACGGCGCCCGTAAGCAGCTTGTCCAGTTCTTCGAAGCATGGGGTGCAGCCGACCCGGCGACCGTGGAAGGCCGCAAGCGGTTATCATCGGTCCTGTTTTCGTAACAGTTGCGTCTCGGCCCGGCTACGGCACCGGGCGGCGGAGTGAAGCGAAGATGCCGATGAACGCGCAGTACCGTGGTCCGATCGAGCTGCCGGGCGTGATCCCGGTATTTCCGCTGCCGGGCGCGCTGTTGCTTCCGCGCGGTCAGATGCCGCTCAACATATTCGAGCCGCGCTACCTCGCGATGGTCGACGATGCCTTGCGCGACGGCCACAGGCTGATCGGCATGATCCAGCCCGACGTCGCGCACGCCGGTTCGCCCGACAGGCCGCCGCTCTACAAGATCGGCTGCGTCGGACGAATCACTCAACTCGCCGAGAGCGGCGACGGCCGCTACCTGATCGAGCTCACCGGTGTCGCGCGGTTTCGCGTCGAGGAAGAGCTCAAAGTTGCGACGCCCTACCGGCAGTGCCGTGTCACCTATGCGCCGTTCGCCGATGATTTCATCGCGCGCAAGGGCGAGAACGCTGTCGACCGGGCGGCATTGCTCGCGGCGCTCACGGACTTTCTCAAGGCCAACGACCTCAAGGCGGACTGGGAAGGCATCGAACGGGCACCGAACGAGGCCTTGGTGAATGCGCTGTCGATGATGTCGCCCTACGGCACGGCGGAAAAACAGGCGCTGCTGGAGGCGCCCGACCTGAAGACGCGTGCCGAAATCCTGATTGCTATCACCGAAATCGAGCTCGCCAAGAAAAACACTCAAGGCGACCCCCAGCTTCAGTAGCCGTCCGGCCGGCGCTATCCGGCGTGCGCCGCAGGCCTGCGCTATCCGGCGTGCGAATGGCCGCGACAAGCCCCGGCATGGCAGACTATCATTGCGGGACCACCGCTGGAGTTAACATGTCGACAGTCCCACCGACCGAACGGCCGCCCGGCAGCGTCGATCCGAAGCTCCTGGAAATCCTCGTCTGCCCGCTCACCAAAGGGCCGCTCGAGTACGATGCCGAAAGGCAGGAGCTGATCTCGCGCAAGGCCAAGCTGGCCTATCCGATCCGTGACGGAATCCCCATCATGCTGCCGGAAGAAGCACGGCGGCTGGAGTAACGTCATCGGTCACGAAAACCGTCATCATCATCACCGGTCAGGGCCCGGCGTTTCCCGTTTGCCCGGAAAAAGCCGTGCCGAACCGATTGAACCGGCCGGGGCAGGCCCGGCTATGAGAGGTCAACAGGATCTCGACGCAGGGGAGTGAATGCAAATGATCAAGATCTGGGGCCGTAACACGTCGTCCAACGTGCAGAAGGCGATGTGGGCGATCGGCGAGCTCGGGCTCGAACATCAGCGCATCGATGTCGGCGGGCCGTTCGGAAAGAACAAGGAGCCTGCCTATCTCGCGATGAATCCGAACGGGCTCGTCCCGACGCTCGAGGAAGAAGATGGCTTCCTGCTGTGGGAATCCAATTCCATCGTGCGCTACCTTGCCGGCAAGCACGATCGGGCCGGCGTGCTCGAGCCGAAGGATCCGAAGCAGCGCGCGCTCGCCAGCCAGTGGATGGACTGGCAATTGTCGGTCGTCGGCCCGGCAATCTTCCACGCCTTCTGGGGCCTCGTCCGCACGCCGCCGGAAAAGCGCGACATGGACGCCATCAAGACCTCGCAGGAAAAGACCACCGCCGCGATGAAGATCCTCGACGCGCAGTTGGGCAAGACCGACTATGTCGCCGGCCCGTCATTTTCCTATGGCGATATTCCCGTCGGCATCATGTGCTATCGCTTCGTGCAGCTGGTGCCGCAACGTCCGCCGATGCCGAACCTCGATCGCTGGTATCGCGCGATCTCCTCGCGCCAGGCGTTCAAGGATCACGTCGGGAGCATTCCGCTCTCGTGAGCGAGGGAACCCGGCCGGTCGGGCGGCGAATGCCCGGCTAGAGCGCCTCACCCCTGAGCAGTTTCGGCACGTCGCCGGTAAAGCCCGCGGCTTCCCGGATGAACATCCGCTTGAGCACCGGCATGCGGTCGACCAGCCCGAGGCCGATGCCGCGCACGAGGCGCAGCACGTCGGAGTGATTGGAGAACAGCCGGTTGAGGCTGTCGGTCGCCACGCCCATGGTCATGGTGTCGAAGCGCCGCCAGCGCTGATAGCGCTCGAGCACGCCGGCCCCGCCTGGGTCGAGCCCGAGACGCGCGGCGTCGGCGACGGCTTCCGCGAGCGCGGCGACATCGCGCAAACCCATGTTGAGCCCCTGTCCGGCAATCGGGTGAATGACGTGCGCGGCATCGCCGACGAGCGCCAGCCGCTCACCGACGAACGTGCGCGCGGTGAACAGCCCGAGCGGAAACACGCGCCGCGGCCCGGCGACCTCGATATCGCCCAGCTGCAGGCCAAAACGCTTCTCGAGCTCGGCGTGAAACTGGTCGTCCGGCAGCGCCACGATGCGTTCCGCCTCGACCGCGGTTTCGGTCCAGACAATCGAGCAGCGCCTGCCCTTCAACGGCAGGATCGCGAAGGGGCCGGCCGGGAGGAAATGCTCCTCGGCGCGTCCGTTGTGCTCGCGCTCAT
This sequence comes from Pseudolabrys sp., assembly GCA_035650955.1. Classification (GTDB taxonomy): domain Bacteria; phylum Pseudomonadota; class Alphaproteobacteria; order Rhizobiales; family Xanthobacteraceae; genus Pseudolabrys. Next base: position 6,905 of record DASRGR010000025.1, read on the forward strand.
GCGCGACCGTGGTGACGATCGCGGACTGATCGTAGCTCCACCCGTGCGTGGCAATGCCGGCCTGCTCGCGGATGAGCGAACGGGCCCCGTCGGCGCCGACGAGAAGGCGCGCCGTTACGCTTTCGCCGTCGGCAAACCGGACGTCGATCGAATTTGCACCGCAGGCAAAGCCGGAGACCGGCGCGGCCCGCAGGTCGACGCCGAGCAGCCTCGCTTTCGCGGTGAGCGCATCGACCAGGTCGCGGTTTTCGACCATGTGGGCGAAAGGCTCGCCCTCTTCGACCTCGCCGGCGAAGGTCAGAAACGTCGGGCGCACGGCGTCATCGAGCTTCGAATCCGTGACCACCATGTCGAGAATCGGCTGCGCGTTTTCGGTCACCGCGTCCCACACGCCGATCGCCTCGAAAAGGCGGCGGGCGGCGGCCGCGATGGCGGAGGCGCGCGGATCTTTCGAGCGGGTATGCGCCAGCGCCGGGTCGGCGACAACCACCCGGAACGGCTCGCCCAGCCCCTGGCGTAAGGCAATCGCCAGCGCCAGGCCGGCAAACCCGGCCCCGCCGACGACAATTTCGGCCTGCCGCCCGTGGTCCCGATTGTCCATCGCGTTCCTTGTAAATCCTGCCGCAGCATAGCAGGTTGAGGGCACACTTTGACCAATTCGGGCCCTCGCATGTCCTCGGCAGTCCAGGATCTTCTCGATATTCTTGATTTGGAACCGCTGGAGATGAACCTGTTCCGCGGCCGCTCGCCGCAGGTCGGCTGGCAGCGTGTCTTCGGCGGCCAGGTGATCGGGCAGGCCCTGGTCGCGGCGGTACGCACCGTCGATCCCAGCCGCCCGCCGCATTCGATGCACGCCTATTTCCTGCTGCCCGGCGATCCCAAGGTTCCGATCATCTACGATGTCGATCGTATCCGCGACGGCAAGAGCTTCACGACGCGACGCGTCACCGCCCGCCAGCACGGTCATCCGATTTTTTCGATGCTGGTGTCGTTTCATGCCGACGAGCCGGGCCTTGATCACCAGGCAAAGATGCCCGACGTGCCGCCGCCGGAACAACTTCCGAGCGATACCGACATGCGGGAGAAGCTTCTGCCGACGATGCCCGATCCGGTGCGGCGCTACTATGAACGCGAGCGACCGATCGAATTGCGACCGGTCGAATTCGAGCGTTACCTCGGGAAAAAGATCCCGGGCGGACAGTTCAACATCTGGATTCGCGCAACCGGCAGCCTGCCCGACCTTCCCGCCATCCATCAGTGCGTCCTGGCTTACGCATCCGACATGATGCTGCTCGACACCGCGCTGGCGCCGCACGGACGCACGCTGTTCGAAAAGGAATTCATGGCCGCCAGCCTCGACCACGCGCTCTGGCTGCACCGGCCGTTCCGCGCCGATGATTGGCTGCTGTACGCACAGGATTCACCCAACCTGCACGGATCGCGCGGCTATGCGCGCGGGCTTATATTCAAGCGCGACGGAACGTTGGTTGCCTCGGTGGCGCAGGAAGGCCTGGTTCGCCAGCGGCGGGACACCTGAACGGCACATGGCGCGATCTTTGACAGCCTGCATCGTGCTGATCACCATGACGGTGGCGGCATCCGCGGCATCGGACCAGCAGCCGGCGCCGCCCGGCGCACCGCCGGACGCACCGCCCCAATACACGCGATTCACCGCGCCCGAGCTCACGCGGGGTTTTTTTGCGCTCGCGTTCGGCTCCGATCTGCGCATCGGCGCGCGGCCACTCGGGATTCGCCGCTTCGATCATCCGATCCGGGTCAGCGTCATTGGCGGCGGCAGCGTGGACCGACGGATCGAGATGTCACGCGTCATTGAAACCTACGCGCGCGAAGTCCCGGCTTTGCAGCTGAGCGAATCGATGATGCCCGATGCCGATATCGAGCTGCGGCTCATCGACGAGAAGGATTTTCAGTCGGCACTGCGGCTCGCCTTTGGTGCCAAAATCGCCAACACCTTCGTTGCACGAACCGATCCGCAATGCATGACAAGCGTCAAGTCGACGGCCGACGGAGCGATCGTGCATTCCGTGTCATTCATCATCGTCGACAAGGGCGACGATGTCTTCCTCGACTGCGCCTACCATGAGCTGCTGCACGCATTCGGGTTGTCCAATCACGACCAGCGCAATCCCTGGACCACCCTCAACCAGAAACGGATGGTCGGCTATCTCACCGCCTACGACCGGTCGCTGCTGACGCTGCTCTACGACGGGCGCATCAGGCCGGGAATGACGGCCAGGCAGGCTCGTTCGGTATTGCCGCAGCTGATCCTCGAACGCGGCCTGGCGATGCCGTCCATCCGATGAGACAGCACTGTTGCCCTAGTTTGCCTTTAGAGCGGGCGCCTGCCTGTGGGTACAGCAATCTGGCCGCTTAATCTTTAGGCTGCCTGTCGTTAGCTTAAGAGACTGGCCCTGACCGATCGCTGTCGGGACGGGCTTTTTCACGCACGGTCCCACCGAAAGGAAACGGATCGTGGGCAAAACGCGCCAAACGGCGTGCCGGGGGAAACAAGCCATGAAACTCGTCATCGCGGTCATCAAGCCCTTCAAGCTCGACGAAGTGCGTGACGCCCTTACCCGCATCGGCATCCACGGCATGACCGTGTCCGAAGTGAAGGGCTACGGGCGGCAGAAAGGGCACACTGAAATTTACCGCGGCGCGGAATACGCGGTGAACTTTCTTCCAAAACTGCGCCTCGAAATTGCTGTCGCGAGCGAGCAGCTTGGCCAGGTGGTGGAACAGCTGCAGACGGCCGCGCGAACCGGACAGATAGGCGACGGCAAGATTTTCGTCACGCCGATCGAGCAGGCGGTGCGAATCCGCACCGGAGAGACTGACGTCGACGCACTCTAGTAATCAAAAAGTATTGGGGAGAACGGATTATGAATAAGGCGTTCCTGCGCCTCGCACCGGCCGCGATCATCGCCGCCGTTGCGTCGCCTGCTTTTGCGCAAGCATCGAAAATCGACTCCGCCGATACCGCCTGGATGATCGGCGCAACCGGCCTCGTGCTGATGATGACGATCCCTGGTCTCGCCCTTTTCTATGCGGGGATGGTGCGCAAGAAGAACGTGCTTGCCACAATGGCGCAGAGCCTTGCCGCCACGTTCCTGGTTTCGATCCTTTGGGCGTTTATCGGCTATTCGCTCGCCTTCACCGGTGAAGGTGCTTTCATCGGCACAATCGATCGCATCTTTCTCAGCGGCATCACGCTTGATGCGGTCTCGCCGCTGGCCAAGACGATTCCCGAAAGTCTGTTCATGATCTACCAGATGACCTTTGCCATCATCACGGTGGCGCTGGTTGCGGGCTCCGTGGCTGATCGCCTGCGTTTCTCGGCGTTCCTGCTTTTCTGCGTCTTCTGGCTGCTGCTCGTTTATGTTCCGATCGCGCACTGGGTCTGGGGCGGCGGGTTCCTCGGCAGCTATGGCCTGATCGACTTTGCCGGCGGCACGGTGGTCCATCTCAATGCCGGGGTGGCCGGGTTGGTTGCTGCCTATATCGTCGGGGTGCGTCGCGGCTACGGCAGCGACAATCTTGCGCCCTACGATCTGACTCTGGCCGTAATCGGCACCGGTCTTCTGTGGGTGGGCTGGTTTGGGTTCAACGGCGGCTCGGCGCTTGGCGCCAATTCGCGCGCGGCGATGGCGATCGTCTCCACGCATCTCGCGGCGAGCGCGGGTGCCTTCACCTGGATGGCGCTGGAATGGTGGACGCGCGGCAAGCCATCCGTGCTCGGAATGATCTCGGGCGCGGTTGCCGGCCTCGGCACGATCACGCCGGCATCGGGTTTCGTGCTGCCGATGCAGGCAGTTCTGATCGGCCTGATCGCCGGCAGCATCTGTTTCTGGGCCTGCACCTGGCTCAAGCTCAAGGTTGGGTATGACGATTCGCTCGACGTGTTCGGGGTACACGGTATCGGCGGTTTCACCGGCACGCTGCTGGCCGGCGTGTTCGCGGTCGGCGCGCTTTCCGCGACGCCGGAAGCCCCGGGCGGAACTTCTGGTCTGCTCGAGGGTAACCCGCAGCAGGTTGTTGCGCAGCTCTACGGCATCGTTGTCACGCTCGTATGGTCCGGCGTGGTCACGTTCATCATTCTCAAGGTCATCGGCGCGATCGTGCCGTTGCGCGTGAAACAGGAAGACGAGGTCATGGGCCTCGACGTCAGCCTGCACGGCGAAGCGATCCAATAGCCGTCGCTTTCGCGGCGGTAATCCCTGCGGGAGGCCTGTCTAATTTTTGAGCAGGCCTCCCCGCCAGTGGCGCGACTTTAAGCGGCCGCTTCGGGCGCACCATGGCCGGGCCCGGCAGGGCCCCGATTCCCGTTATCGAATCAATGGCATGACGCTGCGCCGGTGATTTGGCACGGCGTTTGATTCTATCCCCTGCGGCTATGCCTGCGAAGCATGCTTTGCGGGCCCAGGCTCAGTGAACCCGCCCGCACTGCGTGACGTAACAATCGGGCTCAAGCGGGGATCGAATCCATGAAAATCGTCATGGCCATTATCAAACCCTTCAAGCTCGACGAGGTCCGTGACGCTCTGACCTCCATCGGAGTGCAGGGGCTGACCGTTACCGAGGTCAAGGGATACGGGCGTCAAAAGGGGCACACGGAAATCTACCGTGGGGCCGAGTATGCGGTGAGCTTCCTGCCGAAGATCAAGATCGAGGTGGCAGTAGACACCAAGCAGGTCGACAAAGTTATCGGCGCCATCACCGGCGCCGCGAAAACCGGGCAGATCGGCGACGGAAAAATCTTCGTCTTCAATCTGGAAAGTGCCGTGCGCATCCGCACCGGTGAGACCGATGCCGCGGCTCTCTAGTACCCGCACCGCAAACAATACGGACAGGAGTCAAGACCATGACGTTGATTAAATTCTCCCGTGCGGGACTCTTCGCTCTCGCCATCGGGATTGTGCTCGGCCTTTTCTTGAGCGTGCCGTCGTATGACGTCTCGTACGCCCAGGCACAGGCCCCTGCGGCTGCGGCCGCGCCGGCGACACCACCGGCCCCGCCACCGGCCTGCGCCAACGATCCCGATCCGAAAAAAGCCGTGCTTGAAAAATGCACGCCGAATTCGGGCGACACTGCATGGATGCTCACCTCGGTGGCGCTCGTGCTGATGATGACCATACCCGGCCTCGGCCTGTTCTACGGCGGCATGGTGCGCAAAAAGAACGTGGGCGACACTGTCATGACGAGCTTTGCGGTCACGTGCCTCGTCACCATTCTGTACGCAGTGATCACTTACAGCCTTGCCTTCACGCCGGGCTCGCCATTCATCGGCGGGACGACGCGGGCGTTCCTGCAGGGAATCCTGAGTGACATCTCGAACGGCACCGGCACGCCAAACGGCCTGGCCGTCACCATTCCCGAGACCGTCTACATCTGCTTCCAGATGACGTTCGCCATCATCACCCCTGCGCTGATTGCCGGGGCTTTTGCCGAGCGGATGAAATTCTCCGCGATGCTGTGGTTCATCGGCCTGTGGGCGATCCTTGTCTACGCACCGATCGCTCACTGGGTCTGGGGCTCGGACGGCTTCATGTCCAACGGCAACAGCGATGCGATGTTTAAGGTTCTCGACTTCGCCGGCGGGACCGTCGTGCATATCAATGCCGGGGTCGCCGGTCTGATGTGTGCCATCTGTCTTGGCAAGCGCAAGGACATCGGCCCGCCGCATAACATGGTGCTGACCTTCATCGGTGCTTCGCTGCTGTGGGTCGGCTGGTTCGGCTTCAACGCCGGCTCAGCAGTCACTGCCGGCATGCAGGCGGGCATGGCGATGACGGTCACACAAATTGCAACCGCGGTCGCGGGTTTCACCTGGATGCTGGTCGAGTGGATCTGCCGCGGGAAGCCGACGGTAATCGGCATCTGCTCCGGAGCCGTCGCCGGTCTTGTCGCCATTACCCCGGCGTCGGGTTTCGTGGGCCCTGCCGGATCAATGGCAATCGGCGTTGCCGCCGGCGTGCTTTGTTACTGGGGCGTGACCGGGCTGAAACGAATCCTCGGCGCCGACGACGCGCTCGATTGCTTCGGCGTACATGGTGTCGGCGGAATTGTCGGCGCGCTGCTCACCGGCGTCTTCGCGATCTCCGAATACGGCGGCACGGCGGGCCTGATTGAAGGTAACGCGGCCCAGATGATCAACCAGATCGAGGGCATTGCCATCGTGCTGATCTACGACGGCATCGTATCGCTGATCCTGCTCAAGGTCATCGACGCCGTAATCGGCCTGCGTGTCTCCGAAGAGGTCGAGCGTGAAGGACTCGATCTCGCGCTGCACGGCGAGGTCGTTCAGTAGAACCTAGCGGTCGGGGCGGAACCCGGCACCGTCCCCTCCGTCGAGGCCCCGGTTCGCAAGGACCGGGGCCTCCCTTTTCGGCCAAGTGCCCCTGCATTTGCGGTCACAACGGGCCAATGGCCCCGATGGTTAATCGGGTCTTAACCTCGCCCTCATTATTCTATGGAAGTCCTTGTAAAGCGGGCCGCCCCGCCCTGTAACCGCATGTCCATGATGACCGCCAAGAGCGAGCCTGTCCCGTTTACCGCTCCGGCGGTCGATTCCCGCTCGCCTTTCGTGCGGCTGACGGAGTTGATTGCCGGCATCCAGCCGGGAAAGTCCGTCATCAACCTGTCGGTCGGAGAGCCGCAGCATCCGGTTCCCTCTTTCGTCGGCCCGACGATCGCCGCGCATATCGCCGACTTCGGTCGTTATTCTGCCAACAAAGGCATCGAGCCGTTCCGCCGTGCGGTCGCGGACTGGCTCGCCCGTCGCTACAGGCTCACGCGCGGCGTTGATCCGGAAAGCGAAGTTCTGGTACTCAACGGCACGCGCGAAGGTCTCTTTCTTGCGGCCATCTCCGCCAGGCGCTGGGTGACGCGCCGAACCGGCAAACCGGCGATTCTTATTCCCAATCCGTTTTATGCCGCCTACGCCGCCGGCGCGCTCGCGGCCGACTGCGAGCCGGTCTATCTGCCGGCCACGCGCGCCACAGGTTTTCTGCCGGACCTTGATGCTCTCGACGAGTCGCTGCTCACGCGCACAGTCGCGTGTTACATCGCGTCGCCTTCAAACCCGCAGGGTGCGGTCGCCGACCGTCGCTACCTTGACCGGCTCGTGAAACTTGCGCGGCGTTTTGGTTTCCTCGTTTTTGCCGATGAATGCTACTGCGAGATCTACAGCAAAGACGCGCCGCCCGGCATGCTCGAGGCCGCCGCACCGGATTTTGCCAACGTCGTCGTCTTTCACTCGCTGTCGAAGCGCTCGAACCTGCCCGGCCTGCGTGTCGGCTTTGCGGCCGGCGACCGGCGATTTCTCGGGCCCTACCTCGAACTGCGCAACATCGCGGCCCCGCAGGTGCCGACGCCCGCGCAATACGTCGCCATCGCCGCCTATCAGGACGAGACGCACGTAGAAGAAAACCGGAAGCTCTATTCGGAAAAATTTGATCTCGCCGACCGGATTATCGGTAACCGCTACGGCTATGAACGACCCGCCGGCGGTTTCTTCCTGTGGCTGGATGTCTCCCGGCAGGGCGGCAGCGAGATCGCGACAAAGAAGTTGTGGGCCGAAGGGGGCGTGCGGGTGGTACCCGGACGCTATCTCGCACGTGAGCAAAGCGACGGCAGCAACCCCGGCGCCGACTATATCCGTGTGGCCATGGTGCAGGACAAGACAGCTACGGCCGAGGCATTGCATCGCCTCGTTGCCGTGCTCGGTTAGGGACAAGACGCATGCGGGCAGCCGATCGCAGCCTCGACATCATCGCCTTTATCTCGGAGCACTTTCGCGAAATCGTGCGACGGCGCCTGAGCGAACTTGCCGGGCTCGCATTGATCTCGCTGGCCCTGCTCGGCGCCGTGGCGCTTGCCACCTGGTCAGTGCAGGACCCGTCACTCAGCCACGCGACGCAGAAACCGATTCACAACCTGCTTGGCTATCCCGGGGCGATTTTCTCCGATCTTGCAATGCAGTTGCTCGGTCTGGCAGCGATCCTGCTGCTCGTGCCGGAAGCGTTGCTCGGATGGCGACTCGTCTCGCACAAGACCGTCGGCGAGAAATGGCGCAGTCTTCTCTGGATACTCGCCACATTCCTGGGCGCGGCCTTCGCTTCCACGCTGCCGCATATAGGATCCTGGCCGCTTCCGACCGGCCTCGGCGGCGTCGCCGGCGACGCAATCCTGCGAGTACCGGCGATGGTCCTTGGAACGCCGACCGGCGGCCTGACCCGTTTCATCCTGTTCATTTTATTCGGTCTTGCGACGGCCGTGACCCTTGCGCTCGCGGCCGGCGGGAAGGCGCAAACCCGGAAGTCGGTCACCCGCGACTTCGATGAGGACGAGGAGATCGAGGACGAGGAGGCCGATGAGGACCGCGGCTCCGCCTGGCTCGGAATGGTGGTGCACGCGCTCCTGAGCTGGAAGGCACGCATCGGTCGGATGATTCGCGGCGAGCGGCGGGTGCGGGCACCGCTACCGGTCGTCCGGGGGCCGCGGCTGGAGCCGCGATTTGACGGCGACGGAAGCGGCGCCGTTGCCTGCGACGACGACTACGATGAGGAGGAAGAGGAAGAGGAACCGGCCCGGCGCAGACGCGCGGCGCCACGCGCACCCGCGCGCCGCTCCAACGGTGGCTACATGCTGCCGTCGCTCAACCTGCTGGCGGCGCCGCGCGCCGGTGAACGCACGACCTTGTCGCGCGAGATCATCAACGGAAATGCGGTCGCGCTCGAGAGCGTGCTGCAGGATTTCGGCGTGCGCGGAGAAATTATCAATGCGCGCCCCGGCCCCGTGGTCACGCTCTACGAACTCGAGCCGGCACCAGGTATTAAGTCATCACGCGTGATAGGCCTTGCCGACGATATCGCCCGCTCGATGAGCGCCGTGTCGGCGCGTGTCGCGGTCGTCTCGGGTCGCAATGCGATCGGCATCGAGCTGCCGAATCCAACCCGCGAGAAGGTTTACCTGCGAGAACTGCTTACCGGCGTTGAATACAACGAAAGCGCGGCAAAATTGCCGCTCTGCCTCGGCAAGACCATCGGCGGCGAATCCGTCATTGTCGACTTGTCGCGCATGCCGCATCTGCTGATCGCGGGCACGACCGGATCCGGCAAGTCCGTTGCCATCAACACCATGATTCTGTCGCTCGTGTACCGGCTGCGGCCCGACCAATGCCGCCTGATCATGGTCGATCCCAAGATGCTCGAACTGTCCGTCTACGACGGTATTCCGCATTTGCTCACGCCTGTCGTCACCGATCCGAAGAAGGCCGTCGTAGCCCTCAAATGGGCGGTGCGCGAGATGGAGGGGCGTTACAAGAAGATGTCGAAGCTCGGTGTGCGCAACATCGACGGCTACAATGCGCGCGTCGCCGAAGCCAAGGCGAAAGGCGAGACACTGACGCGTACGGTGCATACCGGCTACGACAAGGAGACCGGCGAAGCCATCTACGAAAAAGAGCAGCTCGAACTTGAACCGCTGCCTTACCTCGTGGTCATCGTCGATGAGATGGCGGACCTCATGATGGTCGCCGGCAAGGACATCGAAGGAGCGATCCAGCGCCTGGCACAGATGGCACGTGCTGCGGGTATCCACGTCATCCTCGCGACGCAGCGTCCGTCGGTCGACGTGATTACCGGCACCATCAAGGCCAATTTCCCGACGCGCATCTCGTTCCAGGTTACCTCCAAGATCGACAGCCGCACCATTTTGGGCGAGCAGGGTGCGGAACAGCTGCTTGGTCAGGGCGACATGCTTTATATGGCCGGCGGCGGGCGGATCAGCCGCGTGCACGGGCCCTTCGTATCGGACGAGGAAGTCGAGAAAGTCGTGCGTCACCTGAAATCGCAAGGCACGCCCGAATATCTCGAGGAGGTCACCGCCGGCGGCGACGAGGACGAGGACGGAAATCCGGTCTTCGACTCGACCGGTATGGGCCTTGCGGAGGGCGGTGATCTTTATCAACAGGCGGTCGCAATCGTGAAACGCGACCGTAAGGCCTCTACGTCGTACATCCAGCGACGCTTGCAGATCGGCTACAACCGTGCCGCCACCATCATGGAGCGTATGGAAGAGGAAGGCATCGTCGGTCAGCCGAACCATGCGGGCAAACGCGAGATTCTGATCCCCGAAAATCCGGCCGACGAGCGCTATTGAGAATCGGCCGCTTCGCCATTAAGCCGGGCTGGCACGGGGCCGACTGGGCCGCGAAATCGCCACAGCCGGCCGCTATATCGCGTACCGAGATACCGTGGGAGCGCGGGCGGAGACCATAATGGCGGCACACGATCGTGGGCGAACCGGCTGTATTTTGGCCCTTGCCGCGCTTTTGGCCTGTCCGTTTACTCCGGCACTCGCTCAATCGGTGCCGCTCCCCGCGCCGCGACCTCCGGCATTGCAGGCCAAAGCCGGCACCCCGCCGGCTCCAGCGCCGGCAGCCAAGCCGGCGGTTCCGGCCCCCGGCCCTGTGCAGGCGCAGGCGGCGCAGCCGGCGCCGTCGCTGAACCCGATCTCAAATCCTTTCGCCGCACTGCTGGGCAGAGCCGGCGCGGCCGGCAAGCTCACCCCCGACCAACGCGCGATTGTCGAGCGCGTGAACGCCTATCTCTCGAGCGTGCAGACCTTGACCGGAAACTTCGTTCAGATCGGCCCGGACGGCAGCCGCACGCAAGGGGACTTTTACATTTCCAAGCCTGGCCGCGTGCGTTTCGAATACGACGACCCGAGCCCGATCGAGCTGATAGCCGACGGCTCGTCTGTCGTCGTTCGCGACCGCCGTCTGGCGACGCAGGATGTTTATCCGCTGTCGCAGACTCCGCTTCGTTTCCTGCTTGCGGAGCGCGTCGATCTCACCAAGGACACCCACCTGGTATCGGTTTATGCCGATGATGTGTTCGTCACCGTCGTGGTTGAGGAAAAGAACGGGATCGTCGGTACCAGTCGGCTGATGATCATGTTCAGCGCCAAGGACATGCAGCTCAAGCAGTGGACCGTCACCGATCCCCAGGGATACGACACAACTGTGGCCGTTTATAACCTCGACTCGAGCAAGCGGCCCGACCCGTCGTTATTCAAGATAGACTATACGCGATATCACAACTGACGCTCCTGCCTGCGCGGTCGTATCGACGTCGCAAAATTAAGGCGTGGATGGCCGGGACAATTCCGGCCCCGAGGTTGGAATGTCAGCACCGCGCGTCATAGATTGCACGCCATGCCGCTCAAGATTACGACCTGGAACATCAATTCAATCAGGTTGCGGATAGATCTGGTCGCGGGCTTCCTGAGAAGTACGCAGCCGGATGTACTGTGCCTGCAGGAGACAAAATGTCCGGACGACGCCTTCCCGCTCAAGCGCCTGCGGCGGCTCGGCTATGAGCACGCGGCACTCAACGGCCAGAAGGGCTATCATGGGGTAGCCGTGCTATCGCGTCTCCCCTTTGAAAAAATCGATGTGCAGACCTTCTGCGGTAAGGCCGACTGCCGTCATATTTCGGTGGTGCTGGGCGAGCGCGCGAATTTGAAAGACCCGATCACCTTGCACAACTTCTACGTTCCGGCCGGCGGAGACGAGCCCGATCCGGCGATAAATCCGAAATTTCAGCACAAGCTGGATTTCCTCGATGAAATGCGCGGTCACGGCGGCCTGCGACCTGAAAAATTGCAGCGCGCAATTCTGGTCGGCGATCTGAATGTCGCACCGCTCGAGCACGACGTCTGGAGCCACAAGCAGATGATCAGGGTCGTCTCGCACACGCCTGTCGAATGTGAAAAGCTTGTTGCTGCGCGGCAGTCCGGCGGATGGATCGACAGCATGCGCGTGCTCACGCCCGAACCCGAGAAGCTTTATACTTGGTGGAGTTACCGGGCGATGGACAATTGGCGCGCTGCAGACCGCGGTCGAAGACTGGATCACGTCTGGACGTCCGATGCGCTCGCCGATCGCGTCTCGAGCATCGATATCGCCAAAAGGTACCGCGGAGCCAGAAGGCCCTCCGATCATGTACCGGTAACCGCCACGCTTGAAGTCTGAATCCGCTTTTGCGACTCGCACTAGGTCTTGTCGCGCGCCTCGAGCGCGCGTTTGACTCCGGCAAGTTCCCTCGACCAGGTCTGCAGGCGTTCCGCCATGTTCTCGCGCAACTTCTCTGCCGCGCCCGGATAGCCCTCAAGCATTTTGCGGAAGAGATTGCGGGAAATCCGGACGACGACCGTCGGCTCTTTTGCAATGGCGGTGGCCTGGCAAACCGTACTGGTAAGGAGCGCCAATTCGCCGATCAGCGTTCCGGGCCCAACCGTAACCTCCTTGCCTTCGGAAAACGTGCCCGGCTCCAGTACGAGCGAACCTTCCTGAATTACATAGCCCCCGTCGGCAAGCTCGCCGGCGTAGAAGAGCACCGCTCCGCTCTGCAAATGTTTAGTTTCCGCGCCGATCGCCAGGATGCGCAAGGCCTGCTTGCCCAGCGCGGCGAGCGGCGGCACCTGCTCGAAGAAAGCGATGTCGTCTTCGAGGCCCATTGCGATCCCGATCGTTGTGGCCCTGGATCAAGGCACCAGTTTATAACCGCCCGCTTCGGTCACAAGAATGGCTGGCGCGGCCGCATCTTTCTCCACCTTCTGGCGGAGGCGATAAATATGGGTTTCCAACGTGTGCGTCGTAACGCCAGAGTTGTAACCCCACACTTCCTGCAGCAGGGTTTCGCGCGAAACCGGCTTCTGCCCGGCGCGATAGAGGTATCGCAGAATAGCGGTCTCTTTTTCCGTGAGCCGGACCTTGCTGCCTTTCGGGCTGAGCAGCAGCTTCGAGCTCGGTCGAAATGTGTAAGGCCCGATAGTGAAGACCGCATCCTCGCTTGCTTCATGTTGGCGGAGTTGGGCGCGGATGCGCGCCAGCAGCACAGCGAAGCGGAAGGGCTTGGTAATGTAGTCATTGGCGCCGGACTCAAGGCCGAGGATGGTATCGGAATCCGTGTCGTGTCCGGTCAACATGATGATCGGAGCCTTGAAGCCGTTCTTGCGCAGGATGCGCACAGCCTCGCGTCCGTCGACGTCGGGCAAACCGACGTCCATGATCACGAGATCGACCTGGCCGTTCTTCGCGGCCTGCACGCCCTTAGCGCCGCAGTCTGCGGAAATTGCATCGAATTCCTCATGCAGGGCCAATTGCTCGATCAGCGCGTCGCGCAGCTCGGCATCGTCGTCAACGATCAGAATTGTGCGCTTATTGGCCATCGCCTAGGTGGGCCCTTCTCAAAAGCCGTGCGTGGCTGTTCGTATGGTCGCGAAGTAGAACATTCGGGGATAAAAGAGCAAGCGCGAACTGGTATTTAGGGCGGAACCGGCAGAATCCAAGGCAGCATCGACATTGCAAAAACGAACTTTGTCCCGAATCACTGTACGCCGCAAGCCAGGCGACCCGCGGCGTGGTTGGTTGATCGCGGAGCCTCTCGCTCTGCCAGTGGCACTTGGCCGAGGCGGCATCAAGGCAAATAAACGTGAAGGCGACGGAGCGACACCGCGCGGCGTATTCCGGCTCAAGCGGCTATGGTGGCGAGCCGACCGCCACCCGCGTCCGGACACTGCGCTGCCGGCACGGCGGATCGGCCCGGCCGACGCCTGGTGCGAGGATCCCGCAGACCGTTGCTACAACCGGCCGATCAAGCTGCCGGCGCACACAAAAGGCGACAGGCTTGCGCGTAAGGATCATCTCTACGACTTCATTATCGAGATCGACCACAACACACGTCCCCGCATCTCGCAACGGGGCAGCGCCGTATTTGTCCACGCGGCGCGGGACGGTTTTTCTCCGACGGCCGGATGTGTCGCACTTGACATCAACGCACTTCGCCGGCTTTTGCCGCGGTTGGGGCCGCACACAAGGATTGTGGTCGAATAGCTTCGAGTCAGCCGGAAGAATTTGTGCGCGATCCGAATATCGCGGTCCCGACCCGGATATGCGTGGCGCCAAGCGAAATGGCCGTTGCAAAATCCGCACTCATCCCCATCGACAGAAGCTTCAGCCCGTTACGTCTGGCAATTTTTGCCGTCAGCGCAAAGTGTGGTCCGGGGGCCTCCTCCAGCGGTGGAATGCACATCAGACCCGACACTTGCAGACCGTATTTGTCGCGGCATGCGCCGAGGAATGCGTCGGCGTCCTGCGGCAACACGCCGGCTTTCTGCGGCTCAGCGCCCGTATTGATCTCCACAAACAGAACCGGCCGGCGATGCTGCCTGTCGATCTCCTTGGCAAGGGCCTCACACAGGCTGACTCGATCGACGGAGTGGATGGCATCGAAGAGCGCCACGGCATCTTTCGCCTTGTTGGACTGCAGAGGACCGATAAGATGCAGCTCAAGGCCACGATACTTTTCCAGTAGTGGCGGCCATTTTGCCTTGGCCTCCTGCACACGGTTTTCGCCGAAGACCCGCTGACCTTCGGCGATGACCGGCTCGATCGAATCCGCGGCAAACGTCTTCGACACTGCAATCAGCGTCACTTCCGCGGGGTCGCGATTGGAATCGCGGCAGGCGCGCAGGATTTCCGTTCTGACCTGTTTCAGGCCGGGTGCTGCAGACATGTGCTGCCTATATAGCACCGCATTCCAGCTCGCCACCTCAAATGAAGGGCTCGCGGCGCGCGCTAATCGATACCTGTGTCTGCGAGCCTCATGATGGCGGCGCGATCTTTCAGGCGAACCATCACGCTTCAGCTATGCGACCGCAGTTTCTGCGGCTGCCGCCGGAACGGGACGAATGATCCGCCCCTTCTTCAGTAGACGTGTGATCTCTGCTGCTGGCAGAGGTTTCGAAAAATAGAAGCCCTGGACGGTTCGTGCCCCCCACGATTTCAGTAGTTCCAGCTGTTCCGGCGTCTCGACGCCCTCCACCACGGTTTCGATGCCAAGCTCACGCGCCAGGCCGAGCGCCGCTCTCACGATCGCAGCGTTTCCGGAGGAGCCCGACAGCTCGCGAATGAAGTTCTGGGCGATCTTGATACGGTCAACCGGGAATCGGCGCAGGTAGTCGAGCGACGAGAAGCCGGTCCCGAAATCATCGATCGCGAGCCGGAAGCCGGCGCTGCGAAGCCGCAGCAGCACGTCATTATGCTCATGCGATGCTTCCATCAGCACGCTTTCAGTCAGTTCGAGCTCAAGAATATTTGCCGGCAATCCGGTCTCAATCAGGCTCGCCGCAATGTCGTTTTCGAGTTCGCGCGGTGTCTTGAATTGCAGCGCGGACAGGTTGACGGCAACGGATGCAGGTGCCATTCCCGCATCAATCCAGATTTTTGTTTGCCGGCACGCTTCACGTATCACCCAGTTGCCCAGCATTACAATCAGCCCATTCCGCTCGGCGATCTTGATGAATTCCCCCGGCGAAATGACTCCGCGCGTCGGATGATTCCATCGAATCAATGCCTCAAGCCCGACAATCCGGCCGCTGGCCGCGTCGACCTGTGGCTGGTACACCAGGAACAATTCGCCGTTTGCAATGGCCTTGCGGAGATCGGCGCCGATGGTGACGCGGGTACGGACTTCATTGTCCATGGCCTGAGTGAAGAATCGATAGGTTCCGCGTCCTTCAGACTTCGCCCGATAGAGCGCAACATCGGCCTGCGACAGAAGCTTCTCGGCCTCCGCCGAGTCCGGTCCATAAACCGCAATACCAATGCTCGTCCCGCTGCGAATTTCGTTGCCATCAATGATGAACGGGGTGCTCAGGGCGTTCAGCACCTTCTCTGCAAGCGATGCCGCATCGGTCGGATCCTCGATATCGGTCTGAACGATTGCAAATTCATCCCCGCCAAATCGTGCCACGGTGTCGGTTGCCCGCACGCACGTACGCAGACTGTCAGCGGCTTTTTGCAGCAACCTGTCGCCGATCGGATGACCGAGCGTATCGTTGATGTCCTTGAAATGATCGAGGTCGAGGTAGAGAACGGCGAAGCTCTTTCCTTGCCGGCGCGCCCGCCTGATGGCATGGTCGAGTGCTCCGACAAACACGACGCGATTTGCGAGCCCGGTCAGGTGGTCAAAGTGTGCCATCCGGGCAATCTGCTCGTCGGCGCACTTGCGTTCCGTGATGTCCTGGATCGTGCCGACAGTACGGACGTGCCGGCCATCCTTGTCATAATCGTTGCGGCCATTGTCGTGGATCCATTTAATGCCGCCGTCATCCATGACCACGCGATATTCGCACGTATAGCCGTCATGATTCGCGATACTGTCGGCAAATGCGCGTTTGAATATGACGCGGTCGTCCGGGTGGATTCGCGACAGGTAGGCATCGTAGGTGCGCGGGAAGGTTGCAGGATCGACGCCGAGAATACGATAGCTTTCGTCCGAATAGGTTGCCGTGTCGTTGATCGGATCGTAGGCCCAGCTGCCGAGGTGCGCGACTTCCTGCGCTTCGGCCAGAGCAACTTCGCTCACCCTTCGTTTTTCTTCTTCGGCCAGGCGCTGCTGATTGACGATGCCGATGCCGATCTTGTCGGCAAGCTGCAGGGCAAAGGCGATTTCATCCTGGGTCCAATGGTGAGGCTTGTCCACATGTTCCAGACACAGCAGTCCAAGATTTCGAGCGCCCACCCGGATGACCGTATCCAGCATGGAGGTGATGCGCAGCGGCTTCAAATAGCTTTCGACGTATCCGGCCGTCCTTGGATCAGTGAGCGCATCGTCCGCCGCAACATGCGTCGTGTCCTTCAGCGCCTGAAATTCGTTGCGGTACTGATTTTCGTCCAGCATCAGCCCGGCGGAGTGCCTGCCGCTCGAAGCCTCATAGAGGTCAATGCAGCGGAGTTTCGATTCATCTTCGTTGAACAGCCAGACATTGGCACGCTCGCAGCCCACGACCTTGGCAGCGTGCTCGGTAATTTGCCGTGCAAGATGTTCGATGTCGCCGGACAGCAATACCTCTGATTTGCTTATGGTGCCGATGACGTGCATTTGATCGCGCGCGCGCCTGAGCGTGGCTTGAGCGGCCTCGATTGCGCGCCGTCGAGCAGTAACATCGCGATAAAACCACACCCGTCCGAGGTAAATGCCGTCGGCGGTCCGCAGCGGAGCCGTGTTCTGGTCAAAGAACCTGCCATCTGCCGTTTCGACGTCTTCCCGCGCCGAGTCCTCGGGGTGCAGATAGAGATATTCGACCCGTGACTTGAAGGCTTCGGGGTGTTTCATATTCCGGGACGCCACCGCGAGGGCCGCAACATCGGTGCCCGACCCAAGCAGTTCCGGCGGCAACCGCCAAAGCTCGACAAACTGGTGATTGAACGCGATGACCTTTCGACTGGCATCCACGACCAGAATGGCGTCCGGTGATGTATCCCTGAGGGTTTCGAGCAGCGTATTGGCAAATTGCAGTCTTTCCTCCGCCAACCTGCGCTCGGTCACGTCGATCAGAACACCGGACACTTCGACGAGCTGCCCGCTTGCGTCGTGAGTCGGTTTGTATCGATTTTCCACCCAGTGGTAGTTCCCGCCCGCATCGGCGATACGGAATTCGATGGTCCCGGCCGTGCCTGTGCCGGTGGTCGCGGCTTTAAGGGTCGTTTTCACCGAGTCGCGATCGTCGGGATGCACTCGCGAAATGTAGGCGTCAATATCGGTAGGGGCTCTTGCCGGCTCGATGCCAAGCAAGTGCACGTTGTCGGAAACATAGGTGAATCGCGGCGGCGACGTTGCGGTGGACAGGCGATAAGCGATGGCTTGGCTGTTTCGTACGACCGAATCGGCGTTTGCCAGCTTCTCCAGGTGGCGCTGCCGCGCGATTGCCGCACCGATGAGATCGGCCAGAACGCTGAGAGATTCCTGCTCGATGGCCGTCCAGTCCCTTTCCGAGCGGCAATCGTCAATGGACAGCTGGCCAAACAGGTTGCCATCGACGAATATCGGCGCCTGCAGGTTCGACACGATATGGAACCTCGTGAAGATTTCCCTGACCTCACCGGACACATCGCGTTGCAGTTTGGCGACGGCCCTTCCACCTCCAAGCGGCGCAAGCCACTCCACGATTTCCGGCGGAGTCACCTCAGGTAACGATGCAAAATACTCTGCGGTCACATCGGCTATTGCCGCCGAGCTTTTCCAGGCGTTTCGCAATCTTATAGGCGAGCCTGCGCTCTCAACCTGAAGGACAAGAACCCGGTCCGCTTGCAGCGCCTGCCCAACTCTCTCAAGAATACGCGGAATTGCCTCCGCGATCGTATCGGTGGTTACCAGCTCGGCCGCACATTTCGTAATCGTGTCCATCATCGCGTCACGGCGATGCAGCAGCTGATCACGATTCTCGAGGGTGTCGGCCATGCTGTCGAAGGCGGCTGCCAATTCGTCGAATTCGGGAATACCGCTGGCAGCGCTTGTACGTGCCGACCAGTTGCCGTCACGCCAGTGTCCGGCCGTCGCGAGAAGGCTTTGGAACGGCCGGGCTAGAAAACGACGCACGTAGATTGCGGCAAAAATGGCAGACAGCAGCAGGCCGGTCACAACGGCAGCGACGTTCAGCCAGATCGACCGATTTATCTCTGCAAATACCGGCCTTTGGTCGCGTCCAACGAATACGCCCAGTCCGCTCGACAAGCCGGCATTGACGGGTACGTAGCCATACAATTGAACGTTGCCCTGGCTGTCAGCCACCTCCGTAGTGCCCATCGCCGGCGCGGAAACGAACGGCCGCAGCCTCTCCGCAATGGGTTGCCCGACGCCCTGAGAATCAGGGTGCCGGGCAATTACTGTACCGTTGCGATCGGTAATGATGATGGTCGCTTGTGCCCCGAGTTGCCACTGGCTGAGTGCCGTGTTCAGCCACGTCACATTGATCCCGGCGTAAACGACTCCCGTCACATCATTGCTTTTGTTCACGACAGGATAGCCTACGCGAATGACTTCGTTGCCCGATACGGCGCCCACGCCGTAGGTTCCGATGGAATACCCCTTGCTCTTGATGACCCGATCCAGCAGATCGAAGTCAGCTACGAAAGTGAGCGGGGTCTTGCTGCTGCTGCACCGAATGAACCCGTCCAGATCGGCGCCAACGATGTGGTCGTACTCGAAGTCGCGGCTTGCAGTTGATCCGACGACTGCGCAAGTCCGGTCGTCCCATCCATGTTCGGTCGGGAGCCGTGCCAGCGTCGCAAGAAGCTGATGCGCGCCGTCGAGAATCCGGACGATGTCCAGTTCTGCAATACGTGCGAGCTGGACGGTATCGCTGCGCAGTTCCTGCAGCCGGCTTTGGCGGAGCTGCATGCCATTGAATAGTTCGACGCCGGCAATCATCGACAGCGTGATCGCGATCAAGACAGATATGCGGGTAACGATGCTCACGCTAACTCTTTGTTTGACGCGTCATAGTTGACTAGCCCTTGTAGTAACTGACCCCGCACACAACCTCGTTCGTGCGGATAACGTAAGCGGATTTGTTCTCTATTCTTTTCGTCACAGGGTTCGGCCATTTGAAATCGACCCAGCCGCGGCCCCGCTCGAATCCAATTTTGACGATCATCGCATTTGGCTCCGCACCGTCCGGATCCTTGATGTGCAGCAGGTTGCGGCCGACGAACGACGGATCGCCTCCGTGCGCCTTGTTCAATCCGTTGCGGTCGTAACAGAAGACGTAGAGCTCGCCGGCGATGAACCCGCCATCCTTGCGCGTAAAATCCGCAAACGCCTTCTCCTCGCCCACCTGCAGGATGTGCGCGGCCGCATGTTCGGAGAACGCTTTGGCCTGTTCGGGCGTTGCGGCCACGACTACGACGTGCGCGCTCACGGCCAGCGCCGCCATCGCCATGCCGACTGCCTTTGCGTTCCACTTCATGACCCGATGCCTCTGCCGTTCCGCGATGCGGCATACGATCACGTGCGTACGCCGGTGCTGCCGTCGTGCGCCCGTGACCCAAGCGCTTCGCAGGATGGCCTACATTCAGGTCGGTACCGTTGATTTGTATCAACCGTAGGCTGTCGTTACTGCCTGCTTCCCGCAGTTGACCCATACGGCCTTTCGTGGCCTATCTCCGGCCCTGTTTGAGGCCGGAAATGACCGCCGATTCGAGCAAAAACGAGCGCTACAACGCCCGCGAGGCGGAAGCCCGATGGCAAAAAGTCTGGGCCGAGCGCGGTATCTTTGCGACCAAGAACGATGACCCAAGGCCGAAATATTACGTACTGGAGATGTTCCCCTACCCCTCTGGACGCATCCATATGGGGCACGTCCGCAACTACACGATGGGCGACGTGGTCGCTCGCTTCAAGCGAGCCATGGGCAACGCGGTGTTGCATCCGATGGGCTGGGATGCCTTCGGTATGCCGGCGGAGAACGCGGCGATAGACCGAAAGGTGCACCCCAAATCCTGGACCTACGACAATATTGCGGCAATGAAGAAGCAGCTGCAGTCGATGGGACTGTCGCTCGACTGGGCGCGCGAGATCGCGACCTGCGATCCGGACTATTACAGACATCAGCAGAAAATGTTCCTCGACTTCCTCAAGGTGGGGTTGGTCGAGCGCAAGCAATCGAAGGTGAATTGGGATCCGGTCGACCAGACCGTGCTTGCCAATGAGCAAGTGATCGATGGGCGCGGCTGGCGGTCGGGTGCGCTGGTGGAGCAACGCGAGCTGACCCAATGGTTCTTCAAGATCAGCGACTACTCGGAAGACCTGCTCAAGGCGCTCGACACGCTCGACCGCTGGCCGGAAAAAGTACGGCTTATGCAAAAGAACTGGATCGGGCGATCCGAGGGCTTGTTGCTGCGCTTCATGCTCGATCCTGCGACGACGCCAAACAAGGAAACCGAGCTTGAGATATTCACCACGCGCCCCGACACTTTGTTCGGAGCCAAGTTCATGGCGCTGTCTCCTGACCACCCACTGAGCCAAGCCGCGGCGCGGAAGAATCCGAAGCTTGCCGAATTCATCGAGCAGTGCCATCGCATGGGCACGGCGCAGGCGGAAATAGACACAGCCGAAAAGCTCGGTTTCGACACCGGGATGAAGGCGATACACCCGTTCGATCAGGCCTGGAAGTTGCCGGTTTATGTCGCAAATTTCATTCTCATGGATTACGGGACCGGGGCGATCTTCGGCTGCCCTGCTCACGACCAGCGCGACCTTGATTTCGTCAACAAGTACGGCCTCGGCAATACTCCCGTCGTGTGTCCGCCGGGCCAGGATCCGAAGACATTTGTCGTGACCGACGTGGCCTACGACGGCGACGGGACGATGATTAATTCGCGCTTCCTCGACGGGATGACGATCGAGCAGGCCAAGGAAGAAGTGGCCAAGCGGCTTGAAAGAGAAACGCGCGGCAATCGTCCGGTCGCGCAGCGGCAGGTGAACTATCGGCTGCGCGATTGGGGAATTTCGCGGCAACGCTACTGGGGTTGTCCGATCCCCGTCATACACTGCGGCGCATGCGGCGTCGTGCCGGTACCGGAAAAGGATCTCCCCGTGACATTGCCGGAGGACGTCACTTTCGACAAGCCGGGCAACCCGCTCGATCGTCATCCGACCTGGAAGAACGTGAACTGCCCCAAGTGTGGCGGGCCGGCACGGCGCGAGACCGACACGATGGATACGTTTGTCGATTCATCGTGGTACTTCGCGCGCTTCACCGATCCCTGGATCAAGACCGCGCCGACGGATCGCAAGACGGTCGACAAATGGCTGCCGGTTGATCAGTACATCGGCGGGATCGAGCACGCGATTCTGCACCTGCTTTATTCACGATTTTTCACGCGCGCGATGCGCAAGTGCGGGCTGGTCGGCATGGATGAGCCCTTTGCCGGACTGTTTACGCAAGGCATGGTGGTGCATGAGACCTATCGCGCCGGAAACGGCGAATGGGTCGAGCCAGCCAACATAAGGATCGAGGGCACCGGAGACACACGACGTGCCTCGATTGCGGCAACAGGCGAACCGGTCGAGATCGGCTCGATCGAAAAGATGTCGAAGTCGAAAAAAAACACGGTGGATCCCGACGACATCATTGCCGCTTACGGAGCGGACACCGCACGCTGGTTCATGCTGTCGGATTCGCCGCCGGATCGTGACGTGATCTGGACCGAAGAAGGCGTCCAGGGCGCCTGGCGTTTCGTGCAAAGGCTGTGGCGGCTTGTCGGTGAAATCGCCAGAATCCGGCCCCCGGCCGGGCGGCCATCGCAATTCGGCGAACCGGCGATGAAGGTGCGGAAGGCCGCCCACCGTGCGCTTGCTCACGTTTCGGAAGATATCGACAAACTGCGCTTCAACCGTTGTGTTGCCCACATCTACGAGTTTGCGAATGCGCTGGGTGACGCGATCGGCAACGTCGAAAAACCCGCGGACGATGGACTTAATTGGGCACTGCGTGAAGCCGGCGACATCCTGGTCCGGCTGTTTCACCCGATGATGCCGCACCTGGCCGAGGAATGCTGGGCGGCGCTCGGACACACGACGCTGGTGGCGAGCGAAAACTGGCCAAAGGTCGAACCCCAATTGCTGATCGAGGACACTATAACGCTGCCGATACAAATAAACGGCAGGAAACGGGCGGAAGTGACGGTCAGCCGCAAGGCGACGAACGGGGAGATTGAGGCTGCCGTTCTCGCCCTCGATGCGGTAAAAAAGGCGCTGGGGAGCCAAAGCCCGAAAAAGGTCATTGTCGTCCCGCAAAGGATCGTCAATGTCGTGGTCTGATACCAGGCGTTACGCCAGGATTGTTGTCGCCCTGGCGCTTGCCGGCCTGACTGCCGGATGCTTCCAGCCGCTTTATGCCGAGCGGTCGACACCGGCCGGCCTCGGCGGCGTCGCCGACAGGCTGAGCGGCGTCGATGTCGCACCCATCGATACGCCAAGCGGCAGCCGGCTTGCCCGGGTCAGCGTCGGCGTGCGCAACGAACTCATTTACGATCTTACCGGCGGCGCCGGCGGGGCCGCGCCAACCCATCGCCTCGACGTGCGACTGAACGCAACGCAGCTCCAGGTCATTGTCGATATCAACACTGCACGGCCCGACATCAATAATTATGGCATCGACGCCGTCTATACCTTGACCGAGCTCGCGACCGGAAAACCGGTGGCGAAGGGCCAGACCTTTGCGCGCGTCTCTTACAATATTCCCGGCCAGCAGCAGCGCTTCGCCGGCGAGCGCGGCCTGCGCGACGCAGAGGACCGCGCGGCCAAGGAAATTGCCGAAAACATCCGCAACCGGCTGGCCTCCTATTTCGCGGCCGGTACCTGATGGCGAACTGCCAAATTCGGCAAGCGAGGTCGTGACCAGCCAATGACCGCCATAAAGGCCGCCGATGTCGAGCGCTTCATCGCCAAGCCGGACAGCAAGCAGCCGATCGTGCTCGTTTTCGGCCCTGACGCAGGGCTGGTGCGGGAGCGGACAGAGGCGCTTGTTCGCGCATCGGTCGATGACGCAAACGATCCGTTCATGTTTGCGCGCATTGACGGAGATGAGCTCGCCGGCAACCCGTCCCGTCTCGTCGAGGAGGCTCATACGGTCCCGCTGTTCGGAGGCCGTCGCGCGGTCCTGGTGAAGGTTGGCTCGCGGAATATTGCGCCCGCCGTTGAAATGGTCATTGCGGAGCCGTCGAGCGAGTGCCGGATCATCATCGAAGCGGGCAACCTCGGCAAGAGCGCACCGCTGCGGTCGCTTTGCGAAAAGGCGAAGACGGCTGCCGCGCTTCCTTGCTATGCGGACAACGCACGCAGTCTGGCTCAGCTCATCGACGAGGAAATACGTTCGGCCGGTCTCGCGATCGAAGCCAATGCGCGTGCGGCCCTGATCGAGCTGCTGGGCGGCGACCGGCTTTCATCGCGCAACGAGATCCGCAAGCTGACACTTTACGCACGCGGAAAGAAGACCATCGAGCTCGATGACGTCACTGCGGCGGTCGCCGACGCCTCGGAGATTGCACTCGATAGCGTTGTCGACGCCGCATTCGCCGGCCGGATGAGGGAATTCGACAGTGAATTTTCCAAGGCGCGTGCCGGCGGTTCGTCTCCTCCCGCAATTATTTCGGCCGCAATTCGCCAGGTTGCGAGCTTGCACAAGATGGCGGTGGCCATCGAGGCAGGCGAGTCGGTCGAGACCGCGATGAAGCGCGCGGTACCGCCTGTCCATTTCACGCGCGAACCGCAGGTCGTGGAGGCATTGCGCACCTGGACGCCCGCGCGACTTCTGCGCGCCATGCACCAGCTGGCTGAAGCGTCGCTCGACATGCGGCGGACTGCTTCGGTCGCTGATGTGATCGCACAGCGAACTCTGCTGTCACTCGCGGTAAGCGCACGAAAAAAGGCCTAGAAACGGCGCAAAAAGACCGCTCCCGCTTAAATCGGATTACCTGCAGAACGCCAATATGAACTGTCGCCTTTAGAACTGGTCAAGGCTTTTCCGTTAACTTTAAGGCGACGAAATCGGCCCGTAATTCAACAAACCGCGCTCGAAATGCAGGATTTAGAGGCTCGGCGAATTTTCGGTCGGCCAAGCGAGACGTACGCGCAATTCTGGCGCGCGACGATCGTCACGGCGTTTTTCGTCATCGTCTTCGGGGCCAGCTTTTTTCTTGGTACTGTGATGGTGGTGGGCACGTTTCGCGGCAGCGACATCTCAAGCGAACTCACGGCCAACGGCCGCGCAGGCCGCATAGCACGCCCTCTACGCGACGGCACCCTTTGCCATTACATGGTCTTTGACAATAAAACCGCGCAAACCGTCGAAGACCGTATCGGCCGCTGCGACGAAAGCAAACCCAAGCCAAAGCCGGACGCGCCGGCGAGATTTACCTGGGGCAGGTGATCGCCGTAGACAGAAACGGCATCCTACAGGTTGAGCTGGTAGCTATGAGGCACCCAGCGATAGCCGCTTTGCCCTTTTTCTATGTAACCGATGCCCGGGAAAGGCATATGAAAGCCCGCCGTAAATAACCTTTCCGTCGCCAGCATCTCGAGAATTCGTTTGCGTGTGGCAACGGCCCTGTCCTTGTCGTCGTCCATCTCGAAGTACCACTCGGGCCGCTGTATCGCCATGACATACTGGGTGAATGTGTCGGCAGTGATCATGAAGCCCTTGCCGTTGCTTTCTATGTGAAAGGCCATCAAACCCGGCGAATGGCCGGCGGCATCAACGGCCGTGATGCCGGGAACTACCTCGTCACCGGGCTTAATGAATGTCGATCGATCAGCCAGCGGCAGGCATATTTTCACGTACAGTTCGCGATTGAATTTCCGCGCTTCGCGGACATTCTCGCCACGCTTCCAGAAATCGAATTCCGCGGCACCAAAGACATAGCGGGCCTTCGGGAAAACAGGTTTACCGCCTTCGGTCAGGCCGCCGATATGGTCGGGATGGCCATGGGTGAGAACGATGACGTCGATCTCCTCGGGTTTGTACCCGGCCGCGGCAAGCCGCGCCGCGGTCTGCCCCGGCGGCAGTCGCTTGCTGAGCTGCTCGTATTCGCGTGGCAGCGCGCCGTTGCCCGTATCGAACAGAACGAGCTGCCTGCCCGTGTTTACGATCGTCGGAATGTTCGGGTGTTCGAAACGCTGCGTATCGATATTGTTGGCTCGCGCCAATGCATGCACTTCATCGGCGGAAGCATTGGCGCCGTAGTGCGGATGCAGGCCCTCGCGAATGGCCTTGGCATCCAGAACCGTGGCGACCTCGAAATCCCCGAGTCTGAAGCGGTAGAAGGTGGGCTGCGATTCGCCTTGCAATGGCACCGGCACCTGAGAATCTCCCCGAATTCTTCGTTCCTGTGAGTTCTTTTTAGCAGCTGGCGCCGCGGGCGATCCAGCAGCCAGATCCCGGCATGTGCTGAAACAAAGGCCGCAACGCCGACGAATTGATCTATCGCAACGCGCGCCATTGCCAAAGGTGCAAATTCATCGCAGCCGCCCAGGGAGGCTACGATGCCCGAGCGTCAGGCCCGTCAAGACGACTATCCGACTGTGAACTTCGTCCTCGATACCATTGCCGATTGGGTCAACAGGTACCGCGCCTCGACCGGCCTGCACGACGCGCTCGGACAATGCAGCGCGGAGGACGTGAGACAAATTGCCAAGGACCTCGGCATATCCGTTAGCGAGTTGCGTGCAATATCCGCCAAGGGCCCACACGGCGCCGATCTCTTGACCAAGATGCTCACGGAGCTGTCGGTCGACCCCGAGGACCTTGCCCACACCGATCCGGCAACGATGCGCGACCTTGAGAGATTGTGTGTCAGCTGCGGTCACAAAGGCCGCTGTGCGTACGAGATCGCCATAGGCACCGCCGCCGAGCATTTTCGATCATTTTGCCCGAATGCATTCACTCTTGATGCATTATTCAAATCGAAAAAAACCACGTCGCACTAACCATCCGATTGCTACCAAGACCGCGACAGGCGAGTGCGTTTCGCCGCGTGAGCCTTATTTGCGTGGTTTTCCCGCCGCGCGCATGCCCGGTGGCGCGCTATATCATCCGGACGGCGGATAGGCGGAGCTGAGCATTTGCATAAAACTCTAGATTCAATTTCGTGAAGCATTTTACGCGCGTTTTATAGGCCATCGGTACAGCGTTGTGTCTTGAAATTATTCAACTGCCGACGGTGTTGATGGCCCCGCCAGCGTTGCTTTTTTCGCTCAATGCAATCCGGATTTGCCTCACCGCAAGGCGAGCGATGTCCGTATCGCTGCTTGCCGTCGTCCTTCTTGTCGCGATGGTGTGGGATCACGTCGAAACGGTCTACGCGGCGGCGACAAATTTGGCGCAGCGAAATGATGCCGCTCCGGCGGCAGTCGTTTTATCTTCCGGATCGTCCGCTGCAGGCGATGCAGAGCTCATTCTGCTGATCGATCTTGATGAGAGCGCCGAAGCGTGTCCTCTCGCAGGCTCGGCGGTGATATCGCGGCTGGATGTTTTGGCCGGCGTTTCGGAGGATGGATCCGCGGATGCGATGCGGTCGGAACGCAATATTTCGGCAAATTCCGGTGGCGCCGGAGGCGCTCTTGCTGACTTCGCGCGGCAGCACATGCCTTCGCAATTTACGTCCCTCTATCGATCGATACGGAAGTTTGCAGCCATTCTGGGTTTGCGGCGCATCCAGGAAGAAGCCGCGCTCTCTGGCACGACAATCATCGGCACGATTTCGACATACAATCCCAATCGCGACGGCAAAGAGGAAGGCGGCGTGCTGACCGCTTCCGGAGAGCTTTACGATCCTTCGGCGTGGACGGCCGCAATCCAGACCGGCTTGCGTGATCAGTTTGGCGGTGTGCGTTATGGCCGGCTCTACCAGCCGACTTACGCCCTGGTGACGAGCGGCGAGAAGCGGTTGATCGTCAGGATCAACGACGTCGGGCCACTTAAAGCCGGCCGTGTGCTTGATCTCAATGAACGCAGCATGCGTTTTTTTGATCCGTTACTCACGCAAGGCCTTATCCAGGACGCGAAGATTACGTTGTTGCCGGGGGAGGAGTGGACGCCAGGGCCGGTGGATGTGCACTATGCGATTGATTTCGCCGCGGCGACGGAGAAACGGGCTGCTGCAGCGGCGACCGAGGACGCGGAACTCGACGGCATGCGCGCGCGATTCGACCTCTCCCCGGAGACAGAGAGGGTGGATGTCCGCACCGCGGCGGCGCCAAGCGGCGGCTAGGCCCGCGTGAAATCCGGTTAATCGCCCAGCTTTTTCAGGACGGCGTCGAGCTGTTCCAAGTTGCGATACCTGATGCGCAACGTGCCAGCCTCGCCGCGGTGGTCGACACTGACATCAAGCCCCAGCAGGTCAGAGAGCCGTTTCTCCAGCGCGCGTATGTCGGCGTTCTTGGCAGAAATGCCGGCGCGCTCTTTGGACTCGCCGCGCATGTCGCGAGTCTGCACGGCGATGTCCTTGCGGATCTTGGCTTCGAGATCGCGCACGCTCCAGCCTTTTTCGATGATTTCAGGCGCAATGAGTTCGGCATCAGGCTGTCCGAGCAAAAGCCGGGCATGCCCTGCGGAAATCTTGCCGGCGCGAACCAGTTGCTTCACTGGCTCAGACAATTTGAGCAAACGGATCGTGTTCGCGACGTGTGGCCGGCTCTTGCCCACAATCTGTGCAACTTCTTCCTGCGTGCGATTGAAATCGTCCATGAGCGCGAGATAGCCGGTCGCCTCCTCGATGGGATTGAGATCAGCGCGCTGCACATTTTCGATCACCGCGAGCTCCAGCGACTGTGCGTCGTTGGCTTCCACGACCACGACCGGCACGTCGTGCAGGCCTGCACGCTGGGCCGCACGCCATCGTCGCTCTCCGGCGATGATCTCGAAATCATCGTTCCTCAGCGCGCGCACCACGATCGGCTGAATAATTCCTCGTTCGCGGATTGACGCAGCGAGTTCGTCAAGTTCGTCGTCGGCGAACAGACGGCGCGGATTGCGCGGATTCGGCCGCAGCTTTTCAATCGGCGCCCGACGAGGCTTGCGGCCGCTTTCGGCGATGGATGTTTCTTCACCCACATCGCCGATCAGCGCAGCAAGACCGCGCCCCAACCGCGAGTGATCCGCCATCGCTGCCGCTCCAGAATTTCGTGCCACGCTATGCCTTTCCGTCCCTGTTGACCATTCCCCTGCATGCGCAGGCGCATCATCCTGCCTTCAGGGCTTTCTCCCGCTGGATGATTTCGGTGGCGAGTCTCAGATAGGCCTCGCTCCCCACGCATTTGAGATCGTAGACCAGCACCGGCTTGCCGTAGGACGGCGCTTCCGAAATGCGTACGTTGCGTGGGATTATAGTCTCATACACCTTGTTGCCCATGAACTGACGCACGTCGGCGACAACCTGGTTCGAGAGATTGTTGCGCGAGTCGTACATGGTCAGCACGATGCCGTGAATCGACAGCGTCGGATTGAGCGTTGTCTTGACCTGCTCGACCGTCTTCAGCAATTGCGACAGACCTTCAAGCGCGAAGAATTCGCACTGCAGCGGCACGAGGATGGAATCGGCGGCGGCCATCGCGTTGACCGTCAGCAGGTTGAGCGACGGCGGGCAGTCGACAAGCACGTACGTGAAGTCGTACGTGCGCGCTCCGGTGTTGAGCTGTCGAAGCGCGTTGCGGAGGCGGAACGCGCGGTCGCGTTGCTGGCCGATCTCGAGTTCGAGACCCGACAGGTCGAGCGTCGACGGTGCGATGTGGAGCTGCGGCACGGTGGTCTGCAGCACGGCATCGCGCATCGGCGCGGCGCCGGTGAGCACATCATAGGTGGATGTCCGGCGCGACCTGCGTTCGATGCCGAGCCCCGTCGAGGCGTTGCCCTGCGGGTCGAGGTCGACGATCAGCACGTGCTCGCCGATCGCGGCGAGCGCAGTGCCGAGGTTGATCGCCGTCGTCGTCTTGCCGACTCCGCCCTTCTGGTTGGCAATGCCGAGCACGCGCGGCCGGACGGAATCCGGTTTGGCCGCGATCTGCCCGAAAGGAACGACCGCTGGGTCGACTGGCTGGTTGGATATTTCGGTCATGGCGGACATCCCATCGGTTAGGCCAGGTGTCCCGCAGGACCCGTTGCGAATCGAAATCGCCTTGGTCTCATGCGCTAGCGCGCTTCGAGGCCGTGGATCACGACGATTGAACCTTCGGGACTGGTCTTGCTGGGCACTTTTGTAGCCTCAACTCTCCAATATTTAGCGGCTTCGGTCAATTCGGCATCTACATCTTGACCCTTGGGGAACAGGGCGACAGCGCCGCGCGCGATAAAAGGAAAGGCTTGATCACACAGTGTTTTCAGCGGCGCGAGCGCACGCGCCGTGACGGCATCGACGGATTCTGCACAGCTTTCCCCAAATTTCTCCGCCCGCATGGCATGCACGGTCGCTGGTATCGCCGCCGCCCTCACCGCTTCCCGCAAAAATGCAGCCTTTTTGTTATTGCTTTCAACGAGATGTACCCGCGCAGCCGGTTCGTCGGCAAGCGCGCAAGCAATGACAATGCCCGGGAAACCGCCGCCGGAGCCGAGATCGACCCAGGTTCTGGCTTTGGGTGCGAGTGGTGGCAGCTGAAGCGAATCGGCGACATGGCGTGTCCACAGCACGGGCAGGGTCGATGGCGCGACCAGGTTCAGCCTGCGCTGCCAGCGCAGCAAGGCGTCGATGAACCGGTCGAGCCGCTTCTCCGTTTCACGTGAAACAGGAAACAACGCGAGTGCGCGCGCCTTGTCGGCGGCGAGGATGTCGGAAACGGCCCTGCCTGTCGCGGAGTTGCGCGCGGCTAGTTTTTCCGGAGCAGGGTTGCCGGCGGCGCGACCGTCCGCGGCGAGCCTGCCGGCAGCACGTTTTTCCGCCGCAGGATTGTCGTGGGTTTCGCTTGCCGCGGGACGCTGCGGTCCCTGCCCTCGTTTGCCGCGAGCGGTTTTATCATGCCCGCGTCCACCGACCCCGATTTTGCCGTGACGTCTCCGGCCGATTTCGCGCCGGCTGCCGGCTCCGATTTTGCGTCGGCTGCTCACGCCGACTTCACGGATGCTTTCTTGCCGCGGCGCAGGTGAGCGACGAGCAATGTGAGGGCCGCCGGCGTCACGCCGTCGATGCGGCCCGCCTGCCCGATCGTGCGCGGGCGATGTGCCTGCAGTTTCTGTTTCATCTCGTTGGAGAGGCCCGGCAGCGAGGCGTAGTCGAAATCGTCGGGCAGCTCGAAACTTTCGTCGCGCCGGTAGGCGGCGATGTCGGCGGCCTGGCGCGACAGATAAACCTCGTACTTCGCGTCGATCTCGATCTGCTCGGCGATCTCGGGCGCCATCCCCCCAAACCCCGGCCAGATGTTCGCCAGGTCTGCGATTGATACCGAGGGATACGACAACAGCTCGAATGCAGTTCGCCGCTGTCCGTCTTTGTTGAGTGTGAGCCCATGGCGTTCGGCTTCTTTTGGAGTGAGCGAAACCGACTTTGCAAATTCACGCGCGTCCTGCAGCGCCGTAGCTTTCTCGCGATATGCCCGTGCCCGCTCCGCTCCTACGCAGCCGATCTCTATTCCTTTTCCGGTCAAGCGCTGGTCGGCATTGTCGGCGCGCAGTTGCAGTCGATATTCCGCGCGCGACGTGAACATCCGGTACGGCTCGGTGACACCGCGCGTCACAAGGTCATCGATCATCACGCCGAGATAGGCTTGCGCGCGATCGATGATGATCGCCTTTCCCTCGCCCGCCAGCGCGGCGGCGTTGAGGCCTGCAAGAAGCCCCTGTGCCGCAGCCTCTTCGTAGCCTGTGGTGCCGTTGATTTGTCCCGCCAGAAACAGTCCGCGCAAGCGCTTTGTTTGAAGTGTTGGGGCGAGCTCGCGTGGGTCGACGTAATCATATTCGATGGCGTAGCCGGGACGAACGATGCGCGCGTTTTCCAGTCCGGGAATACTGGCTACGAGCGCGTGCTGAACATCCTCTGGGAGCGACGTCGAGATTCCATTCGGATAGACGGTGTTATCGTCGAGTCCTTCAGGCTCCAAAAAGATTTGATGCCCATCTCGCTCGCCGAATTTTACGATCTTGTCTTCGATCGACGGACAATAGCGCGGACCGCGACTTGCGATCTGTCCCGAATACATTGGCGAGCGATGAACGTTATCGCGGATGATTTTGTGCGTGATATCCGTTGTGCGTGTGATCCCACACTCGACTTGCGGATTGTCGATTTGCTTCGTCAGAGTCGAGAAAGGCTCCGGCGGATTATCGCCCGGCTGCATTTCGAGCGCGGCCCAGGTGATGGTTCGTCCATCGAGTCGTGGCGGCGTTCCGGTCTTCAAACGACCGAGAGAAAGTCCAAGGTTTTGCAGCGTGCGTGAAAGGCCGATCGCGGGCGCCTCGCCGATGCGGCCTGCCGGAATTTGTTTTTCGCCGATATGAATTAGACCGCACAAAAAGGTCCCGGTCGTAAGCACTACGGCGCCGGACGAAATCTCACGGCTATCGGCAAGCCGTACCCCACAGGCGCGGCCCGCCCGCACCAGCAGATCATCGACTTCAGCTTCGATGACCTCGAGGTTTGACACAGCCCGAACCGCGGCCTGCATTGCTTGGGCATAAAGCCTGCGATCGGCCTGCGCGCGGGGGCCCCGCACGGCAGGCCCTTTGCGGCGGTTGAGCACCCGGAATTGTATCCCCCCACGATCTGCAATGCGGCCCATAAGGCCATCGAGCGCGTCGATTTCCCTTACCAGATGGCCTTTTCCAAGCCCGCCGATGGCGGGATTACAGGACATCGCACCAATTGTGCTGCATCGGTGGGTTATCAGGGCCGTTGTAGCCCCCATACGTGCGGCCGCCGCGGCGGCCTCACAGCCGGCATGACCGCCGCCAACAACCACGACGTCGAATCGGTGAGCCATCAAAACCTCGGAGGCCGCCTTTTAGCCAAGGCAATGGTGAGGGTCAAAACCGTACGATTTATGGATAATGTTTCACGTGAAACATTTCCTTCGGGCCTCGCTGCGATCCCAGGCTAGGTTATCCACAGGACCTCCCGAGTGCACTGAGCAGTCCGGATAGGCAAATCCGAAGAAATACCCAATGTTATCCACAGGCTCATTTGCCGATACAGAAATCGCGAAAAATCACATCCAGGACATCTTCAACGTCGATCCGACCTGTCAGTCGGCCAAGGGCGCGCCCGGCAAGGCGGAGCTCTTCAGCAAGAAGATCCTCGCGATAGGACACTTCGGGCGTCAGTGCGCGGCGTAGCGCATCCAACGCCTCCTGCAGCGCGTAGCGATGACGTTCCCGGGTAACCAGTGCGTTTTCCGCGCCTGCAAGAAATCGTCCGGCCTCGAGCCCCAGCGCAGCCAACAACCAGTCGAGGCCCTCACCTGTTTTGGCTGAAATTGCGAACAGGCGTTCACTCAAATTGAATTCAGTTTCACTGCTTCCGGTTAACCGATTTTTAACCACTCCTTTTAGTCTCTCGTTAACCTGTCCAACTGGTTCATTTTTTCCCTTGGTTTGTAAGCGATGTTCATTTCTTTGACTAAGCCCTTGGTCCAGGTCGATTTTGTTAATCACGCGCCACACAATCGGCCCGCCGGCCGTGCTCGATTGCCGCAACCCGGACACCGCGGGCGGCCCTGCGATGAAAGCTTCATCTCCGCCACCCTCCTTTGCACTGTCGACGTCCATCACCCATAAAATCAGGTCGGCGCCCGCTGCACGCTCGCGTGCGCGAAGCACACCTTCCCGCTCCACCGGATCCTCGGTCTCACGAATGCCGGCTGTATCGAGCAGCGTGACCGGCAGGCCGTCGAGGTCGAGGTGGACTTCAATGACATCGCGGGTCGTGCCGGCATAAGGGGACACAATCGCAGCTTCACGTCGCGCAATGCGATTAAGAAGCGTGGATTTGCCGGCATTAGGTGGGCCGGCAATGGCGACGACAAATCCGTCGCGCAACCGTTCCCCACGTCTGCCGTCCGCAAGGGCGGAGGCCATATCGGACTCGAGCGTGCAAACAATCTGCAGCGCCGACTTCACAAGATTCTGCGGCACATCTGCTTCATCGGCGAAATCGATCCGAGCCTCGACGAGAGCAAGCGCCTCGATCAGCTGGGCTCGCCACTTTTCCGCGCGCCCGCGAAGCGCGCCGGTCATTTGCCGGAACGCCTGGCGCCGCTGCCCTTCCGTCTCGGCCATGACCAGGTCCGCGAGACCTTCCACTTCTGTCAGGTCCAGCTTCCCGTTTTCGAAGGCCCGGCGCGTGAATTCCCCCGCCTCCGCCGGGCGCAGGCCGTCGACCTGCGACAGCGCGGCCATCACCGCCGCGATGACGGCACGGCCGCCATGCAGCTGAATCTCCGCAATGTCCTCACCGGTCTCGCTGTGCGGCCCCGGAAACCAAAGCACCAAGGCCTGGTCGATGGTCTCGCCGTCACGAGCGCGGATCCGCGCGAGGGCAGCCTTGCGTGCATCGGGGATCCTGCCGGCGAGCGCCTTCAGCGCATCGCCCGCACGCGCCCCGGATATGCGAACGACTGCGATTGCCGCCGGAGGCCGCCCGGACGAAAGGGCATAGATTGTGTCTCGGGGCGACTTTGACATCGCCGCACGGAAGCGCTGCGCCAGGGCAGGGGTCAAGCCCTGATCAGGGCACTACGGCTGTTGAACATCTGACCGCTCCGTTTCTTGACCAACCCCGCTCGAGTGCCGCCAAACAAACCTGAAGGACCGCCGGTGCGCGCTGAAACTGCAGCGCGCACCGGAGTGCAAATTCCCGACGTGTTCGTCCCTCGCCTAAGGTATGATCGGCACCACGCTCATGGTCCATCGGGAACCCACATGACGTCTGGTCTTCGTCTTCTCGTGGCTCTGTCGGCGGGCCTGATTGCTTGTTCGAACTGGCCTGCTGACGCGGCAGAAAACGACCTCGCCCGTGCTTATCGTGTGATTGCGTCAAAGCGTTTCGTTGATCTCACCCACAGCTTCGACACGCGATCGCCCGTATGG
Organism: Pseudolabrys sp.; assembly: GCA_035650955.1. Classification (GTDB taxonomy): domain Bacteria; phylum Pseudomonadota; class Alphaproteobacteria; order Rhizobiales; family Xanthobacteraceae; genus Pseudolabrys. Next base: position 41,345 of record DASRGR010000025.1, read on the forward strand.
TCCGGCTTCGGCCAGGCGAAAATGAGACCGGCGGCCGATCCGAAAACGCAACGGCCCTATACGATCAAGGACACGGTTTCCGCACGACCCTTTACGAACTCGTCGGACAGTACGGCACTCATGTCGATCCGCCTGCGCATTTCGATGAGAACGGGGTCACCATGGATGCGATCCCTCTCAAGCACATGATCCTTCCGCTTATCGTGCTGGATGCGACGCCATACCTGGCCAAAGACCCGAACCATGCCTTTTCGGTTGCCGACCTGCGTGCATGGGAAAAGCGGCACGGACGAATCCCGCGCGGGTCTTTTGTCGCGCTGCGGACCGACATGTACAAAGACTGGGATTCGAATCCCGAACATTTCAAGCGTGCGCCGTTTCCCGCCTGGTCACTCGATACGATCAAATTTCTGTACGAGCATCGTGGCGTGACCGCGACGGGACACGAATCCCTCGATACCGACACGACCGATAAAATGGAATCCGAGACCTACATCCTCACGCATGGGCACTATCAGATCGAGGTAATGGCCAACCTCGACAAGGTACCGCCAAAGGGCGCATTGATTGTCGTGACCTGGCCGAAAGTGCGCGATGGGCTCGGGTTTCCTGCAAGAGCCTTCGCGATCCTGCCGTGATCCTCGGCCCAGGAACGACTTCGCCGCGCACATCGTTTCAGTAAGGCGCATGTCGGCACTACATTGTCGCAACATCGCAGTGGCAATTTCCGCCGACTCGAAATCACGTTAGGCTCGATCGATGTCCTCTGTCGAAAAGGCTGCCCACATCAATCGCCTGGCCCGGGCGACATCTCCTTATCTCCTTCAGCACCAGCACAATCCCGTTGATTGGTGGGTGTGGGGGCCCGACGCGCTGGCCGAGGCCCGGCGCAGCAACAAGCCTATTCTGCTGTCGGTTGGTTACGCCGCCTGCCATTGGTGTCACGTGATGGCCCACGAATCATTCGAGGATGAGGCCACCGCGCGCGTCATGAACGAACTCTTCGTCAACATCAAAGTCGATCGGGAGGAGCGCCCGGATATCGACCAGATTTATATGAACGCCTTGCATCTGTTGGGCGAGCAGGGGGGCTGGCCGCTGACTATGTTCCTGACACCCAATGCGGAACCCGTCTGGGGCGGCACGTATTTCCCGAAGGAATCGCGCTTCGGCCGGCCGGCCTTCGTCGACGTCCTGCGCGAAGTCGCGCGGCTGTTCCGCGAGGAGCCGGGCCGCATCGAGCAGAATCGTGCCGCATTGTTGTCCCGGCTTGCGGAGAAAGCGCGCCCCACCGGCAAAGTAACGATTGGATTGAAGGAGCTCGATGCGATCGCCATGCAGGTCGGCAACATGTTCGATCAGGTCAATGGCGGCTTGCGTGGTGCTCCGAAATTTCCGCAACCGGCCATCCTGGAAATGCTCTGGCGCGCCGGTCTGCGGACCAACGACGTACGCTTTTTCGAAACAGTCGAGCACAGTCTCGCGCGTATGAGCGAAGGCGGCATTTACGATCATCTTGGCGGCGGCTTCTCCCGCTACTCCGTCGACGAGCGCTGGCTGGTCCCGCACTTCGAAAAGATGCTGTACGACAACGCCCAGCTGCTTGAACTTCTGGCACTTGCCTGGCAGCGCAGCGGTAATACTCTGTTTGCCGAGCGTGCGCACGAGACCGTCGCTTGGCTCAAACGCGAGATGACGACGGGCGAGGGGGCCTTTGCGGCCTCGCTCGATGCCGACTCAGAGGGAGAAGAGGGAAAGTTCTACGTCTGGTCCTACGATGAGGTGATCAAATGTCTTGGGGTCACCGACGGAGAATATTTCGCGCATCACTACGACGTGACGCCGGGCGGCAACTTCGAGGGTCATAATATCCTCAATCGCCTCGCCGGTCAGGGCCGTACGGCCGAAGACGAAAGCCGCCTGGCAGAAATGCGCGCAAAGTTGCTGGCCGTACGCGACACTCGCGTTCGGCCCAGCCTTGACGACAAGATTTTAGCCGACTGGAACGGCCTGATGATCGCCGCGCTGGTTCACGCCGGCCTTATTTTCGATGAACCCGATTGGCTCGCAATAGCCCGGCAGGCATTCGATTTCATCGCGCGAGCAATGACCACAGATGGCCGCCTTGGTCATTCCTGGCGTGCCGGACAATTGCTCTTTCCGGGCCTCGCTTCTGATTTCGCAGCCATGATCCGCTCCGCCCTGTCGCTTTATGAAGCGACCGGCGAGCGTCGTTTCCTTGAGCAAGCGCAGGCGTGGCAAGCTGCTTTCGACAGGCATTATGCCGACCATGACACAGCCGGTTACTACCTTTCAGCCGACGATGCAGGCGATTTGTTACTCCGCCCCCACGCGACCCAGGACGATGCGACGCCAAATCCGAATTCAATTGCCGCGCAAAATCTGGTCCGGCTGTCTGTGTTGACCGGCGATCACAAATTGCGCGAGCAAGCAGATCGGCTGATCGAGACAATTCTGTCAGCATCAGAACGCAATCTGTTTGGCCACGTTGCGCTGCTCAATGCTCTCGATCTCAGGCTCCGCGCGGCCGAGATTGTGCTGACCGGCCCGCAAGTCGACGATCTTTTGCAGGCGGCCCTGCGGCTGCCCTATCCAGATCGCATTGTTTTGCGGGTGCAGAGCCCCGGTGACCTGCCTCCTTCTCACCCGACTCGGGAAAAGCTGAAGGCCGCGCCGGCAGGCGCAGCTTTTGTATGCGTCGGTGAGCGCTGTTCGCTGCCGGTGACCGACGCCGCGCTGATTGCCACAACGGCTTTGGCCATGCGGCAATAGCCGCCGGTCAGGTATTCATCGACTCGAAGAACTCGGCGTTGTTCTTGGTGTTGCGTAGCTTATCGAGCAGGAAGTCGATCGCGTCCATTGTGCCCATCGGGTTCAAAATCCTGCGCAAAACGTACATTTTCTTGAGAATTGCCGGATCGGTGAGCAGCTCTTCCTTACGCGTACCGGACCGAGTGATGTCGATCGCGGGGAACGTCCGCTTGTCGGCCACCTTGCGGTCCAGAATAAGCTCCGAGTTGCCGGTGCCCTTGAACTCTTCGAAAATCACCTCGTCCATGCGGCTGCCCGTATCGATAAGCGCCGTAGCGATGATGGTGAGCGAGCCCCCTTCTTCGATGTTACGTGCCGCACCGAAGAAGCGTTTCGGTCGTTGCAATGCATTGGCATCCACGCCGCCCGTAAGCACCTTGCCCGAGGACGGCACCACCGTGTTGTAGGCACGGCCAAGACGCGTGATTGAATCCAGCAGGATAACGACGTCGCGCTGGTGCTCGACCAGACGCTTGGCCTTTTCGATCACCATTTCCGCGACCTGCACGTGGCGTGAGGCCGGCTCGTCGAAAGTCGAAGAGATCACTTCGCCCTTCACCGAGCGTTGCATATCGGTCACTTCCTCAGGCCGCTCGTCGATCAGCAGCACGATCAAATAGCACTCGGGATGATTGGCTGTTATCGAGTGCGCGATATTCTGCAGCAATACGGTCTTGCCGGTGCGCGGAGGCGACACGATCAGTGCGCGCTGACCCTTGCCGATCGGTGCAACAATATCGATGACCCGCGCCGAGAGATCCTTCTTGGTCGGATCCTCGTATTCCATCTTGAGCCGTTCGTCCGGGTACAGCGGTGTGAGATTGTCGAAATTGACTTTGTGCCGAGCCTTCTCCGGATCTTCGAAATTGATTGTATTGACCTTGAGCAGCGCGAAATACCGTTCGCCTTCCTTCGGCGAGCGGATGTGACCTTCGACTGTGTCACCCGTGCGCAGGCCAAAGCGACGGATCTGACTCGGCGAAACATAGATGTCATCGGGCCCTGACAGGTAGTTCGATTCCGGTGACCGCAGGAATCCGAAGCCGTCGGAGAGTACCTCGACGACGCCTTCGCCGATGATATCGACCTCCTGGGTTGCGAGTTGCTTCAGGATCGCGAACATCAGCTCCTGCTTGCGCATGGTGCTGGCGTTTTCGACCTGATGCTCTTCAGCAAACGCGACGAGATCGGCAGGGGTCTTGGACTTGAGGTCCTGGAGTTTCATTTCCCGCATTGGGAGTTTACGTCCTTGGAAGCGTTACCGGCGGAGAGTTTGAATCTGAGAAAAGCTTGCGCCGTTTACTTGGAGATCGCAGGTCTGGGGTGACGAGTATTTGGGAAAGCCCGGAACCCGATGCTGCGACCGGCCCAAACACTCGGGAGCCGGAACGCGACTGCATCCGCCTGCGTTCGGTGGGATGCGATCAAGATAAGTTGCGCAACCGCTTGATGCAAGAGGGCATTGCCTTGCGTCGACCGGCACAACGACGGTTCAGAACGGCTTGACTGTCGCCAGGATGACAATGGCGATAAGCAGCACCGTCGGTATCTCATTGACAATACGAAAGAATTTTTGGCCGTGCGTATTCCGGTCATAGCGGAATTCGTTTACCCAATGCGCAAATAGACCGTGCACAACGGTCATCGCGACCACAATGACAAACTTGGCCTGAAACCAGCCGGCACTGAACCATTGCCCGAGCAACACCAAAGCAATGCCGGCGATCCAAGTCACTGCCATCGCGGGCACCATAATGAAATTGAGCAGCCGGTACTCCATCGTCTTGAACGTTTCCGACTGTTCAGAGCCCGTGGCGACGGTTGCGTGATAAACAAATAGCCGCGGCAGATAGAGCATGCCCGCCATCCACGCGATGACTGCGATGATATGCAGCGCTTTCAGCCACAGGTACATGACGGTCTACCCACGCACGCGCTTCAGCATGCGCTCGACATGTGCGATCGGTGTGCCGGGCAATATCCCATGTCCGAGATTGAAAATCAGCGGGCCGTCTCCGAGCTGCCTCATGACATCGTCAACTTCGCGGTCGAGCGCCGCGCCGCCAGCCAGAAGCGCAAGGGGATCGACATTGCCCTGTACGGGCAGGCGGGATTGCAGCATATCGCGCGCAATCGTCCGTTCGAACGTCCAATCAATGCCAATTGCACTTACTCCCGTCATCTCTGCATAGGGCAGTGCCATTGCCGCGGCGCCGCGTGGAAACCCGATGATCTTCGCCCGGGGTACTTGGCGACGTACGCCTGCGACGATCTTCTGGGTCGGAGTGATGCACCATCGATCGAACTGCTCGGGACCAAGCACGCCAGCCCAGGTATCGAACAGCTGCACGCAATCTGCACCGGCTCGCAGCTGTCCTACGAGATAATCGATGGATGCTTCTACAAGACGATCAATTAGCCGGGAAAAACTCTCAGGATCCCGATAGGCAAAATATCGGGCCGGCGCTTGGTCCGCTGTGGCTTCTCCCGCCACCATGTAAGTCGCAACTGTCCAAGGAGCCCCGCAAAATCCTATCAGTGTCACCTTTTCGTCGAGCTCGGCCCTGGCTTGCCGTACCGTTTCATAGACCGGCGCTAAAATTTCCTGATCAGCGCGCTCGTGTATTCCCGTACTAATTGCTTCAAGATCTCTCAGCGGGTCCAGCTTCGGGCCATTGCCACTGGTGAATTCGACCCTACGGCCGAGAGCCAACGGGATTACCAGAATATCCGAAAACAATATTGCTGCATCGAACCCAAACCGTCGCACAGGTTGCAGCGTTACCTCTGTAGCCAACTTCGAATTCAAACAAAGGTCCAGGAAACTTCCTGCCTTTTCACGGATCGAACGATACTCCGGCAAATACCTGCCTGCCTGCCGCATCAGCCAGATCGGCGGAATTGCTTCACGCTTGCCGTTAAGCACGCGCATAAGCTTTTTCCCCATGTCAGTGCTGATCCCGTCTTTGTCCATTAAGAATCTTCTTAGAATCTGTAGTGATTGTTGGAGTGTCGATTAGACTCATGCCTTTCGATCAACACTCTGTCCACCGGCAGATTCACAACCGTTCAGAATCGCACCTGATTCAAGGCTTCTTTGCTCCACAGCCGTACGCCTCGTTTCCACGCCTTTAACACGGATATCCCCGTCCTTCCCCAACGGCTAATCCACATCTTGCCGGTCTGCTTTGAATAACGAACGGCCAACATCCCCACGTTTGCTATGTGGAGGAAATCTGGACTTCTGGCTGTCACTGGCTTGCTTGTCGGGGCCAACCGTGGCCTTCTCCAGCCCTGTCCACAGGCTTTCCGGCCGATATACAGATGGCTGAAACTGGCTATTTCCACTTACATCTGGTTTCCGATGCGACGGGGGAAACCTTGATTACTGTCGCGCGCGCAGCCGCAGCGCAGTACGCGAACGTCTCACCGGTCGAGCACCTGTATCCGATGGTGCGGTCGAAAAAGCAGCTTGATCATGTTCTGGCCGAAATCGGCGAGTCCCCGGGTCTGGTTCTGTATACTCTGCTTGAAGAGGATCTCATCGAAGCCCTGGAAACGAAGTGCCGGGAGCTCGGGCTTCCATGTATGTCAATACTGGGGCCAGTCCTACGTCTATTTCAGTCGTATCTTGGCACCGAGACGATCCACCGGGCCGGCGCGCAGCACGTGCTCAATGCTGAATACTTTCAGCGCATTGACGCATTGAATTTCACCATGCTTCACGACGACGGGCAGCATGTCGAAGGTCTCGAGGAAGCGGACGTTGTCTTGGTTGGGGTTTCGCGTACGTCCAAGACGCCGACTTCCATTTACCTCGCCAATCGTGGCGTGAAGACAGGAAACGTTCCGCTTGTGCCTGGCGTACCCTTGGCCGCGGCTGTCGAAAAGCTCGTCCGACCGCTTGTCGTCGGGCTTTATGCCAGCCCCGAGCGAATTGTGCAGATCCGCGAAAACCGCCTGCTTGGACTGAGAGCTCATCGGGACGATGACCAGTACATCGACAAAGCTGCGGTAGCGGAGGAAGTTTCCTTCTCGCGTCGCCTTTGTGCAAAACATAACTGGCCGACAATCGACGTTACGCGCCGCTCGATCGAAGAAACCGCAGCTGCCGTCATGCGCCTGCTGGCCGAACGTCGGCGACATCCTTCGGAATGATCCATGCCACTTTGGCTTGCCGCACAACCATTGGTGCTGGCTTCGCGCAGTGATATCCGCGGGAAGATTCTGGCCGCGGCCGGCTTGCGTTTTGAAGTGAGAGCCTCGCCGGTCGACGAGCGTGCCATCGAGGCGCAGGCCGAAATTGCCGATGCTGCGGATCTCGCGCGCCACTTGGCACACGCCAAGGCTCGGGCCGTTGCGTCATTGCTTCCGGGGCGGGTTGTCCTTGCTGCGGATCAGACCCTGGCGTGCGGCACGAGGCGCTTCACCAAGCCCGACAACCGCGCTGCTGCCGCGGAGCAGCTACGGGAATTGCGCGGCCACACGCACGAACTTCACTCGGCGGCGGCTCTCGTGCGCGACGAGTCCGTGCTGTTTTCCTGCGTCGACACCGCAAGGCTGACGATGCGTGATTTCAGCGAGCGTTACCTAGACGGCTACCTTGATATGGCCGGGGATGCTGCGCTCAAGAGCGTTGGTGGCTACCAGCTCGAGGGTATCGGCGTACATTTATTCGAGCGGATAAAAGGCGACTACTTTACAATTCTTGGGCTGCCGCTGTTGCCGCTGCTCGCATACCTGCGTGAAAGCAAGTTTATCGACGCTTGATCATGTTTGTAATCGGTCTCACTGGTTCGCTTGGCATGGGGAAATCGACAACGGCGGGATTTTTCGCCGAACTTGGCGTGCCTGTTCACGACGCCGATGCGGCGGTTCATCGCCTTTACAAAGGGGAGGCAGTGCCGCTCATTGAGGCAGCATTCCCGGGAACAACGCGTAATGGCGAGGTCGATCGCGAGAAGCTGGCGCAGCGAGTGCTGAACGACCGCGCCGCAATAAAGAAACTCGAGGCAATCGTGCATCCGCTGGTACGTTCTGCCGAGGAACGCTTCCTGGCCGAGGCGGAAAAAAAGAATGCACAAGTGGCCGTCTTGGATATCCCCTTGCTGTTTGAAACAGGTGGCGATCGGCGCTGTGACGCTATCGTCGTCGTGTCTGCGCCCGAGGACGTGCAGCGCGCCCGTATCTTTGAGCGCCCAGGTATGACGCCGCAAAAATTCGCGGCAATCATGGCCAATCAGATGCCGGATGCCGAAAAACGGAAGCGCGCTGATTTCGTCGTGGATACATCCAAAGGTTTCGATGCGGCGCGCGCGCAGGTACGTGAAATTCTCGCGCATATTGGTAAAATGCCAAAACGCCGTTGATTCCAGACCAGCCAACGAACAAATGCGCGAAATAGTTCTCGATACCGAGACGACAGGCCTCGATCCGGCAGAGGGTCACCGGTTGGTGGAGCTTGGCTGCATCGAGTTGCTCAACCGGATTCCGACGGGAGCAACCTTTCATGCCTACATCAATCCCGAAAGGGATGTACCGGCCGAAGCGTTCGCTGTCCACGGCCTTTCCGCTGAATTTCTGAAAGGGCACAAGCGGTTTGCCGATATCGTCGACGATTTTCTTGATTTTATCGGCGACGCCCCCTTGGTGATCCACAACGCTGCATTCGACCATGCTTTCTTGTGCGCAGAACTCAAGCGCGTCGAACGTGAATTGATCGCCCGCGATCGGCTTATCGATACGCTGCTGATTGCGCGCCGCAAGCATCCGGCGGGACCAAACCGACTCGATGACCTTTGTGCCCGCTACGGGATCGATAACTCCCGGCGGACGAAGCATGGGGCATTGCTCGACGCGGAGATACTGGCTGAAGTCTATGTCGAATTGATTGGTGCGCGGCAGGCGCAGCTCAGCCTCACCGACTCAAACAAACCGGGATCGAATCGCTATGACGATGCAATCGTCGTGCGGACGCGGCCCCAGCCATTGCCGTCCCGACTGACAGAAGCTGATCTCATGGCGCATCGCGACTTCGTCGCTGGACTCGGCGAAAGTGCCTTATGGAACGACTATCAGTTCGGTGCTTCTTAAACTCAGCTTCCCGTGGCCGGGGCGGGTGCCGGCTGCATCTGCGCCATCTTCTGCCGGTAAAGGCTGACAAAATCCACCGGGTCGAGCAGGAGCGGGGGGAATCCCCCGTTTCGAACAGCGTTGGCAACGATCTCGCGCGCAAAGGGGAACAACAAGCGTGGGCACTCGATCATTACCAATGGATTGAGACTCTCTTGCGGTACATTGCGAATCCGGAATATGCCGGCAAATTCCAATTCAAATCGAAACAGTAACGTCGAAGACGTCTCCGCTTTGCCATCTAATTTGATGGCCACCTCGATGTCGGTTTCCGATAAAGGCTTGGCGCCAACGTTGATCTGGATGCCGATTTGCGGCTGCTCCTGGCGAACGTTAAGCGATTGGGGAGCGTTAGGATTTTCAAACGAAAAATCCTTGATGTATTGGGCAACCACTGTGAGCTGTGGCTGGTCCTGACCGACTCCCTGCGCAGACCCACTCTGCGCCGGCCCTCCGTTTGTCGTCGTCATGCACTCTCCTTCACGCTCCACGCGGCGGTTGGCTAACATAGCGTTGGTAAGGGAACAAGAACGCGCGGCGATCAATGCCCGTGTTCATCCTTGCGGCGATCGGGCAATGAAGGGTCCGGTACCTGATGCCATTGCTCCGGTGCAAGGTCGACCACGCCATCGTTATGGCGTCGTGGCGCGCCGGCGCGGGCGCGATACAACTCTCCGACCAACAGCAGGCAGGCAATAACGTCGGTGATAAACCCCGGAATCAGCAGTAAAATCCCCGCGAGAAGAGTGAGGCCGCCGCTGGCCTCGGTCCGCAAGGCCGTAACAAAACCCTGCTCCATGGCGACGCGCATGCGGGTGGCCCGAGCACGGCCGGCGTGGCGCAATATGAATGCACCACAAAGCGATCCCCCCAAAATCAAGCTTAACGCCCACCCGAAGCCAATTGCCGCCGCAACGGCGACGAACGCGGCCAGTTCCAGAATAGGCAATGCCAGGACCGCCAATAGCACCCATTTTGCCACATTCATCGGTGTTTCTCTTACAGGGCGATGTTGGCCTGAGCGTTCTGATCGTCTAAGGTTCGGCCCAGAAACCTGAATTGCGCCGGGATGCCGGCGCAAGGCCCGGCCAACGGATTGAAACGGCCCAGTGGATACAAAAGCGGCGGCAGTGCCGATCAATGGTAATTGGCCGTACCCAGATCCAGCCGTAGGCCGGCCACGGTAGCCGAAAGCATGCGAGACGTGTTCGACATCTATACCATTATTTTTCTGGCGCTCGCGGTTTTCATTTTCCTGCGGCTGCGCAGCGTGCTCGGTCAGCGCACCGGCAGGGAGCGTCCGCCTTACGATCCGTATTCCGCGCGCGAACCTGTGCGGCCAACGCCGGAAAAAGTCGTCGCGCTTCCGAACCGCCCCAAGGAAACCCCTGCACCCCAACCGGCGGAGTCGAGCGAGGGCTCGTCCGAACGTTGGAAAGGTGTAGCCGAAGCCGGCTCGCCCGTGGCCGGAGGTCTTGATGCTATCGTTGCCGCCGACCCGAATTTCGACGCCAAGCATTTTTTGACGGGGGCGCGCGCTGCCTATGAGATGATTGTGAACGCCTATGCGGAAGGTGATCGGCGCACACTGAAGAATCTTCTTGCGCGCGAAGTCTTCGATGGTTTCGAGAGCGCGATTGCGGAGCGCGAAAAACGCGGCGAGACCGTGGAGAGTCGTTTCGTTTCGATTGATAGTGCGGATATAACGGCGGCCGAGTTGCGCGGACGCAATGCGCAGGTGACGGTACGTTTCCAGTCAAAGATCGTGTCTGTCACGCGTGACAAAGACGGGAAAGTTATCGACGGGAACGCCGAGAAGGTAACCGATATCACCGATGTATGGACCTTCGCGCGCGATGTCGCATCACGCGACCCGAATTGGAAGCTGATCGCCACCGAAGCCGGGCAATGAGCACATGTCGGCGGTGTTTTTCCGCAGACTCATTGGATTCGGCCTTGGGCTCTGGATAACCGCCATCATCGTGGCGCCGGCCTCGGCGACGGCTGTTCATTTGCGTAACGCTCACACCGAGCCCCTGAGTTTTACTGCGCTTGCAGGCTGGAGAGATGACGATCAAAAAGAGGCCTTTGAAGCATTTCTGAAAAGTTGCGGCGCCATCCTCAACGGTACCCGGGCAATGCGGACAGCGCGCCCATTTTACGGCGCGCTGTTCAAGGTCTGCGAACGCGCGATGTCAGCAGGCGAATTGGATCGCAACGCTGCACGAGCTTTCTTCGAAGCCAATTTCAGGCCGTTACGTGTAATGCCCGCAGGCCAGGCGCAAGGCTTTTTCACCGGTTATTACGAGACCGAGGTGGACGGTTCGCGGTTTCCCAGCACCGACTATACGGTTCCCATTTATGCCGCGCCGACAGATGCGGTGAGCAAACGTCAAAGGACGGTTTTTTCGAGTCTCGACCGGACCGCGATCGAGGATGGAGCGCTCGCGGGAAAAAATCTGGAAATCTGCTACGTCAGGAGCCCGATTGACGCCTTCTTCGCGCAAATCCAGGGTTCGACCCGGGTCAGGCTCGATAGCGGTAAACTATTGCGTCTCAACTACGTCGCAAGCAACGGTATGCCCTATACGCCAGTCGGCAAATTCCTGATCGAGCGTGGAATAGTCTCCAGGGAAGAAATGTCGATGGACAAAATTCGAGAATTCATGGAGGCGAACCCGGAAGAAGGAAGAGAGCTGCGACGAAAGAATCGCTCGTTTGTCTTCTTCAAGGAAACTCCGCTGACCGCGCAAGAGGAATGCATAGGCGCGCAGGGCGTTCCACTCACGCCGGGGCGATCGCTGGCGGTCGACAAAAGGTACCATATTTACGGGACACCAATCTGGATCGACGCCGAGTTTCCGATCGAAAGTGAAAAACCCGAAACCAAATTCCAAAGGTTGCTTGTTGCGCAAGACACAGGATCGGCGATTGTCGGGCCGGCTCGGGCCGATATCTACTTCGGCCACGGCGAAGAGATCAGTCATGTCGCAGGTCGTATCAAGCAGTACGGCCAGTTCGTGATACTGGTGCCACAAAATACCGAGACCAACGGAAATCTGGTTGCGGCTGCAACGAATATTCCGCTCCCACTGCCCCGACCCAAGATGGTCGTGACTGCAGCAGCGCGTTCAAACGTCATCACGACCGGAAGCATCCGGGCGCCAAAGCGCGCCAAACAGCGTCACTAGCGCAATGAGCCCCGGCGACGGCAAGCGACGCCGCGTCCTGTCTGACGAAGAACGGGTATTGTGGGGTACGATTACCAGGTCGGTTGCGCCGCTGCCGGGCTCAAAAAAACCTGAAGAACACGAGCCGTCACAGCAGGTTGTTCCACAGCCAAAAATAGCTGCCGTGAGGCCCGCATTGTCCGCAGCAACTGGAAAGAAGCCTCCGCCGCTCGCATCCCTCGGACGGAGGATGCGTGCACGTGTGGCGCGCGGAAAGGAACCGATCGACGGCCGTCTCGACCTCCATGGCCTGACACAAAGCGAGGCGCACTCGGCGCTTTTGCGCTTTCTGCGGACAGCGAGCGCACGTGGCGCGCGACTCGTTCTTGTCATTACCGGGAAAGGCGTTGGCAGCGGAGAGCGAGGCGTGCTGAGGCGCCAGGTGCCACAATGGCTGAACATGCCCGAGTTTCGTGCGCTTGTGGTCGGCTTCGAGGATGCACACATTGCCCATGGTGGCGAAGGCGCCCTGTACGTGCGGGTGCGGCGAAGTCGTCATGCCTAGCCGGGATTGCCGGAGTGTGTGGCCATGTCGAAAAAAAGTGCACGCAGTAGGCGACGAGCCGACGACGGACACGAATTGTCCACCCGCCGAGATCCAGAGCGCGAGCTGGAGGAGGGGTTGCAAGGTACCTTCCCGGCGTCCGATCCCATCGCGATCACCGATCCGGTTGTCGTCGTGGGGATCAGCGACTGAACGTCGCGCTCGCTTGGGTCAAAGGATGAAACGGCTCAGATCGGCGTTTTTGGCAAGATCGCCGATGTGCTTCTGCACATAATCAGCATCTATGGTCACACGCTCGCCCGACCGGTCAGGTGCAGCGAACGAGACTTCGTCGAGAACCCTCTCCATAACCGTTTGCAGCCGCCGTGCGCCGATATTCTCTACGCTGGCGTTCACTGCGACTGCAATGTCGGCGATGGCGTCGATGGCGTCTTCGCCGAATTCAAGCGTCACTCCTTCGGTGGCCATCAGAGCGACGTATTGCTTGATCAGCGAAGCTTCCGGCTCGGTGAGGATGCGGCGGAAATCATCGCGTGTGAGCGCCTTGAGCTCGACCCGAATTGGCAGGCGCCCCTGCAGCTCGGGCAGCAGATCCGACGGCTTCGAAATGTGAAACGCTCCGGACGCAATAAAAAGTATATGATCTGTTTTGACCGGCCCGTGCTTTGTATTGACGGTGGTTCCTTCGATCAACGGGAGCAGATCGCGCTGCACGCCTTCGCGTGACACATCGGCGCCGCGTAGTCCTTCTCGCCCCGCGATCTTGTCAATTTCGTCGAGAAACACAATGCCGTTCTGCTCAACGGCTTTTATTGCTTCCTGGATCAGCTGGTCGTCGTCGAGAAGCTTGTCCGATTCCTCGTTGACCAAAATGTTGTGTGACTCGGCGACGGTGACGCGCCTCGTCTTGGTGCGCCCGCCTCCTAGCTTGCCGAAGATATCGCCGATATTGATCGCACCCATTTGTGCACCGGGCATGCCCGGAATCTCGAACATCGGGAACCCGGCGCCGCCCGCCTGTACCTCGATCTCGATTTCCTTGTCGTTCAATTCACCCGCACGCAACTTTTTGCGGAAACTCTCGCGCGTGGCCGGGCTTGCGCCGGGCCCAACCAGCGCATTGAGAACACGCTCTTCTGCCGATTGCTCGGCGCGTGCCTGAACGTCCTTGCGCTTTCGCTCGCGCACGAGCGTAATTCCGATTTCAACGAGATCGCGCACAATCTGTTCCACGTCGCGGCCAACGTAGCCGACCTCGGTGAACTTGGTCGCCTCGACTTTCAGGAACGGCGCGCCGGCGAGCTTGGCCAGTCGGCGGGAAATCTCCGTCTTGCCGACGCCGGTCGGGCCGATCATCAAGATGTTTTTCGGCAGCACTTCCTCACGAAGCTTTTCGTCGAGCTGCAGTCGCCGCCAGCGATTACGCAGTGCAATGGCCACAGCGCGCTTTGCGTCGCCTTGGCCGACAATATACCGGTCGAGTTCGGATACGATTTCGCGAGGGGAGAAGTCAGTCAACGGAACCACTCAGCTACGATTTTAGTGTCTCTATGGTGACATTGCGGTTTGTGAAAACGCAGATTTCCGCGGCGATGTCCAGCGACTTGCGGACGATCTGCTCGGCGTCGAGCGGCCCGTCTAGCAGTGCCCGGGCTGCCGCAAGCGCATAGTTGCCGCCGGAGCCGATTCCCATGACGCCGTTCTCCGGCTCCAGCACGTCGCCTGTCCCTGTGAGGACCAGTGAAACGTTCGCATCAGCCACGAGCATCATGGCTTCGAGACGACGCAGGTAACGATCGGTTCGCCAGTCCTTGGCAAGCTCGACTGCAGCACGGGTGAGTTGACCTGGATATTGCTCAAGCTTGGCCTCCAGTCGCTCGAAGAGGGTAAATGCATCCGCCGTCGCGCCGGCAAAACCGCCAATCACGTCACCTTTGCCAAGGCGACGGACTTTTTTTGCATTCGACTTCACGATGGTCTGGCCAATCGAAACCTGGCCGTCCCCACCAATGACAACGATGCCGCCCTTGCGAATGGTCAGGATGGTTGTGCCGTGCCAGGAGGGAAGCTCGTTTGATGACATACGCATAGAACCCCACGATCCGCGTCATCTAGTCATGGCGCGCTGTATTTGCAAACCGTTCGCAACGCTGTGGCGAATCCCCTAAACCCCTGATAAAAGGCGCGCGAATAAAGGGCATTTGCATGCGCAAGGGTACCGTTAAGCGCAAGACCAAGGAAACCGACGTCGAGGTTGAAATCGATCTCGATGGAGCCGGCCGCGCGTCGATCGCGACCGGTATAGGCTTCCTTGACCATATGCTCGACCTGCTGGCACGGCACTCGCGCATTGATATCGCGGTTAAGGCCAAAGGTGATTTACACATCGACCATCACCATACCACCGAGGATGTGGGCATCGCGCTTGGCCAAGCCGTCAAACAGGCACTTGGCGACATGAAGGGCATCACGCGTTACGCCGACGTGCATGTACCCATGGATGAGGCGCTGACTCGGGTGGCGATTGATATTTCCGGGCGGCCTTTTCTGGTGTTCAAGGCGGAGTTCGTGCGCGACAAGGTCGGCACATTCGATACCGAGCTTGTGCAGGAGTGGTTTCAGGCGTTTGCGATGAACGCCGGGATTACCTTGCATGCGGAAGTGCTGTACGGCACCAATGACCATCATATCGCCGAGTCGTGCTTTAAAGGTTTGGCCCGTGCGCTGCGGGTGGCCGTGGCCATCGACCCGCGCGCCAAGAACGAAGTGCCGTCCACGAAAGGTTCGCTCGGGTAAGGTCGTCGAGAACCGGGTTAATCCGGCGTTTCGCGGTTTCTTTTCGGCAGAAAAGGACCTGACCATTCGACCGGTTTGAGTACGAGGATGAGCGATGCCCACCTACACTGTACATGCACCACCGCCGTCGATGAATGATACATCACGCAGACCCGAAAATTTTATATTCGTGCGTGATGGTTTCCATTTCTGGGCGTTTGTACTGGCGCCGGTATGGCTACTGTTGCGTCGCCTCTGGCTTGCGTTGCTCATCTACGTTGCCGGCTATGGCGCGCTTGGTTTCGGGTTAGCCGTCGCACACGTGCCACTGAGTGTGCGGCTTATCATCGCGTTGCTCGTTGCGCTCCTGATGGGTTTTGAGGCGTCGAGCATCAGACGTTGGACATTGAATCGGCGCGGTTGGACGACGCTTGGCTTCGTGGTGGGCGAGGACGCCGAAACGGCAGAGCGACGATTTTTTGTCGAATGGCAGAAGCGTACTGCAAACATGTCTCCGCCGCCGCCGGTCGAACCGAAATATTCGACGCCCGTGCGGCGAGGGCCGCCATCGCCATCCGATGTTATCGGACTGTTTCCTGAGCCAAGAGGTTCGCAGTGAGCGTTGCCATTATCGATTATGGTTCAGGCAATCTGCATTCAGCCGCCAAGGCATTCGAACGTGCGGCGCGTGAAAGCCGGCGTACCCAGCCGATCGTCGTCACCGGTGACCCCGATAGTGTCGCGCGCGCCGACCGCATCGTGTTGCCCGGTGTCGGTGCTTTCGCCGACTGCCGCCGCGGGCTCGACGAAATTCCGGGCATGATCGATACCCTCGAAGTCAACGTACGCAAGAAAGGCAAGCCGTTCTTCGGGATCTGCGTCGGCATGCAATTGATGGCGGAGCGGGGACGCGAGTACCAGGTTACGCCCGGACTCGGGTGGATACCGGGAGAGGTCGACCGTATTGCACCCGCTGATCCCGGTCTTAAAATTCCGCACATGGGCTGGAATACGCTTAATATTCTGAAAGCTCATCCACTGCTGGAAGACATTCCGTTGGGGCCGGATGGCCTGCATGCGTACTTCGTGCATTCTTTCGAGCTGAAGGCGAAGCGGCCGGATGATCTGGTGGCACAGGCGGACTATGGCGGGCCGATAACCGCTATTGTCGGCCGGGACAATATAGTCGGCACGCAGTTTCATCCTGAAAAGAGCCAGCGGCTTGGCCTCGCGCTGATTGCAAATTTCCTGAAGTGGAAGCCGTGATTCTCTTTCCCGCGATCGATCTGAAGGAAGGGTTGGCCGTGCGTCTTGAGCAAGGCGACATGACGCGCGCTACCGTGTTTCATCGCGATCCGGCGGCGCAGGCGCGCGCGTTCGAGGCACAAGGCTTCGAATACCTTCATATTGTCGACCTTGACGGAGCATTTGCGGGGAAACCGGTGAATGCCACCGCTGTAGACAGGATTCTCGAGACGGTGAGCATTCCGGTACAGCTGGGCGGCGGAATCCGCAATACCGCGACCGTTGAAGCGTGGCTGGAGAAAGGTGTTACGCGCGTCATTATCGGCACCGCCGCAGTGCGTGATCCGCCGTTTGTGAAGCAGGCGGCTCGCGACTATCCGGGGCAAATCGCCGTCGGGCTGGATGCACGCGATGGCACGGTCGCTGTGCAAGGTTGGGCGGAAACGTCCGAACTGTCCGCGCTGGATATCGCGAAACGCTTCGAGGATGTAGGGGTTTCAGCAATCGTCTATACCGACATTGCGCGCGACGGCATGCTGCAGGGGCTTAATCTTGAGGCCACGATTGCGCTCGCGGAGGCGATCTCGATTCCGGTGATTGCGTCGGGCGGGCTTGCGTCGATTGACGATATCAGAGCGTTACTGGCGCCACGCGCCAAAAAACTGGCCGGGGCGATTGCCGGACGCGCGCTTTATGACGGCCGGCTCGATGCGGCGGAAGCGCTCAGTCTCATTCGCGCGGCAAGGAATGCAGCCTGATGTTCAAGGTTCGCATTATTCCCTGTCTCGATGTGAAGGACGGTCGGGTCGTCAAGGGTGTGAACTTTGTCAACCTGCGTGATGCCGGTGATCCGGTCGAAGCCGCGATCGCCTATGATGCCGCCGGTGCCGACGAACTCTGTTTTCTCGATATAACAGCAAGCCACGAAAATCGGGATACGATTTACGATGTAGTGACACGCACGGCGGAGGCCTGCTTCATGCCGCTTACGGTTGGTGGCGGTGTGCGTACGGTCGAAGATGTCCGGAGACTGCTGACTTGCGGCGCCGACAAGGTGTCGATCAACACGGCCGCCGTCGCGCGCCGGACCTTCGTCAAGGAAGCAGCCGAGAAATTCGGGGATCAATGCATCGTCGTGGCGATCGACGCCAAGAGGGTTTCCAAAGCCGGCGAAAAGGACCGGTGGGAGATATTCACTCACGGCGGACGCAATCCGACCGGTCTTGACGCGGTGGCCTATGCCGAAGAAGTCGTCAGCCTTGGCGCCGGCGAAATCCTGCTCACCTCCATGGATCGCGACGGCACCAAGGCCGGCTACGATATTGCATTGACGCGTGCGGTTGCGGACGCGGTCAAGGTACCGGTCATCGCTTCGGGTGGTGCCGGCACACTGGATCACATGGTCGAGGGTATCCGGGACGGTCACGCCACCGCCGTCCTGGCGGCGTCGATCTTTCATTTCGGCGAATACAGCGTGCGGGAAGCCAAGCAATATCTGGCCAAAGCCGGACTTCCGGTGCGGATGGACGCTTAGGATTCGTGCCTCTCCCCGTGGCCCGGGAGAGGTGATAAAGGACCGCGCATGACCAAGTTCACCCTGGCGGATCTTGAAAGGCGGGTTCATGAACGCGCGAAGGCGGGCGCCGCCGAATCGTATACGCGTGCCCTTATTGAGAAGGGTGTCGCGCACTGCGCGAAAAAGCTCGGTGAAGAGGCAATCGAAACCGGGTTGGCCGCCGTGCAGGAGAACAATAGCCGCCTGGCCGCCGAAGCTGCGGACCTTCTATATCATCTCCTGGTGCTGCTCGAGGCCCGCGGCGTGACCCTGGCGGACGTGGAAGCGGAGCTTGAAAAGCGTACGGCGCAGAGTGGCCACGCGGAAAAAGCCGCGCGTTCGCGTTAATCGGATGTCCTGATGGAACAGCGGATCGAGGAAAATCTTTCGCCTTACCGCACGTTCACCCGCGCGGAATGGGCTGCCCTGCGCGAGGACACGCCAATGACGCTGACCTCGGACGAGGTCACGCGCTTGCGCTCGCTGCACGACCGGCTGGACATGACGGAGGTTGAGGAGATCTATCTGCCGCTCTCGCGACTGCTTTCGATGTACGTTGCGGCGACACAAAGGCTGTTCCGCGCTCAGCAGCGATTCCTGGGCACGGAAGATGCGAAGATGCCGTACATCATAGGGGTTGCCGGCTCCGTTGCCGTCGGCAAATCAACCACTGCGCGCGTGCTGCAAGCGCTGCTGGCACGCTGGCCGAACGTGCCAAAGGTCGACCTCGTTACGACAGATGGTTTTCTTTACCCGAATGCCGTCCTGGAACGCGAACATCTGATGGAGAAGAAGGGCTTTCCCGAGAGCTACGATCTTCCCGCCTTGTTACGTTTCCTGTCCGATGTGAAGGCAGGACGCCGACCGGCACGTGCGCCGATTTACTCGCACCTTGTCTACGACGTCATTCCGAACCAGTGGGTTGAGGTCGATCGGCCGGACATCCTCATCGTTGAAGGACTCAACGTGTTGCAGACCGGCCGGTTGCCCAAGGACGGCAAGGCCATTCCGTTTGTCTCGGACTTTTTCGATTTTTCCGTCTACCTCGATGCCGACGAGGAGATTCTCAAGTCGTGGTACGTAGACCGGTTTTTGACCCTGCGCGGAACCGCATTTCGCGACCCGAAGTCATACTTCCATCGCTACTCGATCCTCTCCGACCACGAAGCAACGGAAACCGCGTCGTCGATCTGGTCGCGCATCAATCTTGTCAACCTGCATGAGAATATTCTGCCGACGCGGCAGCGAGCCGATCTTATCCTGAAAAAAGGCGAGAGCCATCTTGTCGAAGAGGTTTCGCTGAGGAAGCTCTGATCAGGCCGCGCGGCGGCCAAGATCAAAATGCTCGAAATACCGCTGCTTGATTGCAGAAACCGGCAGGACGATCAGCACGTCGGTGGTGCCGAATTCGTGGTCGATCACCGCGCCGTCGCCGATGCAGGCACCGAGCCTCAGATAACCTTTGATCAACGGAGGAAGCGCACGCAGCGCGGCCTTCGGGTCGATAGCCTCCTTCGACATCCGGTTCATCTCGATGTAGCGTCCAGGCAAAGCCTGAGCGCGCCATGACTCTGGCGCACGCGCATAGTGGTGAAGGAACGACAACGGAAGCGCCAGCCGTTCAGGATCTGTGCCGTCGAGACTCGCACATCCGAACATAACGTCGCATCGATTCTGCAGGAAATAGGCGTGAATGCCGTGCCAGAGAAGTTCGACGGTGCGTCTGTTGCGGTACGGCGCCATCACGCAAGAGCGACCGAGTTCGAGGAACTGCAGACTGTTATGACGCTCAAGTAGGGCGCCGATGTCGAACTCGCTGGCAGTGTAAAAACCGCCATATTCTTCAGCGAGCGGCTGACGCAGCAATCGGTAGGTGCCGACCACGACCGGCCGGTTCAAGGCGCTGTGGTCGCGCGCCGCATGATCGACGACGAGCAGGTGGTCGCAAATTGCGTCGTAACCGTCGACATCACGGCGCGCGAGTAGCCGCGCGGGGTTCGGAATGGCCGAGCCTTCCTGGTAGAAGACCTGATAGCGCAGTTTCTGCGCCTGGCGCACCTCTGCGGCCGTTTGTGCCAGCCGTACTTCCAGCGTCCCCACCCGGCCCAAGGTCCGCGAAGGCGGATGACCGCGCGCAGCCCATGTGCGAATCCCGCCGTAAGCCTGCAGCGAGGAGATCAGGCCCGGGTTTCCCGCCGGCGGCCGGAACCGATCGAACAGGCGGCGCGGCGGCTGGAAAGTGACGCGGTTGGCCATGGCGTTCAATGTCCTGCGGTTACGTCGCTCGAGGCAAGAAATCGCTGATTCACGCCAGAAATTCCCAGCATGCGAATCATCGCCGCCACCGTTGGCCCCTCTAGACCACGAGCCGGACACGGAATTATGACAATGTTGGGAAGCGGGCACTACGCCGCAAGTGGGCTGGCGCCTGGGGTTGTTGCCAGCACTTCCCGCAGACGGTCGCGATCGAGCGGTTTGAGCAGCAAGCCGTCGAGGCCGGCATTGAGAATTTCCTCACGGTTTTCGGCCTGGGCGTTGGCGGTCAGCGCGATCATATGCGTACGGGGATCGCCGGCTTCCGCCTCGGCTGCCCGGATTTGACGCGCGGCCTCGAGTCCGTCGAGCCCCGGCATTTGTAAGTCCATGAGCACAAGATCGTAACGGCTGCCCGCGGCACGTGCGGCCAGCCATGATTCAAGGGCCTCTTTGCCGTCGGCGGCGATGGTCGGGCGATGACCAAGGCGCGTGAGCAGCGCGCGCGCAAGCAATGCATTGATTTCGTTATCCTCGGCAACGAGGATCGACAGCCCTTTAGTTGCCGGATGCGGAACTTCGGCCGCGTCGGCAATAACTTCGACCGGCGAGTGTTCGAATTGGTCTGACACTGTCAGCCGTGCTGCAAGCGAAGCGGCACGCACCGGTTTGATCAGATATCCGGTGAAGCCCGCGGCCCTGAGCGTCGGGAGCTCATGCCGCTCGCCGGGGCGGATCATCACGATCCGCCTGGGTATGTGAAGTCTGGCAAGGTCGCAGCTCTCGATCATGCCGCGGGCCAACGGATGGTCGACGATCAATGAGGCCCACGGACGCTCAGGGATCAGCGCTGCGGCGATTTTTTCATTTACGGCCGTACATGTCGCCGCGCCCCAGCGCCCCAGACGGCGCGCCAGCAATGATGCCTCGATCTCCGCCGCGGCAACGATCATGATAGCGGCGCGATTCAGATCGGGAGCGATGATGCCCGGCTCCTGCCCGTTCGCCATCGGCAAGCGGACACTGACGCTGAAAACCGAGCCGACGTCGGGATTGCTCGTCACATCGATGCGTCCGTTCATGCGCTCGATGATGCGTTTAGAAATGGCGAGGCCGAGACCGGTGCCACCGAACTTTCGCGTCGAAGACCCATCGGCCTGCTCGAAATCCCGGAAAATACGCGACAGGTCGTCCTGCCGTATGCCAATGCCTGTGTCGCGAACCTCAAAACGAATCTCGCCTTCGTGGTCGCCCGGCTCGACGATAACTCCGACTCCGCCCTTTTCCGTGAATTTGACGGCGTTGCCGACGAGGTTCAGCAGAACCTGCCGCAGGCGCCCGACGTCGCCGATGACGTTTGCCGGAATTCGCTCATCGACGTAGGAGGCGATTTCGATCCCCTTGGCCTGGGCACGCGGTGCCATGAGTTTGACTGTTTCCTCGATCATGGGAGCCAGCGCAAATGGACGCGATTCCAGATCAAGCCGGCCGGCCTCGATTTTCGAAAAGTCGAGAATCTCCTCGATCAGCGCGAGCAACGTTTCGGCGGAAGTTTTCGCGGCCCTGGCGTATGTCAATTGCTCCGGCGAAAGCGGAGTATCGAGCAGCAGGTCTGCCATGCCCAGGATACCGTTCAGCGGCGTGCGAATCTCATGGCTGACCATGGCGAGAAAGCGTGATTTCGTGCGGTTTGCGGCTTCCGCCTGATCGCGTGCCAGCGCGAGAGCGTGCTCGGCTTCGACGCGACTCGTGACGTCACGGCCGGCAGCCTGCGTCTCGGTACCGTTATGACCTCGTACGAGAACCTGCCGCCAGGAAATCCACCGCGCACCGTGATCGCAATCGATCTTTTCGTCCTGCACACGGGTTCCATCGGGCTGTACGGTCACCGAACCCCGCTCGATGACCGGCAATTCGATCGTGCTCCCGATCAGCGCCTCACGCGTTACACCCATCAGCCTGCAAAAGGCGTCATTTGCGTAGGTGATCCTGCCGGAATTGTCGCGCCGGACAATGACATCGCCTTGCGCTTCCAGCAGGCTACGGGCCCGCTCTTCCGCCTCGCCTAGCTCCAAGATGCGGTCAGAGAGATCTTCTATGCGGGCCTCGAGCGTGAGCCGAGCGGCTTTGCCCGAGCGGTAGTGGGCGTAGACAAATGCCAGGATACCGGCCAACAGGGCGCCGGCAGCAGCAAAAATTCCGGTGTCAAATCCCGCGCCCTGCATGGCTCTGTGTTGCCCGGCGCAGCATTGCCCTCAATGCGCCGGCTGCCCACGATCACGAGCTATTTGGCGCCGCGAACCTTGCAAATTTATTCGCAATTAACCGCACCGTCCGCGTTCGCGTGACTATGGTGAAAGCATCGTTAACGACGGCGGATTCCGCATGTGAGGCGGATTATGCGGCGTGTCGAACGTCGTCGGCGAGCGCACGGTAGGAAAGCGCCTCGGCCAGGTGTACGCGGCCGACAGATTCAGCGGCGTCGAGATCGGCAAGTGTGCGCGCGACGCGCAAAATGCGATGATAACCGCGGGCCGACAGACGCATTGAATCCGCGGCGTCGCGCAGAAGAGCCTGTCCGCCGGCGTCGGCCCGCGACACTTCCTCCAGGACGGGGCCGCTTGCCTGCGCGTTCGTACGGACACTGTCCAGACCCATTGCGGCATAACGCGCCGCCTGGATGTCGCGCGCACGCGCGACGCGTGCGGCGACCTGCCGACTGCCTTCCGTAGGCGGCGGCAGGATCAGATCCGCCGCGGTGACCGCAGGGACCTCGATATGCAGGTCGATTCGGTCGAGCAGAGGACCCGACAATCGTCCCTGATACTCAGCCGTACAGCGCTCGTTTGGGCCGCGCCTGCAATGAAATCCAGGATCGCTTGCACGTCCACAGCGGCAGGGATTCATTGCCGCGACCAGCATGAAACGCGCCGGATAGGTAATTCGATGATTGGCACGTGCGACAGCGACTTCACCTGCTTCCAGCGGCTGGCGCAGCGAATCAAGCACGTGACCGGAGAATTCCGGCAACTCGTCGAGAAAGAGAACACCATTGTGCGAAAGGGAAATTTCACCTGGCCGCGCGCGCAGGCCGCCACCAACCAGCGCCGGCATCGAAGCGGAGTGATGCGGCGACCGAAACGGCCTCCTGTTTGTAAGTGCGCCGTCCTCGATCATTCCGGCAATCGATGCGATCATCGAGACCTCAAGCAGCTCGGTCGGCGACAGCGGCGGTAATATTGTCGGCAGCCGGGCTGCCAGCATCGACTTGCCGGCTCCGGGTGGTCCGACCATCAACAAGTTGTGTCCGCCGGCTGCTGCGACCTCGAGAGCTCGCTTGGCGCTTTCCTGACCTTTGATGTCGGACAGATCGATCGGAGCACTTTCCTGCGCGTGAATTTTTGGCTGTGGCCGCGCCAATATCTGCGTGCCTCTGAAATGGTTTGCCAGCTGAATGAGCGATTGCGCGGCTATGATCTCGATCTCGGGACTGGCCCAGGCCGCCTCCGCACCGCAGGCTCCCGGGCAGATCAGACCGTGGCCGCGTGCGTTGGCGCCGATGGCGGCCGGCAGAACGCCGGCCACCGGCGCAATCGAGCCGTCAAGTCCGAGCTCGCCCAGCACCGTGAAACCGTTCAGCGCATCACGTGGGATAGCGCCGATTGCGCCCATCAGGCCAAGCGCGATCGGAAGATCATAGTGGCTGCCTTCCTTCGGCAGATCGGCCGGCGCGAGATTGACGGTAATGCGCCGTGCCGGTAGCGCGAGGCCTGAAGCAATCAGTGCCGCGCGTACGCGCTCTTTTGCTTCAGACACTGCCTTGTCAGGCAGACCGACGATGCTGAAAGCCGGCAACCCAGGTGCGACCTGTACCTGCACATCGACGGCACGCGCTTCTATGCCTTCGAAAGCGACTGTCGCCACCCGCTGGGTCATACACCTGTCCTCGCCGGATTCCCGTAAAAGTAGTATCGAATGCAGGATATGGAGACAAGAATCGCGGACCGACTCGATGTTGTTGATCTCCGCCATTTGGCCGATGATCATGTCTGCAACGCAGGCCGGGAGAACCAACCATGACGACAACGCGCTGCCTCGCTGTCTTCGTGCTGGTCGCGATTGCTACTTCGGCATCCGCGCAGGACCTGAAGCCGTGGAAGCACGTTGTCATAGAACCAAAGGGCGACGCCGGATTTATGCTGATGGTCGGCGAGCGCGACTTTGCATCAAAACATGGTCTGCGGCTCGAGATTGTCCCGATGAAAAACGGCGCGCTTGCGCACAAGGCGTTGCTTTCGGGGGAAGTCGACAGCATTGAATCAAGTCCGGGTGCCGCGATTCTGGCCGGTGCACGCGGCGCCGACATCAAGATCATCGGGTGCGATTGGCCGGGCGTACCGCATGGGCTGATGGTGAAATCGGCGATCACCAAGATTGAAGACCTCAAGGGAAAAACCGTCGCAGTGGCGGCTCCGGGCTCGCTGCCGAATCTGTTGGTCAACGCCATTCTCGAGCAGCACAAGGTCCCCGCGTCTGAAGTACGTTTTGCCAACCTTGGCGGCGATCTCGACCGCTTCAAGGCGGTGGTTGCGGGTGTCGCCGATGCCGGCATTGTCGCCGCCGAGTTCATGGCGGTTGCACCGAAAGACGTGAAGATGTTGGTCTACGGTCACGACGCTTTGCCGAACTACGTGCGGCTGTGCCTGAGCATGACCGGGAAGACGGTCGCGGCGCGTCGCGACGACGCGATCAACTTTGTTGCGGCGGCGATAGATGCGCTGAAATACGCCGTATCCCATCGCGAGGAAACGATCAGGCTGACGCAGACTGCAATCCATGCGAAGCCGGATGATCCGCGTCCTGCCTACGCCTTTGACGACACGATCAACCGCCGCGCCATTGATCCGTCGGTGACGCTGCCGCTCGACAAGCTGAACTGGATGCAGAATGAGCTGGTGAAAGCGGGCAATCTCAAGGCCCCGTTTGATCTTTCGACAATGACCGCGCCCGGAATCCGTGCCGAGGCTCTGAAACGGGTGGCAAAATAAGTCAGACTCTTACCGGTGCCATGATTCCCGGAGGGAAAATGTCCTCCGGTGCCACCAGGCGGTGCGCGATGCCCTGCTCGTACGCGTAGCGCAGGAATAATTCCAATGTCGGTCGGTTTGGCTCAATTCCATATGGGAATGGGTCGCCGCCGAACATCTGCTGCATGCGGACGCTGTGCGCCGTCAGCCAGGGCACCGGATAGCGGGAGACGGCCGGGTCAAATATGCGCTCCAGGCTGCGCCGCTTCGATTCCTCGAACGCATTGTATAAATTGCGCGCAATCCAGGGCCGTCCTTCCAGTACCGCCTTGCGCATCGCGATCGTGTGCATGATCGGATAGACGCGGGTTTCCTCGTAATAGCGCCGCTCCATGGACTCATAGTCCGGAAACAGGCGCACGACGTCGGGGTGCTTCTCCTTAAATGAATTCGGTGGACGCGCGATGATGACACAATCGAGCTCGCCCGAGGCAATCATGTCGCTGAGCGTCTTCTCCGGCATGCGGGTCAGCCGGACGCCCTTGGGTAACGACAGCTCGACTTTTTCAATGCGGCCGGTTTCGTTGGTGCCCGCCTGCACCCAGTCGATGTCAGACAGCGCGACGCCGGCCTCGTGCATCAGCCAGCCCCGCATGTAGACCGCAGCGGTGTGCGCCCACTCGGGGACCCCGACACGCTTACCGCGAAGATCCTTCGCCGTTTCGATTCCGGCCTTCCGGTTCACGTAGAACGAGGCAAAACGAAAAAGCCGCGAGGCGTAGACCGGCAGGCCGATTATGTCGGATTCCTGACGCGTGACCTGTGCGGCGAATTTGGCAAATGAAAGCTCGGATACGTCCCATTCACGGTTGAATGTGAAGCGTGAAAAAATCTCATGATGGCCGAGCGTGAGCCAGTTGACTTCAATGCCCTCGGCGCGGACCAGCCCAAACCGGAAGTCGCGGAAATGGTCGTAGTCGGTTGTTGCGATGGTAAGCGCGACGCTCATCGTTTTGCGCGCCGCTTCGCCTCGATTTTGTCCCAGATCAGCGCGGCTATGTCGGGACCGCCCAGATTTTTGATGGCGCGGATACCTGTCGGCGATGTGACGTTGATCTCGGTCAGATAACCGTCGATGACGTCGATGCCGACAAACAATAAGCCGCGCTCGCGCAGGGCCGGGCCGATACGCTTGCAGATCTCAGCTTCGCGCCTGGTCAGCTCGGTCGCAGCGGGAACGCCGCCACGAACCATGTTCGAGCGCAGGTCATCCGCGGCCGGAATCCGGTTCACCGCCCCGGCATATTCGCCATCGACCAGGATAATGCGCTTGTCGCCGTTCTTGATGTTCGGCAGAAACTTCT
Source organism: Pseudolabrys sp. (assembly GCA_035650955.1). GTDB lineage: Bacteria > Pseudomonadota > Alphaproteobacteria > Rhizobiales > Xanthobacteraceae > Pseudolabrys. The sequence continues at coordinate 68,263 of DASRGR010000025.1, forward strand.
GCACGACCCATTGCTCGCGAAAGGTCGCGGCGAACAGGTCGAACAGCGACCCAAAATTAAGATCTTCGCGTGCGAGCCGGAAAACCGCCTCACCGCCCTTTCCGTACAGCGGCTTCATGACAATGTCACCGTGCTCGGCGCGAAACGCCTTTATCTCGGCAAGATCGCGCGAGACCAAGGTCGGGGGCATCAGGTCGGGAAACTCGGTGACGAAAACCTTCTCGGGCGCGTTGCGCACGTTTGCCGGATCGTTGATGACGAGTGTCCTGGGATGGATGCGTTCAAGCAGATGGGTTGTCGTGACGTACGCCAGGTCGAACGGCGGATCCTGGCGCAACAGAATGACGTCGAATTCTGTGAGCTCGGTGCGGCGCGGCTCACCGAGGGTAAAGTGATCGCCGGGTTTATCGCGCACGCTGAGGGCCTCGACCTGCGCGAACACCCGGCCATCGCGCAGGGCGAGCCGGTCCGGCGTGTAGTAGGCAAGCCTATGACCGCGCTCCTGGGCCTCCAGCAGCAAGGCGAATGTCGAGTCGCCTTTGATGTTGATCCGCTGGATTGGATCCATTTGCACCGCGATTTTCAGCGTCATGGTCACCTTTAGGCGAACAAAGCGTTAACAAATTACCCGCACTATAGCGGCTTCGGGGACATTTGTTGCATGGCCGGGGGGCCCGACTGGTGAATCTGCCCAAGCTCTCGATCGCGTCGCGACTCTATACGATCTTTGCGCTGATGGCCGCCACTACCATGGCCTTGTCGATGGTCGCGGTGTCCAACGCCCACCGGCATGCCGCCCTGACAGAGGAGTTTGAGTCCGCCAATGCAGGCAGCTGGAATGTCGAGCGTATCAACGGGCTGATTTACGCCAGCACGATGGAGGCACGCGGAATCTTTGTCTCGACGGACCGCGCCGAAGCCACCAAATATGCAGACGCCTTGATCAAGGTCAGCGACCAGATCAGCGCAGTCATCAGCGAGTGGCAACGCAGCGTCCGTAACAGTGACGCCGTGGCGTTCAGCGATTTTGCTGTCAGGATCACCGGCTACCAGGATTCACTCTACAAGCTGGCACCGCTCGCCAAACAATCCGGCCCGCAGGCGGCGCGGGAATGGGCCGAAAAGAACCTGGCGCCGCAGGTGCGTTCCGCGTTGAGCAAGGATCTCGAGAAACTCAGTCAGCACTATACGGACCGGGCTGGCCAGATTTACACCCAAATTGACGAAGGCATTGACCGCACCGCGATGCTGCTCAGCGTGCTGGCGTGCTTTGCCGTCGTGCTGGCGATCGCAGGAGCGCTGACCATTGCGCGCAGCGTCATCCGGCCGATTGCGAAAATCACGAGCATCACCCAGGCGGTCGCCGCCGGTGATGGTTCGATTACAATACCGTTCAGTGATCGCTCCGACGAAATCGGCGCCCTCGCGAAGTCGATCGGCATCTTTCAGCAGGCAATGCGGAGCAACGAACAGCTCAATCGCACGGTTCGCAGCGATGCCGATCTCCGGGCCCGTCGCCAGGAGAAGATGTCAAACGAGATTGCACACTTCTCCGCGGAGATCGAAGCGACACTGGCCGAACTGGGCCGAATTGCCGATGAGATGCTCGCGGCATCGACGCAACTCGCCGCCGCCGCGGACAATGCGTCGAGCAAGACGACGCGCGCAGAAGAGGCGTCTTCGGAAGCCAGCGCCAACGTGCGCGATATCGCATCGGCCGCCGACGAACTGTCGACGTCGGTGAACGAAATTGACCGGCAGGTCGCGCAATCCAATGGCATAGCGACCAAGGCCGTCAACGAGGTGGAATCGACGAATCTTGCGGTCAAGGAACTTGACGAAGCGGCCGCCCGCATCGGCGATGTCGTCAAACTGATCACGGATATCGCCGAGCAAACAAACCTGCTCGCGCTCAACGCCACCATTGAAGCGGCGCGCGCCGGAGAAGCCGGTCGAGGCTTTGCCGTGGTTGCGGGCGAAGTGAAGGCGCTCGCCGGTCAAACGAGCCGGGCGACCGAGGAGATCGGAGCCCAGATCGCAGGCATGCAGCGCGCGACGCAGCGGTCGATCGCCGCAATCACAGGCATCGAGCAGACGATTCGTGAAATCGGCAGTATCAGCAGCGCGATTGCGGCCGCGGTGACCGAGCAAGGCGCGGCCACGCAGGAAATCGCGCGTGGCGTCGAAATTGCCGCGAGGCGCACCGCCGAGACTGCAAAAGAAGTCAATTTGATGGGAACCGCCACACAGGACACGCGCTCGAGCGCTGCAACGGTCAAGGCTGTCGCCGACGATCTCGGAGTTGCGGCCAGCCGCATCCGCACCCAGGTCGATCAATTCTTCGAGCGGCTTAGCGCATAGTCACGCCGCGATCGTCAAATGTCGAACGCGGCCTGTACGTGTCGCGGAATCCTGCCCGGCGCCACCAGAATCGCATCGAAGCGAACATCCCGGATCGATGGGTCGGAATTGCCCGCGAGCCAAATCTCGGCGGCTGCAGCGATCCTTCGGCGCTGCCTGGCATTGACGGATTCTGCCGCTTCGTCGAGCGTTGGCCGCGCTTTCACCTCGACGAACACAAGCAGTTGGCGGCGCCTGGCGATAATGTCGATCTCGCCAAGCGGGCTACGCCACCGCCGAGCCAGAATGCGGAATCCTTTTGCGACCAGAAATGCGGCCGCGCGACTCTCTGCCGAGATCCCGACACGAAAAGCGGCCTGGCGCTCCGGTTGCGGCGTGCGTCGTCCGGAGCGCGGCGGTGCGTCACTGTGCGTCATTCCCACCATCTTTGGCGAGAGCGAGCGCACGCTGGTAGATTTCGCGCCGGGGGCGCCCCGTTGCGATGGCGACCTCACCGACCGCATCTTTCACCGACACGCGTGACAGCGCCTGCTTCAGGAGGGCGTCGATATCATCCGTGCGGTGCGAGTCGGTTGCAGGCGCCACCAGGATCACGAATTCGCCGCGCGTCTCGGCGTTGCCGGCGTACAGGCGGGCAAGCGTGTCGAGGCTTTCGCAGATTAGCTCTTCATGCACCTTGGTGAGCTCGCGGCATATTGCGGCTGCGCGAGGTCCCAGTGCCGCGGCGAGGTCGGCCAGCGTCGAGGCCAGACGTGATCCGCTCTCGAAGAAAATCAGGGTCGCCGCAACATTGGCGAGCGCGCCTACGCGTTTCTGGCGCGCGGATGTCCTCGGCGGCAGGAAGCCTTCGAAGAAAAAGCGATCGGTCGGCAGCCCGGAGATCGTGAGCGCAGCGAGCACCGCTGACGCGCCCGGCAGCGCTGTGACGTGGTAGCCTGCTTCGCGGGCCGCGCGCACGAGCTTGAATCCCGGATCGGAAATCAAAGGCGTGCCGGCGTCCGAGACAAGTGCTACCGACCGACCCTCGGCCAGCCGTGAAAGCAGCTTGGGCCGCGCCTCGGTCGCGTTGTGTTCATGATAGGTGGTCAGCGGCGTTGTGATGCCGTAGCGTTCGGTGAGTTTGCGGGTCACGCGCGTATCTTCGCATGCGATAACATCGACGCCGGCCAGGGTTTCGAGTGCCCGCAACGTCACATCGCCGAGATTTCCGATAGGAGTGGCAACCAGATAAAGACCGGGTGGAACCTTGCCAACCTCGATCGGCTCGCCAAAAGGGGCATAGTGGCGTGGTTTCGTTTTGGTTTCCGCTGCCATGGCGGCACTCTAGACGGGCGTCTGCGGCGCGTCATCGGGAACAAATCCGTCCGCCATTTCATGGCCTTAACTTTTTCCACGAGACCGGCTACGACTGACGAGGAATTGTCGCAGGGGAGCGACCATGTCGGGACTGTCGCGTGAGGGGGCGATTGCTCGCGCATGGCGTCATATGCGCACCGGCCTGTCCGTCGTCGCGACAGGCATTGTGGTTGCGGCATGCGCCACCCAGCTGAGTGGCGGGGGACCTGCATCTCCCGCCGCCGAGCCGGCGGCAAGCGCGCAGGCAAGCGACGGCCAGGTCCGCATCGGTCTCATTCTGCCTGTGACGGCACCAGGAAATGCGGGGGTGGCGGGGCAGTCGATGAAGAACGCGGCGGAGATGGCGCTCGCCGAGTTCAAGGTGTCCAACGTCCAGCTTATCGTCAAAGACGACGGCGGCTCGCCGCAGGGGGCGCAGAATGCGGCGCAACAGGCAATTGCCGAAGGCGCCGAAATCATTGTGGGGCCGCTTTTTGCCCAGTCGGTGAGCGCGGCCGGTCAGGTCGCTCGCGCAAGCAATGTTCCCGTGATCGCATTTTCGACCGATGCGAGCGTTGCCGCGCGTGGCGTCTATCTGCTGAGCTTCCTGCCAGAAACCGACGTACGCCGCATCGTCTCGTATGCGGCTTCGCAGGGCAAACGTTCCTTTGCCGCGCTTTTGCCCGACAATGCCTATGGCACGGTGGTGGAAGCCGCGTTCCAGCAGGAAGTCGCCCGTCTCGGCGGGCGCGTCGTGGTTCTCGAGAAATATCCCCACGACGTCAATCGTACGGCGGAGGCCGCGCGCCGCGTCGCGCAGGCGGGCAACCAGATCGACAGCATCTTCATTCCCGACAGTCCCGACGCCGTGCCGCAGATCGCCCAGGCGCTCGTGGCCAACGGTGTCGATCTCAAGCGCGTGCAGCTGCTCGGCACCGGGCTGTGGGGCGACGACACCAGAGTATCGTCCGAAAAACTGCTTGAAGGCGGCTGGTACCCCTCGCCGGAGCAGGCAGGGTTCCGTAATTTCTCGGCACGGTACCGCGCGCGCTACGGCAAGGACCCGGTCCGCACCGCGACGCTTGCCTATGATGCGGTAGCGCTGGTGGCAGCGCTCGTCAAAACACAAGGAGCCCAGCGGTTCAGCGAGCAGGTGCTTACCAATCCGTCTGGCTATGCGGGCATCGACGGCGTTTTTCGTTTCCGCTCGGAGGGCACCAACGAGCGCGGCCTTGCGGTTTTGCGGGTGACGCCGTCGGGTGGTCAGGTGGTCAGCCCGGCACCGAAATCGTTCGCGCCGGGGACGTGAAGCGTCACGCGGCCAGGTCCGCCACCACCGCATCAAGCAACGGAAATCCGCTTTTTGTGACACGCAGCCGGCCGTCGGCGGTGGTTTCTATCGCGCCATCCTCGCGCAATATTGCGATGCGTCGAGGGTCGAGGGCGCGCCCGGCAATCTCGCTGTAACGCCCAACGTCGATACCTTCGGTGAGCCGCAGGCCCATCAGCAGGTACTCGTCGGCAGTCTCGCCCGGCGTCAGTTTTTCCGAAACAGTAATTCCTGTGCCGCTTGTCTCCACGCGGAACAGCCAGGCTTCGGGCCGTTTCTCAGTCTCCGTTGCGACCCGGCGACCGTCGATGGTCAGCCGACCATGAGCGCCGGGCCCGATGCCGGCATAGTCATGACCCCGCCAGTACACCAGGTTATGCCGGCACTCGGCACCGGGCCGCGCATGATTGGAGATCTCATACGCCGGCAACCCTGCCTCCGCACAGATTTCCTGCGTGAGATCATAAAAGTCGCGCGCCAGATTTTCGTCAGGCGTCGGTAACCGGCCGGCCTTATGCAGCTCGAAAAAGGGAGTGTCAGGTTCGACCGTCAATTGATAAAGCGAAAGGTGTTCGGCAGCCTCCGCGATGGCATGCCTGAGTTCCATCGCCCAGGCCTCGAGACGTTGCCGCGGCCGCGCATAAATAAGGTCAAACGAGTACCGTGCAAAAATCGAACGAGCGACTGCGACGGCGTCGAGTGCCTCCTGCGCGTTGTGTAGCCGGCCGAGTTCCTTGAGTGCGGAATCGTCGAGCGATTGCACGCCAAGCGAAACGCGATTGACACCGGCGCTGCGAAAGCCGCGGAATTTCGTGGCTTCGACGCTGGTCGGGTTTGCCTCCAGCGTCACTTCGACGTCGGGTGCAACGCGCCAGTATCGGGTGATGCAATCAAGAATTGCCTGCACCGACTCGGGCTGCATCAACGAGGGCGTGCCACCACCGAAAAATATCGAGGAAACGGTCCGGTCCGGCGTCTGCGCGGCGGTGGCGGCGATCTCGGCTTGGTAGGCCCGCAGGAAACGTGTCTCGTCGATGCCGCCGTGCCGCACGTGACTGTTGAAATCGCAATAAGGGCACTTCGACAGGCAGAAGGGCCAGTGCACGTACACGCCGAATGGAGTCGTTAACGACATGTTAAACATCATAGTCAGCCAAACCCCCCGCAGCCAGCGGGTGCGGGTTCTCGCCGATAACTGTTGATTAAAATTGTAACGATCGGGGACCTGTCAGGGCTCCCTGAGGCAAGCTTCAGCAAGCTTCATGAATGCACGGGCGCGATGCGAAAGGCCCAGCCCGCGCGGCGGCAGGCCGTGCTTTTCCTCGGCACTCATCTGCCCGAAGGTGACATCAAATCCGTCGGGGCGGAAAAGCGGATCATAGCCGAAACCTTTGTTGCCGCGCGGCGGCCAAACGGCGACACCATCGACGCGGCCTTCGAAGGCTTCAACGTGGCCATCCGGCCAGGCAAGGCACAGCGCGGCGACAAAATGCGCACGGCGTTGTTCCGGCGTCTTGGCCCCGCGTTCAATCAACAAGGTCTGAATGCGGTTCATTGCCGCCCGGAAATCTCTGTCCGGTCCGGCCCAGCGCGCTGAATGTATGCCAGGCTCTCCGCCGAGCGCATCGACGACCAGACCGGAATCATCGGCGAATGCCGGCTTTTCGCTTGCGCGTGCCGCGGCGAGCGCCTTGATGCGTGCGTTCTCGGCAAACGTCATTCCGGTTTCCTTTGGCTCCGGAAGGCCGAGTTCGGCGGCGGACTGAATCTCGATTCCAAACGGAGTCAGCAGATCGTGCATTTCCCGGAACTTGCCCGCATTGTGGGTGGCGATGATCACCAAGCCGGTCAACTGTCTGGGCATTTTCTTTAGTCCCGCCCACCACCGCGCGTGTGGCTTATGCCACGGCCAGCTTCTGCAGTGATACCAGTTTCGCAATGCCTTTTCTGGCAAGCGCGAGGAGCACAGTGAACTGATCTTCGCTGAACGGAATCTTTTCGGCGGTGGCTTGAATCTCGACAATATTTCCCGAGCCGGTCATGACGAAATTGGCGTCGGTATCGGCCTCCGAATCTTCTGCGTAGTCGAGATCCAACACCGCAGTCCCTTTGCAGACCCCACAGGAAACGGCCGCAATGTGGTCACGCAGGACTTCAGCCTTGATGATATCGCGTGACCTCATCCAGTTGATGCAGTCCGCGAGCGCGACCCAGGCGCCGGTAATGGAAGCGGTGCGAGTGCCGCCATCGGCCTGGATCACGTCACAGTCTATGGTGATTTGCCGCTCGCCAAGCGCGCGCAAATCGACCACCGAGCGGAGCGAGCGGCCGATCAGGCGTTGGATTTCGACCGTGCGGCCACCCTGCTTGCCCGCGCTTGCCTCGCGCCGCGTGCGTTCCGATGTGGCCCGCGGAAGCATGCCATATTCGGCGGTAACCCAGCCGCGGCCCTGGCCCTTGAGCCAGGGCGGCAGGCGCTCTTCCAGGCTTGCGGTCACCAGCACGTGAGTGTCGCCGAATTTCACGAAGCACGAACCCTCGGCGTATTTCACGACGCCGCGTTCCAGTGAAACGGCGCGCAATTCGTCGGCCTGTCGTCGGCTTGGCCGCATCGGGGTTGCTCCTTTGATATTGGCCGCTCACCATAGCCATACAGACGTCTTGAACAAGACGGCCCCGATGGTCAATTGTTGACTGTTTTCGAGGGAGTAAGGCCTTGGCGTCCCACGATATCCCAATCGGCGCAACGCAGGTGAGCTTGGCGGCGCTTAATGAGCGTTCGCGTGAGATTTTTCGCCAGATCGTGGAAAGCTATCTGGCGACGGGAGAGCCTGTTGGCTCGCGGAATCTGTCGCGCCTCCTGCCGATCACGCTATCCCCGGCGTCCGTGCGCAACGTGATGTCGGATCTGGAACAGCTCGGACTTATCTATGCGCCCCATACGTCTGCCGGCCGGCTGCCGACGGAAATCGGGTTACGGTTTTTCGTAGACGCGTTGATGCAGGTCGGTGATCTGAGCGAAGAGGACCGCCGGTCGATCGAGGCTCAGGTAGCAGGCGCGCAAGCGAATAAATCAATGGAGGCCGTGCTGACCGAGGCTTCACAAATGCTGTCGGGGCTGACCCGCTCTGCCGGTGTGGTACTCACGGCAAAAACGAATGTCCGTCTCAAGCACATCGAATTCGTGAGGCTTGAGCCGGAAAGGGCTCTGGCGGTGCTTGTTGCAGAGGACGGCCAGGTCGAAAACCGCGTTCTGAATATCCCGGCCGGGTTGCCTGCTTCGTCGCTTACCGAGGCGGCCAACTTTCTCAATGCACGCATCCGGGGCAAGACGCTTTCCGAACTACGCGCCGAAATCGAGAAAGCGGTCGCCGAGGGGCAAGCCGAACTCGACCAGCTAACGCAGAAAGTGATAGCTGCCGGCCTCGCCAGCTGGTCGGGAGGCGAGAATGACGAGCGCCAGTTGATTGTGCGCGGTCATGCCAATCTTCTGGAAGATCTGCGCGCGTTGGAAGATCTCGAGCGGGTGCGCTCGCTGTTTGACGCGCTCGAGACCAAGCGCGGGGTAATCGATCTGCTCGGCCGCGCCGAGCGCGGTGATGGCGTGCGAATCTTTATCGGCTCCGAAAACAAGCTTTTTTCACTGTCCGGCTCTTCCACCATCATCGCGCCATACCGAAACAGTAATGGGCGTATTGTCGGAGTTATCGGCGTCATCGGGCCGACCCGGCTTAACTATGCCCGCGTTATTCCCATGGTCGACTACACCGCGCGCGTCGTAAGTCGTTTACTTGCCCCATAACCGCTTGATTTTTGCCACCGCAACGCTGATATGCGGGGCATCCGCGTATGGTTGAGGATGGACCAAGGACGATGACGGACCCTACCGCCCGCGAGGCTGAAACCGCGGCCGCAGAAACCGAGAGCCCGACAGCGCCCGAGCAGGCCGATCCGGTTGTCGAGGCCAAGCGCGAGGCTGCGGACTTGAAAGACAAGCTGTTGCGCACACTTGCCGAGATGGAAAACCTGCGCAAACGCACCGAGCGTGAGGTCCTCGACGCGCGGCTCTACGGGATCGCCGGGTTCGCGCGCGACGTGCTCGCGGTCGCCGACAATATGCATCGGGCGCTGGAAGCTATCGGACCGGAGTTGCGTGAGAGCGCCGACGCAAAGGTAAAGGCGCTTGTTGAAGGTGTGGATCTCACTGAACGTGAGCTTCTCAAAATTCTGGAAAAGAATGGCGTCAGGAAATTCTCGCCACAGGGGGAGAAGTTCGACCCAAACGTGCACCAGGCCATGTACGAAGTACCGACGTCCGATTTGCCTGCGGGGCAGGTCGCGGAGGTCATTCAGGCCGGGTACATGATTGGTGAGCGGGTTCTACGGCCGGCACTGGTCGCGGTCAGTAAGGCCGTTCAAAAAACGCCGTCATCGGCAAACGATAATTCACAGTCAGACGCGAAGTAGACTTCACTTCATGTCGATCCCGTCGCGGACGGCCCGGAAGCGGGCAAACATGCGATCCCATTCCGCGCTGGGGCCGGCGCCTACGATTCGCAAGTAGCCACTCGCTCCGAATCGCAGCCATTGCACCAGAGACAGTGCTTTGCCTGCCGGATCTTTACCTTCGGCTCTGATTTCGTGGCCGGGCGCATTGCTTATCCGCATGGATTCGGCGGACTTTATTGAAAGATCGCGCACCGGCGCCGTGGCAACCAGGTCGCGCGCAAATCGCGCGCGGTCATTAGGGTCAGCGGGTCCGCCGCGTCCGACCGAAACGATCATGATCGGGCGGCCTGCGGGTTTATCGCCCGCGTTGCTGTCAGTCTCGTCGGCCAGAACGACGGCGCCGGTCGGCATCACCTGCACCACTTGGAAACCGGCAAGATCCCCGAGCCGAAATGGCAAAAGATCGAGCTGCTCCTTGATTGGAGCAGGGCGGAAAGTGACGCTGGCAAGCGCCTTGCGAACGACTGCATCGGAGTAGATGGAAAGGGCGTTTTCCGGCACTTCGACATTGATCAGCGCGGTGAGATCATGGACCGGTCCGCCGACGGTCTGGGCCAACAGCGACCAGCGGTGGAGCGTGGTGCCGTCCGTTTGCACGAATCCGCTGATCAGAAATCCGATGCCGCTGCCGAACGGAAAACTTTCGCGCTTTGCCTGCTGAAGACCCGGCGGAAGCTTGCTGAAGGCCGCGGCTTCAAGTTCGGTATAGGCACTGGCCGGCAGATCAAGGATCGCAATAGAGACCTTGCGTTCGATATCCTCGAATCCGGGAAACCGCGTGCTCGGCTTGAGGTCCCCAGGCAATTCAATGCCGATTCGAGACCCGGGCGGATATGTCGGGTCCGAAATTGCCGCGGTGGTTACGGCCGTCAGTCCAGCCCAGGCAGCCAACAGATACGTGAAAAGCAGCCGAAACATGAATACGATGGCCTTTCCAATGTTAGCGGCCCTCCCTAGCTGCCCGAATGCGGTGCAGCAATGGCTCGCTAACCATTCATGGTATCCTGTAGTGCCTACCTCGCGATTTCGTGAGCGCCCGACTTGCGGCATCCGGGTGCCCTCCTATATGAGCCATAAAGCCGCGAAAATGCGGCGAATCGCGTATCCAGGGGGCTGGATAGGGGTCTGCGGATGAGCCGCCGACGTATCCACTCGGGCGCCAAGTGGCCCGGCCGGCCTGCCGCAAATTGAGAGGAAGAACCATGGGCAAGGTCATCGGCATCGACCTCGGCACCACCAACTCGTGCGTCGCCGTCATGGAAGGCAAGACGCCGAAAGTTATCGAGAACGCTGAAGGCATGCGCACTACGCCTTCGATTGTTGCCTTTACCGACGATGGTGAGCGTCTTGTCGGTCAGCCGGCCAAGCGTCAGGCTGTCACCAATCCGGAAAAGACCATCTTTGCGGTCAAGCGCCTGATCGGGCGGCGTTACGACGACCCGATGGTCGAGAAAGACAAAAAACTCGTTCCGTACAAAATCAGCAAGGCCTCGAACGGCGATGCATGGGTCGAAGCCGACGGCAAATCATTTTCACCGTCGCAAATTTCGGCTTTCATTTTACAGAAAATGAAAGAGACGGCCGAGGCCTATCTCGGCCAGAAGGTCGAACAGGCTGTCATTACGGTTCCCGCCTACTTCAACGACGCGCAACGCCAGGCCACCAAGGATGCCGGCAAGATTGCCGGTCTTGAGGTGCTGCGCATCATCAATGAACCGACCGCCGCTGCGCTCGCCTACGGTCTCGACAAGCAGAAGACCGGTACCATTGCGGTTTACGACCTCGGCGGCGGCACCTTCGATATTTCAATTCTCGAGATCGGTGACGGCGTTTTTGAGGTGAAGTCCACGAACGGCGACACGTTTCTGGGCGGTGAAGACTTCGACATGCGGCTGGTCAACTATCTCGCCGACGAATTCCAGAAAGAGCAGGGGATCGACCTGCGCCGCGACAAGCTTGCACTGCAACGTCTAAAGGAATCGGCGGAAAAGGCAAAGATCGAGCTGTCGTCGACGACTCAGACCGAAATCAATCTGCCGTTCATCACGGCCGATGCGTCCGGTCCCAAGCATCTGACGATGAAACTGACCCGCGCCAAGTTCGAGGCGCTGGTCGACGACCTGATCCAGAAGACGATCCAGCCTTGCAAGCAGGCACTCAAGGATGCCGGCATTTCGGCTGCGCAGATCAACGAGGTTGTTCTGGTCGGCGGCATGACGCGCATGCCTAAGGTGCAGGAAATCGTAAAGCAGCTGTTCGGCAAAGAGCCGCACAAAGGCGTCAATCCTGACGAGGTCGTGGCGGTCGGCGCCGCGATCCAGGCTGGTGTTTTGCAAGGCGACGTCAAGGACGTTCTCTTGCTCGACGTGACTCCGCTTTCGCTCGGGATAGAAACGCTGGGCGGCGTGTTCACTCGTATCATCGATCGCAACACGACGATTCCCACGAAGAAGAGTCAGGTTTTCTCGACCGCCGAGGATAATCAGAATGCGGTCACGATCCGCGTGTTCCAGGGTGAGCGCGAAATGGCGGCCGACAACAAGCTGCTCGGGCAATTCGACCTCGTCGGTATTCCGCCGGCGCCACGCGGCGTTCCGCAGATCGAAGTCACCTTCGATATAGACGCGAACGGCATCGTCAACGTCCAGGCCAAGGACAAGGCGACCGGCAAGGAACAGCAGATCCGTATCCAGGCCTCAGGCGGTCTGTCCGAAGCCGACATCGAAAAGATGATCAAGGATGCGGAATCGCACGCCGAGGAGGACAAGAAGCGCAAAGCTGCGGTCGAAGCGAAGAATCATGCTGAGGCGCTTGTGCACTCGACCGAGAAGGCGCTCTCCGAGCACGGATCGAAGATCGGAGACGCCGATCGTACCGCGATCGAGAATGCGATCGCCGATCTGAAGGAAGCGCTGAAGGGCGACGATTCTTCGGCAATCCAGGCCAAGACCAATGCGCTTGCGCAGGCCTCGATGAAGCTCGGCGAGGCCATGTACAAGCAGCAGCAAGAAGCGCAAAACGCACCCGGCGCAGGCGGCGATGCGGCGTCCGGCGAGAAAAAGGAAGACGTCGTCGACGCGGAGTTCACCGAGGTTGACGACGACAAAAAGAAGTCGGCCTGACCGGCTGCTCGTTGGCCATGCACCCGCGATCCGCGAGTGACGTCACCCCCGGGCCCATGTCCGGGGGTGCATGTTTGCAGGGACGCCGGAATCGCATACGGATGTTCTGGCAGGCGTGAACTGAGGAAATAGCCGGATGTCCAAGCGCGACTATTACGAAGTTCTCGGCGTTTCCCGCAACTGTACCGAGGCCGAACTCAAGGCGGCATTCCGCAAGCTCGCGATGCAGCACCATCCCGATCGTAATCCGGGCGACAAGGACTGCGAACACCGCTTCAAGGAAATCAACGAGGCATATGACGTCCTCAAGGACGGCGACAAGCGTGCCGCCTATGACCGGTTTGGTCATGCTGCATTCGAACATGGCGGAATGGGCGGTGGCCATGGATTCGGCGCCGATTTCGGATCGACTTTTGCCGATATCTTCGAGGGGATCTTCGGCATGGACTCGGCGCGCGGCCGCGGGTCCGGTCGGGAGCGCGGATCGGACCTGCGCTACAATATGGAAATCAGCCTTGATGAAGCCTTCACTGGCAAGACCGCACAAATTCGCATACCGACATCCGTGACCTGCGAAGCATGCTCGGGCAGCGGCGCCAAGGCCGGGACCAAGCCAAAGCCGTGTGCGAGTTGTGGCGGCGCGGGGAAAATCCGGCACGCGCAGGGCTTTTTCACGCTTGAACGCACGTGTCCAACTTGCCATGGGCGCGGCCAGGTGATCGACGATCCCTGCAAGATCTGCGGCGGGAGCGGGCGCGTAACGCGTGAGCGCACTCTTTCCGTCAACATTCCGGCCGGTGTTGAAGACGGCACTCGCATCCGCCTTGCGGGCGAGGGTGAGGCAGGTTTGCGGGGTGGTCCACCGGGCGATCTTTATATTTTTCTGGAAGTGGCGGCCCACGAGTTCTTCCAGCGCGACGGCGCTGACTTGCATTGCCGCGTGCCGATATCCATGGCGAAAGCGGCGTTGGGCGGTGAATTTGAGGTCCCGGCAATCGACGGAAGCCGGGTACGCGTGAAAATTCCGGCCGGCACTCAGACCGGCCGACGTTTCCGTCTGGCCGGTAAAGGGATGCCTGTCCTGCGGGCGAAGCAAACGGGAGACATGTACGTTCAGGTAGCGGTGGAAACGCCGCAAAACCTCACCAAGCGTCAGCGCGAACTGCTGGCCGAGTTTGAAAAACTATCGTCGGAGGCGACCCAACCGGAGTCGGCTGGTTTCTTCAGTCGAGTCAAAGAGTTTCTGGATGGTCTGGGTAGCCGGGGCAGCCAATCGGGGTAATCCATCTTGACCCCCTGCCTTGCGCCCTATACCCGTAAATGTCGCGGCGAGGCCCGCCGCCCGTACGCGTGACCTCGCAGCAAATGCCCTCACATTCAGTCGCCCGCGTCGAAAAAAAGAGCCTGCGTCTCGATGACGAGATGCAGTTCATCCGTTCCTGGATCGAAAAACCGATTTCGACCGGCGCCGTGATGCCGTCGAGCCGTGTGCTCGCGCGCGCAATGGCGCGCTACGTGGATCCACGGTCGCATGGGCCGGTGATCGAGTTGGGCCCGGGCACCGGCCCGGTGACCGAGGCGCTCGTTCGCCGTGGTGTCGACGCTACCCGTCTGATCCTCGTTGAATTCAATCCGGATTTCTGCCGGCTGCTGCGGACCCGTTATCCCGCAGCGACGGTCGTGCAGGGTGATGCCTATCGGCTGCGCCGGCTGCTCGACGGTTACGTGCAAGAGCCTGCGGCGGCGATCGTGTCCGGACTTCCGCTTGTCACCAAACCGTTGCGTACCCGGTTGCGTCTAATCTCCGATGCGATGACGCTGCTGGCACATGGTGCCCCATTCGTACAATTCACGTACGCGATGCTTCCGCCGATTCCGAAAGAGCTATCCGGCGTGCGGGCAGAGTCGTCCGAGCTCATCTGGATGAACCTGCCGCCTGCGCGCGTGTGGGTCTATCGCGGCCGCTGATGGCGTGGTGTCGTCGCCCGCGAATGCGGAGCCGCTGATGCCGATCCCCAAAATTCTCGTCGTGCCGGGTTCGACGCGCACGGGTTCCCATAATGTGCGGCTTGCTGCATTGGCGGCAAAAGAACTCACGCTGCTTGACGTCGATGTCACCCGTATATCTCTCGCCGACTATCCGCTCCCGATTTATGACGCGGACCTCGATGCGCGGGCCGGACCGCCCGCGAATGCAATCAAACTCAAGCAGATGGTCATGGCGCACCACGGCGTATTCATAGCCACCCCGGAATACAGCGCATCGGTGCCGCCTCTTTTGAAAAATGCGATTGACTGGGTGTCGCGCGTGCGCGAGCGCGGGGACCCGACTTACGCTGCCTTCAAGGGCCGGGTATTTGCTGTCTCCTCGGCTTCGCCCGGTCGAGCGGGCGGGCTTCGCTCGCTGATGGCGATGCGGCAGATTCTCGAACTTGGGTGCGGGGCATTGGTTATTCCCGAGCAAGTTGCCATACAGCGTGCCGACACGGCGTTTGACGAAATGGACAATATTGCCGATCCGGGTATCGCCAACCAGCTTCGCACCCAACTTGAAAAACTGGTCGAAATGGCTCGAATGATGATGCGAGGAGGCTGACGGTGCGACTGGATGCGCGCGAACGCCTGATTGTTGCGCTTGACGTGCCCTCAGTGTCGGCGGCCGAGGCAATGGCCACACGACTCGGTGAATCGGTCTGGTTCTACAAAATCGGGTATCAGCTTGCTTTTGCCGGCGGTTTGTCGTTTGCAGCCCGGTTGATCGCTGAGGGAAAGCAGGTGTTTCTCGATCTCAAGCTGCACGACATCGGCAACACCGTGACAAAAGGTGTCGAAAGTGTCGCCCAGCTTGGCGCGACATTCCTGACCGTTCACGCTTACCCGCAGACCATGAAAGCCGCCGTCGAAGGCAGACGAAATTCCAAGCTTCGAATTCTCGCGGTGACCGTGCTGACGTCCTATGATGACGCTGATCTTGCTGCCGCCGGCTACGACATGGGCGTTAAGGAGCTTGCTGCCGCGCGCGCCGCGCAAGCGCGCGACACCGGGGTTGACGGGCTGGTGTGTTCGCCGGAAGAGGCCGCCTCGCTTCGCGATATTGTCGGCCCCGGCATGGTGCTCGTGACGCCCGGTATCCGGCCCGCTGGGAGCACGACCGGCGACCAGAAACGCATCATGACGCCTGCAAACGCAATCGAGGCCGGGGCCGACTACCTGGTGGTTGGCCGGCCCATTCTTGAGGCGCGCGACCCCAAGGCGGCAGCGGATGCAATCGTGGCCGAAATCGAACAAGCGGCGAAGTCATAGGGAGAACAAGCGGATGGCAAAGGGCTACTGGATCGGCAGGGTCGATGTACGGGACGAGGAGGGCTATAAGCCCTATGCCGCCGGTAATCAGGCGATCTTCAGGAAGTATGGCGCACGCTATGTCGTGCGCGCGGGCAAGTTCGAATGCGCCGAAGGCAGCGCGCGCTCCCGCAACGTGGTTATAGAGTTTCCCGACTATGCGGCGGCACTCGCCTGCTACCATTCACCGGAATATCAGGCGAACATGAAACTCCGCCTGCCGCACGCGACCGCCGATATCGTGATTATCGAGGGTTACGACGGGCCGCAGCCGTAGTCGCCTTTTGCCGGCCCGCGCGCTATACCCACGCCACGTTCCGGGAGTTGTTCCATGGCCGAAATGCGGCTTGTGGTCGCCGGCGCCGGCGGACGGATGGGCCGTACGCTGGTCAAGGCGATCGCCGACAGCAGGGAGTTTGAGCTTGCGGGCGCCCTCGAGGACGCCCGCTCGCCGCTGATCGGCTGGGATGCGGGCGTGCTTGCCGGTCTTCCCGAGAACGGCGTCAAGCTGACTGGCGACGCTGCGCCATTGCTCGCCAAGGCGGACGGTATTGTCGACTTCACCGCGCCGAGCGCCACGCTCGAATTTGCAGCGCTCGCGGCAAAGACCGGGAAAGTCCATATCATCGGCACGACGGGACTGAGCGCGGCAGACGAGACAAAAATCAAGGACGCCGCCAGGAGCGCGGTGATCGTCAAGTCGGGCAACATGAGCCTCGGTGTGAATCTGCTCGTCGCGTTAACCAAGCGCGTGGCCAAGACGCTGGACAGCTCTTTCGACATCGAGATCCTGGAGATGCACCACAACCAGAAGGTCGACGCGCCATCCGGGACCGCGCTGATGCTCGGCCGCGCGGCGGCGGACGGACGCGGCATCGCGCTCGACAAGCATTCCGTCAGGAGTCGCGACGGTCATACCGGTGCGCGCAAGGCCGGCGATATCGGTTTTGCAGCCTTGCGCGGCGGAACTGTCGTAGGCGAGCACAATGTGATATTTGCCGGCGCCGCCGAACGCGTGGAGCTGATACACAAGGCGGAAGACCGCGTGATCTTCGCCCGCGGCGCGCTGCACGCGGCGCACTGGGCGCGCACGCAGAAGCCGGGACTCTATTCGATGATGGACGTTCTTGGTTTGAAAGATATCTGAGGAGATAGATGAAAGACCGGCTTCTTGTGCTCGTGCGTCACGGCCAAAGCGATTGGAACCTGAAAAACCTGTTCACGGGTTGGCGTGACGTCGACCTGACGGAAAAAGGAGTGGCGGAGGCCTGCGAGGCTGGCCGCAAGCTCAAGGCACAGGGCATCAAGTTTGATGTTGCCTTTACGTCCGCGCTCAAGCGCGCTCAACGCACGCTCGACCTGATGCTTGGTGAGCTGGGACAGACGGGAATTCCGGTCTTCAAGAATCAGGCGCTCAATGAACGTGACTATGGCGATCTGGTCGGCCTGAACAAAGATGACGCGCGCAAGAAGTGGGGCGAGGAGCAGGTGCATATCTGGCGCCGCTCTTACGACGTGGCGCCGCCGGGTGGCGAAAGCCTGAAAGACACGCTTGCGCGAGCATTGCCTTATTACGTGACGGATATTCTGCCACGCGTGCTGCGCGGCGAGCGCGTGCTCGTCTCCGCGCACGGCAACTCGCTGCGCGCGCTCGTGATGGTGCTCGACAAGCACACGCCGGACAGCATCACAAGGCTCAATCTGGATACCGGGGTACCGATGATTTACCGGCTCAATGCTGATTCGACGGTCGCCTCGAAACTTGATCTCGCCGCCTGATCAGGCCGCCGCGGTCATTCCGGCTTCCCATCCGAGTATCGCACGCTTGCGAGTCAGGCCCCAGTGATAGCCCGTGAGCTCGCCGCTCTTGCCAATAACGCGGTGACACGGCACCACGAAGCAGATCGGATTTCTGCCGACCGCGGCACCAACTGCCCGGGCGGCCTTTGGTGATCCGGCGCGAGCCGCAAGATCGGAATAGGTCGTAAGCCGTCCCATCGGGATATCGAGCAGCCTTTCCCAGACACGAATTTCGAAATCGGTCCCGATCAGCACCACCCGCAAAGGCTGATTTTTTCGCCACAATGCAGGATCGAAGATACGCCGCGCCGTTGCGGCGGTAGCGGCAAAATCCTCGACGTAGTGCGCTCTCGGCCAACGCGATTTCATGTCGCGGAGCGCCGAACGCTCCTTGCCTGCATCGGCGAGCGCAAGTCCGGCAAGACCACGCGGCGTAGTCATCACGAGAGCCATGCCGAACGGACAGGGATGAAATCCATAGGTGATCGTGAGGCCTTCGCCGCCGGCCTTCCACTCGCCCGGCGACATGGCTTCGTGCGTAACGAAAAGATCGTGCAGCCGCCCGGGGCCGGACAGACCGACTTCATATGCGGTATCGAGAACGCTGGCCGAGGAGCGCAGCAATTCCCGCGCGCGATCGAGCGTCAGCGCCTGCAGGAACGCTTTTGGCGTCAGACCACACCACCGGCGGAACAGGTGATGCAGTTCGGTTGGGGACACGCCGGCGGCGCTGGCAATCACGTCAATTTCCGGCTGGGCACGCCAGTTTCCGCGGATGTGGGCGATCGCGCGCCGCACGATGTCGTAGTCGGCCGCCGCCGTCGGAAGCGGCGCAAATTCGGCAAATCGTTCGGTAACGACGCTTTTTACAGGGTTCATGTTCATGACAGCCATCTATGACGATATGGCTGCCCCGGCCACCCGATTTCTGGCTATTCGAACACTGTCCGTGTCGGCCCGCGACGCGCCTCGATCAGGGCTTTGCCGAGTTCTCGGGCAAAACCTGCCTTCTCATCCGGTCCGAGAAACGTGGCAATCGAAAGCTCCCGGCCCCGCGAGACAAGGAACAGCCGGTCGATGCCGAAGTCCTCGAGCTCCACCTTGTCGAGCCTGACCCAAAGCGGGTTGAGCACCCATTCGCGCACACGGCCGAGATGGCTCACCTTGCGGACGGTGAGCGACGACGGCGTGACCGTCACTTGCTCGTAGGCGTGTGCGTGCCAATAGTTGATCCGGAATGCCAGATACAGCAGCAGCACGTCGAATCCGCAAAAACCAAGGACCGGCCACGCACCGACAACCAGAAACAACATCCCGGTCACGAAGCTCGCGCCGCCGAACACCAGCATCAAAATAAGAAATCCGACGCGGCCAAGCGAGCGGTGTGGCGTCAACGTCGCCGAAAATATAGTGGGTTCGAGATCGTCTGCGTTGTCGGGAACCATCGCGCCCACTATACCAAAACGATGGCGAAAAAACCTGTCCGCAAGCCGAAACGGCGCAGGCCTGAATTGTCGGCGGATACGCGTGAAAAGACAGGGCAGTCGCGCAGGCGTCTGGCGGGTGAGGCCAAAGCCGCAAAGGGCACGGTCCGGCCGTGGACGGCGGCGCAGGTCGAGGAGGTGTTCCGCCGATTTAGAGCCGCCAATCCCGATCCGAAGGGTGAACTGCAGCACATCAACCCATTTACACTTCTGGTTGCCGTTGTTCTTTCGGCGCAGGCGACCGATGCGGGCGTGAACAAGGCGACACCGGCACTTTTCGCGCTTGCCGACACGCCGGAAAAGATGGTGGCTCTCGGCGAAAGCCGCGTGCGCGAACTGATCAAGACCATCGGCCTGTTTCGCACCAAGGCCAAGAATGTCGTTGCGCTGTCGCGTAAACTGGTGGCCGAACATGGCGGCCAGGTACCGCGCTCGCGCGAGGCGCTGGAAGCGTTGCCCGGCGTAGGACGAAAGACCGCAAATGTCGTCCTCAACATTGCCTTTGGGGAACCGACGATCGCGGTGGACACGCATATTTTCCGTGTCGGCAATCGGACCGGGCTTGCCCCCGGCAAGACGCCGCTCGAAGTGGAAACGAAACTGGAGCAGGTGGTGCCGGCCGAATACAAACGCCACGCGCACCATTGGCTTATTTTGCACGGGCGTTACACTTGCGTCGCCCGCAAGCCGTTGTGCGAGAGATGTATCATCGCTGATCTGTGCCAATGGCCGGCCAAGACGGTTGCGTAAGTCGGGCAGGAATTGGGGAGAGCGCGTATGGAAGGTTCCCGGATCACGCGAACGAGCAACACACGTTCCGATACCGGTGAAATTCTTCGGTGCGGCGGGTTAGCGACAAAGATCGCAGCGGCATGGCCAAGATCGTTTCCGCGCATGACAGGGTCTTTTGCGCGGGATGCTGCGGCGGCGACAAGGTTCTGGCGCACAGGCAGCGGTCTTCTGACTAAATTTCCCGGCAGGACCCGGCGAACGCCCGAGCAGCAGGCTGCCGCCGATGCCATTCTTTCAGAATGCCGGCGCCTGCGTGAGGAGTTTCTCAGGAGGCATGTCGATGCGGTCTACCGGAAGGCGACGAAAAATCTGTCGGTTTTCCGACGTGTCGACGACCTTGTCTATGAAGTTGCCAGGATAGTGCCGGGTCTGACGCCGACAAGGAAACAGGTCGATGCTGAAAGCGCCTTGATGCAAAGCGAAAAGGACGGTGTCGAGGTCGATCAGGGTATCTTCCTGGCCCAGGCGCTCGCGCTGCCCGAGATTGGAATGCATCTGTGCGAATCGATGTTGCGTCCGAAGCCGGAATCGATCGACCGCATCGACGAATTTGTCAGAAAGGGTGTCATCGATTTTGGTCCCGCCCGCGTGGAACGTCAGGGCAAGGCTGCGGTACTGACCATAATCAATCCGCGCTATCTCAATGCCGAGGATGACGACACGCTTGATGATACGGAGACTGCAGCCGATATCGCCATTCTTGATCCCCTAAGCGAGATCTGTGTCCTGCGCGGCGGTATTGTCGATCACCCTAAATATAAAGGACGCCGCATCTTTTCGAGCGGCATCAATCTCACTCACATCTACCGCGGCAAGATTCCTTATCTCTGGTACATCCGACGCGACATGGGTGTGGTGAACAAGATGTTTCGCGGCGTTGCGACGGGCAGAGTAAGCCCCGAGGAAATTTACGGCGGAACGCGTGAAAAACCCTGGGTCGCAAGTGTCGATGGATGGGCGATCGGCGGCGGTTGTCAATATCTGCTGGCGATGGACTACGTTGTCGCCGCCAGCGACGCTTATATGACGCTTCCCGCCCGCAAGGAGGGCATCATTCCGGGAGCAGCCAACCTGCGTATGCCGCGCTTTGCCGGAGACCGCATCACCCGACAGGCCATCCTGATGGGACGTCGTCTAGACTGCGACACGCCCGAAGGCCGAATGATCTGCGATCTGGTCGTACCACCTGATGAGATGGATGCCGCTGTTGCCCGGGTCGTCACTGACTTCACCGGTTCGGGCGTGGTCAGCGCAGCCGGAAATCGCCGCGCCATCCGTGTCGGCGTAGAGCCGCTCGATCTGTTCCGTCGCTATATGGCGGTCTACTGCCGCGAACAGGCCTATTGCCATTTCAGCCCGGCGCTGATCGCAAATCTTGAAAAGTATTGGAATGCCGCGCAGCGAAAAATCTGATTGCTGCATGCGCAGAAAGGCCCTGGAACACGTCATGCCGCGCCTGCAACTCAAGGGCATCAACCTTACGCCCGCACGTGAAAGCATCGATCCGATCGAATTTGCCTCGCGCGACGAAATCGCGGCGCTTCAACTGACGCGGCTCAAATGGACGCTCAACCATGCGTACAACAATGTTGCGCACTACCGGAAAGTCTTCGACAAGGCCGGAGTGCATCCCTCGGACCTTAAGTCGCTGGATGACCTGCAGAAATTTCCGTTTACGACCAAGGACGACCTGCGCGAGCACTATCCCTTCGGCATGTTCGCGATTCCGCGCGATCAGGTTCTCCGGGTTCACGCGTCCTCGGGCACAACCGGCAAACCGACGGTGGTCGGCTACAGCGAACGCGACCTCGATACCTGGGCACAGCTGATGGCGCGCTGCATGCGCGCGGGAGGCTGTAAACCGGGAATGTTGGCGCAGAATTCATACGGTTATGGACTGTTCACGGGCGGGATCGGGTTTCACTACGGTGCCGAACGGCTGGGTATGACTGTCGTGCCCGTCTCTGGCGGCATGACCGAACGGCAGGTGCGCCTCATCGCCGACTTCCGGCCCGATGTCATCTTCATCACGCCGAGCTATCTGCTGGCGGTCCTCGACGAATTCCACGCCCAGGGCGTCGATCCGCGGCAAAGCTCGTTGAAGATCGCCATGTGCGGCGCCGAACCATGGACAAACGCCGTGCGCGCGGAGATCGAGGACGCATTCGACCTCCATGCCATCGACAATTACGGGCTATCCGAGATCATCGGTCCCGGCGTTTCCTGCGAATGCATCGAGAGCAAGGATGGGCCGCATATCTGGGAAGACCACTTTTATCCGGAAGTCATTGATCCGGCCACCGGCAGAACGCTGCCGGATGGTGAGACAGGCGAGCTGGTCTTTACGACCCTGACCAAGGAGGCGATGCCGATCGTGCGCTATCGTACGCGCGATCTGTCCCGCCTGCTCCCCGGCACCGCACGGTCAATGCGCCGGATGGAAAAAGTGGTTGGCCGCTCCGACGACATGATGATCGTCCGCGGAGTGAACGTATTTCCCAGCCAGATCGAGGAAATCATCCTGAAAGACGATCGGCTTTCGCCTCATTTTGTCATTGAGTTGCGGCGCAGCGAGCGGCTCGATGAAATCACAGTCATTGTCGAAAGCCGCGGTGATGCCGAAAGCGTCTTCGCTGACTGCAATCGCGATCTTGCTCACCACATCAAGGCCTCGATCGGCGTGACCGCCGCGGTTCGCACCGTAAGGCCGGGAACCGTTGAACGCTCGCTCGGCAAGGCAAAGCGGGTGATTGACCTGCGCCCGAAAGGGTGAGCGTCAGCGTTGCACCCCGACGAGATCGCCCCGCGCGCCGGCAAGCCCTTTGTGCACGTGTACCATGAACGCCATCGCGAAGATGGGCGTCGCCAGGTTGATAACGGGAATCGAAACGAAAACCGCGATGACCATGCCGGCCAGGAAAACATAGATGGCGTTGGCTTTGCGCAGGATCTTCGCCTCGGAGGGAGGTCGAAAGCGCATTGCGGCGAGCTCAAAGTACTCCCGCCCGAGAAGGTAAGAGTTGGCCAGAAACAGAATAATGACGCCGAAGCCGGCCAGCAGAACGAAAGGCATCGCGCAGAGGTAGACAAGGATTGCAAGCGACGCGATCTTGATACCCTCAGCCAGCGCACGGAAAAACGGCAGTGCATGGCCCGGCGGTTCTCCCGGGTAGTATTTCCGTTCGACCGCGTCGGCGATCTCGTCGACAAAAAAGCTGCCGACAAAAGCACTGACTGCCGGCATCAGAAAAAGCGCGCCGGTGATAATGCCGAGGCCGGCGATAAACGACAGGACCCAGGCGAGCGTCGCCCAGGCGGCGTGTGGCGCGAAGCCGGACGTCTGCTCGGCCCAGCCGGCGCCGGTTTCCGCCCATGCGGCCAGGAGTCGGTGCAGGAAAATGCCGATGATGAGGATGACGACAAAGGCAAGCCCCACGGCCTTGAGAAGCACGCGCCGCAGGCTTGGAGCAAACATCTGGGATATGGCCTTGACAGCCGCGCCAGTCATTGCGGCAGAGGTAATGGCCTCCGACGGGTCAGGCAAGGCCGGTCGGTTTCGACACGAGCGAATGCCGGTCGTCGCATGCCGAAACCGGCGGGATTATTTCGTCGGGATCGGGGGCCGGCAGGTCGGCCCAGGTCAGGGCCTTGTAGTCAAAACCACGCAGGATAGTCGGCTTCACCACCTCAAAATAAGGTGAAATGTCGAAATCGCGCGGTGCGTACAGCGAGGAATGACGAATTTCAAGAATCTCCTGCCGCGCGGACTCGCTGTCGATTTTCGTTATTTTCGGCAAGATCGGATAGCGGACAGCCTCGAAAGCCTGCGCGATCAATGCCGAGCAGATGATACGGGTAGGGTGCCCGGAGCCGAGAGCGATCATCCGCCTGCGCCAGCGCTGCGGCACGGGCAGCGGAAAGAGATAACGCATCAGGTCGATGATGTTCTTAAGATCGTAGTCGAAGCCAATGCGCTCCGCCGCATAAGCGCAAACTCGTGCACGGTCTTCTTCGTCAAGTTGTGTGGGCCGGCAAATTCGGGTGTGGAAGCGTGCGTATTTGGAAAGCGGTGCGGCAACGACGCCCTGGCCGATGTTTGCTTCAACCAGGACAAGTGGTTCACCATCGGCTGTGACGCGATCACCGATCGGTCCGACATAGAGGGCCGCGTGCGACCACGTTGACTGGGTAAGATACTTGATGACACCGGAGATATGATTGTTCCCCTCGACCAGGAGAACGTCGCCCGGACGCAAGGTGGCACGCAGTGCGTCGGGCTCCGACGGCGTAAACGGCTCGTAGCCCTGCACCGGCTTTTCCAGATAGTGCGCCAGGAGGCGCCCCACCCCGTCAACCATCCAGCCCATGCCAAATCCTCGGCGTCAGCAAATGGCGCTTGGGACCTTCCCCTCACGCGGCAATCGCATGCGTCCCTGAAAAAATTTAGCGAGGACTCATTGCAATTTGGTTCACCGTGCCATTTGGCACCGGCGCATGCTCGGTGTTACCGATTGTTAGCCATAAAACCGCGGCCTCTGGCGTCCATCAGGCGAAGCAGGGCAACCTTTTGGATACCATGCGCACGTCTCCCAAGGCACTCATTGCGTGGTCGAGCGGCAAGGACAGCGCCTGGGCGCTGCACGAAACGCGCCGTGCCGGCCAATTTGAAATTGTCGGTGCCCTGACAACGGTGACGGATACCTTCCGCAGAGTAAGCATGCATGGTGTGCGCGAGGAGCTGCTGCACGTGCAGCTCGATGCTGCCGGGCTGCGTCCCGTCGTCATTCACATTCCATTTCCGTGCCCAAACGAAATTTACGAGCAGAAGATGGCGGCAGCGATGGCTGCTGCCCGCTCGTCGGGAGTGACGCACGTGATTTTCGGTGATCTGTTCCTCGAAGACGTGCGTGCCTATCGCGAGCGTCAGCTTGCGGGGACAGGCATTACTCCGGTTTTTCCGCTTTGGGGCCGTCCGACGCCGGCCCTGGCAAACGAAATGATCGGCGCCGGCGTCAAAGCGCACATCTGCACTGTCGACCTGAGCAAGATGCCTGCCACGTTTGCCGGACGGCAATTCGACAGCACGCTGATCGACGCACTTCCACCCGGCGTCGACCCATGCGGCGAAAACGGCGAATTTCATTCTTTCGTGACAGGCGGGCCGATGCTGTCGCGGGAGATCGCGGTCAGAACCGGCGAAACGGTCCGGCGGGATGGCTTTGCCTATGCGGAGTTGATCCCGGCCTAGCTGCGCAACGTTGCGCCTGTTCTTTTGGCCACTTCGGCGACAATCTTGCCGGCCAATGCCTCGATTTCGCTGTCTGTCATCGTCTTTTCATGGGGCTGGATGGTGACGGCAATTGCGACCGACTTTTTGCCAGGCCCAATGCCTGTTCCCTCATAGACATCGAATACCGCGACATTACTGACGAGCTTCTTGTCGGCGTTTTGTGCCGCCCGTACGATATCGCCGGCCTTCACAGCTGCATCAACGACGAACGCAAAATCACGCTCGATCGGTTGGAAGGGTGATAGTTCGAGCAGCGGTTTCGTGCGGGTCGGCCGGGCCTTTGGTTCCGGAATTTTTTCAAGGATCACTTCGAAAGCGACCAGCGGGCCCTCCGCCCGCAAGCCGGTGACGGCGCGCGGATGCAGTTCGCCAAAGTGCCCCAAGATGTTCTGCGGACCGATCTGGATGGTGCCGCTGCGCCCGGGATGAAACCAGCCCGGGCCGCCGGGCACGACCTGCAACGCGTGCACGGGTGCGCCTGCGGCGGATAGAACTGCAAATGCATCAGCCTTTGCGTCGAAGGCGCTGACCGGCTCGACCTTGCTTGACCAGTGACGGCCGTTTCCGGATGGTCGTGCAAGGCCGCGACGCAATCCGCTGGCGGCAGTTAACTGGCCCTCGGGCTGGTCGCTTTTGAATATCTGGCCCACCTCGAAGAGCGCGCTGTCGGAAAATCCGCGGTCAGCATTGCGTTGGGCGGCCATGACCAGGCCGGGAATGAGACTCGGTCGCATGTCCGACAGTTCGGCAGCGATGGGGTTGGCGAGGGCGAGTTGGGGCGTGCCGCCGCCAAACAATTCGGCTTCCCGTTTCGATACGAACGACCAGGTGACAGCCTCGACCATCCCGCGGGCAGCGAGTGCACGTTTTGCCTTACGGGTGCGATTCTGAATTGCGGTAAGCACCGGTTTGCGCGCCTGCTCGCGCGGGAAATGCGTCGATGGCACGCGGTCGACGCCGACGATGCGAACAAGCTCTTCGACGATATCGGCGCGGCCATGAACATCCGGCCGCCAGGACGGCACGGCGACCTTTACTCGTTCACCCTGGCCGGCAATGAAAAAGCCGAGCTTTTCCAGGATGCGCCGCACGTCGACAAGCGGCAGCTTCAATCCCGCAAGTCGCGGCAGTTCGCTCAACGGAAAGTCGATAACTTTTTCCTTCGGAGTGGGGTCGCCCGCGACAACAATCTCGGATGCTTCACCGCCGCAGAGGTCGAGTACCATCTGCGTGGCAAGCTCAAGGCCGGGCAACATGAAGGCCGGGTCAACGCCGCGCTCGAAGCGGTAGCGTGCATCCGAATTGATACCGAGCTTTCGACCGGTCTGCGCAATGTTGAGTTCGTCCCACAATGCCGATTCGATCAGGACATTTTTTGTCGAGTCCGAGCAGCCGGTTGCCTCGCCGCCCATGATACCGGACAGGGACTCCACGCCTTTTTCATCCGCGATCACGCAAATGGCTTCGTCGAGCTGGTAGGTCTTGCCGTCCAGCGCGAGCAGCTTTTCGCCATTCTTTGCACGCCGGACCGTCAGATTGCCATGAACCTTGTCGGCATCAAAAACATGCAGCGGCCGGCCGCGATCGAATGTGATGAAATTGGTGATGTCGACCAGCGCGTTGATAGGCCGTAATCCTATCGCGGTGAGCCGCTTCTGCAGCCAATCGGGCGATGGCCCGTTTTTCACGCCGCGGACGAGGCGCAACCCGAAGGCCGGGCAGAGAGACGGTGTCGTACCGAAGTCAATCGCGACCTTCACCGGGCAAGGAAAGGAGCCTTTTACCGGCTTTGGAATCCTGTCCTTGAAAACGCCCATGGACGCTGCGCCGAGATCGCGCGCAATCCCTGTGACACCAGTGCAGTCCGGACGATTGGGCGTAAGATTGATTTCGATGACGGGATCGCTGGCGCCCGCCCACTCAACGTAGGATTTTCCCACCGGAGCGTCTGCGGGCAGTTCGATAATCCCTTCGTGATCGTCGGAAAGCATTAGCTCCGCCGCCGAACAGAGCATCCCGCGGCTTTCGACGCCGCGGATCGTGCCGACCGTCAGCGTGATGTTCTTTCCGGGGATAAACGTGCCCGGCGCCGAGAATACGCCCTTCATACCCGCACGGGCGTTTGGCGCGCCACAGACGACCTGGATCGGCTTGCCGTCACCGATATCGACCATGCAGACCTTCAGGCGGTCCGCATTAGGATGTTTCTCGGCGGAAATGACCGAAGCAATCACGAACGGCTTCAAAAGGTCCGCCTTGTCTTCGACGTTCTCGACTTCGAGACCGATCATGGTGAGCTTGTCGACGATCTCTGCCAGAGATGCGTCCGTTTCGAGGTGCTCCTTGAGCCAGGGCAACGTGAATTTCATGCCGGTTTCTCCGACGTCCAGAAATAGAGAAGCGGCAGCAGGACGAACACCACGATCGTAAAAACAATCGCGGCGCGGATGCACAGGCTGTACAGCTCGGCCCGGATAATCAACTCGCGGTGGATGACGGCCTGGACATGATCGTCAATGTCGAATTCATGCGCACGGAATACCGACAGGCATCGGAGGCAGCCCAGTGCGATGAGCAGGTAGATTGCCATCTCCGCGACGACAATTCCGACCTCAAGACGGCTGTCAGCAACCAGAGGTGCGATGAGACCGAGGCCGGCAATCATCATTGATGTGTGCGTCAGCAAGCCTGTGGCCTTGGCGTCGATCGAGGCGAAGGTGCGCGCCGCTTCGGCCGATATGGCCTTGTCGCGCTTGCGCAACGTCGACTCATAGTCCGCGATCGCGCGTGCCTCCCAGCCGCGCGTAACCAGGGCGAAGAAAGCCCGGTCCAGCTTCGAGGCGGGCCGCGGTGCGGTCATGAGCTCAACCCTCCCGCCAGCGTCGGAAAATCGAGCGGGCGGAACCCATAGTGCGCAAGCCAGCGCACATCGGCTTCAAAAAACGCCCGCAGGTCATTCATGCCGTACTTCAGCATCGCAATGCGGTCGATGCCCATGCCCCAGGCAAATCCCTGATATTCATCCGGGTCGAGCCCGCAATTGCGCAGGACGTTCGGGTGCACCATTCCGCAGCCGAGAATCTCGAGCCAGTCCTCACCTTCCCCGAAACGAATTTCGCCTTTGTCGCGCCTGCACTGGATGTCCACTTCAAGGGACGGCTCGGTGAACGGGAAGAAGGACGGGCGAAAGCGCATCTTCACGCTGTCGACTTCAAAGAATGCCTTGCAGGATTCCTCCAGAATCCATTTCAGATGGCCAAGATGCGAGCCCTTGTCGATGACAAGGCTCTCAACCTGGTGGAACATCGGCGTGTGGGTTTGATCGGAGTCGCTGCGGTACGTGCGACCGGGACAGATTACGCGGATCGGCGGTTTTTGCCGAAGCATCGTACGCACCTGGACCGGCGATGTGTGTGTGCGCAGCAGCAGACGAGAGCCGTCGGACTTTGGTGCGAAATAGAACGTATCATGCATTTCCCGCGCCGGATGGCCCTCGGGGAAATTCAGCTTGGTGAAGTTATAGTCATCGGTTTCGATGTCGGGTCCTTCCGCGATCGCAAAGCCCATGTCGGCAAAGATGGCGGTCAATTCATCAGTCACCTGACTGATCGGGTGGACCCGGCCAATTTCAGCCGGAGGCTCTCGCACCGGCAGCGTTACGTCGATTGATTCCGTGTTGAGCCGTGCGTCGAGTGCAGCTTCAGCAAGCCTGTCTTTTGCCGTGGAAATCGCGCTTGTTACCCGATCCTTCAGACCGTTGATCGCCGGGCCCTGCGTTCTGCGCTCGTCCGCCGACATGGTACCAAGCGTCTTGAGCAGGGCCGAAACGGAACCGTTTTTTCCGAGCGCCGATATGCGTACGGCTTCAAGCGCCGCTTCATCCTTTGCCGCGGCAATACTCGCGAGAATATCCTTTTCAAGCTTTGCGATGTCGGACATGAGCTGTCATCCTGTCATGCGCGGATTCGGTCCGTGCATCCCGCTTCGCTTTGCCAGGCTGATCGATGGCCGCAAGCTGTTGGCCATGATTTCAATCTCACGCCGGCAGCGCGGCCTTGGCTTTTTCCACAATGGCCTGGAATGCTGCCGGCTCGCGGATCGCCAGATCGGACAGGATCTTCCGGTCGACCGTCACGCCTGCTTTCGCGAGTCCGGCTATGAACCGGCTGTAGTTTAATCCAAACGGCCGCACGGCAGCGTTCAGACGCTGGATCCATAGGGCACGGAATGTGCGCTTGCGCCGCTTGCGATCGCGGAATGCATATTGATTTGCCTTCTCAACTGCCTGCTTGGCGATGCGAATCGTGTTCTTGCGGCGGCCGTAATAACCCTTGGCGGCTTTCAGAACCTTCTTGTGCTTGGCGTGCGAAGTGACACCACGTTTGACGCGGGCCATAGAAAATCTCCTTGCTGTACGTGCGTATTACTGACGAGAAACAGCCGCGCTCTCGCGGCCGGCGAAATCCGGTCAGCCGTTCGGCAGCCAGTACTTCTTGATGTTGTCGCCGTCGGTCTTGAACAGCACGGTCGTGCCGCGATGCTCGCGGATCGTCTTGGTGGTCCGCTTGATCATGCCGTGGCGCTTGCCGGTCTGCTGGTATTTCACCTTGCCGGTCGCGGTGATTTTGAAGCGCTTTTTTGCGCCCGATTTGGTCTTCAACTTGGGCATTTGGCTCTCCTCATCGGCTCGCTGCGGGGATGCCGCCGGCCGGAATATGCTCCTTCGGGGCCTTCATGCCCCCGGAGCGGTGCTCGGGATTGAGCGTTGATCGCCGCCACGGCAGCCCTTACTGGCCGGGCGGCGAATGCGCGGCGTTATGGCAGAGGCGGCCGCAGCATGCAACCGCCGGCAGCCCGAAAGCTAAATGCCACCAGATAAAGGCGCACCAACTGCGGCTTTGCGAGCGGTGCGCCCGGCTCTCGGAAGCCGGGGACGGGGGCTAGCGCGGCGCAAGCACCATGATCATCTGGCGGCCTTCGAACTTCGGCTCCTGCTCGACCTTGGCGATCGGGCCGACATCGCCTTTCACGCGATCGAGCAGCTTGGTGCCAAGCTCCTGATGCGCCATTTCCCGCCCGCGGAAGCGAAGGGTTATTTTCACCTTGTCGCCTTCCTCGAAGAAGCGCTTCATGGAACGCATCTTAACCTGGTAGTCGTGATCGTCGATCATCGGCCGGAGCTTGATCTCCTTGACCTCGACGACTTTCTGCTTTTTGCGGGCTTCAGCCGCCTTCTTCTGCGCCTGGTATTTGTATTTGCCGTAATCCAGGATCTTGCAGACGGGGGGCGATGAATTCGGGGCAATTTCGACTAGGTCGAGCCCCGCGGCCTGCGCCATATCGAGCGCGGTTTGGATCGGTGTGGGACCGTGGTTGTGACCACTGGCATCAATTAGCTGGACCTCGCGGACGCGGATCTCCTCGTTTATGCGCGGGCCGTCCTTCTGAACGGGCGGCGCGGACTTCATCGGACGACGAATGGCTATTTTCTCCTTTGCAGTTGCGACTGTCCTTCGGCGCATGGACGCACCGCCGGATAGACGTAGATTGGTAGAAACGGGCGAGAAGTCAACGCAGTTCCGCGCGCCCGGATGGTTACTCTGCACAAACAGAAGGCCAAACCGTTCAAATTGCTCTTATTTTGTCAGGTTTTGATTTGCGCGGATGCAATCGGCGCCATATTGAGCCCGACAATATCCCGATAGAGATGCAGTGTCTGTTCGGTTGCCGTTGCGGCATCGAAATGACCGACGACCCAGTCACGGCCCCGGCGGCCAATCGTTGCCCGGGTTGGTTCGGGCATCGAAAACAACCGTAACAGCGCGGCGGCCAGCGCGGCATCATCGCCGGCCTGGAATCGAAATCCCGCAATCCGGCTTTCGGGGACAGCCGGTGCGGTAAGCACGACATCTGTTCCCGCGCCGAGGTCGGACACGATGACTGGCCGCGCCATCGCTTGCGCCTCGAGTATTGCACGCTGAACGCCTTCGGGCTGCACGGCCGCCGAAACGATGACAGATGCCGCCGCGTAGGCCGCAGGCATGTCAGCCACCGGAGCGGCCATGCGGATCACGTCCATCGTTCCAGTGGACAAGACAAGATCCCACAATTCGCCGGTGTAACGGGTGTGTCCGCGATCCTCCCCGACAAAAACGCAGAGGAAATCCTTCAAGCCCATTTCCTTGAGCCGCTTCACCGCCCTGACCACCACGTGATGGCCTTTGCGTCTTACGATGCGTCCCGTTATCAGAATGACTTTTGTATCGCGCTTGACACCCCACGCGTTTCGCATTGCCTCGATCCGCTCTCGCGTAATTTTTTCCGGATCGAACCGGTCAAGATCGATGCTGCACGATACCACCGCAATCTTGTCCCAGGACGTCCCGTAGCGGTCATTGAGCAGCTGTGCAATCTGCTCGCTCGATACAATGATGCGATCGCCGCGCGCCATGATGCCGTTGTACAGATGCTTGAAAAGGTTCTGCTCCCGGAAGCCTTTGTAGCAGCTGGTCAGAAACGGAATTCGGCACAGTCGGGCCGCAATAAAGGCGCTCCACGCGCCGGAACGACCGAAGGCATGAATGACGCGGCACTTCCGGTCGCGCGCCATACGCGTCAGCTTTACAGCATTGCGCAGCATTAGGAGCGGATTGTTGCTTGAGACATCGAGCGGAACGAATTCGCCACCGGCAGCGGTTACGTCAGCAACCAAGCGGCCGGCGCGCGAAACGACGACGGCACGAAGCCCAGCGCCTGCAAGGGTGCGCACCAGCTCTACTGCACCGGCGTCGGCGGCACCCGCATCGAGAGTCGGCACGACGATCAACACAGTCATCGGGACAAAGCCGAAGGCCGTCGGCCGCGCGTCAGCGACGGGCGGCGTGCTCGGCTCGGGCACTTGTGCGGGCAAGCTCGACATAAAGATCCGGCTGACGAAATCCGGCGATTCTCAAGGCATGCCGGACAGCTACTTGCAGCGATGACGTATAGACTTCGAGGGGCGGCGTCGGCAATGGCCGCGGGTTGCATTGATGCCGGGCTTCCTGCGAAAAGGCCTACCCGGCAACCGGCTGGTCCGAAACCGATATGAGCGAAGCGCGTCTTACCTCCATTGAAGTTGGCTCCCCTGCAAAGCGAACGATCGCGGTCCGTGAGCGCAAAGGCAAAAACCCCGGTCTTTTCTGGCTCGGTGGTTTCAAATCCGACATGAAAGGGACAAAAGCCGAAGCACTCGATCACTGGGCCGAAAGCGAAGGGCGCGCGTGTTTACGGTTTGATTATTCCGGGCACGGCGATTCGGGTGGCTCATTCACCGAAGGCACAATCAGCCGATGGTTGGAAGAAAGCCTGGCGGTCTATCGTCGGTTTGCGCAAGGCCCGCAGCTGGTCATTGGATCGTCAATGGGTGGCTGGCTGGCTTTGCTTCTGGCCAGAGCCTTGTCGAACAACAGAGACGCCGCGCCGATCACCGGAATGGTGCTGATTGCCCCGGCGGTCGATTTCACCGAAGAGCTGATGTGGAAGCAGTTCTCCGATGCGACAAGACGCGAGCTGCAGGAAAAGGGAGTCTGGCTGAGACCGTCAGACTACGGAGAAGAGCCTTACCCGATTACGCGCGCTCTCATCGAAGACGGCAGGAACCACCTGTTGCTCGGCGGCCTGATCGAGACAGGCTGTCCCGTGCATATTCTGCAAGGCGTCCAGGACCCGGATGTGCCGTGGCGGCACGCTGTCGAGCTGGTATCGCGATTTTCCCGCGATGACGTGGTGCTCACCCTGATCAAGGACGGCGATCATCGGCTTTCTCGACCGGAAGACATTGATCGTCTTATTGCGGCGGTGAAGGAATTCTAGGCAAGCGCCGCAGCCCATTCGTCCTGAACTGCGGGGTCGGATTCAAAATGCCTGTGTGGCAGCGCTGTAAGCCGATCACGCGGCATCAGCTGCGACAGCGCCCAGACTGCGGCGCCGCGGACCAGCGGAGATGAGTCGCCGAGCAGACGCTCGGCTGCTCCGGCCAATGTAACATCGCCCGAGTTGCCGATTGCAATCAGCACGTTTCGGACGAACCGGTCGCGGCCGGTGCGCTTGATGGAGGTCCTGGAAAACAGTGTGCGGAATTGCACGTCGTCGAGTTGCGCAAGATCGGCAAGATATGGTGCACGCAGGGCGTCGCGTGCCGCAAGTTTTGCCTCGCGTCCCTGGCTTGCGAATTTGTTCCATGGGCAAACCGCGAGGCAGTCATCGCAACCGAAGATACGGTTACCGATTGCCGCACGGAATTCGCGGGGAATTGGCCCCTTGTGCTCGATAGTGAGGTAGGAAATGCACCGCCGCGCGTCGAGCTTGTACGGTGCAGGAAAAGCCGTGGTCGGGCAAATATCGAGACACGCGCGGCAGCTGCCGCAGCTGTCGGGCTCCGCATCGTCTGGCGGCAATTCGAGCGTCGTGAAGATGGAGCCGAGAAAAAGCCAGGATCCAAATTCGCGCGAAACCAGATTCGTATGCTTGCCCTGCCAACCAATCCCGGCATGGGCGGCGAGCGGCTTTTCCATGACGGCCGCTGTGTCGACGAACACCTTGACGTCGCCGCCGACGTTGGCGGTGAGCCAGCGCGCCAGGTCCTTGAGCTTTGACTTTACCAACTCGTGATAATCGTCGCCCTTGGCATAGACCGAGATTGCCGCGCGATCACGGATTTTCAAGATCGTCAACGGGTCTTCGCCGGGTCCATAGTTCAGCCCAAGCATGACGATCGAGCGTACGTCCGGCCACATCGCCAACGGCGAAGCGCGCCGGTCCGCTGTCGCTGCCAGCCAGGCCATATCCCCATGTGCGCCGCTGGAGAGAAAATCCTCGAGACGCCGCCCGAGCTCCGGCACCGCATCCGGCCTCACAATGCCGAATGCATCGAAACCACGCAGACGTGCTTCTTCGGCGAGAGCGGATTTGACGGCGGTCGGATCGCTTAAAAGTCGAGATCGGCGTAGGTTTTCGACGGCGGAAGACCCGCGAGCGTGTCGGCGAGAATCGACCGAAATGACGGGCGTGACTTCACGCGCGTGTACCAGCCTTTTGTTGCTTCGTCTTCGTGCCACGGCACCTCGCCCAGATAGTCCGCAGCCGACAGATGTGCTGCCGCTGACAAGTCGGCCAAGCTCAGCCGGTCGCCTGCGAGCCAGTCGCGCGTGCGGACGAGCCAGCCGATATAGGCCAGATGATAACGTATATTGTGGCGCGCTGCGCGTAACGCATCGGTGTCAGGCGGGCCCCCGCCTTGTTCCTGCGTCATGTAACGCTTGAAAGCCCGTTCGTTGACCAAGGGCCCACTGACTTCGTTATAAAACTTTTCGTTGAACCAGTTCGCGAGGCGGCGGACCTCGACGCGTCGACCCGCCAGATCCGGCAGCAGGCGGTCCTGTCCGTTCTGCGGATGAGTCTCCTCGACATATTCTGCGATGACTGCCGCCCCCGGAATCGGGGGTTCGCCTTCGGTGACGAGCACGGGCAGCTCTCCGGCCGGGTTGAGCAGAAGGAATTCCTCTCTGCGTTCCCAAAAACGCTCTTCCACGAGGCGGGCGGCAATTCCGTACTCACCGAAAATCAGGCGCACGTAACGCGAACGTGGGCAGAGAGGTTGATGGAACAGCGTCAGCATTGGCGCTCGGTTCGACAGAGATCTGAAGGAATCAGTGACGCAATATAGAAAGGCGGGGCAGCGGCGCAAATCGGCAGAAATATTTCCACCTTTTTTCGTTGCCAGTCACCCTGCTTTGGGCCAAAAGCGCTGGCCCGTTTCCTCGCCCTTGTAATCGTCCGCAAAACTCCGGAGCCGTTCATGCATCTCGACCTTATCAAGGCGGCCGTACTCGGTATCGTCGAGGGTCTGACCGAATATCTCCCGGTTTCTTCCACCGGTCACCTCCTGTTGATGGAGGACCTGTTGGGTTGGGGAGACGATGCTTTCGGGAAATCTTTTGCGATCCTGATCCAGCTCGGTGCCATATTGGCGCTGCTTTCCATCTATTTCGGCCGGCTTCTGGGCCTCGCACGGGCGATGTTCACGCAATGGGAGGCAGCACGTTTTGTCATCGGCGTGCTTCTCGCCTTTCTGCCGGCGGCTGTGGTGGGAGCGCTGGCCTATCGAATCATCAAGTTCTACCTGTTCGATGTACGCGTCGTATGCATTTCGCTCGTGCTCGGCGGATTTGTCCTTTTTTGGGTCGACCGGCTGAACCTGAGGGCACGCTATCATGATGCTACTGCTTTCACGCTGCCAATGTATGTCGGAATCGGAATTATCCAGTGCATCTCCATGATCCCCGGTGTGTCACGCGCGGGCGCGACGATCGTCGGTGCCATGCTGTTCGGCGCTGACCGGCGCTCCGCCGCGGAATTCTCGTTCTGGCTTGCGATGCCGACGATGGTCGGTGCGTTCGTCTACGAGGTCTACAAGAGTCGTGGTGAGCTGGTTATCGGCCAAAACATCATGGTGACTGCCGTCGGTTTTATTTTTTCGTTTGTGTTCGGATGGATCGTCGTGAAGACGTTCCTGCACTACGTGCAGCGCCACAGCTTCGCGCTGTTTGCGTGGTGGCGTATTCTCGTAGGCGGCGCCGGGCTCTTCGCTCTCTATATTTTGTAGACGCTACGCGATGTGCCTGCGGAACTGCCCCGTCTTGCGAAAGCGCCAGAGATAGGACGGCACGATCGCTTCCATCGGCTCCGGCTCGATGCCAAGACCTTGCAGCGTGCGCCCTTCGGATCTGGCAACATCCGACACGACGTTGTCGACACGCAGCAATTCCACCTGGTCGGGGGTAAGCAACGGCTTGGGGAAATACTGCAGAACCATCGCCTGCATCTTCGCGAGGAAGAAGGGCAAGGGCACCAACAGACGTTTGCGCTCAATCGTCCTGAGCACGAATTGCATCAATTCCTTGAAGGTCCGCACGTCAGGTCCGCCAAGCTCGTAGATCGCGCCGGGTCGCGCCGTGCCGTCGACGGCATCGGCGATTGCCTGCGCGACGTCGCCGACAAAGACCGGCTGAAAGCGCGTCCGCCCCCCGCCGATAAGCGGTAATGCCGGTGAGATCCGCGCGAGCGCCGCAAAGCGGTTGAAAAAATCATCTTCCGGTCCGAACAGGATCGAGGGCCGCATGATGGATGCCGATGGCTGCGCCGCCAGCACCAGTCTTTCGGCGTCCGCCTTGCTGCGGGCGTAAGCACTTGTCGAGTTGGCATCCGCGCCGATTGCCGACACATGCACCAGCCGCGCCCCGTGCGCGCTCGCTGCCAGAGCAACCTGTTCAGCGCCATAGGTGTGCACGGTGTCGAACCGCTGGCGGCCGCGTTCGAACAAGATCCCCACCAGGTTGACAAGGACCTGTGCGTCGCGGGCCGCCGCCTCGACCGAAGCGGCATGCCGCAGGTTCGCCTGCACTGCATGGATCTGTCCCACGCGTCCGAGCGGCTGCAGGTGCCCGGCAAGCTCCGGACGCCGCACTGCCACGCGGATGCGGTAGTGGCGCCTGGCCAAAGCACGGACCACGTGGCGGCCGAGAAACCCCGATCCGCCGTAAATGGTGACAAGGGTGTCGAAGGGGCTGCGGGCGCTCATGCCGCTCTGCTTCTTTCGCGCGGATGCCTGGAAACCCGGCCAATACAAGATCGGCCGAGGGCTGTACAGAGGCGAAAAAGCCGTTCATTGACAAGCCGGAAGTGGCTCCGTATCTGGTCCCAAAGAGCCCAGGTGGCGGAATTGGTAGACGCACTAGTTTCAGGTACTAGCGGTGAAAGCCGTGGAGGTTCGAGTCCTCTCCTGGGCACCAACGTCGTAAGCCAAAGGGCCTAATGACTATCCGCCTGCACCGCGGCGACCTTCCTGGCCTCTCGGGATACAAGGGGTCGGTGGCGATCGACACAGAGGCCATGGGTCTCGACCCAAATCGCGACCGATTGTGCGTGGTGCAGCTGTCGTCGGGTGACGGCTCCGCCGACGTCGTGCAGATCGGTGCCGGTCAGCACAAGGCCCCGAACATCGAAAAGCTGCTTGCCGACAAATCGGTCCTCAAGATTTTTCATTTCGGTCGGTTCGATATGGGCATCCTGGCGAAGACTTTTGGCGTCATGGCCGAGCCGGTCTATTGCACCAAAATCGCATCGCGCCTCGCGCGAACGTATACCGACAAGCACGGTCTCAAGGATCTGGCGCGCGAAGTCCTTGGAGTGGATCTGTCCAAACAGCAGCAGCTGTCGGACTGGGGTGCGGAGGAACTCAGCGATGCACAGGTTGCCTACGCCGCGACCGATGTCCTGCATCTTCATGCGCTGAAGGAAAAACTCGACGTCATGCTCGCGCGCGAGGGTCGGACCGATCTGGCCGCCGCTTGCTTCCGTTTCCTTCCCGATCGCGTTCGGCTGGATCTTGCCGGCTGGGCGGCCGAGGATATTTTTTCTCATTCGTCTTAAGCTGTTGTATTCTGGCGACAATCGGTTAATGGCCCGCCCGCGGCTGCCGTGTCGGGGCCATATTCGGGCGGCAGGTTAGCTCTCGGGGCGTACGATGATTTCCAAGATTCCGTTCAGGTGCGGGCAGGTGCCGGACTTGGCATGAACCGTATGATTGCAGCTCAGACAGACTCTGAATCGACGCGCGCGTACTGGACGACGAGCCGCGGCGATACCGAGCGTGCATTTATCGCGGCCCGCCGCCACAGCCGCCTGGTGCGCAGACTGCGTATCGCAGTCCCGGTGATTGTGTCGGTCGCGCTGGTCGCTGTCACATTGATCACATACCTCAATCCGCTGCGGATGCTCGCGAAGCTTCCGATCAACCTCGACAACCTGGTGGTCTCCGGCACGAAGGTCACCATGGAGCAACCGCGCCTGTCCGGATTTACGAGTGATGCGCGCGCCTACGAGCTCACGGCGGACTCCGCGGCGCAGGACATGACAAAACCTGACATCGTCGAGCTGCGCAACATCCGCGCCAAGGTCGAGATGCAGGACAAGAGCACGATGGAGCTGAACGCAGCGACAGGCCTGTATGACGCGAAAGCGGAGACCCTCAGGCTTGATCGCGACATAGTCCTCAATTCGTCGACAGGATACCAGGGCCGTCTGAGCGAAGCGGTGGTCGATATTCGCAAAGGCAATGTGGTTTCCGAACACCCCGTCGAGGTGAGGCTTCTCCAGGGTACGCTCAACGCCAATCGCCTTGATATAGTCGACTCGGGCGAAGTCATCCGGTTCCATGGCGGCGTCGTTATGGACATGACGCTGAATCAGCCGGAGCAACCGAGAGCAGCCGGGCGATGATCAAGTCCAGACCCAGTCTCGCATTGGCGCTCGCGGCGGGAGTTTTCGCGGCCAACCTTTCTGCGCACGCGCAGACGTCGCCACAGGGGCCGCCGAATGCCTTGCAGGGCTTTTCGCAGAACCGCGACCAGCCTGTGCATATCGAAGCTGCAACGTTGGAAGTCCGTGACAAGCAGAAGCAGGCGACTTTCAGCGGCGATGTCCGGGTCAGGCAGGGCGACACAGGCCTACGGTGCAAGTCCTTAGTCGTATTTTACGAGCAAAGTGGTGAAGCCGGAGACAAGGGCAGGAGCCTCCAGGCCGCCAGCCCGGGGCCGGGTGGCGAGCAGCGCATCAAGCGTCTTGAGGCGCGGGGCGGCGTTGTAGTCACGCAGAAGGATCAGACCGCAACCGGCGACCTTGGGATCTTCGATATGAAATCCAATACGGTCACACTGACAGGCAATCCGGTTGTCATGACGCAAGGCCAAAATGTGCTGCGTGGTGGAAAACTGGTCGTCGATCTGACAAGCGGCGTCTCGCGCGTGGAAGGCGGCCGCGTGCAGGGTCTGTTCCAGGGAAACTCGGATTCCCGGGCCGACGGCAACGGCGCGCAAGGGCCGCGTCCCATTCCGACCCGGCCGTTCAATTGAAGCGCCGAATGTACAGGCTCACCGCGATGTGGCGACAGGAAACGGCTGGGGCCACGATCCATTTGACCGCGGAAACGCGTATAGAATCTTCCGGCGCGAGGTGAATTGGTGGACATCCTCTCACTGTTTCGGCGCAGATCGCCATCCGCTCGGCAGGTAATGACACCGGTCGAAGCCAGGACACGGCAGGCTGCGATCGCCAATGCACAGGGAGAGGGCGCACGACAACCTTATCGTAACTCACAACGTCCACCCCAGGGCCGTGCCCGCCATGACGGTGATAGCCGGCAGATCCAGCACGCCTACCTTGCCACGCATGGTGTCGAGAAAAGTTTTGGCGGCCGGACGGTCGTCAAAGGAGTAACGCTTTATGTCAGGCGCGGCGAGGCAGTAGGCCTGCTCGGGCCGAACGGGGCCGGCAAGACGACCGTGTTCTATATGATTACCGGCCTGATCAATGCTGATCGCGGCCGCATAGAGCTTGACGGCTTTGATGTCACCGCACTGCCGATGTACCAGCGGGCGCGGCTGGGTATCGGTTATTTGCCGCAGGAAGCTTCAATTTTTCGCGGCCTCAACGTGGAAGACAATATTCGCTCCGTGCTTGAAGTCGTTGAGCCGGACCGCCGCCGTCGCGAAACCGACCTCAACGCGCTGCTCGAGGAATTCAATATTGCGCGGCTGCGCAAGACGCCGACGATTGCTTTGTCCGGCGGCGAACGGCGGCGCGTCGAGATCGCCCGCGCATTGGCGACACGGCCGAGCTACATGCTGCTCGACGAGCCTTTTGCCGGCATCGATCCTATTGCCGTTGGCGACATACAGGCATTGGTGCGACACCTGACAAATCGCGGGATAGGCGTCTTGATCACCGATCACAATGTCCGGGAAACGCTGGGACTGACTGACCGCGCCTACATCATCTATTCCGGCGAGGTGCTGATGGAAGGCCGCGCTGAGGACATCGTCAACAATCCCGACGTGCGCCGTCTCTATCTCGGCGAAGAGTTTCGCCTTTAAGGCTGTCGCCGCGATATTGTTAATGCGCACAAGAATTGTGCAGGGTTTGCCTGTTAAATCACATATCGCGACTCCCAGGCAGCTGGTATAAGCAAGCAAGAATCGGACCAGTTTTCCGCCGGGACATCTACTAAATGGCTTTGTCGCAAAGGCTGGAGTTTCGCCAGGCGCAGGCGCTGGTCATGACGCCGCAGCTGCTGCAGGCCATCAAACTGCTGCAGCTTTCCAGCCTTGACCTCGCCGCCTATGTCGAGGGCGAGCTGGAGCGCAACCCGCTGCTGGAGCGGGCGGGCGAGGATGAGACAGTATCATCGCCGGGCGAGGTGCAGGCGGCGGGAGACGCGCATGACGCGGCATCCGAGCGCGACGGCGGGTCGAGCGCGCCCGACTGGATCGATGCCGAGCTTGAGACCAGCCGCAGTTCGATCGAACAGGGTCTCGGCACCGAGCTCGAAAATGTATTCCCGGATGACGGTGCGGAAAAAGTCGCACCGGCGCGCGACTTCCAACCCGGAGCCTATTCGGAATGGCCGGGAACGACATCGGTTGCCGGTGAAGACTATAATTTGGAAGCTTTTGTCTCGGCGGAAACGACGCTCGCTGACCACCTTGCTGAACAGTTGACCTTGGCGATTTCGAATCCGGCCGGCCGCATGATCGGCCAATACCTCATCGACATGGTCGATGAGGCTGGTTACCTCACAGGCGATGTCGACACGGTGGCGGAAAAGCTCGGCGCGCAACGGAGCGACGTCGAGCTCGTGCTTGCTGTACTGCAGACATTCGATCCTCCAGGCGTATGCGCGCGGAACCTGACGGAATGCCTTGCGATACAGCTGAAGGACCGGGACCGCTATGATCCGGCGATGCAGATCCTGGTTAAACACCTGGATCTGGTGGCCAAGCGCGATCTTGCCGCGCTGCGACGGCTGTGCGGGGTCAGCGAAGAGGACCTCGCCGAAATGATCGCCGAGATTCGCATGCTCAATCCGAAGCCTGGCCTGACGTTCGGGTCGACGATGGTGCAGCCGATCATTCCGGACGTGTTCGTGCGTCCGGCCCCCGACGGCACATGGCAGGTCGAGCTGAACTCGGACACCCTTCCGAAAGTCCTGATCAATCAGCGCTATTACGCCCAGGTGTCGGGCACCACGCGCAACGAAAAGGAAAAGGCCTATCTTGCCGACTGTCTGCAGACGGCGACCTGGTTGGTGCGGGCGCTCGATCAGCGCGCGAAGACGATCTTGAAAGTATCGAGCGAAATTGTACGTCAGCAGGACGGATTTTTCGCAAAAGGCGTTCAATACTTGCGACCACTCAACCTCAAGGCTGTCGCCGACGCCATCGGCATGCATGAATCCACGGTTTCGCGGGTGACCGCCAACAAATTTATGGCGACCAACCGCGGAATTTTTGAACTCAAATATTTCTTTACATCCGCGATCGCCGCGGCCGATGGCGGCGAAGCTCACTCGGCGGAAGCAGTTCGACATCGCATCCGCCAACTGATCGATGGTGAGAGTGCCGAAAACGTCCTCTCGGACGATACGATTGTGGACAAACTTCGCGAGGCCGGAATTGATATCGCGCGCCGCACGGTCGCAAAGTACCGCGAGGCAATGCGCATTCCGTCTTCGGTGCAGCGACGACGTGAAAAGCAGGCCACCGGTACCTGAACCTTGACGGCGCCGAGGCATTGACGTGTGCAACGCTTCTACGCTGAAATCTCCGGTAGCCGCCGAAAGGCGGAATCCAATGGAGGCAAGCAATGCCTTTGCGTGTCTCGGGTCGAAATATCAGTATCGGCGCGGTATTGCAGCGAAAGATTACCGAGCGCGTCGAAGAAGCAACGTCAAAATATTTTCGCGGTGGGTATTCCGGCCATGCAACGGTGGGTAAGGACGGATTCGGGTTCCGCACTGAATGCGTCCTGCACCTCGATTCAGGTGCATTGCTGGAAGCCGAGGGAATGGCGTCGAACGCCTATGACAGCGCGGAACAGGCGGCAATTCGCATCGAAAAGCGATTGCGGCGCTACAAACGGCGCCGCAAGGACCATCAAGCGCGTCGCGGCGGCTGAAGTCGCCAAGATGGCAGAATAATGCTCAATCAATGCCATTGACGGCAGGCGGGGCGGCACTTATGGTCCGCGGCCTTCAACATCCCCCTTCGAAACCTGTCGCTGTCACCCTCGATCATTGGCCACGTCCATGACGCTTACCGATCTCGTCGCGCCCGACGCTGTCATTTCGGCGCTGAAGGTTAACAGCAAGAAACAGGCGATCCAGGAACTGTCTGCGCGTGCTGCCCAACTGACCGGACAGAGTGAGAAGGCGATCCTGGAGATTCTGCTCCAACGGGAGAAGCTTGGCTCTACCGGAGTGGGAAACGGCGTTGCTATCCCGCACGGCAAGCTGCCAAAGCTTGGCCGATTGTTTGGTTTATTTGCACGGTTGCAGCGTCCGATCGATTTTGAGGCGCTGGACAACCAGCCTGTTGATTTGATCTTCCTGCTGCTCGCGCCGGAGGCCGCAGGTGCCGATCACCTCAAGGCGCTGGCGCGCGTTGCACGACAGTTGCGCGATCCGGAGATCGCACGCCGATTGCGCGAATCGACCGACGCACAAGCGCTGCATGCCGTGCTGGCGATGCCGCCGGCGAGCACGGCGGCGTAGGCGAACGCCGTCCGCCGTGCACACAAACACGCACCACCTCGCCTCAGCAGTTTTCGGAAAATGCCCCGTCCCTTGATGCCCCGCATGCGCGGGGCATCATCCGCGGCCGCGTCAGTGAACGCTGACGGGCTCGAGCTCCTGGCTCCAGGCGTTTGCAAGCGCCGCTTCGCGCGTATCGGTCAGCATGATCGGCGTGCCGTCGGCTGCGTGCAACGCGAATAGCTTGATGCCCGGCGCTATTCTGGGTGCCTGCGGAAACAGACTGGCAACGTCTTCGGAACGGATCGTCTTGACGTAGGCAATACGGCCGTCTCCGAGGTGCGCCAGTGCCTCTCGCGTAATGCCAGGATGAGCGGAGTTTGTTTCAACCTGTTTGTCGTTGGTCATGGCCCTCGACTCCTTTCCAATTCAACGCTTGACGCGGTCGAGTCCTTCTTCACGAGTCCGTCATTCATGCTCATTGATCAGGATCGTCCTCACGATCCGCTCCGGCTGCGGCCGGATCAAATCGATCGACAACAGCCCGTTTTTCAAGTCCGCGCCCATAACCTCTATGCCGTCGCAGAGCACAAAAGTGCGCTGGAACTGGCGGGCGGCTATGCCACGATGGAGATATTGGCGCGTCTTGTCGTCCTGCTGCCGCCCGCGGATCACCAGCTGACTTTCTTCGATGCTGACATCGAGCTGGTCGCGGGTGAATCCGGCAAC
Source organism: Pseudolabrys sp. (assembly GCA_035650955.1). Classification (GTDB taxonomy): domain Bacteria; phylum Pseudomonadota; class Alphaproteobacteria; order Rhizobiales; family Xanthobacteraceae; genus Pseudolabrys. The sequence goes on from DASRGR010000025.1 coordinate 111,983, forward strand.
GGCGAGCGTGATACGCAGCCGTTCGGGATTTTGCCCGTCACGCGGCAGCCGCTCGATGTTGTAGGGCGGGTAGCCGTCGGCTCCTTTGGCAACGCGGTCGAGCACGCGCTCGATTTCGTCGAACCCCAGGAGGAACGGGCTGGACAGGGACGGAACTCGTGACATTGGTCTCAAAGCCCTCGCTTGAAGCGACTTTGACGGGGCCCCTTGCAGGCACCCCAACCGCAGAGCAACCGCTCTGTGATCGTTCCTAATATGGGCGGGCTGGGTTAAAGGTTCAAGAACAACAGGAATTCGCCCCGGATACGAGAAATCCCGCCATTTCAGACGGATTTTCATGCCCGAAGACCCCAAAATTCCGCGGCTGACGGTGCGCGCCCTGCGCGGAACCCCGGTGGAGGTGCCGCTCAACTTCGTGCTTGGCACCAGCGCAGTCGCCGTACGCAAGGCGCCACTGCTGCTTGTAGACCTTGAGACGGAGGAGGGCGTGACGGGCCGTACGTATCTCTTTTGTTACCTGCCGGCGGCAGCGCCCGCCATCGTCAGTCTGCTCGCCGAAGTCGAACGGATCGTAAAGGGCAGGATTGTCGCGCCGGCGGACCTTTGGAAGACGCTTGCACGACGCTTCACGCTGATCGGCGTGCAGGGCATCGTTCGCATGGCCATGTCAGCTTTCGATGCGGCCGCCTGGGATGCGCTTGCGATAGCCGCGCGCGAGCCGCTTGCAGGTTTCATCGGGGCCGTGCCACGGCGTATTCCCGCCTACAATAGCTGCGGCCTGGGATTGAAGGATGATCTCGGCGAACTCGCCGACGAAGCGGAAAAATTGCTCGCTGGAGGCTTTCGGGCGGTCAAGCTGCGATTGGGCTATCCCACCCTGCGAGAGGACATCGATGCGTTATATGCGGTGCGCAAACGCATCGGGGACAGCGTCGCGCTGATGGTGGACTACAACCAGGCGCTCACGCGCGAGGATGCGCTTGTTCGCGGACGCGCTCTCGACATCGAGAATATTTACTGGCTTGAAGAACCGATCCGCCACGACGATTACGCCGGAAATGCGAGATTGGTGGACGAGCTCAAGGTGCCGGTTCAGATCGGCGAGAATTTCTCGCTTCCCGCCGCAATGACGACCGCGATCGAACAGCATGCTGCCGACTTTGTGATGCCGGACCTGGAGAGGATCGGTGGGGTCACCGGATGGATCGAGGCGGCACGTATCGCACATGCCCACGATCTGAAAATGTCGTCGCATCTCTTTCCCGAGGTCAGCGCGCATCTTCTTGCCGCTACGCCGACCGCCCATTTTCTGGAATATGTCGACTGGGCGAGCGTCCTGCTTGAAGAGCCGCTCGCGGTATCCGACGGTTATGTGCAGGCTCCCGCACGACCGGGCAACGGGATGGTCTGGAACAAAAAGGCAGTCGAACGCTATCGCATGCAATAATCTAGCGAAGCGGAAGCTTGAAGAGCCTGACTGCGTTGGTGCGACCGATCTTGGCCCGCTCAGGGTCGCCTATCGCGACAGTATCCATCCATTGCGCACCTTCTCCGACATCCTCGAATGGCCAGTCGACCGAGAACATGATCCTGTCAACGCCCATAACCGCAATGGCATTGACAAGGGCAGCGCTGTCGAAATTGCCCGAGGTTGTGAGGTGGAAATTTTTGCGGAAATAGTGCGCGACGCCATGTTTGGCGGGGTACTTGTGCGGGGCTTTCATCCAGCCGTTGCGATTATCGATGCGCCAGAGGTAGACCGGAATTCCCTCGCCTAGATGGCCCAGCACGATTTTCAGGTTCGGGCACTCGTCGAACAAACCGCTGCCGATCAGGCGCAGCGCGTGCACGGATGTCTCCGCGGCGAATGCCCAGTTTGGGCCGAGCAACCAGTTGTGACCTTCGTAGATTCTTGTCCAGCTTGGCAGCGGATTTCGCGGATGCAGGTAGAACGGAACGTCGAGCGTCTCGACCGTTTTCCAGAACGCCCGGTACTGCGGGAGGTCGTAGTAGACGACGTTGTCGGGCGAATTGATTTGCGAAAATCCGTTCACCAAAGCACCGACCATTCCGAGGCCTTTCACGCAACGTGTGAGCTCGGCTGCCGCGGCCTCCGGATCCTGCATCGGCAGGGCCGCAAACGCCGCAAATCGATCGGGACGCTTGCGCACCTCCCCCGCAAGGGCATCGTTTGCTTGCCTGGCAACCGCGATTGCAGTCTTGATATCGTGGATCGCCTGTATCGCAGGCGCATTCAAGGACAGGATCATCATCTCGATCCCGTGCTTGTCCATCTCGCCGAGACGCGTTTCCTGAATGTCGAGCAGCCGATGACTCAGGTCTTTCCAGACGTGCGACCCGAAGACTTTTGAATCGCCGAGAGTCGGCTCAATCGCGAAATGTTCTTCCAGCGCAATCTTACCCTGCATGGTCGGCCCTCAGCTTCACGGCAGACAATCCACAGCCGCTGCCTGTGCAGGCGCGGCTGCGGGACGATCTTAGATATTTTCGAAGCTGAATGCCTGCTTTTCTTGCCGGGGCGACGTGCCTCAAACCGGCGCCCCGCAAGAAAGAATCAAACGTCGCACTGCCCCGTCGGTCACTTGATCAGTGGCAGCTTTTCGAACTGGTGAAACGGCGGGGGCGAGGAGAGCGTCCATTCCAACGTTGTTGCTCCAACGCCCCAGGGATTGTCTCCTGCCGGTTCCTTGCGGCGGAACGCACCCACCATGTTCGCGAAAAACACCAGCAATCCGAAACCGAATATGTAGGCGCCCACACTTGAGACGTAATTCCACGGAGCGAAAGCATCCGGATAGTCGACGATGCGGCGAGGCATGCCGGCGAGCCCCAGAAAATGCTGGGGGAAGAAGATCAGATTGGCGCCGACAAAGGCGAGCCAGAAATGCAGCTTGCCGAGAAGTTCGGAATACCGATAGCCGGAGATCTTCGGAAACCAGTAATACCAGCCGGCAAATATGCCGAATGTTGCGCCAATCGACATCGTGTAGTGGAAATGCGCAACCACATAATAGGTGTCCTGCAACATTCGATCGATGCCGGCGTTGGCGAGCACCACGCCCGTGACGCCGCCGACGGTGAACAGAAAGATAAAACCGAGCGCCCACATCATCGGTGTGCGGAATTCGATCGAACCGCCCCACATGGTGGCAATCCAGGAAAAGATTTTCACGCCTGTCGGAACCGCGATCACCATTGTGGCAGCTACGAAATAGGCCTGCGCACCGAGCGAGAGGCCAACCGTGTACATATGATGTGCCCACACGACGAAGCCGATCGCACCGATCGCGACCATCGCATAGGCCATTCCGAGATAGCCAAACACCGGCTTCTTCGAGAAGGTCGCCACGATCTGGCTGATGATTCCGAAGGCCGGCAGGATCAGGATATAAACTTCCGGATGGCCGAAAAACCAGAACAGGTGCTGGAACAGAATTGGATCGCCACCGCCTTCAGCCGAGAAGAAAGTCGTGCCGAAATTGCGGTCCGTGAGCAGCATCGTGATGGCGCCGGCCAGGACCGGGAGCGACAGCAACAGCAGAAATGCTGTGACCAGAACGGACCAGACGAACAGCGGCATCTTGTGAATGCTCATTCCCGGCGCCCGCATGTTGAAAATCGTCGTAATGAAATTGATGGCGCCGAGGATCGAGGAGGCGCCCGCCAGATGCAGCGACAGGATGGCAAAGTCCATGGCCGGGCCGGGATGACCGCTCGTCGAAAGCGGCGCATAGACCGTCCATCCGGCCCCCACGCCGTTCTCGCCCGGAGGGCCTTCGACGAACATCGATGTGACAAGTAGCGCGATCGATGCCGGCAGCAGCCAGAAAGAAATGTTGTTCATCCGCGGGAAGGCCATGTCCGGGGCGCCGATCATGATCGGCACGAACCAGTTGCCGAAACCGCCGATGAGGGCAGGCATGATCATGAAGAACACCATGATCAGTCCGTGTGCGGTGACGAAACTGTTGAACGCGTGACCGCTCGCGAAGACCTGCATCCCGGGCGCCTGCAGTTCGATCCGCATCGCGAGCGACAACAGGCCGCCGATCACCCCGCTGGAGAGAGCGAACACGAGATACATCGTTCCGATGTCTTTGTGATTGGTGGAGTAGACGAAGCGGCGCCAACCCGTCACGTGCGGTTGGAAAGAGCCGGCGATGGGACTGTGCATGGAAAGGTTCTCTCGATTTCGGACGTATCCAGGGGTTTCGGTTTTCTGTCAGCCCTGCCTTCCTTCCGGCCGGGTGATCTCGATGACCGTGCCGCATCGCTCACACCGATGGATAATGCGGCGGTCTTCCTTCGTGGCTTGCATGGCCACGAAGCAAACGGGGCACGATTTCGGCGGTTCTGGCTTGGACGTCGGCAGGTTCACGCCGCTAAGGCGGCCTCCGACGCGGCTGTCAATCAACTACGGATGTTTGCGTAGGGTTTGAAACGTCACACCGGCATGGCTCCGGCGGCAAGGGGAGGCATCGGCCCCGGCGGTAATGGGATATCTATTTATGAAAGGCATCCCACTGGTCCAGCGGGCTTCGGCGCCGGGACGCGAGATCAGGGTGGCTATGAAAAATAATTCCGGCGTGCCGGGCTCGCGGCGCGCGAGTGGAGACTGGTGGAGCCAGGGTCGATTAAGTTGCCCTGTCTATCCGAATTCATACCGCGCACCTGAATTCACACAGAGCACAAAAACACCGATGCCGTCGACGCTTTTCCGCTGCTCCGTTCTCAATAGCGGACTTTAGCCGTCACACGAAAGCATTGGGTTGAGTGATTCCTTTCCTGCGCGCAGGGTAAGCGCGCATTGTGGCGTGTCCACCACCTTTTTCCCTAGTTTTCAGAATGAATTTCGTTTGGCCCTGATTCGCCTGTCACTCCAAAGGAGTAATTCCCTCCGTCCACAAGCTATCCCCGGAAAACACCGATGGGTGTGGATAGGGGGATAAACCCCATTGATTCACAAAAAGCCCTTGTGAGCACCGGCGAGTTTCCTCATGTTGGGATTACCGGCAAAGCAAAGGGCCGGATCGCATTGCGACCCGGCCCTTCAAGCTCCGTGCCTCGCGAAAGCGGGGTACGTCGGAAGGTCCCTTAACGGGACCGGCGGGGTGGGTTTCCTTTACCGGGACCACCCCGTTTCCTTTTCCGCTCCGGTGTAACCGAAGCGGTTGCACGAATCTTAAACAGAAATTTCTGTAGGACAATGTGTCCTCACGGCCCACACAAGAAATATTCACGCGGCGTGAACAAGCCCATCACCCCCAATGACGTGCCAAATCGTGAGGGGGTAAGCGGTGGGGTACGGGTCGAAGTGGAATTTTAAGGTACTGAAAAAATTGTACGATTAGCGGTTGATGGTGGAGCCAGGGGGAGTCGAACCCCCGACCTCGTGAATGCCATTCACGCGCTCTCCCAACTGAGCTATGGCCCCAGTTCGCGAAGTCCGATGGCCGCTCTTGGGGAGCGGCGTCCGCGATCAGTTTTCCTCTTCCTTTTCGACGCTCTCACCGATGATGTCACTGACGTCAGCGTCGCCCTCCTCCTCTTCCTCGATGAAGGCGGCGTCATCGAGGCTCTCGTCCATCTCGACTTCCTCGTCTTCGCCCACCGCCGCCGCATCGGCCGCGGCCGGCTTCTTCTTCCCTTGCTGTTCGGCCTCGGCGTCTTCGAGCGAAACGAATTCGGCATCGGCCGTCTCCGGCACAATACTTTCGGTCTGGGGCACGGCCTTTGCGGCAACCGCCGCTTCCGCTCGCGCGCGCGGCGGCGCGGGAGCGGCGATGGGGACAATCTTGCCGGTATACGGTGAAATGACCGGCGTCTTGTTGAGGTCGTAAAACTTACGGCCGGTATCCGGGCAGATGCGTTTGGTGCCGAGATCGGGTTTCGCCACAGTCGGGGTTCCTCGGGACAAAAGGTCGTGAAAATCGGTGTTTCACTTGGCTAGTTGCACGCCCCCTGTCAATAGCTCAGCTGCACCAAAAGTGGCGGGATGACGGCGCGCGCGGCTGCGTGGTAGGACGGCGAAGATTTTAAGGATTCCGGTCGGTGACTCCCGTAGAAACGCCGCTAACCGCCCGTCAGAGCGGTCCCGTGCAGGGCCGTGCCCGTGTGCCCGGGGATAAGTCGATTTCGCACCGCGCCCTCATTCTCGGGGCCCTGACCGTCGGCGAGACGACCATCGGGGGCCTTTTGGAAGGCGAGGACGTCCTGCATACCGCCGGAGCCATGCAGGCCCTCGGCGCCAACGTTAAACGCGCCGACGACCAAACGTGGCGCATTCGCGGTGTCGGGATTGGCGGGTTTGCCAATCCGCGAAACGCGCTCGATTTCGGCAATTCCGGCACCGGCTGCCGGTTAACGGTCGGCGCGGTGGCAGGTTCGCCTGTGAAAGCAACCTTTGTGGGTGACGAGTCACTGCGCACCCGGCCGATGCAGCGCGTGCTCGATCCGCTGCAGAAGATGGGCGCGCGGGTACTCGAGGTGGCCGACGGCGGGCGTTTGCCGCTGACGCTGCAGGGGGCGGCCGATCCTATCCCGATCGTCTACGAACCTCCGGTTGCTTCCGCGCAGCTCAAGTCGGCCGTGTTGCTCGCGGGCCTCGCTGCGCCGGGCGAGACGAGCGTGATAGAGGCAGAGGCGACGCGCGACCACACCGAACGGCTGCTCAGGCACTTCGGCGCCAAGATCAGCAGCAAGCCTTACGGCGAGCATGGTCGCCGTATCGTCCTCAAGGGTCAGCCCGAACTCGAGCCCGCCAGAATTCTCGTGCCTGCCGACCCGTCGTCTGCGGCCTTCCCTCTGGTCGCCGCGCTGATCGTGCCAGGCTCGGAGCTAATTCTCGAAGCGGTGATGACCAACCCGCTGCGAACCGGGTTGCTGACGACATTGCGGGAGATGGGGGCGAACGTCGAGATGATCGACAGGCGCGATGACGGCGGCGAGGAAGTCGCCGACTTTCGCGTGCGCACCTCCGTCCTCAAAGGCGTCGACGTGCCGGCCGAGCGGGCCCCCGCGATGATCGATGAATACCCCATCCTCGCCGTCGCCGCGTCGTTCACGGAAGGCGTGACGCGCATGCGCGGCCTCAAGGAGTTGCGCGTGAAGGAATCCGACCGCCTGGCGGCGACCGCGGAGATGCTGCGCGCAAACGGCGTCACCGTCGAAATCGAAGGTGACGACCTGATCGTGCAGGGCAAGGGCCGCCCGGCCGGCGGCGGCGAGGTGAAGACGCATATGGACCACCGGATCGCGATGTCCGCCCTGGTCATGGGCCTCGCCAGCGAAAATCCCGTGCGCATCGACGACAGCGCCTTTATTGCGACGAGCTTCCCCGGCTTCGTCGAGTTGATGCATTCAATCGGCGCGGACCTGACATGATCATCGCCATCGACGGACCGGCTGCGTCGGGCAAGGGTACGCTTGGCAAGAAACTTGCCGCTCACTACCGGCTGCGGCATCTCGATACCGGGCTGATCTACCGCGCCGTGGCCAAGGCGCTCGTCGACCGAGGACAATCCCCGAGCGACATCGCGGCGGCGGTGGCCGCGGCGAAAGCACTCGATCCGTCGCGCTTCGACGAAGCTGTGCTCAAGACCCATGCCATTGGCGAGGCAGCATCGATCGTATCGGCTATTCCCGAGGTGCGCGCCGCTCTCCTGGCATTCCAGCGCGAGTTTGCCGCGAGCCCGCCCGGGGCGGTGTTGGACGGGCGCGACATCGGCACGGTCATCAGCCCCAACGCCGACGTCAAGATTTTCGTGACCGCGAGCCCGGAGGTACGCGCGCGACGGCGCGCCGCCGAATACCGGGCCCAGGGCCGGAATATCGACGAATCCGCGGTCCTTGCTGACATTCTCAAGCGCGACGAGCGCGACCAAAGCCGCACGGCGGCACCCTTGAAACGTGCACCTGATGCGCACTTGCTCGATACGACGCATTTGGATATAGACGCCGCCATCCGGGCCGCCATCGACATCGTCGAGGCCAGCCGGGCGGGCCGAGGGTGCGAGTAACGCCCCTCGCTGTTGGAGGACAAAGCCCCGCTCGAGCCTCAGCGTAAAGCGCGCCTGATCGAACCATCGTTCCGAAAGCACGGTTTCTAGCGCCGGCCAGCCGGGATTCCGGAGGCCGCCGTTGGTCTGCGGGACCATCGGCCCGCGCATTTGGAACGCCATTCAAACCCGCCGGCGCGCCGCGAACAGGAGACTTTATGGCCACCGCTACAGCACCCTCGCGTGAAGACTTCGCCAAGATGCTCGATGAATCCTTCGGAGGCGGAAACCTGCAGGAAGGTTCCGTCATCAAGGGCAAGGTCGTCGGCATCGAAAAGGAATTTGCCGTCATCGACGTCGGTCTGAAGACCGAAGGCCGGGTGGCGCTGCGCGAATTTGCAGGTCCGGGACGGCAGGCCGACCTCAAGATCGGCGACGAGGTCGAAGTCTATCTCGAGCGCGTCGAGAACGCGCTCGGCGAGGCGGTGCTGTCGCGCGACAAGGCGCGGCGCGAGGAGAGCTGGGGCAAGCTGGAGAAGGCGTTCAACGCCGGCGAAAAGGTCCAAGGGGTCATCTTCAACCAGGTCAAGGGCGGCTTCACCGTCGATCTCGACGGGGCCGTTGCGTTCCTGCCGCGTTCCCAGGTCGACATCCGTCCGATCCGCGACGTCACCCCGCTGATGAACGTGCCGCAGCAGTTCCAGATCCTGAAGATGGATCGCCGCCGCGGCAACATCGTCGTGTCACGCCGCACGGTGCTTGAGGAAACCCGCGCCGAGCAGCGCCAGGAACTGGTTCAGAACCTCGAGGAGGGGCAGGTCATCGACGGCGTGGTGAAGAACATTACCGACTACGGCGCGTTCGTGGACCTTGGCGGTATCGACGGGTTGCTGCACGTCACCGACATTGCCTGGCGGCGTGTCAATCATCCGACCGAGGTATTGAACATCGGCCAGCAGGTGAAGGTGAAGATCATCAAGATCAATCACGAGACGCACCGCATCTCGCTTGGCATGAAGCAGCTGCTCGACGACCCGTGGCAGGGCATAGAGGGCAAGTACCCCGTCGGCGCGCGCTTCAAGGGCCGCGTGACCAATATCACCGATTACGGCGCCTTCGTGGAGCTCGAGCCGGGCATCGAGGGACTGATCCATGTGTCCGAGATGTCCTGGACGAAAAAGAACGTTCACCCGGGCAAGATCGTCTCCACCTCGCAGGAGGTAGAGGTGCAGATCCTCGAGGTCGATCCGGTCAAGCGCCGCATTTCGCTCGGCCTCAAGCAGACCATGCGCAATCCATGGGAAGTCTTCGTCGAGAAGCACCCGCCGGGTTCCACGGTCGAAGGCGAGGTCAAGAACAAGACGGAATTCGGCCTCTTCCTCGGTCTCGACGGCGACGTGGACGGAATGGTCCACCTGTCCGACCTCGACTGGAAGCGTCCGGGCGAGCAGGTGATCGAGGAGTACAAGAAGGGCGACATGGTCAAGGCGCAGGTCCTCGACGTTGATGTCGAGAAGGAGCGCATTTCGCTCGGCATCAAGCAGCTTGCCGGGGACCCCATGGAGTCCGCTGGCGATCTCAAGAAGGGATCGGTCGTTACCTGCGAGGTAACGGAGGTGAAAGAATCCGGGATCGACGTCAAGATCGTGGGCACCGACCTCACCGCCTTCATCAAGCGCGCCGATCTGGCGCGCGAGCGCGCCGAGCAGCGTCCGGAACGCTTCTCGGTCGGTCAGAAAGTGGACGCCCGCGTCACGCAGTTCGACCGCAAGACCCACAAGGTCGGCGTCTCGATCAAGGCGCTGGAAGTGGCCGAAGAGAAGGAAGCGATCGCCCAGTACGGTACGGCCGATTCAGGCGCTTCGCTTGGCGATATTCTCGGTGCCGCGCTCAAGCAGCGGGCCGGCGACAAGTCCGACGCGGAAACGGAAAAGGCCGAAGAATAGGCCTTTTCCGGTTTCCGGACAGCTGAAAACCCCGGAACGGAGTCCGGGGTTTTTGGTTTGGGATTGTCAAAACTCGGCCACATCGTTGCGCGATTCGCTGGCTTGACGGTGCGTTCTGATGCGATTCGACGATGTATGAGATGTATGATGTGGAGCCGATGCGCGATTTGCTGCACTATCGCGCGTGAACAGATGGAGCGAAGCCATGTCGCTCGATGCCGATGCCATCGTTGATCGTCGCCGCATGCGGCGCAAGCTCACCTTCTGGCGCGTAACGGCCATTGTGGTGGCGCTGCTTGCTGTCGGCGGCGGCGCATTACTGCTCGTTCCCGGCAGCCGCTTGATGCCGCCGGGTGCCTACATCTCGCGTATCAAGATTCAGGGGCTCATCCGCGGCAACCAAAGCCGGATCGAGGCGCTCGATCGGCTCGGCCGGTCGCGGACAAGCGCGGTGATCGTGCATATCGACAGCCCGGGCGGCACCACGGCCGGCGCCGAGCAACTTTATGACGCGCTGCGGGAGCTGCAGAGCAAAAAGCCGATGGTCGTGGTGGTAGATGGGCTCGCTGCGTCCGGCGCCTATATCGCGGCGCTTTCGGCAGACCACATTATCGCCAATGAGACCTCGCTCGTCGGTTCGATCGGTGTTTTGTTCCAGTACCCAAACTTCACCGATGTACTGAAAACGATCGGTATCAAGGTGGAGGAGGTCAAATCCTCGCCTCTGAAGGCCGCGCCGAACGGCTTTGAACCGACAAGCCCGGAAGCCCGCGCGGCGATCGAGGCAATCGTTCTGGATTCCTATGCCTGGTTCAAGGATCTGGTGAAGAGTCGGCGGAATATGGATGAAAGTCAGATTACACGTGTGGCCGACGGACGCGTCTTTACCGGCCGCCAGGCCGTGGGACTCAAGCTGGTCGACGCGCTCGGCAACGAGAAAACCGCGCTGGCGTGGCTGGAAAAGGAAAAGAAGGTGCCCGCCAATACACCGGTGCGGGACTATTCGCTGCAGCCACGGTTCAGCGAGCTTTCTTTCCTGCACGTCGCGGCCTGGACATTCGAGGCGGTGGGGCTCCGAGCCATTGCCCACCGCATCGAAGAATGGGGCGCCACGGCGGCGCTCGAGAGACTAAATCTTGACGGTCTCTTGGCCCTTTGGCACCCTCCAGTCAGCAACTGAATACCACTCGATCGGACAGGACGGCGGCAATGATCAAGTCAGAGCTTGTCCAGCGGATTGCTTCCCAAAATCCTCATCTCTACCAGCGGGACGTCGAAAACATCGTCAACGCCATTCTTGGTGAAATCACCAGCGCGATGGCAAAGGGCGATCGCGTCGAGCTGCGCGGCTTCGGAGCGTTTTCGGTGAAGCATCGACCGGCGCGGACGGGCCGCAATCCGCGGACGGGCGCGCACGTCGCGGTCGACAAGAAATCCGTTCCGTTCTTCAAGACCGGCAAGGAAATGCGCGAGCGGCTGAACAAACCGGGCTCGATCTAGGAGCCGGTTTTTCCGATTTGCGGGAATGCTATGATCCATGGCCGGGTTCTCCCCGGCCGTAGATTTTGCCGAAGGCGTCGACAATGTTCCGTAAGATCGTGTCGGCGGTGATTCTCCTGCCGCTTGCGGCAGCGATCATTGTTTTCGCCGTGGCCAATCGGCAGCCGGTCACGGTGTCGTTTGATCCCTTCTCGACGCAGAGCCCCGCCTACGCGGTGACGCTGCCGCTCTTCGTGCTCGTTGTACTGCTCATCATCCTCGGCGTGCTGATTGGCGGGACTGTTGCGTGGATCGGGCAGGCAAGGTGGCGCCGTACGGCCCGTCGGCTGGACGCCGACGTGCGGGCACTGCATCAGGAACTCGATTTCATCCGGCAGCGTTTTGCCGCCGAGGCCCCACGCGCGCCGGACCCCGCGGCATATACCGCGATTTCGCCGCCGCTGGCCTAAAGCGATGCGCCTCGCCTTTGCGGCCGGCAGGATAAGGCGGTAGAAGGCGCCTCATTATGCCTCTGTCGATCAAGATCTGCGGCCTGAAGACCTCGCAAGCGCTTGATGTAGCGCTGGATTCCGGGGCGAACCTGGTCGGGTTCGTGTTCTTTCCGCCGTCCCCGCGTCACGTCGGCTACGAGGCCGCGCGCGCGCTGGGGCAGCGCGTCGGAGGCCGCGCCGCCAAGGTCGCTCTCACCGTTGACGCAAACGATGAGACGCTGCTCGACATCATTGCCGCGCTCAATCCCGACATGCTGCAGCTGCACGGCGGCGAAACGCCCGAGCGTGTCGTCGCCGTGCGCACGCGCTTCGGCCTGCCGGTCATGAAGGCGCTCGCCATCGCGGAGCGCAGGGATCTGTCGCCGATCCGCGAATATGCACAGGTCGTCGACCGACTGATCTTCGACGCGCGGCCGCCGAAAGACGCGATGCGGCCGGGCGGGCTGGGGAAGGCGTTCGACTGGAGCCTTCTCAAGAACATCAATGTCGGCGTGCCTTTCATGCTGTCGGGCGGCCTCGACGCGGACAACGTGGCTGAAGCGCTGCGCATCACGCGTGCGCCGGGTGTTGACGTGTCGTCGGGGGTCGAACGCTCGCCCGGTGAGAAAGACCCGGAGAAGATCAGGGCATTCATCCGTGCCGCCCGCGCGGCCGAAGCCGAGATCTTTTCACCGCCTCTCCAGCTTGGAGAGGGGTCGATTGTCCGGCCGGCCAAATAGGTATCGGCCATGACCGTGCAGCAGCCGAACTCGTTCCGCACCGGGCCCGATGAGCGGGGACATTTTGGCATCTACGGCGGCCGCTTTGTCGCGGAGACGCTGATGCCGCTGATCCTCGAGCTTGAGGCCGCGTACAACAAGGCCAAGGCCGACCCCGGCTTCCGGAAGCAGATGGATGCCCACCTGGCCACCTATGTAGGACGGCCGTCACCGCTTTATTTCGCGGAACGCCTTACGCAGCACTGTGGCGGCGCGAAAATCTACTTCAAGCGCGAGGAGCTCAACCACACCGGCGCACACAAGGTGAACAACGTGCTCGGCCAGATCATGCTGGCGCAGCGCATGGGCAAGAAACGCATCATTGCCGAAACGGGTGCCGGCATGCACGGCGTTGCAACGGCGACGTTGTGCGCGAAGTTCGGCCTGCCTTGCATCGTTTACATGGGCGCTGTGGACGTCGAGCGGCAGAAGCCCAACGTCCTGCGGATGAAAATTCTCGGTGCGGAAGTCCGCCCGGTCGAATCCGGCGCGCGCACGCTCAAGGATGCGATGAACGAGGCGCTGCGCGACTGGGTCACCAACGTCAGCGATACTTTCTATTGCATCGGCACGGTAGCGGGTCCGCATCCCTACCCGACGATGGTGCGCGACTTCCAGTCAATCATCGGCCGCGAAACACGCGAGCAGCTGCACGCGGCTGAAGGGCGGTTGCCTGATTCGCTCATCGCCTGCATCGGCGGCGGCTCCAATGCCATGGGGCTCTTCTATCCGTTCCTCGACGAGCGCTCGATCGAGATTTTCGGAGTCGAGGCTGCCGGTCATGGGCTCAATAGCGGCAAACATGCGGCTTCGATTGCCGGCGGTCGACCCGGCGTGCTGCACGGCAATCGCACCTACCTGCTGATGAACGACGACGGACAGATCGAGGAAGCGCATTCGATTTCAGCCGGCCTCGACTATCCGGGAATCGGTCCGGAGCATGCATGGCTGCATGACATGGGCCGCGTGAAGTTTCTTTCCGCGACCGACGACGAAGCCGTCGCCGCATTTCAGTTGTGCAGCAGGCTTGAAGGCATCATCCCGGCACTGGAGTCCGCGCACGCGCTTGCGAAAGTACCGGAGATCGCCGCAAAGAGGCCGAAAGATCACCTGATGGTGGTCAACCTGTCCGGTCGCGGCGACAAGGATCTGGCGTCGGTCGAAGCGTTTCTTGAAAGCAGGAATCGATGACCACCCGCATCGAGCGCCGTTTCGCTGCCCTGAAAAAGGAGCGGCGCGCCGCACTGGTGACGTTCACCATGGCCGGCGATCCCGACTATGCGACATCGCTTGCCATCGCAAGGGAACTGCCGAAAGCCGGCGCCGACATCATCGAGATCGGCATGCCGTTCACGGATCCGATGGCGGATGGCCCGGCCATCCAGGCTGCGGGCTTGCGCGCACTCAAGGCAGGCCAGCGCATGAGCGACACACTCAGGCTCGTGCGCGAATTCCGCAAGGACGATGACGACACGCCGATCGTGCTGATGGGGTACTACAACCCTGTCTACGTTTACGGAGTCGCCAAGTTTCTGAACGACGCAAAATCAGCCGGTGTCGACGGGCTTATCGTCGTCGACCTGCCGCCGGAGGAAGACGAGGAGCTGTGCATTCCGGCGCTCAAATCCGGCCTCAATTTCATCCGTCTTGCGACACCGACGACTGACGACAGGCGAGTGCCGGCCGTGCTCACCAACACGTCCGGCTTCGTCTACTACGTCTCGATCACAGGCATCACCGGTGCGGCAGCGCCGGATACCGGCCAGGTGGCGGCCGCGGTGGCGCGCATCAAACGCCATACCGGGCTTCCGGTTGCAGTCGGGTTCGGAGTCAGGACCGCCGAGCATGCCCGCGCCATCGCCGAGGGCGCCGACGGCGTCGTCGTGGGCTCGGCACTCGTGGACGCGCTGCGCCGGAGCCTCGACCGGAGCGGGAAGGCGGGCGCGGGGACGGTAAAGGCCGTGGTCAGCCTGGTTTCGGCGCTTGCGGACGGCGTGCGCTCGGCCCGCCGGGTGGCGGTCGAGTGAACATTGGGGCCCCAAGCGGTTATAATTTGGTCGAATCGGGCGTGTAGAAACCTGGCATGAACTGGATCTCCAACCTCGTACGGCCGAAGATCCGCAGCTTCCTGCGGCGCGAAACGCCGGAAAACCTCTGGATCAAATGTCCGGAGACGGGTCAGCTCGTCTTCTACAAGGACGTCGAAGCCAACCAGTTCGTCATCCCGAGCTCCAACTACCACATGCGGATCAGCGCGCCGCAGCGGCTGAAATCGATGTTCGACGGCGGCGAGTTCGAGGACGTCGCCTTGCCAGAGGTGCCGTTCGACCCGCTCAAGTTTCGCGACGAGCGCCGTTACGCAGACCGACTCAAGGACGCGCGCGCAAAGACGGGCCTGCAGGATGCGGTGAAGGTCGGCATCGGCCGTCTCGAAGGCCAGATGGTGACGATCGCCGTCCAGGATTTCGATTTCATGGGCGGCTCTCTCGGTATGGCGGCGGGCGAGGCGGTGATCACGGGCCTTGAGACGGCGGTACGCCGGCAGACTCCTTTCATCATGTTTGCGGCTTCGGGTGGGGCGCGCATGCAGGAAGGCATCCTGTCGCTCATGCAGCTGCCGCGCACGACGGTCGGTGTGCAGATGTTGCGCGAAGCGCGCAAACCTTACATCGTTGTATTGACCAACCCGACCACGGGCGGCGTGACGGCTTCATACGCCATGCTGGGCGACGTGCAGATCGCAGAGCCGGGTGCATTGATCGGTTTTGCCGGTCCGCGCGTAATCGAACAGACGATCCGCGAAAAACTGCCGGAAGGCTTTCAGCGCGCCGAATATCTCACCGAGCACGGCATGGTCGACATGGTCGTGCACCGGCACAAGTTGCGCTCGACGCTGGCCGAGCTGTGCCGATTGTTGACGAGAGCGCCCGCTCCGAGCGGTCAGCAGTACCGGGATCAGCTGCCGGTTCCGGCTCACGCCTGAGCGTTGACACCATGCCATTCAGCCTGTCAGGGGCGGACACGGCCGTCCGGAAAACGGCCTGCTTTCGCCCCGGACGAAGCCGACATATCGTGCTGCCATGACACAGATCGATTCCATCGTCTTGCGGCTGATGGCGCTGCATCCGAAGCGTATCGATCTGTCACTCGACCGCGTGCAACGTCTGCTCGGCGCGATCGGCCATCCGGAGAAAAAGCTGCCGCCGGTCATTCATGTCGGGGGCACAAACGGCAAGGGTTCAACAATTGCTTTCCTCCGGGCGATTCTGGAAGCGTCCGGATGCAGCGTTCACGTCTACACCTCGCCGCATCTGGTCCGTTTCAATGAACGCTTCCGGATCGGTTCTCCCGGCGAGGGGCATCTCGTTTCCGACGATGAGCTTGCCGCAACCCTGGAGGAATGCGAGCGCGCGAATGCGGGCGCACCGATAACGGTGTTTGAAATTACGACCGCGGCCGGACTGTCGATCTTTGCCCGCCATCCGGCGGATGTTCTTCTTCTCGAAGTCGGACTCGGCGGACGGCTTGATGCAACGAATGTCATCGACAGTCCCCTGGCGAGCATCGTCACCCGCATATCGGTTGATCACACGGATTTTCTCGGTGACTCGTTGGAGGCGATCGCCGCGGAAAAAGCCGGAATACTCAAGCGGGGCACGCCGGCGGTCGCCGCGTCACAGCACCGCGATGTGCTCGCGGTCATCAAGCGACAAGCCGCGAGGCTTGGCATTCCAATGAAGATCGCCGGCGACGACTGGACGGCCACGGAAGAACGGGGAAGGCTGGTCTATCAGGACGAGGCGGGCCTGCTCGATCTGCCTGCGCCGAGGCTTTATGGGCGCCATCAGTTCGAGAACGCCGGTCTTGCGATCGCCGCCTTGCGCACGGTCAGACAATTTGTGGTTTCCGGCGCCGCCTTCGAAGCCGGCATGACAAGGGCGGAGTGGCCGGCGCGCCTGCAGCGCCTGGGCCAGGGCCGGCTGGTCGAGCTCGTGCCATCGGGCAGTGAGCTGTGGCTCGACGGCGGTCATAATCCGGACGGCGGCCGCGCCATAGCGGCGGCCCTGGCGGATCTCGAGGAACGTGTGTCGCGTCCGCTGGTGCTGATCGTCGGGATGCTGGCGAGCAAGGATTGCGAAGGATTCCTGCGGAACTTTGCCGGCCTTGCCCGCCGCCTGATCGCAGTCCCGGTGCCCGGCGTCGAAAAGGGCCTGACGGCGGAAGCGGTGGCCGATATCGGCCGCGCAATCGGCATCTCGGCAACGAGCCGCGACAACCTCGCTGAAGCTTTCGACGCCGCGCGCAAGCTCGCTCTCGAGCCGCCGCCTCGAATCCTGATCACCGGTTCGCTTTATCTTGCCGGTGAGGTGCTTCGCGAGAATGGAACGCCGCCTCAGTAGCGCCCCGCTCATGCAAAACGGCCGGCTTGCCGCCGGCCGTTTTTGAAATTGCTTGCCGCTGCTCAGACGGCGCTGCTGATCCACTGATGCAGCTTCTGTTTCGGTGCCGCGCCTACCTGGCGCGAGGCAATCTCGCCGTTCTTGAAAAGCATCAGGGTCGGGATCGACATGATCCCGTATTTTGCGGCGGTGTTCGGATTCTCGTCGACGTTGAGCTTGACGATCTTGACCTTGTCGCCGAGCTGCCCGGCAATTTCTTCCAGCGCCGGCGCGATCATCCGGCACGGTCCGCACCATTCCGCCCAGAAATCCACGACCACCGGTGCGGCAGATTTCAAGACATCCGATTCGAAGCTAGCGTCCGACACTTTGCCGACGGTCATGGCAGCACCCTCTTGTTATTGAATGGGGAGAATCGCCCCCAAAAATTGTGAGTGCAGGAACCTATGAACGCAGTCCGCGAGCGTCAAGGCGCCTTCACGCGGAGGTGACGCGCGCGACGGCGTCATCGAGCACCTCCGCCGAAAGCTCCATGAGATCAGGGACTTCAGTCCAGACCAGCGCGGCGCGAACCGGCCTGTCGGGGTAAAGCTTCCGGAGGACGGCGCGATAGGCGGCGAGCTGCCGGACGTAGGTTTCCGGAACCGCCTCGATTCGTCGCGGCGGTGCGCGGTTGGTCTTGAAGTCGGCGATCAGGACCGCGTCCTTGCTCACCGAAAGACGATCGATCTGTCCGGAAACAAGTATCTCTTCACCAAGTCTGCCGACGATCGGGACTTCGGCCCGGCTGCCGGGCGCGAATAATTCGGCAAAATCCTTGTTTTCGATCACGCGCAGTATCTCGCGAAGCAGGGTAGCGCGGTCATGAGGCGGCAACTCCTTACCCTTTCGCGACAGGAATTCGTTCGCCGCCTTCTCCCGGCGCGATACAGGTATGTCCGGCAACGACTGCAACAGCCGGTGCGCGAGCGTACCGCGCAAGCGGGCCGTCTCTCGGAGCCCACCGGCACCGATCGCATGTGGCTCCTGATCCATCGTATCTGATGGGCGCACGATCACCGGCGCCCGCGGCGCGGCCGGCGCTTTCGCGGTGAGCCAGTGTGGCACCGCGGCTTGATTCGCTGACGTATGCGAGGCGCCGTCTCCTGGCGACGGAACACCTTTGCGGAAGCGCCAGAGCTTCCCATCGGCGTCCTTGTCCTCTTCCGACAAAGGCTGGAGCGCGCTCAGGACCAGGTCGTGCCAGCAACCCGGCGGCGCTTTGTTCACTCCCTTGGCGCCGCACACCAGGAGCCGGTCAGCCGCGCGCGTCAGGCCGACATAAAGCAAGCGGCGATATTCATCGCATGCTGCTTCGATGGCTCGCGCGCGTGCTTGCGCCATCGGGCCTGCATCCTTGTCCTTGGCAACACTCCAGATCAAGGCGGCTGCGTTTGGAGGCGCGCCTGCGATCGGCACGGTCAGCAGGCGCGGCGGATGCGCGCCTTCCGGTCGTGTCGTGGTGTGGTCGATAAGAATGACATTTTTCGCTTCAAGCCCTTTGGCGCCATGGACTGTCATTACGCGCACCTCGTCGCGGGCGATTTCCATGTCGCGCTTTACTTCGCTCTGTGCAGCCCGAACCCAATTGAGAAATCCCTGAAGCGATGCTGTGTCCCTTTGCTCGTAGGCAAGCGCGATATTGAGAAATTCGTCCAGTGGGTCCGCAGCCTCGGTGCCGAGCCGGGCCAGAATTTTGGCGCGGCCTCTGCAGGCTCCGAGCACATGAGCGTAGAATTCAAATGGCGACAGCGCGCGCGCTTTTTCCGTCAACGAATCGAGCGCCGCGGAAGCCGCGGCGAATGTCGGGTCTTCGCCGGATTTGCTGCGAAGCGACGCCCGCAGAGGGCCATTGCGTCGATAGGCAAGCGTAAAAAGCTTCTCGTCATCCAGGCCGAACAACGGACTTTTCAGCGCGGTCGCAAGCGCAAGATCGTCGTCGGGAAGGAGCAATGCATCGCCAAGCACCAGCAGATCCATAATTGCAATATGCTCGGTTAGCAGCAGCCGGTCGGCGCCGGCGACGTCGATCTGGGCCTGCTTGAGCGCCCGGATCACTGCCTCGAATACCGGGCCTCGTTGGCGCACCAGGATCAGCACATCGCGCGGCCGTGCGCCGTTTGCGATCCAGTCTTTGACCTTGCGGGCGATCTTCGCGGCCAGTTTGACGGAAGGGCTGGTCTCGCTCGTGGTATCGAATGGGGCGTCCCAGCCTTCCTTTGCAACATCCTTTTCATCGGGACCGATCAGATCCCAGATTTCCACTTCGCCGGGCACCGCATCGGGCAAGGGCTGGTGCACGGTCCAGGCCGGATCGGCAGTCAATCCACGGAATGCCGCAGGTTGCCTGAAGACTTCGTCGACAGCGGTGAGCACACCGGCCGCGGAACGAAAAGAGAAGTCAAGTCGCTCAACCGCGAAAGCGACGTCGCTGGTCTCATGCAGAGCGCGAAAGTGGTCGCGCATTTCAGCAAACTTGTGCGGTACCGCGCCCTGGAACGAGAAGATCGATTGCTTTTCATCACCGACCGCGAACAAAGTGCGTTTTACATTATCGCGCGCTCCGCCGGGCAGGAATTCGGCAACAAGAATCTTGATGATTTCCCATTGCTTGTCGCTGGTATCCTGTGCTTCGTCGACGAGCACGTGGTCGATACCGAGATCGAGCTTGTAGAGCACCCATGCCGCCGCCGTACTCTTGGTGGAGGCATCCCGTAGCAGCGTGAGCGTTTTGTCGATCAGATCTTCGTAGTCCAGCAACCCCCGGCGATCCTTCTCGGTGCGATAGCGCTCAATGACCTCCGCGGCAACCGTGACCAGCGCGGCACTTCGATCGCGCGCGCGCAGGGCAAATTCGCGCTCGATCAGCCGGCAAACGCGATCCCTTTCCGCGCTGAGGCGGTCGGCCCATTGCGGATTGGCATCGGCAACTTTTCTCGTCAGCAGGCTGGCGCGGCCTTTGCGTTCGCTCGTGCAGAACACGTCGAGGTATTTTTCGAGCCTTTCTCGCCCGGCCAAGCGAAGCGCGGCGGAAAGCGAATCGGCGCGCTCCCTGTCGGTTTTGGAGCCGGTCGAAAAGAGATCGATCAGTTGCGGCCATTCGTTCGGTGCAATGAGTGAACGGGAAAAATATTCATTTTCAACTGCCCGGATGCTGTCCCCCGGCGCAAGTCCGAAGATGCGGCTCAATTCATCAATGGCCTGTTGAACACCGCCGGTCCGGCTGGTCCATGCGGTGATCAGGTCACGCTTGCCGATCGTTTCCGCGATCACGTCCTTGAAGGTGATGTCGGCGGCGGTGGCGATGGCAACGGACAGCGCCTGGCCGAGCGCGCTGTCAGGCTTGGTGGCGCCTTCCAGCAGCACCTCCAGCATCAGCTTGTTGAGCAGCTGTGTGGTTGCGGCCTCGTCGAGCACCTCGAAGCGTGCTGCAACATCGGCTTCGAACGGAAACTGGTGCAGCAGGCGCGCACAGAAGGCATGGATGGTCTGGACTTTCAGGCCCCCCGGTGTCTCCAGCGCATTGGCGAAGAGGCGCCTCGCCATGGCTCGTCGTGCAGCGTCGGGTGACTTTCCGGTTGCAAGCCTGATCCTGCTATCGAGTGTCGCATCGTCGAGGGCAGTCCATTCTGCCAGCGTTTCGAATACGCGCGTTGCCATGTTGGCGGCTGCGGCCTTGGTGAATGTGACACAAAGGATTTTCGCAGGGTCGGCACCGCCCAGAAGCAGGTTGATTACGCGCTGTACCAGCACGTGTGTCTTGCCGGAGCCGGCATTGGCAGACACGAATACCGAGCGTTCGGGATCGGCAGCGGCGATCTGACGAGCCCTGGCAGCGTCCGGAATTTGCCGGGCAGCGCTCACGGGTCCACCTCGCTTTCGCCGCCGGAGGCCGACCACTCCTTGACGCGCGCGAGATGATCGTAGTCTCCGTAGTGCTTCTTCCACATGGGATGTACGAGCGAGCGGTAGGGCTCGCCGTCGACGAGAAACTTCAGCGCGACACCCGTCAGCCTCTGCAGTGCCGTGTCGGCGCAGCTGTCGGGCGTGCCGTCGACGATCCTGATGTTCCTGCGTTCGCCCGGCGGGTCGCCGCCTTTCAGGCGTACATAGCTGATTTCGGACACGGAGCCGGGGGCGATGCCTGGGAAGCCGCCGTTACGAAGGATTGCCGCTTCCAGAGTGAGCTGAGGCGCCAACCCGCTGCGCACCTGCGGCTCGGTCGGAGGCTGTCCGGTCTTGTAATCAAGGATCGCATAGCTGCCGTCCGCGCGCTGCTCGATCCGATCGGCGCGCGCAGTAAGAAGAAATTCGGTTCTGCCGAGCGCAATCGGGTGTTTCCCAGAAATTTCGGCAAAAATTTTGGCCGCACCGGCGCGACGCTCGCGCTCCCAACCCTCGAACCAGTCGGCAATGCGCAGGAAACGCGTCCACCAGAATGCACGTGCCTCCTCGTAGTCCTCAAGCGGCGCAAAATGTTTTTTTCCGAGCTCAACAAGTTCGGCGGCGATGCTGGCGGGAAGGGCATCCGCGAAAGTCCTGGTGAATTCGCCGATCGCATCGTGAATGAACGTGCCGCGGTCGGTGGCGCCGGGCGGCGTGTCGATTGCATCCAGCGGGAACAGGCGCAAGACGTGCTTGGCGTATATCGTGTACGGGTCGCGGAGCCAGTTCTCGATGTCCGTGACGCTCAATTGTGTCGGGCGGGCCTCGAGCGGCGGTGTCGGTTGCGGCCGTGCCACCGGGGCAACCTTTTCCGGGTGATCAATGGCGCGTGCGTACTCCGCATATCTGGCACCGCGCGCCTGCGCCTCTTTCCAGCGTTCGGCGCCGGCGACGGCGGAAAGTCTCTGGAGAAACCGCGAGCTTACGGTTGGCGCGCCCTCCCGTTTGGCGGCACGCGTGAGGACGACTTCGGGCGCGCCCAACCCTTGTGCGAAATCGTGCGCGGACAGCCCGATGCGCAGCTCCGGCAGATTGAGACCAAGCGCGAGCCGCATCGGCCGGCTTAGCCATGGATCGTTCTGGGTGTCCGGCGGCCAGACGCCTTCGTTGAGCCCTCCGAGCACGACACGATCGACGGTCTGCAGACGCGACTCCAGCAGGCCGAAAATACGCACACGTGGATTGCCCGTCTCCGGGCGCCGCTGGGCGCGGCCCGAGCAGAGCAAACGGAAAACGTCCGGGTAGTCGCCGGCCGCCAGTTCCAGCGTTTGCGAAGCACCGCTCTCCGCGACTGTTTCAAGCGTGTGCCGCAGCTGCTGGCCATCGGGGCCGGCATAGACGGCAATTGATCTGCCGTCGTCGGTAAGTGCTTCGAGCGCCCTGGCGTGTGCGGCGGCGAGCACAGACAGGCTGTGCCGCCTTTGGCCGAGCGTTTCCAGCGCCGCAAGCGCTTGCGCCAGTTTCTGGACCAGCATGTCCGCCGCATCGAGATCGGCAAGAGGGACCAAGCCGCGCGGATCGTTATGATGCAACTCGTGTCTTGTCGCCCTGAATGTTGCAAGTGCGTGCGCGAGACCGGCGGAGCCGCGGCGCGGACGCGGGCCGCGCAGTACGGCACGCTCCAGTGCAGAAACCGCGCGTGCATGCACGCCGGTCTTCCCATCAGGCCGGAACAGGGAATGTTTGAGCAGGGCCAGCAGCGGCACCGGCTCGAACCCCCGCAGCGCCACCTCTGCGACGAGTCGTGCGAAAATTCCAGCCCCCGTGTCGGCAAGCGCATCGCCACCGGAATCGTCGACCTCGACATCCCACCGTTCCAGCGCCGCGACCACGCGTCGTGCCAGCGCACGGTCAGGGGTCACCAGCGCGGCAGTCGTCTGCGGCGCATCGATTGCCTCACGCAGGCAAATTGCGATCGCCAATGCCTCCTCCTCCGCATTGGCGGCCTCGATCACGCTGACGTTGGCCATCGCTTTGTCGCACATTGCCGCGAACCCGGGGGCCTCCAGTCGGCTCTGCCATTGATCGGTGGTTGCGGCCGGCCGCAGAGCCTCCGATGCCAGGAGTTCGCGCCCGTGCGGGGCCGGTTCCGCGAGCGGTTGCACTGCGTCGCGCGTGATGCCGATACGCTCGAGCAATGCCCGCATCGCAAACTGCGGATGGACTGCAGCCGATGCGATTTCCTCGCTGTCATCGCCGGCGATCCTGCGCCAGGAGGCGTCATCGAGATCCGTGTCGAGTCCCGGAAGTACGACGGCGCCATGCGGCAATGTCGCGATCGCCGCAAGCAGCTTTGCCGTTGCCGGCATCGAGCCGGTGGAGCCGGCTGCGATGACCGGCTCCTTGCTGCCTGCGAGTCGTTTCATCTCGGCGTCAATGAGCCGGTCGCGCCGGTCGGCGGCGTCGATTGCGCCCTCTTCCTTGAGACGCTCCGGCCAGTAACTGCGGGCAATCTTGAGGAAGTCCAGCGTCAGTTGCCAATACTTGTCGAACTGATCGGGCACCAGCCGGTCCAGCGCCTGCCAGTCCATCTTGCGGGTGATCGCGTCGTCGATCAGGCGAGCAAGGTCATCAGCGAGGGCAAGCGCCGCCGCCGGCGTATTGGCGATCAGCGGCGCGCCCCGGTCGGGGCGGATTGCCTCGGCCCACCGTACAATCAGCTGCGCCAGCAGAAGCCGGCGATCCAGGGAGTCGACGGCGTCCGGGATTGCCAATGCGTTTTCGGCCAGATCGCCGGTCGCGGCTTGCGCGAAAATAATCTCGTCCTCGTCGAGATCGCCGAGCGCGACGATGCGCGGCAGTATTGCCGCGTTGCCATCGAACGCATCGAGAAAGGCGCCGCGGGCGAGCCGGCAGGCGCGTCGTGTCGGAAGGTACAAAGTGGCGCGCGACAACTCGAGCGGATCACGTGAGGCGGGAAACCCGGGAATGAGCCTGCCGTCCCGAAGGGCCGCGATCAGGACCGGAAGAAAGCGCGCGGAAGGAGGTATGTTGAAAACACGCGGCGTGGGGTCTGGCATGCGGGAATCATACACGCTTGTGCCCGCGATCGATCAAGCTGTTCGCCCGCGGATTGCCGCTTCCGCCTCGCTGACCGCTGCCGGCGTCCCGACATGCATCCACAGGCCATCGAGACGTAGTCCGTGCAGGCGCCCTTTTTCCCCGGCGCGATCGAGCACGTCGGTAAGCGGAAACCCGCGCTCCGGCGCATCGGCGAAGAGCGCCGGCTGCAGGATCGCAGCCCCGGCGTAGACAAACGGTACGTTATCGCGCTCGCCGCGACGGGACAGGCGCCCGTCCGCGGCCATCGCAAAGTCGCCGCGCCCGGCGTAACCGATGCTTCCCGTCGCCGGCGCAAGCAGCAGCAGCGCGTCCATCACCGCCGGATCGAAAGCATCGGCAAGACGCGCCAGGTTGGACCTTGCGCCATCGATCCAGATGGTATCGGCATTGATATGGAAAAACGGCGCATCGCCGAGCTGAGGCAGCGCCTTCCGGACGCCGCCGCCCGTCCCCAGCAGCAGCCCGCGCTCGTCGGAAATGGCGACTTGCGGCCGTTGCCGGGATGCGAGATGCCGGATGAGCAGCTCGGCGAAGTGATGCACATTGACGACAGCTTTATCGACTCCGGCGTCAGCAAGACGATCGAGCACGTGATCGATGAGCGGCTTGCCCGCGACTTTGACCAACGGTTTCGGCAGGGTGTCCGTCAGCGGACGCATGCGCGTACCGAGCCCGGCGGCCAGTACCATCGCGGAACGTGGCGTATTCTTTGCTTTCTTTGCGGACGTGCCCATGGGTCAGACCTTCAGCGCCGGCACGTTGGTGCGATACCAGGCCGCGAGCGGCGCCAGGGCAGGATGCGCCAGCGATCGCTGCAGGTAATTCCAGACCCTCGGCATGTGCCGCACATATTGCGGCTTGCGGTCGCGTCGTTCGAGCCGGGCAAAGATACCGAGGATTTTCGAGGCCCGCTGCGCGGCAACGGTCGCATAGGCACGTGCGAAATCGGCAGCATCGAACGAACCCTTTTTCATCCGGGCGCGCACGTAGCGCGACAGCAGCGCAATTTCCATCATTTCGGGCACGTCGACGCGCGCGTCCTGCAGCAGCGAGGCGAGGTCGTATGCGGCCGGTCCCATGACTGCGTCCTGGAAGTCGAGAAGCCCGACGCGCGCGATGCCCTCGCGTTCCGGCAGCCAGAGCAGGTTGGGCGAGTGAAAATCGCGCAGCACCCAGGCCTGCGAACTGCCCGTCAGTGGCAGGAGCACTTCCTTCCAGTGTGATCGAAACGCATTGCGCTTGATGTCACTGATCTTGACGCCGAGTTTGGGGAGGTACCAGTCGAGCAGCAGCTCGACCTCGATCAGGAACGCTTCCATGTCATAACTCGGTATTCGGTAATCGACACCTGGCTCGACCGGGACGACGCTCAACGGCGTGTCAGAATGCAATTCGGCGAGCAGGTCGGTCGCCACTTCGTAGCGCGCCTCGATCGGGGCTGGCGGGTCGCCCGCGACAAAAAGCTCATCGCCAAGATCCTCTATGACAAGCAGTCCGACTTCCCGGTCGGCGGCGAAGATGGCCGGCGCCGAGAAACCGCGGCCGCGAAGTGCGTGGGCCATTGCGATGAAAGGTGTGACGTTTTCGGCAAGATGCGCGATTGCGCTGTAAGGTTTGCCGTCGCGCACAGGCGGGCCGTCCGCCCGTTTCGGCGAGTTCATCAGGATGTAGGTCGCACCGTCGCGCGTCAGCCGCTCGTAGCTGCGGGTGGAGGCGTCGCCCTGGATGCGCCGCCGCGTCGCACGGCCGTAGCCTGTACGGTCAAGAAAGCGACGCATGGCGACAATTCTTTCGACGCGCGCGGCGAAGCGGCCGTGGCCGGTGATGCGGGCGTTGCGCGCATTTGCGCCCTGTTGCGGCGCAAGGGTAAGCGCGATGTCGAGGCGGTCGGCCGGCAACAGCGCACCGGCACGATCGGGCCATTCGACCACCAGTACGGCGCCTTCGGCTGCGTCCTCAAGCCCGATTTCGGAAAGCTCGGCCGGTCCGGACAGCCGATAGAGGTCGACGTGAACGATGGTGAATCGCGGCAGCACATAGGTCTGGGTGAGCGTGAATGTCGGGCTCGGCACTTCGATGTTTTCATCGCCTGCGAAGTAACGGATGAGCGCGCGGGCGAAAGTCGTCTTGCCGGCGCCAAGATCGCCGGACAGCGTGATGACATCGCCCGGCTCGATCACCGCGGCGACATCTTCCATCAACCGGTAAGTTCCCGCCTCGTCGGCCAGGGCCGCGTTGAAGCTGAAATTGCCGGGCGCGGTTGGGAACATCGAATCATCCGTTGCAAGGCCGCAACCTTATAGACGGATGTCGCTTTCTCACGCCAGAATCGCGTTCGACAGGCTGCGCGGCTTATTGTTTCGCGAGCCCGGCGCGTTCCACGATTTCCTTCCAGACCGGCACTTCGCGCACCATCCTGGCGCGCAGCTCGTCCGGACCTTCGTACTTCACCAGGAAGCCGGCCTTGAGCATTTTGTCCTTCACATCCTGCTTCTGCAGGATGACGCGTGTCTCCTCGCTCAGCCGCTTGATGATGTCGGTCGGAGTGCCGGCCGGCGCCAGAAACATCTGTGATGTCTCGACCACCGCGTTGGGAACGCCGGCCTCCTGCAGCGTCGGCACATCCGGCATATCGACCCAGTGCTCGGCGCCTGTCTGCGCGAGCGCTGTCAGCGTGCCGGAACGGATATGGCCGATCAGTCCCGCGATGCTCACCGATGCGATATCGGTGGTCCCCGACAGTGCCGCCTGCAGCGACGGCGCGGCACCGCTGTAGGGCACGTGCGTCATGTCGATGCCGGTGCGCAACTTCAACAATTCGACGGCCAGCTGCGAAACGCTGCCGAGTCCGGCGGTTGCGTAGGTGATCTTGCCCGGATTGGCCTTGGCCTTGGCAATGAGGTCGGCAATGCTCGTGATACCGGAAGCGGGCCGCGTGATGATGGCATTGGGCGCCGCGCCGAGGTAGGCGATCGGCGCGAAGTCCTTGAGCGGATCGTAAGCCACCTTGGTGACGCTCGGGTTGATCAGGACCACGCCGGTGACGACCACCAGGGTGTAGCCGTCCGGGGCGGCTCTCGCTCCGGCGGCAAGACCGATATTGCCGACGGCGCCGGCGCGGTTTTCGACAATGACGTTCTGCCCGAGCTTTGGTGCCAGCTCCGCCGCGAGCAGCCTTCCGAGCAGATCGTTGGGGCCACCCGGGGGAAACGGGACGATGATCGTGATGGTGCGCTCGGGCCAGGCAGCACGCGCAGCTCCGGACGCGAGAAGAGCCCCGGCGGCCACGAGTACCGCGCAGATAGAGACCGCGAGACGCCGCGCGTTCAATGTCATTTTCATAAGTTCCTCCCGCAAACCGGCACACGACACTGTCGGCCGGTATTCTGGATTGTCCGAAATGTTAGATGAGCACCCTTACCTGCGCCAGCACGCGAGCGGTTGCAGCTATGCTGCCGTGCGCTTGGCCGCGTGCCTGACCGTGTGCCTGGCCGTGTGCTGCACCGGAAATACGCAGGTGACGGTCGTCCCCTGACCGGGCGTCGAGTCGATTGTAATCGTGCCGCCATGCAGTTCGACGAATGAGCGGACCAGCGAAAGCCCGAGCCCCGGGCCACGGTGCTGCGATCCCTGCGAGTCCGTTTCGAACCAGTCGAACACGCGATCTTTGGCCTCCGGCGCGATGCCCGGGCCGTGGTCGGTTACGGTGAACACAACGGCGTCCGTGCGCCGTTGTGCAACCAGCGTGACTGTTTCGCCCGCGGGCGAGAACCCGACCGCGTTGGAAAGCAGATTGAACAGAATCTGCCGCAGACGGCGTTCGTCCGCAACGAAGCTGCCGATGTTCGGCGGCGAACGGATGTCGAGCGTGATGTTATTCCTGGCCAGACGATCCTGCACGCCTTCGGCCGCAGCCTCCATGCTGGTGCGGATGTCGACATCGGTCAGGTTGAGCGTCATGGCGCCGGCATCGATGGTTGCAAGATCCAGGATGTTGTTGATCAGCGCCAGCAGTGCATTGGTCGAAGTGGTGATGTAGCCGAGATATTCCGTCTGCTTCTGATTGAGGTTGCCGAAGGCGGGATCGCCCAGCAGGTTCGCAAAGCCGATGATGTTCGTGAGCGGTGACCGCAACTCGTACGAGACATGGTGCACGAAGTCGATCTTGATCGAATCGGCCGTTTCCAGCGCCTCGTTCCGCTCGCGCAGGGCCCGCTCCACATTCACGCTGTCGGTCATGTCCTGGAAGGCCACGAGCGTGGCACCGTCGGGCAGGGGTACGGTGGCGACCTCGATCATCGCACCGTCGCGCCGTTCGATGCGCGCGGCAATCGGCTCACGATTGTCGATGGCCGTCACCGCCGCACGCAGGCTCCGCCAGATCGCATTGTCGTCGTGCAGTGCCTGGCACCATGCGGTCACCTGCTCGACGTGCGGGTGCTGCTCGAGAGCATCGTGTGACAGCTTCCACATGCGCTGGAACGCGGGATTGTGCAGCCGCACCCGGCCGTCGCTCCCGAACACCGCAACAGCTTCCGCCAGGTGATCGAGCGTCTCTCTCTGTACCTTGATAAGGGCGTCGTACCGGCGATGCATGTCCAGGCGCTCGGTTACATCGTCGTAAAGGTAGGTCACGCCGCCTTCCGGATTGGGCGTGGTGAAGACGCGCAGCGTACGCCCATCCGGCAGATGCCAGGTGTGCTCTTTCGATTCGATTGCGCGGTAGGCCTCGTACAGTTGCTGCCGCCATTGGCGGAAATCCTGCTCTTCCGGCAATTTCCGTTTGCCGCGCAGCACGTCGAGAACGGCGGCGTCGGTGGGGGTCTGATCGAGGAAACCCGCATCGAGGTCGAACAGCGAGCGGAACGCCGCGTTGTAGAAAGTCAGCTTGCGGTCGACATTGAATACGGCGACGCCGGTCGCGAGCTGGTCGAGCACGCGCCGGTGCGCTTCGGTCATGCGCACCAGTTCGGCGCGCATGGTCTCAGCCTCGGTACGGTCAATGGCCATGCCCGCGCTGCCGGTTCCGCTCGAGGCGTCGATGACGTCGAAGACACGGCGTGTGCCTGCGGCGATCGCCGGAAGCCGCCCGACGTAGGTCCCGCCGCCGGCACGCACGCGGGCGACCTCGGCCCGTGCACCCTGATCGAGCAGCTCGAGTTCGCGGGCAACTGCATCGGTCGGATTGTCGGCCTCGACCGCGCGGGCATAGGCGGAGTTCACGAAGATCAGCCGGCCTGCGGCGTCGCGCGCCCAGACCGGAGCCGACAGGGTATCGAGAAGCGACCGCATCAGCTCAACGTCGCCCAGCAGCTCGTCATGGCGCGCGGCAAGATCGAGCAGCTCATGCTCGATCCCGCTCACGTCACGCAGGCGCAGGATGGCGCGGCCGGCGATGATGCGTCCCTCGGCTTCGATGGGTTGGCCGGCGCGGCTGGTTACCGTCATCGAAAATCCGCGCCCTTCATTCCGCAGCGTGTCGACGGCCTGTTCCATGCGGTGCGCTGCCGCCGCCTCGAGCCAGGTTCCGAAAACAAGCACGCGTTCGCCTGAGCCGCCCGGCACGAGGATGCCGGTATCGCCGATGATCTCCGGTTGTTCCGAGGCGGCAGGCCAGGTCACAAGGATCTGCGGCTCCGACAGCAACAAGGCTCTGAGCCGGTCGACCTCGGCGCGCAAAGCAGCGACCTCGTCGCGTGCGTCCAGCTCGGCGCGATCCGCGGTCCTGCGGATGCGGACCAGGACGACGGTTGCAAGCAAGGCAAAACCCAACAGCGCAAGGACGAGCGTCAATGCCGTGATTTCCTGTTCCCGCAATACCGTCAGCGCACGTTGTCCGGCGCTCACGACCATTGCGCCCAGCCGCGTTTCGGCACGAACCGGCGTGCCGCACAGGCCCAGTAAAGTTGCGGAGGCGAAGGCAGCGAGGAGTCCGCCTCGCCACGGACGAGAACGCAGCCTCTCGTTCGCCGCCCGGAATGACTCCGGCATTCAGGCTTGCCCCAGAGATGCGGGCGGCGTCCGCCACGCCGCGCCGCGAATCAATTGAATTTACTCCCAAGGCGAATCGCGCCGAAAGAGTCCAGACCGTGAACGGCAGCGCGAAAGGCGCCGGATTCGGGCCGCGCACGCTATTTCAGCGCGTTTGCGCGCTTGATCATGTCACCGATGAAAATCTTGCTCAGTGCGGCGGAGAATGTCCGCTCTATTTCGGCCAGTGTCGGCCTGACAACCTTGTTGACCAGTGCCGAGCCCGGCAGGTCCGCCCCGTCTTCTTCGTCGACGGCATTCGCCGCGCGAAGGATGTCGTCGGCCGAGATTCGACCGCCGTCGCGCCCAAGCTCGTATCCGCCGTGCGGTCCGCGAATGCCTTTGAGAATTCCGTCTCGCACCAGGGCCTGCAGCACAGGTTCCAGGTGTCGCGGCGGCAGGTCGTGGCGCGCGGCAATGGTTTTCGCCGATACGGGGCGGCCGTTCGCGTGAAGCGCAACATCGATCACGGCAGCGATGGCCAACAGGCCCCTGCGCGGCACCAACGACATTTACGGTACGAGCCCCGGTTGTAGGTGGGTTGCGGTATATGTCTACTCTGGACACTCGTCCAGCGTCGGACCTGCGTCTTAATTGCCTCAACGCCCGGTTGAGCCGAATCCGCCGCTTCCGCGCGGTGTTTTGTCGAGAGATGCAGCTTCCACTATGTGCGCTCTTACAACCGGCGCGATAACGAGCTGCGCAATCCGCATGCCGCGGGAAATGACAACTGATTCGCTGCCGAGATTGACCAGCAGGACCTGGATTTCGCCTCGATAGTCAGCGTCAATCGTGCCGGGCGAATTGACAATGGAAAGCCCATGCCGGGCAGCAAGGCCGGAGCGGGGACGGACCTGGGCCTCGAAGCCTTCGGGGAGCGCGATTGCGATGCCGGTCGGAACAAGGACGCGCTCACCGGGGGCGAGCGTGGCGGGAGCTTCAGAAGGCACCGCCGCAAGCAGATCGAGCCCTGCGGCGCGCGCGCTCTGGTAGGCGGGCAACGGCAGATCCTCGCCGTGCGCGAGACGCATCACACGAACGTCGACAATGCTCACGGTTTTTTCCCGTTGAGTGTTTCGGAAATGTGCGCGACGAGAAGGGCCGCGACTTCGTCCTTGCTCTGCGGCGGCCAAGTTTCCACGCCCGATGCCCTGACAAGCGTGATCGCATTGCGGTCGCCGCCCATGACGCCGGACCGGGGCGAGACGTCGTTGGCCAGGATCCAGTCGCAACCTTTTTTTGCAAGCTTCGCTTTGGCATTCGCCACGATATTCTCGGTCTCGGCGGCAAAGCCGATCACGAGCCTGGGCCGCTGCGACTTTCTTCTGGCAATCGTGGCGAGAATGTCCGGATTTTCGACGAGCGCCAGGTCCGGCGTCGATTTGCCGGGCTGCTTCTTCAGCTTCTGTTGCGCAGCGTTGGCCGCGCGCCAGTCGGCAACCGCCGC
This sequence comes from Pseudolabrys sp., assembly GCA_035650955.1. Classification (GTDB taxonomy): domain Bacteria; phylum Pseudomonadota; class Alphaproteobacteria; order Rhizobiales; family Xanthobacteraceae; genus Pseudolabrys. The sequence continues at coordinate 143,620 of DASRGR010000025.1, forward strand.
GGCAAAGATCGCAACGTCTGCCGGCAACGCGCGCTCAACTGCCTTGAGCATCTCGCGGGCACTTTCGACCTTGATCACTCTGACGCCCGGCGGATCGGAGATGTTCACGGGCCCGCTTACCAGGGTGACGTCGGCACCGGCAGCAGCTGCGGCCGCTGCAATGGCATGACCTTGCTTGCCGGACGAGCGGTTGGCGATGTAACGCACCGGATCGATCGGCTCGTGCGTCGGCCCGGAGGTCACGAGCACACGCTTTCCGTCGAGCAGGCGCACGGCCTGCGTCTCCAGGAGCCGTTCGACGGCGCCGGTGATTTCCAGGGGCTCCGCCATGCGGCCAAGTCCCTGTTCGTGCGCCTCCGCCATTTCGCCTTCGTTCGGACCGACGATTGCGATGCCGTCGGCACGCAGCTGCGCAAGATTTCGCTGCGTCGCCTTGTTCGCCCACATACGCGGGTTCATTGCAGGCGCCAGAAGAATTTTGGCCGATGTTGCGAGCAGCACCGCGGTGGCCAGATCGTCGGCGTGACCGCCGGCAAGCTTTGCCATCAAGTCGGCGGTCGCCGGCGCGACGACGACGAGATCGGTTTCGCGTGCAAGGCGGATATGCCCGACGTCGAATTCGCTTGCCGGATCGAAAAGGTCGGTGAAGACGCGCTCGCCGACCAGCGCGCTCGCGGACAGCGGCGTTACGAATTGCTCGGCCGCTCTGGTCATGACGCAGCGTACCGCCATGTTGCGCTCTTTCAGCCGGCGGATGAGATCGAGCGACTTGTAGGCGGCAATGCCGCCGCCGATGATCAGCAGCACTCTCCTGGCACCGTCCGGCGCGCGCGCGCGTGCGTTTCGCGGGGTTGATTCCGGTGCGCGCAAGGGCGGGTCGACCCGCGCGAGAGCCTCGCGGCCGGTTTCTTCCGCCGCCTCGCGCAGGATGGTGCGCACCTCATCCTCGACCGAGCGCCCGCTTTTCGCGGCGCGCAGGCGCAGCAGTTTCTTCAGCTTCTCGTCGAGCTGGCGGACGGTCAGCGAGGCCATAAAACCCTCTAATGTTAGCAGCTTAGCAGGCTAATGATTGCATTGCAATCATTGCAATCAAAACTGACCGGGACATCTTCCACGCTTGACGCCGCCGCAGCTGTCGCGTACCTAACCGATAAGTTAAATAACCATTCGGTTAGATACCGAGGGCCGCCATGTCCGCCGATCGCCTCAGCGTCACGTTTTCCGCGCTCGCAGATCCGACCCGACGCGCCATCCTCGCGCGCCTCGCCCTGGGCGAGGCCACGGTGAGTGAGCTCGCAAAGCCGTTCAAGATGAGCGGGCCCGCCGTATCCAAGCACCTGAAGGTACTGGAGCACGCAGGCCTGATCGCGCGCGGCCGTGAAGCGCAATGGCGTCCGTGCCGGCTCGAACCTGCCGCCCTGAAAGGCGTTGACGATTGGCTCGAAAGCTATCGTCGCCTGTGGGAGGAGCGGCTCGACCGACTCGACGACTATCTCAAAACCCTGCAAGCGAAGGAGAGAAAAAGTGGGCGTAAAAAATAACGTCGATCTCGACACCGACCCGCGCTCGATCATCGGAAGCCGGCTGTTCGACGCGCCGCGCGAACTGGTGTTCGCGGCCTTCACCGATCCAAAGCATCTCGCACAATGGTGGGGCCCCAACGGGTTCACGACAACTACGCACAGCTTCGAGTTCCGGCCGGGTGGTATCTGGCGTTTCGTCATGCACGGTCCGGACGGACGCGATTACCAGAACCGCGTCGTCTACGAGGAGATCCTGCGACCGGAACGCATCGTCTTCCGCCATGACGGGGGTGAAGATGAAAGCGTCGAGCCCGTCCGGTTCACGCAGACGCTGACTTTCGAAGACATCGGCGGCCGGCGCACGCGGCTCACATGGCACGGGCGATTCCCGACCGCCGAGGCGCGCGCGCGCGTCATCAGGGACTATGGCGCCGACAAAGGCCTGTCACAGACCATGGACAGACTTGCCGGTTATGTGGCGACGACGGCGACAGCGAGGACCGCATAGATGTTGGTCCGCTCACGACAGCGCCCGCAAAGCCTTGCGAAGATCGTCGGCGCTGTTGAGCGCCCGCTCGATGTCGGCGTGCGTGTCCTTCCAGATCGGATAGGCCTTGACCAGCAGTCTACGTCCGGCCGGCGTCAGGGCAAGCCGCCTGCTGCGGCGATCTTTCTTGTCGACGGATACGGTCAAAAGGCCGCGCCGCTCGAGTGGCTTGAGGTTGGCCGTCAACGTGGTGCGATCCATAACCAGCAGGAAAGCGACACTGCCGAGCGTCGGCGGTTCCGGCCGGTTGAGCGACATCAGCAGCGAGAACTGACCGTTGGTCAAACCAAGTGGCCGCAATGCGTCATCGAAACGCCGCGCGAGAGCGCGCGCCGCGCGGTGAATGTGCAGGCAAAGACAATTGTCGCGCACCAGATGCGTGGCGGCGAGCGGCAGGCCGTTATTTCCGGTGCCGGGGTTTGACATGAGACAATTATGTTGATATCAACATAATTGTCAACGCCACCACGGGGCGCCGCCGTGGTTGTCCCCGGAATTCAGAAAAGGCCGATAGACCGGCCACAAAGTGAGGAGGATGAGCGATGCAAGTGCAGCCCTATCTGTTCTTCGACGGTCGCGCCGACGAGGCAATCGAGTTCTACAAGAAGGCGCTCGGCGCCAAGGTCGACATGCTGATGCGCTGGAAAGACAGCCCCGACAAGTCGATGTGCTCCCCCGGCAACGAGAACAAGGTGATGCACGCGTCGCTCACGATCGGCGAGGCGAAGGTGATGGCTTCCGACGGCCGCAACACCGGTCACCCTGATTTCAAGGGTTTTGCCCTGTCACTCGAAGCCACGGACGAAACCCACGCCGACCAGATGTTCAATGCGCTGTCGGCGGGCGGGCAGGTCACGATGCCGATGAGCAAGACCTTCTTCTCGCCGCATTTCGGGATGGTCGCCGACAAGTTCGGCGTCAACTGGATGATCATCGTCGAGCCGAAGTGAGTTCGACCACCGGCCCGGCAGACCCAGCCATCAGACGTGGAGGATGCGATGCCCGAAGAATTTGTGCTGTCACGCGTGCTCGATGCGCCACGCGACCTGGTATGGAAATGCTTCACCGATCCGGAGCGCATGAAGCACTGGTGGGGCCCGAAGGGCTTCAAGGTGATCGCATCGAAAATGGATCTGCGGCCCGGCGGCACGTATCACTACGGCCTGCAGACGCCCAGCGGGCAGGCCATGTGGGGCAAGTTCGTCTATCGCGAGATTGTCCCGGGCGAAAAGCTGGTCTTCATCAGCTCATTTTCGGACCAGAAAGGCGGAACCACGCGCCACCCCGGTCACGAAAGCTGGCCGCTGGAGTTGCTCTCGACATTCACCTTCGAGGATGTTCCAGGCGGCAAAACCAAATTCACCGTCCGCTGGTCGCCGCACAACGCAACCGAAGCCGAGGCAAAAACCTTCGACTCCAGCCGCAACAGCATGATGCAGGGCTGGAGCGGAACAATGGAGCAGCTCGAGGCCTATCTGGCGAAAAAAGCCGCGTAGCGCCGAAGATCCTCACGTGACGTAAACGACAAACAGGCGCCTGGAGAAAAAGCATGAAACCCGCCGACAATATCACACCTTGCCTGTGGTTCGACACGCAGGCCGAAGAAGCAGCAAATTTCTATTGTTCGATCTTCAGGAACTCCAGGATCGGCAAGATCAGCCGCTTTCCGGATGCGGGACAGGAGATCCACGGCAAGCCCGCCGATTCGGTCATGACCGTCGAGTTCGAGATCGACGGCCGGCCGTTCGTTGCTCTCAACGGTGGCCCGCAATTCAAGTTCGACGAGGCGGTGTCGTTTCAGGTGTATTGTGACACTCAGGCGGACATCGACTGCTACTGGACCAAGTTGACCGCCGACGGCGGCTCGGAAGGGCCGTGCGGCTGGCTGAAGGACAAGTTTGGCCTTTCCTGGCAGGTGGTACCGCGCGCCATTCCCAGAATGATGAGCGACCCGGACCGGGAAAAATCCGCCCGCGTCATGAATGCCTTCATGAAAATGAAAAAGCTCGACATGGCGACGATCGAGCGGGCCTATGCGGGCCAACCATGACGGCGGCAGCAAAGGCCGCGCCGCACGGCGAAGCAAGCGTCACGCTGACGCGCGTACTCGATGCCCCGCGTGCGCTGGTATGGAAAGCCTGGACCGATCCGAAAATGATGGCGCAATGGTTCGGTCCGCGCGGCTTCACCATTCCATTCTGCGAACTTGACGTGCGTCCCGGCGGCAGCCTTCGCATCGTGATGCGCAGTCCCGACGGTAACGATTATCCGATGAAAGGCGAGTTTCGCGAGGTCATCCCGCCGGAGCGCCTGGTGTTCACGAATATCGCCGTCGACAACGAGGGCAAGCACCTGCTCGAAGGGAGGACGACCGTGACCTTCGCCGAAAATGGCGGCAAGACCACGCTGACGCTGCAGACGCATGCTGTCGGTCTCGTGCCGATTGCGCCGCAGATGCTCGCAGGCATGGAATCCGGCTGGAGCCAGAGCCTGGACAAGCTTACGGAAATGGTGGCGCGTGACTGAGCGCCGAAGCGCAGGGAGGTTGACAATGCAGCCGCACAAGATCGTGTCGCATGACGAATGGCTGATTGCGCGCAAGGCTCACCTGAAAAACGAGAAAGCATTGACGCGCATGCGCGATCTGATCAGCGCCGAGCGGCGGGCGTTACCCTGGGTCAAGGTCGACAAAACCTACATTTTCGATACCACGGACGGCAAGCAGACGCTTGCCGAGCTGTTCGGCCGCAATGATCAGCTGATTGTCCACCATTTCATGTGGCGATGGGACCTTGGCCAGGGCTGCGTCAGCTGCTCGCTCGAAGCCGATCACGCCGAAGGTGCCATCGTGCATCTGGAAAATCACGGCGTCAGTTATGTGCGGGTCTCGCGCGCGCCGCTCGCGGACTTGCAGGCGTACAAACGACGCATGGGATGGACCGCCAAATGGGTTTCGTCCTATGGCAGCGATTTCAACTACGATTTTCATGTGTCTTTCACAAAAGATGAGCTTGCCAAAGGCGAGATCTATTACAACTACGCCATGACCAAGGGCGGCTTCGACGAACTGCCCGGCCTCAGTGTCTTCTGCAAGAACGACACTGGCGAGGTCTTCCACACTTATTCGAGCTACGCGCGGGGCAATGAAGAGGTGAATGGGGTGTTCATCTATCTCGACATCACACCCCGGGGACGCAACGAAGTCGAGATCATGGACTGGGTCAGGCGCCACGACGAATACGAGGTGCCGGGTAAAGCGGACCGTTGCTGCCACGAGGCCGCAGGGCACAGCCCAGGTTCATAAGCGTAGGTCGGCGGCCGTGCCGGTCAGACGAGTGTCCAGAGAATCCAGGCGAGCAGGGCGACAATCATCCAAAGCGCGACTGTGGTCCAGCGATTGCGGCGCGCTTCCGCTGCGCCGATCGCCGAAACTGTTTCCGGCGACAGCACCAGCCCGTCGCGCGTGACCGCATCGAACTGCTCGAGCAGCGTGCCGGAGCGCGTCAACAGGCCCGGCACCTCGCCGAGAAAGCGGCCTATCTCACCGGCTCCCTCGACGGCGTTTTCCAGGCGACCGACCGGGCCGAGGTTGCGCGCGATCCATTCACGCACGACCGGATCGGCCGTGCTCCACATATCGAGCTTGGGGTCGAGCGAGCGCGCCACGCCCTCCACAACCACCATGGTCTTCTGCAGGAGCAGAAGTTCCGGGCGCGTGCGCATGTCGAACAGGCCGGTCACCTCGAACAGCAGCATCAGCAGCTTGGCCATCGAGATGTCCTCGGCGGTGCGGTTATGGATCGGCTCGCCGATGGCGCGGATGGCCTGCGCGAAGCTCTCGACGGAGTGATGACGGGGAACATACCCGGCGTCGAAGTGCACCTGCGCCGTGCGGCGGTAATCGCGGGTGATGAAACCGAGCAGAATCTCGGCGAGGAACCGCCGCTCCTTCGGCCCCAGACGCCCCATGATGCCGAAGTCGACGGCAACGAGCCTGCCGTCGTCATCCACAAACAGGTTTCCCGGGTGCATGTCGGCGTGGAAAAACCCATCGCGCAGTGCGTGACGCAGAAAGCTCTGGATGACCTTGCGGCCGAGCTCCGGCAGATCGAAACCCTTTGCCCGCAGCGTCTCATGGTCGCTTAAGCGTATGCCGTCGATCCACTCCACCGTGAGAATCTCGCGCGCGGTCCGGTCCCAGTCGACCGTGGGCACGCGAAAGTCGGCGTCATCGTGCGTGTTTGCCGCCATTTCGGAGGCTGCTGCCGCCTCGAGACGAAAATCCATTTCGATCGCGACGGAGCGCGCCAGCGTGGATACCACCTCGATGAGCCGCAGGCGCCGCGCTTCCGCCGAAAATGCCTCGGCTCGGCGCGCCGCGAAGAAAAAGGCCTCGAGGTCGGACCTGAAACGGCGCTCGATGCCGGGTCGCAGGACCTTGACCGCGACCGGCCTGCGGGCACCGTCCGCCTCGACCTCGGCGCGATGCACTTGCGCAATCGAGGCAGCGGCGACGGCTGGCCCGAAGCTCGCGTAGACCGACGACAGCGGCTTGTCGAAGGCGGCAACAACCGCCGCTTCCGCGTCCTTCTGCGGAAATGGCGCCATCTTGTCCTGCAGGCTTTCCAGATCGCGCGCGATTGCGGCACCGACAACGTCAGGCCTTGTTGCGAGAAATTGGCCGAGCTTGACGTATGTCGGGCCGAGCCTGGTCAGCGCTGCGGCAAGACGGCTTTCGCCGCCCTTTGTCGTCGGCCGCTCGATGAGACGGGCAAGCGCGATGCCTGCTCTCGCCGGAAATGGCAGCGGCCGCGTGTCGACCAGCGAAAAGACACCTTCGCGCGCAAACACGAAACCGGCGCGGGCGAGGCGTAACAGGTGAGAAATGGCAGCAATCACAGCCGCCAGCCCGAGTGCAACGCCACCACACCGCCGGTCATGGGCGTGAACGAGACGCGGCGGAAGCCGGCAGTTTCGATCATCCGCGCAAATACCTTCGGCCGGGGAAATTTCCGGATCGATTCGACGAGGTACCGGTAGGCATCGCGATCACCGGTCACCATCTGTCCGATACGCGGGATTACCTGGAAGGAGTAGAGTTCGTAGAGGATGTCAACGCCGGGAACGTCGACGGAGGAAAATTCCAGGCACAGAAATCGCCCGCCGATTCTGAGCACGCGGTGCGCCTGCACCAGCGCGCGCTCGATCCGCGGCACGTTGCGGATACCGAAAGCGATCGTCACGCAGTCGAAGGTGCGGTCGGGATAGCGCAGCTCCTCGGCGTTTCCGTGCTCGAACGACACGACACCGTCGAGCCCGCGCCCGGCGGCGCGCTCGCGCCCGACCTCGAGCATATCGTCGTTGATGTCGCAGACGGTGACGCGGGTACCGGCGCCGCCTGCCTCGATGACGCGGAAGGCAACGTCGCCCGTGCCGCCCGCGAGATCGAGCACGTGGAAATCCCGGCCGCTTTTCGGTGGATTGACCGACGTGACGAGGGCGTCTTTCCAGGCGCGATGCAGGCCGCCCGACATCAGGTCGTTCATCAGGTCATAGCGGCGCGCGACCGAGCGGAATACGTCGTCGACGCGTTCCTGCTTGTCCGCAAGCGGCACGCTCTGATAGCCGAAATGAGTCTGTTCGCCGCCCGCGGCCATGGCCAATAGTCCTTTACGAGCAGGACCATAGCGCGGGTGGCCGGAGGGCGCTATGTGTCAGCGCGGGAGCGGTTAATCATGCCCGAATTGCCGGAAGTGGAGACGGTGCGGCGCGGCCTGGCCCCCGCCATGGAAGGCGAACGCATCGAGAAGGTCGAGGTGCGCCGGGGCGACCTTCGCTGGCCGCTTCCGAAGGACTTCGTGCAGCGGTTGCGCGGCAACTCGGTCGAAGGTTTAGGACGCCGGGCGAAATACCTGCTCGCCGACCTCTCGTCGGGCGACGTGCTGCTCATGCATCTCGGCATGTCGGGCTCGTTTCGTGTCGGCAAGAACAGCGCGCCCGGCCGGTACCATCATGAGCGCTCAAAAAGCACGGCGCACGATCACATCGTCTTTCATATGTCCAACGGCGCAACGATCACCTTCAACGATCCGCGCCGCTTCGGCTCGATGAAGCTGGTCCCCCGCGCCGGGCTTGACCAGGAGCCGTTGCTGCGTGCGCTTGGGCCCGAGCCCCTGGGCAACGAATTCGACGCGGCAATGCTGGCAAAGGCCTGCGCCGGCAAGAAGACGTCATTGAAGGCGGCGCTGAGCGACCAGCGCGTCGTCGCCGGCCTCGGCAACATCTATGTCTGCGAAGCCCTGTTCCGCGCGCGGCTGTCGCCCAGGCGGCGCGCCGCGACGATCGCCGGCCGCGACGGCAAGCCGAACGAGCGGGCCGAAAAGCTGGTCGAGGCCATCAAGGCCGTGCTGACGGATGCGATCGAGGCGGGCGGCTCCTCGTTGCGCGACCATCGCCGCGCCGACGGTTCGCTCGGCGATTTTCAGCACAATTTCAAGGTTTATGACCGCGAGGGGGAGCCGTGCCCCCGCTGCAAGGGAAAAATCAAACGCATCGTCCAGGCGGGGCGCTCGACGTTCTACTGTCCGTCGTGCCAGAAATAGGCGACGGTCGCGACCACGAAGGATTCCGAAGCATGCGCAAGTTCGCGGCGATTGCACTGGTGCTTGTCGCAACGCTGACCACGGGGTCTGCGGCGGATTATCCGGATCACCCAATCCGGCTGATCGTGCCGCAGGCGCCCGGCAGCGCCACCGACAATGCGGCGCGACTTCTCGGCGCCGTGCTGAGCCAGGAGCTGGGCCAGCAGATCATCGTCGAAAATCGGCCGGGCGGCGCGCTGACCATCGGCCTCGACCTCGTCGCCAAATCCGCGCCGGACGGCTACACGATCGGCATGGGGCCGATCGGCGCGCTCGCCATCACGCGCCACATGGTTGCCAGGCTTCCCTATGACATCGAGCGCGATTTCCAGCCGATCGCGCTTGTCACGCGCGGACAAATGCTGCTCGCCGTTTCGCCGAAACTGCCGGTGAACTCGGTCGCGGAACTGATCGCCTACGCCAGGCAGAACCCCGGGAAGCTGACCAACGCGTCGTCGAGCAACGGCTCGCCCGGTCATGTCGGCGCCGAGTTGTTCAAGCACATGACCGGCACCAGGATCGTGCACGTTCCCTATCGCGGCGGATCGCTGGCGATCAATGATCTGATTGCCGGGCATGTCGACCTGATGTTCGAAAGCCTGCAGTCGATCGCGCCATTCGGCCGCGACGGCAAGGTCCGGGCGCTCGCGGTGAGCGGCGATCACCGCTCCCCGTCGTTCCCGGATCTGCCGACGGTGGCGGAGGCGGGGGTGCCGGGCTATGTCGCCGCGACCTGGACCGGCGTCATCGCGCCGGCCGGAATGCCGCGCCCGATCGTCGACAAACTCAACGCCGCCATCAACAGGGCACTCCGGTCGGAAGCTTTCCTCGAAAAGTTCTCAAAATTCGGCGACGAGCCGGGCGGCGGAACGCCTGAGGAATTCGCGGCGACAATCAAAGCCGATTCCGCCAAATGGGCGGATGTGGTGAAACGTTCGGGTGCCAAGCTCGATTAAACCGGGATTAGCCATGACCTATGAGAATATCATCGTCGAGACGAAGGGGCGCGTCGGCATCATCCGCCTCAATCGGCCGCAGGCGCTCAACGCGCTCAACAAGGCGCTGATCGCCGAACTGACGCGGGCGATCGAGGCTTTCGATGCCGACGACAAGATCGGGTGCATGCTGATCACGGGCAGCGACAAGGCTTTCGCCGCCGGCGCCGACATCAAGGAGATGGCGGACAAGCCGTTCATCGAGGCCTATCTCGGCGATTTTGTCTCGAACTGGAATGCTGCGGCACGCGCGCGCAAGCCGATTGTCGCCGCCGTCGCAGGTTTTGCGCTTGGCGGCGGCTGCGAGCTTGCGATGCAGTGCGACGTTGTGGTGGCCGCCGATACCGCAAAATTCGGCCAGCCGGAGATCAAGCTCGGCGTCATTCCCGGAATCGGCGGCACGCAGCGCCTGACGCACGCGGTCGGCAAGGCGAAGGCGATGGACCTCATCCTGACCGGCCGCATGATGGACGCTGCCGAGGCCGAAAAATCCGGGCTGGTGGCGCGGGTGGTTCCGGCGGCGAACCTGATGCAGGAGGCGATGAAGGTCGCCGAGACCATCGCCGGCATGTCGCTGCCGTCGGTGCTGGCCGGCAAGGAGGCCGTCAATCGCGCCTTTGAAAGCAGCCTCGCGGAAGGTATGGCGTTCGAGCGGCGCATCTTCCACTCGCTGTTCGCGACGGAAGACCAGAAAGAAGGCATGAAGGCCTTCGTGGAAAAGCGCGCCCCGAAATGGAAGAACAGATAGCTATTTCCGGACGCAGATAACCCTTACGACCGCGGATCTTGCGTCGGTGCCCGCGGATGCGAGCGGCACATGATGGGCGCCGAGAAAAGCCCGAATCGTTTCGCCGGGAATGAGCCGGACCGGCGGAGCAGCGGGCTCCGCGCTTGCCAGCACGAAACTGCGCATTTCCATCATGCCGAGGAACCTGCCTTGCGTGTCGAGGGCGGCTGCGCCTGAAAATCCTGCCATCGGCACCGGCTGGCGCAGCTCGATTGCGTTGTTCTCGGCGAGACGCGCTTTGATTTCGGTCAGCCCCTGCGCGCCGTTCTGCTCCTTGGGATCGGGGATGCCGACGAGCGTCAGGTCGCCTTTCGCCGTCGCATCCTGCGGGAACGCAAGCGGCGATAATTTGCGCGGGCCGTAAACGCGCAGCAGCGCAAGGCCGCTGTCCCGGTCTTCGGCGATCCGATCGGCGTCGCCGAGCCCGGACGCGATGATGACCTGGCAGCCTGTCGCCAGCCTGCGATCGGTGACGATGTGGCCGTTGCCGCTTACGATCAGCCCGGTGCCATACTCGACCGACTTTGCCGGCGCGGCAAACGGCAGGCTGCGTTCGGGGAAGGGCGAAAACGCGCTCACCATCGCGGCTGTCACCGGCGCGACGATTGTTTCCATCATCTGATCGAAAAGCACCGTGACGCCGCGGATTTCGCCGTCGCGGGCATAGGCGCGCACGGAAAATTTCTTGAGTCCTTGCATGCCGGCGATGACGAAGCTGTCATCGCGCAGCACGCTTTGCTCGATCTTGCGCGTCGAAGGCTCCGTTTTCTGCTGCTCGAACAGAGTGGCGAGCCTGATCTCGGGATTCTTGATGCGGAAAGTTTCGATCTGTACTTCGCCATGTTTCGCGGACCAACGCGTTCCACGCGGCGTATCGCGTGCCTGCGGCACGAGCTTCAGCGGCAGGCCAATGCGCACGCCGGTTGCCGGATCGACGACGACAGTCCAGCCAAACTCGTCTTCATGCGCCTGCGCGGCCGCGAGCAGGTTGGTGCGCTCGACAGGAGAGAGAACACCGGTAACCTTGGACTTTGCGCGCTTCTGGTAGTTCCTGATCGCGGCGATAAACGGGTCTTCGCCGCCGACCGAGCCGGTATAGTCTCCCGACCACAACAGCGCAGACTGAATCTTCAGACGCTCGCCCGCAGAGAGCGTCTGCTCGCCTGGCGATTCAACTGTCGCATCGGAGAGTGCTGCGGTTTTTGCCGGTACCGTGACCGGTGCTGTAATTTTCGGCGGGGAGTGTTTCGCCGCGCGTTTGACATTCCGCGCAGGCTTTGCATCCGTCTGCTCGGTTCCCGGCTGCATGCCGGGCGGCTCCTGTGCCGGCGATGCGACGACGCCGAGCAAAAGCGCAAGCGCAACCGTTGGCCCCACCACCCGCATTGTAACGCCGTCCCCACGGTGCTTTTTCGCAACCTTAGCCGATGGCGACCGATGCGCAAGGCGGCCCTGGGGACGGCAGGCCGTGCGCCTCATCGACAGGAGTGCTGAACTAGAGGGCTGGCCCAACGCTTTGGGCCACCCTATACCGTTAACCACAATGCTCGATGCCAGCGAACTCGAACGCTACGCCCGTCACATCGTGCTGCGTGAAGTGGGCGGACCCGGACAGGCCAGGCTCAAGGCCGCGCGTGTGCTTGTTATCGGTGCCGGAGGTCTCGGCGCGCCGATGCTGCTTTATCTTGCCGCGGCCGGCGTGGGCACACTCGGCATTGTCGATGACGACAATGTGTCACTTTCCAATCTGCAGAGACAGGTGATCTTTGCAACGCGCGACGTCGGCACGCCGAAAGCCGAACGTGCCGCCCGCGCCGTCGCCGACCTCAATCCGCATGTCGACGTCAGGGCGCATCACGTCCGGCTGACGGCATTGAATGCGCTCGATCTGCTGGCCGGCTATGACATCGTCGCCGACGGTTCGGACAATTTTGCGACGCGGTATCTTGTCTCCGACGCCTGCTACTTCGCCAAGAAACCGCTGGTGACGGCCGCGCTCGGTACATTCGATGGCACGCTCACGTCGATACGTGCGCACGAGAAGTCGGCAGACGGGAAGCCCAATCCCACCTATCGCTGTCTGTTTCCAGAACCGCCGCCGCCCGGCGCCGTGCCGGCCTGCGCCGAGGCCGGCATTCTCGGCGCGTTGCCCGGGGTGCTGGGTTCCTTGATGGCGCTTGAGGTAATCCGTGAAATCGTCGGCTTCGGAGAAGGCCTTGTCGGTCGCCTGCTCATGATCGATGCGCGATCGATGCGCTTTGAGACGCTGACCTATGCGTGGGATCCGAACAATCCGCTCAACGGCACCAGGCCGACAATCAGGGATCTGTCACAGCATCGAGGGTAGGACCCTGTCCGGCGGTCGATGGCCGTCCATGAACGTCCTGATGTTAATGATGACCTTCTCACCCATGTCGACGCGCCCTTCGATGGTCGCGGAACCCGTGTGGGGCAGGAGAACGACCTTTCCGGCGCGGGCGAGCTTGACGAGCTTCGGGTTGACGGCGGGCTCGTGCTCGAACACGTCGAGCCCGGCGCCGGCGATATCGCCCATCTCAATCATGCGGGCCAGCGCGTTCTCGTCGATCACCTCTCCCCGCGACGTATTCACGATGTAGGCTTCCGGTCGCAGCATCTTGAGCCGCCGGGCCGAGAGCAAGTGATAGGTTGCCGGCGTATGTGGGCAGTTCACGGACACGATGTCCATGCGGGCAAGCATCTGGTCGAGGCTCTCCCAGTAGGTCGCGTCGAGTTCCTGCTCGATCTTCGGCGCCACCCGCCGCCGGTTGTGATAATGAATCTGCAGCCCGAACGCGCGCGCGCGACGCGCGACAGCCTGGCCGATCCGCCCCATGCCGATGATGCCAAGCCGCTTGCCCCAGATCCGGTGGCCGAGCATCCACGTCGGCGACCAGCCTGTCCAATCCTTGTCCGACGTCAGCACATGCGAGGCTTCAACGAGCCGGCGTGGTACCGCTAAAATCAATGCCATCGTCATATCCGCGGTGTCCTCAGTGAGAACCCCCGGAGTATTGGTGACTGTGATGCCGCGCTGGATGGCGGTGACGACGTCGATATTGTCGACGCCGTTGCCGAAGTTGGCGATCAGCTTGAGCTGCTCGCCCGACTTGCTGAGCACCGACGCGTCGATCCGGTCGGTGACGGTCGGCACCAGCACGTCGGCGGTCCTGACCGCCTCGGCGAGCTGGCTCTGCGTCATCGGCCGGTCGTCCGCGTTGAGGCGGGTGTCGAAAAGTTCCCGCATCCGCAGCTCGACGGAATCGGGCAGCTTGCGCGTCACGATAACCAGCGGCTTTTTCGTCTTCGCCATCAACTCTCAGCTTCGGATACCGGCGGCGGTCCGCCATAGACCGGCCTGTGGAAACGCCGATTTAGCCCTCATTAACCGTGCTCGCCGACACTGAACTCCGGCGAAATCCTGCTTTTCCTACCAGATGGCCCTGACAAGACAAAGCTTCCGGACCACGCTCGGCGCCGTCGCATTGGCTGCGGGCATGGTGATCCTGCAGCCCCGCCTTGCCCGGCCGGCCGGAGAGGTCGCGACCGGCCCGGTGAGCGGGCTGCCGATCCCGCGTTTCGTGAGCCTCAAATCCGACCGGGTCAACGTGCGCTCGGGCCCGAACAAGGACCAGGAGGTACGCTGGGTCTACACCCATGCCGGCATGCCGGTCGAAATTACCGCCGAATTCGAAAACTGGCGGCGCATCCGCGACTGGGAAGGCGCCGAAGGCTGGGTTTATCATTCATTGCTGTCCGGCAAGCGGACGGCGGTGGTCATCACCAAGTCGAAGGACGAGCTTGTGCCGCTGTTCGCGAGCGCGGATATCGAATCGGCGGTGACCGCGCAGCTGCAGGCGGGCGTGCTCGGATCGATAAGGTCCTGTGACGGCACGTGGTGCCAGTTCGGCGGAAAAGGCTTTGAAGGCTATATCCGGCAGGAGCGCCTGTGGGGCGCCTACCCGAACGAGAAAGTGGAATAGCCGGCCACGCCGTCACAAACGAAAATGGCCGGATGCCCGGCCATGTCAGACAACATCGCGAATTCTCGAAGACGCCTTTCAGCTCTTGCGCCGCAGCCGGACGACGACGTCGACGCGGGCAATCTCGTAGCCTTCCGGCGGTGTCGGCGTCTTGCCGACGACGACCTCGGCGTCCGGAATATCGAGCACCTCGTTCTCGCCCTCGACAAAGAAATGATGGTGCGCCGTGGCGTTGGTGTCGAAATAGGCTTTCGAGCCGTCGACCGCGACCTGGCGAAGCAGACCGACTTCGGTGAACTGGTGCAGCGTGTTGTAGATCGTCGCCAGCGACACCGGCACCTTCGCGCGCGTCGCCTCTTCGTAGAGCATCTCGGCGGTGAGATGACGGTCGCCCTTGCCGAAAAGAATCCAGCCCAGCGCCATCCGCTGGCGCGTCGGCCGCAGCCCGACCTCGCGCAGCATCGCTCTCACGTCGTGCCACGGGCAGCCCGTAAGGGCGGACCGATCCGGCGACCGGCCGGCGTCAGTCACCATCGTCGGGAGGATCGGGGCACGCGTCGAGGTCATTTCTTCACACCCAAAGAGCCGGTCTCGCGCGCGAGCCGGCCATTTATCGTTAGCAACTGCAACATATACGCAAAGGACCCCCAGATGCAACTGCCTCGCAATTGAGAGACAGGCCGGATTGTCGCGGATTTCCGGACGAATCCGTGACAGGCGCCGGGGCTCTGCATCTTTGCCGGTCAGGCCTGGTGTGTTACCAAATCGATATGGAAACGAGACCGGACCCCGGGCACGGGGAAGCAATGTCGAAGGATGCGCGGCGGCACAGCTTCGAGTATGAGGACTTGCTCGCATGCGGGCGCGGTGAGCTCTTTGGCGCCGGCAACGCGCAGCTGCCTCTGCCGCCGATGCTGATGTTCGATCGCATTGCGGAGATCAATGAAGAAGGCGGCGAGCACGGCAAAGGCCTCATTCGCGCCGAACTCCACGTCAAGCCCGACCTCTGGTTCTTCCTTTGTCACTTCAAGGGCGATCCGGTAATGCCTGGCTGCCTCGGCCTCGATGCGCTCTGGCAACTCGTCGGATTTTTCCTCGGATGGCTGGGAGCGCCGGGCAAGGGCAGGGCGCTCGGCCTCGGAGAATTGAAGTTTTCCGGGCAGGTGCTGCCGACCGTGAAAAAGGTCATCTACGGCATCGACATCAAGCGGGTCATGCGCTCGAAGCTCGTTCTGGGCATTGCGGATGGCTGGCTTTCCGCGGACGGCAACATCATTTATCGCGCCAGCGACCTTAAGGTTGGATTGTTCAAGCAGGACGAGGCTTTGCAGCCGAGCGGCGCCTGAGCCTGGAGGGCCTTGCGGAATTGCCTCGGGCGGCCAATCTTGGCCCTATCAACGACAAAGCGCGGCAGGGGTTTAAGGGTCATATCATTATGCGACGTGTCGTCGTCACCGGAATGGGCATCGTCTCATCCATCGGCAACAATACGCAGGAAGTCCTGGCGAGCCTGCGCGAGGCCAAATCCGGGATTGTGCGCGCCGACAAATACGCCGAGCTTGGCTTTCGCTGCCAGGTGCACGGTGCGCCCAGGCTCGATCCGGAAGAGGTCGTCGATCGCCGCGCGATGCGCTTTCTCGGCGGCGGCGCCGCCTGGAATCATGTCGCGATGGAGCAGGCAATTCGCGACTCCGGACTTGAGGAAACGGAAGTTTCAAACGAGCGCACGGGTATTGTGATGGGGTCGGGCGGCCCGTCATGCCGCGCACTCATCGAGGCTGCCGACATCGCACGCAGCAAGGGGCCGAAGCGCGTCGGACCGTTTGCCGTGCCGAAAGCAATGTCGTCGACGGCATCGGCGACGCTGGCGACCTGGTTCAAGATCAAGGGCGTGAACTATTCGATCTCGTCAGCCTGTGCGACCTCCAATCACTGCATCGGCAACGGTGCCGAGCTCATTCAATGGGGCAAGCAGGATCTGGTCTTCGCGGGCGGCTGCGAGGAACTGGATTGGTCGCTTTCGGTGCTGTTTGACGCGATGGGCGCGATGTCGTCGAAATTCAACGCAACGCCGGAAAAAGCGTCGCGCGCCTACGACAAGGATCGCGACGGCTTCGTCATCGCCGGCGGCGCCGGCGTGCTGGTGCTGGAAGAGCTCGAACACGCCAAGGCGCGCGGTGCCAGGATCTATGCCGAGGTCGCCGGTTACGGCGCGACCTCCGACGGCTACGACATGGTTGCGCCGTCGGGCGAGGGGGCCGTGCGCTGCATGCGGCTGGCGCTGGAGAACGTCAAGGCGCCCGTCGATTACATCAATCCGCACGCCACCTCGACGCCAATCGGCGATGTCAGGGAAATCGAGGCGATCCGCGAGGTGTTCGGGGCAAAGTGTCCGCCGATCTCGGCGACGAAATCGCTTACCGGCCACTCCCTCGGCGCGACCGGCGTTCAGGAAGCGATCTACTCGCTGCTGATGATGCAGAGCGGGTTTATCTGCGAGAGCGCCAATATCGAGAATCTCGACCCGGCTTTTTCCGACATTCCCATCGTGCGCGAGCGCAAGGACAACGTTGCGCTCGGCTGCGTGCTGTCGAACTCGTTCGGATTCGGTGGCACCAATGCATCCATCGTTTTCAAACGGCTGGATGCTTGATTGATGACATCGTCGCGGTGGCATAGTAGTTGACCGTCATGGCCGGGGCCCTCCCGGCCATCCATGTCTTTGCGGCAAGGGTTGGAACCAGGCGGGCGCGGATCCCGATAAAGACCGTGCGACAGCGGCGGAAGGATCGAGAATGCCGGGGCTGATGGAGGGGAAACGCGGGCTGATCATGGGGGTCGCCAATGACCACTCGATCGCCTGGGGAATTGCGAAAACTCTGGCGCAGCACGGCGCGAAGCTGGCCTTTACCTATCAGGGCGACGCGCTTGCCAAGCGCGTGAAACCGCTCGCCGAAGAGGCCGGCTCCACCTTTGTGATGCCCTGCGACGTCGAGGATATTGCCTCGGTCGACGCCGTGTTCTCCGAAATCAGGAAGCAGTGGGGCACGATGGACTTCCTCGTCCACGCGATTGCTTTCTCTGACAAGAGCGAATTGAAGGGCCGCTACGCGGATTCCACGCGGGAGAACTTCATCCGCACGATGGTCATCTCATGCTATGCCTTCACCGAGGCGGCAAAGCGCGCCGCGGCGCTGATGCCGGATGGCGGCGCCATGGTGACACTGACGTACAATGGCGGCCTGCGCGCGATGCCAAACTACAATGTGATGGGGGTGGCAAAGGCCGCGCTCGAGGCTTCCGTGCGCTATCTCGCGGTTGATTTCGGGCCGCAAAAAATCCGCGTCAATGCGATCTCGGCTGGGCCCATTCGCACGCTTGCGGGCGCCGGCATTACCGATGCGCGTTACATGTTTGCGTTCCAGCAGAAATATTCACCGCTCGGCCGCGGTGTCACGCTTGAAGAACTTGGCGGTGCCGGCCTCTATCTGCTGTCCGACCTCTCCACCGGTGTGACCGGCGAAATCCATTTCGTCGATTCCGGCTACAACGTCATTGCCATGCCGCAGCCGGACGCGCTGAAGGCGGCGGAAGGAAAGGTCGAGAACGGCGGTCAGTGAGCCTCACCGCGGTCCGCGTTGCGGTGAGCGCGGTCAATGAAAATACGGCCGGGGAAATCCCGGCCGTATTCTTGAATTGTGCCTGTCGGCCTACGCGGCGTTCTTCTGCGACGCTGCCAGATCGAAGCGATCCGCGTTCATCACCTTGGTCCACGCCGCCACGAAGTCCTTCACGAACTTTTCCTTCGAGTCCGCGCATGCATAGACTTCCGCGAGTGCGCGGAGTTGCGAGTGCGAACCGAAGATCAGGTCGACGCGGGTCGCGGTCCACTTGACCGCCTTCGTCTTCCGGTCGCGGCCCTCATACACGCCGTCGGCGTTCGGGGGCTGCCACTCCGTGCTCATATCGAGCAGGTTGACGAAGAAGTCGTTCGTCAGTGTCCCGGGCCTGTTGGTGAAGACGCCGTGCTTCGACCCGCCGGCATTTGCGCCGAGAACGCGCAATCCGCCGACAAGGACCGTCATCTCCGGTGCGGTCAGCGTCAGCAGCTGCGCCCGGTCGACCAGCGCCTCTTCGGGCAGCATGAACTGCCGCTTGCGGCTGATATAATTGCGGAAGCCGTCGGCACGCGGTTCGAGCGGTGCAAAGGATTCAGCATCGGTCTGCTCCTGTGACGCGTCCATGCGTCCCGGTGCGAAGGGGACCTTCACGTCCACGCCCGCATCCCTGGCCGCCTTTTCGACCGCCGCGCAGCCGCCGAGGACGATCAGGTCGGCGAGCGAAACCTTCTTGCCGAACTCCTTCTGGATCGCTTCGAGCTTCTGCAGCACGATCTTGAGCTGGGCCGGCTGGTTGACCTCCCAGTCCTTCTGCGGCGCGAGGCGAATGCGCGCGCCGTTCGCGCCGCCGCGCTTGTCGGAGCCGCGGAACGTCGACGCCGACGCCCACGCGGTCGAGACAAGCTGCGATACCGACAGGCCGGACGACAGGATCTTCGCCTTGAGCGCGGCGACGTCCTTTTCATCGATCAGCGGATGATCGACCGGCGGGATCGGGTCCTGCCAGATCAGCGTTTCCTTCGGCACGAGCGGGCCGAGGTAGCGTTGGATCGGACCCATGTCGCGGTGCGTGAGCTTGAACCATGCGCGGGCGAATGCATCCGCGAACTGTTCCGGGTGCTCGTAGAAGCGCCGCGAGATCTTCTCGTAGATCGGGTCGAAACGAAGCGACAGGTCGGTGGTCAGCATGGTCGGCACATGCTTCTTCGACTTGTCGAAGGCGTCCGGGATCGTGGCTTGCGCATTTTTGGCCCGCCACTGTTTTGCGCCCGCCGGGCTCGTCGTCAGCTCCCATTCGTTTTCGAACAGGTTCTTGAAAAAGAGGTTGCTCCACTTGGTCGGCGTTTGCGTCCAGGTGACTTCCGGCCCGCCGGTGATGGCGTCGGCTCCGACGCCGGTGCCGAACTTGCTCTTCCAGCCGAGGCCCTGATCCTCGATGGCGCTGCCTTCCGGCTCCGGGCCGATCAGCGACGGGTCGCCCGCGCCGTGCGTCTTGCCGAAACTGTGACCGCCGGCGATCAGCGCGACGGTCTCTTCGTCGTTCATCGCCATGCGGTAGAACGTTTCGCGGATGTCCTTGGCCGCCGCGACCGGATCCGGATTGCCGTTCGGTCCTTCCGGATTGACGTAAATAAGACCCATCTGGACGGCGCCGAGCGGTTCCGCGAGTTCGCGCTCGCCGCTGTAGCGTTCGTCTCCGAGCCACGTTCCCTCGGGACCCCAGTAGAGCTCTTCGGGCTCCCAGGCGTCGACGCGGCCGCCGGCGAAACCGAACGTCTTGAAGCCCATCGATTCGAGGGCGACGTTGCCTGCGAGAATCATCAGGTCGGCCCAGGAAATTTTCCGGCCGTACTTTTGTTTGATCGGCCACAGCAGCCGGCGCGCCTTGTCGAGGTTCGCGTTGTCCGGCCACGAGTTGAGCGGCGCGAAGCGCTGCTGGCCGGCGCCCGCCCCGCCGCGCCCGTCGGTGATGCGGTACGTGCCGGCGCTGTGCCACGCCATGCGGATGAACAATCCGCCGTAGTGGCCGAAGTCCGCGGGCCACCAGGGCTGCGAGTCCGTCATCAGGGCGTGCAGGTCCTTGATCACGGCGTTGAGGTCGAGCGTCTTGAACTCCCTGGCGTAGTCGAATGCCTCGCCCA
This sequence comes from Pseudolabrys sp., assembly GCA_035650955.1. Lineage (GTDB taxonomy): Bacteria > Pseudomonadota > Alphaproteobacteria > Rhizobiales > Xanthobacteraceae > Pseudolabrys. Next base: position 163,875 of record DASRGR010000025.1, read on the forward strand.
TCGGATTGGAAAGGCTGGAGTTCCGATGAAGAACCTGGAGGTCCAGCATGTTCGGCCACCAGTCGCGGTTCGTGCGACCGCGGGTGCCCGTGAACGGGCATTGGCCGGTGCTCCTGTCGTCCGTCTTTGCGTCCATGTTTATCTCCGAGCGTTTAAATTTTCTTCGTATCGTCCCGTAGTGCGTCATTTACGCGACGTCAGGCGATAAGGTCTAATCGTATTGATTGGGCAATCCGATAAGACTAGCTTATCGGCGTGATCACGTTGCGTCAGTTGCGGTATCTCGCGTCTCTCGCCCGGCACCGGCATTTTGGCCGCGCGGCGGCCGACTGCGCGGTCTCCCAGCCGGCCCTGTCGATGCAGATTCGCGAGCTCGAGCGCGAAATCGAGGCCGAGCTGGTCGAGCGCCGGCCGGGCGAGGTCGTTCTCACCGACATCGGCCTCAGTGTGGCGCAGCGTGCCGAGCAGATCCTGGCCGCGACGCGCGATCTGGTGGATTTTGCCCGCCATCGCGATGTGCTCAGCGGGCACCTGAAGCTTGGCATCATTCCGACGCTGGGGCCTTACGTGCTTCCGCGCGTGCTGCCGCGTCTGCAGGCCGAATATCCGCGGTTGCGGATCGAGGTGCGCGAAACGCAAACGAGAGTGCTGCTCGATGAGCTGGCTCGCGGCGAGCTCGATTGCGTGATGCTGGCGCTGCCGGCTGAAGGCGATGTCGAGACCCTGCGTCTGTTCGACGACCCCTTCCTGCTGGCGGTGCCGGCCACGGGCGAACGAAATTTCCGCCGGCGCATCAGCACCGCGGATGTGGACCAACAGCGCCTCATTCTGCTTGAGGAGGGGCATTGCCTGCGCGACCAGGCACTGGCGCTTTGCAGCGCGACGCGGCGCGAGACGCCGGCGGGCCTCGGTGCGACATCGCTCGCCACGGTGATGCAGATGGTGGCGAACGGCTACGGCGAGACGCTTGTTCCGGAAATTGCCGTCGAAGTCGAGGCGCGCAACGATCGCGTCAGGCTGATGCGGTTTGCCGAACCCGAACCGGCGCGGACCATCGGCCTGGCCTGGCGGCGGACGTCCCCGAGAAAAAATGATTTCGCTGCGCTGGCGGATATTGTCATCCAGACCCTCGGAGCCGATGCGCGGCATTGGCCCTTGCGCAGGGCAAAATAAAAAGGGCGGCCCGTCGGCCGCCCTTGGACACGCAGCACTTCGAGGCTATTCCGCGGCGCCGCCTTGCGCGGCCTGCGGCTGCTCGCCGCCCTCGGCCTTCTGCTTGCCTTCGATGTCCTCTCCGGTCGTCTGATCGACCGCCTTCATGGACAGGCGGACCTTGCCGCGCTCATCCATGCCGAGCAGCTTCACTTTCACCTTGTCGCCTTCCTTGACGACGTCGGTCACCTTGTTCACCCGGCGCGGCGCAAGCTGGCTGATGTGGACCAGCCCGTCTCTCGCGCCGAAGAAGTTCACGAAGGCGCCGAAGTCCATCACCTTGACGACGGTTCCGTCGTAGATGTGGCCGACCTCGGGATCGGACGCGATCGACTTGATCCAGTTGATCGCGGCCTTGATCGAATCGGCGTTTGCCGAGGCGACCTTCACCGAGCCGTCGTCCTCGATATTGATCTTGGCGCCGGTCTTTTCGACGATCTCGCGGATCACCTTGCCGCCGGTCCCGATCACTTCGCGGATCTTGTCGGTCGGAATCTTGAACATCTCGATGCGAGGCGCATGCTCGCCCAGTTCGGCGCGGGCGGCGGTGATCGCCTTGCTCATCTCGCCGAGGATGTGCATGCGGCCGTCTCTCGCCTGCGCGAGCGCCACCTTCATGATCTCCTCGGTGATGCCGGCAATCTTGATGTCCATCTGCAGCGACGTGACGCCCTGCTCGGTGCCGGCGACCTTGAAATCCATGTCGCCGAGATGATCCTCGTCGCCGAGAATGTCGGACAGGACGGCGTAGCGTTCGCCCTCGAGGATGAGCCCCATGGCGATACCGGCGGTCGGCCGCTTGAGCGGCACGCCCGCATCCATCAAGGCGAGTGACGCGCCGCAGACGGTCGCCATCGATGAGGATCCGTTCGATTCGGTAATCTCGGAGACGACACGGATCGTGTAGGGAAACTCCGTCGGGGTCGGCAGCATCGGGTGGATGGCGCGCCAGGCAAGCTTGCCATGGCCGATTTCGCGGCGCCCGGGCGAACCGATGCGGCCGGTTTCACCGACCGAGAACGGCGGGAAGTTGTAGTGCAGCAGGAACGTCTCCTTGTACGTTCCCTGCAGCGCATCGACAAACTGCTCGTCTTCCGCGGTGCCCAGCGTCGCGACCACCAATGCCTGGGTCTCGCCGCGCGTAAACAGCGCCGAGCCGTGGGTCCGCGGCAACACGCCGACCTCGGCCACGATCGGGCGCACCGTCTTGTTATCGCGGCCGTCGATGCGCTTACCGGTATCGAGAATGTTCCAGCGGACGATTTTCGCCTCGAGCTCCTTGAAGACTGCGGCGATCCGCAGCGGGTCGTACTCGGGATTTTCCGTGCCGCCGGGGAAGAAATGTTCCATCACCTTGTCCTTGGCGGCGGCGACGGCATCCTGGCGTTCCTGCTTGCGCGGGATTGCGTAGGCGGCGCGGAGGTCCTTCTCCACCAGCCCGAGGATTTCCTTTTCGAGCTTGCTGTTGTCGGGCAGCGCGAGCTCGCGCGGCTCTTTTGCCGCTTTCTCGGCCAGTTTGATGATCGCCTCGATCACCGGCTGGAAATGCCGGTGTCCGAACATCACGGCACCGAGCATGACCTCCTCGGAAAGCTCTTTCGCTTCGGACTCGACCATCAGCACGGCATCATTGGTGCCGGCGACGACGAGATCGAGCTGACTCTCGAGCATTTCGTCGAGCTGCGGATTGAGGACATACTCGTTGTTGATGAAGCCGACGCGCGCGGCGCCGACCGGGCCCATGAAAGGCACGCCGGACAGCGTGAGCGCGGCGGACGCCGCGACCATCGCAACGATATCGGGATCGTTCTCGAGGTCGTGCGACAGGGTGGTCACGATCACCTGCGTGTCGCAGCGCCAGCCGTCCGCGAACAATGGACGCACCGGACGGTCGATGAGACGCGAAGTGAGTGTTTCCTTTTCGGTGGGGCGGCCCTCGCGCTTGAAGTAGCCGCCCGGGATACGCCCCGCAGCAAAGAATTTTTCCTGGTAGTTGACCGTCAGCGGCAGAAAATCGACGCCTTCCTTCGGCGTCTTCGCCGCCACCACGGTCGCGATTACGGTCGTCTCGCCATAGGTGGCAAGCACGGCACCGTCAGCCTGACGTGCTATTTTTCCGGTCTCGAGGGTTAGCTTCCGGCCACCCCAATCGAGCTCAACGCGGTGAATATCGAACATCTTGTCTGTCTTTCATGGTTTCCGGCGAGCCCCGAAAGCCATGAGCAAGACGGCGAGAAGCTGTCGCGCGGCACCGCGATGCGGAAAGCAACAGCGTCTGGCGATCCTGCCATGGCGTTTCGAACCTAGCCTTGCCGCAAGAGACGATCCTTATCGGCTCTTGCCAAATTGCCGGCCGCGCCTATCGCCGCCGGCCTGATCGAGCGATCGCGTCGTCGCGCCGCTCTACGAAACGCGCCGGGCGCAAGCGCCCCGCGCGGAACAAATCATCGGCGGATGCCGAGCTTATCGATCAAATTCTTGTAACTCGCTTCGTTGGTACGACGCAGATAATCGAGAAGCTGGCGGCGCTGGCCGACAAGCTTGAGCAACCCGCGGCGGGAGTGATTGTCCTTGACGTGGGTCTTGAAATGCTCGGTGAGATTGTTGATGCGCTCGGACAGGATCGCCACTTGCACTTCCGGCGATCCGGTATCTCCGGGCTTCTTCGCATACGCTTTAATCACTTCGGCCTTGCGGCCGGCACTTACCGACATCGGTCATCCTTTCGTGCGCACGGCTCTGCCCATCAGGCCGGCGAGGTTAAACACACGCTTGGGGACGATTTCGCCACGATCCAGTTCGGCAAGGGCCAAAAGCTGGCCCGAAACCGTAACGTAAACCGTGCCGCGGAAATTGGGTGCGTCCCGTCCGCGCAACAAAGCGGCTTGGCCTCGCTGAAGCCTTGCCGCGTCAGCCCGACTGACGGCCAGCGCCGGGATGTCGTCCAGCGCGGTCTCAACGGGCATCAGGGCGTCGGCGAGGCTTGCCTCGCCGGACGCGGCTCTATGGCACAGAGCCTCAAGTTGTTCCAGAGAAATCATGGTTTCTTCGTCAAATGGCCCTACCGCGGAGCGGCGCAGGGCGCTGACATGGCCGAAACAGCCCAGGGCGCGGCCAATATCGCGCGCAAGGGAGCGTACATAGGTGCCTTTGCCGCATTCGGCTTCCAGCACGGCATGGCCCCGGTCGGGAACATCAACGAGCGTCAGCCGGGCGATTTCGACCGGCCGCGGGGCAAGTTCCACCTGTTCGCCGTCCCGCGCGAGATCGTAGGCACGCTCGCCATCGACCTTGATTGCCGAATAGCGCGGCGGCACCTGTTGAATAAGCCCCGTGTAGGAGGGCAGCAGCGCGCGTATCGCCTCGGGCGACGGTCGCTCCGCGCTGGTGGCAACCACACGGCCTTCGGCGTCATCGGTATCGCGCTCCTCACCCCACCGCACGGTGAAACGGTAGAGCTTGCGGCCGTCCATCACGAACGGAACGGTCTTCGTCGCCTCTCCAAGCGCGATGGGCAATGCACCCGAGGCAAGCGGATCGAGCGTGCCGGCATGACCGCAGCGTTTCGCGCTGAATAGCCGCTTCACCACGCTCACTGCGTGCGTCGATGTCATGCCGACCGGCTTGTCGAGCACGACCCAGCCGTGAACGTCCCGCTTGTCGCGTTTTGCCTGCCGCGGCCGCTCGCGACTTTCGTTCGTCAAGGGCGCAACGGCCCGGGCACGATCGAGGTGCTTCAATTCGTTTTCGTTCACCGGCCGTCCTCGTCAGGCTTGAGATCGCGTTTCACTTCCGGCGAACGCAACAGCCTGTCTATGCGATCCGCCTCGGCAAAGCGGTCATCAATCCGGAAACGGATGTCCGGTGCAAATTTCAAATTGATCCGATGGGCGATTTCGGCGCGCAGGAATTTCTTATGATGCTCGAACGCAGCGACGACCTCATCGCCGTCGCGGCCGCCGAGCGGCATCACGTAAATGGTGGCTAGCCGCAGATCCGCAGTCATCCGGACCTCCGGAATCGTGATCATGTGACTTTCGATAACCGGGTCATGCACGTCGCCGCGCGCCAGCATCTCCGCAAGCGCATGCCGTACCAGTTCGCCGACGCGCAACTGGCGCTGCGAGCCTCCGGGCGCGCTGTCACGATGGTGCTTGTGTCGGGCCATTCCGTATTATGCCTTCAATTCAGCGGCCGACCTGTGCCGCCCGTTGTGGTGATGCCCGGATACAGGTCGGGCACGACAGTGGAGAAAATGGCGGAGCGACAATCAGGCCGCGCGTGCGAGACTTGGACTCACAACGAGCGCTGGATCTGCTCCACCCGGTAGCATTCGATCACGTCACCTTGCCGCATGTCCTGGTAGTTCTCGAAGGCCATGCCGCATTCCATGCCGGCGCCGACTTCGCGCACGTCATCCTTGAAACGTTTGAGTTGCGAGAGTTTTCCTTCGTGTATCACGACATTGTCGCGGATCAGCCGGACATTGGCGCCGCGCTCGACGGTGCCGTCGGTGACCTTGCAGCCGGCGATCTTGCCGACCTTGGAGATGTTGAAGATCTCGAGGATTTGCGCGTTGCCCAACATGGTCTCGCGCAGCGTCGGCGCGAGGAGGCCCGACATCGCCTTCTTAACGTCGTCGACGAGGTCGTAGATGATGTTGTAGTAGCGGATCTCGATGCCCGCACGCTCGGCGGCCTCGCGCGCCTCCTTGTTGGCGCGCACGTTGAAGGCGATGATCGGAACGCCGGATGCCTCTGCCAGGGTGACGTCCGACTCCGAGATGCCGCCGACGCCCGAGTGAAGCACCCGCGCCGCGACCTCCTCGGTCGCAAGCTTGTCGAGCGCGCCGACGATGGCTTCGACGGAACCCTGCACGTCGGCCTTGATCACCAGCGGAAATTCCTTGCGGCCCGAGGTCTTGGCCTGCGCCATCATCTGCTCGAGAGAACCGCGCATGCCGCTCGCCCGTGCGGCCAACTTCTCGCGTTTCTGGCGGGCACGGTAATCGGTAACCTCGCGTGCGCGCGCCTCGTTTTCGACGACCGCGAGACGGTCGCCGGCATCCGGCGTGCCGGAGAAACCGAGCACTTCCACGGGCGTCGAAGGCCCCGCGCTCTGTACCGGTTCTCCCGTGTCTGAGACGAGAGCCCGCACACGGCCCCATTCGGCGCCGGCCACCACGATGTCGCCGGGACGCAGCGTGCCGCGCTGAACCAGCGCGGTGGCGACGGGGCCACGGCCGCGGTCGAGCTTGGCCTCGATCACCGTGCCCTCCGCTGCGCGGTTTGCATTGGCCTTGAGATCGAGAATTTCCGCCTGCAGCCCGATCATTTCGAGCAGCCTGTCGATATTGGTCTTTTTGGTGGCCGACACCTCGACGTCGACGACCTCACCACCCAGCGATTCAACCTGGATCTCGTGCTGCAGCAGATCGGTGCGCACGCGATCCGGCTTCGCATCGGGCTTGTCGATCTTGTTGATGGCGACAATGATCGGAACCTTCGCCGCCTTGGCGTGATGGATCGCCTCCACCGTCTGCGGCATGACCCCGTCATCCGCCGCAACCACAAGCACGACAATGTCGGTGACTTTTGCGCCGCGCGCGCGCATCGCCGTAAAGGCGGCGTGGCCCGGCGTGTCGATGAACGTGATCTTGATGCCCGAAGGCGAAGCGACCTGATAGGCGCCGATGTGTTGCGTGATGCCGCCCGCCTCGCCCGCAGCAACGTTTGACGAGCGGATGGCGTCAAGCAGCGAAGTCTTGCCGTGGTCGACGTGGCCCATCACGGTGACGACCGGCGCGCGCGGCGCAAGATTGGCCGGATCGTCGGCGGCGTCGAACAGGCCCTCCTCGACGTCGGCTTCCGCCACGCGGCGCACCGTATGCCCCAGTTCCTCGGCAATCAGTTGTGCGGTATCGGCGTCTAGCACGTCGTTGATGGTCGCCATCTGTCCCTGTTTCATCAGCAGGCGAATGACATCGACTGCCCGTTCCGACATGCGGTTGGCAAGGTCCTGAATCGTTATCGCTTCCGGGATGGTCACTTCGCGGACGAGCTTTTCCTTCGGCTCGGCGCTGGTCTGCCCCTTCAGCCGCTGGACGCGGCGCCTGAATGACGCCACCGAGCGTTCGCGCTCTTCGTCCTGGCTGAGCGCGTTGATTACAGTCAGGCGGCCGCGCTGCTTCTCGCCGCCGCTACGCGGCGTCGGACGTGCGGCGGCAGGCCGTGCATTGCCCCCGCGCCGCGACCGCGCGGGCGGCTCGTCTTCGTCGACCTCGAGCGTGAGACGTCCGGCCGGGCGCCGGCTTTCCTCTTCGCCGAACCGCTTCTTGGCGACCTCGCCGGCCTTGCGCTTTGTCTCTTCGTCGTGCTTGCGCCGCTCTTCTTCCTCGCGTTTGCGGGCCTCCGCGGCCTCGCGTTCGATGCGATCGATCGCTTCGCGGCTGGCGCGGCGGCGAGCCTCTTCCTCGGCGATGCGGCGCTCTTCGGCTTCGCGGACACGCGAATCGGCGAGCGCATGCGCGCGTGCGCTCCGCTCTTCGTCGGTGAGGGTTCGCAGTACCACTCCCGAAGGCTTCGGTTTGGGTGCTGCCTCGACCTGGGCCGCGCCGGCGCCGGCAGTTGACGCTGCCGCTGCCGCCGCCGCTGCCGCCGCCTTGCCTGCCGGCTTCTTGGTTTCGACGGCAGGCGGAGCCTCCGCCTTGGCGTCGCTCCCCACCACGCGTCGCTTCACTTTCTCCACCACGACCTGCTTGCTGCGGCCATGGCTGAAGCTCTGGCGCACCGTTCCTGTCTCGGTGCGAGGCTTGAGCGTCAGCGTCTTGCTGGGAACGCTGAGTTTCTTTTCGCCAGGGTTCTTTGTCTCGCTCATTACGTACTGTGTCCTTATGCGCCGTCCGTCGGCGCATGTGCGCTAACTGCGTCGGGCAAAAATCCGGTCCGGTAGCGCATCAAACGCGCAACGCGCGCGAGAAATGTCGCACTTCCGGGGCCGGCAAGCAGGGCTGCATGTACCACATTTGGGCGGTTCAATGCCAAATCCAATTGAGCGCCGGTAAATGCATCGATGACGACAGTTTCACGCGATTTGCCGGCAGTATTGCGGTGCAAAGCCGAAGCCAACTTGCGTCGGCCGTCGTCGGCGGCATCCGCGGCATGGATCACGGCCAGGACGTCATCCCGGCCCAGCGCCTCCTCGGTCTTCGCAAACCCGCGGACAACGGCTCCGGCCTTGGTTGCGATTGCCAGCGCATCAAGGGCCGCGCGCTCGAGCAATGCTTCGGTCCGCGCCGCGAGATTCGCGGGAACACTGACCTGCCGCCGGAAACCGCGTGCGAAAATATCGCGCCCGGCGGCGTCCGCGACTGCCGCCCGGCTCGCCGTGATCCAGAGGCCGCGGCCGGGCAGTTTCTGCTTGACGTCCGGCACGACGTCGCCGGCCGGGTCCACGACAAATCGGACGAGTTCCGCGACCGGCCTGACCTCGCGCGTCAGCGCACAGGTGCGATCGGTCCGCGCAGCGGTGCGCGTAATACCGCGGTCAGAGCCGATATCCTGTGCGGCCTGCAGCATTTCAGTCGGTCCGGTCATGCCTGCGGTTGCGGGGCTTCTTCAGCCGCCTCGGTTGCGGGTGGCGCGAGCTCGGCCTCCGTGACCCAGCCCGCCTTCAGACGCGCCTGCATGATCAGGGCTTCGGCGTCCTCGCGTGAGATGCCAAACCCCTCGAGGAAGCCCGGTTCGTGCTTGCTTTCGCCGTCCTTGCGCTCGGTCCAGCCGGTCAGATCGTCGGTGGCACAGCCCGCGAGATCCTCGACGGTCTTGATGCCGTTCTCGCCAAGCGCAACCAGCATCCTGACCGTGACACCGGGCACGTCCTTGAGCGCATCTTCGACGCCCAGCTCCTTGCGCTTGGCGTCGAGCTCCGCCTCCTGCTGCGCCAGGTATTCCCTGGCACGCTGCTGCAACTCGCGCGCGGTATCCGCATCGAAGCCTTCGATGCCGGCAATTTCCTTCTCGTCGACAAGCGCGAGCTCCTCGATGGAGCCAAACCCTTCCGAGGCCAGAAGCTGGCCGACGACCTCGTCGAGGTTGAGAGCCTCCACGAATACCTTCGTACGGTTCTCGAATTCCGCCTGACGGCGTTCGGATTCTTCCTGCTCCGTCAGGATGTCGATGTCCCAGCCGGTCAGCTGCGAGGCAAGCCGCACGTTCTGGCCGCGGCGCCCGATTGCCAGCGAAAGCTGCTGGTCCGGAACGACGACCTCGATACGCTCCTTGTCCTCGTCGAGCACGACTTTTGCGACCTCGGCCGGCGCAAGCGCGTTCACGACGAACGTGGCGATATCCTGTGACCATGGAATGATGTCGATTTTTTCGCCCTGCAATTCGTTCACCACCGCCTGCACACGCGAGCCGCGCATGCCGACGCAGGCGCCGACAGTGTCGACCGAGGAATCGCGGGAAATGACGGCGATCTTTGCGCGCGATCCCGGATCGCGGGCAACCGCCTTGACCTCGACGATGCCGTCGTAGATTTCCGGCACCTCCTGCGCAAACAGCTTGGCGGTGAACTGCGGATGCGTGCGTGACAGGAAGATCTGCGGGCCGCGCGGTTCGCGCCGCACGTCGTAAATGTAGGCGCGGATGCGGTCGCCGTTGCGGAAGACCTCGCGCGGCAACAACTCGTCGCGCCGGACAATTGCCTCGCCGCGGCCGAGATCGACGACCACGTTGCCGTACTCGACCCGCTTGACGATGCCGTTGACGATGTCGCCGATGCGATCCTTGTACTCCGCGTATTGCCGGTCGCGCTCCGCTTCCCGCACCTTCTGCACGATGACCTGCTTGGCCGACTGCGCGGCGATGCGGCCGTATTCGAGCGGCGGCAGTGGGTCCGCGATTGTGTCGCCAACCTGTGCAGCCGGATGGCGCTTGCGCGCCTCTTCGAGGGTTATCTGGTTGGACGGGTTATCGACGGCCTCCACCACCAGCATGTGGCGGGTCAATCGCAGTTCGCCTGTCTTCGGCTCGATCTCGGCGTGCACGTCGGTTTCCGCGCCGTAGCGCGAGCGTGCGGCCTTGGCGATGGCATCTTCCATCGCTGCGATCACGATGCCACGGTCGATTGCCTTCTCGCGGGCAACTGCGTCGGCGATCTGCAGCAGTTCGAGCCTGTTGGCGCTGACAGCCATAGCTCATTCTCCTCCTTTGGCGGCAGGCCTTTGCGGCCGATGCCGTGAGTGTCTCTCTTCGCGTCGTATTTCCCTTCGCGCGGCGCGGGCTTCGCGCTTTGCCGATTTTTCGCGGCGCAATGCCTCGGTCACGAGTTCGTCGGTCAGTACCAGTTTGGCCTCGCTCATTTCCTCGATCGGAAGCAGCACTTCTTCGGGTTCGCCTTCCGCCGCATCCTCGCGGCGGATGCGAACCGCATCGCCTTCAGTGCCGGCAAGAACGCCGCGGAAGCGCTTGCGGCCTTCAAACGGGACGGTCGTCTCGATTTTCACGAGATGCCCGGTGAAACGTTCGAAGTCGGACCTCCGTACCAGCGGCCGGTCGATGCCTGGCGACGAGATTTCCAGCCGGTAGGCGCGGTCGATCGGATCCGCCATGTCGAGAACCGGCGAGAGCGCGCGCGAAACCGCCTCGCAATCCTCGACCGTCATTGTACCGTCGGGCCGCTCCGCCATGATCTGGACGGTGCACCCTTCGGCGCTCGACACCCGCACCCGCACAAGGCGGTAACCGAGATGCTCGATGACCGGTTCGGCGATCGCGGCCACGCGAGCAGGAAGCCCCGGCTCGGTGATGAGCCGCGGGTCATCCGGCGCGGCGCTGGCCGCGACTTTCTGCAACGTGTCGCCTGTCGGCATCCGGTAACAAAAAAGAGCGGGCCCCGCAGGACCCACTCTCAAAACCCGTTCGGTTATGAGGGTGTCAGTAACGCCCGAAATATAGCGATTTCACGGACCTGCGCAAGGGTCGGGCACGCGTTAACGACTAACCGTTCTTTCAGAATCTGCCCTTAAATTTGCGTAAAACCTCCGGCCCCGAGCGATTTCGCAGCGTTTTACAGGTTTTGTATGGTTGTTCCCGCCTCGTTGCTCCCGGAACTCGAAGAGGTTGTCCAGCATGGCTCGGCGGCAAGGCGCGCCGAGACCCTCCGCCGCATCACCACGTTGTTCCTGGACGGCGTGCCCAGCTTCAACGCCGAACACATTGCCCTCTTCGATGACGTCATCGGCTGCCTGATCGAGGAAATCGAAGCGAAGGCGCTCGCCGAACTCGCACGCCGCATCGCGCCGGTTCCGGCTGCACCGCCCAGGGTGGTCAGCACGCTCGCGAGAAACGACGACATTGATGTTGCCGGACCGATCCTGCGGCAGGCGCGGCTTGCCGACAGCGACCTGATGCAGATCGCGGAGACCAAGAGTCAGGCGCACTTGCTTGCGATGTCGACCCGTCTTGGGATTGGCGAAGCGCTGGCCGATATCCTGGTGACACGCGGCAACCGCGACGTCGCGCGCTCGATCGCCAACAATCCGCACGCGCAACTCTCGACCAATGCCTTCACGACTTTGGTGAAGCGTGCCGAGCAGGATGGCGTTCTCGCGGAAAAGGTCGGCATGCGCACCGACATCCCGCCGCGCCTGTTCCGGCAGCTGTTGATGCAGGCAAGCGACGTCGTGCAGAAACGGCTGCTGTCGAAGGCCAAGCCCGAGACGCAGGCGGAAATCCGCCGTATCCTCGCCCAGGTCACGGACGAGGTTGCCGCAAAGGCTGCGCCCCGGAACTACACTGCGGCGCTGGCGGCGGTTCGTGCGCTGCATAAAGAACGCAAGCTTGGCGAGGGCGACATTGCCGAGTTCGCCAACGCCGGAAAATACGAGGAGACCATCGCGGCGCTTGCGACGGTTTGCGCCGTTCCGGTCGAAGTCGTGGACCGTCTGATGAACGGCGAGCGGGCGGATCCTGTTTTGATTCTTTCGCGTGCCGCCGGATTCGGCTGGCCGACCGTGCGCGCCGTCCTCAAGGCACGTCCCGGCCCGAAGCCCTCGCCACAGTCGCTTGATGCGGCTCGGGAAAACTTCGAGCGGCTGACGGCGACGACAGCGCAGCGCGTGGTGCGCTTCTGGCAGGTCCGGCAGGGAACGGGCGAGTAATCAGTCCCGCCGGAATATGAAATATGACGGCGTGCGTCCCTCGCGCCTGGCCTTCGCCTCGTAGCGCGTGCCGCCGAATTCCGGCCAGGGCCTGCGCCAGTCGTCGGCGCAATCGGCTGTCCAGGTGAAATCATTCGAACGCAGGACGCGGGCGAGCGCATAGGCGGCGTAGTCGCCGATATCGGTGGCGAACCGCAGCTCGCCGCCGCGCTTCAGGATGCGGGCAAGCCGCCGCAGGTTGTCATCCTGGATGAACCGGCGTTTCCAGTGACGTCGTTTCGGCCAGGGATCGGGGTAGAGCAGGTCGATGCGCGACAGACTCCGGTCGGGCAGCCAGTCGACGAGCGCAATGGCGTCGCCGAAATACAGACGGACATTGGCCAGGGCCGCGCCGTCGATCGCAACCAGCGCCTTGGCGATCGCGTTGACGAAAGCATCCGTGCCGATGAAGCCGGTTTCCGGACAGGCCTTGGCCTGCGCAATGAGATGCTCGGCTCCGCCGAACCCGATTTCCAGACGGACCTCGTCGACAGGTGTGGCAAAGAGCGAGCGCAGGTCGCCGGGGGCAGGCTTGCCGATGTCGATCGCGAGCCTGGGCAGCAGGGTGTCGAACAGGGCCGATTGCCGCGGCTTGAGCGCGTGGCCCTTGCGCCGTCCAAAAAAGGCGCGCTGCGACCATTCTTTGTCATCACCGCGCCGCCGCGAAACGGCGTAACCCGGTGATCCCGGTTTGTCTGGCACGGCCTTGCGCCCCTAGGCGGGATCGCCGGGACAAGCCCGGCGATGACGAGTTTAGTTATTGCCGCAGCCGGAGGAAACGCCGCCTATCGCACCGCGCTGCGGATTGCGGAGGCGAGGTCGGTCCTTTCCCAGGAAAAGCCGCCGTCCTTTTCGGGTGCACGGCCGAAATGCCCGTAGGCCGCGGTGCGCTTGTAGATCGGCCGGTTGAGCTTGAGGGTACGGCGAATGTTGGTCGGCGTCAGGCGGAACAGCTCGGGGAGCACCTTCTCGAGTTTTTTCTCCTCGACCTTGCCGGTGCCGTGCGTGTCGACCAGGATCGACATCGGATCCGAAACGCCGATCGCATACGCGACCTGGATCGTGCAGCGCTCGGCAATGCCTGCCGCAACGACGTTCTTTGCGAGATAGCGCGCCGCATACGCGGCGGAACGGTCAACCTTGGTCGGGTCCTTGCCGGAGAACGCGCCGCCGCCGTGCGGCGCGTAGCCACCGTAGGTGTCGACGATGATCTTGCGGCCGGTCAGGCCGCAATCGCCATCCGGTCCGCCGATCACGAAGTTGCCGGTCGGGTTGACCAGGAAATCGGACGGCCTCTTCGGCATCCAGCCTTTCGGCAATGCCGACTCGACGGCATCCGAAATCATCTCCTTGATCAGGCCGGGGGTATATTTCTTGCCGTTGCGGCTCTGCGCATTGTGCTGCGTGGAAACCACGACCTTGGTGCAGCCGACGGGCTTGCCGTCGACATAGCGGACGGTGACCTGGCTCTTCGCGTCGGGCTGCAGGTCGTAGAGCTGGCCGGAACGGCGCTTCTCGGAAAGCACCTTGAGGATCTTGTGCGCGAAATAGATCGGCGCGGGCATGAACGAGTTCTTCTCGTAGACTTCGCTTTCCGTGCAGGCGAAGCCGAACATCATGCCCTGGTCGCCCGCGCCCTCTTCCTCGCCGCCTTTTTTCTTTTTGGCGTTGACGCCCATTGCGATGTCGGGCGACTGGCCGTGCAGGAGCACCTCGACGTCGGCGCCGTAGTATGAAAAGCCGTCCTGGTCGTAGCCGATGTCACGGACGACATCGCGCGCGATCCTGGTGATGAGCTCACGATCGACCACGGCCTTGTCACCGTGCTTGCGGAACAACGGAGCCTGACCGCGTCCTTCGCCGGCGATGACGATTTTATTGGTTGTCGCGAGTGTCTCGCAGCCCAGCCGCGTATTCACCAGGCTGTCGTCGGCGATGCCCAGCTTGATGTCGTTCTCGATGAACGCGTCCAGCACCGCGTCGGAGATCTGGTCGCAGACCTTGTCCGGATGACCTTCCGAAACCGACTCGCTGGTGAAAAGAAAATCCTTGTGAGCCACCGCTGAAACTCCTCCCGTGGTGCGGCTTCGCCGCCGCCTCACTCGATGTCGAGGTGGTTCTTGCAGTGCCGGCGAGGCAGGTCAAGATGCGGGCAGCGGTGGGCAGATGCCACGGAAATGGTGGGATAAAATTCTGCCTGGCGAGCTAGGCGGAGCTCGCGATCTGCTCGACCAGGTCGACAATACGGCGGCGCAGCTTGCTGCTTTTTATGCGCATAAAGGCTTTGGTCAGGGAAAGACCGTCGGAGCTTGCCAGAAAATCAGCGACGTAGGCGGGCGACGGCGCTTCGCCCATGCCGCCCGAATGACCCGGCGAATGCGGCGCGCCCTCGAAAAAAAATGAGACGGGCGTCTGCAGGATGTGAGCGATCTGCTGCAGGCGGCTTGCGCCGATGCGGTTCGTCCCTTTTTCATACTTCTGTACCTGCTGGAACGTGAGCCCGAGAGCGTCGCCGAGCTTTTCCTGGCTCATGCCCAGCATCATCCGGCGCATGCGGACGCGTGAACCGACGTGTCGGTCGATCGGGTTCGGCGCCTTCTTGGCCATAGATTTCTCCTATACCCCCATTTGGCGGCATAGTTGTCACAAGTGAAGGCGCTAAAGCAATGAGCGACCTCCTGTAATATGTAGCAACGCCGTAAATTTAATTGCAGTTTTCGGCAGTTTTCCGATCGCGATAATCCGATGGTATTTATTTCAATCGGGTTTTGTGCTGCCTGAAATTCATGCAGCAACTTGCACCATGCTGTGAATAATTGCGCAATCTACGCGCGAAACCGGCGGCGGCCGACAAGGACGAGGCTGAGCGCCAGCACCGCGCCAAGCAGGCCATCGCGGTACGTCGAATAGAACGTCGGTTGGAGAGGAGCCGGCAGGCGGGCATCGAGGACGCCTTCGACGCCCAATGGCAGCGAAGCGACGATCCGTCCGACCGGATCGACCACCGCCGAGATGCCGGTGTTGGCCGCGCGCACCAGCGGCAGGCCTTCGGCAATCGCGAGAACGCGCGCCTGCTGGAAATGCTGGTAGGGGCCGGAGCTTATCCCGAACCAGCCATCATTCGTGACATTGACCATCCAGCCGGGCCGCTCTCCGGGAGGCACGGCTGCGCCGGGGAAGATCGCTTCGTAGCAGATCAGCGGCAGCATCTTCGGTGCGCCGTGAACGTCCATGGCGCGCCGCCGGTCGCCGGAGAGGAATCCGCCGATCACTTTCGTGAGCTGCATCAGGCCGAGGCGCTCGAGCACGGGCTGGAACGGCAGATATTCGCCGAAAGGCACAAGATGCACCTTGTCGTAAATGCCGCGTATCGATCCGTCGGGATCGATCACGTAAATCGAGTTGTATGCGCGCTGGTCGCGCACGTTGATATCCGAGGCGGCGCGCACCGCGCCGGTGATCAGCGTGGTTGACGGCCTGAGCAGGCCGGCGATGCGGGCGAGCGCGTCCGGCTCGCGCGTCAGAAAGAAAGGAAAGGCGGCTTCCGGCCAAACGAGATGCGTGACGTCGCGGATGCCGTTCGACCGCGGGCTCGTGGCACGATCGGACAGCCGCAGATAGCGATTCATGACGTCCGCCTTGGCGGAATAATTGAACTTGTCGTCCTGCGGCAGATTGGGCTGCATGATGCGCAGGCGGACTCCGTCGACATATGTCGTCGGGTGCGACCACAGCCGCTGCGCCCCGTAGCCGGCCAGCGCTGCGAGAACGACCAAGCCGAAGATCAGCGGCCGATAGGGATGCGGGGCGTCGGCCTTGTCGTCGGCGATAATCGCCGGACTGGCGCAGACGGCGATGCAAAGAAACGTAAGCGTCCAGACGCCGGTCAGCGAGACGCCCTGCGCCAGGACGAGCGGCTGGGTGAGCGCGTAGCCGAACGTGTTCCACGGAAATCCGCTGAGCAGATGGCCGCGCAGCCACTCGCCGGCGGTCATTGCCGCGGCGAGTGCGAGAATCCGCTCCGGCCCGCGCACCCAGACCAGCCGTGCCGCCGCAAGCCCGAGCGCGGTGTACAGCGCGAGGTAGGCCGGCAGTCCGGCGACCGCGACGGGCAGAAGCCAGCCGAAGGTCCTGGCATCGACGAGAAAGGCGTAGCCGACCCAGTAGAGGCCGGCGAGAAAATATCCGAAGCCGAAGCACCATCCGGCAGCCGCCGCGGTCAGGGCGCCGCCCCAGCGGCCCGCAGCCGATCCGTCCGTGAGCCAGACGAGAACCGGAAAGGTTGCGAAAAGGACCGGCCACGCGTTGACGGGCGGCATTGCCAATGCCGACACGGCACCGGCGATAAAGGCGATGTGTACGCGCCGCCAGCCAAAGGCGAGCACGACGACGTGGGCAAGACGCGTGATGATCACGGCTGGTGCGTACCGGTCGGGCCGCCATCACCGGGCGGAGCCTTGTCGTCCGTGCCGCCCGGCGGCGATGCCCCGACGCTGGAGAACATTCCGTCCGCCTCGTTGCGCCGGCGCATTTCGCGCGGCCGCTCGCGCCTTTCTTTCAGCCTGACTATCCGCACGCGCTTGACGCGCCGCGGGTCGGCATCGAGCACCTCGAATTCGAAGAGGCCGGGGCCGGGAACGATCTCGCCGCGCACCGGCAGGCGCCCGGCGCGGGTCACAAGGTAGCCGCCGATCGTATCAACGTCCTCTATCGCGTCGCCGACGTCGAATTCGTTTCCGACCGCCGCGACCACGTCTTCGATCTTGGCGCGCGCGTCGGCAACATAGGATCCGTCGGGCAGCTGCGTGATCGCCGGGGTTGTATCCTCGTCGTGCTCGTCCGCGATCTCGCCGACGATCTGTTCCACGATGTCCTCGATCGAGGCGAGGCCGTCGGTGCCGCCATATTCGTCTACCACCAGCGACAGGTGGATCCGGGTCGCCTGCATGCGCGCCAGCAGGTCGATGACGCGCATCGACGGCGGTACGAACAGAATTTCGCGGACGATCTTGGTCGCCGACAGCGGCATGCCGAGATTGATGGCCTTCATGTCGAGGCCGGCAGGCAGTGGCTTCTTGCGCCTGGCATTCTTCTCGGGATTGACCTCCGCCCGCGCGGTCATGAACGCGATCAGGTCGCGGATATGGACCATGCCCACGGGATCGTCGAGCGTGTCGTTGTAGACGACGAGCCGCGAGTGGCCTGCACCCTGGAACACGCGCATCAGCTCGCCGAGCTTGATGTCCTGCTGAACGGCGACAATGTCCGCCCGCGGCACCATGACGTCGCCAACCCGGCGCTCGCGCAGGCCGAGAATATTCCTGAGCATCCGGCTTTCTTCCGGAGTGAATTCCGACTCGCCGGGACCGACGGCGTCGAGAATGTCCTGCAGGTCGGCACGGACGGTATTCGGCTTCCAGCGAAACAGGGTACGCAGGGCGCGGATGAACCAGTTTTCGCTTCCGTTCCGCGCCGGCGGCACCGGGACGGGGAGGTTTCGCGGTTCGTAGGGCGCCGAACCGGAGGAACTCCGACCAGATGGATCGCTGTCAGGCATGGCGGTCAGGCGTTGCGGAGATCGGGCGCGCGGTAAGGGTCGGGCATGTTCAGGCGCGCCATGATCCTGCTTTCGAGTCCTTCCATCGTCTCGGCCTGCCTGTCCGTCCGGTGATCGTAGCCGAGGAGATGGAGAAAACCATGCACGGCAAGGTGGGCGAGGTGATGAAGAAAGATACGGTTTTCATCGACGCACTCCCGTTCGAGCGTCTCGAAGGCGATGACGATGTCGCCGAGCAGGCGGGCGTCCGAGCCGTTATCGGGACCGGATGCGGGAAACGACAGGACGTTGGTAGGCCTGTCGATTCCCCGCCAGTCCCGATTGAGCGATCGAATGGTCGAATCGTCGGTGAGCACAATACTCACTTCGCCGCCGGCTGTTGAGAGTGCCGCGGCCGCCGCGAGAATGGCGTCCCGCACGGTTTTTTCGGCCGAAGGCTGCACATCCCAGAGCGGCGACTGAATGCGGACGTCAATATGCGGCGTCGGCCGACGCCGTCCCGGCGTCGTTTTCATCCTTTTCCCTCGCGCGCGGGCACATTGCGATCATAGGCTTCCACGATACGTGCCACGAGCTCGTGACGGATGACGTCCTCATGCGTGAACGCGACGTGGCCGACGCCGTCAATTCCCGCCAGCAACCTGATCGCTTCGGCCAGCCCCGAGGCCTGACCATGCGGCAGGTCCACCTGACTGGGATCGCCGGTCACGATCATGCGGCTGTTCTCGCCGAGACGGGTCAGGAACATCTTCATCTGCATCGAGGTCGTGTTCTGCGCCTCGTCGAGGATGACGGCCGCGTTCGAAAGCGTGCGCCCGCGCATGAAGGCAAGCGGAGCGATCTCGATTTCGCCCGCCTGCAAGGCACGCTCGACGATGCGCGCGTCCATCAGGTCGTACAGCGCGTCGTAGATCGGGCGCAGGTAAGGGTCCACCTTTTCGCGCATGTCGCCGGGAAGAAAGCCCAGGCGCTCGCCGGCCTCGACGGCGGGCCGCGAAAGGATGATGCGATCGATCTCCTTGCGCTCGAACATCTGAATCGCATGCGCCACCGCGAGCCATGTCTTGCCGGTGCCGGCGGGTCCCGTTCCAAAGACAAGCGCGTGGCGCTTGAGCGCGCGGATGTAGGCATCCTGCGCGGCGGTTCGCGCCCGCACCGGCCGCTTGCGCAGATTGATTTCCTCGAACGCGGGCCGCGGCGCGGCCGGGTCGTAGTCGAACAGCGAGCCCTGTGCGATCGCCTGGCGGATCGCCCCCTCGACGTCGCCCTGGCTGAGGTCATGGCCGCGCTTGAGCTGCTCGTAGAGGCCCTCGAGCACCTGCCGCGCCTGCTCGCAGGCGCCGCGGGAGCCCTCGATGGTGACGTGATTTCCGCGCTGCTCGGCGACGATGCCGAGACGCCGTTCGATCAACGCAAGATTTTGCCCGTACTGGCCGAACAGCATGGAGGCGAGCTTGTTGTCTTCGAATGCAAGCACGGTCTGGGTGGTGGCCGTCTCTTCCGAGACGGCGGCGGTGGGGATCACGGAATTCGTTGTGCGCAAGGGTCGATCAAGCTCCTGCCGCTGTAAGGGTCGTATCCCTGTTTTGACCTTCGAGGCTGCCGAAAAGGCTGTTGCTGCCCACTTCATCGATGACGACGCGCTGCACCGATCCGATACGATCGGGCGGCGCCATGACCTGCACCGCCTGCAGGTAGGGCGAGCGGCCGACGAGCTGGCCCGGAAGCCTGCCCGGCTTTTCGAGCAGCACGTCGACGGCGCGCCCGGCAAACCCGGCGTTGAAGCGGCGCTGATGCCGGGTAATAGCGGCCTGCAGCCGCTGCAGGCGCGCGGCTTTCTCTTCCTGCGGGACCTGTTCGGCCATTTCGGCGGCCGGCGTGCCCAGACGCGGCGAGTACATGAAGGAGAACGCACCCGCGAAGCCGATCTCGTCGACAAGCGCCAGAGTCTCGCGGAAATCGGATTCGGTTTCTCCGGGGAAGCCGACGATGAAATCGGACGTGAAGGCGAGGTCGCCTCGCGCCGCGCGCAGGCGCGCAATGACGTCGAGATAGTCCTTGCGCGTGTGCCGGCGGTTCATCGCTGCAAGAATTCGGTCCGAACCGGACTGCACGGGCAAGTGCACGTAGGGCATCAGAGCCGGCAGATCGCGATGCGCCGCGATCAGCTCCCCGTCCATATCGCGCGGATGGCTGGTCGTGTAGCGCAGCCGAAGGATGCCGGGGACCTGCGCGAGACGGCGCAACAGCGAGCCGAGAGTCGACGGCGTTCCGTCGGGATTCGCGCCGTGATAGGCGTTGACGTTCTGGCCGATCAGCGTGATCTCGCGCACGCCGCCATCGGCGAGCCGCTCGACTTCCGCCACGATCTTTTCGACAGGGCGCGAGACTTCCGCGCCGCGCGTATATGGCACGACACAGAACGTGCAGAACTTGTCGCAGCCCTCCTGCACGGTGACAAATGCGGATATGCCGCGTCTTGCGATCGCATCGCGCCGCGGCGCGGCGAGCGCCTCGAATTTGTCCTCGACTGGAAAGTCGGTGTCGATGACTTTCTCGCCGCGCAATGCGCGCGCAACCATGGCGGGCAGCCGATGATAGTTCTGCGAGCCGACCACGAGGTCGACGACCCCGGCACGGCGGATGATTTCTCGCCCCTCGGCCTGCGCGACACAGCCGGCAACCGCGATCAGCATGCGCCGTCCGTCGCGGGCCGCGGCCTCCTTCATTTCACGGATGCGGCCGATCTCGGAATAGACTTTTTCCGCCGCCTTTTCGCGGATGTGACAGGTATTGAGGATCACCAGGTCGGCGTTCTCGGGCGAGGCCGTTTCGTCGTAGCCCGCAGGCGCCAGCGTGTCCGCCATACGATGGGAATCGTAGACGTTCATCTGGCAACCGAACGATTTGACGTGGACCTTGCGGGCTTTGCTCATGCCGTCTCGATGCATACCCAATTTAACCTGTCACGACGCGATTTGTCCTGCTGCATACATATATTTGATTTTATTGCGATTTTAAGACTTTGCCTCCCGACGGCTGCAAGTCAGGCGGGATGCGCGTTTTGCACGGCCGAAGAGCGTCCGCGCAAGGCCGCAATGACGAGTTCGCGCACCGATGCTTCCAGTCGTTTGGCCATGGCCTTGCGGTCGATCGCGCCGTCGGCGGGAATCGGCTCGCCGTAGCTGACGACCGCGTCGACGGCGCCCTGGGCGATGAATGTCCTGATGTGCGGCAGGAAATCGAGATCGCCGTACCACGCGACCAGGGGACGGTGCTGGCGCCCCATCGGCATCCCGTGCAGGCCGGTGTAGCTGATCGACATCGGCTGGATCAGCGTGCCGCCACCCTCGCCATGCGCGGAGGCTTCCTGGATCACGCCGAGCAACGCCGAACGAAACGGCAGGACGCGATTGCCGTCGCTCGATGTACCTTCGGCAAACAGCACGACCGAGGTGCCGCCCTTCAGCCGCTCCACGATTTCAGCGACGGCTTCGCTGGCCTGATGCCGGCGTGCGCGGTCGACGAATATCGTGCGCTGCACTTTCGCGGTCACGCCGACCAGCGGCCAGCCCGCGACCTCGCGTTTGGCGACGAAGGCGACCGGCGTGACGGATCCGATGACGACAATATCCACCCATGACACGTGATTGGAGACGTAGAGGACGGGCCGGTCATGCATGGGCGTGCCGTTCACGTGCACGCGTATGCGCAGCAACGAGCACAGCACGCGATAGTAGTTCGATGCGATAAAGCCCCAGCCGGGCAGATGCAGGCGGTCGAGCAGCCACTGCATGGAAATCAGCAGCGGCGTCATGGTGAAGAAAAATGCCGCGATGAACAGCGCGCGCACCATCGGCGTCTAGTCCCGCCGGATCATGTACCTAGCGTTTCTTGTCGTCGTTGAGCGGAACGGCGTAAAGCTCGAGCCGGTGATCGACAAGCTTGTAGCCGAGCTTGCGCGCAACCTCTGTCTGCAGACGCTCGATTTCCTCGGACTGGAATTCGATCACCTCGCCGTTGCGCAGATTGATGAGATGGTCGTGATGCGCATCCGAACTCGTTTCATAGCGCGCGCGTCCGTCGCGAAAATCGTGACGCTCGATGATCCCGGCATCCTCGAAGAGCCGCATGGTGCGGTACACCGTCGAAATCGAAATATGCTCGTCGACCTTGGCGCAGCGGCGATAGAGCTCCTCGACGTCGGGGTGGTCGTCCGATTGGGCCAATACCCGCGCGATCACCCGCCGCTGTTCGGTCATGCGCATGCCCTTCGCGGCACATCGCGCCTCGATGTTTCTCTTTTCAGTGTGCTTGCCCGCAGTGCTCACGTCGGCATCTCTGTCATCGGGCCTCCCGTCTCCGGTATCATGTATCATATTGGCCGTGTCCCGCATGTGTCCACCGCGCGCTCAGACAAGGTCGCGGCGCAGAATGAGGGCAGTGGCCGCCGCGGCGTCCTTACCCGGATAGTACCCGGGACGACGCGAAACTTCCTGAAATCCGGCGCGCCGATAAAGCCGCAGTGCGGGCACGTTGTTTTCGTCGACTTCCAGAAATATTGCGCGGGCACCGAGACCGGCGAGCCGCCGCAGATGCAGGTCCAGCAATCTGCGTGCAAGCCCGCGGCCGCGCTGCCGGTCGGCAACGGCAACGGAAAGGATTTCCGCCTCGTCCTCGACGATCCGCGACATGATGAAGCCGTCGAGCTTTCCGCCGTTTGTCGCACGGTGCGCAATGACGTGCCGATCGAGCAGCAGACCTTCCACCTCCTGCTCGCTCCAGCCGCGCCGGAACGCTCTCGCATGCAGCGCGGCGATCGCGGGTGCATCGCGCGCGCCTGCTTCCGTTATCGCCGGTTCGGCGCGCGTGAACAGGTTGCTGATGAAAGCGATCATCGCCGGGCCAGTTGCACCGCATCCTGCGGATGCGCGTCGGGCGGGCGCAGGTACAACGGCTTGGGCACCGTCCCGGTGTCGGTCGCGGCGGCACCAAGGCGCGCAACCCAGTTGATATCGGGTGCGCCGCGCTGCTCGACTTTTGTCGGTGCGCGTTCGCCCGCGGGCCAGAGCGATGCCAGCCTGGCGGCGGCGGTGCCGGCGATGCGCGGCGCGCCGCTTGCCGAGACGCGCACGGCCTCCCGCACCGGCGCAACCCTCGGCGCGACCAGCGTACGCCCGCCGGGGCCGAAGACCTGCAGATAGACGTGATCGTGCCGCGCGTCGATCGCCACCACCACCGGCAGGGTATCGTCGGCCGCGATGAACGGTGCGGCGAACGTCGCAAGTGTCGTCAACCCGATGGCCGGCTTGCCCGCGGCGAGTGCGATGCCGCGTGCGGCGGCAATTCCGACCCGCAGCCCGGTGAAGCTTCCCGGACCGGTCGTGACCGCGACGCGGTCGATGGCGGAGAAATCAAGCTGCGCGCGCTGCAACACCTGCGCGATCAGCGGCATCAGCGCTTCTGCGTGACCGCGCTGCATCGGCAGCGATTCACATGCGCCTGCATCCGCGCGCTCGGTATCGAGCACGGCGACCGAGCACGCCTCCAGCGCGGTATCGATGGCGAGAACGCGCATGTTTTGAGCGTGGCGTTGCCTTCACAAAAAGAACGGCGTCGTTCCAGGTGCGGCCCCGATCGATCCCGGCGTCTCCGGCCGGGCCGGGCAGGGCGCGCCCCCGACCGACAGCAAGGTACACAGAAACTACATCAGCCGCACTTCGACGACCTCGGGAACGAAATGCCTCAGCAGGTTCTGGATGCCGTGCTTGAGTGTCGCCGTCGACGACGGGCAACCCGAGCAGGCGCCCTTCATGTTGAGGTAGACGATGCCTTCCTTGTAGCCGCGGAACGTGATGTCGCCGCCGTCGCCGGCCACCGCCGGGCGCACGCGCGTCTCGATCAGGTCCTTGATCGTGGCAACCGTCTCGGCGTCCTTGGCGTCGAAAAATTCATCGACTGCGGCGTCGGACGGCTTCGCGTCCCCGGCGAGGAGCGGCGCGCCCGACATGTAATGCTCCATGATGGCGCCGAGGATCGCCGGCTTGAGCTGCTGCCACTCGCCGCCGGTCTTGGTCACAGAGATGAAATCCGACCCGAAAAAGACGGCTCCGACGTTCGGTACGTCGAACAGTCTCGCCGCCAGCGGTGACTGCGCGGCCGCTTCCTTCGTCGGCATGTCGAGCGTGCCGGCCGCAAGCACGGGCCGGCCGGGCAGGAATTTCAGCGTCGCCGGATTGGGCGTAGCCTCGGTCTGGATGAACATCGGGGTGGCTCCTTCCTCGAACGGGTTCAAGGCCCGCGGGCGGTCAAACCATAAGGCATAAATGGCGCCTGCCACGCCTGCGGTCAACCGGGCGTGAAATGGCCGTAAATTCAGGAACTGGCGTCGATGTCTTCGTCGCTCAGGTGTCCCGGCACGAGCGCGACCGGGATGGGAAACGTGCCGGCGGTCTTGGCCAGGTTCGTGACCAGCGGTCCCGGCCCTTCCTTGCCGGTGCCGGCGGCCAGGACCAGGATGCCGATGTCGGCGTCCTCGTCGATCAGTTTCAGGATTTCTTCGGCGGTGTTGCCTTCGCGGATCACGCGGTCAGGAGTGATGCGCGCGATCTTCTTTGCGCGCGCCGCATATTTGTCGAGGGCCGCGTTCGCCGCCTCCTGCGCTTCCGCCTTCATCAGGTCGGCGACGCCGAGCCACTGCTGATTGCGGTCGCCCGGCTCGATCACGCGCAGCATCACGATCTGCGACTTGGTGCGGCCGGCGCGCTTTGCCGCCCAGTAGACGGCGCGGTCGCACTCCTCGGTGTCGTCGATGACGACCAGGTACTTGCGCTTGTGCCCGGCTTCGTAGCTGCGCCGCTTGCTGCTCATGGTCGTGACGCTCCCGCCCGATCATATGCGCTGTAATGAATGCGCAAGCGGATCATGGTGGCACGCCGGCCGCAGCGCCGACAAGGCGCCTTTTCCGCGCCGCAACTAGCGGCGCACGAAGCCGACGATATCCTTGACCGCCTTCATGGTTTCGGCGGCGATCGTCTGCGCGCGCTGCGAGCCCTCGGCGAGAACCGAATCGATGTAGACGGCGTCCTGCACGAGTTTCTTCATCTCGGCGCCGATCGGCCCGAGCTTGGCGACGGCGAGATCGACGAGTGCGGTCTTGAACGTTGAAAATTGCCCGCCGCCGAACTGGCCGAGCACCTCGGCCTTGCTCACGCCCTGCAGCGCGGCGTAGATACCGACGAGGTTGTCGGCTTCCGGACGCTGCGCGAGGCCCTTTTCCTCGCCCGGCAACGGTTCCGGATCGGTCTTGGCCTTGCGGATCTTCTGGGCGATGGCATCGGCATCGTCGGTCAGATTGATGCGCGAATAGTCGGATGGTTCCGACTTCGACATCTTCTTCGAGCCGTCGCGCAGCGACATGACGCGCGTCGCCGGTCCCTGGATGATCGGCTCCGGCAGCGGAAAAAAGGTATCGCCGTAGCCGTGCGCGTGGATCGAGGCGGCGAAGTCGTTGTTGAACTTCTGCGCAATGTCGCGCGACAGCTCGACGTGCTGCTTCTGGTCCTCGCCGACCGGGACATGCGTCGCGCGATAGACAAGGATGTCGGCCGCCATCAGGTTCGGATAGACGTAAAGGCCGACCGAGGCATTCTCGCGGTCCTTGCCCACCTTCTCCTTGAACTGCGTCATCCGGTTGAGCCAGCCCACGCGCGCGACGCAGTTGAAGACCCAGGCAAGCTCGGCGTGTTCGGCGACCTGACTCTGGTTGAAGATGATGTGCTTTTTCGGATCGATGCCGCAGGCGAGGAACGCCGCCGTCACCTCGCGTGTGGCGCGCGGCAGCTCGCTCGGATCCTGCCATACCGTGATGGCGTGGAGATCGACGACGCAATAGATGCAGTCAAACCGTTCCTGCAGCGCCACGAACTTGGTGATGGCGCCGAGATAGTTGCCGAGATGCAGGTTGCCGGTCGGCTGCACGCCGGAAAAAACGCGTTCCCTGAACGCCATTGTCCGCCCTTTCCCTTTCGCGGGAGCCATGCCACGCCAGGGGCGCACAGCGCAAGCACTTAAGATCTGTGCGGAAGGGCCGTCAGCTCCCTGAGCGTCGCGACGCCGAGCAATCGAAGCGCGGCGAGATAGACGGCGACGCCGAGCGCGACGAGCACGGCCAGGATTGCCAGCCGGGCTGCCGGCGCGTTCGCCGAATTGCCGATCAGGCGGTGGGCGCCGCCGACCGCGCCGGCCATCGCGATGGTGGCAAGGCCGATACGCGGCAGCCGACGCCTGGCGCCGGCATCGATGCGCAGCCAGCTCCGCCGCAGCAGAATGACGCCGAGCAGGCCGGCGCCGACCCAGCCCGACACGGCGATCGCCGCCGCAACGCCGACGTAACCGGACCGCGCAAACAGAACGATACCGAGGGTGATCGCGGCAGCCAGTCCGGCGAGCGCCGCAATCATCGGCGTATGCGTGTCCTCATGCGCGAACGAGACCGCCCCGAACGTCTTTTCCAGCACATGCCCGGGAAGCCCGGCGCACATCGCGACCATCGCGGCCGCGACCGCCGTCGTGTCGGCAGCGCCGAATGCCCCGCGCTCGAACAGGCCGCGGGCAATCGGCTCGGCCAGCAGCGCGAAACCCGCGGCGGCGGGCAGGGCAAGCCCGAGGGCGATTTCGTAGGCGCGGGACTGCGCGGCCGCGAGCAGATCCTCGTCGCCGGAGCGCACGGTGCCGGCAATGCGCGGCACGATGACGGCGGCCACGCCGACCGAGGCGATGCCGAGCGGCAATTCATAGAGACGGTTGGCGTAATAGAGCCACGACACGGCCGCCGGCGAGGCCGACACGATGGCGGTGGCCGCGATCAGTTTGAACTGCGGAACGCCGGTCGCAATCAGCCCCGGCAGGGCGCGCCTGAAGAAGCGGCCCGTCTCGTCCGCTTCGCGGACGCGGGCGCGCTGCCGGCGGTCGCCGGTCGCAAGCCATGCAACGCCGGTGAGCGCCAGTTGTACAAGCGCCGCGGCGACGATCGCGCCGATGAGCCAGAAGCCGGCCTCGCCCGGCGCAACCGACGCCGCGTAGAGGAAAACGACGACACCGACCATTACCCCGTTGAACAGGAGCGTGCTCGCGGCGATCACGCCGACGCGGTTTTCCGCATTCATCGCGGCCGCAATGACGGCGGCAAGCCCGGCAAGCAGGACGTAGGGCGACGCCAGAACGGTGAACAAAGTGGCGAGGCCGCGCAGCGCGGGGTCGAACCCCGGCGCGATGGCGACGACGATCTGCGGGGCAAACACAACGATCAACAGCGTGAGGATTCCGCTGACGCACAACATGGTCACCAGGACGCGCAGCGTGAACCGGTTGGCGTTTGCCGCCCCATCCTCGTGCGCGCGCAGCCTGAGCCAGATCGGCACGAATGCGGCATTGAGCGCGCCTTCCGACAGCGGCCGGCGGAAGACATTCACCAGCTGCAGCACCGCGAAATAGGCCTCCGAGACCGGGCCGGTGCCGAGCGTCGCCGCTATCCCTGCGTCGCGCACATAGGCCAGGAGCCGCGACAGCAGCGTGCCGCTTCCGACGGTGGTGAAGTCGCGCGCCAGAGACATCGGTGGGCCTCCGCCCGCAGTGTTAGCACATTGCCTCAATTGTTCTTGCAGTTATAGTGCGCGCGCAATTTGCGAGGACAACACATGACCGCGCTCCGCTACGACGTGCTCGGCATCGGCAACGCCATCGTCGACGTGATCGCCCGCGCCGAAGACGACTTCCTGGTGTCGCAGGGCATGCACAAGGGGACCATGGCGCTGATCGATGAAGCGCGGGCGCAGGCGATCTACGCGGCGATGGGACCGGCGGTGGAAAGCTCGGGAGGCTCTGCGGCCAATACGATCGTCGGTGTTGCCAGCTTCGGTGCGCGCGCCGCTTTCATCGGGAAGGTGAAAGATGACGAGCTCGGCCTCACCTTTTCCCACGATATCCGCGCCGCCGGTGTCGCCTTTGAAACGCCGCCGGCGTCGGAAGGGCCGCCTACGGCGCGCTCCTACATCATGGTGACGCCGGACGGTGAGCGCACCATGAACACCTACCTCGGCGCCGCGCAGGATCTGCATCCCAACGATATCGACGACGCCCAGGTCGCGAGCGCCGCCGTAACCTATCTCGAAGGCTATCTGTGGGATCCGCCGCATGCAAAGGACGCCTTCGTCAAGGCTGCGGGAATCGCGCACAAGGCCGGCCGCCGTGTGGCCCTCACGCTTTCGGACGCATTCTGCGTCGACCGTTACCGTGCCGAGTTTCTCGACCTCATCCGCAAGGGCCTCGTCGACATCCTGTTCGCAAACGAGCGCGAGCTGCACAGCCTGTATGAAACCGCCGACTTCGATACGGCGGTCAATGCGTTGCGCAGCGAAGCCAGGCTCGCAGTGGTCACGCGCAGCGAGAAAGGCTGCGTCGTGGTCTCGCGCGAAAGTATCGAAAAAGTGCCTGCCGAACCTGTCGAACAGGTCGTCGACGTGACCGGTGCCGGCGATCTGTTCGCGGCCGGCTTTCTTGTCGGTCTTGCGCGCGGAAAGGATCACCGCACCTCCGCGCGACTCGGCGGTATTGCCGCCGCGGAAGTCATCCAGCACATCGGCGCGCGGCCGGCGGTGTCGCTCAAGGCGCGCGCAGCGGAATGCAATCTCGCTGTCTAGCCGCAATTTCCGCGGGAGGCATAGCGTGAGACGACGGCTGTACGCCGGCATCTCACGCGGGACCCAAGGAACGTCCGGTGCGACGTTATCCGGACGCGGTGCAAGGTCCTGATCGATTGCATAGGAGGCGTCGCCGGCGGCCAGCAAGCGATTGGTAACCAATTGGTAACCGAACATGGTTACCGGTTGGTGAACAGCCAATCGAGGGTCAGTGCCATGGCAAAGCGCAAGCAGGATGAGAGCGCCGCCGGCGAAGCGGCGGCACAGCCTGACGACATAATGGAGCAGCATCAAAGCCAGTTGCCTCTGATCGAAGCGCCGCCCCTGTCGCCGGCAAAACAGGAAGCGGGATCCGAGCCCGCGGCTCCCGAAACAGCATCTCTTGCAACAGCGCCGGAGGCCGCCACGGGCGCTTCGCCGGCTGCAGGACCCGCGGCGGCGCCGGCGGGCGTCGCCGCAACAAGCGGATATTTTCCCCGGCTGCGATTGAAACTGCGTCCGCGATACAGGCGCTACGCTACTCTCGCTGCCTCGGTTGCAATCGCGGCGGCGACAGGTGTCGTTGTCGGCGCGACGGCCACCGGCGGATTTTACAAACCGGCTCCTGTCGATGTCGTCGGCCTTGAGGAAAACAAGGCCGCGCAGCAATCCATCGCCCGGCTGTCAAAGGAGATCAGCAGCCTGAAGGCAAGCTTGGAGGCCGCCAATAAATCGGCGAACGCCCAGTTTGCGAAGATCACCGAGCGCCTTTCCCGCGAGGCTGCCGAGATTACCGGCGCGGTCAAGCCGCCGCAGACCGTGCCGCCGGTGTCGCAGGCCACCGCGCCGATGCCTCTGCCACGGCCTGTCGAAACATCACACCGCCCGGCAATCGTCTCCGACTGGACGATCCGCGAGACGCGCGACGGCTTCGTCTATGTGCAGGGCCATGGCGATGTCTATCAGGTCGTGCCGGGCGCGCCCTTGCCCGGACTTGGAACCGTCGAGCAGATCAAGCGTCAGGAAGGCCGCTGGGTCGTCGTCACCCCGAAAGGTATCATCGTTTCGCTGCGCGACCGCCGCTACTTCGAGCAGTTCTAAATTTGATGCGGATTACGGATCGGCGGCGCCCATGGAGGCCATGGACGCCGCTCTTCATTTACGCGTGAGGTTGGTGGCGAGGGCCGTCAAGGCGTGGCACATTCCCGTCTCTTCAATTCGGCGCGGGTGGATGCCATGCATTGCGCTTCAATGAAGATCCTGACGGCGGCCGTGTGTCTTGGCGCCGCCGTGACGCAAACGCAGGCGCAAGGCGCGGCGCCGTCGCCGGCAAAACCCGAGATGATGGAGAGCTGCCCCGGTTTTGTGGCGACGCGGCCGCCATTCGTGACGCCTGTCGCGCTCAAGCTTGCCGCGCTCGAGCGCGATCAGGTCCGTCTCACCTATATCGGCCACTCGACCTTCCTGATGGAGAGCCCGCAGCTCGTGCGCGTCGCGACCGACTACAACGACTACGTCAGGCCGCCGGCACTTCCCGACATCGTGACGATGAATCACGCGCACTCCACGCACTACAGCCTGTCGCCGGATCCGGGCATCAAGTACGTGCTGCGCGGTTGGGCTGAAGACCAGAAGCCGGCGCGTGTCGACGTGCAGTACAAGGACGTTCGCGTCCGCAACGTGCCGACCAACATCCGTACGTTCGACGGCGGGACCGAACGGCACGGCAACTCGATCTTCGTGTTCGAGATTGCGAATCTTTGCATCGCCCACCTCGGCCACCTGCATCACACCCTGACGCAGCAGCAGCTCAACGAGGTCGGCCGCGTCGACGTGGTGCTGGTCCCGGTCGACGGTTCATACACGCTTGACCTCGACGGCATGGTCGAGGTTCTGCATGCGCTGAAAGCGCCATTGATGATTCCCATGCACTATTTCAGCGCTTACACGCTCGAACGCTTTGTGCAGCGCGTGCGCCAGGAATGGGATGTCGAGATCGCCGAGGTACCATCACTGGTGGTGTCGAAGACAACGCTCCCGGCAAAGCCAAAGGTGATGGTGCTGCCCGGCCACTGATCGCGGATTTTAACCTCGCCGGTTAGCGTAAATGTCAGGAAAGTGCGCCGGATTGCGGGCGCAATTGGCGATTTATCAACAGGACCGGTTGACCTGCCGGAACCAATGATTAGTTGTCGCGTTCAGAATATGTTTTTTGCGGATATTGAGGCCATTTTTATGGTTCATACTTGGAGTAGCTGGAAGCGATTTCCCGACGCCCAAAGCGGCGATCATGTCGAAGCGCCGATCGGCCCGGGAGTTTACGAAGTCCGCCACACCATGACCGGCCGCGTGGTCGCCTTTGGTCATTCCGGCAACGTCGCCAACTCTCTTGCCGACCTGAAATTGAACGGCGGCGTTAATCCGTTGGCGCGGTTCTTTCGCAAGCAGCCGCTGGTGCCGCGGGTGTCCGATCTCGAATATCGAACCTACGCTGCCACAAGCCGGGCGGAAGCAAAAACCGCCGCAAACCGGCTGATCGGGCTGCGGCAGACCGCGTGGCGCCGCCGCATGGATATGGGCTGGGCGGCACGCCACCAGAGCTGAAGTACGACGATTTTCGATTGCTGCACGGCCGGCCCTTTGCCGGCCGTTTCCGTCTCCGGCATCGCGGTAGCTTCCGGTCCATTGCGGAAGTCGTATAAAGTCGAGCCATTGTATGGAGAGGATGGCTCGCGATGCTGAGTGCGGAACAGAACGATTTCATCACCAGGACAGGGCCGGGCACGCCGGCGGGCGGATTGATGCGCCGTTACTGGCAACCGGCCGCGCTGGTCGATGAACTTTCAGGAAACCGGCCGGTGAAGGCGCTGAGGCTGTTCGGCGAAGATCTGGTGATCTTCAAGGACGACAAGGGCCGCTATGGCCTGATCGGCCGCCGCTGTCCGCACCGCGGCACCGACCTCGCCTATGGCCGCCTCGAGAACGGCGGCCTGCGCTGCGCCTTCCACGGCTGGCTGTTCGACGTTCACGGCAAGTGTCTTGAGACCCCCGCCGAGCCGGATGACAGTAATCTCTGCGCCAACGTGAAGCAGAAATCCTACCCGGTCGTCGAGAAGAACGGCATCCTGTTCGCGTATCTCGGGCCGGGCGAGCCGCCGGCGTTTCCGCACTTCGACTGCTTCATCGCGCCGGCGAGCCACACCTTCGCGTTCAAGGGCATGATCGACTGCAACTGGTTGCAGTCGCTCGAGGTCGGCATCGATCCGGTTCACACCTCGTTCCTGCACCGCTTTTTCCACGACGAGGATCCAAGCCAGGGATACGGGAAAGTGTTTCGCGACACATCGCGCGATTCCGACATGCCGATGTCACGTATCATGCGCGAGGTCACGCGCCCGCGCATCGAGGTCGAGCCGACGGAATTCGGTTTCCGCCTGGTTACGCTGCGGCGGATTAACGAAGCGCGCACGCATGTGCGCGTCACCAACCTGATGTTTCCCAATGCGTTCGTCATTCCGATGAGTCGCGAGATGACGATAACGCAATGGCACGTGCCCATCGACGACGAGAAGCACTACTGGTACGCCATCTTCACGAGCTTCGGCGCACCCGTGAACAAGGATGAGATGCGGCGCCAGCGCCTCGCACTCTATCAGCTGCCGGACTACATCCCGAACAGAAACAAGCACAACGATTACGGCTTCGACCCTCACGAGCAGCAGCACGAGACCTATACCGGCATGGGCGCCGATATCAACGTGCACGACCAATGGGCCTGCGAATCCATGGGCGCGATCCAGGATCGCACCAGCGAGCATCTCGGTGCCTCGGACAAGGCGATCAGCGCCTACCGCAGGCTGCTTCGCCAGGCGATCGAGCAGGCGGGCAAGGGCGAGAAGCCGCTGATGGTCCTTGATCCGCGACAGGCGGCAAGCATCACCGGGCCAGCGGCCATCGACGGCATCGGGCCCACCGACGACTGGCAGGGCTATTGGCAGAAGAGCGAGGCGAGCAAACGCCAGGCCGCGAGCTGGACCGCTTGAGCGAATAGCGGGTAGCGGGTAGCGGATAGGCAAATGACCATGATGCCCCTTTCTATTCGCCATTCGCTGATCGCTATTGGCCGATGACGATGCCCCCGCGCTCGCGTAAAGCCGTGAGTTTCGTCGAGCGTCATGGCCTCTGGAGCGAGGCGCAGGCAAAGGCTGCCGCGCAGGTCGAGCGTGCCATCAGGAAGGAACAGCTCGAGGTCGTGCGGTTTTCGTTCGCTGACCAGCACGGCGTTCTGCGCGGCAAGACCATGCTCGCATCGGAAGCCGCCGGCGCAATGCGCAACGGCGTCACGATGACGACGACCCTGCTCGCCAAGGACACCGCGCACCGCACCGTCTATCCGGTGTTCACGCCGGGCGGCGGCCTGGCGATGGAAGAAATGCAGGGCGGCGGCGACTTCGTGATGGTCGCCGATCCGGCAAGTTTCCGTATCCTGCCGTGGGCGAACCGGACCGGATGGCTGCTGTGCGACATCTATTTCACCAACGGCAAGCCGGTGCCGTTCTCATCGCGTGCGCGCTGCCGCGACGCGCTCGATACGCTTGCCAAGGCGGGTTTTGAGTTCCTCGCCGGCCTCGAGGTCGAATTTCATCTGTTCAGGATCGAGAACCCGCGTCTTGCGCCGGCGGACGCGACCTGGCCGCCGGAGGCGCCCGAAGTAGGCCTGCTGACGCAGGGCTATCAGTATCTTACCGAGTCGCGGTACGACATGCTCGATCCGGCGGTGGAAATCGTTCGCCGCGGCATCGAGCAGCTCGGCCTGCCGCTGCGCTCGGTCGAGGCGGAACTGGGGCCGAGTCAATGCGAATTCACCTTCCGCCCGCAGAAAGGCATGGCCAGCGCCGACACCATGGTGCTGTTCCGTACGGCCGCAAAGCAGATCGCGCGCCGGAACGGGCTTCTCGCGAGCTTCATGTGCCGGCCGGCGCTGCCGAACGTGATGTCGAGCGGCTGGCACCTGCATCAGTCGCTGCTCGAAACAAAATCCGGGCGCAACGCCTTTGCCTTCGATCACACTGACGTGCTTTCGACCGTCGGCCGCTATTATCTTGGCGGACTGCTGGCGCACGCGCGCGCTGCGGCTGCCTTCACCACGCCGACGATCAACGGCTACAAGCGCTACCGCGCCTACTCGCTTGCGCCCGACCGTGCCATCTGGGGTCGCGACAATCGTGGCGTGATGGTCCGTGTGCTCGGCCAGCCCGGTGATCCCGCGACGCATCTTGAAAACCGTGTCGGCGAACCTGCGGCGAATCCATACCTGTACGTTGCCTCGCAGATTTATTCGGGCCTTGACGGAATCGCGCGTCGTCTCGATCCAGGCCCGTCCGCCGATACGCCGTATGAGGCGGCTGCGGCCCTGCTGCCGAGAAGTCTGAGCGAGGCACTGACCGCACTGCGTGCCGACGAAGTGTTCCGGTCAGGCTTTGGCGGCGGGTTTGTCGACTACTATACGCACATCAAGGCTGCGGAGCTTGAACGGTTCGGCAAGGAGGCAGGCGACCAGCCTGACGTCACGCCTTGGGAGCAGAAAGAGTACCTGGATTTGTTTTAGCGTATTTCTGTCATTCCGCGGAGCGGGCGAAGCCCGCGAAGCCGGATTCCGGACGCAAGTTCAGTCTTGAGTTTCGAAATTCCGGGTCGGCGCTTCGCGGCGTCCGGAATGACAACAGAACGGGCTTGTTCTGATGCCTCATGCAACGACACCGGACAACGTGAAGCTTTACTACGAAGAAGTGGGACAGGGGACGCCGATCCTCTTCATTCACGAGTTCGCAGGCGATCACCGCAGCTGGGAGCGGCAGCTGCGGGAATTCGGCAAGCGCCATCGCTGCATCGCCTATGCCGCGCGAGGTTACCGGCCTTCCGACATTCCGGCCGACCCCAAGGCCTATAGCTACATGCACGTGATGCGCGACGCCGTGGCCGTGCTCGACCACCTGAAGATCGACAAGGCCCATCTCGTCGGCCTGTCGATGGGCGGTTACACCGCGCTCCAGGTTGCTCTCAACCACCCGCACCGTGTTCGTTCGCTGGTGCTTGCCGGCGCCGGATCGGGCAGCGAGCGCTGGTACACGGCGGACTTTCACAGGCGCTCACGCGAGCTTGCCGCGCAGTTCGAGCGTGAAGGCTCGGCGGCCGTGGCCCGGACCTACGGTCGCGGTCCGAGCCGGCTGCAACTCGAACTCAAGGATCCGCGCGGCTTTGCCGAATTCTCTCGCCAGCTTGCCGAGCACGACGCGCAGGGCTCAGCGCACATGTCGCGCGGCTTCCAGGGCGAGCGTCCTTCGCTCTATGACTTCGAGCACGACATTCGTCGGTTGGAGACGCCGGCCCTGATCGTGGTCGGTGACGAGGACGAGCGCTGCATCGAGCCGGGACTGTTTCTCAAGGACGCCATCGCGGCGTCCGGCCTGGTCGTCTTTCCGAAAACCGGGCACGCGGTGAACCTCGAAGAACCCGATCTGTTCAACCAGGTCGTCGCCGACTTTCTGTCCCGCGTGGAGGCCGGCCGATGGCCGCCCCGCGATCCTCGCACGCGTTCAGCCAGACCGCCGACCTTGCAGGGAACTTAAGCTCCGCGCGCCGGTTATCCGGGCAACAGCCTGTTCGCGCGGGAGCCCTCGATGTTGAGGTGGGCCGTCGTATTTCTGATCATCGCCATTGTCGCGGGCGTTCTCGGGTTTTCCGATGTCGAGGCGGTTTCCGCGACTATTGCGCAATGGTTGTTCGGGATCTTTCTGGTGCTCTTTCTGGCAGCCCTCATTATCGGGCTGACCATGGGCATCAAGCTGACGTCATGAAGGGCTCCCGACCGGAAAGTTCGGAAAAATTTAACCGCGTTTGCAAAAAAGAGAGGTGCGGAAAAAGGCCTTTTGGCTTTGGCGGCTATGGTCCTGAGGCGATTCCGGCGGAGTGGGACTCATGCGAACGATATATGTGCTTCTCGTAACAGGACTGATTGCGGCGGTCGCCGGCGTTTCCTATGCCGCCGATCTGGGGGTCGACCGCGGCAAGCGCATACACGCTGCGGCAAAGTTCGACCAGCGCCTGCGTGTTGTCGAACAGGTCCCTTATTGCGGGGATTGCGAGGCGCCGATCGGGCGCACCCATTCGGCCAACGTGGCGCGGCTGCGTTTCATCAATCGTCCGTACTGGCAGGAAAGCTGCGCCGCCGGTCGTTGCGGGGACTACTACCCCGCAATGCGCTCGTGCGGAATCTGGGGCCTGGAAAGAGGCTGCCTCTAGATCCGACGTCCCTCAGACGTCGACGCTTGCAGCCAGCGCGTTGTCCTGGATGAACTGCCGCCGCGGCTCGACCAGGTCGCCCATGAGCTGGTCGAACAGGACGTTGGCCTCGTCAACTTCCTTGATGCGCACCTGCAGCAGCGAGCGCGCGTTCATGTCGAGCGTGGTTTCCCATAGCTGCTCGGGGTTCATCTCTCCGAGACCCTTGTAGCGCTGCAGCGAGACGCCTTTGCGGCCTGCGGCCGTGAGGGCCTCGAACAAGCCGACCGGTCCGTGAATGGCGATCGTCTCGTCCTTGCGGCGCAACATTGCCGGCGGCGTGGGGCGCGGGAAGATCTGCTGCAGCGACGGCGCGAATTCATCGAGCTTGCGCGCATCCGCCGAGCCGAGCAGTGCCTGGTCGATGACGGCCACTTCCTTGACGCCGCGTACCGTGCGTTCGAAATGGAAGCCGCTCTCGTCAAACGTGCCTTTCCAGCCGCGCTCGGTTTCCTCCTCGAGCGCGTCGAGCCGTTTGGCAATGTAATCGGCGGCAGCACCGCCCTTTTTTGCATCGCCGGTCACGCCGGGATTGAGCACGCCGGCGATCGCGGCCTGCTCGATCACCTTGCGGTTATAACGGCTGTGCAGTCCCGCCAGTATGCTGCGGATCGCGCGCGCGTCCTCGGTCAACTTGCGCAGGTCGGCGCCGGCACGCTCTTCGCCGGAGGCAAGCCGCAGCACCGCGTCTTCGAGGCCGGCGGTGATGAGATAATCCTCAAGCGCGCGTTCGTCCTTCAGGTACTGCTCGGACTTTCCGCGCGTGACCTTGTAGAGCGGCGGCTGCGCGATGAAGATATGTCCCCGTTTGATCAGCTCCTCCATCTGCCGGAAGAAGAACGTCAACAGCAACGTCCGGATGTGCGAACCGTCGACGTCGGCGTCGGTCATGATGATGATCTTGTGGTAGCGCAGCTTGTCGGGATTGAATTCGTCGCGCCCGATGCCGGTGCCGAGCGCCGTGATCAGCGTGCCGATCTCCTGGCTCGACAGCATCTTGTCGAACCGGGCGCGCTCCACGTTGAGAATCTTGCCGCGCAGCGGCAGCACCGCCTGGAATTCGCGGTTGCGCCCCTGTTTGGCGGAACCGCCGGCGCTGTCGCCCTCCACGATGAACAGTTCGGATTTTGCCGGGTCGCGTTCCTGGCAGTCAGCGAGCTTGCCGGGCAGGGACGAAACGTCGAGCGCGCCTTTGCGGCGGGTGAGTTCGCGCGCCTTGCGCGCCGCCTCGCGGGCGGCTGCTGCCTCCACGACCTTGCCGACGATGACCTTGGCTTCCGTCGGATGAATTTCGAACCAGTCCTGCAGCGCCTGGTTGATCACGTTCTCGACCACCGGTCGGACTTCCGACGACACCAGCTTGTCCTTGGTCTGCGAGGAGAACTTCGGATCCGGCACCTTGCAGGAAAGCACGGCGGTCAGGCCCTCGCGGCAGTCATCGCCGGTGAGCGCGACTTTCTCTTTCCTCGAGGTTCCAAGAGTGTCGGCATATTGTGTGATCTGGCGGGTCAGCGCCCCGCGGAATCCGGCAAGGTGCGTGCCGCCATCACGCTGCGGAATGTTGTTGGTGAAGCAGAGCACGCTCTCGTGATAGCCGTCGTTCCACCAGAGCGCGCATTCGACCGTGATCCCCTCGCGCTCGGCCTTGATCATGATCGGATTCGGAATCAGGGAAGTCTTGTTGCGATCGATGAATTTGACGAAGGCCTCGACGCCGCCCTCGTACTTCATCTCCTCACGTTTCTCGACTGCGTGACGCCGGTCGGCGAGCACAATGGCCACACCCGAATTCAGGAATGCGAGCTCGCGCAGCCTGTGTTCAAGCGTCGCGAAATCGAATTCGACCATCGTGAAGGTCTTGGGACTCGGCAGAAAGGTAACTTCGGTGCCGCGCCTGCCCTTGGCATCGCCGACGGCCTTGAGCGGAGCTACCGCCACACCGTCGTGGAACTCCATGAAGTGTTCCTTGCCGTCGCGCCAGATGGTGAGCTTGAGCCAGGTCGAAAGCGCATTCACCACCGAGACGCCGACGCCGTGCAGGCCGCCGGAAACCTTGTAAGCGTTCTGGTCGAATTTCCCGCCGGCGTGCAGTTGGGTCATGATGACTTCCGCCGCCGAAACTCCCTCGCCCTTATGGATGTCGGTCGGAATGCCGCGGCCGTTGTCGCGGACCGTGCATGAGCCATCGGGGTTGAGCGTAACCGCTACTTCGGTGGCAAAGCCCGCCAACGCCTCGTCGATGGCGTTGTCGACCACCTCGTAGACCATGTGGTGAAGGCCGGAGCCGTCATCGGTGTCGCCGATATACATGCCCGGCCGCTTGCGCACGGCGTCGAGGCCCTTAAGGACCTTGATCGACTCGGCGCCATAGTCGGACGGGTTCTTGCGGGCCGGTTCAGCCATCGACGGCACCCTCTGGGCAGGCGGAAAAATGAGTCGGAATAGGCGATTTGTGTGACACGAAAAATTGGCCCCGTACAGAGCAAAGTCGGTCGACTTAATATGTTGATTTCACATAGTTTTTTAAAGGGGGAGGGGTGCAAAAATCCCCACATTTTTAGCCCGATTTTCGGCCCTGAATCGGTCGTCCGGCAGATTCAAAAACCTTGCCTCCAGAACGCTCGGTCGCGCCAAAAGGGCGGCGGCAAATTTGCGGACACCGGCGCGGGCGGTCAGTCGTGTGCGAGCTGATAGGCGCTGAGGTTCAGGTGGTTGAGGTGGCGGAAAGTCGGCTCATAGTCGGGAACCGGCGCATTGAGCGCAGCAAGGCCCGCGGCCAGGATCTCGATACGGTCAAGTTCGACACGTGTCTTGTCAAACGCGCGTATGAGCTCCTTTCTCACTCGCTCGATTGCTGCGTCTGTTTCCATTGCGGCCCTGTTGTTCTTTCGATGATAAAAGCGGTCGCGAAGCGATAGTTCCGCGCCACAAGCAATTGATCGGGTTTCGATTAAAAAAGTGTGAGTGGAATCCGGAACTGCTAAGCCTGTTCCACCGCGCCGCTTCTGACGGAAAAGACCTGCGCCCGGCCGACAATATCGCCGAATGCGGCGGGGTCCGCTCCGGTCATCCAGACCTGTGCGCCGAGCAGGGATAATGCATCGTAGAGTGCCGAACGGCGTGCCGGATCGAGATGGGCAACGACCTCGTCCAGCAAGAGCAGTGGCGCGTAACCTGTCATCTGCTTGATCAGATCCGCGTGCGCGAGTACGAGGCGAATCAGCAGAGCCTTCTGTTCCCCCGTTGACGCTTCGGAAGCCGGAATGCCCTTGCCGGCATGCGTCACGATAAGATCGGACAGATGCGGGCCATCGAGCGTGCGTCCTGCAGCGGCGTCACGCACGCGGTTATCCCGCAACAATGCCCGATACCGGTCTTCGATTTCGATGGCGTTGTGATCGGGAAGCAGTTGTTCCATCCATCCCTGCAATGTGACTTCGGCATGCGGAAATTCGCGCGCGCTGCCGCGCGAGGAGTCGAGCGCCGCGGACAACCGCTTCACCGTCTCGGCGCGCCCGGCAGCGACGGCCACGGCAACTTCCGCTGTCTCGTGCTCGACAGCGTCGAGCCAATGGGAATCGCCCTGCGATTCCTCAAGCAGGCGGTTGCGCGACCGCAGACTGCGTTCAAGCGCGGCGACGCGGCGGGAATGCTGCGCGTCGACGGCAAGGACCAGTCGGTCAAGGAAACGGCGGCGCTCGGAAGCGGGCCCGTTGAAAAGCGGGTCCATGGCCGGTGTCAGCCATACGATGCGCAAATGATCGGCGAAGGCCGTGGCGGAGCCGACATCCTCACGATCGATCCGGCACTTGCGTATTGGCGCGGAATCCTCTCCCGCGGGCGGGTCGATACCGGTACCGAGCGTTGCAAGCCCCAGCATGCCCTCGATCTCGGCCGAGATCGCCCAGGCGCCGTCGCCTTCGGAAAAAGCGAGCTCTTCCATGGCCGCCCGGCGGAGACCGCGGCCGGGGGCGAAGAGGGAAACCGCCTCGATCAGGTTGGTCTTGCCGGCGCCATTGGCACCCGTGAGCACGATCGGCCCGGCGCGGTCGAGCCGAAGCTGCGCAGCGTGATAACTGCGAAAATTCGTCAGGGTCAGACGCTGAATGAAAGCGGAGGCCATATCAGGGATCAGCAGTCAGTAATCAGTGATCAGGAAGCTATTTTCTGATTACTGATTCCTGATTAGACCCTCATCGGCATGAGCACGTAAAGCGCGCCCTTGAAGTCCTTGTCCTGGATCAGTGTCGGCGAACCCGGGTCCGCGAGCCTGAGCAAGGCGACTTCGCCTTCGATCTGGGCGGCGATGTCGAGCAGGTAGCGCGAGTTGAAGCCGATATCGAGCGGTTCGGAGGTATATTCGACCTCGATCTCCTCGGTGGCGCTTCCCGAGTCCGGATTGGTTACAGACAGCACGAGCCGCCCTCCGGTGATCGAGAGCTTGACGGCACGGCCTCGTTCGCTTGAAACGGTCGAAACGCGATCGACCGCAGCCTCGAAATCCTTCTTGTCAACGACAAGGCTTTTGTCGTTGTTGGCCGGGATCACGCGCGCATAGTCGGGGAAGGTGCCGTCGATCAGCTTCGAGGTCAGCACCACGTTGCCGATCGTGAAGCGGATCTTGCCGCTGGAGAGCTCGATGGCGATCTCGCCTTCGCCGGTTTCGATCAGCCGCTGCACCTCTCCCACAGTCTTGCGCGGCACGATGATGCCCGGCATGCCTGCCGCACCCTGTGGCGCCGGCAGCTCGACCTGCGCAAGGCGATGCCCGTCAGTCGCGACGGCACGCAGCGTGGCGCTTTTCCCGCTTCCTGCCACATGCAGATAGATGCCGTTGAGATAATAGCGCGTTTCCTCGGTCGAGATGGCGAACTGCGTCTTGTCGATCAGCCGTTTGAGATCGGACGCGGCAAGCTTGAAGGAATGACTCATCTCGCCGGCGGCCAGATCGGGAAAATCGCTCTCCGGCAGCGTCTGCAGCGTGAAGCGCGAACGCCCTGCGCGCAGGGACAACACCGCGCGATCGCCGGACCCCTCCAGCACAATCTGCGCTCCTTCCGGGAGCTTGCGCACGATTTCATAAAACATGTGAGCCGGAACGGTCGTCGAGCCGCCGGGCGACACTTCCGCTGCGACGGAGTCGGTCACTTCAAGGTCGAGATCGGTCGCCTTCAGACTGAGCTTCCCCCGATCGGCCTTGATCAGCACGTTCGCCAGAATCGGAATCGTATTGCGCCGCTCGACCACGCGGTGCACGTGACCCAGCGACTTCAGAAGCTCTGCACGCTCGACTGTAACCTTCATCGGGAGACCCGCTGCGGCGCCCTAGAAAACGCCCCATAACCAGGCGCGATGGCCGGCCGGCGTAACGCGGAATGCGAGGCCGGGGAGCAAAGGTGACCAAAGAGCGCGTTTTGTGCAAGGGCGCGTTTTTGAGCCTGGATCATTTCCCCAAGGGCTTCCACAGGGCGAAATGCGGCCTGCCGGCGGACGCGCCAGGAGAAAGGGACGCCAAGAGGCCAAGACGCCAAGACGCCCATGCCCGGCAAAGGTACGGTCCTTCGGACGACCATCGCCGGGCACGGCACTGTCGGATTGCGGACCGGCTATTCCTGCAGCTGCCTTTTCAGGATTTCGATTTCCTCGGCCAGCGCCATGTCGTTGCCGACCAGTCCTTCGATCTTGCGCACGGCATGCAATACGGTGGTGTGGTCGCGGCCACCGAACCGCCGTCCGATTTCCGGCAACGAGCGCAGCGTCAAGGTCTTTGCCAGATACATTGCCACCTGCCGAGGGCGCACCACGTTGGCGGTCCGCCGCGACGACAACAGGTCAGACCGGCTGACGTTGTACTGGCGGGCGACGACCCGCTGGATGTCCTCGATTTTGACCCGCTTGGGCTCCTGCGGGCGGATGAGATCGCGAACTTCCCGCTCCGCCATTTCGAGCGTCACGGCGTGTCCCGTGAGCTTGTTGTGGGCGAGAAGACGGTTGAGCGCGCCTTCCAGGTCGCGGCCATTATGGGTGACCGTCTTGGCAATGTAACCGAGCACCGGCAATGGCACGTCGAATGTCGGATGATGCACGCGCGCTGCCATGACCCGGGCCTTGAGAATCTCAAAACGCAGCTCCTCTCCGAGCGGGCCCATTTCCACGACCAAGCCTCCGGCGAGGCGCGACCGCACACGGTCGTCGAGACTTTCGAGGTCCGAGGGCGGGCGGTCGGAGGCGATCACCACCTGGCGGCCCGCGTCAATGAGGGCATTCAGCGTATGGCAAAATTCAGCCTGGGTCGATTTGCCCTGCAGGAACTGCAGATCGTCGATAACCAGTACCCCGATGCCGCGAAGCGCTTCCTTGAAGGCCAACGCCGTCTGTGTGCGCAGCGCCGACACGAAGCCATACATGAATTTCTCGGCGGTAAGGTAGAGCACCTTGCGCTCGCCTGCGGCGTTTCCCGCCCATGTCACGGCCTGCAAAATGTGCGTCTTGCCGAGGCCGACCGCGGAATGAATGTAGAGGGGGTTGAACATCACCGCGTCGCCACGCCTCGCGCTGGCCACCTGTTTTGCAGCCGCGTGCGCGAGCGTGTTGGAACGCCCGACGACGAAGGTATCAAAGGTCAGGCGCGGATCGAGCGGTGATCCGCCAAGCGCCTCGTGCGCCGTCGGATCGCCCGGGCCAAAAATCCGGGCGCTGCCATTGCCGTTTGTGTATCGGCCGCCGTTATCTCCGACCGCCTGATCGGGCTTGGGTTTTGGGACGACCGCCGACTTGAGAACGGCGGATCGCACGATCAATTCGACGCGCGTGACCTTTTCATCCTGCGTCTGCCAGCAGGCCAGGACACGCTCAGCGTAGTGCGACTGAATCCAGCTCTTGAGAAACCGGGTCGGCACCGACAGGCGCACAGTCCCGTCTTCGATCGCTTCGAGGTCCATGCGAGCAAACCAGCTCGAGTAGACATCGTCGCCAACTTCCGTCCGCAGGCGCTCTTTGACCCGCGACCAACTTTCTTGTTCCCCGTTAGACATTGTTCTTCTCGAT
This sequence comes from Pseudolabrys sp., assembly GCA_035650955.1. GTDB lineage: Bacteria > Pseudomonadota > Alphaproteobacteria > Rhizobiales > Xanthobacteraceae > Pseudolabrys. The sequence goes on from DASRGR010000025.1 coordinate 206,914, forward strand.
CCGATTTTATGTAGGACGGACTCGGTTGCCCGGCTTGGCGGGAGGGCCGCCAACGCACCGGAAACGGGACGCAACAGCACTCGTTGAATGATGTCGTTGCTGAAATAGATATCCGCCGGTTCGAATGTATCGGCGGCACGACATCGGAATATCGAGGACGTTGCGCCGGTCAGCCCGCAGGTGGGGGGGTCGCGCCCCGGATCGCGATCGTGAATGCGGCTGCCGCACGCGCCATATGACCGCTGGGATGGATGCAGTATGAAGTCGGCAGAGCCTGACCGGCGCCACTGGCGGTCGCAAGACGTGAACCTGCACCGGACAATACCCGTCCAATGTCCTCAACCGCGACCAGCGGAATTCTCCCTGCGCCTGTCATGACGTCACCCCTCAATTTATCTGCGGCTTTCACCCCGCGGTTTGGTTTTTGTCGGCTCTTGGGCCATCGAGCTATTGAAAATCCTGATTGCACTGCGTTCGCCTTCAACAACTTGATGTCATTGCTGCTCCCGGCTAGCCCCGACGGTGAGGTGGCTGGATTTGACGCATGCAGGCAAACCAAAGCCGTTCTCATTCGCCGATGAGCGTGACGTGAAACCTTGTTTCTGATCTCGCGCGAAGAATTCCCGCGCGTTTTTTTAAGATACACGAGCGAATTGCGTGGGCAATGAATTTCACATGGGCTACGGCGACGGAAGAAGCTGGTACCAGCGCCAATCTGCTTTTGAATTCAGATTTTTTTTCCCCAACGTGTTGATGAGTCGTATGGAATCTCGTCGCTTGCATCCGCTCTTGGCGGCAAAAGAACGCGTTATTTTTCGAATCGACACTGACTCCAAAAATGCCTGTGACATATGCGTTTTTAAGGTCCCTGCTTCGCTTTCCCGTTAAGTCATTATCTTCGCGAAAAAAAATCTGAGCGAATTTTGACGTAACTCCCGACGAAAAAAATCAACTACCATCGGCACTGCTGCAGAGAGTGCAGCGTCCTCGGCGGCAAAAACCTGGACGAGCAAATTTCTCTGACGGTGCGATGACGCTTTCAATACATCATCGCACTGCTGCGCTCGCCTGGTTTCGCAGCTGGCTCTTCTGGACGATTTCTACAGGAATTGCGCAGGTGCCGGGCTGTAACCTTGCACTGCCGCCGGCGATTATTTGCCGCCGAGCTTGGCGATCCGGTGCGCGAGCCGCGATACCTTCCGGCTGGCGCTGTTCTTGTGCACGACACCCCGTTGTGCCGCCCGCATGATGACCGGTTCGGCGAGCTTGAATGCCGCCAGCGCCGCAGTACGGTCGCCGCTTCGGATCGCCTCTTCGACCCTGCGCACCGAATTCCGGAGCAGGGAACGCCGCGCTTTATTGACCTCTGTCCGGCGGGCGATCACACGCGTGGCTTTGCGGGCAGACTTGGTATTGGCCATCAATCTCTCATTCGCGCTGGCGCCTCAAGCGGATGATCCGCCAAAGCGACTAGGTTTTACAAGAAGTTGCGGCGATGATCGAAATCGCCGGCGAGGGACAGGCTTATAGTGAGGCTGCGCGTGGGCGTCAACGCCTGCGCGATGCCACTCAGGCAACGCGCTTGGATCTGACGGCGTCATGGCCGGCGATGACTGCCATCCGATCAGCTGAGGAGAATGGCGCCAGCGGGGGCCTCACGCGCGCCAGTCCGGCGTCGCCATGGATGTGGGCGAGCAGGGCCTTCACGCCGGAGACCAGTGGCTTTCCGTCGAAGAGCTTGCGGATTGCGACCGCGGCGTCGAGTGCGGCGCTGTCGCCCTTTCTCCAGGCGATTGCGCACAGATCGGCATTGAGGTTTGCGGTCGCGGAGATGCAGCCCGCGAACGGACCCGACCTTGCTTCGATCAGGCAGGCCTCGGTCGACGGAAAGACGGCAAAGTCCTTCGACACCGCGGCCGCCGAGCGCGCGAAGGCCATGTCGCCGGAGGAATCCTTCAAACCCACGATGCGGGCCGAATACGATTCCAGCAGGCGCTCGATCAACGTGATGTGCCATGGCAGCCCCGACATCGCCGGGAAGTGATACAGGTAGATCGGAATCGGCTTGCGGGCGGTGGCTTTCACAAGCGTGTCGATATAGGCGACCAGACCGTCGTCGGGGACGCCCTTGTAGTAGAACGGCGGCAGCACAAGCGCGCCGGCAAAGCCGAGCTCGGCGGCATGGCGGGTCAGCGCGACGGCATCAGAAACGGCGGCGGCGCCGGTCCCCACCATCAGCCTGTCGAGCGGCAGGCCATTCTGCTTGTACGCGTCCATGACCGACGTGCGCTCGGCAACCGAGAATGATGTGGCCTCGCCCGTGGTGCCGAGAACATTGAGGCCGTCGCAACCATTGTCGAGCAGATAGCGCGCCAGGTTGACCGCGCGCCTGAGATCGGGCGCGCCGTCCTCCTCGATCGGGGTTGCGATTGCGGCGATCACGCCGGAGAGTGTTTTTGCAGCCATAGGCTTGTCCCTGAGAAAATCGGCGAATACTGAGCAGCGAATAGCGAATAGCAGCAGGATCAACCATTCACTACTCGCTGATCACTCTTCGCCCGTCACTCCTACCCGCTCACATTGTATGCCGCCAGCGCCGCCATATTGACGAGCTGGTTATCCTTGGCGCCGAGCTGGACAATCTGCACGGGCCGGTCGAGGCCTACCAGAAGCGGGCCGATGACGGTTGCGCCGCCGAGCTCCTGCAGCATCTTGGTCGAGATTGAGGCCGAGTGGAATGCCGGCATCACCAGCACGTTGGCCGGCCCCGACAGGCGGCAGAACGGGTAGGCGGCGGCGAGCTCCGGATTGAGTGCCACGTCGGCCGCCATTTCACCGTCGTACTCGAAGTCGACCCGCCTGCCGTCGAGGATCTTCACCGCCTCGATCACCCGCGCCGACCGCTCGCCCTGCGGGTGCCCGAAGGTCGAGAACGCGAGCAGCGCGAGCCGCGGCTCGTAGCCGAGCCGGCGCGCGACCCCGGCCGCCTCTACGGCGATGTCGGCGATCTCGCGCGCCTCGGGCATCTCGGTTACCGCGGTGTCGGCGACAAGCACCGTGCGTCCGCGCGCCACCACGATCGACACGCCGATCACGCGATGCCCGGGCTTGGGATCGATGACGTGCCGGACGTCTTCAAGGGCGACCGAGAAGTTGCGCGTCACGCCGGTGACCATCGCATCGGCGTCGCCGAGCGCGACCATGCAGGCCGCGAAATGATTGCGGTCCTGGTTCACCAGTCGTTGACAGTCGCGCATCAGGTAGCCGTGCCGCTGCAGGCGCTCGTAGAGATAGTTCATATAGACGGTATTGCGCGTCGACATTCGCGCGTTCACGATCTCGATGCCTTCACCGAGCTCGATGCCGGACTCGCGCGCGGAATTCTGGACACGATCTTCCCGCCCGACCAGCAGCGCTGTGCCAAGACCCTGGTGCACGAAACTTGCCGCCGCGCGGATGACCTGCTCTTCCTCGCCCTCGGCAAAGACCACACGCTTGGGCTGGCGGCGCAACCGGTTGAACACCTGCACGAGCGTGCCTGCGATCGGATCGCGCCGTGCGCTCAGCTGGTGACGGTAGGCATCCATGTCGACGATCGGCTTTCGCGCGACGCCGGTATCCATCGCCGCCTTGGCGACAGCGGGCGGCACGTACGAGATCAGCCGCGGGTCGAACGGGACCGGAATGATATAGTCGGGCCCGAATTTCGGGCGTGCACCGTAGGCGCTCGCGACCTCGTCGGGCACGTCCTCGCGCGCGAGCTCGGCGAGCGCGCGCGCAGCGGCAATTTTCATTTCCATGTTGATGGCCGATGCCCGCACATCGAGCGCGCCGCGGAAGATATAGGGAAAGCCCAGAACGTTGTTGATCTGGTTCGGATAGTCGGAGCGTCCCGTCGCCATGATGGCGTCGTCGCGGACGGCTGCGACTTCCTCGACGGTGATTTCCGGATCGGGGTTGGCCATGGCGAAGATGATCGGCTTTGCCGCCATCTTCTTCACCATATCCTGGGTGACCGCGCCCTTGGCCGAAAGACCGAAAAATACATCGGCGCCTTCCAGCGCCTGCGCAAGCGTCCGCGCGGAGGTCTTGACCGCATAACCGGATTTCCACTGGTTCATCCCGTCTTTGCGGCCCTGGTAGATCACGCCCTTGGTGTCGCAGAGGACGAGGTTCTCCGGCTTGAAGCCGATGGCCCGCAGCAATTCCAGGCAGGCAATCCCGGCGGCGCCGGCGCCGTTGCAGACAAGCTTGGTCGTGGCGATCTTGCGTCCGGTCAGATCGAGCGCGTTGAGCAGGCCGGCCGCGGCGATGATCGCGGTGCCGTGCTGGTCGTCATGGAAGACCGGAATGTCCATGAGCTCGCGCAGACGCTGCTCGATCACGAAGCATTCCGGCGCCTTGATGTCCTCGAGATTGATGCCGCCCCAGCCCTTGCCGAGGAGCTTCACGCAATTGACGATCTCGTCCGGGTTTTCCGACGAGACTTCGAGATCGATCGAATCGATGTCGGCAAAGCGCTTGAACAGGACCGCTTTGCCTTCCATGACCGGCTTCGCCGCGAGCGCTCCGCGGTTGCCGAGGCCGAGAATGGCGGTGCCGTTGGTGATGACAGCGACGAAGTTGCCCTTGGTCGTGTAGTCATAGGCGCGGCTTTCGTCTTCGGCGATGGCAAGGACGGGGACGGCAACGCCCGGCGAATAGGCCAGCGACAGGTCGCGCTGGGTGGCCATCGGCTTGGTGGCGATAACCTCAAGTTTCCCCGGGCGGCCAACGCTGTGAAATTGCAGGGCTTCCTGGTCGGTGAAAGTCGGCCGGCTGCGGCCGGACGGGGGCTTGGCGGGCATTGGTACTCCATGGACACAACCGGTATGCCGGCACTGGCGACGTTAGCGGATGCAACGGCGGCAACTCAAGGGAAGGCCAAGGCCGCCCTGGCGGTGTTGAACGAAGCCGTGGCGCAGGGTAATCGGTGCCAACGGGGCGATTCTTTCGACTGACAGCCATGATCCGGTTTCTTTTGCGCTTCATCGGCCTGATTTGTCTGGCAGGCGGCTTCATCCTGCTGATCTACGACGGCACCAAGTCGATTGCCGGCAACATGATTTTTCTTACGGACGTACGCACGCTCTGGGAACTCGTAAGCCCCGGCAGCCTCGCCAGGCTCCGACCAATGATCGAACCCTATGCCGGCGGTTTGCTCTGGGACCCGCTGATGGCCGCGTTTCTGGCGGCGCCGAGCTGGGCCGTGCTCGGGGTGCTCGGAATCCTGTTTCTTCTTCTCGGGCGCAAGAAGAAGCCGTTGATCGGCTATGCACGGCCCTAGCCCCCGCCTTTTGCCGCAGACGTGATCGCCGGGGCATTTCGATCGCCGTGCCCGCAACATATATTGGGGCGAGCGATCGCAGGAGCACGCGCATGTTCGGCTTCAGGAAAGTTGAAATGCCCAAGCCCGGTCAGGCATTGCCGGGGCGCCCGCAGCCCATCCCGACCGCGGCCGAGCACTTCATCAATCACCGCGCACTAAAGGGCCCTTACCCGGACGGCCTCGAGAAGGCGATGTTCGGTCTTGGGTGCTTCTGGGGCGCCGAGCGCAAGTTCTGGGAGCTGGGCGATGGCATTCACGTCACCGCGGTCGGCTATGCCGGCGGCATGACACCCAATCCGACCTATGAGGAGGTCTGTTCCGGGCGCACTGGCCACAATGAAGTGGTCCTGGTCGTCTATAATCCGAAGAAGATTTCGTACGAAACGCTGCTCAAGACCTTCTGGGAAAATCACGACCCGACGCAGGGCATGCGCCAGGGCAACGACATCGGCACGCAGTACCGCTCCGGCATCTACACGTTCACGGCCGCGCAGAAGAAAGCCGCAGAAGCCTCGAAGGTCATGTATGCACAGGAACTGAAAAAGAAACGCTACGGCGCGATCACCACTGAAGTCATCGACGCGCCGGAATTCTATTTCGCCGAGGACTATCACCAGCAATATCTGGCGAAGAATCCGTTCGGCTATTGTGGCCTCGGCGGAACCGGGGTCGCCTGCCCGATCGGCACCGGCGCGACCCTGAAGCAGGGTGCGCCGGCCTAATCGGCTTCGCGCGGGCGAAGACGATCTCTATCTTTTCATGTGCTTCGCGAGAAATTCCTGCGTGCGTTTCCAGGCGAGGTCGCCGGCTTCCTTGCGGTAGCTCGCGCGCTCGTCGCAGTAGAATCCGTGCGGCGCGTCCGGATAGGTGTAAATCTCGGCCTGCGGCTGCTTCTTCTTGATCGTTTCCACCACGTCCATTGGAATGCCTTCGTCCTTCTCGCCGAAGTGCATTTGCATCGGGCACTTTGGTTTTTCGTCGGCGAACTTGCCGATCATGCCGCCGTAGAAGGCGACCGCCGCGGAAAACCCGGGGATGCGGCAGGCGGCGAGAAAGGCGGCGGTGCCGCCCATGCAGAAGCCGACGACGCCGAGCGGACCCGAGCCCTTCAGGTCGCCTTGCGCGGCGGCGATATCGGCCATCATGTGGTCCCAGTTGAGATTGCCAAGATAGCTGCGCGCATGCGCGATCTCGTCGGGCGTATAGCCGCTTTCGAAATTACGCACGAAGCGGTCGAACACCGCGGGCGCAACCGCTACGTAACCGAGCGCCGCCAGCCGGTCGCAGACCGCGCGGATGTGATGGTTGACCCCGAAAATTTCCTGCACAACCACCATGCCGCCCCTGGGGGTGCCCGCAGGGTCCGCACGGTAGGCCCCGAGCGTGTGCTTGTCGGTCGTGGTCAAGGTGAACTGCTTACCCAAAGCCGCCTCCCGTGATTTTTGTCGAAAAACCCGCGGCGGTTTTACCGTTGTTTGAATGCCTTCGCCAGCAGCTCGTACGAGCGCTTCCGCGCGGCGTGGTCGAAGATCATCGTGGTTACCATCAGCTCGTCGGCCCTTGTGGCCTCGATCAACGGCAGGAGCCGTGCCTTCACGGTGTCGGGAGAGCCGACCGAGACGCGTGCGCGGTTCTGCGCGATGCGCGCCTTGTCAACCGGGGTGTACTCGTAGCGCGCGGCGTCTTCCGGCGAAGCGAGCGGCTGATATTCGCCTTTCGCGCGGCGCACGAAGTTAAGATCGACGGTTGCCGCCAGCCGTTCGGCTTCTTTGTCGGTGTCCGCGCACACCACGTGTGTTGCCAGGATGGCATAAGGCTTCTCGTGCGAGGCAGACGGCCTGAAGTTGTCGCGGTAGAGTCGCATCGCTTCGGCGGCATCGAAATTGGCAAAATGATGCGCGAATGAAAACGCCGCGCCGATATGCGCGGCCAGCTGTGCGCTGTAGTCCGATGAGCCGAGCAGATAGATCGGCGGCAGCGCGACGTCGGAAGGCATCGCCCGCACGTTGTGAAACGGATGACCGGCGGGGAACCCGCGCGTCTCAAGCAGCATCAGCTCATTGAACCGGTCGATGAAATCATCTTCTTCGCCGATGCCCTGGCGGCGCCGCAATGCATATGAGGTTGCCGGATCGGTTCCCGGTGCGCGGCCGAGTCCAAGGTCGATGCGTCCGGGATAGAGCGCTTCGAGCACCTTGAAACGCTCGGCCACCATCAGCGGCGCATGATTCGGCAGCATCACCCCGCCGGAACCGATACGCATGCGTTTGGTTACCGCGGCGATCTGGCCGATCATGATGTCGGGCGCGGAGCTCGCGATCGCCGGCAAATTATGATGTTCAGCGACCCAATATCGGGTGAAGCCGAGATCATCCGCAAGCCGAGCAAGATCGAGTGAATTGCGCAAAGCCTGCGCGGCGGTGGAGCCGGCGGAGACGGGCGACAGGTCGAGGATGGAAAGCGGGATCATGATCTGGCGCTCACATTAACACGAACGCGTGACTGTGCTCTTTTCGCCGACACAATCCGGCGTATGATAGAAGACATAATCGAGGAGCATATCGAATGGCCTCGTTGGTCGAATGGAAGGTGCCGCAGGCGGTGCAGCCGCGGGCAGAAGACTATTCCTACGATCTCGATCACGCGCTGTCCTCGGTGGTTGGACTGCATTCGATCGTGCCGCCCGATGCCTTCACGGCCGATACGCTCGGCGTCGAGCGTGCCGGCAATGGCGTGCTGATCGACGATGGTCTTGTTCTCACTATCGGCTATCTGATCACCGAAGCCGAGACGGTCTGGCTGCATCTGGGCGACGGGCGAGTGGTGCAGGGTCATGCACTCGGGTTCGATCAGGAAACCGGGTTCGGCCTGGTCCAGGCATTGGGCAAGATCGATCTGCCTGCGCTCGAAATCGGGTCGTCGGGCAAGGTCGAGATCGGCGAACGCATCGTGGTCGGCGGTGCCGGAGGGCGCACGCGGTCGCTCGCCGGGCGCGTTGCCGCCAAACAGGAATTTGCCGGTTACTGGGAATACGTGCTCGACGAAGCCATTTTTACCTACCCGGCACATCCCAACTGGGGCGGTACCGCCCTTATTTCCAGCGAGGGTAAGCTCATCGGCATCGGCTCGCTTCAGCTTGAGCGCGCGCGCAATGGCAAGAGCGAGCATCTCAACATGGTTGTGCCGATCGATCTGCTTCCGCCCATTCTCAGCGACCTGCGGAAGTTCGGCCGTGCAAACCGGCCGGTACGCCCGTGGCTCGGACTCTATTCGACGGAAATCGAAGACAGGATTGTCGTCGTTGGTATTGCCATGAAGGGGCCGGCGGCGCGCGCCGAAATCAAGACGGGAGACGTTGTCGTGGCTGTGAAAGGCGAGCGCGTTTCGACGCTTGCCGACTTCTACCGCAAGGTCTGGTCGCTCGGACGGGCGGGCGTCGAAGTGCCGCTCACGCTTTACCGTGAAGGTGTCACGTTCGACGTGCGGGTCAATTCGTCGGACCGGATGAAATTCCTCAAAGCTCCGCGCCTGCACTGAACGGCGTAGCCGGACCGGCTAGACTTCCTCGATCTTGTCGATGCGGTCCGGGTAGAACGCCAGGTGCTCCCTGATCTCGGCAACGGCAGGGTAGGGCCGCTCGTAGGACCAGACGGCATTCTCGGCGGTACGGCCGTCGACCTTGACCGAGAAGTAGCTGGCATCGCCCTTGTATGGGCAATGCGTGCGGTGGTCGGTCGGTGCGAGCAGGCTCATGTCGGCATCGGCGCGCGGAATGTAGAGAACCGGGTTGTAGCTCGCTTCTTTCAGCGTCAGCGCGTTTTCCGTTTCCGCCACGACGCGGCCGCCAAACAAGACGCGCACGTGTCTGCCGGCACGGGCAATGGTAATCGGATGATCCGGACCAGGAAGTTTCATGGTTTTCACCTCAACTTTAATCCATGGCCCAGTAGTGGGAACGGCTGCGGTTTCCCGCAAGGACTTTCACCGCATTTTGAGCAAATACGGGAAAATACCCGGGAGTAGTTGACCTGAGTTTCAAAGCGGCAGCTCCGGGGATAGCAATACCGGTCGCATAAACCGTGGAGCAAAACCGTGCGTAATGCGCAAATGGCGACCGATCGACGTACCCCGCGCCCTCAACTGCGGCACCGTCGCAGTGCCGAACTGCTGCGCCAGCGAATGCTGACGCACAGTCTTGACCCCGACTGGTTTTCGCTCTCCGACCCGGTACTTTTCGCAAAGCTGAAGGCGATTTGCAGCACCTGCAAGCATTACAAGCGGTGTGCGGCAGATCTCGCCGACGAAACGTTCGACCCGGCTCGACTGGGCTGGCACGATTACTGTCCGAGTTCCGCGACGCTCAACCTGTACAGCGCGGTCGTGAACTACTACTGGCGTCCTGAGGTGCCGGTTTCAGCGAGACCGGCTGCGGACCGGACGGGTTCCAAGAACACCGCTCGGTAAGGCAGCAGGCAGACGGATGGGCCGGTGCGACACGCGCACCGCGCGATGCGCCGCGAGCCAGCTGCCCGGCCGTCGGACGATGATGATCTTTCCAAGGCGATATCTCCCACTACATGCACTGCGTTGCCCCGCCCGCGATGAACGAGCGTCGCAACCGTCGCCCGGGTCATATTGTCGTCTGCGCCGCGCAGGCGTCGACGTGCATGGGCAGATTGAACTGAAAGGTCACGAGTAACAGGAGCCTGTCCGCATGACTGAACGGAGCAGCGTTGCCATCGTCGAAAATTTCTGGCGCGAAGTATGGCAACAGCCGCAGAACCCCGACGCGATCGACCGCCTGGTTCATGCCGATTTCATCATTACCTCGGGAGGCCGGGATATTGTCGGCCGGGAGGCGTTCAAAGCCTGGGTTCGGGACTTTCAGGCAAAGGTGCACGACTTTCAGTTCCACGTGGTCGAGACTTTCCAGAACCGTGATGGCAGCCGTGTCGCATCCCGCTGGCGTGTCACGGGACGCAATAACGGTCTGATGGGCACGCGTCCGAATGGCGCTCCTTTCGAGATGACCGGAACCGCCGTTTGGGACGTCGGGCCGGATGGTCTGCTGCGGCACAACTGGGTCGAGCGGAATGCCTATGAAGTACACGGCGCGATTACCCGGGAGGATGCGCGCGCCAACGTTTTCTGAAGGACAGGGGGATTTGTCTCCAGGTGGCGCGCCCGAGACGATTCGAACGTCCGACCTTTGCCTTCGGAGGGCAACGCTCTATCCAGCTGAGCTACGGGCGCGCGTGACAATTGAATAGACGAAACCCCCAGAAGCGGCAACGGCCACACTCCGGCGTGCGGCCGTCTGTCAGCCTGACCGGTCCGGTTCTTCATCTGTGTCACGGGCACGGGTGCCGGAATCCGTCGTAGCCGAGATAAGTGCCGGAGGCCGGGTCGTACGACCGATAACGCTGCTCGCAGTAGGCCACGGCGCCGGGATCGGGGCCGGCGTAGACGTCGGGGGCGTAATAGTAGCCGGGAGCGTCATAGTAGTAGTACCGGGGTGCGGCGAGCGCGCTGCCGAGCAGCGCCCCGGCGGCAAACCCGCCGAGCGCGGCGCCGAAGCCGCCGTGAAAGCCGCCGTGGTGGTGTCCCCAGTGCCCGCCATGATGGTGCTGCGCGCGGGCCGGCGCCGAAGCGGCCAGGCCGGCAGCGAGTGCTGCAGCGATCGCCAGGCTTGATTTGCAACGCATCGAACTTCCTCCGTCTTGGACAGTCGCTTCCCTCGCTTCCAACGTTCCGCGGCTGTGCGCGTTCCGCGCAAGCGACGTTCAGGAACTTGTGGTTAAATCCCCTGGGCGGGCGGCGGCACATTTACGAAGCGCCAGAGAATCCCCTACTGCTGTGAGGGTTCGCGCATTGTGCGCTCAAGGAGCATTTTCAAATGGCAGCAGCCGCTTCATCCAAGCCGAAAGCCGGCAAGCCGGTTACCACCCGACATCTGGCAGCCGCGCTCGCAGAACAGCATCAACTCAGCAAGAAGCAAGGGCTGGCAATGCTGGAGGACCTCATCGGGATGATCACCAAGCATCTGAAGAAAGGCGAGCGGGTGAAAATTGCCGGCCTCGGCATCCTGCTGGTGCGCAAGCGCGCCGCCCGCATGGGCCGCAACCCGATGACCGGCGAGGCGATCAAGATCAAAGCCAGCAAGAAGGTCGCATTCCGCGCTGCCAAGGATCTGAAGATGGCGATCTGATTGCCGGTCACGTTTTGCCAAAGCCCCGCCGCACGCCGGCGGGGCTTTTGTTTTGCGGTCCTGCCGGCTCCGGAAAGGCGCGATTCGCTCGCCGGACAAATACCGGGCTATAATATGCGTGCAATTTTCGAGGAGGTCAGGGTTACATGTCACAGGCGGCCGAGAAGCGCGGCGGGACGCCCGCGATGCTCAAGGACACGGCATTCGTTTGGGAAGACCCGCTCGACCTGGAAGGCGAGCTGGCGGAAGACGAGCGCATGGTGCGCGACACCGCGCGCGGCTTCGCGCAGGATTACCTGATGCCGCGCGTGATCGAGGCGTTCCGTGACGAAAAATACGATCCCAACCTGCTCTCGGAAATGGGCAGGCTCGGCCTGCTCGGGCCGACCATTCCGGAGGAGTACGGCGGCGCCGGCCTCGGCTACGTCGCCTACGGGCTGATCACGCGCGAGCTGGAACGCGTCGACTCGGGCTATCGCTCCTCGATGTCGGTGCAGTCGTCGCTGGTGATGTACCCGATCTATGCCTACGGCACCGAGGCGCAAAGGCGCAAATATCTGCCGAAGCTTGCGACCGGAGAGATCATCGGCTGCTTCGGCCTGACCGAGCCCGACCACGGTTCCGATCCCGGCTCGATGGTCACGCGCGCGGAAAAGGTTGCCGGCGGCTACCGGCTCAACGGCGCCAAGACCTGGATTTCCAATTCGCCGGTCGCCCATGTCGCGGTGATCTGGGCCAAGCTCGACAACGTCATCCGCGGCTTCCTCGTCGAGCGCGGCACCAGGGGTTTTTCGACGCCGAAGATCGAGGGCAAGCTGTCGCTGCGCACCTCGATCACCGGCGAGGTCGTGCTGGAAGACTGCGTGGTGCCCGAAGACAACCTGCTGCCCAACGTGAAGGGCCTTGCCGGGCCGTTCGGCTGCCTCAACAACGCGCGCTACGGCATCGCCTGGGGCGCGATGGGGGCCGCCGAATTCTGCTGGCATCGCGCGCGCCAGTATGCGCTCGAACGCAGGCAGTTCGGCCGACCGCTCGCCGCCAACCAGCTGGTGCAGAAGAAGCTCGCCGATATGCAGACCGAGATCGCGCTCGGGCTGCAGGGCGCGCTGCGGCTCGGCCGCATGCTCGAGGCCGGCAAGGCCGCGCCGCCGTCGATCTCGCTGATGAAGCGCAACAACTGCGGCAAGGCGCTCGAGATTGCACGCCTTGCACGTGACATGCACGGCGGCAACGGAATTTCCGAAGAATACCACGTGATGCGCGTGCTCGCGAACCTGGAGACGGTGAATACCTACGAGGGTACGCACGACATCCACGCGCTCATCCTCGGCCGCGCGCAGACCGGCATCCAGGCGTTCTTCTAGAGCGCGGCGTTGTTCGCGCTGTATGCAAGCGCCGCAACGCGCGCGGTCATCGTGCTGTGCGGATCGTTGAGGGGATCGATCACGGTGAAATGGTTGGTGCCTGCGATCTCCTCGTAGCGCGTGAGCGCCGTGGCCTGCCGCCAGGCGTCGGCAATGGTCCTGCTCTGGCGCAGGAATTCGCTCGATTCGAGCGCACCGACGACGGCATCGAGGCTGCGGCCCGCGGGCACGCGCCAATACAGGGGCGACACGCGGCGGGCTTCGGCTTCATCGAGACGCAGGTCCGCATTGATCGAAATCTGCACCAGCGGCGCGAGATCGAACACGCCCGATATCGCGTAGGCCGCCGGCACCAGATCGGCCGGCGCATCGGCGGCGAATGCCTTCCAGTCTGTGGCGGCAAGGCAGGCGGCAAGGTGCCCGCCCGCCGAATGCCCGTAAGCCAGAATGCGCTGGCGGCGCCGGCGCCACAGGGTGAGGCAGGCGGCACGCATCTGCTCGATGATGTCGGCGATCGATACCGTAGGGCAGAGGTCATAGCCGACGACCGCGACGCTGATGCCGCGTGCGTTCGGGCCGGCTGCCATCTGCGAAAACGAGGCGGGCTCGAGCGAGCGCCACCAGCCGCCGTGGATGAACATGGCAAGCGGCGCCTTATCGTCGTCTTTGGCCGGGAAAAGATCGATCGTCCGCCGCGCCGACGGCCCGTAGGAAATCCCGAGCTTCGCATTCCGCGCGGCGGCACGGTAGGCCGCTCCTTCTCGCTGCCAACGCGCAAAAATTTCCGGATGCTCGGGCACACGGGCGCGATTGTTGTATTCGACTTCATAATCAACGGTCATGGAAGCACTCTGGGCAATTTTCGGACGGCGGATATAGGCGGGACCCGGCTTTGCGTCAGGTCGAAATGGCGTTATCTGTTAGCCATGAAAATCGAATGCAGGCAAATGCGCAAGGCGGTTCGGGCATGGCATTGACCGCAGCCGTGCCGCTCGAATTTCCGGTCGACGGGCGTCAGTCGGAGACGGCGCTCGCGATCGCCCGCGGTACGGCGCGGCTTCTGCATGCGCACGGGCGCTGCGTGGTCAGCGAACTGCCCTTGCCGTCCGGCCGCCGCGCCGATCTCGTCGCGCTCGATGCCGGCGGCGAAATCTGGATCGTCGAGATCAAGTCGTCGATTGCTGATTTTCGTGCCGACCAGAAATGGCAGGACTACCGGGCGCATTGCGACCGGCTGTTCTTCGCCACCACGCTCGACGTGCCCTGCGAGATATTTCCGCCGGATACCGGGCTGATCGTGGCGGATGCCTTCGGCGCCGAATTCAGGTGCGAGGCACCGGAGCACAGGCTGCCGGCGGCGACGCGCAAGGCGATGCTGTTGTTGTTTGCGCGCGCTGCGGCGCTGCGGCTGCAATCGCTCGCCGATCCTGCGGGCCCCTACGGCGACGTGGGCTAGTCTGATTCGAATCAGCGCGGCGCGCGCTTCGCCAGAATGCGTTGCAACGTGCGGCGATGCATGTTGAGTCGCCGTGCGGTTTCCGAGACGTTGCGGCCGCACAGCTCGTAGATTCGCTGGATATGCTCCCAGCGCACGCGATCGGCTGACATCGGATTTTCGGGCGGCTCGATCTTCGCATTGTCCTGCGCCAGCAGCGCGGCAACGACGTCGTCGGCGTCGGCAGGCTTTGCCAGGTAATCGACCGCGCCGAGCTTCACCGCGTTCACGGCGGTGGCGATGTTGCCGTAACCGGTCAGGATGATGGCCCGCGCGTCGGGCCGGCGGTTTTTCAGGGCGGAAATCACGTCCAGGCCGTTGCCATCCTCGAGGCGCATGTCGACGACGGCGTAGGCGGGCGCGGCTTTCTCGACCTGCAGAAGGCCATCGGCGACAGAGCCCGCAGTGGTGACGACGAAGCCGCGCTGCTCAAGGGCCTTGGCAAGCCGTTGCGAAAAGGAATGATCGTCTTCGACGATCAGCAATGATCGTTCGCCGGGGATCTTTATCCTGGCCGCCGGGTTGGCGGTCTCGCTGATCGCGGTATCCATGTGTCTGCTTCTAAAGCTCGCTGTTGCGCGAATACTAGCGCGCGGGATCGTTCAGTCACATCGCAAATAGTAGTGATCAGCTCAAGCGGCCGCAAACGTCAATGGCTGTTCGAAATCGCTGCGACTCCAGCGCAGCCTGACGGTTGCGCCGCGATCGGGCGCAGGCCGGTTTTCGAACGAAAGCTTTGCGCCGGCGCGTTCCAGCAAGGTTTTCGCGATGAAAAAGCCAAGGCCCAGGCCGGCGGCTTCGTCGCCGGCGCCATGCGGATGAGCGCGGCGGCTGGTGACGTAAGGTTCCCCGATCCGGCCCATGATTTCCGGAGAAAATCCCGGTCCGTCGTCGCTGATGGTGATTTCGACCTCCTCATCGGTCCAGCGGGCGTCGACGGACACCCGCTCGGTGGCAAAGTCGACAGCGTTTTCCAGGAGATTGCCGAGGCCGTACAGGATCGCCGGATTGCGCGCGCCGACCGGCTCGCTGCCGGCATTGTCGGGGGCCGTGACGTGGATGGCGACGCCAAAATCCCGATGCGGTGCCACGACTTCCTCAATGAGGGCGGTCAGCCGCATGCGGTCGAACGGCTCGCCGCCTGCCGACAATTCCGTGATCTTCGCGAGGATGTCGCGGCAGCGCGTCACCTGCTCGCGCAGCAGGCGTACGTCGTCGCCGTGCGCTGCGTCGGGCGGAATGGCGCGTTCGAGTTCTTTCGCGATCACCGATATTGTCGAAAGCGGCGTTCCGAGCTCGTGTGCAGCCGCCGCCGCCAGCCCGTCGAGCTGGGACAGGTGCTGCTCGCGCGCGAGCACCAGCTCGGTCGCGGCCAGCGCGTCGGAGAGCTGGCGCGACTCTTCCGTGATCTGCCAGGCATAGACGCCGATGAACCCGATGGCGAGCAGGATGCACAGCCACACACCCATCATGTAGATCGGCGGCAGCTGCAGAGGATCGTCGATATCCCACGGCAGCGGGTAATGCACGAAAACGAGAACGGTTGCGCAGGCCACCGCAAAACCGCCAAGCGTGAGCGTGAAGCGCGGCGGCAGCGCGGTCGCCGAGAGCAGGACCGGCCCGAGAAAAAGAAAAGCGAAAGGATTCTGCAGTCCGCCGGTGAGGAACAACAGCACGGCGAGCTCGGCGATATCGAAGGCAAGCAACCACGCCGCGCGATCAGGCTCGAGCCGCTGCGTGATATGAAACCGCAGCCGCAGCGCAACATTGAGCCATGCTGCGAGCGCTATCACGCTGAGGCAGGCGTAGATCGGCAAGCGGAATTCGAGGCCATAGTAGACGACGAGCACCGCCGTCGTCTGACCGATGATCGCGAGCCAGCGCAGCCGCACGAGCGTATCGAGACGCACATTGCGGTGCGGGTGATGCGCGGAAAGTCCGAGCGAAGGCATGCCGCCAGTGTAAGGTCCGGTCAGCTTTTCTTGAAGTGCCGGGAGGGCCGGGAAACGGCTCTTGCGCTTTCTGCGGCGGAGCGTCACATCTGCGTGGTCATGGATGCGCATTACACGCCCGCAATTGCCGTCGACCGGCTGGTCAAACGCTACAAGGGCGTGGGGGCGGTCGACGGCATTTCGTTCCGGCTCGCCGTCGGTTCGATCACGGGGCTGCTGGGCGGCAATGGTGCCGGTAAAACCACGACGATCGCGATGATCATGGGGCTCGTGACGCCGACCTCGGGTACGGTCAGCGTTCTCGGAGCCGTCATGCCGCGCGAGCGCTATCGCGTGCTGCACCGGATGAATTTCGAAAGTCCTTATGTCGACATGCCGATGCGCCTGACCGTGCGTCAGAATCTATCGGTATTTGCGCAGCTTTATGCGGTGCCTGATATCGACGGCCGCATTGCCGAACTTGCGGCAGATCTCGACCTGACCGAGTTCCTGGACCGGCCGACCGGCAAGCTATCCGCCGGCCAGAAGACACGTGTGTCGCTCGCAAAATCGCTTCTGAACAATCCCGAAGTCCTGCTCCTCGACGAACCGACCGCATCGCTCGATCCCGACACCGCGGACTGGGTGCGATCGCATCTCGAACGATACCGCAGGGAAAACAACGCGACCGTCCTGCTCGCATCGCACAACATGAATGAAGTCGAGCGGCTGTGCGAGCGCGTGATCATAATGAAAAAAGGCCGTATCGAGGATGACGATACTCCGGCGCGTCTACTCGCGCGCTATGGCCGCGACGATCTGGAAGAGGTGTTTCTCGACGTGGCGCGTGGCCGCAGGCGAAGCGAGGCCGCGCAATGATTTCTGCGATCGTTCAAAACAGCCCCGGAACAAAATGACAGCCAGGGACACCGGGATGAATTTTTCGTTCAATCGCGTCGCCGCGATGGTGCGACGCTATTGGTACCTGCTGCGCTCGTCCTGGCCACGCATTCTCGATCTGATCTACTGGCCGACCGTGCAGATGCTGATGTGGGGCTTTCTGCAGGTCTATATCTCGCAGAACGCCGGATTTTTCGCGCGCGCAGGCGGCGTATTCATCGGCTCTGTTCTGCTGTGGGATATCCTGTTCCGCGGGCAGCTTGGCTTTTCCATTTCTTTTCTGGAAGAGATGTATGCGCGCAACCTCGGCAACATCATGATGTCGCCGCTTCGACCGGCGGAGTTCCTGCTTGCGCTCATGATCATGAGCATCGTGCGCCTGTCGATCGGCATGATCCCGGTCTCGATCCTCGCAATCATATTTTTCGGATTTAACCTCTGGGCACTCGGTCTTGCCCTCGCAGCATTCTTCGCGAATCTGATCCTGACCAGCTGGTCGGTCGGAGTTTTTGTCGCCGGTCTCCTGCTGCGGAACGGCCTTGGTGCCGAGAGCATGGCCTGGACGATCATGTTTCTGTTTCTGCCGCTGACCTGCGTCTACTACCCGGTCGCGGTTCTTCCGGATTGGTTGCAGTATGTGGCTTGGGCGCTGCCGCCGACCTACGTCTTCGAGGGTATGCGCGCGCTGCTGATCGACCACGTGTTTCGTGCCGACCTGATGCTCGAGGCGTTTGCCTTCAATATTGTCCTTTTCGCAGCCGCATCATTGGCATTTTACGCTCTTCTGTGGAGTGCGCGCATCCACGGTTCTCTCCTCCAGACCGGCGAATAATCTGAAAAACCCTGTGTTTCGTGAGACTTATGAGCCATGCATGCGTTGTAAACCTGACGCGAACAACTTATCTCTATGTTGACGGTATGAGCGAAAAACGACAGTCTGCTGCACCGCAGCGAGGGTCGGGGGACTCCATGGCAATAGGCGAATTCGGCGGAGCGGCAGCGCTCTCCGAGGGTGGCGGGGCGTTCCTGGCGACGCCGATGTACTGGTTCTACGAACTTGGCCACGCCGCTCTCAACCCGTCGCGTGCCTTTGCCGACGCCACGCGCCTGTTCTTTAAAAATCCTGCCAATCCGCTGGCGCACACTGCATACGGAAAATCCGTCGCCGCGACGATGGAGCTGTTCGAGCGCTCGACGCGCCGGTACCGCAAGCCGGATTGGGGGATCAACTCGACCACCGTCGGCGGCGAGAAGGTGGCGGTGAACATAAAGTGCGTCTGGCAACGTCCGTTCTGTCGACTGCTGCATTTCGAGCGTGCCTTTTCGCGGCCGCCGCGGCGGCCGCAGCCGAGGCTGCTGATCGTCGCGCCGATGTCCGGGCACTATCCGACCTTGCTGCGCGGAACGGTGGAAACGTTCCTGCCCAACCACGACGTCTACATCACCGAATGGGTCGACGCGCGCATGGTCCCGCTGGCCGAGGGCCGTTTCGATCTCGACAGCTACATCGACTACATCGTCGCGATGTTGCATGCGCTTGGCGGCAATGTTCACGTGATTGCCGTCTGCCAGCCTTCGGTGCCGGTCATGGCGGCGGTCGCATTGATGGAAGCCGACAACGATCCGGACGTTCCGAGCTCGATGGTGCTCATGGGCGGTCCGATCGACACGCGCATCAACCCGAACGCGGTGAACAACCTGGCGGAACGGCGCGGCCTGAACTGGTTCCGCACCCACGTCATCACCAAGGTGCCGTTTCCGCATCCCGGCGTGATGCGCGACGTCTACCCCGGATTCCTGCAGCTGCATGGCTTCATGAGCATGAATCTCGACCGGCACATTGAGGCACACCACAACCTGTTCCTGCACCTCGTCAAGGGCGACGGCGATTCGGCGCAGAAGCACCGGGAGTTCTACGACGAATACCTCGCCGTCATGGATCTGACTGCCGAATTCTATCTGCAAACGGTCGACACGGTGTTCATCCGTCATGCGCTTCCGAAAGGCGAGATGACGCATCGTGGTCGCCGCATCGATCCCGTCGCGATCAGGCGGGTCGCGCTGATGACGGTCGAAGGCGAGAATGACGATATTTCAAGCGTCGGGCAGACCGAGGCCGCTCACGCCCTTTGCGCGAATATTCCGGATGAGAACAAGGTACACTACCTGCAGCCGGGCGTCGGGCACTACGGTGTGTTCAACGGCTCGCGCTTCCGCGCCGAGATCGCTCCCCGCATCGCCGATTTTGTGCTCTCGCACAACATCGTCGCCGCATCTCGGTCGGTTCCGTCAAAGGCCGCAGCCAGGCGTTGATCTCGCGTTCGAGCGGTTAACTGTGGCACACTGCCGGCACTGATTCCGGGGTGGACGATGTCGATCGCGCTGCGCGCCCTTCTTTTTCGTCGAACCAGCGAACCGGCGACGATAACGATCGGATTTGACGGCGAGATTTATCCGATACGTCTCCGGCGTCATACCCAGGCGCGTCGCTATACGCTGCGAATCGATGCGGCCAGCCGCGAAGTCGTGCTAACGATGCCGCCACGCGGCAGTGTCAGGCAGGCGAAGGAATTTGCTGAGAAGCATGGGGCATGGATTTCAACCCGTCTGCGGCGGCTTCCGGACACCGTGCCGTTCGCACATGGCGCGGCATTCCCGCTGCGCGGCGTGGAGCACCGCATCGACCACCGCACGGGCGTGCGCGGCACGGTCTGGATTGAGACCGGCGCTGATATGCCTCTTCTTTGTGTCGCCGGGGCGGCGCCGCATTTGCCTCGCCGGGTACGCGATTATCTCAAGCGCGAAGCCAAGCGCGATCTCGAGGCTGCGAGCCGGGGCGCGGCGCAGGCCCTTGGCGTCGACATCAAGCGCGTGTCGGTGCGCGATCAGTCGAGCCGTTGGGGCTCCTGTTCGACGACCGGCGTGCTCTCGTATTCGTGGCGGCTTGTTCTCGCGCCGCCGTTTGTGCTGGGCTATCTCGCCGCCCATGAAGTCGCGCATCTCGTCGAGATGAATCACTCACGGCGTTTCTGGCGGCTGGTTGAGCAGATTTGTCCCGATATGGGCCGGGCAAAGGCCTGGCTCGATGCGCACGGGGCCGATCTGCATCGGTACGGCCTCGGCTAGGACTCGTTCACGGGAAGCCTTCCGGAAAACCCATAGTCATGCTGCGCCCAGGCACTTTCGCGCTCACGGCACTGCTCGCTGGCTTGAGCGCGATCGGCCCGCTGACGACGGACATGTACCTGCCATCCTTGCCGGATATTTCTCGGCAGCTCCATGCATCGACCGCGCAGGTGCAGTTCACGATTTCCGCTTACCTGATCGGGTTCGCGGCGGGGCAGATTCTCTATGGGCCGATTTCCGACCGTCACGGGCGCAAGCCCGTCCTTCTCGGTGCCATCGGACTTTACTGCGCCGCGAGCCTTGCCTGCGCGTTGTCGACCTCGATCGAGATGCTGATCGTTGCGCGCGCATTCCAGGCTCTCGGTGGCTGCGGTGGCATCGTGCTCACGCGTGCGATCGTGCGCGACATCTATTCGGGCGCGCATGCGGGACGCGAATTGTCGCTGATCGGCTCAGTGATGGCGCTCGCCCCGGTCATCGCGCCGATACTGGGTGGCGTCGTGCAGACCGGATTTGGCTGGCGCGTGACATTTCTGGTCCTCGTTGCCGCGGGACTCGCGGGCTCGGCGATTGTCTGGTTGCTGCTCCCCGAGACGCTGAACACGCGCGCCGCCGAACCGGTGTCGTTGTCGTCGATGCTGAGATCCTACCGGGTCGTCGCACGCAGCACGGCGTATCATGCCTATCTCGCGATCACGTCGGCGAGCTACGCCGGCCTCTTCGCCTGGATCTCCGGATCGGCCTTTGTACTGCAGGATGTCTACGGGCTTGCGCCATTTGATTTTGGCGTGGCCTTTGCGCTTGGCTCGGTTGGATACATGACGGGGTCTGCGATCGCGGCGCGCCTGGTCGTACGACTAGGGCTAGACGGGGTTCTCGGACTTGGCGGGTGCGCCTGTGCGGCCGGAGGACTTGCCGTGACCGCCTCCGTCGCGCTCGGTCTGACCTCGTCAATGTCATTGGTGCTGCCGATGGCGATTTATCTCGCCGGTCTCGGCATGGTGCTGCCGCAGGGCATTGCCGGCGCGATGACACCGTTCCCCGAACGCGCAGGCGCGGCGTCGTCGCTGTTCGGATTTGTGCAGCAGGCTGCGGCAGCCGTGTGCGGCACGGCGGTAGGGTGGTTCCTCGGACAGAGTGCCTGGCCGCTTGCGGCCGGTGTTGCGGCGATGGGCTTTGCGACGCTCGGGCTTTGGCTGGCAACGCAGAAAATCCGCGCCGGCATCGCGAAACACTAGCGGCGCCCGAAGAGGCTGTTAAGCAACCAGCCATCGAGACCGCCTGCTCCGGTCGTCGATTGACGCGCGGCGGCAGCTGGCTGCACCGGCGCCGGCGGGATCGGCCGCGCATTGTTGCCAAACAAACCGGAAAACAGGCCGCCGCCTGAGGTGCCCGGCAGGCTCGCGACGGGCACGCCCTGGTGGGCGCCGCGCATGAAACGGCTCCAGATCTCGACGGGCAAGCTGCCGCCGGTCACGTGCCTGGTCGGCGCGCCGTCATCGTTGCCGAGCCAGACGCCGGTTACAAGATGCGCGGTATAGCCGATGAACCAGGCATCACGAAAATCCTGCGACGTTCCGGTCTTCCCCGCGGCCGGCCAGCCGGGCAATGCGGCTTTGTGCGCGGTGCCGACGGTAAGCGTCTCGGCCATCATCTGGTTCATCATCGTCACATAGCGTGCCTCGACGATGCGGCCGAGCTGGCCCGTCTTGCGTGCATACAGGACCTTTCCGTTTGCGGCCGTGATCTTATGCACCACGTGCGGGATCAGAGCGTAGCCGCCATTGGCAAATGTCGCGTAGGCGCCGACAAGCTCGAGCATCGAGACTTCCGACGTACCAAGCGCGATGGAGGCATTCGGCTCGAGTTTCGACGTAATGCCCAGGCGGTAGGCCGTGCTGATCACGGCCATCGGTGTGAACTCGAGCGTCAGGCGCACGGAGACTGTGTTGAGGGAAAGTGCAAGCGCCTTGGTCAGGCTCACCGGGCCGAAATACTCGTGGCTGTAGTTTTCCGGTTGCCAGCCTTTGACGTTGATGGGGCGATCTTCCCGCACGCTATCCGGTGTCAGGCCGTGCTCAAGCGCAGTGAGATAGATGAATGGCTTGAACGCGGAGCCCGGCTGGCGCTTGGCCGAGACCGCTCGATTGAACTGGCTTTCGGCGTAGTTGCGGCCGCCGACCAGCGCCCTGACGGCGCCGTCGGGCGTCATGGCCACCAGCGCACCCTGCGCAACGCCGTTTTTGTCGCCTTTCTGCGCGAGCTCGTCGACCAGGGCTTTCTCGGCATTCGCCTGGAGAGTCGCATCGACGGTGGTCTGTACGGTGATGTCTTCCTCGACGCGGCCGAGCGTCTCGTTGAGCGCGTCCATGACCCAGTCGGCGACATAGTTCACCGAGCCGGTAACTGCCTGTGCCACGATGCGCGGCGGACGTGCAAGCGCAATGCGTTCTGTCGTGTGGGATATGAACTTGAGTTCGGCCATCGCCGCGAGCACGGTTTTCGCGCGTCTTTCGGCGCCGTCGAAGTTGCGCGTCGGCGCAAGGCGCGACGGCGACTTGACGACGCCGGCGAGCAAGGCCGCTTCGGCAACGGTGAGACTGCGCGCGGACTTGCCGAAGTAATGCTGCGAGGCCTGCTCGATGCCATAGGCGCCCGATCCGAAATAGACACGATTGAGATAGAGCTCGAGGATCTGCGTTTTCGAGAATTTCCGCTCCAGCCAGAGCGCGAGCAGGGCTTCCTGGAGCTTGCGCGTGATCGTGCGTTCCTGCGTAAGAAACAGATTCTTTGCAAGCTGCTGCGTGATCGTCGATCCGCCCTGGGCGACGCCGAGATGCAGGACGTTTGCCATCAGCGCGCGCGCGATTCCGTAAGGATCGACGCCGCCATGTTCGTAGAACCGCCGGTCCTCGATTGCGATGAACGCCTTGGGGACGTAAGCCGGCAATTCCCTCAGCGGCAGCGGCGCGCCGGCGAGATCGCCGCGGCGTGCAAGTGCGCGTCCCTGATAATCGACGATCTGGATGGAGGGCGGCCGTTTGGGGATCTCAAGCGATTGGATTGGCGGCAGATGCGCGCCCACCCAGACGATAAAACCGGCTCCGCTGATGCCGAACCAAAGACCGACGACGAGCGTCCAGTAGGCAATGCGCGCAATCACGCCGCGCTTGCTGCGCGCCGGTTTCGATTTGCGAGCACGGCGCTTGCGCCGCCTCGCCGGCGAACTGCCTTTCGTTGCCGGCTTGTCCGCGGCGGGTGCCGGACGGTCGTCGGCTGAAACGCGAAGTTCCGGGCCCGGGTCCTTGTCGAACACCGGTTCGCGGCGCGCGGTTGCTGGTCCCCGTTTTGACGCCATCACGCGACCCGATCCACGCCGGCGGGCCCGCGGGCTGCCGGCCCCGAAATCACGCTATGTATGCCGATTTAAGGGGCCGTTAAGCCATCGATGGGGGGTGTGATTTTGATCAATATGCAGCGCGTCTCGATTTGTTATGCGTTTTCACCAAGTTATCGGCAGGTCCAACCATGAATGCTGAATCCTCGGCACGCCCGCAATTAAAGGTCAGGCGCGTCAATCTCGATACCGGCCGTGAAAACGTGGTGGTGATCTCGCGCCGGTCGACGGCATTGCGCCCGGAGGTCTTTCGCGGCTTCAGCCGCGTTGAACTTCGTTGCGGTGCAAAGGTTATGCTGGCAACTCTGCTGATAACCGACGACGGGCTGGTCGGCGTTGATGAGATCGGGCTTGCCGAGCCTGCATTCCGACGTTTCTCCGAACACGCCGGATGTCTCGTGACTGTTTCGCCTGCAATGCGGCCCAACAGCCTCGATGCTGTCCGTGCGAAAATTCAGGGGCGAGCGCTCGAACATAATGAAATCAAAAGCATCATCGACGACATCGTCCATTATCGCTATTCCGACATGGAGATTGCCGCTTTCCTCGTCAGTTCGGCGAATTTCATGACGAGCGGCGAATTGCTTGCTCTGTCGAGTGCGATGGCGCAGGCCGGGACCCGCCTGAAGTGGGACCGACCGATCATCGTCGACAAGCATTGTATCGGCGGCATCCCGGGCAATCGCACGTCAATGGTCGTCGTTCCCATCGTTGCTGCGCACGGGCTGACCATACCCAAGACATCGTCGCGCGCGATAACCTCGCCTGCCGGCACAGCCGATACAATGGAAGTGCTGGCGCGTGTCGATCTCGGCATCGAAGAGATGAAGGAAGTGGTGAATGCGTGTCATGGCTGTCTGGTCTGGGGCGGCCACGTCAACCTGTCGCCTGCTGACGACATTCTTATATCCGTTGAGCGCCCGCTGAGCATTGATACGCGCGAGCAGATGGTGGCTTCGATCATGTCGAAAAAGCTCGCGGCCGGTTCGACACACTTGCTCATCGATCTTCCTGTTGGGCCTGCGGCAAAGCTGACGACGGCAATGGATGCGATGAGGCTGCGAAAACTGTTCGAATTTGTCGGGCATCATTTCGGCATTTCGATCGAAGTAGTCACCACCGACGGCCGCCAGCCGGTTGGAAACGGCATAGGACCGGTGCTCGAGGCGCAGGACGTAATGGCGGTTCTGTCAAACGCGCCCGGCGCGCCGACCGACCTGCGCGAAAAATCGCTGCGGCTCGCCGCTCATCTTCTTGAATATGATCCCGATATGCGCGGCGGTGCCGGCTATACGCGCGCGCGAGAATTGCTCGATACCGGCGTGGCACTCAAGCAGATGCACAAGATCATCGAGGCACAGGGACCATCTGCTTGCCGCACCGATGTCGGCAGGCTGGCCACCGACATATCCGCCGAGCGGGATGGGGTGGTTGAGGCAATCGATTGCCTGCGTCTCAATCGCCTGGCGCGCACCGCCGGTGCGCCGATCGACAAAGGCGCCGGAATCAAGGTGTTCAAGAAAATCGGCGATCGGGTGGAACAGGGAGAGCCGCTCTATCGCATTTACGCCTATGACGCTTCCGAATTCGACCTTGCGGTTGCCGCCGCGCACGCGGATTCCGGTTATACCCTTGCCTCCGATGGCCTCGCGAGCAAACAGTGAACAGGCCAGCCATTCACGCCCTTCCAACGGCGATTAACGATGCGGAGCGCCTTGCATCCCGTCTCGGGGTGCCGCTGCATCCTATCGACGTGCATTTCTTCCCGGACGGTGAACTGCGCGTGACGGTGGGGCCGCCGTCGGCGACAGCCATCGTTTATGCGCCGCTCGACCGGCCTAATGACAAGCTCCTGATACTGCTTTTCGCGGCCGAAGCGTTTCGTCGCGAAGGCGCGAGACGATTGGTCCTGACCGCTCCTTATCTCTGCTACATGCGCCAGGATGCTGCCTTTCATAGAGGCGAGGCGATTAATCAGAAGGTCATTGGTTCCTTGCTTGCGGGCAGCTTCGACCGCATGATTACGGTTGATGCGCATCTGCATCGCACGAAAAACATAGAAGATGTCTTTCCGGGGATTGAAAGCGACGACCTTTCGGCAATGCCTGCCATTGCTGATGTCTTGCGCGGAAGCGGAATATCACACGAAACGGTCGTGACGGGTCCCGATGAGGAATCGCGTCCCTGGGTCCGCGATCTCGCTGCGCGTCTCGATCTCAAGCACGCGGTAGGCCACAAAAGCCGCCGCGACGACAAGTCAGTCGAGATCGGTTTTGACAATAGTGGCTTATTCAAAGGCCGGCCGGCTCTTCTTGTCGACGACATCGTGTCCTCCGGCGGGACACTACTTGCTTGTACAAAAGCCCTGCTTGGTGCCGGAGCCATTGCAGTCGACGTTGTCGTGACCCATGCATTGTTTACATCGGAGATGATCCGGTCTTTTCGCGATGCAGGAGTACGCTCCATCCGATCCACCACCAGCGTTCCGCACGCGACGAACGCAATTGCACTCGATGGCATTCTGGCCGATGCCCTGCGCAAGGAGCTCGGCCCGTGAGCGTAACGTTACAGATTTGCGGAGCAGCACGCACGGTTACCGGCTCATGCTTTTTGTTCGAAACGCCGGCGGGGCAGTTGCTGGTCGATTGCGGTCTGTTTCAAGGTTCAAAGACTTTAAAGGCGCTGAACTACAGCGTATTCCCGTTCCGTCCGTCCGACATCTCAAATGTCCTGCTGACTCACGCGCACATTGACCATAGCGGGCTCCTACCGAAACTTGCACGCGAAGGTTTCCGCGGGCGCATCCTGGCAACGCGTGGGACGATCGATCTGTGCTCGTGTTTGCTGCCGGATGCGGGAAGTATCCAGGAAACAGAGGTCGCGATGCTGAACCGGCGCAATGCGGCGCGGGGACGCGCCGAAGTCAGTCCGATCTACACGCAGGCAGACGCAGTTGCCACGCTCGATGCTTTCCAGGCGGTCGAATATGAAACCTGGTTTCGGGTCATGCCAGGCGTGCGGGCGAGATACTGGAATGCGGGCCATCTGCTGGGCTCTGCTTCCATTGAACTCGAATTCGCCGATGATCAGCTTCCCGCGAAGCCGCTGCTTGTTCTCGTGTCGGGCGATATTGGCCCCGATGCAAAACTGTTTCAGCCGGAACCAAGGGCGCCGGCGGGCATCGATTATGTGATATCCGAGTCGACATATGGAAACGAAGATCGCCCCGCCGTTACCCGTGAAGCGCGTTGCCGACACCTCGCTGCAGAAGTCCGCGATGCCCAGGCGGCAGGGGGCGCGCTCCTCATTCCTGCATTTGCGGTCGAGCGCACGCAGGAGCTGATCGTCGATCTCATCGATTTGATGGACCGCGGCAAAATACCGGCGGCGCCGATCTTTCTTGATTCTCCGCTGGCCATACGCGCGACGCAGGTGTTCCGTCAACATGCAAAATCCCTGGGTGCCGACGTGAACGTTGACCGGCTGCTTTCCTCACCGCACTTGCGCAGTACCGAAACTGTCGAGGAAAGCAAATCGATCGAAAAGTTCGCCGGATTTCACATCATTGTTGCGGCAAGCGGGATGTGTGATGCGGGACGCATCCGCCATCATCTGAAGCGGTGGCTGTGGCATGCAAATGCCACAGTGCTGATTTCGGGATTTCAGGCCCAAGGAACCCTCGGTCGTTTCCTGGTGGACGGCGTCAGGGCCGTACGCATCCAGGGCGACGAGATCAGGGTCGCTGCGCGTATTCGTCGTATCGATGAATATTCCGGGCATGCCGACGGGCCGGAACTTGCACGCTGGATTGCGTCGCGGCGTCCGATTCAGAGGGGTATCTTCCTTGTGCACGGTGAAGAACCGGCCCTTGCGGCGCTTTCCGAGCGCATTGCCGACCGTACGGTCCCGGCCGCGAAAGTTTTCACGCCGATCCTGGATGATGTCTATGAACTGACGACAACGGCGCCTACACCAATCGATGGAAGAGCGCGCCGACGTAGGCTTGCACCCGAAGCCGTAGTTGCCCTCGATTGGCACAACGATATGTCGAAGCTCATCCTCGATATCAACGAACGCATTGAGGCGGCCGCCGATGATCGCGCGCGCGGCGTCCTCATCCGGAAGCTTCGCCGCGCCCTTGAAGCCGAACAATAAATCAGGCTGTCGTAGCGCTCCTGGGGTGCTTGTCGGCTTCGCCGGCCGCAAACAACGAAATCAGTGCGCGCTTGATCGCCGCCTGTCGCGTCGGTGAGGTGATCTGCGCGCCCATCAGGTCGGTCACATAAAACACGTCGACGACGCGCTCGCCGAACGTTGCCACATGCGCGGAAGCAATGTTGAGATTGAGCTTCGACAGGGTTGCCGTCAGCTCGTAGAGAAGGCCGGTGCGATCGAGGCCGGTGACCTCGACCATGGTGTAGCGGTGCGACCACTGGTTGTTGATGGTGACGGACGGTTCCACCGCAAAGGCACGAATGCGGCCTTTCGCAGGTGCGCGCTTGGTCACCACATCGGGCAAACGCAGCTCGCCGCGGAGAGCCTTCTCGATCGAGTCAGCGATACGATGGGCGCGGCGTTCCTCATCCTCGTCGCGGTCGAATTCGCGCGACAGCGAAATCGTGTCGAGAGCACGGCCGTCGGTCGTCGTGTAGATCTGTGCGTCGACAATATTGGCGCCGGCCAAAGCGCAGGCGCCGGCAATGATCGACAGCAGCCATGGGTGGTCGGGCGCAAGCAAGGTGAGCTCGGTCACGGCGCGCTCGGAGTCGAATGCAATCGATGTCGCGAGCCGCTTGTCGGAATCCTCCGTGGCGCGCACGAATTCCGCGTGCTCGATTTTGTGCGCCAGGTCGACTTTCAGCCAGTAAGCGGGATAGAGCTTGGCGATGTAGGCCTCGAGCCGGTCCTGCGGCCAATCCTTCATTGCCGCGCGGAATTCATTTTGTGCGATGGCAACGCGCTGGGCACGGTTGACCTCCGAGAATCCGCCGGTGAGCACGGGCTCGGTTTCGTAGTAGAGCGTGCGGATCAATTGCGCCTTCCAGCCGTTCCACACACCGGGGCCGACCGCGCGGATATCCGCGGTCGTCAAAATCGTGAGCAGTTTCAGGCGTTCGGCTGATTGCACTGTGGCGGCGAAGTTCTCGATGGTCCTGCGATCGGAAAGATCGCGCGACTGCGCCACCGTCGACATCACGAGATGGTTTTCGATCAACCAGGCCACGGTGTCGGTATCCGCCGATGAAAAGCCGAGGCGCGGGCAAAATCGTCGCGCGACCCGCGCGCCCGCGATCGAATGATCTTCCGGTCGGCCTTTTGCGATGTCGTGCAGGAAAAGCGTCACATAGAGCAGATTGCGGTGCTCCGGGAGAATTTTGTGGATGAGCTCGTTTGCCAGCGGCGACTCGTTGCCGCCGCCGCGTTCAATCTCGGCCAGCACGCCGATACACCGCAAAAGATGTTCGTCCACGGTATAGTGGTGGTACATGTTGAACTGCATCATCGCGACGATCTTGCCGAAGGCCGGCACGAAACGCCCGAGCACGCCCGCCTCGTTCATTCGCCGCAGCACGGTTTCCGGATCGTTTTTGGAGGTCAGGATCTGGAGGAACAGGTCGTTCGCCTCTTCGCTTTCGCGAAGCCTGGCGTCGATCAAATTCAGTGAGCGCGTGATCACGCGCATGGCGTCCGGATGGAAGGCCAGATTGTGCTTCTGCGCCAGATAAAAGATGCGGATCAGATTGACCGGGTCACGCTTGAATACATTGGGCTGGGCAAGCCGAATTCGATTCTTGTCGACGATGAAATCGTCGCTCTCGGCAAGCTTGCTTCGCTTGACCGGACGCAGACGCGCCATCACGCGGCTGAGCACCGGAACACTCTTGGCGTGGCTGTCCTCGAGTTCGGCGCAAAGGATGGCCGTGAGATCGCCGACGTCCTTGGCGATCAGGAAGTAGTGCTTCATAAATCGTTCGACATCCTGCAGGCCGGGGTGTTCGGTGTAGCCCAGCCGCACGGCTATCTCGCGCTGAATGTCGAACGAAAGACGTTCTTCGGCGCGGCCCATCAGGAAGTGCATGTGACACCGCACCGACCAGAGGAAATCCTCGCAGCGACGGAACAATTGATATTCCTGCTTGTCGAAGACGCCTCGCTTGATCAGCTCGTCCGGCTCGCGCACGCGGTAGACATATTTGGCAATCCAGAACAGCGTGTGCAGATCGCGTAATCCACCCTTGCCGTCCTTCACGTTTGGCTCGACCAGATATCGCGATTGCCCGCTGCGGCGGACGCGATCTTCGCGTTCGGCGAGCTTTGCCGCGACAAAATCGGCGGCGGTGTTGCGAACGACATCGTTGTCAAAGCGCGTAATCAGTTCGTCGAACAGTTTGCGGTCGCCGAGCAGGAAACGCGCCTCGAGAATGGCGGTGCGGATGGTCATATCGGCCTTTGCCTGGCGAATGCACTCGTCGACGGAGCGCGTGGCGTGGCCGACCTTCAGTCCGAGATCCCAGAGACAATAAAGAATCGCTTCGGCAATTGATTCACCCCATGCGGTCTGCTTGTAGGGCAGCAGGAACAGCAGATCGATGTCGGAACCCGGCGCCTGCAAGCCACGGCCGTAGCCGCCGGTTGCGACGATCGCCATGTGCTCGGCCTCGCTCGGGTTCTGCGATGGGTAGAGATGCTTGCGCGAGAATTCGTACAGGATGTGAATGATTTCGTCTTCCATCCGGCACAGCCGTTCGGCGCAGCGGCGCCCGTGCCGGTCCTTCAGCAGGAGTTGTTCGGCCCTGGCGCGGCCGTCGGTCAGCGCAATTTTCAGCTTTTGCGCCACCAGTGAGCGCAGGTCGCGCTCGCTGCCGGTGTGGGCCTTGGCCAGCTTTTCGAGCTCGGCTGTGAGCGCGCGTACGTCGATCAGGTCGCCGGAGCCGCGGGGGGCTCGTTCGGCGGCCGGACGTTGCTCGTGACCAAGCGCAAGTGAAGCCATGGCTTTACCGGATAGCGGAGGCGGGACGTTAAGTCACCCGCCCGAAAAAGATATTTACGCCGGGCCCGGTTTCCGGGCATTCGCGGCGGCCTGAGGTCGCTGGTGACGGCAGCGATGGAGTGTGGTTCGGTGTCGAGACAATCAGGCGATGCGGGAGAGCAAAGACAATGCGAATGTTCCAGGTTTGCGTTTGCGGCGAGCCGCTGCGGCTCAATGAACAGCCCACGCCCGAGCCGAAGGGGACCGAAGTCCTGCTGAAGGTGCTGGCCGCCGGTGTCTGCCACAGCGATCTTCATCTGGCGGACGGCTGGTTCGATCTGGGCGGCGGCAAACGCATGAGCCTTGCCGACCGGGGCATGAAGCTGCCGGTTACCCTTGGTCACGAAAACGTCGGACAGGTGGTTGCCTTCGGCCCGGACGCCAAAGGCGTAAAGGTCGGCGACCGCCGCCTGGCGCATCCGTGGATCGGCTGTGGAACCTGCGAGCCATGTCGGCGCGACGAGGAAAACCTCTGCCGCACCATGCGCAGTCTCGGTGTCTTCTCGAATGGCGGCTATGCCGACTATCTCATGGTTCCGCACCCCCGCTATCTGCTCGACATCGGCGATTTGCTGCCCGAACGTGCGGCGCCGCTCGCGTGCTCGGGCGTCACCACGTTCGGTGCCTTGAAGAAAATTCCGACGCTGAAAACCGAACCGACCGTGATCATCGGTGCCGGTGGCCTTGGGCTGATGTGCCTCGCCTTGCACAAGGCGATGGGCGGTCACAGCGCCATCGTTGTCGACATCGACCCGGTCAAGCGTGACGCGGCGAAAAAAGCCGGCGCCGCAGAGGTCGTCGATGGCGGCGCGGCGGATGCATCGCAACAGATCATCGATATGACCAATGGCGGCGCGTGGGGCGTGATCGACCTCGTCGGATCGTCGCAAAGCGCGCGCGTCGGCTATGACAGCCTGATCAAAGGGGGGAAATACGTCATCGTCGGCCTTTACGGCGGCGACCTCACGGTGTCACTGCCGCCAATTCCCATGCGCGCGCTTACCATCCAGGGCTCCTATGTCGGCAGCCTGCCGGAAATGAAGGAACTGATCGAGCTCGTGCGGCGTACCGGTATGCCGCCTGTGCCGGTCGCGACCCGGCCGCTCGGGGATGTGAATACCGTCATGAACGAACTGCGTGCCGGCAAGGTGATCGGCCGGGTCGTACTTACGCCGGATTGAGGAATACGTCATGGATGCCAATCAACTCCGGGCGCTGCAGGCGCCGATCAAGGAGCGTTACAAAACCGATCCGAAGGCGGCCCTCATCACGCTCAAGGCCAAAGGCCGCCTCGACGACGCCAGTATTGCGTGCAAAGTCGATACAGGGCGTGCGCTTGCGATTGCGGGGCTGCATCCGGCTACGGGCGGCTCCGGCCTGGAGCTCTGCTCAGGCGACATGCTGCTGGAAGCGTTGGTTGCATGCGCCGGGGTCACCATGAAGGCTGTCGCCACGGCACTCGATGTTCCGCTTAAATCGGCAAGCGTGACGGCGGAAGGTGATCTGGATTTCCGGGGCACGCTCGGCGTTGCCAAGGATGCGCCGGTTGGGTTTGTGCAAATCCGCCTGCGTTTCGACGTCGATACCGACGCACCGCAGGACAAGCTCGACCAGCTCCTCAAGCTTACCGAGCGCTATTGCGTCGTCTATCAGACCATCAAGAACGGCCCACCGGTTGATGTGAAACTTGCCCGCGCCTGACAGCGACGGATCTGTTATGCGCGGCCGGCG
Source organism: Pseudolabrys sp. (assembly GCA_035650955.1). GTDB lineage: Bacteria > Pseudomonadota > Alphaproteobacteria > Rhizobiales > Xanthobacteraceae > Pseudolabrys. The sequence continues at coordinate 239,464 of DASRGR010000025.1, forward strand.
CTTGCACTGCCGCCGATGGCGTGTTCTTGTGCGCGGCCCAAAATGCCTCCCGACGTCTTTTTCGTCCTCACGCTTATCGTCAAAATGGCTGTCACTGCCGCTTTTGTTCTGGCGGCGACGATCACGGCCGAGCGTGCCGGCCCGCTGGTCGGCGGGCTGGTTGCGACGCTGCCGATCGGGGCCGGGCCCGTTTACGTTTTTCTTTCGCTCGATCACGACGCGCATTTCATCGCGCAGAGTGCGGTGGCGAGCCTTGCCGTCAATGCGATCAACGTCATTTTTGCCGTGGTCTATTGCATGCTGGCGCAAAACCGGTCGCTCGCGGTGAGTCTCGGCGGCACTTACGTCGTGTGGGCCCTGCTGACGGCGATCGTGGTCGGGAACCAGTGGTCGCTTGGTCCTGCGCTTCTGATCAATGCGCTCGCGATCACGCTCGGGCTTTGGCTTGTGCGACCCTTCCGGCACACGCGGATGGTGCGGCAAAAGCCATATTGGTATGACTATGCCCTGCGCGCGCTGATGGTCGCCGTTCTCGTCGGAATCGTCGTGACGTTCAGCTTCCGCATCGGCTCATACGGCAGCGGACTGCTGGCGGTAATTCCGGTCGTGCTCACCAGCATCATTCTCATCCTGCACCGGCGTGCCGGCGGCAAGCCGACGGCGGCCGTGCTCGCCAATACTCCTCTCGGGCTGCTCGGTTTCGGCATCGCCTGTACGGTGCTGCACTTTGCGGCCGAGCCGCTCGGAGTCGCGGCCGCACTTTCGCTTGCGCTGGCGACATCCGTCGGCTGGAGCCTCGCCATCCTCGCCGCACGCCGCCACGGACTCCCGATCTAGCGCATGTCGTTATTCTGGTTTGGATTGTTGCTGAAGATTGCGATGACCGCCTCGATCGTCGTGGCGGCGTCGGTCGTCGTCGAGCGCAGCGGGCCTTTCATCGGGTCGCTGGTCGCGTCTCTGCCCACCGCCGGGGGCGCGGCGATGATCATCCTCGCGCTCGAGCATCCGCCGCAGTTCATCGCGCAAAGCGCGGTCGGCAGCCTGATCGCCAATGCTGCGTGCGCGCTGTTTGCGCTCAGCTATGCCTCGCTTGCACAAGGTTATTCGTTGCGCATCAGCCTGGGCGGCGCGTTCTGTGTCTGGCTTTCGGTCGTCTTCCTGCTGCGGCTGTTCGACTGGAACGCAACCGGAGCAGTGCTGCTCAACGCGGCGGTTTATCCGGTTGCAATCCTGGCCACGCAGCGGTTCCGGATTCCGGGCACGGTCAAGCGCGTCGAGCTCACCGGGGGCGAACTCGCCTGGCGCGTGGGAGTGGTGACGTTCTGTGTGCTCGTCGTGACCGGGGCGAGTTCCTCGATCGGCTCGTATTTCTCGGGCGTGTTCGCCTTTTTTCCGGTCGCGATGGGATCGTTTTTCATCATTCTGCATCCGCGCATCGGTGGACCGGCCGCGGCGAGCGTTGCAGCGCACGTGATCACGCCATTGATCGGACTCGGCCTGAGCCTGCTTGCGGTGCATCTTCTCGCCGAAGCGATCGGCGTTTGGTGGTCCTACGCCGTAGGCCTGACGATCGGTATTGCGTGGAACGCGCTGCTGTGGATCCTTCGCCAGCGCAAACTAGTGCAGTAGCCCGACTTCGAGCGCCTTGATCTGCAGCGCCAGGTAGCGCGAAAAAATCCGGCACTGCGCGAGGCTGCCGGCAGTGAACCAGAGTCCTGGCTGCGCGGTCCGTCGCCACATGTTCCGCAATTCGCCGCCTTCATCGAACCCCCACACGGGACCGATGCGGTCGGCAACAGCATCACCAAGATAGAGACGGACCGTCTCCTGCTGATTCCTGTAGCCGGTCGCAAGCACCAGCAGTTCGGCCGGCACGATGCGGCCGTCGCGCATGCGCACGCCGTCCGGCACGAAGGCGTCGATATCGCTGTACTGGATTAGGCCGACTTCACCTGAAATGATCAGTTCCGAGCAGCCGACATTGAAATAGTAGCCGCCACCGCGGCGCAGATACATCATCTGGAAGCCGGTCTCATCCTCGCCGAGCCAGGTTTTGAAGCCGCGCTCTTCCAGTGATTTGATCAACTTGCGATCCACCATTTGGCCCTTGGCGGTGGAGAGCTGATAGGAGCGCTGCAGGACAGGATAGGGAAACGACGTCGCAAGCAGATCGCAGTCATCGAACGGGATCCCTTCCGAATAGATCGCGTAGACGCTCTGCGCTTCCTTCAGACTGACCACATGCGTCTTGCTGCGCTGGATCATCGTCACACGGGCGCCATGTGCATGCAGCTCCTGCGCGACGTCATGACCGCTGGTGCCGGTGCCGAGTACGAGGGCATTGCGTCCCGCCCACTGTTCGGCGTTCTTGAAATCGCCCGAGTGCACCTTGACCCCGGCAAACGCATCAAGGCCGGGCAGATCCGGCGTATAGGGGATGCTGCTCACGCCGGTCGCAAACACGAGGTGGCGCGGGCGCATGATGCGCTCCGATCCGTCACGCCGGCGCAGCGTCACCTGCCATTCACGGCGCGCCTCGTCATAGGCGCCCGTGGCGAGCTCGGTGCCGGTCCAGTAGTTCAGCTCCATCGCCTCAACGTAGGACTCAAACCAGTTGGCGAGCTTGTCCTTCGGGATATAGACCGGAAACGTCGGCGGAAACGGCAAATAGGGCAGGTGATTGACGTGCACTTCGTTGTGCAGCGTCAATGAGTGATAGCGGGTGCGCCAGTTGTCGCCGATACGCGGATGCCGGTCGACGATCAATGCGTCCACGTCGAGCTGACGCAGCCGCGCCGCAATTGAAAGACCGGCCTGTCCGCCTCCCACCACAATGACGGCGGGGTCGCGGTCGGAATAGGCCCGCTGCTTTGCGAGGCGGTCGGCCCAGTTTTCGGCACCAAAGTCACGCGAGGAATCAGGCTCGCCGCGCCGTCTGAACTCTTCCTCAAAACCCCTGAGCTCCTGCAGATTCGTGTTCAAGGTCCAGGCACGCAGCCGCCCGTCATCGTCCGGCTTCAGCCGCAGCACACCGGCGCAGGCTCCGAAGGCAGTCTCAAATTCAAACAGCGTTTCGATGCTGTCGACGCCCGCCCGCTTTACCCAGCGGGGAGGTGTGCGCTTGTCCGGGATATGGAAATTTCTCGGCTGCATGCGCGACAGCGTGCCATGCAGCGTGTTTTCGATCGCGGGACGGCCGGACGCCGTCTGGAGGTTCCAGGTGAACGCCAGCACGTCACGCCAAAGTCCGTCCGCCTGAAACAGCTGCGCCGCCGCTGTAGCGTCCTGCTTCGACAGCGCCGCTTCGAAGCTCTCAAGCCAGTGCTGCGCCTCCGCCGGCGCGGTTGCGTGCTTCCTTTCGGCAACATTCATCATGGCATCCGGGACTAACGCTTGTTCGTCATCTTTGCTTTTAGCATATAAAGCGCGTCCAGTGCCTCGCGCGGCGACAGGTCGTCCGGGTTGATGGCGGCAAGGGCCTTGGCGATGGGATCCTCGTCTTGCGTGGAGGTTTCCTGCGGCGTCCGGGGCATCACCGAGAAAAGCGGCAGGTCTTCAAAGCCCTTTGGCGCGGTGCGGTCTTCCTGCTCGAGCCTGGCCAGCACCAGCCTGGCGCGCTCGATCACGCTCGCAGGCAACCCGGCGAGCTTTGCCACCTGGATTCCATAGGAGCGGTCGGCGGCCCCGGCGACGACTTCGTGCAGAAACACCACTTCGCCCTGCCATTCCTTCACGCGCATTGTCGCGTTGTGCAGCCGGTCAAGCCTCCCTGCGAGTGCGGTCAGTTCGTGGAAATGCGTTGCAAACAGTGCACGGCATTTGTTGACGGCGTGAAGATGCTCGATCGTCGCCCAGGCGATCGACAATCCGTCGAAGGTGGCCGTGCCGCGGCCGATTTCATCGAGAATGACCAGTGCGCGCTCGCCCGCCTGATTGAGAATCGCGGCGGTCTCCACCATCTCGACCATGAATGTCGAGCGTCCGCGGGCAAGATCGTCGGCGGCACCGACGCGGGAGAACAGCTGGTCAACCACGCCGATGTGCGCGCGCTTCGCAGGAACAAAACTGCCCGTCTGCGCGAGGATCGCGATCAGCGCATTCTGCCGCAGAAACGTTGACTTACCCGCCATGTTGGGGCCGGTGAGAAGCCAGATACGGCCGGCGTCGCTCTGTTGCGGCGGCGAAAGATCGCAGTCATTGGCAACGAACGGGGTGCCGTCGCGCGAGAGCGCCTGCTCGACCACGGGGTGTCGCCCGCCTTCGATAACGAAAGTATGACTGCCGTCGACCTGCGGACGTGCGTAATTCCGCTCCTCGGCCAGGTGGGCAAGTGCGCTCGCGACGTCCAGGGCGGCGAGCGCATTGGCGCACTCCTTTATATTGGCACCCTCATCGATTACGTGCGCCGTCAGCCGCTCGAAAATCTCAAGCTCGAGGCCGAGCGCCCGGTCGGCCGCGCTGGCGATCCTGGCTTCGAGTTCGCCCAGCTCGGTGGTGGTGAACCGCACCTGTCCGGCGAGCGTCTGCCGGTGAATGAATGTGGCGTTGAGCGGCGGCGACATCAGCTTTTCGCCGTGCTGCACCGTCACCTCCACGAAATAACCGAGCACATTGTTATATTTGATCCGCAGGATGCGGATGCCGGTTTCCTCGGCATAGCGCGCCTGCAGCGCGGCAATGATCCGGCGCGATTCATCGCGCAGTGCGCGCATTTCATCGAGCGTCTTGTCGTACCCCTCGCGCACGAAGCCGCCATCGCGCTTGAACGCCGGGAGCTCGGCGGCAAGCGCAGCCGATAATTCGGCTGCCAGCATGCCGTCCGGCTTGCGGCATGCCTGAATTGCTTCAGCTGTCTCTGCGGGCGCGTCCTTGAGCGCGGCAAGCGATCGCGCAAGATCGGCGGCCGCCAAGATGCCGTCACGGATTGCGGCGAGGTCGCGCGGTCCGCCGCGGCCAAGGGCGAGCCGCGACAGCGCGCGCGCAAGATCAGGTGCGCTCGCGAGGCGCGAACGTGTTTCCGCCCGCAGCACGCTGTCGGCTGTGAAGGCTTCGACTGCGTCGAGACGGCGCGCAATCAGCGCAGGGTCGGTGAGCGGCGCCGACAGACGCTGCGCCAGAAGCCGCGAGCCCGCGGCCGTCACCGTGCGGTCGATTGTATCGAGCAGCGAGCCACGCCGCTCGCCGGAAAGCGTGCGCATAAGCTCGAGATTGCCGCGCGTGGCCTGGTCGATCGCCATGCTGGCACCTGCGCTCTCGCGCAGGGGCGGGGAAAGCGGCGGCCGCTGGCCGAGCTGCGTGCGCTCGACATAGGTGACGCAGGCCGCGGCGGCGGTGAGCTCGAGCCGCGAGAGCGTGCCGAAGGCCTCGCTGGTGGAGACGGCAAAGAACGAAGCAAGCCGTCTCTCGGCAGTCGCGCCATCGAAGATGTCGCGGGCGAGCGGTGTTACCGCCGGCAGCGAGCGCCACAACGGCGCAAGATCAGGCTCGCTATACAGCGCATCGGAAATGATAATCTCGCCCGGCTCAAGTCGGGCGATTTCGGCGGAAAGTATTTCGCGTGGGCACTCGGAGACACGGAACTCACCGGTCGATATGTCGATCCAGGCAAGTGCGAAACGCATATCATTGCCCTCAGACGACCGGCGTGCGCGCGCGATCGCCAGGAGATAATTGTTGCGCTTCGCATCAAGCAGCGTGTCTTCGGTAAGCGTGCCCGGGGTCACGAGGCGCACCACATCGCGCCGCACCACGCTCTTCGAGCCGCGCTTGCGCGCCTCGGCCGGATCTTCGAGCTGCTCGCACACCGCGACGCGATGCCCGAGCGCGATCAGCCTGTGCAGGTATTCGTCGGCACGCACGACCGGCACGCCGCACAGCGGCACGTCCTTGCCGAGGTATTTCCCGCGCTTGGTGAGCACGATGCCGAGTGCGCGCGAGGCAATCTCCGCGTCCTCGAAGAACATTTCGTAGAAATCGCCCATCCGGTAGAACAGCAGGCAGCCCGGATTGGCGGCCTTGACCTCGACATACTGCGCCATTGCCGGCGTGACGCGGCCGTCGTCAGTGGGCGGTTCGGGTTCGGGCCGGTCGATCGGTTGAGTGAGCGCCATGGGCGGCGACGTTAGCAGATGCGCTCGCGGCTTCCAGAGACGACGGATTGTTCTTAAGCGACATCACCGGATTTATACCGGACATCCACGACTTTATTTTCACTGGTCTCCGCTCATCCACGGCGAAAGAGGGGCCATGGCTGCAAACTGCCGGGTCCGGAATTTCTCTTCTGGGAGTCCTGCTGGCGCGGGAATGAGCGGAGTAAGACGAGTGCGCGGACACTCTTCATCGTCGTGCCCGGCTTTATGCCGGACGTCCACGTCTTTCTTTCACCCGCTTTCGCGCATCCCCGCGAAAGCAAGGATGGTTGCGAATTGGGTCAAGCCGCGCATGACGATCAAACGAAGCACCGTGCCGTGAGTTAAACTCACGTCTTGAACTTCACACCGGTGATGCGCTCGAGATTGCCGTGCCAGATCTTTTCCTTGTCCGCAGCCGGCATGTCGATGCCTTCGATGATGCGCAGCGTCTCGCGCGTATACATGGTTCCCTTTTCCGGATCGAACGGGCAGTCGGAGGCAAACACGATCTTGTCGAGATCATAGAAGGCAAGGCCGGCGTGCGTTGCCGGCACGCCGCCGAACACTGCGGTATCGGCATAGAACGAGTGCTTGAAGTAATCGAGTGGTCGCTTCTTCAACCGCTTCAGTATGAGGCTAAGGTCCTCGTCCGAGGTGCGCGCACCAAGCTGATCCCAGCCCGGACCGATGCGCCCTTCCAGCATCGGGACGATACCGCCAAAATGGTGCGTGATGATCTTGAGATCTGGATACTTGTCCATGATGCCCGAGAAGACGAGGCGCGCCATGGCTGCCGCGGTCTCATATGACCAGCCGAAAGTCCACCAGATCTCGTACTTCGACTTTTTCTCGGTGAGATAGTCGGGAAAATTGGCGGCACGGGCCGGGTGCATCCAGACCGGCTTGCCGGACTTATTCATCGTCTCGAAGAACGGTTCGAAAGCCGGATCGTCGAGAGGTCTTCCGGCAATGTTGGTGTAGATCTGCACGCCGAGCGCGCCGTTCTTTAGCGCGCGTTCGGCCTCACGCACGCCGGCATCCGGCGCGATCAGTGCTGCCTGGGCGACCCAGCCGGGAAACTGGTCCGGATGTTTCCGGCAGATCTCGGCAAAACCGTCGTTCACAAGCTTGGTGTATTCCTCCGTCAGCTTTCCGTCGCCTTTTGTCATCACTTCCAGCGGCGGCATCGGGTAGGAGAGAATCTGCGCATAATCCTTGAATCCGTCCACGATCTTGCGGCGGATGTCGAGGTCATGGATGCACGGGATCTCACGCACGCGCTTGCCGATGTCGGCATGGCCACTCTCCACGATCTTGTTGAAGTAATTTTCGGGGATGAAGTGGGTATAGGCATCGATGCGCATGTACTCTTTCTCCGTGACTTGGCGTTACTTCGAATTGGATCAGTATGGCGTGATGACGTTGAGCATGGCCTGCCGTTTCTCGTTGACGACAATGTCGCGCGCACGGGCAATGGCGTCGGAGAGGTCGCCGGGCTTTTCCACCCGCTCGGCGTGCGCGCCCTGCGCGCGCGCCATGTCCTCGAACGGAGGCGATGGGTCAAGATCGGCGAGAGTGCGGCCGTCGTTCTCGCCGGCGATGCCGTCCTTGAACATTGAAAGCGTGGCGCGCCGCACCGCACCGTAACGGCTGTTATTGAAAACGATGGTCAGAATGGGAATGTTCTGGACCGCCGAGATCCAGTGACCAACCATCGGATTGGCGAACATGTAAGAGCCGTCGCCGAGGGTCGCGACGACAAACCGGTCAGGCGCTGCAAGCTTGGCACCGAGCGCTGCGCCGAATCCCCAGCCCAGTCCACCGGCAGGGCCGAGCGCAAAAAACGTGCCGGGCTTTTCGCGCGGGCAATGATCCGGCCGCAGCGGGTACTCGTTGACGATGATCGCGTCGTTGCCAACCGTGTCGCCGATAACGTGCGACAGATACTCAGGCGAGATTGCCGTGCCCGCGGCCGAGTCTTTTGCGAGCTGCGCGCGCCTTGTGCGCATGCGCTCGGTCAGACGTGCACGCCGTGCGGCGATGCGTGCGTCGGCCATCTGCAGGCGCGGCTCGACGGCGCGCATCAATGCATCAAGTGCCTGAGCCGGACCCGCCTGCAGGGCGAGATCGCTCGGAAAGCTGCGCATCGGATAACGTACGTAAAACGGGTCTTCCCCGACGTGAACGACGCGGCAGCCGCCGGGCGGGTGCTGCAGGTGCGGAATCCAGGGAACATCGGATTCGAGCGCGATGACCAGGTCGGCATCGGCGAGCAATGCACCGGGTTCGAACCCGAAATGCATCGGGTGGCTCGACGGCAGGCACACCGCGCGCGGACTGTGCGTGACGACGGGAATCGCACAGCGCTCGGCGAGGCGCTCGAGGTAGGGGACCGCTTCCGCCGGCAAAGCGGACGTCACGATGAGCGGGCGCTCGGCAGTTGCAACCCAGTCGGCCAGGGTCGCGATCGTGCGTGGATCAGGATACGCGGGCGGCGCCTGTGGCCGAGGCTTTACCGGTCCGACCGGCTCCGGCAGAGGCGCGGACAAAGGTTCGCGTGGCAACACCAGGTAAACGGGGCCGCGCGGATGCGCCATTGCAACTTCAACGCCGCGCGCCACCACGTCTCCGATCTGACCGGGCATGCGCAGCTCGTAGTCCCACTTCACGAGCTCGCGCACCATGCCGGCCTGATCGAACATCTCCTGCGCCCAATGAATCGGACGCGAGCGCGAGCCGAAATTGCCCTTTTCCGTAATCGGCGTGCGACCGGCTGCCAATATCAGCGGAACACGATCACGCGAAAGATTTGTCAGATTGTTGATCGTGTTGGCAGTGCCGACGTTCACGTGCACCATGACCGCCTGCGGCCGGCCGGTCATCAGATAGGCGCCGTGTGCCATACCGACCGCAAGATTCTCGTGCGGTACCAGAATAGGCTTTGGCACCTTCGCATTGGTCTTTTTCGCACGGCTGAAAGCCTCGACGATTGGCGGGAAGTCGGTGCCGGGATTGACGAAAAAATAGTCCGTGCCGTGGTCTGCAAGCGCGCGCAGGAATGCTTCGGCGGCAATGGTTGGCCGTTGTCCTGTCGGTGTCGCGGCCATTTCGTCCCGCCCCTCAATCGCCCGGCTCCGCGGACGTTTTCATTTGGTTTGCGAGCCCGGTTTTACTCGACCGAGGAATGACTGACAACGGAGGCGGGCTGTCCGTCTTCCGGATCACTCCGCCGCAATTCGCAACGTGGGCTGCCCGTCAATTTCGGCAAGGCACTTGTTCAGCGTTTCTCCTTCCGGATCAGCCAAGGCGGCAGTGCGTGCACTGGCTACGGCGTCGACTGCGCGCGACAGCGGAATGCGACCTGCGAGAGCCGGACGGATGACACGCATTTCGATAGTACGGTAGTTGGAAAGCCCGCGTGCGTGCGTATCACCATATCCCTTGATCAGTCGTGCACATTCGGCAACTTCCAAGGCGAGCTCTGCCGACTGCCTGGCCGCGTCGCGGATCAGGCGAAGCCAGTCGTCGATCTGCTGCTGCTCCTGCTTGAAGCGATAGCCGTAAGGCCGAACCACCCGCAGTTTTGCCAGCAGCCAGAAGCGAAGGTAGCCGCTGATCGACGTGGAATTGATTTCCATTCCGAAATGGACGCGGCCCAGCCAGCCTCTACTTTCGGCCATCCGGATGATGGGCCGCGCAAGGAACGGTGGCAGCAACTGGCAGAGTTCTTCAATACCGGGTTTGAGAAAATCGTGAACGGAGTAGGGATCGCCGTTGGCGCGCAATTCCTCCCGCACGATGCGTTGCATGCGGCCCGGCGCAATCTTGGCTTGTGCCACCCTGACCACATCCTCGTAAGACATGCGAACGGCAAGATGACGCGCAACTTCCCGCAGCAGCTTCCCTTGCGCTCCGGCGGCCTGGTCGTCGGCAATGATAGGCCTCAACCGGTCGAGGTAAAGGCGGCCGTAGCGTACGTTCTGGTAGTTGATGAGCCGCCGTATGCCTTCAAGGCCGGTTGCCTGTGCGACAGCCGGAAACGTGCGCGCCACTTCGTGCTCCACCAGGGCAGGGGTGGCGGCTGCCTTCTTCTTGTTTTCGGCAACCGTCGCGGGCTTCGACTTCGCCTGCGCAGCTTCGTAGCCGGCGCGAAAGCCTTTCAGGTTGCTGTCTACGGCCTTGCCGTCCTCGCGGATGGCAGCCTCGAAGAGCTCGAGCCCGATCGGCAGGCGACCGCAGCCGGCAATTGCGCCGAGCATGACGGCATTGATGATCGAGCCGCTCTTCTTTGCCAGCGCGTCCATATCGATAAGGAGCGCGTCTTTCGAATGGTCGGTGATGATCTTGATGAGCTTGTCCCGATCGAACCGACCGTCACCCATCGCGATCTTTTCATCCATCGCATAGAAGCGGCTCAATGAGCTGATGATATGCGTGCGGTCGGGTGTGACAAAGCCGTTTGCGACCGTGCGTCCTGCTTCGAGCAATTCGCTGGCGACCGCGATGTCGATATCGCCGACCCCGGGAGTCAGCGCGAGAACGGGGCGCCTGCCGTTGAGATCCGTGATCCTGGTCGGCAGAATCTCGACATAATAAGTTGTGGCGCCCGTCCGCTGGGCGACGCCGGGAATGGATGTGCTCTGTACAGGAAAGCCGGCTTGCGCGGCCGCCGATACGATCCATTGCGTCAACACCCCGCCGCCTTCGCCGCCCAGCGCGGCGATGAGGACCGATATCGGCCGTTGCACGCTCATGCCGCAGCCTCGCCGCCATAGCCGCCGAGCCAGCCGATCACTTTGCTCCGCAGCCTGTGGACAAGCCGGTCGCGCCATGTCGGGTTGCGGATGATTTCGGCGCGATAGAAGGACGGGCATAACACTGCCGCGTGCGCGACTTCGCCGCACAGTCCGCAGCCAACGCATGAATCAACCACGGTCGCGACCGGATCGGTCCGCAACGGGTCTGGCGAGGGCTTCACCGTCAACGAGGGGCAGCCGGACAGTCGAATACAGGAATGGTCGCCGGTGCAGATCTCGTCGTCGACGCCGTACCGTGTGCGGACAACGCGCTCGCCCCGTTTGAGTTTTTCGGCATCCTCCGCGCGCACGCGGCGCTGACGCGCAAGCTGACATTCGCCGTCCGCAATAATGACCTTGAGGCCGCGCTCCGCGGTTTTCATCGCGTCCTTCAGTGTCTTCACCATCGTGCTGACACTGTACGTACGCACTGTGCGCAGCCACTTCACCCCCATGGCACGCAAGGTTTGCTCGATGCCCATGCCGGGTGCCGGGCCTTCCTTGCTCGCGGCGCTCGAGGGAATGTATTGCTGTCCGGTCGCTGACGCATAACCGTTCTGCATCACGATCAGCACCCCGTCGCCCCTGTTGAAGAGATTGGAAGCAACGCCGGTAATGAGTCCGTTATGCCAGAAGCCGCCGTCACCCATGACCGCGATCGGACGTTTCTCCATGTTCGGCGTAACCGCGGCGGCACTGGCGAGTGACATGCCGTACCCGAGAATCGAATTGCCCAGCGAGAAGGGTGCGAAGGTTGCAAAAGAATGACAGCCGATATCGGCGCTGATGTGGGTCGGGCCGAGTTCGCGTTGCATCAGCTTGATTGCCGAGAAGACAGGTCGCTCGGGGCATCCGGTACAGAACGCGGGTGGGCGTGGCGGCAGTGGTCCAAGTGCGGCCGCGGCTGCCGCCTTGTGCGCGATCAGTCCGCGCGCGGTCTTGGCGATTGCATCAGCATCGATGCCCCTTGGCCTCACGTCCCGTAGAAACGATGCAATGCCTTCCAGGAGAACATCGGATGCATATTCTCCGGCATTCGGCAGCAGACCTTTACCGAGAACCCGCGTATTGAGGTCGGCGCGGCGCAATTCGACGTTGACGGCCTGCTCGATGTAGTCGGGGTAGCCTTCCTCGACGACAAGCACGGCGCTCTTGCCCGCACAGAACCCGCGCAGCTCTTCCGGCACCAGCGGGTAGACGACGTTCAGAATGAGTAACGGAATGCGGGAGGCGCCGAAAACGTCGGCAAGCCCTATTCGTTCCAGCGCGCGCAACACGCTGTTGGTCAGCCCGCCCATGACGATGATGCCGACGTCATTCAGGTCGCCGGAAACTGTTTCGTTGAGCTTGTGCTCGCGGATGAAAGCGCGGGCGGCAGGCAGCCGCTCCTCGACCTTCAGACGCTCCTGCGAAAAGATCACCGGTGGATGCGCAAGTCGCCCGTACTCGAAGCGCGGCGGCCCCGGCAGCTTGTCGAGACCTGACACGGCGCCCTTGCGATTGTTCTTGGCAACGAACGCACCGGTGGCATGGCAGGCGCGAATACGCAGTTCCAGCATCACGGGCGCGTGGCTTGCCTCCGACAGCTCAAATCCTTTCTCAACCGTGCGCACGATCGACGGAAGATCCGGACGCGGGTCAAGCAGCCACATCGATGACTTCAGTGCATAGGCGTAAGAGCGTTCCTGAATGACACTGGCACCCTCGCCATAGTCCTCGCCGAGAATGATCATTGCGCCGCCGATAACACCCGGCGAAGCGAGATTGGACAACGCATCCGCCGCAACGTTCGTGCCGACTATCGACTTCCAGGTCACCGCTCCGCGCAGCGGGTAATTGATGGAGGCGCCGAGCATGGCCGCCGCTGAGGCTTCGTTCGAGCAGGTTTCGAGGTGCACGCCGAGTTCGGACATGATGTCCTCGGCATCGACAAGCACGTCGAGCAGATGCGAGACGGGGGCTCCCTGATAGCCGCCGACGTAGGATACGCCTGATTGCAGCAGCGCTTTGGTGACTGCGAGGATACCTTCGCCGTGAAAGGTTTCGCCGTCACCGAGCTTGAGCGCCTGCACTTCCTTTTTGAAAGAGCGTTCCATGCTCGGGCTACCGGGCCAGATAGTTGGGGTTCAAACTATATAGCACAAACGCACCTACATGTGGGAGGGGAGCCAGAGGGCAAGTATCGGGAACGCGATCAGAATCGCCAGCCGAATCAGGTCTGTGACTATAAAGGGAATGACGCCCTTGAAGATGGTCACGAAGCTGACATCCTTGACCACGCTTTTTATCACAAAAACGTTCATCCCGACCGGCGGGTGAATGAGGCCAAGTTCCACCGTCATCACGATGATCACCCCGAACCAGATCGGGTCGAAACCGAGGTGGGTGATGACCGGGAAAATGATGGGGATGGTGAGGATGATCATCGCCATCGCGTCCATCAGGCAGCCGAGCAACAGGTACATCAGCATGATGAGCGCAAGCACGCCGTATTTTCCCAGGCCGAGGGCGGTAAGGAAAGCGGTGACCTTCTGCGGTGTCTGCGTGATGGTAAGGAAGTAACCGAAAAGCAGCGCGCCGATCAGAACGGTGAACACCGCGGCTGCAGTCCGGGTCGCCTGCAGCAGAGATGTCAATATCCCGTCCCTGTCCAGCCGTCTGCTCAGCACGCCGATGAGGAAGGCGCCGCTCGCCCCGACTCCGCCGGCTTCCGTCGGCGTGAAACGCGGCAGAAACGGCAATCCATAGAGGCCGCCGATAACGAAGACGAACAGCAGCAGCGGCGCCCATATATCCTTCAGCCCCGCAATACGCTCGCTCCATGGTTTTCGCGTGCCAGCCGGTAAAAAACCCGGACTGATCCAGCCGATGATGGCAATCGTCATCATGTACATGCTGATTGCCAGGACGCCCGGGATGATGCCGGCGATGAACAGTTTGCCGATGTCCTGTTCCGTGATGATGCCGTAGACTGCGAGCACTGTTGACGGCGGTAACATCGCCCCCAGTGTGCCGCCGGCGGCGATCACGCCGGTCGCAAAGCTTTGCGGATAGCCGTACCGTCGCATTTCGGGATAGGCCACGGTCGAAAACGTCGCGGCCGTGGCAACCGAGCTCCCGCAGATTGCTGCGAAGCCGCCGCACGCCGCCACCGTGGCAATGCCAAGCCCGCCTCTGAGATGGCCTACAAAGTTGTTGGCGGTGCGGAACAGTTCGCGGCTCATGCCGGAGCTGGTGACAAAGGCGCCCATCAGCAGGAACATCGGAATAACGCCGAACGTATAGTCGGTGACCGTGCGCATCGAGGTCTGCCCGACCAGCTTGAGCGCCGGCGCGCCACCGACGAGATAGCTGAATCCGGTGATACCCACCAAGCCCATCGCCATGCCGACGGGCACACGCAGCAGCATAAGCACGAACAAAGCTGCAAACCCCAGAATGGCGACGGTGTCGGTACTCATCGCTATTCGACCGGCTTGATCGCTTTTTGCGCGGTCGGATCGACCATGTAGTCCGGGTGAAAGATCAGACGATATGTCCGTACCGCGATCAGCAGCACGGCCGAAACGTCACCGAGCCACGCGATCATGAAGAAAGGCCAGGTCGGCAGGCGCAGGTCGAAGGTAAGCACGTTGTCGCTGCGCGTCGTCATCACCTTGTCGTACAGCGTGTAGGTCTGCACGGTGACCACGAACAGTAACACGAGCGTCGCAAATACGTCGATCATGCGCTGATAGCGCGGCCCAACGTTACCCCACACCAGGTCGACAGTGATGTGCGTACCGCGGTACGAGGTAGCGGCAATGCCCCAGAAAATCAGGATGCCGAGCATCATCCGGCCGAAATCGTAGGAATCCGGAATCGAGTAGGCAAACAGGTTGCGCAGCAGCACTTGCAGGAAAATGTTGGCGGCAACGATGCCGACGAAAAATGCCGCCACCCACTCGATCGTATCGATAAAGCGGTCCATGTAGACGCGGATCACGTCGCATCCCCCTGCGGTGTGATTAAATCATCGCGGCGGCGGACCAGTGCCGCCGCCACACGTTGCATGTGGATGAAGCTCAATATGCCGCTTTGTCTTCCACAAGCTGGGCTTTGAGCTCCTTCATGATGGTGTCGGGGTCTCCGCCCGCCTTTTTGACGTTGTCCGCCCAGGTCTTTTCCAGTGGTTGGGCCGCTTTTTTCCACTCGGCAACCTGCGCCGCACTCGGCTCGTAGACCTCGTGTCCGGCTTCGGCCTTGATTTTCGCTATGCCGGCGTGCTCGAAGTCGGCCCAGGGTGCGGCGACTTTCAGCGCCCATGCCGGCGTGCAGTGGTTGTCGATCACCTTTTTCTGCGCTGCCGACATTTCATTGTATTTTGCCTTGTTGAACACGAAGGCAAAAGTCGTGACATAAAGCGGCATATCGAGGTGATATTTGGTCACCTTGTCGATGCCGAAGAGCGGCACCGAGCCCCACGGGAACGTTACCGCATCTGCGACGCCTTTTTCGAGAATGTCGCGCACCTCCGGCGCAGCGGCCTGCACGTTGGTGCCGCCAAGCATTGTGACGAATGTGGCCATAGTCGCGTGTGCGGGGCGGATTTTCATTCCCTTTATATCGCCGGGCACCAGGATTTTTTTCGAACGGGAATGGAACGCACCGGGGTCATGCACAAAGGCGAGGCAGAATTTGACGTCCTTCATCTCCTTGTCGGCGTACTTACGATACCATGCGTCGAGCGCCTGAGTGCCGCCCTTGGCATTGGTCATCAGGAACGGCAATTCACCGGCGCCGATGATCGGAAATCGGCCGGGCTGATAACCGGGATTGATGTAGGTGAGGTCGGCGATGCCGTCGCGCGCCATGTCGTAATGATCGAATGCTTTGCCGAGCTGCTGCGCCGGGTAAACCTTGTATTTGATCGTGCCGCCCGACTCTTTCTCGACCGAAGCGCCCCATTCCTCCAGTGCCTTTTGCAGCGGATGTGACGGCGGCACCCAGTGCGACAATTTAAGTTCGAAGGTCTTGTCTTGCGCGAACGCGCCGGTCACTCCGCCGATCAACATGGCGGCAGCGTAGACACATCCGGCGAAACGGAGTTTCATGGATTTCCTCCCGGGGGTTTGGTGTTGGTTAAGTCGCCAACTTTTTGCAATATTCAGCCGGATGCCGGCGACGTTGTAAAGCGTATCGTTTGACATCCAACTAAATACTCAAACAGGCGGTCATCTGCTGTTGAAAGGATAGATGCGGTGCACGGAACAAACGGCACAGTCGGGCGGCGCAAGGGAAAGAATGGCGAAGCCATTGGCCTGACGGTCAATTTTGGTCCGCTTGCCCATTGGGTTGGCTTCAACCTGCGCATGGCTCAAGAAGCGGCTTTTCAAGCCTTTTCGCACTTGTCGCAGGAGGTTGGGGAAAGTCCCGGCCGTTTCGCAACCTTGACCCTGATCGCGCGCAATCCGGGAATCAGCCAGACGGAGTTGTCGTTTGCCAATGGCCGCGACAAGTCCAGCCTGACGCCCGTGGTGGAGGACCTGGTCAGGCGTGGCCTTGTCGAACGTAAGCGCATGGACAGTGATCGGCGAACCTATCGGCTGTACCTCACCTCGTCAGGGAAGAAAGTCTTGACAATGCTGACCCGCTGCGCCCGGCGTCACGAGCGCAATCTTGACCGCGTGATTGGCGAGCGCGATCGCAAGCGATTCATTCAGATCCTCAAGAAAATCGCGGCAGAGATCAGCTAGATCAATCCCGGAATTGTTTAAGCACTGTTTCGGGAATCGGATGCGACTTGAGCCGGCCGCCTGCATCGCGAATCACCCAGACCCGCTTCTCGGAGCACTCGACGCACGTGTCTCCGTTCAGGCTCAGCTTATGTTCGACATCGAAGCTTGAACGGCCAAACGACACGGTGCTCTTGACCGTCACGTCGTCTCCGAACCGGGTCGGTTTGAAAAACCGTGCTCGGGTTTGCACGAGAGGAAAGCCGTCGAATTCAAGTTTCTCAAGCATCTTGAGCTTGGTCATTCCAAGTGCGCGCTCGAACAACAGGGCGGTTGATGCGTCGAAGATTTCGAAATAACGCGGATAAAAAATAATTCCGGCCGGATCGCAGTCACCCCATTCGATCCGCACCGTGCGGGTGTTACTGGATTTTGTCACGACGGCACCGTGTCAGCGTGGCGCCATGCGGAGCGCGCCGTCGAGGCGAATGACTTCGCCGTTAAGGTAAGCGTTGTGAATGCAATGAAGCGCGAGCGCGGCGAACTCACGCGGTTCACCGAGCCGCTTGGGAAAAGGCACGGCGGCGCCGAGAGAATCCTGAGCCTCCTGCGGAAGCGCACGCAACATCGGTGTGCCGAAAATGCCGGGTGCGATCGCCAGCACCCGGATGCCGAACTGCGCGAACTCACGTGCCGCCGGTAACGTCAGTGCCGCAACGCCGCCCTTCGATGACGAGTAGGCGGCTTGACCGATCTGTCCCTCGAACGCTGCGACAGAGGCCGTCGAGACGATAACGCCGCGTTCCCCGCCTGGCAGCGGCTCGGCGGTCTGCATCGCGGCGGCCACAAGCCGCATCATGTTGAACGTACCAATCAGGTTGATGCGGATAACCCGCTCATACTCGGCGAGCGGCATCGGCCCTTCGCGGCCGACGATACGCTTGGCAGGGCCGACGCCAGCGCAATTGATGAGAATTCGAGCCGTCCCATGCGCGGCGGCGGCCTTGTTCACAGCTGCCTCGCCGCTTGCGGCGTCGGCCACATCGCAGGCGACTGCGATTCCCTTAAGCTCCGCGGCGATATCGTTGGCGGCCTTTTCATTGACGTCGATAATTGCAACCTTGGCGCCTGCGGCTGCCAGGGCGCGGGCCGTTGCGGCGCCGAGGCCCGACGCTCCGCCTGTGACGATTGCAGCCTGTCCTTTGATTTCCATCAATCGATTCCCCCAGCCACAATAACCTGCGAAGAGAGTGCCGTATTGTAGAGTTCGTCAACCAGGGCGGCGCGATTTCTCAATACCGCGCGTTGGTTGATCGAGCCCTTGTCAGTCATCTCGCCCTTGTCCATCGATGGTGGCTCTGCCATCAGGATCGCTCGCTCAACGCGCGTCGACGATCCCCGGCTCGCCGCTGCAAATTTCCTGAGCAAGTCGGCGAATTTCTGGCGAACACCGGGGCCGTTGACAATGTCGCTGGCCGACGCATCTGCGCTGAAGCCGCCAAGCTTCCGGCAGGCCTCGATGTCGGGGAATACAAGAGCGGCAATAAAATCGCTGTCCGCACCGGCGAAGACCACGTCGCGGATATATGGTGCAAAATGATCGATGAACTGCGCGCGCAGGGGCCCGACGCTAACCCACGTGCCGGTGGAAAGCTTGAAATCCTCCGCGATGCGGCCATCGAACAAAAGACCTTTGCGCGGATCATTGGGGTCGACAAACTTCAGCGCGTCGCCGATTTTGTAGAAACCCTCCTCGTCGAATGCCTCTCGTGTCAAATCATTCTGCCGCCAATAACCCGGCGTGATGTGCGGGCCGCGCAGCCGTGCCTCCAGTTTGCCCTCGTTCGGGACCAGCTTGAGCTCGACGCCCGGTGCGGGCACTCCGATATTTCCGGGCCGGCCGAAATCCCACGAGCAGGCAAGCGCCAGGGGTGAAGTCTCTGTCGAACCGAGCGATGACAGGAAAATGATACGTTCACCGGTTGTTTCAACTGCGAGCCTTGTAAGCTCGTCCCAGGTCGCCTGGTTGAGACCGGCACCGGCGTAGAACAGAACTTTCAATCGGCTGAAAAAGTTACGGCGCAGGGCCTCGTCGGCATGAAAGTGCGTGACAAGAGCCTCGTAACCTTTCGGAACATTGAAATAGATCGTGGGAGCGATCTCGCGCAAATTGCGTACGGTCTTAGGCACGCCTGGCGGAGTCGGGTTGCCGTCGTCGATATAGAGCGAGCCGCCGTAGGTCAGCACCATGTTGAAGTTGTGATTGCTGCCGAAGGTATGGCTCCACGGAAGCCAATCCACGACGACCGGCGGTTCGTCGGTTACGAACGCAAAGCCCGACGCGAGCATCGCCTGGTTTGAGCACAGCATTCGGTGCGTATTGATGACCGCTTTCGGATTGCCGGTCGATCCGGAGGTAAACAGGAATTTGGCGATCGTATCTGGCCCCACCGCGGCGTGCGCTGCCGAAACACCTGCGTCGTCTTCGACGCCAAGAAGTTCGGAGAACAAGGTCGTCTTCCTGTCGCCCGGGGGGTTGCGTGCGACAACCAATTCGATCCCGTCGGGCACCGCCGTGTGAATGGCGCGGGCAAACGGGCCTCCATCGTTTGCGAAAATGAGGCCCGGGGTGAGCAGCTCCATTATCGAGCGCAGTTTTCCAAAGTCGTTCGACATCAGCGAATAGGCCGGTGAGATCGGCGCATAGGGAATGCCCACGTACATGGCTGCGAGGCCAAGCAGTGCATGCTCGATGTCGTTGCCCGACAGCACAATGACCGGTCTTTCGGCGGACAGTCCCCGACGCAGCAGCCCCGCGCCGATCCGGCGTACATTCGACAGGACCTGCGCATAGTCGAGTTCGCGCCAATCGCCCTTCGCGTCCCGCTGTGCCAGGAACACGCGATCGGGTGCGGCCTTGGCCCAATGCTCGAGCGCGTCGCTGAGCTTGCGATGATACTTACCAAGCGGCTGCGCCGCGCGGATATGGACGATACCGCCGGGCCGCTTCTCCAGAACGACCTCAGGCCTTCCGAGTCGAACGGGCCGCAGCGGTGCGGCCGCATGAGGCTTTAACTCCGATGCTGCATTCGGCATTGGCTTCCTTGCCTCGGGCTAGCTGCGGGTCACTTTTGGTGCACGCTTTTCCAGGAAATCCTTCAGGCGTGTCTTCGCATCGGGATCGGCCTGAGCAATTGCCGACATGATGGCTTCGACGGCGTATCCGCCCTGAGGATCCATTTCGGCAATACGAGGCAAGGCCTGCATGACGGCAAAATTGGTCAATGGCGCGTTATCGGCGATGCGCTGCGCGAGCTCGCGTCCCTTGGCAAAACCCTTGCCCGGATCGGCAAGATACGTCGTCAACCCGATTCTCTCGCCCTCTTCCGCGGAATAGGTGCGTCCGGTCAGCATCATATCCATCATGCGCGCAACGCCGATCAGCCGCGGCAGTCGCACCGAACCTCCACCGCCGACATAAATGCCGCGGCTGCCCTCCGGCAACGCGTAGTAAGCCGAGCGCTCGGCGACGCGGACATGGGCCGCAGCGGCGAGTTCGAGGCCGCCGCCGACTACCGCGCCGTGAAGGACAGCGACCACCGGCACCTTGCCGAACTGGATTTTCTCGAATGCCCGGTGCCACAGCCCGGAATGTGCGATGCCTTGTGCGACGTCCCGTTCTTCCAGTTCGGAAAGGTCAAGACCGGCGGAGAAATGCTCGCCCTCGCCCGCCATCACGACGGCGCCGATACCGTCGGGCAGCGACGTAAAGAAATGTTCGATGCCGATGATCGTCTCGTCGTCGAGCGCGTTGCGTTTTTGCGGGCGGTTGAGCCGCAGAACGGCAATAGCTCCGTCGCGCTCGGCGATGAGCGAATCGGGAAGCCTGATTGCAAGACGTTCCGCCATCATTCAACCTCATATACATCGAGCCGCACCGCACGTGGGTCCCGCTGGCCGCGCGCCAGCGCGAGGATGCGGTTGAGCCAGTCTACCTTCGGGTCGGAGGTTTCGAACCGCATCACGGTGCGGAAATAATAGTGAGCCGGATCGACGTTGTCGCCCCGCGCCAGCCGTTCCATGACCTCGGGCGGTCCGTGCCGCAGCCCTTCGCTGGTGACCATTATCAGCGCCCCGCCATCGCTTTCGATCGTGTAGCGCGCCCTGATATCGGCGGCGCCGTCGGTGCGGATGATCTGCCAATCCGCGCCGCCCGGCAGAATTCGCCCGGTCAGCTTCGGTCCCCGCACGGTGCCGCCGAGAATTCGAATAATGCGCCGCTCGCCATAAGGCGTACGGCCGAGATTGGTGATGCTCTCGAGCTCTGCGTTGATCGTGAAAATGGGTTGCTTCCCGAGCATGGACAGTAATCCGTTGGGGCCCCAACTTGTGGCCGGCGGCCATTTGACCCTGCCGATGGTCAGCCGTAAATACGGGACACAACCAGGACCCAATATCAATGGCGCGTATTTCCACGCTCGCGGAAGCCATCAGGGCCACTATTCACGATGGCGATACCGTCGCTCTGGAAGGCTTTACTCATCTCATTCCGCACGCGGCGGGGCATGAGATCATTCGGCAAGCGCGTAAGAACCTGACGCTGGTCCGGATGACCCCCGATCTTATTTACGATCAGTTGATAGGCATGGGCTGCGCGGCCAAGCTCGTTTTTTCCTGGGGTGGAAACCCGGGCGTCGGCTCCTTGCACCGCCTGCGCGATGCAGTCGAAAACGGATGGCCGAACAGGCTGGAATTGGAGGAACATTCACATGCCGCCATGGCGAACGCCTATGAGGCCGGCGCGGCGGGACTGCCGTGTGCGGTCTTCCGCGGTTACATCGGCGGCGATCTGCCGAAGGTCAATTCCAGAATCAAGCGCGTGAAATGTCCCTTCACCGGCGAGGAGCTCGCGGCTGTGCCGGCGCATCGTCCTGATGTGGCGGTGATTCATGCGCAACGCGCGGACAAGGCCGGCAATGTCATGATCGAGGGCGTGCTTGGCGTGCAGAAGGAAGCAGTGCTCGCCTCCAAGCGTTCGGTTGTTACGGTCGAAGAAATTGTCGATGAGCTTCCCGCGCGCAGCCTCAACGCTGTCGTGCTGCCGCACTGGACTGTCGGCCACGTGGTCGAAGTCCCCGGCGGAGCTTATCCATCTTACGCGCAGGGCTACTACCCGCGCACAAACAGCTTTTACAAAGAATGGGATGCAATCTCGCGTGAGCGAGATTCATTTCTTGCCTGGATGAAAGAGAACGTGCTGAGCAAGGGACCTGAGGTGTTTGCGCAGCACGTCCGCAAATTCCGGACTGCGGCGGAGTAGTGGTCATGGCCGCTTATACCCCGAATGAGATGATGACAATCGCGGCAGCCCGCGCACTGAAGGACGACGATGTCTGTTTCGTCGGCATCGGAATGCCATCAGCAGCCGCCAATCTTGCGCGCCTGACGCACGCACCGAATATCACGCTTATCTACGAATCTGGCACGCTTGCAACCAAGCCTAATATTCTGCCGCTTTCGATCGGCGATGGTGAACTGTGCGAGACTGCGGTGACGACCGTCTCGGTACCGGAAATGTTTCGCTATTGGCTGCAGGGAGGTCGCATCAAGGTCGGCTTTCTTGGCGGCGCGCAGATCGACAGGTTTGCAAACCTCAATACGACGGTCGTCGGGCCCTACGAAAAACCGAAAGTGCGATTGCCGGGCGGTGGCGGCGCACCGGAAATCGCGACCTCGTGCGGAGAAATTTTTATCATTATGGCGCAGAGCAAGCGTAGTTTTGTCGACAAGCTCGATTTCGTCACCTCAATCGGCCACGTTTCAGGGGGCGACAGCCGCGGCAGGCTCGGGGTGAACACCAAAGGTCCGACCAGACTCATCACCGATCTGGCCATTCTCGAACCTGATCCGGTGACGAAGGAGATGACCGTCGTCTCCATTCACCCCGGGGTCAGCCGCGAGCAGATCCAGGACAATACGGGATGGAAAGTCGCTTACACGGCGAAGGTCGCGGAGACTTCGCCACCAACCCAGCATGAACTGGACGTGCTGCGCGATCTGCAGGCACGCACCAAACGCGCACAAGAGGCGGCATGATGGCTCGCGACGTCTTTATCTGCGATGCCGTGCGCACGCCGATCGGCCGCTATGGCGGCTCGCTCGCCAAAGTCCGTACTGACGACCTTGCGGCTATTCCGATCAAAGCGCTGATGGCGCGAAGCCGGAACGCCGATTGGGGAAAGCTTGAGGAAGTCTACTACGGCTGCGCCAATCAGGCTGGCGAGGACAATCGAAACGTTGCGCGGATGGCGCTTCTGCTCGCGGGACTGCCGGCCAGCGTTCCGGGGGTGACGTTGAACCGTCTCTGCGCGTCCGGCCTCGAAGCGGTGGGGACCGCTGCCCGCGCAATCCGGGCCGGCGAAATGGACTTTGCGATCGCAGGCGGCGTCGAATCGATGACGCGTGCGCCGTTTGTGCAGGGAAAGGCCCAGGAAGCATTTTCGCGCGCAGCCGAAATCTACGACACCACTATCGGCTGGCGTTTCGTCAACCCGTTGATGAAGCAGCAATACGGCATCGATTCCATGCCGGAAACAGGCGAGAACGTCGCTGAGGAGTTTCAGATCACGCGCGCCGACCAAGATGCCTTTGCCCTGCGCTCGCAACAGCGCGCCGGTAAGGCCATTGCTTCAGGCTATTTTGCCAAGGAAATTGTCGCGGTCGAGGTGCCCGGTGGCAAGGCCGGCCCCGTTGTGGTCGACAAGGACGAGCATCCGCGACCGGAGACTACGCTTGAGCAACTCGCTAAGCTCAAGACACCGTTTCGCAATCCGGGCACGGTTACCGCCGGCAATGCATCCGGCGTGAACGATGGTGCGGCAGCGATGATCGTCGCGTCTGAAACCGCAGTTAAGGCGCACGGTTTGAAACCGCGTGCGCGCATTCTCGGCATGGCCTCCGCAGCTGTCCCACCACGCATCATGGGTATCGGGCCGGTGCCGGCGACGCAAAAACTGATGGAGCGCCTCAAGCACAAAATTGCCGACTATGATTTGATCGAGATCAACGAAGCCTTCGCTTCTCAATCGCTAGCATGCCTGAGGCAGCTGGGGCTTGCCGACGACGCCGAGCACGTCAACCCGCACGGAGGTGCGATAGCGCTCGGTCACCCGCTGGGCATGTCCGGCGCCCGCCTCGTGCTGACGGCGGCGCACGGACTGGAAGAGAAGGGCGGAAAGCTGGCACTCGCCACGATGTGTGTCGGTGTCGGTCAGGGCGTGTCGCTGGCTCTTGAAAGGGTTGGCTGAAAGGACACAAAAGGGGCAATTGGAATGACACTCATTTTTCCGCGGGAAAGCCTGACCGTTTTTCCGAAACATCTCACACCCGACTACCGCAGCACCGTCAAACGATCGCCGTCGAAGCCATTAATCATTGTGCCGCATACACTGTCAGAACTCACCGGCCCGGTTTATGGCCATGATGCTGTACAGGAGGGCGACAACGATCTTACGAAGCAGCACAAGGGTGAGCCGCTTGGCGAACGCATCATCGTTCATGGCTATGTGTTCGACGAGGATAAGCGTCCGGTTCCAGATACCTTGGTGGAGATCTGGCAGGCAAATGCCTGTGGCCGGTACGTGCACAATGTCGACCAGCATCCGGCACCCCTCGATCCCAACTTCACCGGAGCGGGGCGGACGATCACCGACAAGAAAGGGTACTACCGCTTTATCACGGTGAAGCCCGGGGCGTATCCGTGGGGCAATCACCACAACGCATGGCGGCCGAACCACATTCACTTCTCACTGTTTGGCCACTCGTTCGTGTCGCGGCTCGTCACTCAGATGTATTTTCCAGGTGATCCGTTGTTTCCTTTCGATCCGATTTTCAATTCGGTGACGGACGAGAAAGCGCGTCAACGTCTGGTGTCCAGGTTCGATCTGGAGAACACCATTCCTGATTGGGCGCTTTGTTTCCGCTTTGACATCGTGCTGCGCGGGCGCGAAGCGACTCCGCAAGACAGGCACTGAGCAGACGGTCCCATCGAACAGAATCGTGCGTAAGAGGAAGCAGCGATGTCAGAAATTACCCCCTCACAAACCGTCGGCCCATTTTTCGCATACGGGCTCGCGCCGCACAGCCGTTGCGACTGGAAGCCGAACGAGATCTACGATTGGAAAGAGACCGCCGGCGCCAATCTGGTGACCCCCGATGTCTCGGGAACGAAGATTCGTATCGAAGGCGCCGTACTCGACGGCGACGGCATGCCGATTAATGACGCCATGGTGGAGGTGTGGCAGGCCGATGCGCAGGGCCGATATGCCCATCCACGTGACAGCCGCAGCCGGCCGAATACGAAGTTCATGGGATTTGGCCGGTCGGCCACTGACAAGAACGGGGTTTTCAGTTTCGACACGATCAAACCGGGGTCCGTTCCGGGGCCGGAGGGAAAGCCACAAGCGCCACACATCGTGTTCTGTATCTTCTCGCGCGGAATGCTACGGCAGGTTTACACCCGGCTTTATTTCCCGGACGAGGCAGCCAACGAAAGTGATCCCATCCTGGCGCTTGTGCCAGCAGACCGGCGCGGGACGCTTATTGCCCACAAGGAAATGCGGGGCGAATTGCCGGTCTACCGCTTCGATATCCGCGTTCAGGGCGAAAACGAGACGGTTTTCTTCGACATCTGAAGAGCTGGCCCGCTTTTTACGGGCATGTACCAAGCATTTCTTGCTTTAGGCCGTCGCCGGCCGAGGCCTGCCCACCCTGCCCGCGATCCGTCAAATATGAGTGGGAGATTGCCCATAATTCCTGCACCGCCGGCCGGTGAATAACTCCGTATGGCAACCTTGGCAACAAAACCACGCGGAAAGTAAGTGGGCAATCCGCCCACCCACTTTGCCCATCTTTCCCAACGCCACAATTAGAGTTGACGCCATTGCCAGGACTTGGTTCGCTCCGGGCCAACGGCCAGAGAGCCGGTTGAGGAAACGCAGCCATGAACGAGCAAATCCTTCAGGAGATCAGCGAATTCTGCCGAACCCGGGGCTTGGCGGAATCGACTTTCGGCCGGCGCGCCGTCAACGACGGCAAGCTTGCCAGCCGGCTGCGCAATGGCGGGCGCATCACGACCGATACGCTTGAACGTATCCGTGCGTTCATGGCCCGCAATTCGGACGGCGCGCCGGCACGCCGCCGCGTGCTGTTCGAACCGACGCCGCCTGGTGTGCTCCCCGTCGTCAAGCCGGCGGCGCCGCCGGTCGCCTCAGGTATGGCGGGCGACGATCCGCAACGCAATTTCCGCTTCTTCGACAACCGGCAGAAATATCTTCTGTTCGTGAACACCTGCTCTGAAAAATGGGAAATCGCCTCGCGTGTCGGTCTTGAGCTTGCCAATATCCATCCGCGTCCGCCTGCCGTGCGCGTTTTCGACGCGGGCGTCGGCGACGGCACTGTACTCGCGCGCGTCATGCGCTCGATGCACGACCGCTTCCCCACGACGCCATTCTACATTGTCGGCAAGGAAATCAGTCTTGAGGACATACGGCTGACACTGCATAAGATGGCGGACCGCTTCGTCGAACACCCGTCGTCGGTATTGGTGCTGACGAATCTCGCCTACGCGGAAGCGCCGTGGCTGGCGGTCAAGTCGCTCAGCGCTGCCACCAGTCTCGTCTGGAAAGAGCTGGCGATGGAAGGCAGCACCGCACACAGTTTCGAAAAACAGATCACAGATCTGGAGCCGTTCCTCGCCGAGAACTGGAAGGCCCGCGTGAGTTCTAAAAGCGGCAATCCGATCTACGAGCGCCCGGTTATTCTCGTCATCTATCGAAACGACCACCGTTTCCTGCTGGACCAAATCGTGCCCAAACCTGGCGGAACAGTCGCCGATTACGATCTGGTCATCGCCTCGCAACCTTATCGCGCGCGTGCCTCACTCGAGTTCAAGGCCAAGCGCGTGCTCGCCCCCCTTGCGCGCGCCCTTGGCCCGGGCGGCCGTATGATCGCTATCCATTCTTATGGAAACGACCCAGGGATGGAGATCATTCATAAAGTGTGGCCGAACGACAATCCTTTCGTTCACAACCGTCATGATCTGCTGAAGGAAGTCAAACACGAACTTGGTCCAGCAGGGCGAGATCTCAATTTCAATGCCTATGCGGACCAGCGGTCCTTATTCCGGTACGACATGCACACTTTGCCATCGGAGATTTCTTCATCGATCGGCACATCGACACTGCTTGCCGCCTGGAATGCGGCGATCTACGTGGCCCAGGTGGAAGACGACCGCCTTTCCGATGTGAACAGCGATCGCCGCTATATCGAGGCGACACGCGAAGTTCTCCAGAAGCATGGCGGTTTGTGGTTCTACGACGAATCCTTCGTGATCTCGCGTCGGCGCGAATAGGCGCGGTCGATGTCGGTCGCGATTCCAGCGTCTGAAGCTCAGGTTTTCGCTCGGCGCTTTTCGCTCGAGGCAACGCGGCCGGGCCCGGCAGAGATCGCTGCGCTGGCCGAGATTGTCCCGCAGGCGACGCCGATCTATTTCTCCGCCGTACCGACGATCACCCGGCAGGAGGTCGTAGCTGCGGCGGCAAGGCTGCGAAAGGCCGGCCTTGAGCCGGTCATTCATATCGCGGCGCGGCGGCTTGAAAACGTCGCAAGCCTGGAAGAAATGCTCGTCGCGCTGCGCGGTGAGGCCGATGTCCGGCGCTTGCTTGTGATTGGCGGCGATGTCGACGCGCCTGGAGCCTTTGCCGACGCGCTGGCTGTCATCCAGAAAGGCCGGCTGCGGGAAGCGGGCATCGAGGAAATCGGGATCGGCGCCTATCCGGAAGGGCATCCGCGCATACCGCCGGGTCGCCTGGAGGCCTCGCTTGACGAGAAAATTGCCGCTGCGGCAGCGCACGGGCTGCGCGTTCATATCGTCAGCCAGTTTTCCTTCTCGCCCGACCGGATCCTGGCTTGGCTGAAACAACTGCGGGCCTGCGGAATAGGCAAGGCGGTCAGGATCGGCATGGCGGGACCAACGAGCATGCCCGCTCTTCTGCGCTATGCGAAACGTTGCGGGGTTGCGGCTTCTTTGCGGGGACTGGCCTCGGGCGTGGCCAGCGGTCTGGTCGGCCATGTGGGGCCTGATCGCATCATCGAGACGCTGTCGACAGCAGCTGATCTTGGCGACATTGCGCCGCATTATTTTTCATTTGGTGGAGTGCTTGAAACCGCGCGCTATGCATGCGAAGCCGCGGCAGGACGGTACGGCGCCAGCCGTGCTATGGCTCGAAGCAACTAAGACCCGCTGTGCGAGCGGGCGACTTGCGGAGGAAGACGACCATGACGCAAAGAACCAAGCCGCCATTTCGCGCCGATCATGTGGGCAGCATTCTGCGCACGGGGGCGGTGAAGGAGGCGCGCGCGAAGCGCGAGAAAGGCGAGATCACCGCGATCCAGCTGAAAGAGGTCGAGGACCGCGAGATCGAGAAAATCATCAGAAAACAGGAGGATATCGGGCTGAAAGTCGCCACCGACGGAGAATTCCGCCGTTCGTGGTGGCACTTCGACTTCTACGGCATGCTCGACAACGTGGAAATCTACGAACTCGACCACGGCATCCAGTTCCAGGGCATCCAGACGAAGCCGCGCAGCATCAGGGTGACGGGCAAGATCGGCTTCTCCGACCATCCGATGATCGAGCATTTCCGGTTCCTGAAGGCGCATACCCGGGTGACGCCGAAGATGTGCATCCCGGCGCCTTCGACCTTCCACTTCCGGCTGGAGCCGAACGCGGTGAGCAAGGCCGCCTACGCGAGCCGCGACGCCATCTTCGACGATCTCGCCGTCGCCTACCAGAAGGCGATCAAGGCGTTCTACGATGCCGGCTGCCGCTATCTGCAGTTCGACGACACCGCCTGGGCCTACCTCTGCTCGCAGGAGGAACTGAAGAAGGCGCGCGACCGCGGCCTCGACGTCGACCATTTGCAGGACAGCTACACCAAGTGCATCAACAAGGCGCTGCAGGCAAAGCCCGCCGACATGACGATCACCACCCACGTCTGCCGCGGCAATTTCCGCTCGACTTTCATCTCTTCCGGCGGCTACGAGCCGGTGGCGGAAAGCCTGCTCAGCCGGTGCAATTACGACGGCTATTTCCTCGAATACGACACCGATCGCGCCGGCGGCTTCGAGCCGCTGCGGTTCCTCCCCAAGGGCAACAAGATCGTCGTGCTTGGCCTTGTCACGTCGAAGTCGGGCCGGCTTGAGCCGCGCGCCGACATCAAGAAGCGCATCGAGGAAGCGACAAAGTACGTCGCGCTCGACCAGCTGTGCCTGTCGCCGCAATGCGGCTTCGCCTCGACGGAGGAAGGCAACATTCTGGCGGAAGACGAGCAATGGGCAAAACTGCGCATGATCGTCGAGCTGGCGGACGAGGTCTGGGGGAAGTAGCGGGTGACGAACGGAAAGTAGCGGGCAGCGGTTAACTTCTCCCGGTCGCCAATCGCTGTTTCGCTATTCGCCCAGGCGGAGCGAGCAATGACCCAACGCATCACACCCCCGTTCCGGGCGGACCATGTCGGCAGCCTGCTGCGCACGGCGCCGCTGAAGGAGGCGCGGGCAAAGCATGCCCGGGGCGAAATCGACGCCGCGTCCCTGAAGGCGGTCGAGGACCGCGAAATCGAAAAGATCGTCAGGAGGCAGGAAGAGGTCGGGCTGAAGCTCGCAACCGACGGCGAGTTCCGCCGCGCCTGGTGGCATTTCGACTTCTTCCGCGGCCTCGAAGGCGTCACCCCGATCACGACCGACACCGGCATCAAATTCCACGGCGTCGAGACCAAGCACGAGGCGATTCGCATCGACGGCAAGGTCAGGTTCAACGGCCACCCGCACATCGAGCATTTCAGGTTCCTCAGGAGCAAATGCCGCGTCACGCCGAAAATGACCATTCCCGCTCCGAGCACGTTCCATTTCCGCCAGGGCCGCGCCATGATCAGCAAGCAGGCCTACCCCGATTACGATGAATTCTTCGCCGATCTGGCAGTCGCCTGGCGCGCGGCAATCAAGGCCTTCTACGATGCCGGCTGCCGCTATCTGCAGCTCGATGACACGGCCTGGGCGATGATATGCGACCCCAAGGAGCGCGAGCAGTCCAAGGCGCGCGGCGACGATCCGGACAAACTCCCGGCGATCTACGCGCGGACCATGAATGCCGCGCTTGAAGGCAAGCCCGCCGACATGGCCATCACCATGCATTCATGCCGCGGCAATTTCCGCTCGACCTGGATTGCCCAGGGCGGCTACGAATTCGTCGCCGAGCACCTGCTCGGCAATACCAATCTCGACGGCTATTTTCTCGAATACGACAGCGACCGCGCGGGCGGCTTCGAGCCCCTGCGATATTTTCCAAAGGGGAAAAAGCAGCTTGTGCTTGGTCTGGTGACGTCGAAGAGCGGGCGGCTGGAGCCCAAGGACGACATCAGGCGCCGCATCGACGAAGCGACCAAATATGTCGCGCTCGACCAGCTGTGCCTCTCGCCGCAGTGCGGCTTCGCGTCGACGGAAGAGGGCAACGTGCTCGCCGAGGAAGAGCAGTGGGCAAAGCTGCGGATGATCGTCGAGCTGGCGGATGAGGTCTGGGGCCGTCATTGACTTTTCTCAAATCGGCCCGGCGCGGTAATCACTAGCGTTCAACAACGTGGGATACCGTCAAGCAACTTTGCCGGTATCCGGTCGCGAATCGAAAGGCACAAAAATGTACATGCTACTTCAATCAGTTAGAAAAGGCGGTCTTGCGTTGTCGGCCCTGGTCGCAGCGTTCTTCTGTGCGGTGGGTCCAGCCTGCGCCGCCGATCCGATCAAAATCGGATTCGGGATGGCTCTCACCGGTCCACTCGCCGCCAACGGCAAAATGTCGCTGGTGGCGATGCAGATCTGGGAAGACGACATCAATGCAAAAGGCGGTCTGCTCGGTCGGCCGGTCAAGCTCGTCTACTACGACGATCAGAGCAATCCGTCGCAGGTGCCCAGCATCTATTCCAAGCTGCTCGACGTCGACAAGGTTGACCTGATCGTCAGCGGCTATGCGTCGACACAAATCGCCGCCGCAATGCCGATTGCGATTCAGAAAAAGAAAGTATTCATCAGCCTTTTCGGCACAGGGGTGAACGAGCGATTCAACTACCCCAAGTATTTCTCGATGATCCCGAATGGGCCGAATCCGAAGCCGGCATTCACGCGCGGGTTCTTCAAGGTTGCAGAAGCGCAGAAGCCGAAGCCGGAAACCATTGCGCTGGCCTCCGCCGATGCGGAATTCGGTCGCAACGCCTGTGAAGGCGCCCGGGACAATGCGAAGGCTTCGGGCTTCAGGATTGTCTACGACAAAAGTTACCCGCCGGCTACGACCGACTTTGCACCGATCGTGCGTGCAATTCAGGCAGCCAAGCCGGATCTTGTCGTCATTTGCTCGTATCCGCTCGACACTGTCGGTATGGTGCGCGCGATGCACGAGGTGGGCTTCAAGCCCAAAATGTGGGGCGGCGCAATGGTCGGATTGCAGGCCACTGTGTTCAAGACCCAGCTTGGTCCGCTGCTCAATGGCGTCGTGAATTTTGAAACCTGGCTGCCGACAAAGTCGATGGAGTTTCCGGGCTCGATGGAGCTGCTGAAGAAATATCAGGCGCGAGCCGGGGCTGCGGGCACGGACCCTCTCGGTTACTACATGCCTGTATGGGCCTACGCATATCTGCAGGTGCTCGGCGACGCGATTGCCGCCACGAAGAGCCTTAATGACGATGTGCTGGCCGACTACATCCGCAAAACGACTTTCAAGACCGTCGTCGGCGACGTGAAATTCGGAAAGCACGGCGAATGGGTCGAGGAACGCACGCTGGCGGCGCAGTTCCAGGCAATCAAAGGCAACAGTATCGATGACTTCCGCGATCTGAAAACCGAGGTGATCGTCTACCCGCCAAAGTACAAGAGCGGCGAAGTGATCTATCCTTACGAAAAGGCGATTGGAAATTAGACTTGCAGACAAGCTGGCAGTTCGTGCCAAAGGTGGCCGGTGCACGTTCAAGCACCGGCCACTTTTCGTATAACGCGCCAGGTTCGTAGTGACCATGCAGCGAATACGACCTCCCTTCCGTGCCGATCACGTCGGCAGTCTCCTGCGCACCGCGCCTTTGAAAGAGGCGCGGGCGCGACGGGAGAAAGGCGAAATTTCCGCCGAGGCCCTGAGGGCGATCGAAGACCGCGAGATCGCCGGCATCATCCGCAAACAGGAAGAGATCGGACTCAGGGCCGTCACTGACGGCGAGTTCCGCCGCGCATTCTGGAACTACGACTTCCTCGGCAGGCTCGACGGCGTCGAGGCCTATCTCGGCGAACGCAAGATCAGGTTTCAGGGCGTCAATCCGAAGCCGATGATGCTGCGCGTCGTCGGCAGGCTCGGCACGTTCTCCGGCCACCCGATGCTTGATCACTTCCGCTTCGTGAAGGAGCACACGCGTGCGCTGCCGAAGATGACGATTCCGTCGCCGTCGTCGCTGCACTTCCGCTACGGGCGCGATGCGGTGCCGCAATCGATCTATCCCGACATGAGCGAATTCTACCGCGATCTCGGCGAAACCTACCGCAGGGCCGTGCGCGCCTTTGCCGACGCGGGCTGCCGCTACCTGCAGCTTGACGAGGTCAACTTCGCCTACCTTTGCGATCCCAAGCTGCGCGTCCAGGTTGCGGATCGCGGTGATGATCCGGAAAAACTTCCCTCGATTTATGCCGGAATGATCAATGCCGCCGTCTCGGACATCCCGCCTGACATGACCGTCGCGATGCACCTGTGCCGGGGCAACTTCCAGTCGACTTTTGTCGCCTCGGGCGGCTACGAACCGGTGGCGGAAATTCTGTTCAATGCAGTCAATGTGCACGCCTATTTCATGGAATACGATACCGACCGTGCCGGCGGCTTCGAGCCGCTACGGTTCGTGCCGAAGAACAAGACGGTCGTGCTCGGGCTTGTCACCTCGAAATCAGGCCGGCTCGAATCGAAGGACGAGATCAAGCGGCGGATCGATCAGGCTGCCAAATTCGTGCCCGTGGAGCAGCTATGCCTGTCGCCGCAATGCGGCTTTGCGTCGACGGAAGAGGGCAACATCTTGGCTGAAGACGAGCAGTGGGCGAAACTGCGGATGATTGTGGAAGTGGCCGGGGAAGTGTGGGGTCGTTGAAACGACGAATATAGAGTAGCGAACAGTGAATGGAGTGCTGCGCCGGACTATTCACTGGTCGCTGTTCGCACTTTGTAGGAATGCACGGGGAAACAAGACCATGAGCCAACGCACCAAGCCGCCGTTCCGCGCTGACCATGTCGGCAGCCTGCTGCGTCCGGCGGCGCTGAAGAAAGCCCGTGAGCAGCGTGCCAGGGGCGAAATCACGCCTGCCCGGTTGAAGGAGGTCGAGGATCGCGAGATCGAGCGGATGATCAAAAAGCAGGAAGAGGTCGGCCTGCAATCGATCACCGACGGCGAGTTCCGCCGCTCCTGGTGGCATCTCGATTTTCTCTGGGGCCTCGACGGTGTCGAGAAGCATGTGATGGACAGCGGTATTGCCTTTGCCGCGGTAACCACGCGCAATGAAGGGCTCAAGGTCACTGGCAAGGTCGGGTTTTCCGGCCATCCCATGATCGAGCATTTCAGGTTCGTCGCGTCCCATACGAAGCGTACGCCGAAGATCACGATCCCTGCACCGTCCGCGGCGTACGGCCGTCCGATCCCCACGCCGATCGACCGGAAGGTCTATCCGAACCTCGACGCTTTTTTTGACGATCTGGGCCAGGCCTACAAAAAGGCCGTGCGTGCCTTCGCCGATGCCGGGTGCCGATACCTGCAGCTCGATGAAGTCTTCATCGCCATGCTCTGCGACCCGAAGTACCGGCAGGCCATGAAGGATCGCGGCGACGACCCAGAGAAGCTCGGTGAGCTTTACGGAGACCTGATCAACACGGCGATGTCGGACATTCCGTCCGATATGACCATCACGATGCACATGTGCCGCGGCAACTACAAATCGACGTTCATGGGATCCGGCGGCTACGAGGCCGAGCAGGAAATCCTGTTCAACCGCATCAAGGTGCACGGCTACTTCATGGAATACGACACCGAGCGCGCGGGCGGCTTCGAGCCGCTCAGGCTCGTGCCGAAAGACCGTCACGTGGTGCTCGGACTCGTCACCACCAAGACGGGCCGCCTCGAAGCGAAAGACGAGGTCCGGCGGCGTATCGACGAGGCCGCCAAATACGTTTCGCTCGACCAGCTCTGCCTGTCGCCGCAGTGCGGTTTTGCGTCGACGGAGGAAGGCAATCTGCTGGCCGAGGACGAGCAGTGGGCAAAGCTGCGCATGATCGTCGAGCTCGCCGATGAAGTGTGGGGCCGCTGATGGCAGGAGCTGTCGACGGCAAGACCGCCATCGTCACGGGCGCGGGCCGCGGCATCGGCCGCGGCATCGCGATCCTGCTCGCGAAGGAGGGAGCGCGCGTCGTCGCCTGCGACATCGGCGCGAGCCTTCACGGCGAAGGGACCGATGCGGGCCCGGCCCACGACACCGTCGATGCCATCAGGAAAGCAGGCGGCGAGGCGATCGCATCGACGCTGTCGATCACCGAACCGAAGAATGCCGAAGCCATCGTAAAGTCGGCACTGGAGGCCTTCGGCCGCGTCGATATCCTTGTCAACAATGCCGGCATTTTGCGCGACGTGATTTTTCACAAGATGAGCTGGTCGGACTGGACCGACGTCATTGCCGTGCATCTCAACGGCTCGTTCAACATGAGCCGCGCCGTTGCGCCGCTGTTCCGCGAGCAGAATTCCGGCGCTTTCGTGCACATGACGTCGACGTCCGGTCTTGTCGGCAATTTCGGGCAGGCGAATTACATGGCGGCAAAGCTTGGAATCATGGGCCTGTCGCGGGGTATTGCACTCGACATGGCCCGTTTCAACGTGCGTTCGAACTGCATAGCGCCGTTTGCCTTCACGCGCATGATCGAATCGATCCCGGCGCAGACCGAGCAGGACAGGCGCCGCATCGAGGCATTTCAGCGCATGGCGCCGGAGAAAATCGCGCCGCTTGCCGTCTATCTCTGCTCGGACGCTGCCGCCGGAATCAGCGGGCAGATCTTTTCGGTGCGGAACAACGAAATCTACCTGTTCAACCAGCCGCGGCCGATCAAGACCATGCATCGCGCCGACGGCTGGACGCCGGACCGGATCGCGCGTGAACTCAAGACGGCCTTTGCATCGTCGCTCACGCCCCTGGAACGCTCGGAAGACGTGTTCAACTGGGACCCGGTCTAGGCGCACTTGTCAGGTGCCGCCGGCTGCATAGAGTGGGCTTATGAAGAAGCGTATCGCAGAGCATGACGAATTCGCCGACATCCGCAGCGGCGTGCGCGCGCTGTGTGCGAAATTTCCCGGCGAATACTGGCGTGCCCTCGACCGTGAGCGCGCCTATCCGACCGAGTTCGTTGAGGCGCTCACCAAGGCTGGCTACCTCGCAGCGCTGATCCCCGAGAAATATGGCGGCAGCGGGCTCACCCTGAGTGCAGCGGCGGCAATTCTGGAGGAGATCCATGCCTCCGGCGGCAATGGCGCCGCCTGCCACGCACAGATGTACACCATGGGCACAATCCTGCGTCACGGGAGCGACGCGCAGAAAGAGCGCTACCTTCCCCTGATCGCAAGCGGCGAGCTGCGCCTGCAGGCCTTTGGCGTGACCGAGCCGACGTCCGGCACCGACACCCTGTCCCTGCGTACGACCGCGAGGCGGGAGGGCAACGACCACTACGTCATCAACGGCCAGAAGATCTGGACGTCGCGGGCGGAGCATTCCGACTTGATGCTGCTGCTCGCACGCACCACGCCGAAAGAGCAAACGAAGAAGCGAACGGACGGGCTGTCGGTTTTTCTGGTCGATATGCGGCTGGCACAGGGCGCAAGCATTGCGATCAATCCGATCCGCACCATGATGAACCACGCGACCACGCAGATCTTCTTCGACGACCTGCGTGTGCCGGCGGAAAACCTGATCGGCGAGGAGGGGCAGGGGTTCCGCTACATCCTGTCGGGCATGAACGCCGAGCGCATTTTGATCGCGTCGGAATGCATCGGCGACGCCAAATGGTTCATCGCCAAGGCGACGCAATACGCCAAGGACCGCGAGCTGTTCGGCAGGCCCATCGGCCAGAACCAGGGCGTGCAATTTCCCATTGCGCGCGCCTACGCGCAGATGCGCGCCGCGGAGCTGATGGTGCACGAGGCGGCGCGCAAATACGACGCCGGCGAGGATATCGGCGCCGAAGCCAATATGGCGAAGCTTCTTGCAGCCGACGCGTCATGGCTTGCCGCCGACATGTGCGTGCAGACCCACGGCGGCTTCGGGTTCGCGGAGGAATATGATATCGAGCGCAAGTTCCGTGAAACGCGGCTTTATCAGGTTGCGCCGATCTCGACCAACATGATCCTTTCCTATCTGGCCGAACACGTGCTGGGCCTGCCCCGGTCGTATTAAGATGGCGCTGCCCCGAGTAGGAGCCTTTCTTTACCTCTCCCCGCAAGCGTGGAGAGGTCGGCGCGCGAAGCGCGCCGGGTGAGGGGCATTCCCGTGCGCGGCGGCAAGAACAGAAATACCGGTCTTGCGCGGCGGCTCCGTCGCAATTCCACGGATGCGGGACATGAACTTTGGCGGCATTTGCGGGCGCGCTCCGTCGCCGGTCACAAATTTGTTCGCCGGCATCCGCTTGGTCAGTTTGTGGCGGACTTCGTACGTCGGGTTACAGAAGTCGATGGTGGGCAACACGGCGAAAGCGCAGGCGGCGCAGCGCGTGACCAATGGCTGCACGCGCGCATCTGTCGGGTGTTTCGCTTCTGGAATAATGACGTCACGTCGAATTTGGACTGTGTACTGCACAAAATCGCCGAAGCTTTGGGCGGGGAAGCGCCACCTCACCCTCTCGCCGCAAGCGGGGAGAGGTAAACATGCTGCCATTGGAAGGGCTTCTCGTCGTGTCGATCGAGCAGGCGGTGGCAGCACCGCAATGCACCTGCAGGCTTGCGGATGCGGGCGCGCGCGTCATCAAGGTCGAGCGGCCCGAGGGGGATTTTGCGCGTGACTACGACCATGTCGTGCACGGCGAGAGCGCCAACTTTGTCTGGCTCAATCGCGGCAAGCAGTCGGCGGTGCTCGACCTCGGCAAACCGGAAGACAGGGCACTGCTCGAGGCGATGCTGGCCAGGGCCGACGTGTTCGTGCAGAACCTCAAGCCCGGGGCGCTCGCCAGGCTCGGCTTTCCGATCCCGCGCCTGCGCAAGCAATATCCGCGGCTGATCTGCTGCTCGATTTCCGGCTACGGCGAAAGCGGTCCGTACGCGCAGCGCAAAGCATACGATCTTCTGATTCAGGCGGAGTCCGGCGTGTCGTCCGTGACCGGTGGACCCGACGGCCCGGCGCGCGTCGGCGTCTCCATTGTCGATATAGCGGCCGGCTTGAACGCCTACGAAGCCATTCTGGAAGCATTGATTACAAGATCAAAAACGAACGACGGCGCGGAAATCTCCGTCTCCATGTTCGATGCCATGGCCGAGTGGATGACGGTGCCGCTGCTGCACGGGGAAGGAGGCACGCCGTTCAAACGCATAGGACTCGCTCATGCGGCGATCGCGCCGTACGGCGTGTTCAAAAGCCGTGACGGCGCGGATATCCTGATTGCCATCCAGAACGACCGCGAATGGCGCGTATTGGCGGAAAAAGTGCTGGACGAGCCGGCGCTCGGCACCGATGCGAAATTTGCGACCAATCCCGGACGGGTCGAGAATCGTGCGGAGACCGATGCAAAAGTCGCCAGGAGTTTTGCGAACTGCGACGTCGCCGAGCTGATGAAGAAGCTCGAGGCCGCGGACATCGCGTTCGCCCGCGTCAACGACTGGAAACTGTTGTCGAAGCATCCGCACCTGCGCCGCATCACGGTCGGCGCGCCAAGCGGGCCGGTCAGCATGCCGGCGCCGGCGCCGATTCGCGCGGGACAAGAACGGACTTACGGTCCGATTCCCGCGCTCGGCGAGCACACCGAGATGATCCGGAAGGAATTTCTGGCCTGATCGAAGCGGCGGCGCATGGTCAGTCCACCGCTGCAGCTTCGGCTTTCGCGTCGGGCGCCTGCCGCACGGTGCCGACGATCAGGATCAGCGGGACCACCGCCAGCGTCAGCACCATCAGCAGCTTGAAGTCGTTGAGATAGGCGAGCATGGCGGCCTGCTGCGTGACAATGAGATCGAGCAAGGCCCGTCCGGTGTCGGCGTGCACATTCAGGTTTGCGGCCACGCCCGGCATCTGAAGAGCGTCGTTGAACGGTGTTATCTTTTCGGCCAGGCGCGCGTGCATTTCCGTCGTTTTGCTCGTCAGGTTGGCGATGACCATCGAGATGCCGATCGAGGAGCCGATA
Organism: Pseudolabrys sp.; assembly: GCA_035650955.1. Lineage (GTDB taxonomy): Bacteria > Pseudomonadota > Alphaproteobacteria > Rhizobiales > Xanthobacteraceae > Pseudolabrys. The sequence continues at coordinate 277,592 of DASRGR010000025.1, forward strand.
TTGCGCGTGAGCGTCGTGGTCGCCGTCGCGCCTGTGCGCAGATGATTTGGCAAGGTGGCAAAGGCTACCGTCGAGATCGGGACAAACAACAGGCCGAGGCCGATGCCCTGGGCAATGCTCGTGACCACGATCATCGTCCGCGTCACGTCGAGCGAAAAACCGGTCATGACGTAGAGCGTTCCGCCGGTGATGAGCAGCCCGCATAAAATGAGATAGCGGGGCTGCACCGTCCGCATCAGACGCGGCGCAGCCAGCATGGTGAGCAGCGTCCCGACACCGCGCGAACCGAGCAGGAAACCCGCTGTCTGGATCGGATAGCCGAGCAGGTTCTGCATGAATGGCGTCACCAGCGCCATGGTGCCGAAGAGCACAACGCCGATGACAACCATGAAAATGCAGCCGCTGACAAAGTTGCGGTCCTTGAACATCTCGAATCGCACGAACGGCTCCGGAGTCGTCAGCGAGTGGGCGAAAAAATAGTAGAAACCCGCCGTCGAGACGATCATCTCGATCCAGATCTCGCGCGAATCGAACCAGCCTACCTGCTCGCCGCGGTCAAGCAGCAGTTGCAGCGCCCCGATTCCGATTGCGAGCGCGACGAAGCCGAACCAGTCGAAGCGCAGATGCTCCTCCTTCTGCGTCTCCTCCATGAACATCAGGAGGCCGAGCGCGGTGATAACGCCGATCGGAAGATTGATGAGAAATACCCAGTGCCAGGAATAATTATCGGTGAGCCAGGCACCGAGCGTCGGGCCCATGATCGGACCCAGCATGACGCCCACGCCCCAGATTGCCATCGCCTGCCCGCGTTCTTCCGCCGAATAGGCGTCCAGAAGAACCGCCTGCGACAGAGGTACAAGTGCGGCCCCCGCCATGCCCTGCATGAGACGGAACAGCACGATCTGCCCGATGTTCTGTGCGAGCGCGCAGAACAGGGACGCTACGGTGAAGCCCACGACGCAGATGACGAAGAGCCTCTTGCGGCCGAAACGATCAGACAGCCAGCCGATCGGGGCGGTCATGATCGCTGCGGCGACGATGTAGGAGGTCAGCACCCAGTTGATCTGGTCGAGCGAGGCCGACAGCGAGCCCTGCATGTAGGGCAGCGCCACGTTGGCAATTGTCGTGTCGAGCGCCTGCATGACGGTCGCGGTCATGGTGCAAACCGTGATCAGGATGCGCCGCAGCTTCGGATCCATCGAAAAGAAGTGGGCGGTCACTTTGCCTCTTTTGCGTGCACGGACATAAAGGGCAGGCGGCTATGGCCGGTATCGATCTCGACGGTGACGCTCATTCCCGAGCGCAGCAGATGCGTATCCTCGTTTTTGTCGAAGGCGATTCGCACAGGGACGCGTTGCACCACTTTTACCCAGTTGCCAGTGGCGTTTTGCGGCGGAAGTATCGCGAACTCGGCGCCGGTGCCCGGGCTCACCGAAACGACGGTGCCGGTGAACGCACGGTCAGGAAAACTGTCGACTTCGATGGTCGCCTTTTGGCCGACGCGCAAATAAGTGATGTCGGTTTCTTTCGGATTGGCATCGACCCATGGTGACTGATCGTCGATTACACTCAGTACCGGGGTGCCGGCGGCGACGAAACGTCCGAGCTGGATATTGTCGACCTGTGTAGCGGTGCCTGATATCGGTGCGCGCACGATGGTGTGGTCGAAATCGCGCTGGGCATTATCGAGGGCAGCCTTTGCCTGCGCATATTCGGGAAACTCCTCAAGCGGAAGATTCGGATTGCCGAGCAACTGTGCCAGCGCCATATCGCGCTGCTGGACAGCATACTCCGCCTGCAGCTTCGCAGTAACGGCAGCCGCCTGCGCCGTATCAAGATCGGCCTGCGATCCGGTCTGCGATGTCACCAATCTACTTTTTCGTTCAACGTCACGCTGCTTGAGCTCGACGTTTCTGCCAGAAAGGTCGGCCAGCGTGCTGAGCGATTTCAGATTGCTCTTGAGCTTGTCGAATTCGCTGCGCGCGGCATCGAGCTTTGCTTTTGCCTGCCGCAGCGCGAGCGTATAAGGCTCGCGGTCGAGCGTGAACAATTCGTCGCCCGGGTTGACGTGCTGGCCTTCACGGACCGCGATCCGCGTGATCTTCCCGGAGATGTCCGGCGTGATCAGTACCTTCCGGGCGCCGACATAGGCGTTGTCCGTCGAGATGTATCGCCCGCCGGACAGATAAAGGCCGAGCCCGATCACGAGGGCCAGGGCTGGCAATCCGACCAGCAGGATCGTTCGCAGCTGCTGGCGCCCGATGCGGGCCAGTTGATTTGGCTTTGTCGTCGGGCCTCCGGCCGCATCCGGCGAAGTCCTGGCTTCCGGTGCCGGTACGATCTTCAAAGTTTTCTCACTCATCGCTTATCCGTTAGCGACCTGTTGCTGGGTTGCGTTGCCGGCGATCGCCGAGCGCAGGTTATCTTTCACCGCGCTGAGTTCCTTGAGCATGCGTTCGATTGACGTCGAGGAGACACCGTCGAGAACGATTTCCATCATGTCGGTGCCGAGATCGGCCAGGCGTCCGAGCAAGGGCTTAGCGGCGGGCTTGAGGTACAGCCGGTTCGCGCGCCGGTCGTTGGGGTCGGCACGCCGCTCGATCAGCCCGTTGTTTGCGAGGCGGTCGAGCAGCCGGGTGAGCGTGATCGGCTGCAGGTCCAGCATGTCGGCGAGTTCCGACTGCTTGAGACCCTCGTTGCGGTCGATGCGTACCAGCACCGCCCATTGGGCGCGGGAGATCCCGAACTGACGCGCCCGCTGGTCGGCATAGGTCCTGAGCAGGCGCGCTACATCCATGATTGTAAAGGCAAATTCACGCTTCAGCGTTTGTGGTGGCATGGGCGGATTCCCCGGCTCAATGGAGCCAATAATAAGCAAGCTTATAATAAGTACAATATGTCAATTAGCCGGGCATGTGCTGCGGCGCGCGGATGACGAATGTCTGGTCGTCGGGCAAAGTCGCGGCCTCACATTTTTGCCTGACAGGAACTCAGTTCATGGACATCGGATTTATCGGCCTCGGCAACATGGGACAGCCGATGGCGCGCCGGCTGATCGAGGCCGGGCACAAGCTCGTCGTCTACGATACACGCAACGATGCGGTGGCTCCTTTGGTCGCAATAGGTGCACAGCTTGCGTCGTCACCGGCCGATGTCGCCGATCGTGTCGAGACGGTGATGGCAAGTCTTCCGTCGCTGCAGGTTTCCGAAAAGGTGGCGATCGGCGAAGGTGGCGTCGTTCATGGAAAGCGCATCAGGCGATTCATCGATCTGTCCACGACCGGATCGCGGGTAGCCGCGAAGATCGCAGCTGCGCTGGCGAAGCGGAACATCGTGCAGATCGATTCGCCGGTGAGCGGGGGTGTCGGCGGCGCGAAAAAGGGCACTTTGGCCGTGATGGTTTCGGGACCAAAGTCCGAAATTGATCTCGTGAAGGACGTGCTCTCCGTGTTCGGCAAGGTCTTCGTCATTGGCGAGAAGCCGGGAATGGCGCAGACGATGAAACTCGCCAACAATTTCCTGTCGGCGACCGCGATGGCGGCGACCTGTGAAGCCGTTGCGATGGGCGTGAAGGCGGGTCTCGACCCGGCGGTGATGATCGACGTGATCAATGCCGGCTCCGGCCGCACCACCGCGTCGGATCAGAAATTCCCGCAGGCAATTTTGCCGCGTACATTCAATTACGGATTTGCCACTGCGCTGATGCTCAAGGACGTGCGGCTTTGCTTCGATGAGGCCGAGGCGCTGGACGTTCCGCACGCCGTCATGGGTGCCGTACTCGATCAATGGGAAACGACAAATTCGGAATACGGCGGCGACAGCGACTTTACCTCCATCGTCAAGATGATCGAAAAGCGCGCAGGTGTCGTCGTCGGGTCGGAGAAAAAATCATGAGTGACGATGTCCACGAAGTCTACGCGGTCTGCTATGCGACCCATGCCCGCAAGCGGTCGGAAAATTACATCTTTGGCGACCCGCATGACGAGATGACCTCGATTGCCTACTACGTGTGGGCGATCAAAGGTCCGCACGGCATCTTTGTTTGCGACACCGGATTTGATGAAACTGCTGCGAGGGAACGCGGCCGCAAGATCGTCCGTCCGGTGGGCGAAGGATTACAGGCGCTCGGGATCGCGCCCGACAAAGTCGATCATGTGATCGCCACGCACATGCACTGGGATCATGCGGGCAACTATGACCTGTTTCCCAACGCCCGTTATCACATCCAGGACACCGAGATGGCCTATGCCACCGGCCGCTGCATGTGCCACCAGGTGCTTCGCATCCCCTTCAGCGAAAGCGATGTGCTGGCGATGGTGCGCAAAGTCTTTGCCTACCGCGTCGAATTCCACGACGGCGTCGAAGAGCTCGCGCCCGGCATCACCGTGCACAAGATCGGCGGCCATTCCAAAGGATTGCAATGCGTGCGGGTGAAGACCAAACGCGGCACCGTCGTGATAGCATCCGACTGCATTCATCTTTACTCGCATATCGACGAGGGGCGCGTGTTTCCGATCACCTACAGTGTCGGCGACACGCTCGAAGGGTACCGCACGATCCGGAAGCTCGCGAGCTCGCGTCACCACATCGTGCCGGGTCATGATCCCGAAGTGCTCAAGCTTTACCCGGCGGCAAAAGCGGGCCTGGAGGGCTGGGTGGTGCGCCTGGACGTAGACCCGCGGGTATGAGCAGCTGCGTGCACCGGCGCAGCTAGACCAGTCCAAGCTCCGCGAACGCGTCCTTGTGATGCTCGGCACTGTCTGGCGAGAAGCAGCAGAAGATCACGCGTGCCATGCCGCGGGGCCGCGCGGCGATCTCGGCGGCAACGGTTCCGACCGCGACGCGGGCGGCGAGGTCGGGCGGGAAACGATAGACGCCGGTCGAGATTGCTGGGTAGGCGATCGATGTCAGCAATCCGGCGGCGGCAAGATCGAGCGCGGCGCGATAGCACCCGGCCAGCAGTGTCTCTTCATTCTTGCCGCCCCCGGCCCATACCGGGCCGACGGCATGGATCACGTGCCTTGCCTTGAGCCGATAGCCGCGTGTGATTTTGGCCGACCCGGTTTCGCAGCCGCCGAGGGTGCGGCATTCGGCAAGCAACTCGGGACCGGCCACGCGGTGAATGGCCCCGTCGACACCGCCACCGCCGAGCAGCGAGCAGTTTGCCGCATTCACGACCGCATCGACATCGAGCGTCGTTATATCCGCGACAACGATATCGAGCTGCGTGTTTCCGATTTCAGCGGTGAGCAACGCCATGAGCGAATTATAGCACGGTCCCGTCCGCGACAGGATCTCTAGCCACGTTCCGAATAGACCTCCGCCTTGAGGTCGATGCTGGACCGCGCCCCGATATCGTTGAAATGCGCATCAAGAAAACGCCGCGCGGCCCGGTATCCGAGCTTGCGCAGCAGCTCGAACGATTCGTAATCGTTGCGCAGCCGGTTGGCACCCGAGAAACGCTCTCCTAATCCCTCCAGGACAATTCGATGGACCCTGATACGGCGGTACTGATCGGGCCCGATTCCATGCGGCAACCGCCCCTGGTCGATCAGCCGTGTGACGAATTCTATCGCACGCAGCTCCGCCATCAGTGACGAGTTGAACGTGATCTCGTTGACACGGCTCATGATCTCACGTGTCGACGTGGGAACTTTCTTCCTCATCAGAGGATTGATCTGCACGATCAGAACATCTTCGGTCCCGGTTGAGCGGAAAAACGGATGGATGACCGGATTGCCAAGATACCCGCCGTCCCAGTAAGGCACACCGTCGATCTCGACGGCGCGAAAAATCGCCGGCAGGCACGCTGACGCCATCACCGCCTCGGCGGAAATCTTTTCCCGCCCGAATATATGCAGCCGACCGGTCTGCACGTTTGTCGCGGCAACGAAAATCGGGCGTGTGTCCGCGCGCAGGCCGTCAAAATCGACAAATCGCTCGATCAGATCCTTCAGCGGATTGATATTGAGCGGGTTGACATCATAAGGCGAAAGGTAGCGCGACCAGGCTGTCAGCCAGTCGAGCGTCGGCGAATCCTCGCTTGGCAGCAGCGAGAACAGTCGATTGAGCACGGTGCGCTGCACAGGCGGCAGATCTCCGCCGAGGCTTGCCGCTTTCCAGAAATCGGCGAGGCGTTTGCGGGCTTCGACGGAGCCGCCGCGCCGAAGGCCGTCGGCGAGCATTACGGCGTTGACTGCGCCGGCAGAAGTACCGGAGATTCCTTCGATCGAAAGTCGCCCGTCTTCCAGAACGTGGTCGAGCACTCCCCACGTGAATGCACCGTAGGATCCGCCGCCCTGCAGGGCGAGATTGATGCGCTTCGGTCCTTTCGGGCTTTCCGGTCTGCCGCCGAATGCGCGGGCGAGGAGCTCTATCATTGTTTGCGCGTCATTGTGCGACCCATCCGCCGTCGACCGAGTAAGTCGAGCCGGTTATGGTCGCCGCAGCTTCGCTGCAGAGAAACACTGCAAGGGCGCCGATGCTCTCCGGCTTGGTGAACTGGTGCATCGGCTGCTTCTCGGAAAGCAACGCGATCTCTTCCTCGCGTCCGCTCTTCCCGGATGCCCTGGCGCGAGCATCGATTTGTTGCTGTACAAGCGGCGTGAGAACCCAGCCCGGACAGATGGCGTTGCACGTGACGCCTGCGTTTGCGGTTTCCATGGCGACAACTTTGGTGAGGCCGACCAGACCGTGTTTGGCCGCGACGTAGGCCGCTTTCTGCGCGCTGGCGACCAGCCCGTGCGCCGAGGCGATATTGATGATGCGTCCCCATTTTCGATTCTTCATCCCGGCCACCGCGGCACGGATCGTGTGGAACGAGGACGAAAGGTTGATGGCGATGATCGCGTCCCACTTCTCGACGGGGAAATCCTCGATGTTGGCGACGTGCTGGATGCCGGCGTTATTGACGAGAACATCGAGCGCGCCGAACTCCTTTTCGGTTGCGCGCACCATATCGGCGATTTCGGCAGGCTTCGTCATATCGGCGGGCGAGTAATGGGCGGTCACGCCGAATTCGCTCTCGATCGCGGTCCGGAGTTTTTCGATCGCGGTTTTGTCGCCGAAACCATTGAGCACGATGTTGGCGCCGTCCTGCGCCAACGCGCGTGCCGTCGCAAGCCCGATGCCTGACGTTGACCCTGTGACGAGGGCTGTTTTGCCTTTGAGCATGGTGTCCTCAAGCGATAGGCCGCGAACGGCATCTGAAAAAGTGACGTGCGGGAACCTGCCCCTATATTTGTTGCAGTGCAATATATATGTTGAATGTTTAGGATTTGCAGCGGCCTGACGTTAGACTTACGTCGGAAACGGAACGCTTCGGTGGCCAGAAAATCACCCGCACACGCGGTATTTCCCCGCCCTGATCACGATCATCGGCGCTGCGCCAACGACGCCATCGCCCATGCCGAAACGATCTGCGCTGCGCGCAAGGAACGGCTGACGCCCATACGCCGCCGCGTGCTGGAGGCCCTGCTCGCGAGCCATCATCCGCTCGGCGCCTATGAGTTGATAGATCGCCTGGCCGCACGCGGCGCGCGGCCGGCACCGATCACGATCTATCGCGCGCTCGACTTTCTGCGCGAGCAGGACCTGGTTCATCGAATCGAGAGCCGGAATGCTTTCATCGCATGCGTCCACGCTCATGACACCGCCGATCCCGTCGTCTTCCTGATCTGCGAAAAATGCGGTGCCGTCGGCGAAGCTGCATCGGCGGCCGTCGCCGACACGATCAAGAGCGCGTCGCGCGCGGCCGGGTTCGTTCCCAGGACCCCGGTTATCGAGATTTCCGGCATCTGCGCCAATTGCAAAGCGGCATGACAACACGATAGAACTCGACACGCCGCCGCCGGTAGTCCTCTTGTCCTCCAGCCCCGCCTACACATCGACCACACGCCCTCTCGATGCGCTCGCAGCCTGCATCGTCGTCGTATTGTGCCTGTCCTGGGGTTTCAATCAGGTCGCGGTCAAGCTGGCGATTCACGACATCCCGCCGCTCATGCAGGCTGCGATCCGCTCCCTGGTCGCAGCGGCCCTGATCGCAGCCTGGTGCCGGTTACGCGGTATCCCTCTGTTCAATCGCGACGGCACGCTGTGGTACGGGCTGACGGCCGGCGCGTTGTTCGCCGTCGAGTTCATCCTGATCTATCAGGGGCTGCTCTACACGACTGCAACGCGGGCAGTGTTGTTCATCTACCTCGCACCGTTCTTTGTCGTGATCGGCGCGCGAGTCGTCCTTCCCGCCGATCGCTTCGGCGCGGCGCAATGGCTGGGTCTCGGCATGTCATTCGCCGGCATGCTGATCGCGTTCGGCGTGCCGACGCCGGCGCTTGATCCGCGTCAGCATATCGGTGACGCGATGATGGTAGGGGGCGCCCTGTTCTGGGCAGCGACAACGCTGACGATCAAGGCGAGCCGCCTGACGCGTGCGTCTGCCGAGAAGGTAATGCTCTATCAGCTTGTCGTGTCGGGACCGATCATGGCCGTTGTTGCGTTCCTTGTCGGCGAACGCATGACCCATCTGCCGTCGGCAACGGCTCTCGGATCGCTCGTCTATCAAACCGTTTGGGTCGTCAGCGTGACCTTCGTTATCTGGTTCGCTTTGATTGCACGCTACTCGGCGACCCGCCTTTCCGCCTTTACATTTCTCACGCCCCTGTTCGGCGTCGCCGCGGGTTTTCTTGTGTTGGGTGAACCGTTGACCCCGGCATTTGCCGCCGCTGTGGCCCTGGTGGCCCTCGGACTTGTCCTGGTGAACAGGACATAAAACGACTACATCCAGCCGCCGCCGTCACGTCCGCGATTGGCAACCCCCGCTTCTTCGAGGTCGAGCTCGTATTCAATCCGGCGGCGCGCCTCGTCGGTTATCTTGCCGTCGCGCAGGAGCTGATAGATGAAATCACGCTCCGCATCGATCAGCTCTTTTTTCAGCGCCGCGCTCTGGCGCATATGATCGAGGCCGTCCGCCATATTGCTCGGCAGGATCTGCCTGCGACTCTGATTGCGCGTGCGCAACAGATCGATGACTTCGTCCGGCAGCTTGCGCTCCTCGATCACCTTCTCGAGCCGCTTTTCCACTGCTTCAAGCGCGGCCAGACGCCCCTCGAGCTCCGACTGGATCTGGCCTGCCCGTTCTTCTTCCGCGGAACGCGTAACGCCGAGCAAGCGCACGACCAGCGGCAACATCAATCCTTGTCCAACGAGGGTGACAATGATCAGGCCGAACGTGATGAACAGGATCAGCTCACGATGAGGAAACGGCTGGCCGTTGTTGAGCGCGTACGGGATGGCGAGCGCGGCGGCGAGCGATACGACGCCTCGCACGCCGATGAAGGAAAGCATGAAAGTGATCTGCCACGGCGGTGCCGGGTCGCGTCTGGCCAATGACGGGCTGAGCCAGCGGGGCATATACGTAGCCGGAAAAACCCAGATAAAACGCGCAAGGATCACGATCGCCGTCGTCCATAAAATGGCGACTGCGAGCTCGCGCAGCGAAAAACCCTTCACCTGATCGAACAAGGTGTGGGCCTGCATCCCCGTGACCAGAAAGACGAGCCCCTCGACCAGGTACACCAGCAAATCCCAGAAGAAGATGCCCTGCAGCCGCGTCGCCGATGAAATCAGCAGCGGCCCGTTCCAGCTGATGTAAAGGCCGCAGGTGACCGTGGCCAGCACGCCCGATCCGCCGAGATATTCGGGCACCCAGAACGCCAGATAGGGTGTCATCAACGAAAGCGTGATCTCGACGCGGGGTTCGCCGGCCCATTTGCGCAGGCGCAAGCTCAGCCAGCCGACGGCGATGCCATAGAAAATCTCGCCAACCACGATCATGGCGAAGGTGCCGCCGGCCTTGGGTAGCGAAAATACGCCGGTTGCCACTGCCGCGACCGCGAACCGGTAAAGGATGAGCGCGGTTGCATCGTTGGCAAGCCCTTCGCCTTCGAGAATCACGAGCAGGCGCCGCGGCAGTCCCAGGCGGCGCGCAATGGCCAAGGGAGCGACAACGTCGGGCGGTGCAACGATCGCACCCAGAACAAATCCGACGGTCCATTCGAAGTTCAGGACGTAATGCGCAACGGCAGCTACCGCACAGGTCGTGAAAAGGACGCAGCCGAACGCGAGCAGGGTAATCGGCCGCAAATTGAAGCGAAACTCACGCCAGCTCATCGCCACGCCGGCCGAATAGATGAGCGGCGGCAGAATCACCAGAAGCACGACTTCCGGCGCGAGCTCGAGCTTCGGCAGACCCGGTATCAGCGCCATGGCGATGCCGGCAACCATCAGCACGATGGACGGCGCGGTCCTGAGTCGCTGCGCGATGACGGCGGCGGCGGCCAAAACCGCAATCATCAGAAGCAGCGTTTCCGTCGTGCGGGTCATGTCGGCTTAATCAGGTTCGACACCATGTTTATCGTCAGTGCCAGCACCGAAACGTTGAAAAAAAATGACAGGACACCGTGCGCTGTCGCAACGCGCCGGATCACTCTGCTGGTGATCGCCACATCGGACACCTGCGATGTCATCGCGATCACAAACGAGAAATAGACGAAATCCCAGTAGTCGGGGGCTTGCAGGCCGGGAAATTTGAGGCCACCGACGCGGTCGTCGCTGCCCTCGCCGTAATATTCATGCGCATAGTGGAGTGCAAAGACGGTGTGGAGAAAGAACCAAGAAAGAAGAATGGTGCTCGTTCCGAGGGCAAGATCGGCCCACCCTTCGCTGGACTGGGCGCTGCCGAGTTCTGCCACCACGGCGGCGAGGCTTGCGATCGCCGCCGCCGGAGCGAGCACCAGGAGCGCAGCGGCGCCTTCGTCCTGGATTGCGGCGCGACGGCGAATCTCGTTGACCGTCGCACGCGAAATCAGGGTGTAGGCAAACATGAGATAGAGGCCGACGCCGACGTCCCATCCCGCCAGCAGCCGGCTGGGGAGACGCCAGCCGGCAATCCCGAACACAAGCGTTACGGCAACGCCGATTGCCACGCAAATCAGCAGCCGCGCGTGCAGACGAGCGAGCCGCACGGGCATCACAGGTTCGCTGGTCTTGCGGCTCATCGGCCCTCGCGCAGCTCAGGCCCGCCTCTCTGCGATAAAGCGGGCGGCCGCCTGAAGTGTATCCGATTTTCCACCGAAGGAGGCCAGGGCTGCACACGCCTCCGACACGAGTTCATTGAGACGCGCACGCGCCCTGTCGACGCCCAAGGTTGCGACCAGAGTTGCCTTGCCCGCCGCGGCATCTTTTCCGGCCGCCTTGCCGAGCGTCTTTGTGTCACTCTCGACGTCAAGCAGATCGTCGGCGATCTGGAATGCCTGCCCGATCGCAGAACCGTAACGCGCAATGTTCGCGCGCGCGCCGGCGTCGGCCTTTCCGAGAATTGCGCCTGCATTGCAGGCAAACCGGATCAGCGCGCCCGTCTTCATGGCCTGCAACGTGATTATTTCGCTTTCGCTCAGCACCCGCTTCGTTTCGAAGCGTCCTTCGGCGGCAAGGTCCAGCATCTGGCCTCCGGCCATGCCGCCAAGTCCGGCAGCGCGCGCGAGTTCCAGGACGAGCGTGGCGCGAACCCCGGCGTCCGCATGCACTTCGGTGCGGGCGATGACGTCGAAAGCGAGCGTCAAAAGAGCGTCACCGACGAGGATCGCAGTCGCCTCGTCGAAGGCCTTATGCACGGTCGGCCGGCCGCGACGCAGATCATCGTTATCCATCGCCGGCAGATCGTCGTGCACAAGGGAATAGCAATGCACGAGCTCGAGCGCCGCACCCGCCATCAGCGCGCCGGGACGGCTGACGCCGAACAGGCCGGCGGTTTCGACAACGAGGAAAGGGCGCAGCCGCTTCCCTCCATCGAGCGCCGCGTGACGCATGGCGGCAACGAGCCGCGGCGGCCGCGCCGTCTCGCCATCCATCGTGGCGGGACTCAGAAGCCGGTCGAGCAGTTTCTCGACGTCGCCTGCAGTTGCGGCGAGTCGATCGGTGAAGCGGGCGGTATCGTTTTTCATCGGGGCATTGATAGCGGCAACTTCCGTTCCAGCAAAGTGGGGTCAACGGGAGTTAGGATCGGCTAAACTGAAAGGATGGAGAATTCGGACGGGAAATCGCGTATTTGGCGCCGGCTGCGCTCATACCGCTGGCTGCGTGGCGTTGCCATCCTGATTGTGGCGCTCGTGTTGCTTCCCTACGTGCTGACCCCGCTTTATGCAGTCGTCGACCCCGTCTCCACCGTCATGCTGTGGCGCCGGCTGAACGGAGCAAGGGTTGAACGGCACTACGCGCCGCTCGGCCGTATCTCACCCGCGCTGCCGCTGACTGTCATCGTTGCCGAGGACGGACGTTTTTGCAGCCATCGTGGCATTGATCTGGCCGAGATTCGCGAGGCGATCTCCGAGGCCGACGACTTCGACGGAATTCGCGGCGGCTCGACCATCACGCAGCAGGTGGCAAAGAACCTGTTCCTTTGGCAGGGCCGCAGCTATGTGCGCAAGGCGCTGGAATTTCCGCTGGCGCTATGGATCGATCTTGTGTTGCCGAAGCGGCGCATCATGGAGATTTACCTCAACATCGCCCAGTGGGGCCCGAACGGTGAATTCGGCGTCGAGGCCGGCGCGCGGCGGGCATTTCGCAAGTCCGCCCACGACGTCTCGCGCTACGAGGCGGCGCTGCTGGCGGCGATGTTGCCCAATCCCGTGGCCAGGAATGCGCAGCGGCCCGGCCCCGGGCTGCGAAGGCTTGCCGGTCTTTACGTTGCCCGTGCCGAGCGGGTGCCTGGAGCGGCTTCCTGCCTGCGGCAAAGGCACTAGCCTTGGCACGCGCCTTCCTCTATAAGCCCGGCTTCACATCGAAAAATCGAGCTTTTCAGGAGTTTCGTCCCATGGCTGTGCCAAAAAGAAAAACCTCGCCGTCGCGCCGTGGCATGCGCCGCTCCGCCGACGCGCTCAAGCGGCCGGCCTATGTCGAGGACAAGGACTCCGGTGAATTGCGTCGCCCGCACCACATCGATCTCAAGACCGGCATGTACAAGGGCCGGCAGGTCCTGAAACCCAAGACCGAGGCGTAACGCGGCGGCCGTGGCCGGAGGGAAGCTGTGCCATGTTCATGCTCGGCTTTCCTCTGCTGCTCGTACCGTTCGCCATCTACAACATCGTTGCGTTTCTCATGCCGGGCGTGTCCTGGACCGCAACCGTCAGCAATGTCCACATGATGTCCGGTGCCGATTGGCTGATGTCGGTTGGGGACATGCTGGTCGTGCTGGCAATCCTTCTGTTGTTTGGCGAGATCATGAAGGCCACCCGCATCGGTGTTCGCACCGTCGTTGATCATGCGCTCTCGCTGATTCTGTTTCTCGGCATGATCGTCGAATTCATTCTCGTCAAACAGGCTGCCACGGCGACCTTCTTCCTGCTCCTGGTCGTAAGCTTTATCGACGTCATGGGCGGGTTCGCCGTCACTTTGCGTTCGGCCCAGCGAGACCTTACGGTCGAGGGTGTCGAGCGCGCGTCGTCCTGACGTTCCGGCAATCCTGGTCCTTGCATGAGTCGCGATTTCCAGCTCCCCGGCCGATCGCCCGTCATCGCCTGCGAAGGCATGGCGGCGACGTCCCATCCGCTCGCCACGCTCGCCGCTGTCGATACGCTACGCGCGGGCGGTACTGCAGCCGATGCAGCCGTTGCGGCCGTTGCGGTCCTGTGCGTGGTCGAGCCGCACATGACAGGCATCGGCGGAGACTGTTTCTGCCTGGTGTCGCGGCCCGGCAAGCCGGTATGGGGCTACAACGGTTCCGGCCGGGCCGGTAAGGGCGCCTCTGTTCAGGCGCTGCGCGCCATGGGAATGACCGCGATCGGCAATTCGATCCATGCAGTGACCGTGCCGGGCGCTGTCGATGCATGGGAAGCGATTTTGAAGGCGCACGGGCGCTTCGGCCTCGATCGTGCGCTTGCGCAGGCCATCAAATACGCGGAAGGCGGATTTCCGGTGGCGCCACGGGTCGCGTTCGACTGGAAAAAGCATGTCGGCAAGCTCAAATCCGACGCCGGCGCGTCCAGACATTACCTGTTCAATGGCGCCGCGCCCGATGAAGGTGACGTCATTCGATTTCCCGCGCTGGCGGCAACGCTCAAAGCCATTGCGGCCAGGGGCGCCCGCGCGTTCTACGAAGGCGAAATCGCCGACGACATGGTCAAGACGCTAATCGCACGTGGTTCGTTTCTGACGACCGGGGATTTTGCGGGCCATCGCGGCGACGCTGTTGCGCCTATCTCGACCAACTATCGCGGACTCGATGTTGTGGAAATTCCGCCCAACGGTCAGGGCATGACCGCGCTGGTGATGCTCAATATCCTGGAGAACTTCGATGTGGCCGCCCTCGATCCGCTCGGTCCCGGGCGATTCCACCTGGTTCTCGAGGCGGCACGGTTGGCCTACGCGGTGCGGGATACGCACATCGCCGACAGCGAGCATATGCGCGTCCCCGTTGCCGATCTCATCAGCAAAACGTTTGCCAGGAAGCTTGCATCGCTCATTGACATGAAAACGCGCGCGAAGCTTCCGAGCGCGCCCGCACCGGGCAACGATACGGTCTACCTTACGATTGTTGACCGCGACCGGATGGCGGTTTCGTTCATAAACTCGCTCTACTCGAGTTTCGGCGTCGGCATATGCACCGAAAAAACCGGCATCATGCTCACCAATCGCGGCGCCTGCTTTACGCTGGAGCCCGGGCATCCCAACATGTTCGGTCCCGGCAAACGGCCCATGCATACGATCATTCCGGCGCTGGCGATGCGCAACGGCCGCTGCGACATGAGCTTCGGAGTCATGGGCGCGCACTATCAGCCGATGGGGCATGTCCAGATCATTCTCAACATGCTTGACTACGGCATGGACGTGCAGGAGGCGATCGATGCGCCGCGTTTCTTCTTCGAGGGTGAGAACACTGACGTCGAACGCGGCACGCCGGCGGCAACCATCGAGGGGCTGAAAGCACGCGGCCATAACGTCGTCATGGCCACGTCGCCGTGGGGCGGCGCGCAGACGATCAAGATCGACTGGGATCGCGGCGTGTTGATTGCCGGTTCCGAGCCGCGCAAGGACGGCTGCGCACTCGGTTACTAGGCTCCGAGAGCTGCGGCAGTGCGATAGGCCGTCAGGGCGTCGCTCATGTCGGCGCGCCGACGCTCACGCGTCTGCGGATGTTGATCTTTTGTCGCGACGAGGTGGGCGAGGAACGGCGCATAACGGTGGCCGGTCAGCGCTCCGCGCCCGTCCGGCAGTGGCGCGAGCGCAACCAGCGCCCGGCTCTCAGGACCCGTGGAATCATCGGCATGATTCGGCGAGCCCGGGTCTTGCCGAGCCTGCTGAAATTGTGACGCGTTAATCCCGTCAAGCCGCATCGTCCGTCTCGATTCAGGACAGCTGAATGTCCCGAATGCAAAAGCTGCAAGCACCGTGCCGTCCGCCCTTAACCGTGACGGCACCTTCCGGATCCCACCTTTTCGGCAACGTTCGCGACTTGCGGTCCCTACCGACCGGCATTCGTCACGCAAGGAAACACCTTAACACGTGTTTCCGTTCCAAAACGGCGCAACTCTTAAATCCGCCGCCTATTCCTTGCCGCCGAGCTTGTCCAAACGCCTTTGCATCTCGTCGAGCTGACGCTTGAGTTCGTCCATTTCGCTGCTCGATCCCTGGGTCTTCTCGGCCGGCTTCGATTGACCTCGGGCGAATGGCGCGAACATGGCGAAGGTCTTTTCGAACATTTCCATATTGCGCCGGACCTGGTCCTCGAGCGGCCCAAAAGCGCCGACGCCAAATGCCTGCGCCATCTGCTCGCGAAATTTCCCCTGCTCCTTCGACAGCGACTCGATCGAAGCTTCCAGAAAACGGGGAACCAGCATCTGCATGCTGTCGCCGTAAAAGCGGATCAGTTGCCGGAGAAACGTGATCGGCAACAGACTCTGGCCTTCCTTGTTTTCCTGCTCGAAGATGATCTGCGCAAGCACCGAACGCGTGATGTCCTCGCCGGTCTTGGCGTCATAGACAACAAAGTCCTCACCGTTTTTTACCATGGCGGCGAGGTCTTCGAGCGTCACATAGGTGCTTGTTCCGGTATTGTAGAGCCGCCGGTTGGCATATTTTTTTATCGTGACCGGCTCTTTTTTGTCCTCTGACATATCGTTCACACGCTTCCCCCTGCCCAGGGTTTGAGCATAGCCAATTTCGGCTTCGCTGGGCCACCGTTTTGTGGCACCGCGGCAGGGCCCGATCAGGCTTCACATCCCTTGCGGGAAAGTCAAAAAAGCACCAATTGTCGCGCATAACCGAGTTGCGGGCCGAGTTGACAGACCGGCTTGACCTGCCGAGGATGCGGCGGTGCCGAAAAATTCCGCTGGATGCCCCAGGGTCTGGCCTAACAGGAGCTTCTTCTGATGAAAGACGACATTGTGATCGTGAGCGCGGCCCGTACGCCGGTCGGCGCTTTTAACGGGGCATTTGCAAATCTTCCGGCGCACGAGCTCGGAAAGGCTGCCATCAAGGCCGCAATCGACCGGGCGGGTGTTGACGGCAGCCGTGTCAGCGAAGTGATCATGGGCCAGATCCTTACCGCAGGGCAGGGACAAAATCCCGCGCGGCAGGCGTCGATCGCCGCGGGAATTCCGGTCGAGACCCCTGCCTGGGGCGTAAATCAGCTATGCGGCTCCGGTCTGCGCGCGGTTGCGCTCGGCTACCAGGCGATCCTCAACGGTGACTCCGAAATCGTCGTTGCCGGCGGCCAGGAGTCGATGAGCATGGCGCCGCACTGCCAGCATTTGCGCACGGGCGTGAAGATGGGGTCGTTCGAGATGATCGACACCATGATCAAGGACGGACTTTGGGACGCCTTCAACGGCTATCACATGGGCAACACTGCGGAGAACGTCGCCAAGCAGTGGCAGATCACCCGCCAGCAGCAGGACGAATTCGCAGTCGCCTCGCAGAACAAGGCGGAAGCCGCGCAGAAGGCCGGCAAGTTCAAGGACGAAATCACGCCGGTCACGATCAAATCGCGCAAAGGCGACGTCGTGGTGGACACCGATGAGTACCCGAAATCCGGCGTCACCATGGACTCCATCTCCAAGCTGCGTCCGGCTTTCGACAAGGAGGGCACGGTAACGGCGGCTAACGCGTCCGGCATCAATGACGGTGCCGCCGCGCTGGTGCTGATGAAGGCATCGGAAGCGGCCAAGCTCGGCAAGACGCCGCTCGCCCGCATCGTGTCGTGGGCGCAGGCCGGGGTCGATCCGGCCATCATGGGGACCGGGCCAATTCCGGCTTCGCGGGCCGCGCTCAAGAAGGCGGGATGGAAGAAGGAAGACCTCGATCTTGTCGAGGCGAACGAGGCGTTCGCGGCTCAGGCCTGCGCGGTCAACAAGGATCTCGGCTGGGATACGTCCAAGGTCAACGTCAATGGTGGCGCCATAGCGATCGGCCATCCGATCGGCGCCTCGGGGGCGCGTGTCCTTGTGACCCTCCTTTACGAAATGCAGAAGCGCAATGCCAGGAAGGGGCTTGCCACGCTCTGCATCGGCGGTGGCATGGGCATTGCCATGTGCGTCGAACGGTAGCGCTTTTTTTCGATTGATTTAGGTCATGGCCGGGCTTGTCCCGGCCATGATGTTTTAAGAAGATGATTGCAGAGGGGACAGTCGCATGGCGCGCGTCGCGTTGGTAACGGGTGGAACCCGCGGGATCGGGGCAGCGATTGCGAAAGCACTGAAGGCTGCGGGCTATAAAGTGGCTGCCAACTATGCCGGCAATGATGCGGCGGCGCAGAAATTCACCGCGGAAACAGCCATTCCGGTCTTCAAGTGGGACGTCGCGTCCTATGAAGCCTGTGCCGGCGGCATCAAGAAGGTGGAAAGCGAGCTTGGGCCGATCGAGGTCCTGGTCAACAATGCCGGCATCACGCGCGATGCGATGTTCCATCGCATGAAGCCCGAGCAATGGACGGCGGTGATCAACACCAACCTTGGCTCACTCTTCAATATGTGCCGTCCGGTCATCGACGGTATGCGCGAGCGCAAGTTCGGCCGCATCATCAATATATCATCCATCAACGGCCAGAAGGGTCAGATGGGCCAGACCAACTACTCCGCCGCAAAGGCGGGCGAGCTTGGATTCACCAAGGCGCTGGCGCAGGAGGGTGCCCGCGCCGGAATAACGGTGAACGCGATCTGCCCCGGTTACATCAATACCGAGATGGTGCAGGCGGTGCCGAAGGACGTGCTGGAGAAGTCGATCCTCCCGCAGATTCCGATCGGCCGCCTCGGCGAACCCGAAGAGATTGCCCGCTGCGTTGTCTTTCTTGCCTCTGACGAAGCGGGTCTCATTACCGGCTCGACGCTTACGGCCAACGGCGGACAGTATTTCATTTAGGCGTTCAGCGATGCCAGGGCGGCGACGCATCAGGATTGCCGTGACAGGGGCCGCGATCGGGTGCCAGGCGCTGCTGGTTGCCGGCGGAGTCAGTGCGCAGGACGTCGATCCGCGCTGCAAGGACATTTACGACAAGGTTGCCTGCACCTGCGCCGTCCGCAACGGCGGGCACATCATTCCGCCGCCGGTCGGCGTCAAAAGGGAAGGCTTGAAGCTGCATCCGAAGGAAGGGCCCGAGGCCACGCGAACGCTCGACGGCGGACGCGTTGCGTTTCCCAAGTATTATAGAAGAGAGGGTTTCAAGATCCGGCGGAGCAAAGCGCTCGAGGGCTATCTCACCTG
Source organism: Pseudolabrys sp. (assembly GCA_035650955.1). Taxonomy (GTDB): domain Bacteria; phylum Pseudomonadota; class Alphaproteobacteria; order Rhizobiales; family Xanthobacteraceae; genus Pseudolabrys. The sequence goes on from DASRGR010000025.1 coordinate 296,342, forward strand.
CATGCATCGCGCCGGCCGCAAGTAACCAGGATCGTCATGCCCCGCTTGCCGCGGGCATCCACGGCTCAAGCTGTTGCAACATCAAGGACGTGGATGGCCGGGACGCGCCCGGTCATGACGGAGGGATGTTCCGCTAACGTCGCCGTTTTGCTTTTCGCTTGGCCTGTGCCTTTTTCGGCGCGAGCGCTTTCTTCGGACGAAAGCTTTTTTCGGCCTTGTCCAACCGCGCATTCCAATATTCCCATGCCCGCATCACCGGCCCGGGGCGCAGATTGTATTCGCTGGCAAGACGCGTTTCCGCGGCACTGAGCGGAGCGACGAGGCCGAGCGTGTGCGCCTGGATCTGCAATGCCGCATTTCGCGCCGTATAGATCGTACGAAACGTCAGTTCTTCCAGACTTGCCCCGGCAACGGTCGCCCCGTGCCGGCGCATCAACACGATCCAGTGCGACCCCAGCGCGCGTGCCAGCGAGGCGCCCTCTTCAGGCTTGGCGACGATGAGGTTGGTATCGCCGAATTCGTCGCGGGAATCCCAGAACGGCACTTTCTCGCCCAGCGTTGCGCCAAGATGGTAGACCGGCTTGAGATCCGCGCCGGAAATGCAGAACGGCAGGATCGACGGCGCATGATGATGGCAGACCGCATGCACATCCGGCCGTGCCTGATAAATGGCCCCATGGATCACGCGTTCCCCGTAGAGCCGGACCTCGGTCGGCTTTACGGGCTGGGAATCGAGCGTGAACTCCAGAATATCGCCCGCCTGCACCAGTTCGGGCGCGCGCGAGCGCGACAGCAGATAGCGATCGGGATTGCCCGGATGGCGGATACTGACGTGACCGAAAGCATCGAGCACGCCTTCGTTGGCGATGATGCGGTTCGCGCGCGCAAGCAATTCGCGGGCATGGTTGAGTGACAGGGGCACCGGCTTTCTCCTCATTGTCATGGCCGGGGCTTGGCCCGGCCATCCACGTCTTTGTTGCCGCGCAACTGTAAAGACGTGGATGCCCGGAACAAGTCCGGGCACAGCGTTGACAGCTCAGCGCGGCGACCAGCCCCTGGGCGCCAACTCGAAGCCTTCGAAGGAAAAGCCAGGCGCCACCGTGCAGCCGGTGAGCGTCCATGCGCCGAGACTTTCGGCCGCCTGCCACGCGCGTGCCGGCACGGTGACCTGTGGCACCTCGCCGGCATGGATGTCGGCGCCGAGCCGGAAGATCTCTTCCTTGGCTCCGTCCACGATCTCCAGCTTGAGCGCCGCGCCGGCGTAGTAGTGCCAGATTTCAACCGCATCGATGCGGTGCCAGTGCGAGCGTTCGCCGCGCGCGAGCAGGAACAGGATTGCCGTGGACGCGGGACGGCCATTGACGAGGCGCGAATCCCGAAAGGTCTCGCGGTAGTGGCCGCCCTCGGGATGCGGCTTGAGGTCGAGCGCGCGGATCATGTCCACGGCAGTCGGTGTCGGCATCGGGGCGCTAAAATCTGTTCTTCCGGGCGCGAATTTCCGCGAATACTTCCGCTGCGGGCCTGCCCGCCATGCCGATACCGGCGGCGACTTCGGGCAAATCGGCGCGCAGGAACGGATTTGCCTGCTTTTCGGCGCCTATCGTGGCAGGGATGGTCGCCTCGTTGCGTGCCAGTTGCCTGTTTGCCTCAGCCTCGCGTGCGGCCAGCGCCTTGTTGTTGGGCTCGATGGTGCGCGCAAACTTGATGTTGGCGGCCGTATATTCGTGCCCGCAATAGAAGCTGGTTTCATCGGGCAGGTCGCGCAGCTTCACGAGCGATCGCCACATCTGGTCCGGCGTGCCCTCTATCACGCGGCCGCAGCCGATCGAGAACAACGTGTCTCCCACAAATGCAATCTTCTCGCCGCGGAACCAGTAGGCGATGTGGCCGAGCGTGTGACCCGGCGTTTCGAGCACGTCTGCGGAAAGCGTGCCGAGCTTTACTTTGCCGCCCTCGCGAACGGTGTCATCGACCGCGGGAATCTTCGAGGCCTCCGCAGCGGGCGCCACGACACGGCATTTGTATTTCTCCTTCAGCGTGCGGATGCCGTCGGTGTGGTCGGCGTGGTGGTGGGTGACCAGGATATCCGTGAGCGCCCAGCCGGCCGCTTTCAACGCGGCGTCGATCGGGCCCGCTTCAGGCGCATCGATCGACGCCGTGGCTCCGGTTTCGCGATCATGAATCAGTACGCCGTAGTTGTCGGATCGGCAGCGAAACAGGCGGATTTCCGCAGTCATGAGCTTGGTCCTCGTGGCATTCGACAGCGGGTTAACCGTATCACGCGGATAAGCGAGATTGCACGCCTGCGTGGTCGGACGCCGTTAGCGGTTTGCTACCGTGTTTCGTGGTAATTTGTCCGCATGTCGATCGACGTCGTGGACCTTCGCAATTTCTATGGCCAACGGCTGGGCGTCGTGGCCCGCCGGTTCATTGGCCGCGGCATCCGTTCGCTGTGGGGCGATACCACCGGCCAGCGTGTGCTCGGTATCGGCTATGCGACACCGTACCTCGGGTTGTTCCGCGAGGAGGCCGAGCGGTGTCTTGCATTCATGCCGGCGGGGCAGGGGGTCGTGAAGTGGCCGACCACGCGGCCGGCGCTGTCCGCGCTCGTCTATGAAAGCGAACTGCCGCTCGCCGACGCCGCGGTCGACCGGGTCATGCTGGTGCACGCGCTGGAGATGACGAACGATCCCGGCGCGCTGCTGCGCGAGGTGTGGCGGGTGCTTGCGTCCGGCGGACGGCTGCTCGCGGTGGTTCCCAACCGGCGCGGCGTGTGGGCGCGTATGGATACGACGCCGTTCGGCCATGGGCGGCCGTATTCACGCAGCCAGATCAATCAGCTTCTGCGCGAGACCTGGTTCACCCCGACGGGATGGAGCGAGGCGCTTTACGTTCCGCCGGTCGCACGCGGCTGGTTCCTGCGCACGGCGGTCGCATGGGAGCGCACGGGGGCGACGCTGTCAGCGCCGTTTGCCGGCGTACATCTTGTGGAGGCGACCAAGCAGGTTTATCGCGCCGTTCCCGCGCGGCGCGAAAAGCGGCAGCTTGTCCCCGCGCTGGAGCCGGTGCTGGCGCCGTCGCCCGGCGCGTGATCGCGCCGGCGAGACTTTGCAGCTCGCGACTATTCGGGCTGATGCGGCTCGTCGCTGCCGCCGTCATCCTGCATCGGCTGCGGCGCCACGTTCTGCTGGTGGCCGCCGCCGAAGTCCGGGCGATCGGGACGATATCCGCCGCCGCGATGGCGCCGGCGCCGCCGGTGTCCGAATCGATCCTGGCCGCGGTCCGCCTGGTCATAGCCGTTCGGGCCGGGACCCTGCTGCGGTTGACCGCCGCCGGTAATGAACGCCGGAAGCCCGCCGACATCCTGACCGCCTTCATGCCCGCCTTGGCTCGGCTGAGGATATGGTTGCTGCTGTTGCGGCTGAGGCTGCGGGCGGTTGTGCATCTGCTGGTCGCGCGGCGGAAACGGCTGCGCGTCGCGCGGCAGGTAAGGCTGCTGCTGCGGCTCGCGCGGTGCGTAGCTCGGTTCGTTCTGGCCCATGTAAGGCTGGTTGTCGTCTTCGTCGCCGTCGAAGGAATCGTCGCCGCCCTGCGGCTGGCCGCCCGGGGCGCCCTGCTGGTGCGGCTGCTGATTGTAGTACGGGTTCTGCTGACGGAACTGCTCCTGTGCCGCCGCGATCAGCCGGAAATAGTGTTCGGCATGCTGGTAGTAATTTTCGGCGGCGACCGGGTCGCCCGATCCCTGCGCGTCGCGCGCCAACTGGATGTATTTTTCTGCAATGTGCGAAGCGGTACCGCGGATCTTGACGTCAGGACCGTTCGATTCATAGACGCGCGTGAGCGGATTCTGGCTTTTGCGGTGGTTTCCTCGCCCCCGCATGCGCTTTTGACCGTTTCTCATGATGTGCCTGTTTGTCGACCTTTCACCCTGTCGCGGCATTCGCGCCGAACGCTCAACTCAACTCGCAAGTCCAAAACAAGTCTCATTGCGCGGCCGGACCTGCTTGATATCCGCGCCAATGATCAGAATGTCGTTCCCTTTATCGCGCTAGTCGCAGCAACCCCATTGCCGCGGTCTCAGCCGCGGCGGTGCCAACCTCTCGTTATGCGCATCGTTCTATGTTCCGAAATGCGATGCGCCCAACCGATGAAGCATCCAGACCCGTCTCTGGCGATTTCGTCTGCCGTCTTTTCGAAGCCGGCTCTTCGTCATCCGCCTTGCGCCGCGCCTCACAGAGCTTCTCGCTCCGGGGCTCCTGGCGATGCAACCGTCACGGGTTGATTCCGTGACCGGAAGCTAGTCGTTTCCGAGCCATAATCCAAGTGCTTTTTTCGCAATAAAACCGGCCGTGCATTTTCATCGGGTGGGAATGCGGCACGCTCATGACGCGAGGCCGAAGCCGAGCACGCGCGGAATTCCGGCCAAATCCCTGCGCACAGTCCCCGGGTTCAGCCCGGCCTTGGTAAACAATGCGCGAACAGGTCCATCCTGGCCGGCACCCAGCTCCACGAACAGCCTGCCGCCCGGTGCCAGAATACGTCTGGCGTCGTTTGCGATGGCGCGATAGGCGTCCAGACCGTCTTTACCGCCGTCGAGCGCGAGGTGCGGATCGTAGTCACGAACTTCCGGTGCGAGCCGGTCGATGTCATCGTGCGCGATATAGGGCGGGTTCGATACGACGAGATCGAAAGGACCTGCGGCTCCTGCCGCAAGATCGCACGCAACAAAGGCGCAACGCCTCTCGAGGCCGCAACGCGCCGCATTGCTGCGGGCGACCCGCAGTGCCGCAGCGCTCACATCAGTGCCGATTCCGTTCGCATTGGGCAATTCACACAGCAAGGCAAGCAGCAGCGCGCCCGAGCCTGTTCCGATATCAAGAATCCGCACGCTTTCCGTCTTCAGGCCGGTGCTCAGGGCAAAATCGAGCGCGGCTTCCACGACCGTTTCGGTTTCCGGGCGCGGCACGAGAACGTCCGGCGTGACGGCGATGGGAAGACTCCAGAATTCCTTCCGTCCGAGAATGCGCGCCACCGGTTCCCGCCGCAGCCTGCGTGCGACCAGTGTCGAAATCGTCGTCATCTCGCGCGCCTCGAGAATGCGGTCGGATTGCGCAACGAGGCGGGCCCGGTCGAGGCGCAACGCGTGACCCGCCAGCACGCGGGCGTCGGCTTCGGCCTCTTCGATGCCGGCAGCGCGAAACGACTGCGCGATGTAGTGGAGCGTCTCCGACACCGAGGCGCCCGCCTTCAGGCCGGGCGCGACTCTCATGCTGCGCCTTCGGCCGCAAGCAGCTCGGCCTGATGCTCGGTCACCAGCGCGTCGATAATCTCGTTCAGCGCCTCACCCTCCATGACCTGCGGAAGCTTGTGCAGCGTGAGGTTGATGCGATGATCCGTAACCCGGCCTTGCGGAAAATTGTATGTCCTTATGCGCTCGGAGCGGTCGCCGGAACCCACCTGGCCGCGCCGCTCCGCCGCGCGGGCGGAGTCGCGCTTGCTTTTCTCGGCGTCGTAGAGCCTCGCGCGCAGCATCGTCAGCGCTTTGGCCTTGTTCTTGTGCTGCGAACGCTCCTCCTGCACAAAGACAACGATGCCGCTCGGTATATGAGTGATGCGGATGGCCGACTCCGTCTTGTTGACGTGCTGTCCGCCGGCGCCCTGTGCGCGCATTGTATCGATCTTGAGATCGGCCTCATTGATATGAATGTCGACATCTTCGACCTCGGGCAGGACGGCAACGGTCGCCGCCGAGGTATGGATGCGGCCAGAGGCTTCGGTTTCGGGCACGCGCTGCACGCGGTGCACGCCGGACTCGAACTTGAGCTTTGCGAAAACCCCGCGGCCGCTCACCTCGGCGACAATTTCCTTGAAGCCGCCCTTGGTTCCTTCGCTCAGCGACAGAACCTCCGTCTTCCATCCCTGCTTTGCCGCGTAACGCTCGTACATGCGAAAAAGGTCGCCCGCGAACAACGCCGCCTCGTCGCCGCCCGTGCCGGCACGTATTTCGAGAATCGCATTGTGGTCGTCCATCGCGTCCTTTGGCAGCAGCGCCACGCGGATCTGCTGCGCCAGCTTTTCCTTGCGCTCCTGCAGTGCATGCCGCTCGGCGTCGGCAAGCTTGCGCATTTCCGCGTCGGTTGCCGGATCCTCGATCAGCGCCGACAGGTCGGCAATCTCCTTTTCCGTCCTGCGATAGGCCTTGATCGATTCGACCACCGGGCTGAGCTCGGCAAATTCGCGTGAAAGCCTGACATAGGCTTCCGGGCCAAGGCCGCTCGCGAGTTCGCTCTCCACCATGGCGTGGCGGGCGAGCAAGGCATCCATCTTTTGCTGTGGCAGTGCGATCAAAGTTGCAGTCCTTCGGATGCCGCAAAGCTTTCGAGCTTGTGGCGGATGGAAACACTCCCGACCGGCTCCTTCAGGCTCGGCAATAGAGCAGCCTCGCCCTTGCGGCAATCGAGTTCGAGCAGGAGCGCCTTTACCGGTCCGACCGCTGAAGGCGACAGAGACAGACTGCGATAGCCGATGAGGACAAGCGCAAGCGCTCCGATCGGCTGGGAGGCGAGTTCGCCGCAAAGCGTGACCGGCTTGCCGTGCTTCTTGGCCTTGTCAACGATATCCTTGAGGGCGCGAAGGACCGGCGCCGACAGGGGATCAAACCTGTCTGCCACGCGCGGATTCCCGCGATCAGCTGCGTAAAGGAACTGCATCAGGTCATTCGAGCCGACGGAGAGGAAGTCGACGCGCTCGAGCAATTCGTCGAGCTGGAACAGCAGCGACGGAACCTCGACCATCGTCCCGATCTCGACCCGTTCCGGCAGCTCGTGACCGTGCCGCCGAAGATGCGTCAGCTCGACCTCGACCAGCGCCTTGGCTTTGTCGAACTCGTCGACGGCCGCGATCATCGGAAACATCAGCCGGAGCTCGCGGCCGCCTGCTGCGCGCAACAGCGCCCTGACCTGACTGCGCAACAGGCCGGGGCGGTCAAGGCCAAGCCGAATGGCACGCCAGCCAAGCGCGGGATTCTCCTCTTCGATATTGCGTAGATAGGGCAGCACCTTGTCGCCGCCAATATCGAGCGTACGGAACGTCACCGGCTTTTTCCCCGCCGCCTCGAGCACGGAACGATAAAGCGAGAGCTGCTCGCCGGTCCGCGGCAACGTGGCGGCGACCATGAACTGGAGCTCGGTCCGGAAGAGGCCGATGCCGGCGGCGCCGGTGTCCTCGATGTGCGGCAGGTCGATTGCAAGGCCGGCATTGATCATCAGCGCGATTTTCTGGCCGTCCTTGGTGATGCACGGGCGATCGCGCAGGGCGCGATATTGCGCCTGGCGCCTGGCGCGCAGCTTGACCCGCTCGCCGTAAGACGCCTGCACGTCCTGCGGCGGGCGCATGTGGATGTGTCCGGTCGAGCCGTCGACGATGATGGCGTCGCCGGACTCGACCAGGCCGGTCGCATTTTCGATCTCGCCGACCGTCGGAATGCCGAGCGCGCGGGCGACGATGGAAACATGCGACGTGGGCCCTCCTTCCTCCAGCACCAGCCCGCGCAGCCGCTTGCGGTCATAATCGAGCAGCGCCGCCGGTCCCATGGATCGCGCCACCACGATGGCGTTTTCCGGCAGCTGCTCTTTCGTCGGGGCGTGATCCCGTCCCATCAGGACCCGCATCAACCGGTTTGCCAGATCATCGAGATCATGCAGGCGATCGCGCAGATAGTGGTCCGAGGCCCGGAGCATGCGCGCGCGTGTATCCGACTGCACGCGTTCGACGCTCGCTTCTGCGGTAAGGCCGGTCATCACCGCCTCGCGGATCTTGTGCAGCCAGCCCTGGTCGTATGAAAACATGCGATAGGCTTCGAGGACATCGCGGTGTTCGCCGCCATCGGCGACATCGCGGTGCTCGACGAGCCGGTCGAGATCGGCGCGCAAGGTCGCGATCGCCGCGTCGAGCCGCTTGAGTTCGTGCGGGACGTCGTCGGCAATGACGTTGGTAATGACGACGCGCGGCTCGTGCAGCACGACGTGACCCAGCGCGATGCCGTCCGACAGCGACGTACCGACGAGATGCATCGCGTGGCGGGCGGCGGGCTCGGCGCCGGGGCGGGCGAGCGAGGCCAGCTCGCCCGACGCGATCATCTCGGCAAGCACCATCGCCGTCGTTTGCAGCGCTTCTTCTTCCTCCTCGGTATAGGTGCGGCGGGCGCGGTTCTGCACCACCAGCACGCCGAGCGTGTTGCCGGCGCGCAGGATCGGCACGCCCAGGAACGAGTGGTAGATTTCCTCGCCGGTTTCGGGCCGGTAGGAGAACGCCGGATGCGCCTGCGCGTCGGACAGGTTTATCGGGTTGGCTTCACTGGCGACCAGGCCGACCAGGCCTTCGTCGGCCTTCAGAACGGTCTGGTGGACGGCTTCCCGCTTGAGGCCTTCGGTGGCGTATAGCTCAAGCGTTCCGTCTACGCGCAGGACGTAGACGGAGCAGACTTCCGCAACCATGTTGGCGGCGATCAGCACCACCACCTTGTCGAGGCGGTCCTGCGCGCTGACAGGCTCCGCCATGACTTCGCGAAGCCTGCGCAACAGCACGCGCGGACCGCCGAGTGCGCCACGCATATTTGAGGTCCTTCAAGACGCGGCCCCGGCCGCAGCCTCGTCTACGGCCTAATCATGTACGAATAGCGACCACCGGCTCCGGATTCCGCGGCCGCATATTCGTCAGGCTATAGCCAATGGCCCATGCAAGGGGCAAGCCAGAGCCCGGCATCCCGAAGGGGCCCGGCCGCTTGCGGCCGGACGGCTGGCGTCTAAGGCTTGTCGAGGCCGTACAGCGTGTGCAGGGTGCGGACCGCCAGGTCGGACTGGGCGGCACTGATCAGGACCGAGAATTTGATCTCGGATGTCGTGATCGCGAGAATATTGATCTTCTGATTCGACAGCGCCTTGAATGCCTTGGCGGCGACGCCCGCATGGCTGCGCATGCCGATGCCGATGACCGAGACCTTGGCGACGTCGGTCGCCCCGTCCAGCCGCTCGTAGCCGATCGAACCCCTGGCTTTCTCGAGGGTGACGCGCGCGCGCTCGTAATCCGCCGACGGAACCGTGAAGGTGAGGTCGGTAGTCTGGCCGTCGGCCGACACGTTCTGCACGATCATGTCCACGTTGATGTTGTTGTCGGCAAGCGGGCCGAAGATCGCGGCGGCGACCCCGGGCTTGTCCTGTACCCGGCGGATCGAGATCTGCGCCTCGTCCTTGGAAAAAGCGATGCCGGTGACGACTTGCTGTTCCACGATGTCTCCCTCGTCGCAAATGAGTGTACCGGATGGGGGTTTCCGGGGGTCGATGTCCTCGGGCTTCTCGAAGCTCGAGCGCACGCAGATGCGCACGTTGTGCACCATCCCGAGCTCGACCGACCGCACCTGCATGACCTTGGCGCCGAGGGATGCCAGTTCGAGCATTTCCTCGTAGGCAATCTTGTCGAGACGATGTGCGCGCGGCACCACACGGGGATCGCTCGTATAGACGCCGTCGACATCCGTGTAGATATCGCAGCGCTCCGCGCCGATTGCGGCTGCGATCGCGACAGCCGATGTGTCCGACCCTCCGCGGCCCAGGGTGGTGACGCGGCCAGTGTCCCTGTGCATTCCCTGGAAGCCGGCGATCACCGCGACCTGGCCGTGCTCCTTGAATCGCTTGATCAGCTCCGCGCCGTTCACTTCCAAGATGCGCGCCGAAGCATGCGCGTTATCGGTCAGGATCGGCAACTGCCAGCCCTGCCAGGAGCGCGCGTTGACGCCCATGCCTTCCAGAATGATCGCGAGCAATCCGGCGGTCACCTGTTCGCCGGTCGCGACGACCGCATCGTATTCGCGCGCGTCGTGCAGCATCGCGGCCTGTCGGCACCAGTCGACGAGCTGGTTGGTAACGCCCGCCATGGCCGAAACTACGACGGCAACGTCGTATCCGGCATCGACCTCGCGCTTGACGTGCCGCGCGACATTACGGATGCGATCGAGGTCGGCGACCGACGTCCCGCCGAATTTCATTACCAGGCGAGCCATGACTTTTCAGAACCTGACGTTTCCGGACGCGCCGAAAGGCGCTAACAAGTGGCCGGCACGACTGTTAAAGGCCCGCGCGCCGGCCGGAAAAGGCGCGTATACATACCGGCGGGTCGGCTTACCTGCAACAACAGCCGGCGCGGAAATGGTGAGATCGCCTGCATGGTTACCGAAAAGGCTCGCGCGAGCAGTGTCGATACCGCTGAAGTGGAGCGTTTTTCGCGCCATGCCGCCGACTGGTGGAATCCGCACGGGCCCATGGCGGCACTGCATAAATTTAATCCGGTCCGCCTGGCCTATATCCGCGACCAGGCGACGACGTGCTTTGACCGCGATCCCAAGAAGCTCGATTGCCTGCAGGGTCTTCGCATGCTCGACATTGGGTGCGGCGGCGGCATCCTGTCGGAGCCGCTTGCGCGCCTGGGCGCGGACATCGTCGGGGTGGATCCGTCGGACGACAATATTGCGGCCGCCCGGGACCACGCGCGCGAGGTGGGCGTCAGGATCGACTATCGCGTGACGACCGCGGAAGAACTGGCCGCCGCCAACGAGCGTTTTGATATCGTTCTGGTCATGGAAGTCGTTGAGCACGTTGCCGACGTCGATGCATTCGTGGATACGTGTACGAGCATGGTGAAGTCGGGCGGGCTGATGATTGCCGCGACGCTGAACAGAACGCTGAAGAGTTTTGCGCTCGCGATCGTCGGCGCCGAATATATCCTGCGCTGGTTGCCGCGCGGCACGCATCGGTGGGACAAGTTCGTAAAACCACAGGAGCTGGAAAGTGCCGTTGAACGCAACGGATTACAGGTAATCGGCGAGCGCGGCGTGATCTACAATCCGTTTGCGGACCGCTGGCAGCTTTCATCCGACATGGATGTCAATTACATGCTGGTGGCGCAACGCCCGAAATAACATGGAGAGGCCAATGATTCTCGAACTGGTCGAGTTCAATTCCCCGAAGGGCTGGAGCCGTCAGCAGGTTGCCGAGGAAGCACGCAACGTGATTCCAAAGTGGCGCGCGAACAAGGAATTGTTGCGCAAACATTTCCTGCTGGAGCTCGGCGGGAAGACCGGTGCGGGCGTCTATATCTGGCCGTCTGTCGAGGCGGCGCAGAAAGCGCACAACGAAGAATGGCGCCAGTCGGTTATCCGGCGCACCGGCGGTGCGCCGACGATCCGGTATTTCGATCTTTTCCTGCTGGTCGACAACGAGAAGGGAACCGTCAGCGAATTCCCCGAACCTGCGGAGATTCGATCGGTCGCGGCCTGAACGAGAAAACGCGGCGCACCGACGCAATGCTCTGGGCCATCTTTACGCTGATCGCCGCAGCGGCGCAGACCGCGCGTAACGCCATGCAGCGCGAGCTGACCGGCATTCTTGGCACGGTGGGTGCCACGCATGTGCGGTTTCTGTTTGGATTTCCCTTCGCCGTGCTCTTCCTGTTCGGCCTGACGGCTGTCACCGGCGATCGCCTGCCCGCTGTGCCGCCGGCGTTCTGGCCGTGGGTGGTCGGCGGTGCACTCGGGCAGATCGCCGCGACCGCGCTGATGCTCTCCGCGATGGGCGAGCGCTCCTTCGTCGTAGCCTATGCATATATCAAGACGGAACCGGTGCAGGTTGCGCTGTTCGGTCTTATTTTCCTCGGCGACAGGGTAACGCCGCTGGCGGCGGCGGCGATCCTCATCGCGACTGTTGGCGTGATCGTGATATCGCTCAAGCCGCGGACGGGCGTCGGAACGATGCGGTCGACGTTGATCGGGCTTGCGGGCGGCACGATGTTCGCCTTGTCGGCAATCAGCTATCGCGGCGCAATCCTGTCGCTTGGCATATCCGACTTCGTGCTTGCTGCAACGTTCACCGTCACGGTCGGACTGCTCATCCAGGCCGCGCTCCTGTCGGCCTTCCTTGCCGCGCGAGACTTTGAGGTTCTGCGCGCCATTGCGCGCGCCTGGAAACCTTCGCTGTTTGCCGGCTTCATGGGTGCATTAGCCTCTGAATTCTGGTTTCTCGCATTTGCCATCACCACCGCGGCCAATGTGCGCACCCTGGCACTTGTCGAGGTGCTGTTCGCGCAGGGTGTGACGCGATTCATATTCAAGCAACCCACCTCGCAGCGCGAGGCTATGGGCATTGTTTTGGTGGTGATTGGAGTTGCCCTGCTGGTATGGGCGTACTAGTTCCGCTCGTCCGGCAGCATCGGCAACGGATGAAATTCAATGCCTTCCTCGGAAAGTTCTTTTGCCTCTTCGGGCGTCGCCACACCGTAGATCGAACGATGCTCGATCTCGCCGTAGTGCATTTTGCGGGCCTCTTCAGAAAATCTCGCGCCGACGTTATCGGCGTTCCGTATGAGATGATCCCGCAGTTCCTTCAGTTTCGCGCGGACCTCGCGCTCCTGTGGGGAAATCATTGCTACCGGTGCCTGCACTGCAGGTGGCATCTCGGCGGCCGCCGCCGAAGGGTCAACAGACGCCTGCCGTTTCTTTGCGGCCACGGATAGCCGCGGTGCCATGATCGCTTTTTCGACCTTGGACGAGCCGCACCGGGGGCAGGTCACGAGGTTGCGCTTGGCCTGCTTGTCGAAAGCCGCCGAGTCCTGAAACCAGCTCTCGAACTGGTGACCCTGCTGGCAGACGAGGGCGTAGCGGATCATTTGGCCCCTCGTACGACGTGAAGGTGAGCCGGCTCTGCCAGCGGCTCGACGATCTCAAATCGCCGCCCATGTTGCAGGGAGGGAATGCGCCCGCGCGCGTTGGCGACTTCCACGGGATTGATCTCAGCCACGATGACCCCCGGTTCGGTGCCACCTTCGGCAATGATGCGCCCCCAAGGGTCAACGATCAGTGAATGGCCGAAAGTATCGCGTCCATTCTCGTGTCGGCCACCCTGAGCGGCCGCGAACACAAAGCAGCCGTTTTCGATGGCACGACTGCGGATCAGAACGTGCCAGTGCGCCTCGCCGGTCTGTTTGGTAAATGCCGACGGAATTGCCAGCATCGTCGCGCCCGCTTCCGCAAGCGCACGATAGAGAGCGGGAAAGCGAAGATCGTAACAGATGGTGAACCCGAGCCGGCCCCACGGCAAATCCGCCAGGACCGCCAGTTCACCCGGACGATAATTCCGTGATTCGCGATAACTTTCTCCGCCGGCGAGATCGACATCGAACATATGGATCTTGTCGTAACGCGCAAGGATCTCGCCTTTCGGATCGATCAGGAACGACCGGTTGGCGGCGCGGTCGGGCGAAATCCTGATGGCGAGCGAACCGACATGAACGTAGATCCCCGCCTTGCGTGCGACTTCCCGTAAAGTTGCAAGCGAAGCGTCCGCCTCTTCCTCGACGACGACGGCAAAGAGCTGCTCGCGATTCGCCGCCAAAACGTTGGTCATCTCGGGCGTGAGCACGTATTCGGCGCCTGCCGATTTGGCTTCGCCGATGTAGCGTACCGCGGCATCAACGTTGACGCCTGGCTGAAGGCCCGATCGCATCTGGATCATGGCTGCCTTGAACGTACTGCCGTTCATATCGCTACCTTGTCGCCCGCAAGCAATAGGTCGAGCTTGCCGGCGCGTTCGAGCGCGTGCAGCTCGTCGCTGCCGCCGACGTGCACAGGTCCGATGAAAATCTGCGGCACGGTCATGCGCCCGTTCGTGCGCTCGATCATGTCCTGCCGGCGCTCCCGATCGCTGCCAACATCTATCTCGATGTAGCTTACACCTTTTTGCTTCAGCAAGGCCTTGGCTGCGGAGCAGAAAGGGCAGTATCGGGTCGTGTAGATTTCGACGGGGGGCATGCTGTTTCCGCGCATCCTGAGGTCTCTTATATGGGGACACGCGCTGCTGCAACAACCCGCGCAAAAACCAGTACATCGACACGGGCCGCACCCGCCCGCAGCAGGGTGCGGGCGCAGGTGTCGACGGTGGCACCCGAGGTAAGCACATCGTCGACCAGCACCAGACGACGGCCGGCGATTGCTGCGGCATGCTCCGTGGCCACCCGGAAGGCGCCTTGAACGTTGTCGGCCCTTTCGGCTTTCGACTTGCCGACCTGCTGGGGCGTTGCCCGTACGCGTCTGAGGCCGCCGTGTACGACCGGGACACCGCTCAAAGTGGCGACGATACCTGCAAGCGCTGCCGACTGGTTGAAACGCCGCATCCACTGTCGCCGCCAGTGCAAGGGGACCGGGACGAGCGCGTCGGCGTCCGCAAGCAATTCACGGCCGGCCCGCGCCATCCACTGACCCATCATTGGCGCAAGGTCGAGACGATCGCCATATTTGAGGCCATGGACCAGCACGCGGGATATCTCGTCGTAGCGTACGGCCGCCCGGGCCCGGTCATACGCCGGAGGATTTGCGATCGCTTCCATCGACAGCAGACCAGCGCCGGGGTCGTAAACGAACGGAATCCCGAGCCGCGCACAATAGGGAGGCTCGATGAAAGACAGCTTGGACCAGCAATGTGCGCAAAGGCCGGCGCCCTCGCCAAGCGGCTCGCGGCAAGACGGACAAAGGCGGGGTAGGGCAAAATCCAGCACCAGCCCCAATGCTGATCGCATGCCATTGCGGATGCGGCCAGCCGTTGACGGCGACGTGTGCGGTCCTGCGGAGACGAGATTATTCATGCTGCAACGCTAGCATGATCACCTGTGAACATGGCACGATTGCGCGTGACGCGATAGGACAAAGCAATGTCGTCGGGGTCCAACATCTTTGACCGGACTTTGCTTCGCGTGCGGCAACGGCGCGCGCGCTTTTTGATACCAGCAACGTTTCTGCTCGATCATGTTGCGACCGAATTGGCGGAGCGCTTGTCGGCGGTGCTGCGAACGTTCGACGTCGCCGTAGATCTCGGCACGCCCGGGGATGCGATTGTTCGCATGCTCGCGGCGAAAGCGAACATTGGTACGATCATCGCAGCAGGAGAGCACAGCGGTGGCTCTGCCATGCGGCTCGTAGCCGACGAGGAGACGTTGCCGTTTGCCGGCAGCTCCCTCGATCTGGTGGTGTCGGCGCTGGCGCTGCAATTCGTCAACGATCTTCCCGGGACGTTGATTCAGATCCGCCGCGCACTGAAACCGGACGGCCTGTTCATGGCCGCGCTGATCGGCGGCGACAGCCTGACCGAGTTACGTTCAGCCTTTTCTGCTGCTGAAAGTGAAATTGAGGGGGGTATCTCACCGCGCATTGCGCCGTTTGCGGATGTACGCGAGCTGGGGGGCCTTCTGCAGCGCGCCGGTTTCGCGCTTCCGGTCGTGGACAGCGAGCGATTGACCGTGCGTTACGACTCGGCCATTGCGCTGATGCACGATTTGCGGCGCATGGGCGCGACAAATATCCTGCAGGAACGTCGCCGGACACCGCTCAGGCGTGACACGCTGGAACGCACTGTTTCAGTTTACGCAGAACGCTTCTCCGACGGAGACGGGCGCGTACGTGCAACCTTTGAGATCATCTGGTTGTCCGGATGGGCGCCGCATGAAAATCAGCAAAGGCCGCTAAAGCCCGGCTCGGCCGCGCGGCGCCTGGCTGATGCGCTAGGCACCGCTGAAATATCAGCCGGTGAAAAGCCGGAGCGGCGCCGCTAGAGCAATGTCATCAGGTGAGAGACAAGCGGCACATCCGCCGGGGGCATGGCGTAGTCGCGCAGACGGTTTGGCTTGACCCACGCAAGTTGCTGACCCTCCGTTGCCGTGACGGTGCCCTCCCAGCGCCGGCAGACGTAGAGCGGCATGAGAAGGTGAAAATCGGAATAGCCATGGCTTGCGAATGCCAGCGGAGCGAGGCAAGTCTCGCTGACGACAATGCCGAGTTCTTCGCGCAGCTCGCGTATCAGCGTGTCTTCGGGCCGCTCGCCGTTCTCGACTTTGCCGCCCGGGAATTCCCACAGTCCGGCCATCGGCTTGCCTTGCGGCCTTTGCGCAATCAGCACGCGGCCATCGGTGTCGACAAGCGCGCAGGCAGCTACAAGGACAAGTTTGACGCTCACAGCCGTCGGTCTCCAGTGGAATCTATCGGTGGTCAAGCCAGTTCAATGCAATCGAAGCTGGCTGTGCGGCAAGGCATTCCTGTCGCCGAGCAATGACGGGTCGTTGATACATGGCCCGGTTGTGGCTTATTCTCGCCTGATTTTACGGGGGCAACGATCAGATATTCCAGCATTGTTCTGGGTTTGCTGCTGCTTGGACCGGCGTGCGGGCGAGCTTCGGCGGCCTGCGCGCCTTTTGTCCGGTGGGTGAACAACCAGACCGTCGACAACCAAATGACGGTCAGGTCGGGGAAGACCTGCAGTCTGATCTTCCGCTCCAGCGGGCCTACGTACCGGACCGTCATTCTTGTCCGTCCGTCCCACGGGACGGTTTCGGTCGGCGACGTTGGACGTATCATCTATCGTGCGCACCCGGGCTATGTCGGCGCCGACACTTTCGTCTATGCGCGGCGTGGCCTGGATTCCCGCAACAACCCAATCGACGCAACGATTCGCATCGCCGTGACCGTCACGCCGTGAACTTTATGAGCGGTAGTCGCCGTTGATGGCGACATAGTCCTTGGTCAGGTCGCAGGTCAGCACGCGGTCGCGGCCTTTGCCCAGCCCGAGCGCCACTTTCAGGCTGATTTCCGGTTTTTTCATCGCCGCGCTGACTGTCGCTTCATCATAGCCCGGGTCGCGAGCGCCTTTGTGCGCGACGCGGATACCGCCGAACCAGATGGAAAGCCTGTCTCTATCCGCGGGTTCGCCGGCCTTGCCCACCGCCATTACGACCCGTCCCCAGTTTGCATCCTCGCCGGCGATTGCCGTCTTCACCAATGGTGAATTGGCAATCGACATGGCGATTCGCCGCGCCGAGGTATTGGATACCGCCCCTTCGACCACGATCTCGACGAGCTTGCGCGCACCTTCACCATCCCGGGCAACCTGCTCCGCCAGGTTGGCAAGCACCGCGTGCAGTGCCTTCTTGAAATTCCGCAACCGCGGGTCGGCAGCGCGGGCAATGCGCGGGGCGTCCGGCGCCTTGCCGGTTGCAAACATCATCAACGTGTCGGAGGTGGATGTATCGCCATCGACGGTCACCGCATTGAAGGTATCGGCGACGCCGTCTTTTAGAAGCGTCTGCAGCGCTGAAGCGGATATTGCGGCATCGGTGAAGATGAAAGAGAGCATGGTGGCCATATCGGGAGCGATCATGCCGGCGCCTTTGGCAATTCCGTTGATCGTTACCCTGGCTTTGCCGATTTTTGCCGTTGCGGTTGCCAGCTTCGGAAAAGTGTCGGTGGTCATAATCGCACGCGCGGCGGCGAGAAAATTTCCAGGCTGAGCGCCGGCGACCAGGTTCGCCATGACACCATTAAATGCGTCCACTTTCAGCGGCTCGCCGATCACGCCTGTCGAGGCGAGAAAAACATCGTCCGGACTGCAGCCAATGACGCGTGCAGCAATCCGGGCGGTGAATTTACACGCCTCGTGTCCGCTCTTCCCGGTGAAGGCATTGGCATTACCTGAATTGACCACCAGAGCGCGCGTCTTGCCGGTCTTAAGATGCTTTCGGCACCACTCGACAGGCGCCGACGGGCATTTCGAGCGCGTGAATACACCGGCCGCGCTCGTGCCGGGATCGAACAGCACCAAAAGAACGTCGGTACGCCCCGCGTAGCGGATGCCGGCTTCCGCCGTTGCAAGGCGCACGCCGGAAATCGGCGGCATGTCGGGGACTGTGGCAGGCGCAAGAGGGGAGACTGCAGTGGACATAACGTTCTCCGTCGTCATGCCCGACTTCGTGCCAGGCATCCGCGGCTTCGGAGGCACCGGCATAAAAGACCCCAATCGCCGGCACAAGCCTTGTGCCGGGGACAGGCCGATCGCCGCGCTCCGGCCGGACTCAAGCGTAAACCGGACGGATTTCAATTGATGGCTTGATGAATCCTATTTTTTCGCCGGCGCTGCCGGCTTTTCCTCGGGCTTGGCTGCCGGCTTGTCCATGCGCTCGATCTTGGCATCGGCGCGCAATTTCGTAACCAACTCCGCCTGAGCTTTTCGTGTGACATAGTTTTCGATTTGCGACTTCACGTCATCGAATGCCGGTGCCGGCTTGGCGCGTTTGTCCTCGACCTTGATGACGTGCCAGCCAAACTGCGTTTTCACCGGATCCGAGATCTGGCCCTTGTCCAGCTTGAAAGCGGCCTCCGAAAATTCGGGTACCATCTGCTCCTTCGAGAAATAGCCGAGATCGCCGCCGTTCGCCTTGCCGGAGGGATCCTCAGTGACTTCGGATGCCACCTTGGCGAAGTCCTCGCCTTTCTTCAGCCGGGCAATGACTGCCTTGATCTTGTCCTCGGCTTCCTTGCCGGATTTTTCGTCTCCGGCCTGCGCGCGAAAGAGTATGTGGCGGGCGTGAACTTCCTTTTCCTCGCCGAGCTGCTTCACGGCCTCGTCATAAACTTTATGCATCGCTTCATTGGTGAGCGCTTCCTTGCCGACCGACTGCAGCAGGCCTTCCATGAGAAGTTTCTTGCGTGCGAATTCGAGCTTGCGCTTGAAGTCGGGCCCTTCGCCGAATTTCCTCGCCTCGGCTGCTTTCGAGACGAGGATCATGTCGGCGACGAACTGCACGAGATAGTCCTGTTTTGCCTCCGCCGACATCGGCGGAATTTGACCGGCTTCATCCTCGGCTACCGCGAGATCGCTCTGGTGAATTTCTACGCCGTTGACCTTGGCCACAAGTGGATCCTTGTTCTGGGCGCCGACCGGCGCAGCCGTCATGACAAACAAAGTCAGAATGGCAGCGCAAAGGCCGGCCTGACGCGCGTAAACCGGCGTGCCGGCAGGAGATAAAATCGTCATAAGGCTTTCCTTGATAATCCGTACCCGTCGGGCGGGCGTCGGTCGGACTATCCGCCCAACAACCATGTCTTTGCAATGGCCGAGTCCCGCAACATGCTAACGTCCACGTGACCGAGGCGAGAATAGGCCGCAATTGACAACATTCCGACCCCCTCATATCTCTCAAACAGCATTGGTTGGTCGCTGTCGCCGCTGGGTTCGCGTCGGATTTGCCTGAAAAGTGCCGCATTCCGGAGTGCCGGAGGCAAATCCGGCCGTAGCGGCATGATATAAGCGCCCGGCCCACATGAGGAGCTTCCAAGAATGATCGGCGCCGTCGCCCGCAAGCTGTTTGGTTCCGCCAATGAACGGCGGATTCGCAGCTATCAGCCGCGGGTGAGTGAGATCAACGCGCTCGAGACGGAGCTTGAGGCGCTTTCCGACGATGCGCTCAGGGCGCGGACCGACGAATTCAAGAAAAAGGTGTCCGAAGGTACGGCCCTCGACGACATCCTGGTACCGGCCTTTGCGACTGTCCGTGAAGCCGCCAAGCGTACGCTCGGGCAGCGGCATTTCGATGTCCAGCTGATCGGCGGGATGATCCTGCACGAAGGCAAGATTTCCGAAATGAAGACCGGCGAAGGCAAGACGCTGGTCGCGACGCTGCCAGTTTATCTCAACGCGCTGTCCGGTCGCGGCGTCCACGTAGTCACCGTCAACGATTACCTGGCAAAACGCGACGCCGAATGGATGGGCCAGATTTACAATTTTCTCGGCCTGTCGGTCGGCGTCATCGTCCACGGACTCGACGACGAGCAGCGCAAGAAAGCATACGACTGCGATATCACCTACGGGACCAATAACGAGCTCGGGTTCGACTATCTACGTGACAACATGAAGTACCGCCTGGAGGATATGGTCCAGCGCGGGCACATTTATGCCATCGTCGACGAAGTCGACTCGATCCTGATTGATGAAGCACGCACGCCGCTGATTATTTCCGGACCGCTGGACGACCGCTCCGAGTTCTACAACACGATCGACAGCTACATCCCGCAGCTCGACAAGACCGACTACGAGGTCGACGAGAAGCAGCGCACGGTGACGCTGACCGAAGCCGGTATGGAAAAACTTGAGCAGCGGTTGCGCGCAGCGGGGCAGCTCAAGGGCGATTCACTTTATGACGTCGAGAACGTTTCCGTCGTCCATCACGTCAACCAGGCGCTCCGCGCACACAAGCTGTTTCAGCGCGACAAGGACTATATCGTTCGCAACGGCGAAGTCGTCATTATCGATGAATTCACCGGCCGCATGATGCCGGGACGCCGCTATTCCGAAGGTCTGCATCAGGCACTCGAGGCAAAGGAGCACCAGCCGATCCAGCCTGAAAATCAGACGCTCGCCTCGATCACGTTCCAGAACTATTTCCGCATGTACGAGAAGCTCGCGGGCATGACCGGCACGGCGATGACCGAAGCCGACGAGTTTATGGACATCTATGGCCTTGAGGTGCTTGAGGTGCCAACAAATATGCCGCTGGTGCGGATAGACGACGATGACGAGGTCTATCGCACTGCGGCGGAGAAATATCGGGCAATCATTGCGCTGATCAACGACTGCAAGGTACGCGGTCAGCCTGTCCTTGTCGGCACGACGTCGATCGAAAAATCCGAGCAGCTGGCCGAAATGCTGCGCCAGCAAGGCTGGGAACAGCACGATTTTTCCGATCCGAATGCCTTCGCCGCACTCTATTCGGGTGATGAGGGTGCCTCGAAGAAGAAAGTGTTCGCCATTCTGAATGCGCGGTACCACGAGCAGGAGGCCTATATTGTTGCGCAGGCAGGCGTTCCCGGCGCAATCACCATCGCAACCAACATGGCCGGCCGCGGCACCGACATTCAGTTGGGCGGCAATGCCGACATGCGGATCCGCCAGGAGATCACGGATATTGCCGATCCGCGCGAACGCGACAAAAGCCCGCGTGCCGAGGAAATTCGCAAACAGGTCGCACGGCTGAAAGAGAAGGCGCTCGCTGCCGGCGGTCTCTTTGTCTTGGGGACCGAGCGCCACGAAAGCCGCCGCATCGATAATCAGCTGCGCGGTCGTTCCGGCCGTCAGGGCGATCCGGGCCATTCCAAGTTCTTTCTGTCGCTCGAAGACGACCTCATGCGGATCTTCGGCTCGGACAAACTCGACGGGATGCTGCGGAAGCTCGGCCTGAAAGAGAATGAGGCGATCGTTCATCCGTGGATCAACAAGGCGCTCGAGAAGGCGCAGCAGAAGGTCGAGGCACGGAACTTCGACATCCGCAAGAACCTGCTTAAATTCGACAATGTGATGAATGACCAGCGCAAGGTGATTTTCGAGCAGCGGCTCGAGCTGATGCGCGATGAGACGGTTGACGAGACCATCGCCGACATGCGCCACGCGATGATCGAAGACATGGTCGCCAAGCACGTTCCCGAAAACGCCTATCCGGAGCAGTGGGACGTTGCGGGGCTCGATCGCGATCTGCGTGAAATACTTACGCTTGCGCTGCCGGTGCAGGACTGGGCGAAAGAAGAAGGCATCACCGTCGAGGACGTACGTGAGCGAATCACTCGCCGTGCCGATGAATGGATGGCGGGAAAGGTCGCCAAATGGGGCCCCGACGTGATGCGCTACGTCGAGAAATCAGTGCTGCTGCAGACGCTGGATCATCTTTGGCGCGAGCATCTGGTGATGCTGGAGCATCTGCGGCAGGTGATCGGCCTGCGCGGATACGGCCAGCGTGACCCGCTTAACGAGTACAAGGCGGAGGCTTTTGCGCTGTTCGAGGCGATGGTGGCGCATTTGCGCGAGGCGGTTACCGCGCAGCTGATGCGGGTGGAAGTGGTGCAGTCCCCGCCGGCGGAGGAAGCCGCGCAACTTCCCTACATGGAGGCGCACAAGGTCGATCCGACGACGGGCGAGGACGAAATGACACCCGCGTTGGCGCCGGCTTTGGTGGGCAATGGCAACGGGACGCAGCCCGAGCGCAACGCGAAGGATCCGTCGACCTGGGGCAAGGTCGGCCGTAACGAGCCATGCCCGTGCGGTTCCGGGAAGAAATACAAGCACTGCCACGGCAAATTCGCCTGAGGTCTGCAGCCGGGTGTTACCCGCAATCGTCGGGGACACCGCGCCGGAGGCGTTCAAGGTACGGCCAATCGCGAAATTGACATTGCTATTTTCCGAGCAGCTGCATCGCGAGCTGCCGGCGAAACGCGCGGTCGCGCTTGAGATGCCATTCGCGACTCATGGCGTGCCGACGGCTTGCGCAGCGCTCGGAGTAAAGCAGGACCCACGTTCGGCCGCGTGTCGAACGCGCGCCTCGGCCGCTGTTGTGCTGGGTCAGGCGCCGGGCAACGTCATTCGTCCAGCCGACATAAGTGAAATGGCGGCCGGCCGTAAGGGCACCGAGAACATAGACGTAGCAGTCCATGCTTCGAACGCTCGCGACGCTGCGGGAATATTAACGGAAGCTGCTGAACGAACCCGCGGGAACAACCGGTTGAGCGCCGGAGAGCAGACCATTGTTGCTCGCTGGCGGGGTCGAGTAAGCGGTACGAATTTCAGACTGTGCCGGCCGCGGCTGCTCGGCGCGCGGAGGCTCTGCTTTGGCGGGCTGCTGGGTCGGTGCAGGGGGTGCTGCCGGGGTAGGCCAGGCAGCCGGTGCCGGCGCTTTCGGGGTTTCGCGCGGCCAGGGCGCGGATGCGGCTGATGCCGTCCGTACAGGCGTGGACGCAGTATGTGCCGGAGCTGCGTATGCCGCAGGAGCGGCAGTTTTCGGTTTCGCGGCAAGGTCGGTGCTGCGCGCGGCAACCTGCTCTTTCTGCGGGGCTGGCGAAGACGGCGCAGAAGACGTGGCTTCGGCCTTCGACCCGCCGAACAAATTGCCGATAAGGCCGGCAATCGAGGTAGGCTTTTCTCGTTCGGCCGGCGCCTCGCCTTCCTTCGGCTGCGGTGCCGCGTGCGGAAGCGGAACGTTTGCGGCGGCGGGCTCGCTGCGCGCAGGCGTTTGCAGTTTGGCGAGAGTCACCGCGCCGCGATTGGGTGTGCGCGGCAAGGCGCCCGGTACGGATGACGCGTCGACCGACGCCGTCGTCGTAAGTTCAAAAATGCGGCCGTTGTTGTCGGTGTTGGATGAAGGCGAGAGCTTGGCCAAAAAGACCGGATTCATGCCGCCATCGCCGACACGGGGCGGGACCGTCGGCACGCCGCTGGCAATGTATTGCGCCATCTTGAACTGTTCCTGGCGCCGCTCTTCATTCACCGCGTCGGCAATCGTCTTGTCGAGCTGGTAGGCAGGACACGCGCCCTTTGGATTGAACGATAGCGGCTTCGTCGCGTCATCGGGCGATGCCGCATCAAAAACGTAGCGCTTCTCGCATACGGCGACCTTCGGCTCCTGGTGCGTCGCGTTGAAGTGGTCGTAGCCTTCCTTCAGCATTTTCCAGAATGCGAAGTTCGGATTGTTGCGATGCTTGGCCATGTTCATCGCGGTCATGCGGAACGGATAGGCCTGGAGCTGGAATGCCTTCTGCCCGCCGAAAAACGATTCCCGCGCGAGTGCGTAAATTTCCTGGATCTGCTCGTCGGTCATTGCGTAACAGCCGCGCGACGAGCAGTCACCATGCACCATCAACTGAGAGCCCGTGTAGCCCATGGCGCGGTCGTAAGCGTTCGGAAAACCGGTATTGAAAGCCAGGTAGTAATTGGAATTCGGATTCATCTGGCCCGGAGTGATGGAGTAGAAGCCTTCGGGGGCCTGCCGGTCGCCTTCCTTCTTTTTCGGCCCGAGATCGCCCGACCACTTGCAAATCGGGTAGGTCTTCAGCAGCGCGTATTCGCCGTCGCGGTTTTTCTTCCAGATCTCCAACTCCGCTTCTTCCTTGAAGATGCGGGCGAGGATCGGAGAATCCTTGTCCATGTTCTTCGCCGCGATGTCGGCGATCATTTTTTCGGACAGGGGCGCCTGCGCGCGGCCAGTCGGGGTAATGCTGTCAGCGTCGCAGCCGGCGAGCGCAATAGCTGCGGCAATAGCCGCAGACGCCAGCAGCGCGCGCGCATAGGGTCGGCTCAAAAGTGACACTCCCCGAGGAGGCAGGCCCCTCATTGAGTAATCGTTATCCATAAGATGTGGCATCTGCAAGGCGTTCTATGCCCCCCGGAGCTACCGCTAACCCTATGGTAAAACAAAAGTAAACGGCACTCCTACACCACCCCGCGGCCCATTGTGAGAAACTTCTCTCGCCGCTGCGTTCGCACTGCCTCTCGGTCGAGTCCCTTGAGATCCGACAAGGCTTTAGCGATGGCCTCCCCGGCAGCCGCGATGGCGGCCGGGGGGTCGCGGTGGGCGCCTCCCGTGGGCTCCGGAATGACGCTGTCGATGATTCCGAATCGCACCATGTCCTGGGCCGTAATCTTCATGCTGGTCGCCGCCTCCTGCGCCTTGGTCGTATCGCGCCAGAGAATCGATGCGGCACCTTCAGGCGAGATCACACTGTAGATGGCATGCTCAAGCATCAGGACACGGTTGGCCGTCGCAATGGCGATTGCGCCCCCGGACCCGCCTTCACCCACGATCACTGCGACGTTCGGCACACCGAGCGAAAGGCACACATCCGTCGAGCGCGCGATCGCTTCCGCCTGACCGCGTTCCTCGGCTCCGATCCCGGGATAGGCGCCGGCAGTGTCCACGAGCGAAATGACGGGAATGCTGAAACGGTCGGCCATCTCCATCAGGCGCGCGGCCTTTCGATATCCTTCCGGCCGCGCCATCCCGAAATTGTGCTTGATCCGGCTTTCGGTGTCGGCCCCCTTTTCATGGCCGATGACGCAGACGCTTTCACCACGAAATCGTCCGAAGCCGCCGACGATCGCCGCGTCCTCGCCGAATTTGCGGTCACCGGCGAAAGGGATGAAGCTGGTGATGAGCCCGCCGATGTAATCGAGACAGTGCGGTCGCTGCGGGTGACGCGCGACCTGGGTTTTCTGCCAAGGCGTCAGCTCGGCGTAAAGCTCTTTCAAGGCAAGGGCGGCCTTTGCCTCGAGGCGGGCGATCTCCTCGCTGATGGCGACGGCGTCGCCGCTTTCGCCCATTGCGCGCAATTCCTCGACCTTGGCCTCCAACTCGGCCACCGGCTTTTCGAAATCGAGATAACTGCGCATTGGACCAGGCAAATATGCTTTTCGGGGCGAGGTGACGCAGAGAAAGCCTTTTAGTCAAGCAAACGCGTTAATTTCGCTTTTACGGATGTTTTTGGCTAGCGGTCTGCCAGCGGATGCAGGTCCCGCACCATCGTTTTCAGCCGCTCTTCCAGTACGTGGGTGTAGATTTGCGTGGTCGAAATATCGGCGTGGCCAAGAAGCGTCTGCACCACGCGCAGATCCGCACCGTTATGCAGAAGGTGGCTGGCGAAGGCGTGGCGCAGAACATGAGGGCTGAGGCGCGACGGCTGGATTCCGCAGGTCGCGCCGAGCGCCTTGAGTTCGCGCGCGAAATGCTGACGCGTCAGGTGACCCTGCTCTCCGAAGGAAGGAAACAGCCATTTCGACGGCTCGCCGCGTTCGACCTGGCCGCGAAGCTCGAGGTATTCGGCCATGGCCTTTTTCGCCTGCTTGTTGAGGGGCACCATCCGCTCCTTGCCGCCTTTGCCGCGCACGATCAACATGCGTTGGTCGCGCCGCGCGGCGGCTGCCGGCAGCGCGACCAGTTCGGACACGCGCAGTCCCGTCGCGTAGACGACCTCGAGCAGACACAAAAGACGAGCAGCGCGCAGCCGTTGAAGCGGTGGCTGTTCCGTATTCTCGCTGTTGGCGCGCGCCGTCCCGAGCAGCGTATCAACGTCGGCGATCGAGAGCACCTTCGGCAGCGAACGCGCGCGCTTCGGTCCCTCCAGGACCGCGGCAGGGTCGTCGCGGCGCTTTCCTTCCGCGTACAGAAAGCGATAGAGCTGACGCGTCGCCGATAGCCGGCGTGCCAGTGATGAAGATTTAAATCCACGCTCGGCAAGGCTCGCAAGGAATCTGCGCAGATCGTCCGTGCCGGCAGCGGCAATCGTTTTGCGCGCCGCGCGCAGATGGGCGGACAGATCCTCGAGATCATTGCGGTAGGCGGCAAGCGTATTCTCGCTGGCGCCGCGCTCGGCGGCCAGCATGTCGAGAAAGAGTTCGATCAGGGTGTCGTCGGATGCCTTTGGCCGGCGGCTCATCGCCTTGCCTCGCTCCCGGCGTCAATGGTTCTTGAGGAACTTGTCGGGGGGAACGGTCACGATGATCTCGCGCGGTTTGTATTTGACAAAGGTGGCAAGCGAGAACACGGCGCCATAGGCCAGGCCGCCGAGCAGGCCAAAAAGCACCAGAAACCTGAATAGACTCGGCATGATCAATTCCATCGGAGCAGACCGCGGCGATTTGCGGCGAGTTACGATCACGTTCCCGAACCGCTGGCAAGACCGGCCGCGCGGTTGCTGATATATGGAACCGAGGATTCGCATCGGAACCCTAGCATGGTCAATGGCGCCATCCAAAAACCGGCGGAAAACGCCCTGGAATCGGCGATCGTTCGCGCGCTCGGCAACCGGTCGATTGTGCTTGTCGGCATGATGGGCGCCGGCAAATCGTCTATCGGCCGCAGGCTCGCCGGCCGGCTGGGAATTCCCTTCATCGACGCCGATACCGAAATCGAAAGTGCGGCCGGCATGACGATTCCGGAAATTTTCGAGAAACACGGCGAACCCTATTTCCGCGCCGGCGAGGCACGCGTGATTGCGCGCCTGCTCGACAACGGCCCGCAGGTGCTGGCGACGGGAGGCGGCTCCGTGATGGATCCGCAGACGCGGGCACTGATAGGTCAAAAAGGGATTTCGATCTGGCTCAAGGCTGACATTGACATCCTGCTCAAGCGCACCAAGCGCCGCAACGACCGGCCGCTGGCGGAAAAGATCAAGGACTTATTGCCCGTGCGCGAGCCGGTCTATGCGCAAGCTGATATCGTGATCCAGTCACGCGACGAGCCACACGAGACTATCATCGATGAAATCATGGGCCAGCTTCCGAAGCGGCTTGGTCTGAACGCGGAGGAATCATCGTGACGGCGCCGCTACGGCAGGGCGAACCCATTGTGGTGCCGGTTGCGCTGGGCCCGCGGGCCTATGACATTGTCATCGGCCGCGGGCTGCTTGCGAGCCTGGGTGAGCGCATCAGGAACTTGCGGCCAGGCGCGCGCGTGGCGATCGTAACCGATGAAACGGTCGCCGGCCATCATCTCGCCGCCACCGAAGCTGCGCTCAAAGCGGCGGCAATCGATTGTGCGCATATTGTCGTGCCGGCAGGCGAGGCCTCGAAGAACTACGCGACCTTCGAAAAAGTATGCGAGGCGATCATCGCGGCGCGGATCGAGCGTAACGATCTCGTTGCTGCGCTCGGCGGCGGGGTGATCGGCGATCTTGCGGGCTTTGCCGCAGCCTGTACCCGGCGCGGGCTGGATTTCGTACAGGTGCCGACAACGCTGCTCGCACAGGTGGATTCGTCCGTCGGCGGGAAGACCGGCATCAACTCGCGCCAGGGCAAGAACCTCATCGGTGCTTTTCATCAGCCCGTGCTGGTCATTGCGGATACGGCATTGCTCGATACGCTGCCGAAGCGCGAGTTCCGCGCCGGCTATGCTGAAGTCGCCAAGTACGGGTTGCTTGGTGATGCTGCGTTTTTTTCGTGGCTGGAGAAGAACTGGCAGGACGTTTTTGCCGGCGGTCCGGCGCGCGAGCATGCCATCGCGGTGTGCTGTCGCGCCAAGGCCGGCATCGTGGCCCGCGACGAGCGCGAAACGGGCGAGCGTGCGTTGCTCAACCTTGGTCATACGTTCGGGCATGCCCTGGAGGCCGGTTGCGGCTTTTCCGCCCGGCTGCTGCACGGTGAGGCGGTGGCGCTGGGGATGGCCCTGGCGTTCGAATTCTCGGCAAGCAAGGGCCTGATTCCGGCATCGGACGCGAGCCGGGCGACAGCGCATCTTGCAGCGGTTGGCTTGCCTACCCATGTAAACGATGTCCCGGGCGGCGTTCCGCCGGTTGACGAACTGATGGACCTGATTTTCCAGGATAAAAAGGTAAGGCGCGGCACGCTCACGTTCATCCTGGTACGTGGCATCGGCCGGGCATTTGTTGAGAGCAATGTCGATCCCGCCGAGGTGCGCGCGTTTCTTTCTGACAAGCTCAAATAGTCGATGACCGCGAACGACTGGGTGTCACTTGCCGTTGTGCTGATCTGCCTGCTGCTCTCGGCGTTTTTTGCCGGCAGTGAAACGGCGCTGACTGCCTCCTCCCGTGCCAGCATGGCGCGGCTGGAAAAGCACGGAAACCGCCGTGCTGCCATCGTCAACCGGCTGTTGGCGCAACGCGAGCGACTCATCGGTGCGCTGCTGCTCGGCAACAATGCGGTGAACATTGCGGCCTCGGCGCTGGCAACCGGCGTTCTGCTCGCATGGTTCGGTAATGCCGGCGTGGTCTATGCGACCGCGCTGATGACCGTGCTGGTCGTCGTCTTCGCCGAAGTGCTGCCGAAAACCGCCGCTTTCAATGCACCGGACCGTATTGCGCTTGCGGTCGCTCGCCCGATGCAATGGGTCGTCCGGCTGCTCGGCCCGGTTCTCATCGGGATCGAGAAAGTCGTCTGCTGGATCCTCGAACGGTTTGGCATGGACGTGGAAGAGGATCAGGCGGTGCTCTCCGCCCGCGAGGAATTGCGTGGCGCCGTCGATCTCCTGCACAAGGAAGGTGATGTCGAACAACTTGACCGCGACATGTTCGGCGGTGTTCTCGACCTGCGCGAGCTCGTAGTCTCGGATGTGATGATTCACCGCACCAATATGATCACGCTCGATGCCGACGATACGCCTGAGGATATCGTCAACGCCGTCATCGCCTCGCCGGTGACCCGGTTGCCGCTGTGGCGCGGCAATCCTGAGAACATTGTCGGCATATTGCATGTGAAGGACCTGCTGCGCGCCCTGCATGCTGTTGACGGCGATGCGTCGAAGGTCGACATCGCCTCGCTGATGACACCGCCGTGGTTCGTGCCCGACACACGCCCGGTGTCGGAGCAGCTCAAGGCCTTCCGCCGCCGCAAGACACCCTTTGCACTGGTCGTCGATGAATATGGCGAAGTCGAAGGCCTGGTCACGCTCGAGGATATTCTGGAAGAGATCGTCGGCGACATCACGGACGAACACGATGTCGCCATGCCCGGAGTACGCCGGCAGCCCGACGGCTCGGTCAACGTCGACGGCGCCGTTCCGATCCGCGACCTCAATCGGGTAATGGACTGGAATTTGCCTGACGAGGAGGCGACGACGATCGCCGGGCTTGTCATCCACGAAGCGCGCTCGATCCCCGAGGTTGGGCAGAGCTTTACCTTCCACGGTTTTCGATTCCGGGTCTTACGACGCGCACGCAATCGCATCACCGCCTTGCGCATCCAGCCATTGCCGCGTACGCAACCGGCGAAAGTGAGTTGACGTCAGCCGACCGACTCACCCGGTGCGGAGGCATGGATGGCAAGCGCATGCACACCGCCCGACAGCTCCGCCGCGAGCAGTTGATTGATCATGCGGTGACGTTCGATACGGGTCTTCCCTTTGAAGGCATCCGACACGATATAAACCCGATAGTGAGTCTGCCCGCCAGGTCGATGCCCTGCATGGCCTTCGTGTTGATGCGATTCATCAACGACTTTCAGGCTTTGCGGCGCGAAAGCTTCGGTCAACTTCTTTGTGATGAGATCGGCAGTTCGCATGCTGCCCGCTTAGGGGAGTACGGTTGGCCGGTCAATGGCCACAAACAAGTCTTGAAGGCGTCACCGGCAAGAGCGCATAATATTCGGTCATGAAATTCGACTCGCCCATTTTTGACCGCATCCGCGTCAAGCCGGACAAGGACCGTCGTCAAAAGGTCGGCGGTCCCGGCTGCGAGTGGCACGGCTGCAAGGAAAAAGCGACACATCGCGCGCCGAAGGGCCGCGGCCGCGAGAAGGAGTACTGGCGTTTCTGTCTCGACCACGTGCGCGAATACAACCAGTCTTACAATTTCTTCGCCGGAATGAGCGACGCTGCGGTGATGGCGTATCAGAAGGACGCGCTCACCGGCCATCGCCCGACCTGGAAGATGGGAACGGGCAAGGGGACAATGCGTCCGGACATGCGCGCCTTTGGATCGCATTCGGATCCGTTCGGGCTGTTCGGCGAAGGAATCCGCGCGGAACAGAAGGCACGTGCGGAAACGCGCCCGATCCGAAATGCGGAACGCAAGGCCCTGGATACGCTCGGCCTCGACGTCGGCGCGACCTCGCAGCAGGTCAAGACGCGCTTCAAGGAACTGGTAAAGCGCCATCATCCCGACGCCAACGGCGGGGATCGGTCCACGGAAGATCGCCTGGTGGAGATCATCCAATCGTACAACTACCTGAAATCGGTCGGATTCGGCTGATCGGCGCATGTGATCCCGGGCAACCCAGCCCCGCCTTTCACACAGGGCTAACCGTACCTATGTTATTGAAATAATTGATGGTGCCATTCGTGGCGGCCGGGTTTTTTGCTGCCGCCGCCTCTGCTAAGTTGCCGCCCGCCATCAGCCGGACCGTACGAATCAGACCGCATCACGGGCTTCGGCATACCGAAGCCACGGAGGATCAATGACCGCTGCAATACAAGAAGTTGCCGGCCTGCCTGACATGAAAGTGTCAGTCCGGCAGGTTTTCGGAATCGACAGTGATTTGGAAGTGCCGGCCTATTCAAAGGCTGATGAGCACGTGCCCGATATCGACAGCGACTATCGCTTCGACCGCCCGACCACGCTCGCAATTCTTGCGGGTTTTGCGAAAAACCGCCGCGTCATGGTCACCGGATATCATGGCACCGGCAAGTCTACGCACATCGAGCAGGTTGCAGCCCGGCTCAACTGGCCATGCGTGCGCGTCAATCTCGACAGCCACATCAGCCGGATCGACCTGATCGGCAAAGACGCAATTGTCATCAAGGATGGCCAGCAGATCACGGAATTCCGCGAGGGCATTCTGCCCTGGGCCCTGCAGAACAACGTCGCCCTCTGCTTCGACGAATACGATGCCGGCCGGCCGGATGTGATGTTTGTCATTCAGCGCGTGCTGGAGGCGTCAGGGCGGCTGACGCTGCTCGACCAGAGCAAGGTGATCAAGCCGCATCCGGCGTTCCGGCTGTTTGCCACCGCCAACACAGTCGGCCTCGGCGATACGTCGGGCCTTTACCACGGCACGCAGCAGATCAACCAGGGTCAGATGGACCGCTGGTCGATTGTCACCACGCTGAACTATCTTCCACACGACAACGAAGTGGAGATCGTGCTGGCCAAAGCGAAGCACTATCGCAACGAGCAGGGCCGCGACATCGTCAACAAGATGGTGCGCGTCGCCGATCTCACGCGCAACGCCTTCATGAACGGCGACATTTCCACGGTGATGAGCCCGCGCACCGTCATCACTTGGGCGGAGAATTCCGAGATCTTCAACGATATCGGTTTCGCCTTCCGGCTCACGTTCTTGAATAAATGCGACGAGTTGGAGCGGCCAATCGTCGCCGAATTCTATCAGCGCTGCTTCGGGGTAGAACTGCCGGAGAGCGCGGTGAACGTGGCGCTGTCGTAGTTAACCTCTCCCCGTGA
>DASRGR010000026.1:0-2280 GCA_035650955.1 Pseudolabrys sp.
TTTCCGACTTTGGCCACCGCCAGCTCGATTTCCTCTGTCGCTTCGTTGAGACGCTTTGTTGCCTTGTTGAGACGTTTGCGCATCCGGCGCGCCAGATCCCGCGTGGAAATGACCACCCGGTTTCGCGACGGCTTTGCTCGAAACGAAGTGGCCACGGCAGCGCTCCGCTGGGTCAAGAACGAGCCACCGAAGAAGCAGTCTAGCTGTCCGGCCAGGTATCCAGGAAGAGGAAATTGTCCCGATCTGCCGGATCGTGAACCCGTTTCGCAGTGCAATCGTCCTGTCCGCTTCGCCCCCGAAAACGTCCACACGCCGATGCAAATGACGCCGATTCCGTAATATACTGGCCGGACAACGTGACAGCGGCTGGGCGGCTCCGCTCATGAATGGCGACGACGATCTCCGGTGGAAGTACAAGCTCGAGCGGATCAGGAAGACGTCGCATCGGCTTGGCCTCCTGGTCGCGGCATTCATCGTCGTGGCGGGTCTTCTCCTGATGGCAGTGGATGCGGCCGGGCTGCGGTTCGCGGATCTCACGCTCCCCGACATTCCGATCCTCGCCCGCGGCATCGCCATCGGTCTCGGCGGCATCGTGCTGGTCGCGATTGCCGCCTACGGCATCGTGCGCGCGATCGGATGGTCGATCAGCCGCTCGATCTAGGAATTACGCCACCTCCAGCAGAATCTCCGTCAGCCGCTCCGGCGCGTCGATCATGATGTGATGCCCGCAGTCCACCTCGTAGGTGCGCCATGACGGGTCGGCCTTCGCACGCGCGTGAAATCTGTCGAATGACACGTTCGGATAACCCGCCGCGCGGATGTAGGTCTTCTTCGCGATGCGGTCGCGCGCGCCGGTGAGCCGGATCTTCTCGAGGAACGTGCCGATCGGCTGCGGGTTGGCGAGCGAATCCGCCCAGGCGCGGTCTTTCTCGTTCATGCGGAAGGCGGCGGCGTCGCGCACCGGCACCGTCGTCTCGCCGCGCGACTGCGCGCCGCGGATGATCTCCTGCACGGCCGGCTGCACGATGTCGACGAGAGCCTCGCCGTCACCGGGCACGAAGGCGTCGACAAAGACGATGGAGCGGATCCTGTCGCGGATCGCTTCGGCCACGCCGGAGATGACGAAGCCGCCGTAGGAATGGCCGGCCAGCACGATACCGTCGAGGCTTTCATATTTGACGACACCGAGCACGTCGGCGACATGCAGCGAGAGATCGACACCGGCGTGCAGCTGGTGCACGCGCTCGCCGAGTCCGGTGAGCGTCGGCGCGAACACGGCATGCCCGCGGGAGCGCAGCCGGTCGGCGACGCGGCGCCAGTGCCAGCCGCCGCCCCAGGCGCCGTGGACGAGAAGGAATGTTTTTGCGGTCACGTTTCCCGGTCTCCCGGCGGCAGGGT
This sequence comes from Pseudolabrys sp., assembly GCA_035650955.1. Lineage (GTDB taxonomy): Bacteria > Pseudomonadota > Alphaproteobacteria > Rhizobiales > Xanthobacteraceae > Pseudolabrys. Next base: position 1,399 of record DASRGR010000026.1, read on the forward strand.
GTCATAAAGGTTCGGCCGATGTCATGGCTTCCGTCATTCCGGCACGGCCCGCACGGGTCCGCCCCGGCCGCGCGCGTGTCCTAGAATTTTTCGACCCAGGGCCGCACTTCCATTTCCCACGTCCACGCGCTGCGTGGCTGACACAGCACGTTGAAATAATTGGTGGCGATTGCGTCGGGGTCGAGCGTGGAGTCCGGGTTGTCTGAAGGGTCGGTCCGCCTTGAGCTGCGAATGCCGCCGTCAATGACGAAATGGGCGACATGGATGCCCTGCGGCGACAATTCGCGGGCCATGCTCTGTGCAAGGCCGCGCAAAGCGAACTTTCCCATCGCGAAGGCTGCAGACTGCGGATAGCCTTTCACGCTTGCCGATGCGCCGGTGAACAATATGGCGCCATGTTTGTTGGGAAGCATGCGGCGGGCCGCCTGTTGCGCGACCAGAAATCCGCCGAACGCGCTCACGGCGATCGCCTTCGAAACATCGTCGGGGTCGAGATCAACCAGCGCGCCGCGCGTGCGCCCACTGGCGTTGTAAATGACGATATCGGGTGCGCCGCAGTCGCGGTCGACCGCGGCAAATAATCCGGTCACATCATCCGGACTGGCCGCATTGCATGCGTAGGCGGATGCGCCCGTTTCCTTACAGAGCGAGGCAAGCTTGCCGGTTTGCCGGGCGGCCAGTGCGACGCGGATTCCCTTGCGGGAGAACAATCGCGCCAATGACGCGCTCAGGCCCTCGCCGGCGCCGACGATCAACGCGGTCTTGTATGTCCTGGCCTCCATGACATTCTCCATTGCTGCGAGCCTGGTTAGGGTGCGATCGATGCCTGGTGCGGGCCGGCCTCAGGCCACCCCGGGTGGAGGATACGGCCTGCGCGGGAAT
>DASRGR010000027.1:0-86114 GCA_035650955.1 Pseudolabrys sp.
GCTACGGCAAGGCCAACGTAATGACCGTTTGTGACGCTAGAAAATTCGGCAATTCCTGAAAGGCCGCCATTCGCGTAAACCTCGCGTACGGCAGCTGCTCTCAGTTTCTCTAGGAGTTTGGCCCTCTCTTGGTAGTTCTCATCACGGACTCGGGTAGGTAAGTCAGGCCAGTCATTCTCAAATAGCCACGCATGTCTATCAGTGACGCTCGCCGGGGTAAGCTCTTCGTACAAGGTCTCTATAGGGCGCAAGTGACTTTCAAGAGCTGCCCCCTTAGGTCGGCCATAGTTTCGGGCGTGGTTGATGTGCTTGCGTAGTGCCGCGCGAACAAGCGCCTTATCGTGATCTGAAACGTCGGCAGTCGTGAAATCTCTACATATTGCTAATACGCGTGCGACCCGGGGAGGGTCGAAAAACGAGATTTTCTCAACTAGCGTGACGACACGCGAGGCGTTGCCGTCTGCCAGTGAAAGCATACGCTCGGCAGCCTCGATCAGCATCTTGTGCGTCTCTTGGCCTGGTACCCCACGACCAGAACCAGCGTCATCGTCGCGCCAACGTGGTCGCGCTGACGGCACTGCCATGTCTCCGTGAGTGTGGACTAGACTGTCTAAAAGCGCGAAGGCTGCATCCGCGTGTGTAGCTATTAACCGATCAAGACTCGCAATTCTTTGTTCTAACGAGGCGGAGGTTTGTGGAAGCCAAGAACGATAAAGATTGAGTAGTGACCGTTGCGGAGAATTCCCCCAATTTCCCTTGATCGGGATGGTACCTAGTTGCGCGAGAATATACGCAACTCGCGTAAGCCGTTCAGGGGCCCAAGCAAGGAGTTCTAGCGCCCACAATAGGTCTGCATGGTAACATCGACCAAACATGGCCGAAGAACCTGTTTCGCGTATGAGCGCGGCGACAGGCTGCTCTGGGGTAGAAAGGCTCCTTTCGATTGCCTTCAGAAATTCATCAGGCGCTGCCTCGGCGAGTGGTCGGAGCAGCGAACTTAGCGATAGCCAACGAGAGGCATTCGCAGAGCCGAGTATGTCGCGGACGAAAGCTGCTGCACGCTCTTGCAAGTTCAAGTGCTGAAGGCCTGGAATGTCCACACCACGGACTGCAAACTTAATCAAGGTGTCGCACAACGAGCGAATGAGAAGGCCCGACTGTGGACGCACTTTGCCGTGTATTTGAGCTGCGTATCGCTCGTCGGCGGGTAGTTCAAGTTCAGGATCAGGTTCGATCAGAATTGAGCGGAGCGCATTGAAGAAGCGGTCCAATTCCGAGGATGTCAGTTGCGGCCCGAATAGAGCGAGAAGTTCGATTGGCGACTTGGCTTTCCAGACGCGATCAATACGCATGACCGGTGCATCTTCTGTGGCACTCAGAATGGACAAATCTCCTTCCACCTCATGATATGGTCGCCCCGCGATTTTCTCGACAATGGTTTGATCCGCCTTGTTCTCAGTAGACCAACCTCCTACGAGACACATTGTCGCTAGAGCATGGGACTGAGGCAGGCTGAGCCAACGAGGAGTATGTAGCGCCGGGTTCCGCGACCTTTGTCGAACGAATACGGACCATGAGCGTCCAGTGGCTCGTGAGAGTCTTTCAGCATCGCTGGGGTCTATTCCGATGTCCACCAATGCCTTTTCGAATTGATCGTGCTCTAGGCGTTCCAGGCTAAAGTCTGCTCGCTCATCTAAGCTTGCAGCACCGCGAAAATGGCCAGAAACGTCTCCAGCAGCGAATGGAATTATCACCTTTAGATTTGAGCGTTTGGTCGGTCGTTCGGCGTATTCAGGTCTAGCAGTTACTGCGATGGTTATCCCCGTGTTGCCTTCGATAAATCGCCAACCATCAACTCCTGTAACGACGACTGCGCGGTTTGATAGGCGAAAGTCGCCAATGACACAGGCACAAGCGAACGCGATCGCTTCCTCAACGCTATCCGCCTGGATGCTGAAGGGCTCAGAGATGCTTTGGTCTGAGGTAGCCAACCGCGCAACAAGTTGCGCTTTGATGTCATCTCTACCGCTTAGTATTGCGGTCGTAGAAATTTCTTCACGAGTTTGACTGGCCCAGGTACGCCAATAACGCTCGACGCTCTCAACCCCGGGACCGGCTAAGCCGAGTTCTTCAGCCAATTGCAAGGCAACCGCGGGGGTTTGCTCCAACCACTGTTCCAAATCATCTGCATCGTATGCACGAACATCAGCCCAGCTTCCTTGCGCACGTCTTGTGGCTAGCCAGGTTGCTTTCGAGGGCCATCTTCTAGGCGTAACGAAAATAAATGCTGCATTCGACCGAACAGGTTGAACGGTCTGCTGCGTCCTTTTGTCGAAATCTTCGTTGGCTTTTGTGGTTACATCAGCCCGGCAACTGAATTCCCAAAATGACCGCCCGACCGGTACCCAAGCATTCCCAGTATCGCTTACAATCTCCCCATCCCACCCTGCCTGAGTTGTCGAGTCGCCTGCCGGAACTGCGACAGAAGTGATATGTGCCGAGCCATGCGACAGCCTACGAATGAGGCGAGGTAGATCGGACTGAGCCGCAATTGTTCTCGCCCATTCATCCAACCTGTTTGCTGTAATCCACATGGCTCACTCATCACAGGGTACTTCCAGCCCCAATAATTGATGAGTCTTTGCTGAGTCTGCAACTCAGGGATGAAGGGTGCGATTGGAGAAGATCTGGTCAATGTCTCGGTTAGACATAAAGGTGCAGAGCGAGGCGAGGTGAGGCTAGCAGCCAAGGAATAAAAGCCTATCCGAAAATCACGGTGTCGGTGGTTCGATTCCGCCCCTGCGCGTCACTCGTTCGCGTGCTCGACAGCCTGAACCATGGTCTCCGCCGCAGCGGCAGTCCTGAGACCGCCTTCGCGTACCAGCGTGCGCCACGTGAAGAAGCTCAGCGCCAGCCGCAGCACCGCCCGTTGCTTCGCGTCGAGTTTTGCGCCGAGCACCTCCTGGTAGGCCGCCATGTAAGGGTCCATCCGCATCCTGGTGGTCTCGCGGGTCAGCGCATGATGCTCGGCGTCGCGCAGCACGCAGCCGGCCAGCGCGGCGTTGCGTTCGTACCAGGTATAAAGTGCGAGCAGGCCGGTGCGCAGCCGCTCGCGCCGGTCCTTGATCGCCCGCCATGGAGCGGCATCGGGCAGCGGACTGCGCTCCATGGCAAGCGCCGAGCAGGCGTGTTGAAGGCTGCGCTCGTCGGGAAAATGCGCATAGAGCGTGTGGCGCTGAACGCCGGCACGCTCGGCAACCATGCTGAACGTGGTCAACGCCGGGCCGACGCTGCCATGCAGTTCAACCGCGGCCTCGACGATGCGCCGCCGGGTTTCCGCCTGCTGCTCGGCGCGGCGCCTGAGGGTATAGGTCCGCGTCATCCGATTTTGATTGCACAGATATGTGCATCCATATTGACAGGTCCATCATATTTCGATACACACTAGTGTACTATGAAATCTGGCTCAAGTCTACCGCCCATCCGCAGGAGGAAGTGATGGAAACCAAGATCAGCGAAATCGCCGACGGCATCTACCGGCTCTCGACCTTTGTGCCGGACATCGCCCCGCCAGCGGGCTTCACTTTCAATCAGTTCCTCGTCCTCGGCGACGAGCCGCTGATGTTCCACACCGGCCTGCGCAAGATGTTCCCGTTCAACCGCGATGCGCTCGGCCGCATCGTTCCGCCCGATCGCCTGCGCTGGATCGCGTTCGGTCATTTCGAGGCCGACGAGTGCGGAGCCATGAACGAATGGCTTGCGATTGCGCCGCAGGCGACGCCCGCCCACGGCGAGACAGGCTGCACGGTGTCGCTCGACGACTTTGCCGACCGCCCGCCGCGCGTGCTCAGGGACGGCCAGGTGATCGATCTTGGCGGCGGCAAGCGCGTGCGCTTCATCGACACGCCGCACACGCCGCATGGGTGGGACGCAGGCGTGCTGTTCGAGGAATCGACCCGCACCCTGATGTGCGGCGACCTTTTCACTCAGCTCGGCAATGATCGCGCGCTCACCGACGGCGACGTGGTGGGGCCTGCAATCGCCGCGGAAGACCTGTTCAGGTATTCAAGTCTCAATCCCGGAATGGGCGCGACGATCCGCGGGCTGTCGACGCTTGCGCCACGCACGCTGGCACTCATGCACGGGCCGTCGTTTACGGGCGATGGCGCCGCAGCTCTGCGCGCCCTGGCGGATGACTACGACCGGCGCGTTTCAGGCCGCGTTTCGGCTTTCCTTCAGGCCGCCTGAGGCCGCCGCCCGACACCGCCGGATCTCGGAAGCGACGATTTTGCCGGACTGTTTCCCAAAAGCCTCACGCAGCCAAAAGCCGCCTATAGGCTGATGGCCGGGACGGCGCTGATACGGTATAAGGTCTGCATCACGGGCATGGGGCCATCCACTTCTGCCTATCCCTTTGACTTGTCAGGGGCTTCCTGGCGTACCAATAATCGCGTTTTCGGGGGACGATCTGAGCATGCGTAAGAATATCAAGGTCGCCATTGCCGGCGTCGGCAATTGCGCAAGTTCACTGGTGCAGGGCGTAGAGTATTACCGGGATCGTCAGGGCTCGGCGCTCGAAGGCGTGATGCGCCATTCGATCGGTGGATACCGTTGCAGCGACGTGGAATTTGTCGCGGCCTTTGACATCGACCGGCGCAAGGTCGGTCATCCGCTGGAAGAAGCCATTTTCGCGAAGCCGAATTGCACGCGCATCTTTCAGAGCGCGCTGCCGGTGTCGAACGTCATCGTGCAGGCCGGCCCGATCCTCGATGGCGTCGCGCCGCACATGGCCGACTATCCCGACGAAGCTGCCTTCCGTCCCGTCGACCTCGAGCCGACCGACGTTGCCGCCGCGCTGCGCGCGTCGGGGGCCGAGGTGCTCGTCTGCTATATGCCGGTCGGGTCGGAACGCGCAGTCAAGTACTATGCCCAGGCGTGCCTCGATGCCGGCGTTGCGATGATCAATTGTGTTCCGGTCTTCCTGGCCTCGGATGAAACCTGGGCGCAGAAGTTCCGGGACGCCGGCCTGCCGATCATAGGCGATGACATCAAGAGCCAGGTCGGAGCCACCATCGTGCATCGCGCGCTGGCCCGGCTGTTCGCGGACCGGGGCGTGAGTCTCAACAGGACTTACCAGCTCAACACCGGCGGCAACACCGACTTCCTCAACATGCTTGAGCGGAATCGGCTCAAGTCGAAGAAGATCTCCAAGACCGAATCCGTGCAGTCGCAGCTCGACGAACGGCTCGACGCGCGCGACATCCATATCGGGCCATCCGACTACGTGCCCTGGCAGCAGGACAACAAGGTCTGCTTCATCAGGATGGAAGGGCATGGCTTCGGTAACTCGCCGATCGAGCTCGAACTGCGGCTGTCGGTGCAGGATTCGCCGAACAGCGCCGGTGTCGTCATCGACGCGATCCGTTGCGCGAAGCTTGCACTGGAGCGCGGCCAGGCCGGCCCGCTGGTGGCGCCTTCGGCATATTATATGAAGAGCCCCCCGCGGCAGCTCCGCGACAGCGTCGCGCTTGATGCATGCAACGCCTTCATCGAGGGGCGTCAGTTTGAACTTCCCGGAGAGCAGCCGGACGCCAAGCTCGCATCCAGTCCGCAGCGTTCATAACAGGCTCGTACGCCGCGCTCGCGGTTACTCGGGTGTGCCAACCGGCTCAACGCGCGGGCGAATCCGATGAACGGGCCGATTGACACATTGCTGTTCGATTTCGGCGGTACGCTCGATGCCGACGGCGTCGCATGGAAGGAGCGCTTCCATGCGCTTTATCGCGCCGAGGGATTGGACATGACCGGTGACGCGTTCGCGCCCGCCTTCTACGCGGCCGACGACCCCCTCGTCGGAGGCCTGTCACCCACCACGAGTCTCGCCGGAACGGTCCATGCGTTGACTGCCAACCTCGAGAGCGAATTGGCGCGCCGGGCCGGGTGCGGGGAGAGCGACAGGCGCGGCCGGCGCGTCGCATCGGTCTTTCTGTCGGAAGCGGCGGCTACGTTCGAGCGCAACCGGCCGGTCCTCAGGATGCTGAGCGAGCGCTATCAGCTCGGCATCGTGTCGAATTTCTACGGCAATCTCGAAGCGGTGTGCGACAGCGCCGGGCTTTGCCCCTTTTTCAAGGTGATGGTGGACAGCCATTGCGTGGGTGCCGAAAAGCCCGATCCCGCAATCTTTCGCGCAGCCCTGGAACGGCTTGGGGCGACGGCCGAGACGACGGTGTTGATCGGCGATTCACTCAGTCGCGACCGCGAGGGCGCGCGGCGGATGGGCATGCGCTTCATCTGGATCGCGCCCGAAGATGTTCGGGCCGGGCCAGGCGCGCCGCAGGCGGACCCGTCGGTTACCGATCTGCGCGACCTCACGAAGATCCTGCAATGATTGCCGCACCCGCGCATCCATCCCTCCGGGGCGGCATCATTGCCGCAGGCGAGGGGAGCCGCCTGCGCGCCGACGGCTACCGCGTCAGCAAGCCCATGGTGCCGGTCGGAGGACGGCCACTGATCGGTCATACGCTCGAGCGCTTCCGCTCCGCCGGCATCCGCCGCGTGACCATTGTCATCAACGAGGCCAGCGACGACTGCCGGCAATGGCTCGAAGATCATGCCCGTGACGTTGAACTCGACCTGATCGTGCGGACGACGCCGTCGTCTTACGCCACCTTTCGTCTGGTGGCGGACCGGCTCGCCGGCGCGCCTACGGTGATCAGCACGGTCGATTCGGTGATGCCGGCGGATCAATTCCGGAACTTTATACAGTCGGCCGCGGCTGTCGCGGGGGACGCGGTCGTGCTTGGCGTGACCGGCCATGTCGACGACGAGAACCCGTTGTGGGTTGCCATGGATCCATCGGATGGCCGCATAAGCCATATCGGCGGGAGCAAGGGCAGTCACGTGACGGCGGGTCTTTATTGGCTGCCGGCACAAATGCCCGCCAATCCCGGCAGGGATTTTGCGCGGCTGCGCGATTATCTCGGCTGGCTGGTCGCCGAGGGTGTGCCGGTTTACGGCGTCATTTTGCCCCGCGTCTTCGATATAGACAGGGCGCGCGACGTTGCGGCTGCGGAAAGCCTTCATGGCGAGAGTGTGCGCTCATGAACGCAATGTCGAGGTCATGCCGCGGCATCTATCGCGAGGTGGACCACTCGCCGGGACGTGTCGAGGACGACCGCGCCATCATGAACCGTGTCGGCGAAGCGCTGGCATCGCGGGGGTTCAAAGTCGAGCTTGTTGATGCCGATGCCGTGGTCGACACTCCTTGCGCCAACATATTCGTCATGTGCGAGCGCGGGGCGGCGCTCGATCGCCTGAGCGAGGCGCAGAATGCCGGTTCCGTCGTGGTCAATTCTCCGAGCGCGATCCGCAACACCTACCGCCACCGGATGATCGAGCTTTTCGCCCAGCACCGTGTCGCGGCGCCGGCAAGCCACGTCGTTGCGAGCAACGCGAAAGGTCCGCCGCCGGCGGCCGCGGTGTGGGTGAAGCGCTACGATTTCCACGCCACCCAGCCTTCCGATGTCATCTACATCGCGTCAGAGGCAGGATGGCGCGAGGCCCTGGACCGGTTTGCCCGGCGCGACATTCCATTTATCATCGCGCAGGAGCACGTTTCCGGCGATCTCATCAAGTTTTACGGCGTCAGGAGTGAAACTGCGCCGGACGACGCCAGCTGGTTCGAGTGGTTCTATCACCGCGACAAGGGCATGCTCGGCTATTCATTCGATGTTTCGCGTCTGCGCGACGCGGCCTTCGGCGCTGCCGCCGCCCTCGGGCTGGAGGTTTTTGGCGGCGATGCGGTGATTCAGGAAGACGGCAAACCGATGATCGTGGACATCAATGCCTGGCCGAGCTATGCGCGTTATCGCGAACGCGCCGCCCATGCAATCGCTGACCACCTGGTCGAACGCTTTGAACGGCGCCTGCGTATCGTCAATCGACAGGGAGTTTGTTCATGAAAGGCGCCCCTTCCCGTGACATCGTGCCGGGGCCGAGCGAAAACGCCCACAGACGTGCCGTGCCGGGGCCGAAATCGAAGGCGATCTTCGATCGCGAGGCCGAGACGATGGCGCCCGGCCTGCAATCGATCGCGCTTTATTCGCAGATCGCGGTCGATCGTGCGAAAGGCTGCACGATCTACGATGTCGACGGCAACGAGTATCTCGATTTCATTGCGGGCATCGCCGTCGGCAGCGTCGGACACTGCCATCCGCATTACGTCAAGCGGATCAGCGAGCAGCTTTCGCGCGCGACGTTCGGCAGCTTCACGACCGAGACCCGCGCCCGGTTTCTCAGGCTCGTCAGCGACCTGTTGCCGGAGGGGATCACCCACATACAGCTTTTCTCGGGCGGCGCGGAAGCGGTCGAGGCGGCCTTCCGGCTCGCCAAATCGGTCACGAAAAAATTCGAATTCGTCGGTTTCTGGGGCGGCTATCACGGCAAGACTGCCGGCGTGATCGGCCTGCTCGGCGGCAGCTACCGCAACCACCAGGGTCCTTTCCCGCCGGGGATGCACCTGTCGCCCTACGCGAACTGCTATCGCTGCCCGTGGAAACTTGAGCACCCGTCCTGCGGGCTCGCATGCGCGGAGCATCTGCGCAACGTGATCAAGAACGAGACGCAGGATGAAGTCGCCGCAATCATCCTCGAGCCGATGCAAGGCACGGCGGGCAACGTCGTCCCGCCCGACGATTTCGTTCATGCCGTACGGGAAATCGCGGATGAATTTGATGCACTGCTGATTGCCGACGAGATCCTGACCGGGTTCGGCAGGACCGGGACCATGTGGGCATCGGAGCAATCGGGCCTTAAGCCCGACATCATGACGATCGGTAAAGGGATGGGCGGCGGCTTTCCGCTGAGCGGCGTGGCGTCGTCGCTCACGCTCATGTCCGCGAAGCCGTTCGGAGAGCCGAGCGGCAGCTCGTCCAGCTATGGCGGCAACCCCCTGGCGGCAGCCGCCGGCCTCGGTGCGGTCGAGGCCATCATCAACGACAAGCTCGTCGAAAATTCCGCCCGCGTCGGCGCGGTGATGCTCGATGCGCTGAAAAAACTGCAGGAGAAATATCGTTTCATCGGTGACGTGCGCGGGCGCGGCCTGATGATCGGCGTCGAGATGGTGGCCGATCGCAAGACCAAGGAGCCGCTGGACAAGAAGATTACGCTCGCGCTTTTCCATGAGGCGCTGGCGCGCGGCCTTGTCACGATGTCGTATTCGCATGTCATTCGCATCAATCCGCCGCTGGTGATCACCGAGGACGAGGCGTTGCGCGGCGTCGACATTCTTGACCAGTCCTTCGGCGCCATCGCGCGCCAGTTCGGGCTGGACTGAAGGCCGGCGACGCGTGCTGCGTGGCGGCTTTATCGGGTTTGGCAACGTCGCGGCGAAGGGGCACCTGCCGGGCTGGCAAGCCGTCAAAGGTGTTGAAATTGTCGCCGCAACCGATGCGGTTGCGGCGCAGGGCAGGGCCTTCCTGGAGGCTTGTCCCGGTGGGCGCTGGCACGCGGGCGTGGATGACCTGCTGTCCGACAAGACGCTCGACTTCGTCGACATCTGCACGCCGCCAAGCAGCCATGCGCCACTGATCAGGCGCGCGCTGCAGGCCCGCCTGCATGTTCTCTGCGAAAAGCCCTTGGCGACGCGGCTGAAAGATACGCAGGCCGTAGCGACGGCGGCCGCCGGCAGCGGACGTATCGTCCACGCCGTGCATAACTGGCTTAAGGCGCCGATCTGCGCGAAGATAACGGCGCTCGTCGATGCAGGTGCGGTCGGTGCCGTGCGGTCAGTCCGCTGGCAGACCCTGCGCACCGAGCCCGCCATCACCGTGACATCAGACGGCAGCAACTGGCGGGCCGATCCGGCCGTGGCCGGCGGCGGCATACTGTTCGATCACGGCTGGCACGCACTGTACTGCGTCGTCCGTTGGTCCGGCGTTCCGCGCGGCGTCAGCGCGCTGATGGAAAAACGCCGGTTTCGCGACTGGCCGATCGAAGATACGGCAAGCGTCACGCTCGATCTGACATCCGGCAGCGCCCATATTTATCTGACCTGGTCAGCGGACGAGCGCGCCAATCATGTCGAGATCGACGGCGATCGTGGGCGCATAGAGGTCGCGGACGATACCGTTATTCTGAAGTCCGACAAGGATGAGCGACGTTGGTCCTGTCCGCCGCCTTTGTCGAAGGGTTCGCACCATCGCGACTGGTTCATCGGGGTTGCGGAGGATTTTCAGCGTGCCGCCGCGGGCGCCGGCAAGAGCAATCTGGACGAAGCGATCCTGTGCGCGCGACTGATCGATCTTGCGCAGAGGTCAAGCGCCGCGGGCGGCGCCCGCCTCACGCTGGAAGGCTAGAAGCCGGCCTGTCACGCGGTCCGCAGGCGCTCGCGCGCGGCAAGCACGATGAGAAGAGAAAAGAATATCGGTGCGCCCACCGCGGCCAGGACCAGAAACCAGTTCGCGTTTCCGAACAGCGCAAGAAACAGCACGAGGTAGATGAAATCGCGCCGCGATGCCGCGTCGAGCATTCGCGCAAGGGCATCGCCGGGAACGGCTGCTACCGAGGTAAAGAGAGGACCGTCGTCTTTTTTCGGGCGCATCACGCGCCAATACACAAACGAGGCCGACCCCAGGTTTCCGAGGCCCGCCGCAAGGCCGAGCAGGAGGGGCCACGAGGCCGTAATGGACAGGCTCCATCCGAGGGCTATGCACGCGAAGATGACGATGTGGACAACGTTGTCGCCCCAGTAATCGATGATGCCGCCCAGGCGCGACTCCTGGAATCTCAGCCTCGCCAACTCTCCATCGCAGCCGTCCAGTATCGAATGTGCGAGAAAAAGAAGCGCTCCGATTGTTTGCCAGAGCCAGTCCGCCGACAGAAAAAACGGCGCACCGCACAGGCCGATACCCACCGACAGCAGCGTGACCTGGTTCGGTGTGATGGCGGTGGACGCGAGCCGGCGGGCGATCCGCAGGGAAATCGGGCGTTCGACGTGCCGCGCCATGAATCCGTCGGTGTCCTTGACCAGTCCGCGCAGCAGTCGCCACTCCGCTGCATCGACGTCGGCCGGCGTTGCCACCACCATCGGATCGTTCGAAAGATGAAGGTCGGCCGGTGATCCGAAGCGACGCGTGAGGCGTTCTTCCACCGCCGTCAAGTCGTACGTACCATTGTCCGCGTCCAGGATCGCAAGCGCCTCGTCGGCTGCCGTAGCGGCGATCACAATGATCTTATGCGGCTTTGCCGCCCACTTCGCCGGGTCGATCCGCGTGCGGGCGAGCTGCGTGAGCCATTCAGGTTCGCCAAGGATAGCCGCGTGCGCGATGATCAAGGGCCGGGGTTGCACGGCGGATGCGCCGGCAACGGCAGTCCAGCGGGAAATGGCTGTGATGCCTGACGGCGCCGCCTGGCCGGGATTCACGGCGTAAACCGGGCCGTACCCGGCGCGGTCCGCAGCCAGAGCCGTGCGCCGCGCCAGAGCAAGCCCGAGAATTCGTGGTCCGTGCGCGGACATCGATGCTGGGGGCGATTCGCCGGAATCCGGCAAAAGGATCAGGATTGGTGGGTTCGGGGCCACGCTGTAGGAAGCCTTCTGCATTTTATTGTCGGCGATCGACCTCGGCTGCACACCGCGTTGATACTACAAGTGTTGCGTCTATTCTTGCCGCAATTGGTGCCAAGCAACAGGGAGCCGGGTCATTTCCTTTTCGTTCATCATCACGGGTTTCCTTGGCCTTGCGCTCGTCATCTACCTGATTGCCTACAGCGGCGTGGGTGAGGTGGCCAATGCCATGCTGGTCGTCGGCTGGTGGCTCCTGCCGATCACAGCCTATCACATCGTCCCGATGTTCTTCTCCGCCCTTTCGTGGCGCGAGCTGTTGCCGGCTGCAAACCGTCCGGACATCTTCGGTGTCACCTGGATCCGATGGATCCGCGAGTCGATCAACTCACTGCTGCCGGTCGCCAGCATCGGCGGCGACATAGCAAGCGCACGCCTGGTGCATCTGCGCGGCGTGCCCGCCACGCAAGCCGCGGCCAGCATGGTCGTCGATACCACCGTCGGCGTGGTCACCCAGCTCGTTTTTGTCATTGCGGCGATTGCGCTCCTGGCGCTGCGCTCATCCGGACATGCGGCAGTCGAAGTCATCACGGGCGTATTGGCCGGCATCGGGGCGCTTGTGGTGGCTGTTGCTGCGTTCGTTCTGGCTCAGCACAAAAACATGTTTGCCCAGCTTGCCCAGGCGATGCGCCGCGTGTTGCCCGAAAAATGGCTGAAGCATTTTACCGGAAATGCCGAGGCCGTGGATGAGGCCGTCGTGCTGGCCTATCGCAGCGGTCTCGCCTTCTGGCGCGCGAATCTGCTGCGTCTGGCCGGGTGGGGCGCGGGCACGGGTGAAGTGTGGCTGGTTGCGCAGTGTCTGGGCCAGCCGATAAGCCTGACCGATGCCTTTATCCTCGAAGGTCTTTCGTCGGGCGTCCGGGCGGCGGCTTTCATGGTGCCCGCAGCGCTCGGCGTCCAGGAAGGCGGACTCGTTCTGTTCGGCGCGCTGTTCGGATTGCCGGCGGAGATCGGGCTGACTATCTCGTTGTCAAAGCGAGTGCGCGAGCTGGCTCTTGGCTTGCCCGGGCTGCTCGCTTGGTACTGGATCGAGGGCCACCATTTGCTGCGGCGGAACGTGGAGTAGCCGCGCTCGCAGTCTTCGGGGAATCCGGCGGGGTCGTGGTGTCATCCAGCGCAGTGGCTGGCGAGTCGATGACGTTCGGCAGGCCGAGAGCCTCACGCAATTCCGCGCGCCGCGTCTGGTAGTAACCCGAGCGCAGGAACGAATAGAAGTCGACGGAAGCGTCTTCCGCCGTTTTCAACTGGCCGAGCCTGACGACAGTGTCCAGGCTTGCCGTGGTGATCGCGACACCGATCTGGGTACCGAACAGCAGGCCGACAGGATCGCCGAAGAGATCGACGACAGCACCGACGGCATCGCGTGTCGTGGTCGGTCCCCAATAAGGCCGCATCATGTAGGGACCTTCGCTGACGCCCCAGACGAACATGGTCTGGCCGAAATCGCCGCTCTGCTGCGGAACGCCTTCCATGCTCGCAAGGTCGACAAGGCCGCCCAAGCCGAAAGTCGTATTCATGGCAAAACGTGCGGCGGTCTTGCCGGCTGCATCGAGACGGCCCTGCAGCAAGTTGTTCACGAAGATGCGCGGCTCCTTCAGGTTCGAATTCACGTCACGCAGGCGATCGCGTACGGGACCCGGCACCACTTTTTTTATGGTCTCGGCGGCCGGGCGCAGCAATTCCACATTCATCGCCAGGACCTGGCGATTCGCCTGCTCGTTGGGATCCTGAATCGGCAGCGATGCGTCCCGCGGGGTCGCGGCACACGCGCCGAGTATGACGGGCAACACGAAGGTGATCGCCCGTCTGACCCAAGCTTGACTGCGACGCATCTACCCTTTTGCCCCTATTCTCCACCCCTGCATGCGCGAGGTCCGTCGGACAACGCTGGTCGGCGAGCGCAGCAATGATCTCACAGACCGGTCAGGTTGAGCCTGACAAACTAGCAGAGCCGCTACGGCATAAGTGTTACTTTTTTATCACAGCGCTTGATTATAGGCTTTTTATTGACTGCTTTTAGCCTCGTTCTGCGTCGCAAGCAAAGCGGGCTGAAAAAGTACGGCCGCCCCCAGCGTCGTGACAAGGCACAGGGCCATGAGCTTGCCCATGCTCGACGTGCCCGGGTGGTGTGAAAACCACAGGCTGCCGAAAGCGGTCGCCGTCGTGCAGGCGCTGTAGATCACCGCGCGCGTCAGGCTCGACTGCAAAAAGTTCCTTTCACCGGAACGCCACGCCATGATGTAGTAGATCTTGAACGCAACGCCGACGCCGAGAAGCAGCGGCAGCGCGATGATGTTCGCGAAATTCAGCTGCAGTCCGATCAGCACGCAGATTTCCAGTGTCACGACGATGGCGACCAGCAGAGGTACCAGGGTAAGTGCGACGTGACTCCATCGGCGCAGCGTGATGAAAAGAATGAGGGTGATCGAAGCGACCGACCAGATCGCGGCCTGAATGAATGCTTTGACGATGGTCGCTGCTGCCTCGATGATGAAGACCGGTTTTCCGGCGGCATCAGGGGCGACCTTGCGCACCGAGGCAACGAAGCGCTCCAAAGTCTCGTTGTCGTTGCCATCGCCGCGCGGAGCGACCTCGACCCGACTGAGTCCGTCGGCTGAAACCCAGCGCCGCGTCAGGGACTGCGGAAGGGTCTCGATGCTCACGCTTTCGGCAGTGAGCAGGCTTCTCACCTGACGCAGCGTCGTCAGCAGCGGTGCCACCAGGACGTGCTCCGCTTCCTCTCGGGCAGCCGGCGGCTGCTTTGCCAAGCTGGCCAGAAGGGCGGCGAGACGCCGGGCCTGGACCGCAGCCGGGCTGTCGTCGGATTCCGGCGCGGCGCCACGCAGGTCACGGGCAGTCTCCTCGATCGCAGTGACGGTATCGGCCGGCGTTGGCCCCGGCTCGATCCGGTCGGGATTGAGCGTGTTGTGCAGGAAAAAGCTCGCATCATCTATGATCGCGAGCTTTTCATTCTGGTCTTCGGGAACGAAGCTCTGCAACGTTACGACGTGCGCGACTTCCGGCAACCGGCGCAAGCGTTCGGCAAGGGCGGATGCGCGCGCGGTATCGCTGGCAAGGATGTCGAGCGTGTTCGGGCTTGTGTCGGGATCGGCCATCAGATCGAGCAGGGTTGCCACGGATTCGGTCTCTTTCGATCGCAGATCGATCGGATTGAAGTCGAAGCGCAGGCCCGTGAGCAAAGGCAGGCCGATGATCGCAACCGCCAAAGTCATGCCAACGACCCACTTGCGCCGGGTTTCGAGAAACCGGTCGACCAGCGCAAGCGCGGCATATCCGATCGGAGCGGGCTCTCCCGCCGGCTTGAGCACGGCAAGCAGCGCCGGCAGCAAAGTCACGGTTGTCGCGAACGCGACGACCATCCCGGTTCCGGCAATCAGACCCAGCTCGGACAGGCCGACATAGGCCGTGGGCAGGAACGAGTAGAAACCGGCTGCGATCGATGCCGCAGCAAGCAGGAGAGGTCCTGCAAGCCCGCGCGCCGTCGCGACAAGGGCACTTTCGAGATTGTCGGATGAAAATCGTTCGGCGCGATAACGCACGCTGAACTGGATGCCGAAGTCGACGCCGAGCCCCACGAAGAGTACGGCAAAGGCGACAGAGATCAGGTTCA
This sequence comes from Pseudolabrys sp., assembly GCA_035650955.1. Lineage (GTDB taxonomy): Bacteria > Pseudomonadota > Alphaproteobacteria > Rhizobiales > Xanthobacteraceae > Pseudolabrys. Next base: position 15,252 of record DASRGR010000027.1, read on the forward strand.
ACGCGCCGACCAACCAGAGGCCGACCGCGCCTGTGAGGACCAGTCCGATCGCGAGATTGATCAGAACTGCGAGGATGATCCGGACCTGCTTCAGTGCGAGCCACAGCACCAGCACCACGAGCAGAACGGTGACAATGCCGTTCAGAGCCGCACCATCGGCGATCGTGGCAAATTCCTCGTCAGACAGGGCGACAGAGCCTGTGAGGCGTACCTTCACGCCTCGGTCGGCCATCAGCCCGAGCCGCGAGGCGGCCTCGCGGATGGCTGCGGTTGCCTTGCGCCCCGGCTGCAGGTCGTCGAAGTCGAGAACGGGCTGAATGTTGACGAAACGGCGAAGCTCCGAGGGCTCCGGAGGCCGCCCTGTGATCAGCTTGCGCCACGAGAAGGCGGGGTGCTTCCCCTCTGCGAGAAGCTCCAGGGTGTCGGATATGGCGGCCAGCGCCGGTCGTAGATCATCGAGCTTCGTCTTGCCCAACCGCAATCCTTCGATCGACTGCGACAGGGTACGGAGCACGCCGCGCAGCGTCGGGTCGGCCGCCAGAGTGCCAAGAAACGGCTGCGCGCCGATGAGATCGTTCGCATCACGGCGCACTTCGTCGATACTGCGGAAAAGAATGCCGTTCCGTGCAAAGAATTCTCCGCCATCGGGCCGAGAAACGGTCCGGATCACGTCCGGGCGAAGCGAAAGTTCGCGTGTCAACTTTTCGGCTGCCTCCTCGGCAGCTTCAGGCGTCGTTGCGTCGACAACGGCAATGATCTGGTCGATTCTCCAGGGAAAGGCCCGGTCAAGCGCGAGTTCCTGCTGGCGCCACGGCAACGAGCTCGACAAAAGCTTGTTACTGTCGGTTGTGATTGCGAAATGGCTCGCGAAATAGCCAGCCGACAGAACCGTGACGAGCAGGAATACGGGGATTACAAGCCATGAATAGCGTGTTGACAGCCGCACCACCTGCGTGGTTGCGCTGGTTGCCAGTTGGTCGACGGCCCTGGTCATTGTATTTGCGAAAAAAGCATATTCAGTTCAGGCTGTCGCCTACGTCTTGACGGAGCCTCAATCCAATTCCAAAACGATCCGCCGATACAGCAAACCTGCGGCAAATAGAGGTCGCCCCGGCTGGCAGTGCCGTCTGATAGAGTGGAACACAATGAAAGAGTCCAAACTCGACTTGCGTCATCCAATCGCGGTTGTCGCCGCAATTGCCGCCGTGCTGATCGGCTCAATGGCGGTGCAAGCGCAATCGTCGAGTTCGGCTGTCGCACACATTGAGAAATATTACCAGCAGTTGATGCCGACGATCCAGCAAGCGGGGCGCCTGAGTGTGCGCGAGCGTGACAGGCGGTTTACGCCCGCGATTACATCCGCTTTCGATCTTCCGACGATGACCCGGCTGGCAGTGGGGCCGTCGTGGCAGTCTTTCTCACCCGCTCAACAGACCGCCGTGCGCGATGCATTTGCACGATTTATCATTGCCGATTACGCCAGTCAGGTCACCGATTACTCCGGAGAGAGCTTTGTCGTCGATCCGAAAACCGTGCCGGAGCCGCGTGGCGGCGGCGAAGTCGTGAAGACGAAGCTGTTGCAGCCCGGTGGCCGCACGGTGAGCATCAATTACCTGGTTCGGGGCGGGCGCGTGGTCGATATTTATCTCAACGGAACCATAAGCGACCTTGCGACACGACGCGACGAATTCGCGTCGATCATCGCGTCGGGCGGTGCAGATGCCTTGATCAAAAGATTACACGATCGAACGCAAAAATTGCTGGGAGGATAGTTCTCGAGCGTTCGACGCCGATGTAGTGGTCGGCGCGATTCAAAACTCGGCGCATCGGAACGCGCGAAGGATGAGCAATCAGGACAAGGTTCTTGTCACCGGAGCGAGCGGCTTTATCGGCTCCGCGATAGCGCACAAGCTCGTCGAGGCCGGCTTTTCCGTGCGGGCGCTGGTTCGGAAGGCGAGCCCTCGCGATCATCTTGCCAACCTGGGTCTGGAATTTTTCGAGGGCGATATACGAGACCGGAAGTCGCTCGACCGCGCGGTGGCCGGCACGCGCTACGTTTTCCATGCAGCGGCGGATTACCGCCTCTGGACGCGCAATCCGGACGAAATTTTCGCCACCAACGTCGAGGGAACCCGCAACCTCATGGAGGCGGCACTGGATGCGGGCGTCGAGCGCGTTGTGCATACCAGCAGCGTGGCCACCATCGCCTTGCGGCCCGCCGGAGTGGCGGACGAATCCACTCCGCTGCGGCAGGACGAAGGTATCGGGGCGTACAAGCGCAGCAAGATTGCCGCCGAACGTCTGGTGGAAACTCTGGTGGCGGAGCGCGGCCTTCCCGCGGTCATTGTCAATCCTTCGGCGCCGATCGGGCCGCGCGATGTACGACCCACGCCAACCGGTCGAATCATCCTGGAGGCGGTCAAAGGCCGCATCCCTGCGTTCGTTGATACAGGACTTAATCTCGTTCATGTGGATGATGTGGCCAGCGGCCATCTCGCCGCCCTGCGTCAAGGAAAGATCGGGGAGCGCTACATTCTCGGCGGGCAGAATGTCCTGTTCTCGCAGATGCTGAAGGATATAGCGGACATGTTGGGCCGCCGGCCGCCGCGGGTAAGGCTTCCGTGGCGTGCCCTCGTTCCGGTGGCATACGCCGCTGAAGCTGTGGCCGCGATGACGGGACACGAGCCCTTTGTGACTTTGGACGGGGTCTATATGGCGAGGCACCGCATGTTCTTTGCGTCGACCAAAGCCGAAAAGGAGCTCTCATACCGTTTCCGGCCCTATATCGAGGGCATCGAAGACGCAGTGCACTGGTTTCGTGCGGCGGGATACTTGAATTTCCGCTAGGGTCAGATACGAATGGTCTTTGCAAGGACCGTCTGGGGGGCGGGATGCAAAGACAGATTATTGCCGTCACGTCTCTGGCGCGCGAGGCCCTTATTGCGCGCGGTGCCGGGGTATCCGTTGTTTGCGGCCAAAGCTCCCGCCTTGGCGACGCGTTGAACGATGCCATCGGTCCGGGAGTGTCCGGCATCATCAGTTTCGGAATTTCCGGCGGGCTGCATCCCGAACTCGTTGCGGGCGATTGGGTCGTAGCGACTTCCGTCAGACACGGCGACCGCATTTTCACGACCGATTCGAAGTGGGCGCGGGAACTCGTCACGCGGCTTCCGAATGCGATCCTGGCGGACGTCGCCGGCTCCGATGTCGTGGTATCGACGCCCGCCGGCAAGGCGCGTCTCTACGAGACGGGCGTTGTTGCCGTCGATATGGAATCCCATATCGCGGCGGAAATTGCCGCCAAGCATGGAATTCCGTTTGCCTCCTGCCGTGTCATCATCGATTCGGCACACAGGACGCTTCCTGCCGCCACGAGCTCGGCGTTGGATTCCAAGGGTACGGTGGACGTTCTTGCGGTGATGCGATCGGTCATTCGCATGCCGAGCCAGCTTCCCGACCTCGCTCGCGCTGCGCGCGATGCCTACATCGCCGAGCGCGCGCTGCGAAACGGGCGAAAGCGCCTGGGCGCCGGTTTTGGCTCTCCGTTCGTCAGCGGTCGCGAACCCGCGGACCGGCCGGACGTGGCAAACGACTTGAGGCTGGCATTAGCCGCCGAGAAATAATCGCGCCACATCGGGGTCGGTCAGCAATTCGCTCGCCTTTCCTGCGAGCGCCAGCTTGCCGGAAACCAGCACGTAGCCGATATCGGAAAACTCCAGGCCCTTCTTCGCGTTCTGCTCGACCATCACGATCGTCTTTTTCTCGTTGTGCTGGAGGTCGCCGAGGATATCGAAGACCGCATTGATGAAACGCGGTTCAAGCCCGATCGAAGGCTCGTCGACCAGCAGCACTTTCGGGTTCATGACGAGCGCGCGGCAGATCTCGAGCAGACGACGTTCGCCGCCTGAGAGCACCTTGGCCGCGTGCTTCCTGCGTGCAGCGAGCCGCGGATATTTCTCGAAGATCCTGTCGGCGGCCTGTCGCGCGGACTTGCGGTCCATCAGGTAGGCGCCTAGCCAGAGATTCTCCTCGACGGTCATGCCGGGGAAAACGGACTTGTCCTGGAGAATGTACGCGATCCCCGCCGACCTGAGCTTTTCATTGGACGAGAGGCGCGTGACGTCGAGCGCGTGTCCGTTCTGTTCGATCGCGACCGTACCGGAGAAGATGTTCGTGAAGCCGAAAATCGAATGCAGCACCGTCGATTTTCCCGCGCCGTTCGGCCCGATCAGGCAGAGCGACTGACCGCGGCCGACGCGCAGATTGAAATCGTGGAGGATCTCCATCTGCCCGTATCCGGCGTTGAGGTCGTCGATCCGCAGATGCGGCTGGTTGCCGGCAAGGGCGTCGAGCTGGTCGAGGCTGACATCGCGCGCGATTTCGAGCGCCTGACGCGTGACCTCTTCGACGGAAATGACGGCGCCAACACCGCCGTGAAATCCGCGCCCGGGCGCCTGGATTTGCCCGCGGCCAGGCATCAGTGCGCCCCCAGATAGGCGTCGACAACATTCTGATTGCCCTGGATCTCCTCGGGCGATCCCGCGGCGAGCATTTCACCGTGGGCCAGGCAGTAGATCTTGCTGGCCATGTTCATGATGACACGCATGTTGTGCTCGATGATCAGCATGGTGATGCCGAATTCGGCATTGGCGCGCGTGAGGCGGTCGATCAGCCCGTTGATCAGCGTCGGGTTGATCCCTGCGGTCGGCTCGTCGAGCAGCAGGACAGTCGGCTCGTTCATGAGCGCCATCGCAAATTCGAGAAGCTTCTGTTGTCCGAACGACAGGCTGCCCGCCCGCAGGAAGCGCTTCTCGTAGAGGCCTACAAAGGCCAGCAGCTGCTCGGCACGCTCAATGATGTCGGGACTTTCGTAGGCAAACATGTCGAAGAAGCCGGCCTTTCGGTGCGGAATCGAGATTCGCATGTTCTGCAGGCAGCTCATCTTCCCGTAGATGCGGGTCGTCTGGAACGTACGCAGCAGGCCGAGCCGCGCAATTTCCTGCACGCGCAGCCGCGAGATTTCCTGCCCTTCGAAGCGGATCGATCCTGAGTCGATCGGGTGGTAGCCGACGATCGAATTGAACAGGGTGGTCTTGCCCGACCCATTGGGCCCGATCAGCCCGGTGATGCGGCCGCGCGGCACCGACAGCGACACGTTGCGATTGGCGACCACACCGCCGAAGGACTTCGTCACATTGGTGACCTCGATGATCGCGTCGTTCATTCGGCGCCTCCCGCGTGCGGCGCGAACTCGATCGCGTGCGATCGCACCTCACGTTCCTTGGGCGCAACCCTGATTCCGAATCTTTCGGGGTATTTCTCCATCAGCCAGCCGACGATGCCCTGCTGGAAGTAGACGATGATGACGACGATGAGCAGGCCCAGCGCCACGAACTGCCAGCCGAGGAAATAGGTCCAGGTGACTTCCTTGATGACATGGAATACGACCGCGCCGACGACCGGTCCCCAGAACGTGCCTTTGCCGCCGAGCAGCACCATCAGGATCATGAAGATGTTGAACGTGGTGGTCGGGAAAGCGATGTCGCGCGCATCGATGAAGCCGGTCATGTTGCCGAAAATCGCGCCGGCGATGCCGAGGAAGAATGCCGAGATTGACCAGGCCGTGCGTTTGTACCGACGGGTATGCAGGCCCATGGCCTCGGCCTTTTCCTCGTCGTCGCGAATGGCATTGATTGCGAGGCCGAAATTTGTCGAATAGAGCCAGCGCAGGAAGACAAGCACCGCGAAGGCGAGGGCAAAGAGCAGAAAGTAGAAGAACAACTTTTGCGTTTCCGGCGCACCCGGAAAAACCGGCATCGATATGCCCGAGGCGGCGCCGACCCACGGCCAGGCGGCGACCAGTTCGGCGCCGGCGACGGCGACACCAAGCGTTCCGATCGCGAAGTAGGGGCCGCGCAGGCCGAACACGACCCACGAGGTTGCGACCGCGAGAAGCGCCGCCATGATGCCGGCGGCAACGATACCGACGGAAAATCCGGTGAAGTACTGCGCTGTCGTGAAGACGATGTGCGTGGTGCGGGCGCCCGAGGTGTACATCCCGACGTCGTAGTAAAGGCCGATCTGCACCACGGCGCAGGTGTACATGCCGGCACCGAAGAAGAAGATGTTGCCGAGCGAGTTGTAGCCCATCTGGCCGCCGAGAACGTCCCAGGTCGAGGCGAAGACGATCATCAGCCAGAGCACGGCGATCTGGTTGGTGTACGCGGGGAACAGCAGCGGCGCGGCAACGCCGACGAGCAGCAACAGGCCGATGGTTATTGGATGCATGGAGGCGCGGGTCATTGCACGGCCTGCCGCACGCGAAGTTGCTGCAATTGCCTGACTGCCAGGACGGCCAGCAGCAGCAGCACAATGAGTGCCTGCTGGAATTCCGCACCCAGTATGAATCCGCCGAACTGCTCGAACACGCCCATACCAAATCCGGCCGCGATCACGCCCGGCAGGTTTCCGAAGCCGGCCGCCGTCACGACGACGAAAAGGCGGATCGAGTACGTGGTGCCGAGAAAGGGCTGGACGTTCCATACGAGGGCGACGAGGGCACCAGCCGCGCCGCAGATCGCCGCATTGAGGCAGAACGTGAACGCGTAAACTCTCTCCGTGTCGATACCGAGGACGCGCGCGGCTCTGGCATCCTGCGCGGTTGCGCGGATCGCCTGGCCCATGCGGCTTTTCTTCATGAACAGGATGACGGCGACGGCGAGAATGATCGCGCAAACGAAGCCGAGGATACGGGTCGAGGCAATGGTGATCAGCCCATCGGCGAAGGACAGCGTCGGCAGATCAGCCTGCGCGGACTGGGTGTCCGGACCAAACGCGAGATTGAGGCTCTGCTGGATAACGATGGCGATGCCGAACGTCGCCAGCAGCGAAGTGAAAAGGTCGCGGGTGATAACCTTGCAGATGACGGTGTGGTAAAGAACCCATCCGATGCCCCACAGCAGGATTGCTGCCAGCGGCACACCGAGCAACGGATCCATGCCGTACCGCCCGAGCGTCCAGGTGAGATAGCCGCCGATCATGATGAAGTCGCCTTGCGCGAGGTTCTTGACGTTCATCACGCCCCACACGAGAGCAAGGCCGTACGCCGCAAGTGCGAAAATCGACCCGACCAGGAGGCCGTCGATCAGCAGGCCGAGGTTGAAGATCGGCACGCTTGCCAGAACGGAAAGATTGCCAAGAACCTGTTCCATCGCGGACGTCTCCACCCGTTATTGAGATGGCCCCCCCGTACGGCCCTCTCGCCTTTGCGATCGGGCCGCGCACGGAGGTCGAACGGGAGCGGGCCATGGGCCCGCTTCCTTTTTCGGCTCAATAGTGAGCGTCGCGCGGATAGTTCAGCGGTGCTGCGGCGACCTCCGGCGGCGAGACGACGACGTACTTGCCGCCCTGTATCTGACGCATGACGATCTCCTTGCCGGGATTGCTGCCATCCTCGGCAAATTTCACGCCGCCATAGAAGGTCTGGAGGTCGGTTCTGGTCAGGGCCTCGCGCACCTTTTCCGTGTCGAGTGACTGAGCCCGCTTGAAGGCGTCGGCCCAGACATAGACCGCGGCCGAGGCTTGTGCGGTCTGATAAGGCACGACCTTGTACTCGGGATGCGCCGCAATCATGGCCTTGTTGTACGCGGCGGCCGATCCGAACATCGGATCGCTTGCTTTCATCGTCTCATCCCACTGTGTCGGACAGACCAGTCCCTCCGCGATTTTCGGGAAGTCATTGACGATTTTTGCGGCTTCACAGTGCGTGAGGCCGATCAGCGGCACGGCCGTCTTGAACTCGCCCATCTGGCGGGCCGCAGTGGCTGCGCCTTTTTCGTGTCCCGAGATCAACAGGACATCCGGTTGCAGCGCCTTCACCTTCGTGAAAAAGGTCGTGACGTCATTGAGGTCCTTTGGCATGCGGTCATCGATGACCGTTTGCATATTGTATTTTTTGATCTGCTCGACAACGCCCTGACGCACATCGAGCGAGAATGCGTCGTCCTGGTAGATCATCGCCACCTTGACCGACGATGGATTCTTTCCAGCCCTCTTCGCGAGGTTTGCCGCCATGTCGATGACGGGTGTCAGGTATTTTTCGGACGTGGCGACGATACCAAACTGGTATTTGTAGCCTTGCGTGAAAAGAGACCTGGATGCCGCCTCACCTTGCACGAGAGGAATCTTGTACTTCTCGATGACGGGCAAAATCGCCTTGGTCAAAGGCGAGCCGTAAGGGCCCAGCATGAACTTGACCTTGTCCTGATCAATCAGCCGCTCGACAAGCTGCGCGGCGCGCGCCGGGGTCGACTCGTCGTCGTAATATTTTATTTTCAGGTGATAGCACTTGTTGCCGATCTTGATACCGCCGGCGTCGTTAATTTTCTTGACAGCAAATTCGTAGCCGTTTTTCGTGTTATTGCCGTTGGCCGCATAGATTCCGGTGGCTGAAAGGGCAGCGCCCAGGATCAGGTCTTCACACGATTGCGCCGCAGCGGATGTGGGTGCATAGGCGAACGCAGCCGCTGCCAACACGGCCGCAAGTCTTGCGTTGTTGTTGTGCATTGGTCTCCTCCCATGGAATTCCCTTGTCTCCCCCGGCTGGTTGGCTCCAGGCCTTTGTTGTGAAAAGTATAGCGAGAATATCGGATGGGACAACGCATAGTAGTAAGGCCGGTGACACAGCCCGCACCGCGATGGTTTTTGCCTGCCGCGGCTAGACTTGTTCCGCGTTGAGGTAGGCGAGACGTGCGCCGCAAAAGGCGCAGATCAAGCCCAACGCGAGGGCTGCGAGGCCCGCTATAACGTCCACGGTGCCGCCGAGATTCCCGGTCTTGCTCATGACGCCGCCGGCGGTGGCGATGACAAACACAAGGCCGATCAGGAAACGCTGTGCCAGCCGGTAGATCAGTTCACGCTCGCGGGCCGCTGCAATCAGATAAGCGCCCGCGGCCCAGCCGCCGGCAAAGCCGGCACCGCCGATTGCCCACCAGGCCATGGCCGAGATGAACTGTTGCTTGCTGCCGGCTGCAGCGTCGCGAAGGACCGCGTCGAGGCCGACCCCGAAAACGGTGAGCAGAATGTGCGCGACGAGGGCGGCGAATACGCCGCAGGCAATCGCTGCGGCGTAGTGCAGTCGGCGCAGGGCATCAGTTTCCATCGGCTGCCGTTGAATGGACCGGACTTGCCGCCACCATAGCCGATCAAGGAGCGGCGCGCGAATAGCGTCAGCAAGAGGCGTAAGACGGTGAATTCATACAGGTCCGTTCGCCGCGGCCCTCTCACGATCAGATGCCAGCGAGATCACGCATAATCCGGAAAAGCCGCGCCTGTCCCTCAAATCCGATGCCGGGGCGATCGGACAGCGAGATCATGCCGTTCTCGATCCGTGCATCATCGGCAAAGCCGCCGAAGTCGCCGAATACGCCGGGATAGGATTCCGCGCCGCCGAGGCCGCATCCGGCGGCGATCGCAAGTGACATCTGGTTGCCGCCGTGCGGGAACATCGAGCTGCGCGGCCAGCCGCGACCCGCCAGCATTTCCAGCGTCCTGGAATACTGCCCGATACCGTAAGCCTGCGGCGGATCGATCTGGATGACATCGTGGCCGGGGCGGAGCCCGCCGAAGCGCACGAGGTTTTCAACATCCTGCGTCGAATAAAGATTTTCTCCGGTCGCGAGTGGCGGTTCGTAGGCGGCCGCAAGCTCGGCGAAGAGCGCGAAATCGAGCGGGTCGCACGGCTCCTCGAACCATCGCAGCCCGAGGGGCGCGAGCGCCCTCGCGTAACGCAGGGCTTCGGTGCGGTCGAATTTGCAGTTCGCGTCGACGGCGAGATGCTCGCCGGAGCCAACCACCTCGAGCACCGCTTCCAGGCGCCGGAGATCCTCGTCGAGCGTCAGGCCGCCGACCTTCATCTTCACCATCGTATAGCCGGCGTCGAGATGACGGCGCATCTCATCCTGCAGATCCTTGATGGTCTGCCCCGGCCAGTACCAGCCGCCGCCCACATAGCAAAAGACCTTGTCGGGGACGGCGCCACCGTTGAACCGCTCGGCGAGCAGCGCGTGCAGCGGCCTTTCGGCAATCTTGGCCACAACGTCCCAGACCGCGACCTCGATAGTGCCGATCGCGATGGAGCGCTCGGAGTGTCCGCCGGCTTTCTCCCGCCGCATCATGCAGGCGAGAATTTTTGCGGGATCGAGATTGGTGCCGCTGTCGTCGAGCAGCGAGGAGGGGTCGACGGCGAGGATACGCGGGATGAAGCGCGCACGCATCTGCGCGCCGCAGGCGTAGCGGCCGGTCGAGTTGAATGCGAAGCCGCAGACCGGCTTTCCGTTACGGACAACGTCGGTGATCACGGCGACCACCGACGTCGTCATTTCGGAAAAATCGAAGCTCGAATTGGCGAGCGCCGATTTGAGCGGAATCGCCGTCTCGCGGATATCGACGATACGCATTCCGCTACGTCAGGCGAGGCTTATTGAATCTGAGGGATCTTGGCGTCCTTGATCACCTTGCCCCACTTCTCCACCTCTTTCTTGATGTAGGCGGCAAATTCATCCGGCTTGTTGGCGACGGGATCAAAGCCGAGTTGCGCGCATTTCGCCTTGACGTCCGGAAGTGCCATGGCTTTGACGATCTCCCGGTTCAGCAGGTCGATGATCTCTTTCGGGGTGCCGGCCGGAACGAGTATTCCCTGCATAGTCTCGGATTCCTGATCGTTTACGCCGGCTTCCACCATGGTTGGCACGTCGGGCAGCGCCGATGAGCGCTTCGCCGCCGTGACAGCGAGGCCGCGCAGCTTTCCAGACTGCACCTGCGGCGCGGTTGGCGGCAGCGCAGTGAAGGCGATCGGCGTATGGCCGGCGACAGCCGACTGGATTGCAGGCCCGGCGCCATTGAACGGCACGGTCGTAAGGTCAAGGTTGAAGGTGAGCTTGAAGAGCTCGCCGGCAAGGTGCGGCGTCGTTCCGGTTCCGGGCATTGCATAGTTGTACTTGCCCGGGTTCTTTTTGATCAGGTCGACCAGCTCTTTTACCGATTTCACCGGAAAGTCGGTGTGTACCACGAGAATATTGGGTGAAGCCGCCGCCAGCGTGACAGGCGCGAAATCCTTGAAGGGATCGTAAGGGTTCTTTGCGTAGAGGCTTGGGTTCACCACGTAGCTCGAGCTTGCGACGAGGATGGTATAGCCGTCCGGCGGGGATTTCGCGACCTGCGTCATCCCGATATTGCCGCCGGCGCCCGGGTGGTTTTCGATGTAGAACTGCTGTTTCAGGCTTTCCGACAGCTTCTGAGCGATCAGACGCGCCATTACGTCGGTCGGGCCGGCGGGCGCAAACGGCACCACGATCTTGACCGGATGATCCGGATAGCCTGCCGCCGTCGTGGGCCCCGCGCCGAGTGCAAGCATGGACAGTGCCACGCCGGCGGTGATGAGTTTTATCGTTGAGCGCATTCGTCTCCTCCTGACTTTTTTTCATCGTAGCATTGCGCGAGAACGTTGCCAGTGGGGCTTGCATCGCCGGCGCCTACAGGCTGTATTCCGGCGGCTTCGTCACTCCATTTTTCGTCAGAGGAAATTCAATGCCGCCCCGGAAGATCACCCGCCAGGACATGCGCGATGCCGCGGAGAAGTACAAGAACTGGGGCAAGTGGGGTCCCAATGATGAAATCGGAACGCTCAATTATACGACCGCCGAAGACATCGTCGCGGCGACGCGGCTCGTGAAGAAAGGCAAGGTCATTTCGCTTGCGCTTAATTTCGATCACAACGGACCGCAGGGCGCGAAAAGCAAGTATCCGGCAATGGGGCGGACCAACCCCATTCATACAATGCTGCGGACAGGCACCGACGCCTATTCCGGCGTGCTCGACAGGCGCGGCATCCGCGCCGCCGACGACATGGTGACGATGCCTCTCCAGTGCGGCACGCAGTGGGACGGGCTGGGCCATGTCTTTTATGAAAACTACATGTGGAACGGCTACGACTGCCGCGAGGTAACGAGCGCCGGTGCGCAGAAGTGCGGGATCGAAAAGACGAAAAACAAGATGGTCGGCCGCGGTGTTTTTCTCGATGTTGCGCGCTACAAGGGGGTCGACTCGCTCGACGACGGCTACGGCATTACCAATGACGATCTCTACAACACGGCAAAGAAGCAGAAGGTTGAACTCAAGCGCGGCGATTATGTCATCGTGCGCACAGGCATGATGGAGCGGTGCCAGAAGGCGGGAAGCTGGGACGGTTACCCGGGCGGGGATGCGCCTGGCTTTTCGTTCGAGACGCTCGACTTCATCAGGGATACGCAACTGGCGGCTCTTGCCAGCGACACCTGGGGGTGCGAAGTGCGGCCGAACGAGAGCGAGGAGGGGATCAACCAGCCCTGGCACTGGATCACGATCCCCATCATGGGCATGACCATGGGGGAGATCTTCCAGGTGAAGGAGCTCGCCGACGACTGCGAGCAGGATAAAGTCTACGAGTTCCTCTTTGTCGCGCCGGCACTTCCGATCACGGGGGCGGTAGGGTCTCCCGTCAATCCGCTCGCGATCAAGTAGGCATTCGGGAACGCGAACATGACCAAGCAATATCCGGTCACCCACACCGACGCCGAATGGCGCAACTTGCTTACGCCGGAGCAGTACCAGATCATGCGTAGGCACGGCACCGAGATGCCGGGAAGCTGTGCGCTGCTGCACGAGAAGCGCGCCGGCACGTTCCGCTGCGCCGCCTGCGACCAGCCTCTGTTCGCCTCCAAGGTGAAGTTCGAGAGCGGAACGGGCTGGCCTAGCTTCAACGACCCGATTCCCGGCGCGGTCGAGACCGAAACGGATCGCAGCCACGGCATGGTCCGCGACGAAGTGCATTGCAGCCGTTGCGGCAGCCACCTCGGCCACGTGTTCGATGACGGGCCGCCGCCGACGCACCTGCGTTACTGCATCAACGGCGTCGCGTTGAAGTTCGAGCCGGCCTGAGCATGACAACCGTCGGACACAATGCCAGGCGCGTCGGTGCCGAAGTGCTTGCCGACATGCTGGCCGGATACGGCGTCACACATGTCTTCATGGTGCCGGCCGTTCTCCGCCGTACCTTCGCCGAGATGGAGCGGCGCACCAGGATCGCGCGTATTCATTGCCACGGTGAGAAGTCCGCGGCCTACATGGCGGACGGCTATGCGCGTGCGTCGGGCAAGCCCGGCATCTGCATGGCGCAGGTCATCGGCGCGCTCAATCTCGCGGCGGGGCTGCGCGATGCGTACCTCGCGCATTCGCCCGTCATCGCCATGACAGGCGGGCGCGATCCAAAAACGAAATTCCGCAAGGTCTACCAGGAAGTCGACGACGTGCCGGCATTCGAGCCGGTAACGAAAATGAATGCCACGATCGACGACGTGGCACGCATTCCAGACATGCTTCGGCAGGCGTTCCGGACCGCGACCACCGGCGCGCCGGGTCCGGTGCACCTGCAATTCCGGGGCAACGAAGGGCAGCTTGACGTCGAGGAAGCCGAGATGGATGGCCTGGTGGAGACGCAGTTTTCGCGCGTACCGCCGTTCCGTCCCGAGCCGGAAGCCGCGCACGTGAAGGCGGCACTCGAACTGCTGCAGAAGGCCGAACGTCCGATCATCGTCGCCGGCGGCGGCGTCCGCGCGTCGGGGGCCGGCAAGGAACTCGTCGCGCTCGCCGAGGCGCTGCAGATTCCAATTGCCACTTCGCTCAACGGCAAGGACATCATCCCGGGAATCCATCCGCTGTCCGTCGGCGTGGTGGGCAGCTACTCGCGGGAAAGCGCCAACCGGGCCGTGAATGCCGCGGATCTCGTCTGCTTCATCGGCACCGAAACCGGCGGCATGACCACACATTTCTGGGCCGTGCCGAAAATCGGAACGCCGGCAATCCAGATCGACATCGAGGCGGAAGCCCTTGGCCGAAACTATCCGCTGCAGGCGAGCGTTCTCGGCGATGCCAAGAGCGTGCTTGTGCGTATGCTCGGCCAGATCGACAAGTCGACGGCGGCACGGCGGGCGGCTTGGATCAAGGAAATCGGAACATTACGCGGCGCGTGGTATGCGAAATACCAGCCGATGCTCGAATCCGACGCCGTGCCGATCCACCCGGCGCGCATCTGCAGCGAACTGACAAAACACATGCCCGATGACGCGATTGTCGTGGTGGACACAGGCCACGCCGGAATGTGGATGGGCGGCATGTACGACCTGCGCACGCAGGCGCAGAGCTATATGCGCAGCGCCGGCCATCTTGGTTGGGCTTTTCCCGCAGGCATCGGCGCGAAAGCCGCGTGCCCCGACCGGCCGGTTGTTGTTTTCACCGGCGATGCCGGCTTCTGGTATCACATTGCCGAAGTCGAGACGGCGGTGCGCTGGAACATCGCCTCGGTCACCATCGTCAACAACAACGGCGGCGGCAACCAGTCGAAGCGCGGTTTCGATCGCGCTTACGGCGGCGAGCAGACGGCGCAGGCACGCGAACTGTGGACCTACAACAAGATGAACTTTGCACGATTGGCCGAGGACATGGGCGCGCTCGGAATCCGCGTCGAAAATGCGGACGAGATCGCGCCTGCACTTGCGCGTGCACTGGCGGCGGGGCGGCCGGCCGTCATCGACATTGCGACCGACATAGAGGCGCTGGCGCCGACGGCGGTCGTTTAGCCGCACCTACTTCAGCGGCGGGCCGACGTAGCGGAATTTCTGCGCGCGCTTCCCGGTGTCGACTTCCGTCGTGTAAATGTTGCCTTTGCTGTCCACCGCCAGGTTGTGGATCCAGTGAAACTCCCCGGCATTGCGGCCGTTGCGACCGAATGCAGCGACGACCTCTCCGGTTTCCCGCACCAGCGTGCGCACCTCGTTGTTGGCGCCGTCGGCATTCATCAGGAACGTCTGCTTTGCATCCGGCCAGAAATCGAGGTCCCAAACCGACCCTTGCTGCAGCGTTTGCTTCGCGACGAAAAACTCCTTCACGAAGCTCCCGTCTTTCCGAAAGACCTGGATACGGTCGTTGGACCGGTCGCAAACATAGACGAGTCCGTCTTTTGAGATCTTCACGCAGTGGACGGGGTTTGCGAACTGCTGCGCCGGTGGCGCCGCAGGATTGTAAGCAGGCAGTTTGGTGTCGGTCGGCGGCTTGCCGTACGCGCCCCAGTGCCGCTTGTACGCGCCGGTATCGGCATCGAAGACGATGATGCGGTGGTTGCCGTAACCGTCGGCAATGTAGATCTCGTTGGTCGCCGGATCGACTTCGGTGTCGGCTGGCCTGCCGAGACGTGTGGTGTCGGCACTACCGGTCTGGGGGCCGGGCTTGCCAATTTGCATGACAAACTTTCCGTCCTGCGTGAATTTCAGCACGTGGCCGTCATTGTTGCCGTTGCCGCCGACCCAGACAAAACCTTTGTGGTCGATATTGATGCCATGCTCGTTTTCGAACCAATCGTATCCTTGTCCGGGGCCTCCCCATGCCCTGAGCAGGTTGCCGTCCTGATCGAATTCGAGAACCGGCGGCGCGGGTGCGCAACATTTGGTACGCGGCGGATTGAAGGTCGCGGCCTTCTCATCGTCCGTAAGAGTACGAGGCCGTTGGATTACCCAGATATGATCCTGAGCGTCGACCGCCACGCCTGCGGCCTGTCCCATGATCCAGTTGTTCGGCAAGGTTTTCGGCCAAGACGCATCGACCTGAAATTTCGGCAGATCGTCAGCGAACGCAGGTGCAATCGACAGCGCGAGTACGGCAAACGATGAAGCGAGCTTCATAAGCGCCTCCCCCGCCGGCGGTTACCAAACGCCGGTATTTGCTCATGCTCTGCTTCTGCGGCGCCGTATTCAAGAGGATAGCGGAGCAGCGGCGGCCGGATCGCGCGGCAGTGATGGTATGGCTTTGCCTTTTCGGAGAGCGGCACAACGTCTCTGATGGAGCAGCGCCTAGCCTTCGCCAATCTCGCGGAGAATTTCCGCGGTGTGCTCGCCGAGCAGCGGGGATGGGCGTTCGGCCGCAGCCCGCCAGCCGTCGATGACGATCGGTGTGCGCACGCCGGGAATCGTACCTGCCTTGGCGGCCTTGCTCGGCAGATCGAGTTTCATGCCGCGATGTTTCACCTGCGGGTCGTTGAAGACCTGCTCGAGATTGTTGATGGGACCGGCCGGGACGCCCTGGGCCTCCAGCTTGGCCAGCAGGTCATCGCGTTTCATTTTGGCCGTCAGTGCTGCGAGTTTGCCAACCAGCTCGTTGCGGTTCTTGAGCCGTCCGACGTTGTCCTTGTATCTCGGGTCATTCGCGAGTTCGGGACCGCCGATGACGTTGCAGAACTTCACATACTGGTTGTCGTTGCCGGTCGCGACAATGACGTGACCGTCGGCAACGGGAAATTCCTGATAGGGCACGATGTTCGGGTGCGAGTTGCCGATGCGCTTCGGGATCTCGCCCGACACCAGGAAGTTGAGCGCCTGGTTTGCAAGCACGCCGACCGTCGAATCCACCAGCGCGGTGTCGATGTGACAGCCCTTGCCCGTTTTCTCTCGCTGCGCCAGCGCCGCAAGGATGCCCACCACGGAATAGCAGCCGGTGAATATGTCCGAGATGGCGACGCCGACGCGCGTCGGCGGGCCGTCCGCCATTCCCGTCAGGTCCATCATGCCGCCCATGCCCTGCGCCATCAGGTCGTATCCAGCCCGTTTGGCGTAGGGACCGTCCTGGCCGAAGCCGGTAACGGAGCAATAGATCAGGCGCGGGCATTCGGGGGCGAGGCTCTTGTAGTCGAGACCGAACTTCGCGAGCCCGCCGACCTTGAAATTCTCGATCAGCACGTCCGATCGCGCGGCCAGCTTGTGCACGATGCGGCGACCTTCCTCGCTGTCGAAATCGACCTCGATCGAGCGCTTGCCGCGGTTGGCCGAATGAAAATACGCGGAGCCAATGTGCTTGCCGTCGGTCCCTTCCACGAAAGGCGGACCCCAGGCGCGGGTATCGTCCCCCGGTCCCTTGCGTTCGACCTTGATGACGTCCGCGCCCAGATCGGCCAGCATCTGCCCGGCCCATGGTCCGGCCAAAATGCGGGCAAGTTCGAGAACGCGGAGACCCGCTAACGGCTTCGGCATGTCAGAGAAACTCCCCGGAAGTAAGCAGTGATGCCGGGGTTATAAGGTCATCGCTGCGGGCTGACTATAGGGTCAAAAATCCATTACCTGCCTGCAATTGCGACCAAATTCCCGTCCCGAGCCTATGGCGCTGCGTCGCACCGGCGGCTAATGTGAATCTGGGCGCGACACGGGGATTTTGGTTATTGTTGGACATCAACGAACCGCGGCGGCATGTCCGCTGCCAGAAAAGACCCCATGGAGGAACACACGATGAGGCGATTTTCGACACTTCTTGCGACTGCCGCCGTGGCGATGCTGATTTCGGTGTCAGCGCAAGCGCAAATAACGATGAAGGCATCGCACCAGTTTCCGGGCGGCAAAGGGGACGTCCGTGACGACATGGTGCAGATGATCGCAAAGGATGTTGCGGCCGCCAACGTCGGCCTAACCATCCAGGTTTATCCGGGCGCCTCGCTGTTCAAGCCGAACGACCAGTGGAACGCCATGGTCAACGGGCAGCTCGATATCACGCTCTTTCCACTCGATTACGCCAGCGGCAAGGTTCCGGCCTTCAGTGCGACCCTGATGCCCGGGCTGATCCGCAGCCAGGAGCGTGCCAAGCGCATCAACAATTCGCAGTTCATGAAAGACATGCGCGCCGAGATCGAAAAGCACGGCGCGATCGTCCTGTCTGACGCCTGGTTTGCAGGCGGCATGGCGGCCAAGGGCGGTTGCATCGTCAAGCCCGACGATATGAAGGGCCGCAAGTTCCGTGCGGCCGGTCCGACGTTCGCGGGAATGTGGGAAGCGGCAGGCGCCAGTATCGTGAGCCCGCCTTCGAACGAAATCTATAATGCGTTCCAGAGCGGTGTCGTGAACGGGACCGATACCAGCCTGGGGACGTTGCAGTCGATGCGGCTCTACGAGGTGACGGATTGCCTCACCGCTCCCGGCAACAACGCGCTCTGGTTCATGTATGAGCCCGTTCTGATGTCGAAGAAGAGCTTCGACAAGCTCAACAAGCAGCAGCAGGACGCGGTGATCGCCGCAGGCAAGAAGGCGCAGGCCTACTACGAAGGAAAGGCCGAGGCGGTAAACCAGGAGTCGATCAAGGCATTCCAGGACCACAAGGTGAAAGTGGTGACGCTCAGTGACGCCGACTATCAGGCATGGCTGGAGATGGCCAAGAAAAGCTCCTATGCGAAATTCGCCAAGGACGTGCCGAGCGGTCAGAAGCTGATCGATGAGGCGCTTGCGGTGAAATAATGAAAGCAGCGGCCGGCGGGTCCAGTGCTCGCCGGCCGCCGTCTGGCGCGCGAGATCCGCGCATCGTTGCGAATTCCATGACAAGATAAAAAAGCCGGGCCCATGGATACATACATTCGGGCTGTTGCCTTCCTGTCGCGTGTCGCCGGCATCGTGGCGGCGTTTCTCATCGCCTTCGCAGTGCTGGTGATCTGCGATATCGTCGTCGAGCGCTATATTCTCAATCTGACGACGATCTGGCAGATCGACGTCGTGACTTACTGCATCGTGGGCGCGACATTCGTCGGCAGCCCTTACGTGCTGATGACGCGCGGCCACGTCAACGTCGACATCCTGCCGCTGCACGTTAAGCCGCGTGCCCGCTTCTGGCTCGCATTGTCGACGATGCTGCTGGCCATCGCCTTTTGCGCGGTCATTTTCGTTCTCTGCACGGCCTACTGGTACGAGGCCTACGCCAATCGCTGGCTTTCAAACACGGTGTGGCGCGCCCGGCTTTGGATTCCGTACCTGTCGATGCCGGTGGGGCTCGGCCTCCTCATTCTGCAATACATCACCGAGCTGATTTGCCTGCTGACGGGGCGCACGCCGCCATTCGGCATCAAGGACACGCAGGATGCCGAGGACGTCGCGCGCGCTCAGGCCCGTGAAGCGGTTGGAGACGTCTGATGTCGCCAACCACCCAGGGGCTGATCGTCTTCGTCGTAACGTTGCTGATGCTGGTGTCCGGCATCCCCGTGGCATTCGGACTGGGCGCCATCGCGATCGCGTTCCTTGTGCTGTTCCAGGGATTCGACGCACTGAACGTCGTTGCCGAGACGTTCTGGTCTGGCCTCGACGAATTCACGCTGGTCGCAATTCCGATGTTCGTGATGATGGGTGCCGCGATCGGCTCCTCGCCGGCGGGCAAGGATCTTTACGAAGCGCTCGACCGCTGGCTCTACCGGCTGCCGGGCGGTCTCGTGATCTCGAACATCGGCGCCTGTGCGATCTTCGCCGCCTTGACCGGGTCGTCGCCGGCATGCTGCGCGGCGATCGGCAAGATGGGAATTCCCGAGATGCGGCGCCGCGGCTATCCCGACGACGTGGCCACCGGCTCGATCTGCGCGGGCGGAACCCTCGGAATCCTCATTCCGCCGTCGGTGACCTTCATCCTCTATGGCATCGCGACGGAAACGTCGATCGGCCGCCTCTTCATCGCGGGCGTCCTGCCGGGACTGATGCTTACCGGGCTGTTCATGCTGTGGACGGTCTTCCTGCTGTGGAAGCGCGGATTTCGCTCGCACGATCTCACCTTCCGGTACTCGTGGAAGGAGAAGTTCCAGTCAGTTCCGAAAATCGCGCCGTTCCTTTTCATCATCTTCGGCGTGATGTACTCGCTGTATGGCGGCGTGGCGACGCCGTCGGAGGCGGCAGGCGTTGGCGCGGCGCTTTGCCTGTTCCTCGCCGTTCTCATCTACCGGCTTTGGAAGCCCGACCAGATCTGGCTGATCCTGCGCGACACCATGCGCGAATCGGTGATGATCCTGACCATCATCGCGACCGCAGTGTTGTTCGGCTACATGCTGACGTCGCTTTATCTCACCCAGACGCTGGCGCAGGCGATTGCCGACATGCACGCCAACAAATGGGTGCTGATGTTCCTGATCAACGTCTTCCTGCTGGTCTGCGGGTTCTTCATCCCGCCGGCGGCGATTATCCTGATGACCAGCCCGATCCTTCTGCCCATTATAACGGCGGCGGGTTTTGACCCGGTCTGGTTCGGCGTAATCCTGACCATAAACATGGAAATCGGCCTCATTCACCCGCCTGTGGGCCTCAATATTTACATCGTTAACGCCATTGCACCGGACGTACCGCTCGCCAAGGTCATGTGGGGCACCCTGCCTTATGTGATATGCATGATGCTGGCGATCGTGATCTTGTGCTTCTTTCCTGAAATCGCCACATGGTTGCCCGATCATCTGATGGGCAAAGCCATAGGGCCGAAATGAATACCTCGTTTTTCGGGGAGTTGCTGCAGACCATATCCGAGCGGGGACGTGCGCTGCTGGCCCGGGACCGGCGCGGCGAGGCCTCGGCCCGGTCGGAGAATCTTGTCGAGCTGTGTGAACATCTGCTGTCCGGCCGAGGCGAGGCATCCGGCGTTGCGCTCGCCCGGGACATTCTCACCCATTACAACGCGCTTACCATCGGGCCGCGCATCGCCTTCTTCGAGGCCCTGGCCCGACGTTTCAGTGCCGACAAGTCACGCATGGAGCAGGCGATCGAGGCCTGGCGCGCTTCGCCGTCCGACGCGACCGCCGCGGAAGTGCATGCCGCATCCGAACCGCGCAGGCAGGAGTTGTTCCGCAGGCTCAACCTTGCGCCCGGCGGCACCGCCGCGCTGGTCCGCATGCGCGAGCAGCTGATGGATTCGCTCGATCATCGCGACGACCTGCGCGCCGTCGATGACGATTTCGTGCACCTTTTTTCGTCCTGGTTCAATCGCGGCTTCCTGGTTTTGCGCCGGATCGACTGGTCGACCCCGGCGATCGTGCTGGAGAAGATCATCCGCTACGAAGCCGTGCACGAGATCCGCGACTGGGACGATCTGCGGCGCCGTATCGATCCGCCCGACCGCCGCTGCTACGCCTTTTTCCACCCGGCGATGGTGGATGAGCCGTTGATCTTCGTCGAGGTAGCCCTCACGCGCGATATTCCTGCCGCGATCGCTCCGATCCTCGTCAAGGATCGCGAGATTGTCGGCGGCGACAAGATCCGAACGGCGACCTTCTACTCGATATCGAACTGCCAGCGCGGGCTTGCCGGCGTATCTTTCGGCAATTTCCTGATCAAGCAGGTGGTCGAGGAGGTCAGCCGCGAGGTTCCTGGGCTGTCGACCTTCGTCACATTGTCACCCGTGACCGGTTTTGCGGAATGGCTCAGGCGTGAGCGGGCCGAGGAGAGGTCGGCTGCCCTCACAGAGGCCGACAAGTCCGCGCTCGCGGGGCTCGACCGGCCCGGCTGGTGGCGCAGCGACGAAACGGCGGCGGCGTTGAAGGACTCGTTGATGCGCGCGGCCGCCTGGTACTATCTGCGCGCCCGCAACAGGCGCGGCACGCCCATCGACGCGGTTGCGCGTTTCCATCTGGGCAACGGCGCGCGGCTTGAGCGGATCAACTGGCTCGCCGATACGTCGGACCGTGCGATGGCGCAGGCGCACGGGCTGATGGTGAACTATCTCTACGATCTCGACGATATCGAGAAGAACCACGAGGCCTACGCCGAAGGCCGCACCGTCGTCGCTTCGAGCGCCGTCCAGCGCCTGCTGCGGCCACCGCTCGAGCTGGTGCCGATCGCGGGCTAGGATTTTCCGTAGACCGGCACCACGGCGCCGCGCGTGACGCGGTTGTCAGCCGAAGCCAGAAACACGATCGTCGCGGCAACTTCCTGAACCTTCGGCCAGGCCGAATGGTCCGCCTTCGGCATGGCCTTGCGGTTGGCCGCAGTGTCCATGATCGAGGGCGCGACCGCGTTGACCAGGATCCCGTCCTTCGCGACTTCTTCCGCCAGTGCCGCGGTGAGCGCAGCAACGCCGGACTTGGCGACCGTGTAGGCAGTCATGCCGGCACCGCCCCTCGGCTCCAGGGCGGGGCGCGCCGCTACGTTGACGATGCGCCCGCCGGACGCAGCAAGCATCGCCTTCACTGCCGCGCGGCAACACAGGAAGCAGGATGTGAGGTTGCTGTCGATCTGCGCCATCAGCGCAGTCTTGTCGATATCGGTGATCTTCGCCGCGGCAAACCCGCCGGCGATATGAATTGACGCCCAGAGCGGGGAGGGGAACTTACTGCCTTCGTAGACCTTCGCGACGTCGCCCTCGTCGGCGAGACTACCGATTTTGATCAATGTCACCTGCGGCTGCCCGCGATGCGGAAAGCGCTCCGCCTCCGCGTCGTGGACATAGGGCACCGTGCAGGTCGCGCTGGCGCCGATCAGGACGCCGACGACGGCGGTCCCCAGGGCGCCGGTGCCGCCGGTAACGACCACATGCTTGCCGGAAAAATCCATCCTGGATGCCCCAAAGCCTTCCCTAGCCCCGCCCACGCTTCACGCGCGTCGGCAGCACCTGAAACTCGATCCAGTTCGCCACTTCGCCGACGCGAAGTTTCTTGTCGAGGACATTCCTGCTGATGCCGTGCCGCCACGCCAGGCGCTTGCAACCGGGGTCCCGGTCCAGCGTATCGAGGTCCTCCGCAAAGGCCTTGATGTCGGCGTGGTCCGCAAAAAAGCCTTCCTCGATCAGTCGCGTGCCGATGCGGC
Organism: Pseudolabrys sp.; assembly: GCA_035650955.1. Lineage (GTDB taxonomy): Bacteria > Pseudomonadota > Alphaproteobacteria > Rhizobiales > Xanthobacteraceae > Pseudolabrys. Next base: position 37,913 of record DASRGR010000027.1, read on the forward strand.
GCACGATCGCGGCGATCTCACGCAACGGGTACTCGGGGTGATACTGCACGGCCCAGGCGACCGAGCCGTTGGTACGGATTTCGGCGCTCTGCACCTCGGACACCGCGTTGGTGGCGAGCACGGTCGTGCCCGGCGCGAGTGTCTCGATCTCGTCCAGATGCACCGTCGGCGCATTGAAGACGTCGAGCTTGCCGACGTACATCGGATGCTTGCGTCCCGCCTCGGTCAGCCTGATGCCGCGCCCGAAGCCGATCTCGCGGCCCTTCGGGTTCTTGCGCACGCTGCCGCCTGCGGCTGCGGTGATGATCTGGATGCCCCAGCAGGAGCCGAAGATCGGCGTGCCGGTTTTCAGCGCGGTGCGCACCAGGTCGATCTGCCGCATGACTTCCGGGCCGCCGTTGTAGACATGCAGGCTGGACCCGGTGATCGCGATACCGTCGTAGCCCTCGAGCGAGGCCCCCTCCGGCAGCAGTGCCGTGGGGTCGCCGGGATAGCAGATATCCACCGCAGCCCCGGGCAGCAGCTCGCGCAGCAGGTCGGAATAGCCTTTGCTCGCCGGAATGCCGCCGGCGGCGACGTGCTCGGCCATGGTCTGCGGGGAATTGCCTTCAACGACGAGCAGGCGGGGCGATGGCATCGGATCCGGTTTCAGGTTCGCTGGCAGCCGCCCCCGGCGTGCACCACGAGCGACGATTGCTTCCGATATGGCGGCGCCGGCGTCTTTTTGCAATCGCGCCGCAATTTATGGCTCAAATTCGCGGTTAAAGCATTCCTCTTCTTGAGTGTGCAGCACAAGCCGCCCATCCTTCGTTGGAAAGCGAATCAACGCGCAATGGCCGACTTCGACCTCGCCATTATCGGTGGCGGCATCAACGGCACCGGTCTCGCCAGGGACGCCGCCGGCCGCGGCATTCGCGTGCTGCTTGTCGAGATGAACGATCTGGGCTCCGGCACCTCCTCGGCATCGAGCAAGCTGGTTCACGGCGGCCTGCGCTACCTCGAACACGGCGCGTTCCGCCTCGTGCGTGAGGCGTTGAGCGAGCGTGAAGTGCTGTTGCGCACGGCGCCGCATCTTGTGCGGCCGATGCGATTCGTGCTGCCGCCGCTGCCCGGACTGCGCTCGCCACTCCTGCTGCGCTTTGGGCTGTTTCTTTACGACATGCTCGGTGCGCGCAAGCTGCTGCCCGCCTCCCGCACCGTCGACCTGACCCACCATCCCGCCGGCCATCCGCTCAAGCGCGAATTTCGCTACGGCTTTGAATATTCGGACTGCGCGGTCGACGACGCCAGGCTGGTGGTGCTCAATGCCGTCGATGCCGCCGAGCGCGGCGCCGTCGTCCGCACGCGTACGCGTTGCACGCGTGCGGACCGTCGGGAGAGGTGGGAGTTGGTGCTCAACGATCGTGGCCGCCGTGACACGGCGACGGCGCGCGTACTCGTGAACGCCGCGGGTCCGTGGATCGGTGCGGTGGCGGATACCGTCATCAGGCAACCCTTGGCGCGTCCGGTCCGGCTGATCAAAGGCAGCCACATCGTCGTACGCCGCAATTTCGAAAGCGACTATGGTTACATCCTCGAAGCGCCGGACCGTCGTGTTGTCTTCGTTCTGCCGTTCGCAAACGGCTTCAGCCTGATCGGGACCACGGATGAAAACTTTGTCGGAGATCTCAGCGCGCCGGCGCCGACACCGCACGAAGTAACGTACCTGTGCGATGTCGTAAACCGCTACTTCCGCAACGTTGTCACGCCCGACGAGCTGGCCTGGTCGTTTTCCGGAGTGCGTGCCCTTTACGACGACGGCTCCGACAGGCCCGAGGACGTGACCCGCGATTACGAGCTTGTCCTCGATACCGGCGAAGGCAAAGCGCCGCTGCTCACGATCTACGGCGGCAAGATCACGACATTCCGCAAACTGGCGGAGGCGGTCATGGCCCGGATCGGACATTTCTTCGCAGCATCCCCGCCGTGGACCGCCAGCTCCCCGCTTCCAGGCGGGGAGTTTGCTCCCGATGCGTTCCAGACGCAGGTCGACGATGTAAAACGGCAATGGGCCTTTCTTTCCGATGCGCACGCGCGCAGGCTCGTACATGCTTACGGGCTTCGGGCAGGGCGTTTCCTCGGGAGCGCGCGGAGCCTGGATGACCTCGGACCTTGCATCGTCGGCGACCTCACGGAGGCGGAAGTGCGCTATCTCGTGAACAATGAATGGGCGCAGACCGCCGATGATGTGCTGTGGCGGCGAAGCAAGCTCGGGTTGATCGCGTCGGCCGAGGAGACCGCGGCGCTGGACCGGCTGATCGCGTCGATGCGTCCGGTGCGCCGGTGATCCGGGAGGGCAGGTTTGCCGACGGTACTTATCGCGATTGATCAAGGGACGACGTCGACGCGCGCAATCGCCTTCGATACGGGCCTGCGGCCGATTGCGGCTGCGCAACAGGAATTGCGCCAGATCTATCCGGCGCCCGGCGAAGTCGAGCACGATCCGGAGGAAATCTGGTCGGCGGTGCTGACCACGGTGCGGGCGGTGATGGCGCAGGCGGGCGTCGGCGCGGGTGACGTTGCCGGCATCGGCATCACCAATCAACGCGAAACCAGCGTGGTCTGGGACCGCCAGAGCGGGCGGCCGATCCACAATGCGATCGTCTGGCAGGACCGCCGCACAGCCGAGGTCTGCGAGTCACTCAGGCGCAGCGGATGCGAGGCCGACGTGACCCGCAAGACCGGTCTCCTGCTCGATCCCTATTTTTCCGCTACCAAGGTCGCGTGGCTGCTGGACAATGCTGAAGGCGCGCGCGCCGCCGCCGAGGCCGGCAAGCTCGCATTTGGGACGATCGATTCCTTTCTTCTCTGGCGTCTCACCGGCGGCAAGATGCATCTCACGGACGCGACCAATGCCGCGCGCACCTTGCTGTTCGATATCGGTGCCGGTGATTGGGATCCGGATCTCTGCCGGCTCTTCGGTGTGCCGCAGGCGCTGCTTCCCGGTGTGCGTGACTGCGGCCATGCCTTCGGGGAGACGGATGCGGGCCTCTTCGGCGGGCGAATCCCGGTGCGCGGCATTGCCGGCGACCAGCAGGCCGCCACGATCGGGCAGGGCTGCTTCGAGCCCGGCATGGTGAAATCGACCTACGGCACCGGCTGTTTCGCGCTCCTCAACACCGGCTCCGAGCGCCTGGCGTCGCGCAACCGCCTGCTCACGACGATCGCCTATCAGCTCGACGGCAGGCGCACCTATGCGCTCGAGGGCGCGATCTTTGTCGCCGGCGCCGCCGTGCAATGGCTGCGCGACGGATTGAAGATCATCCGCTCGTCGGCGGAAGTCGGTGCCCTGGCGCAGCGCGCCGACCCGGCGGAGCAGGTCTATCTGGTCCCTGCGTTCGTCGGCCTGGGGGCGCCCTATTGGGACGCCCATGCGCGCGGTGCGATCTATGGCCTGACGCGCAATTCAGGCGCTGCCGAGATTGCGCGGGCGGCGCTTGAATCGGTCGGCTATCAGACCCGCGACCTTCTCGATGCGATGCGCGCCGACTGGCCGGCGTCGCAGGCGTCCAGGACCATGCTGCGCGTAGACGGCGGCATGACCGCAAGCGATCCTTGCATGCAGTTCCTGGCCGATATTCTCGCATGCCCGGTGGACCGGCCGACGGTTCTGGAAACAACCGCGCTCGGCGCAGCCTACCTTGCCGGCCGCGCGGCCGGCATCTGCCCCGACCTGTCCGGCTTTGCGGCACAATGGCAGCTTGACCGGCGCTTCGAACCCCAGATGGACGCCAGCGAGCGCGAGCGGAAATATTCCGGCTGGAAGCAGGCGGTGCGGCGAACCCTGACCGCACAATCTGACGTGGTGCCGTCGTCGGCGGGTTGACGTGGCAGCATCCGCCGTTAGCGTGTGCGCGCGAAACGGGGAATCGATGGCGACCGACAGTGGAGCAGCGCGCGGTCGAAGCGCGGGAGAAAGAGCGCCGCTGGTCCGTTTCGAGGCGATCAGCAAGCGCTTCGGTGCCGTGCCGGCGGTCGAGACGCTCACCCTCGATATTGTCCGGGGTGAATTCTTCGCGCTGCTTGGTCCCTCCGGCTGCGGCAAGACCACGTTATTGCGGCTGCTTGCCGGCTTCGAGACGCCGAGCGAAGGCCGCATCCTGCTCGACGGAGCCGACATCGTCGACGTGCCGCCGCATCGGCGTCCCGTCAACATGATGTTTCAGAGCTACGCGCTCTTTCCGCATCTCACGGTTGAAGGCAACATCGCTTTCGGACTGCGCCAGGACAAACTTGGACGCGACGAAATTGCCGCCCGCGTTGGCGAAATGCTCGAACTCGTCCGGCTGCAGGGTTTCGGCGCACGCAGGGTTCACCAGCTGTCGGGCGGGCAGCGCCAGCGCGTGGCGCTCGCCCGTTCCCTGATCAAGCGCCCGCGCGTGCTCCTGCTCGACGAGCCGCTCGCGGCGCTCGACAAGAAGCTGCGCGCCGAAACCCAGTTCGAGTTGATGGAACTTCAGCGCAGGCTCGGGACCACGTTCGTCATCGTGACCCACGACCAGGAAGAAGCGATGCTGGTCGCCGACCGGATTGCCGTCATGAACCAGGGCCGGCTGATGCAGGTGGCAGCACCATCCGAGATTTACGAGCGGCCGAATTCGCGCTGGGTTGCCGAATTCATCGGCGAAGCGACGATCATCGAAGGACGACCCGCCGCGGCGGGAAGAATAGACACGGCGTTGGGCCCGCTGTCGATCGCAGACGGCGTTCAGAGCTCGGCGAAGACCGTATGGCTGGCCCTGCGCCCTGAAAAAATCGTCATCGGCATGCAGCGGCCGAAAGACGCCGCAAACGCCCTCGCCGGTACGATTTTCGAGATCGGCTACCGCGGCGAAATGTCGACCTACAAGGTCCGGCTTGCGGACAAGTCGCTGATGAAGGTCGCGGTTGCCAATGTGGGGGCGCGCGGCCGCCCGCCTTACGCGGAAGGCGATGCCGTCTGGCTTTCGTGGCCGCCTGATGCCGGCATTATCCTGACGAGCTAGCTGTGCAGCGCGATCGGACAAAACGAAGCTGGGGCGCGCGGATCGTCATCCTGGTGCCGTATCTTTGGCTGGCTGTCTTCTTTCTTGCGCCCTTTGTCATCGTGCTCAAGATCAGCCTGTCGCAGTCGGCGCTGGCGCAACCGCCTTATTTGCCGGTGTTCGATCTTGCGGCGGGCTGGCAGGGTGTCACGGCATTCGCGACACAGCTTTCCCTGGACTCGTTCAGGCTGCTGGGGTCCGACGCGATCTACCTTCTTTCATATCTCAAAAGCCTGCAGGTGGCCGCGATCTCCACCGCGCTGCTTTTCGCGCTTGGCTATCCGATTGCCTACGGAATGGCGCGGGCGCCCAAAGCCTGGCAGCCGGCGCTGGTGATGGCCGTGGTGCTGCCGTTCTGGACGTCGTTCCTTATCCGCATCTACGCGTGGATCAATATCCTGCAGCGCGACGGCCTGCTCAATGACGTTCTCATGCGGATGCACGTCATCGACGCACCGGCGGCATGGCTGTCATCGGACACGGCGATCTATATCGGGGTGGTTTACTCCTATCTGCCGTTCATGGTTCTGCCGCTCTACGCCAGCCTTGAAAAAATGGACGAGTCGCTGCTGGAGGCGGCGGCCGACCTGGGTTGCCCGGCTTGGAAGGCGTTCTGGCTGATCACTTTTCCGCTGTCGTTGCCCGGCGCCGCCGCAGGTGCATTGCTTTCCTTCATTCCGATTGTCGGCGAGTTCGTCATTCCGGATCTGCTGGGCGGATCGGAATCGCAGATGATCGGGCAGACCCTGTGGATCGAGTTCTTCTCCAACCGCGACTGGCCTGTGGCATCGGCGATCGCCGTTGCTCTCCTGGGGCTGCTGCTGGTGCCGATCCTCTTCTACGAACGTCTTCAGCAGCGCTCGCTGGAAGGAGGATCGGCATGAGGCGCGGGCCTACGTCGTTCAACATCGTCGCCGTCGCAATCGGGCTTGCCTTTCTCTATCTGCCCATCGTCATCCTCGTGGTCTATTCGTTCAACGCCTCGCGCCTTGTTACGGTCTGGGGCGGCTGGTCGCTTGCATGGTATCGCGAGCTCCTGCACGACGAGGCGATCCTCGGAGCGGCCTGGATCAGCCTGCGCGTTGCCGCGCTGTCGGCGACTGCGGCAACGGTGCTCGGAACGCTGGCCGCGGTCGCCTTGACGCGGATGGGCCGGTTTCGCGGCCGTCTTCTGTTTTCCGGCATGGTCTATGCCCCGCTCGTGATGCCGGAAGTCATCACCGGGCTGTCGCTGCTGCTTTTGTTCGTCGCGCTCGATCTGGATCGCGGGTTCTGGACAGTCGCCGTCGCCCACACGACGCTCACGACCTGCTTCGTGACCGTGATCGTGCAATCGCGGCTGCTCGACTTTGACCGCACCCTGGAAGAGGCGGCCATGGACCTCGGATGCCCGCCGGTGAAGACCTTTTTGACGATCACCTTGCCGCTGATCGTGCCGGCGATCGCGGCGGGCTGGATGCTGGCGTTCTCGCTCTCGCTTGACGACCTGGTGATCGCCAGCTTTACGACAGGACCGGGCGCAACCACGCTCCCCATCCGCATCTATTCGGAGGTGCGGCTTGGCGTGAAACCGGAAATCAATGCGATCTGCACCATCATGATTGCGCTCGTCGCAGCCGGCACGATCGCATCTTCCCTGATGGCCAAACGCGGTGCCAGCCGGCGCGAACGCGCGGCACTTGGCGTACAGGTTTGAAACGCCGGTGCGCGCAGAGCTAGTCGCTGCTTCGCTTGCCCGGTGGGCGGAACAGGAAAACGACAAACCAGACGGGTACGATGATCATCGATCCGAGAAGCAGGTTTGGCCAAGCCCAGGCGATGCCTTGCCGCGCGTAGTCTTCGATACGCTCCGTCGACAATCCAAGCTCGTGGATGATCTGTTCGGCCGTGATCCCGAAATGGGCAAGGACAGTGCCGACGATTAGCGAGGCCACGACGACCTTGACCAGGGTTCGCAAGAGAGGGTTCAGCATCCACGACCCATCATGCCCGCGCGGATTGGCGGGTGATTCGTCTTCGTGGAATGATAGTCGAACGCGCAGGCTACGGCACCTGCCGCTATTCGCCCTTTTTCTCTGAGGCCGACGCCGGGTCGGAGGCGGGGATCGTGCCGGATGGCGGTGCGCCGCCGGTCAGCCGCTCAATGGCCGAGCGTACCGACTCGCGCGCCCTGCGTTCGCGCACCGCGTTGAGCAGGGGCGCCGCCGCGCCCGAGCGACGGATCAACGCCTCCGGGTCGGGCAGCATGATGGGATCGTCCCATGAGCCCTGAATGATAAAGGGCAGCTCGAACGGAGCAGCGCCCGGTCGCGGCGGAGCCACCAGTGCCGCCGTGCCCTTGAGATCGACTTCCCTCTCCGGGATCGAGGCAGTACCGGCCATCGCCAGCTTGACGGTTGTGCCGTCGATCGTGACCTCATCGACGGTGATGGTGCCCTGCGCGATCTTGAGCACAACGTTGATCTTTTCATAAGGAGTGCGGCCCGTGCGGAATTCACCGCCGCCGGAAAGCGGACGTCGCTCAAGACGGCGCAGCAGCTGCTCGACATTGAGACCTGCAAGGGCCCCTTTCACCCCGTTCAGGGTTGCGGACCCGTTCAGGGTTCGCGTCACTGCCAGCACGCTGTTGCCTGCGCCTTCGACGGCGAGCGACATGTTGCCTTTGCCTTCAAGGCGCCGCAGGCCGAACAATTGGCCGAGACATGCTTCGAGATCGACATCGGTGAATTGCAGCTCCGACTTCACGTCGACGCCCTGACCGGACTCGGCGAGCGCCAGAGAGCCCTTGATCACGCCGCCGTAGGCCTGCGCCTCGCCGACCGTGAGGACCAGATGTCCGCCGCGCAGATTTGCCGCGATTGCGGTGCGCCCAATCTTGGCGTTCGACACCACAACATTCGCAGCCGACAGACGCAGGTCGAGATCGAGGCCGGCGAGTCCGTCGAGCGTTATGCGCCCGCTGCTCCACGACCGTTCATTGGCCGCCAGAAGGCGGACGGTTGAGACGTAAGGCGTCAGGTCGAGCGTGTCCGCGGCGAGGGTGCCCTGCAGCGTCTGACGGCCGTCGACGGCAAAAGTCAGCACGCCCTCTGCGGCGTTGCCGTCGAGTTCGACGTTGACGCTCGACAGGCTGATGGTGCCGCCAACCACATTGGTCCGTGCCTTGATGGCGAAGCGGCCGAAACCGCCGCCGGGCAGCGGTTTTTGCCCGGCCCAGATCAGGGCATTGCGCAACGATGTCGCGTCGGCGGCAAGCGTGCCTTCGACCTTGAGCGTCGGCCTGAGGCTGATGGCGCCCTCGAACGCAGCCTTCAACGGTGTGCCGGAAATTCGCAGCTTCAGGCCGCTGCGCGCTCCGGCCAGCGCCGACGGAAAGTCGGCGAGCGTCAGGCTCGCATCCATTGGGGCGTCGCGCCAGATAAATCGCCCCGTGGCGCCGAAGCTCTTGGAAATCGACGGCCATGCCAGCGAGAATTCAACGCCCGACAGGGTTTCGGTAATCTTGCGCGCCTCGTCGCGGATCAAAACCGTGCCGCCGTCGATGCGCATCTCCGAGAACGCCGCCACCCGCTGGGCCGTTGCCTGACTGCGGGTCAGCGCTTCGATCAATCCCGACCAGTTGGACTGGCCGTTCGCGTACAAGTCCACCCTGATACTCGGGCGGTCGAGCGCGACATCGGCTATTTCGACCCGGCCGATCAGAAGCGGAAAAAACCGCAGGCGCGCGGTCAGCCGTTCGGCGACAAGAGCCGGCTGATTGGGCTCGCCGAGAATGACATCGTCGAAGCTGACACTGCCGGTGGGAAACAGCGAGACACTGGCCTTGCCGCGCAACACGGGCTCAAGGCCGGTCACGCTGCGGATCTCGCCGAGAACCTGCTGTCGCACAGTATCCGCGGAAATCAGGTAGCCGGCGGTGGTCAGCACGAGCAGCCCACCCGCGATCACGGCGAGCAGGACGAGTGCCAGGCGCTTCAAGCCGGTCGCAGCTGTCAAATGGAGGTTTCCGATCGCTTTTCTGTCAGGGGCACGCGGACTATAGCATCGGGCCCGCCATGGCCAACCTTGCCAGGTCCGACCTTGGAGAGCCTCTGTGACCCTTTCATGGCTGGGGGTGATTAAGTTTACCGGCCGCCAGCGCCGAAATCCCCCTGCCATCGGCAATTTCAGCAATCATTTTCTTGATGATTGCCTGCCCGAAAGAAGTGAAATCGTTGGCTTCGACCACGAAGCTTCCGGGGCCGCCGGTCACGTTGTCACGATAGTACTTTGTCAGGCCGCCAGCCGGGTTTGTGTGCTCGGGATTCCAAGGCAGTGGCGTTTCGCTGAGAATCGCCAGCCCGTTGATGGTGATGCCCAGGGCGACCGCCTCGTCCCGAGCCTGGGCAACGTCGCGGCCCGCGTTATTGGTTCCGTCGCCCGAAACGTCGATCGTGCGCCGGCCGGCACTGAACGGCGCACGTGCAAACTGGGCTACGGCGGCATCGATGCCGCCGCTGATCGAAGTCCGGTCAGCGAAAGAGCGTGGCGATTCGAGCAGGCGGTCGCCGAAGGTCTGTGCTGATTTGGGCCCATCGATCATCATCCAGTCGATGACGACTTTCTGGCTTGCGAAGCCGGACCATTCAAGAAACAGGACGCCGATGCGCCCGTGGCGGCCGGAGAGGATGGCATCGATGACACGCGCGTTGACCATTGCCGCAGCATAGCCTTCGCGCTGCAGCTGAAATTTATGACTGTCGACGCTGCGCGAGACATCGGCGGCGAGGACGAGAAGCAGATCGACCGGCTCGTCGGCACGCGCCGGCGCCAAGACAAATGTGCCTGCAAACGCCAAAACAAACGCGATGCCACGGAGCAGCGGGCGCATTTGGATAACCTAGCCGATTTCGGATTTATTGCGCCAGCACGCGTGTGGCGGGAAAAATTACCTCGGCCAATGTACCGTCGTCGATCCGGCTCGTCATTCGGAATTGCGCGTGGTTGGCCTCGGCAAGTGCCTTGGTGATCGGCAGTCCAAGTCCGGTTCCGCCGGTATCCCAATGAGTAACCGCGGCGATCTGCCTGAACGGCTCGAGCGCGATCTGCAATTCCTTCTGGCTCATGCCGGAGCCGGTATCGCGGACGCGCAGGACGACCTCGCGATTGTCGGTCTGGGCGGTTGAAATGATGACCTGTCCGCCTGCGCCGGTAGACTTGATCGAGTTCGACAGCAGGTTGAGCATGATCTGCCGCATGGCGCGCGCGTCGGCGACTATCTGCGGCAAACCGTCATGCAGCGATGTGCGGATGATCACGCGTTGCCGGTTGGCCTGTTGCTGCATCATTGCCACGCATTGCTGCACAAGATCGTTGAGATTGACGCTCACGAATGTGAGCTCGAGCTTCCCGGCCTCTATTTTCGAGAGATCGAGAAGATCATTGAGCAACGAAATAAGGTATCCGCCGGAAGCGTGGATGTCCTTGAGATACTGTCGGTAACGCTCGTTGCCGATCGGGCCGAAGCGTTCATCCATCATCACTTCCGAAAAGCCGATGATGGCGTTCAGCGGCGTGCGGATTTCGTGACTGATCTTGGCAAGAAACTCCGACTTCGCGGCAGACGCCTTTTCGGCTGCACGTCTGGCGTTGACCAGCTCTTCCTCATTGCGCTTCCAGGCCGTGACGTCGCGTAATACCGCACAGAGTTTGTCACTGTTTTCGATGCGTCCGATCGTGATGTGCAGCGGAACAAGACCGCCTTGGCGCACGCGCCCTATCGCCTCGTGGCTCGCGCCGAGCGCATCGACACCGTCGCCCTGAACAAGCTTGCCGAGATGCTCGAGGACGGGGCGCAGTGATTCAGGGACCAGCAGGTCGCCCATCGAGAGCTTCGCGAGTGCGCCGGCATCGTAACCGAAAAGCGCCTGTGCGCTGCGATTGCCGGAAAGCACGCGGCCGGCGCAGTCGAGAATCAGGACCCCGTCCGTTGCGGTGTCGAGGACCGCCCTGAGCTCGCGGATTTCTTCCTCGACCGGCCGCGATTGTCCGGCAGACGCCCCGCTCTTGCCAGATTGCGTCTCGATCGCCAGCGCGAGAGCGTTCTCCCCGTTCCAGGTGACGCTGAACAGGCGGCCGTCGACGGGATTCTGCCTGCCGTTGGCCGTTGCGATTGTGAGCGCCTTTACAGTCCCTCCTTTGGCGTCCCGGGACTCGTCCTTCACTTCGATAAAAAGGCTGTCGAGGCCGCCGGCCTCCGCCAGTTCGTCCAGCGTCGAATAGCCGGCCCAGTCGAGGAAGGCGCGATTTGCGTACATCAGGCTGTTGAGCCGGTAGACGAGAACTCCGGTAGGGAGCCGGTCGAAAATTGACCGGTCTTCCGATGCATCGCGCGCGGGTTTTGGCGGCGGTTGCGGTAGCGGAGCCGGAGGCGCGACCGGCTCGGGCATCGCATCGCGCGCGGCCGCGGAAGCGGCCCTGGCCGATGTTTTGCGAAGGCGCTCGCTGAGTTCGCGTGCGAGTTCCTGAAAGGCGCTGTGCTCCTTCGGACTTAGGGGCGTCCCGGCCACGGGCGCCGGTGCGGCGGGGAAGGTGAGCACCTTGGGCGGTGCGGTTGCGGCATGCCTCGCGTTCTCATTGCCCGGGTCCGCGATGCGCTCCGGCTCACGGCACACCCCGAAACCGCGAAATCCCGTGAAGCGGCGCTCTTTGTCGAACATTGGCAGTCCGGACATCTCGATCGCGAGAGGTTGCTCGAGGCCTTCGACCGGCCATCGCAGCCGGATGCCGCTGAAGGTCTGCTGCCTGGAAAGCGCGTCCGCGATCTCCTTGTTGGGGTCAAGCCTGAGCGTCTTGGCGATGTCTGACCAGGTCCGGCCGAGCAAGGCGGCGAGTTTCGGGCCGAACCGATTGGCAAAATCCGGGCTTGCGAGCGTGAAATGCGTCTCCACATCGGTTTGCCAGATAAAGCGGAACGGACCTTGCTGGGCGTGCGGTTTCATGGTGGCCGGCACTTTCTGCGTTTCCGCCTTGATCCTTGTTCGCGCGGTCGAGCGCCGGGGATGGGCCGTTCTGGCGAAGACAACGAGCAATGCAAATGTCGAGCCCGCCCCGAGCTTGATCATAGAGAGGTGGCCGATCCCGCTCTCGCCTTCGGCTGCACCGTTGAGGCTTGCCTCCCGCGCTATCTTGTCCGCTTCCAGGGATACGAGGTCGCGGCGCGCACCCATCCGCTCGATTGCCGCCGGCTGTGCCGCAATGATCTCACCGTCAGCGGTAAAGATTGCCGACGGAACGTCAAAGTCGCGCAGCAACCGGGTAGCGCGTTCAGGCAGCGGAAGATTCCTGCCGGCACGCTCTGCCGCCACGATCAGGATGGCAGGGCTGCCGTCCTCCAGGAGGATGCACGAACACAGGCAGACCAGGGCAGCCCCGATGCTTGCCCCGAAGCCGCGCAGTCTCTCGAGCCGCGGCGTGCCGCCCTGCGGCAGTGTGCCGGACAGACGCGCAACCTGGACGGACGCAGCGTGACGCGCGTTGAACCGCAGCGACGCGATTTCGCGCGGCGAGGAGGTATCGAAAATCGCTGCGCCTGCCGGATTGGCCCAGAGTACGCGGTCGGCATCGGTGCTCCACAGCCAAACCGGCGCCGGATTGAGCGCATGCGCCGCGAGCCTTGGATCACGAAGATATGTGAATTGCGGCGTGCTGTCCGTCATCGCTGTGTCGCAACTATTGCGGCTAATAAAGACTTAATACGGCTGACGGGGACCTGCGTCCACGCACCGGCAGGGCGCCATCCAACGGCAAACGTCGACAACGTTAACGTACGGGTTCCCGAGAGAGGAGGGATCTCATGCCAAGAGAAAGCGGCCGGCAATTCGACATTCCGGCCGACATGCGCGCTTTGGCGGACCGGAGCGTCGAACAGGCAAAGGAAGCGCTCGAAGTCTTCATGTCCGCTGCCCAGCACGCCGTCAATGCCGCCGAAACACAGGCCGCAGACACGCGAGCCGGGGTTAGGGAGGTGGGCGAGCTCGCGCTGAACTATGCCGAGCGCAACATCGCGTCGTCTTTCGATTTCGCCCAGAAGCTGCTGCAGGCGAGAGAACCGGGTGACGTGCTCACGCTTCACGCCGACTACGTGAACGGTCAGATCGGAGTGCTGACCGAGCAGGCTAAGGAACTGAGCAAGCGCGCGGCCAAGCTGTCAGGCCAGGGTATGCAACACTAAAGGCTTGATGGCGCTAGTTCCTTTTGTCATCGCGCCCGAACTTTGCCGGACGGGCGAGAGGAGAAGTTTGGGCTTTGTGCGTTGCAATATTTTTTGTTGCATTGCATCAACGCTGAGGGTACAAAGGATTGAGAGCCCCGCCATCCGCTTATGCATGTGCCGACCGGCGGGGTTTGCAACGATCCGGGCCCATTTGCGGAGGGCAAATGGCCCGATCACCTGATGGCCCTCCCTAGTCAAGGATGACTGCTATGGCCGAGACCAATGCTTCAGCCGCTACGCCCAAAGGCAAGCCGAAACCGGTCGCCATTGGTGCCGCCGGTGCCGAATCCCCGAAGTACGAACTGCCCAGGTTCGAGATCCCGAAATTCGAAATTCCAACCGCCTTCCGCGAGTTGGCCGAAAAAAGCATCGTTCAGGCCAAAGAAAACTACGAGAAAGTCAAAAGCGCCGCGGAAGAGGCGACCGATGTCATCGAAGACACGCTTTCGACTGTCAACAAGGGTTGCGCGAGTTACGGTCTCAAACTGATCGAAACGACGCGGGCTAACAGCGAGGCGGCTTTCGATCTGATGAGCGAACTTGTAGGGGCCAAGTCTTATTCGGAGGCTGTCGAACTCTACAGCAGGTATCTGCGCAAGCAGTTCGATGCCTGTATCCAGCAGACCAAGGACCTGTCCGAGCACGCTCAGAAAGTGGCAGCCGACACGGTCGAGCCGATCAAGGGTTGCTTCGGCAGCGTGCTGAGCAAGGCCGCCTGAGGCTTCCTGCACCACCGCAGCGACTCTCTGCTCAAGGCCTGGACCGAAATGTCCGGGCCTTGGTTTATCTGCCGTACCGGAGCCCGCTTGCCAAAATGGCGGGCGGCACCTAGGTTTCCCGCCGCCTTGGGTCAGGCTTGAAATATGACCGATCCCAGGCGCGGCCACGTGCAGGCGTAGCTCAGTTGGTTAGAGCGCTGGTCTGTGGAACCAGAGGTCGGTGGTTCAAGTCCACCCGCCTGTACCACCTTTTTCGAAGCGCAAACGGAAACGCCGGCATTGTCGTGCCGGCGCTGCCATTCGGTTCGATTTCGAATTCTAGCGCGAGCTGTAACGCCCGTTACCGTTGCTGCGCGGATAGGTCGGGATCGCGCGCGGCGGATAGGGACGTCCCTGCGGACTGCTGAACAGCCAGTCGAAGAAATTCGAGCCGCCGCCGTAGCCGTAATTACCGCCCGTCGAGCCGCCGTACATGCCGACGGGCATACGAACCGGCTTCGATGAGGTGTTCGGCGCGCGCTCGACCGCGATGTCGGCGACCTTGCGCTCGCTGCCCTTGAGGATCGCGAGCATCTTGGCGTCGCGCCCGTAGACATCTTCGCGCAGCTGCAGCTTGCCGGCTTCATCCACGAACGCGGTCTGGTAGGTCAGATGCACGGGGATGAATTTGGGGAAGTTGATGTTGATCTCGTTGCCGCCGAACATGCTTTCAAGCTTCGCTTCGGTGTAGTGCTCTTTCGGGAGCACCAGCGACAGCAGCTTTTCGCCATAAGTCAGCGGGTTTTGGACGCGCATGCAGCCGTGGCTGTAGGCGCGCTTCTCGCGCGCGAACAGATATTTGTCGGGCGTGTCGTGCTGATAAACGAGGAACTTGTTCGGGAAGTTGAAGCGGATGCGTCCGAGCGCATTGCCGGCACCCGGTGGCTGTGAGATATGAATAGTGCCATCAGCATCCTGCGTCAGCTTGAGGCCGATGCGCTCCAGCGCCTGCGGGTCCTGCTCCAGTGCCGGCAGATATTCCTTCTCGATGATCGATGGCGGCACGTTCCAGGTCGGATTGACCGTGATGAACTTCATCTCGGCGCTGACCATCGGGGTCGCCAGGTTCGGCTTCCCGACCACGATCCTGGTGTGCCAGTAAACCTTGCCGTCGTTGTATAGCGTCAGCGTATAGTCGGGGACGTTCACGACGACGTGCGGGTTGCCGAGGTCGCGCGGCAGCCAGCGCCAGCGTTCCATGTTGACGATGATGGTGTCGATCGGATTGTGGCTCGGGCGGCGCACTTCCTTTTGCTCGCCATTGAGGGCGCGCGTCGTGTTCGGGCCGAGATTGCCATCGACCTCCAGCTCGCTTTCCGTCTGGAACGTCTTCACCGCATCGCGAACGGCGTCGTCGTAAAGCGGGTTGTCCTTATCGCCGGCGATATCGAGACGCTTGCGCAGCAGAACTACGCGCGCATCTTTCATGCCCGGGCGCAGGATCTTGCCGTCGGGGATATGCACGCGCGGCCGCTCGGGCTTGGCTTCGGCCTTCGGACTTGCATCGACCGCGCCCTTGCGCAGTTCCGCAAGCTTGGCGCGCAGCGCCTTGAAGCCGGGCTGTGGCGGGTTGTAGCTGTCGAGCACTTTGCCGGCATCATCACTGCCGGCGAGCTTTGCGAGCACTGCGGCAGGATCGGGCGGGACCAGGTCGTACTGAATGTCGGACCCGACGCGCGTGAAATGAATCCGGCCGATTTGCGCGTGACGCGCAAACGTCAGTGCGGAAACGGTGAGCCTGATTTCGTCTTCGGCAAGCGCCTCGACACTCGCTCCGGGCTTGAAAGCGGGCACAGGGTATTCGCCCGGATCGAGACCGACCGCATCGACCTGCGCAAGATAGGCGGCGGCGCTCTTGGCGCGCTCATTGGCGGCACTGTCGGTTACCCACAGGGGCGCGTAGTTGCGGCCACCGTAAAATGTCTCGATACCGGCGCGATCGGCCTTCCGCGGAACCAGCCGGTCAAGCTGTTTGCCGGTAACCAGTTCGCGCAGCTTGTCGGCGATCTCGCTGCCTGCGGTCACTGCCGGAGCCGACTTGGCCGCTTCGGCCGCCGGCGTCGCTGCCGTCTGTTTCGACTCATCCTTTGCGGTCGTGGCGGCACCTCCGGCCGGCGGCGCGATATCTTTCGCCGTCAGCGGTGGTGGGAACGTGGTGTCCGGTACCGGCACCAGCGTTTCGGCGGTGTTGCCGGCTTGCTGCGCCGTCCCTGCATGGCTGGACAGGGCAAGCGCCAGCGCCACCGCGGTCGAGGCCAGCAGGACCTTAAATCGAGGACTTTTCACCACTTTTTCTCCCAAGAATGCCGTAGGGAGCGCGAAGCCCCATGAGTCCTAAGCAGTTTAACTGATAGTCCAAGGTCAGTTACGTTTTTCCCAATATCGCGGACCGAACATTCAGCCACTGTGGCTTATTTGCACGGCCTTGCGTCTGCACCCTGTTTTCCAGTGTTTTCCCCGCCTGTCGACCGGAATCAAGGTATGGCAACCCTGCACCGGGCGCGTGCTTTCAGGTACCTTTGCACCGGTTATACCCATGACTTTTACGTGAGCCGCGTTTGTGGCCGAATTCTAGAAACGCGGCATGACAAAGACGTGATATTCCGGCAGCGGCGGCAACGCCGGGACACCCCTTGCGGCGCGCTTGGCCTGCGCTAATCTTGCGCCCAACCGCTGGTCAGTTGCGGCCGAAAGGAAGCGCCATGGCGTGGACGACCCCGACTCTCATCGAAATCTGTGTCGGACTCGAGATTAACGGCTATCTGCCGGCCGAGTTCTGATCGCCTGTTTCCTGGCGTACCACCCCGCTAAATGGGGCGTCTTACCGCCATTGTACTCGGCTCGGCGGCGGGAGGCGCATTTCCGCAATGGAACTGCCGTTGCCCGGTCTGTGCCCTGGCGTGGGCCGGCGACAAACGAGTGCGCCCGCGAACCCAGGCGGGTATCGCAGTCTCCGCTGATGACGGGCGCTGGACCCTTCTCAACGCATCCCCCGATCTGGCGGCGCAAATTCGCGCCACGCCCGCATTGCACCCGAAGAGCGGCCTGCGCGGAAGTCCGATCGACGCCGTTGTCCTGACCGGAGCGGAGATCGACCAGATCGCGGGCCTGCTGTCCTTGCGCGAGAGCACGGAGTTCACGCTTTACGCAACGCCGGCGAGCCACGCGGCCGTCGCCGCGAACGCCATGTTCGGCGCGATGGGCCTGATGAAGAGGCGCGCGGTCAATCCCGGCGAACGGTTTATGCTTGCAGGCGGTATCGAGGCGACGACGTTCATGGTTCCTGGCAAGCTGCCGCTGTACCTGGAAGATCAGTCGCCCGAACTCGACGCGGAGAGCCCAGCCAATGTCGGGATCGAACTCCAATGCGGCGGGGCAAGGCTCGTGTTCGTGCCGGGTGCCGCAGCCGTGACCGATGCAATGCGCGAGCGGTTTGCGCGCGCCGACGTCATTCTGTTCGACGGTACGCTGTTCACCGATGACGAGATGATTCGCTTGGGCACGGGCAAGAAGACCGGAAGGCGCATGGGACACCTGCCGATCGACGGTGAGGGTGGTTCGCTGGGATCATTGAGCGGCCTTCGCGCGCGCCGCATCTATGTCCATATCAACAACACGAATCCGATCCTGATTGACGGCTCGATCGAGAGGAGCAAGGTCGAGGCCGCCGGGTGGAGCGTTGCGGAGGACGGCATGGAGATTGTCCTGTGAAGCTGCTGTCGCCGGAAGAACTCGAGGCCGCGCTGCGCGATATCGGCGCCAGGCGTTATCACCGCCTGCATCCGTTTCACACCCTGCTGCACGGCGGAAAATGCAGCAAGGGCCAGGTCCAGGCCTGGGCTCTCAATCGCTACTACTATCAGGCGATGATCCCGATCAAAGACGCGAGCCTGATCGCGCGATGCGAAGATTCCGCGGTGCGCCGCGAATGGCGTTCGCGTCTTGTCGATCACGACGGTGAGCGCGAAGGTGATGGCGGCATCGCGCGCTGGCTCAAGCTCACCGACGGCCTCGGGCTCGACCACGACTACGTCACCTCGCTGCGCGGGCTGCTGCCGGGCACGCGTTTTGCGGTCGATGCCTATGTGCGTTTTGTGCGCGAGAAGACGCTGTTGGAGGCCATTGCATCGTCGCTGACGGAAATGTTCTCACCCGCCATCATCAGCGAGCGCATGGCGGGAATGCTTGCGAACTACGATTTCGTCACGCGCGAGACGCTGAGTTATTTCGAAAAGCGACCGCCGCAGGCCGAACGGGATGCCGATTTTGCCCTCAACTATGTCAAGCGTAATGCCAAGACGCCGGAGCAGCAGCAGGCGGTGCTGGCGGCGCTCGAATTCAAGTGCGGCATATTGTGGTCGATGCTCGATGCGCTTTATCACGCCTATGTCGATCCCAAACATGTGCCGCCGGGCGCCTTCGTGCCGGAGGAACATTGATGGAAGGGCCGGCGCTGCATCTGTCCGGCGATGCGCGCCCGCGGCTTCCGCGCGGGGTGCGGCTCATGCACAGTGAGGCGCAAGGCGGGTGGGTGCTGCTGGCGCCCGAGCGTGTCTTCAAGGCTGACAACATCACGGTCGAAATTCTCAAACGCTGCACGGGCACGGCGACACTGGATGCGATCGTGGATGATCTGGCCAAGGCCTTCACGGCGCCACGCGAGCGCATCCATGCCGACGTGGTGAAGCTGCTGGGTTCGCTGGCGGACAAGAAACTGCTGGAGGTGGATTGAGCGATGTCCGGCAGCTCCCGACTGTTCGTCCCTGTGGAGGCGGAAGCCGAGCGCCGGATTCCCGCTTATGCGGGAACGGGCGGCAGAGGGGCGTGTTGTGACGAATGAAGTCAGCGCCCCTGTGCCGCTCGGCCTTCTCGCCGAACTGACGCATCGTTGCCCGCTCGGATGTCCGTACTGCTCGAATCCGCTGGTGCTCGACAGGCGCGATGACGAGATCGACACGGTGACCTGGGCGCGCGTTTTCAGGGAAGCATCGGCGCTTGGCGTGCTGCAGGTGCACCTGTCCGGCGGCGAGCCGGCCGCACGCCGTGACCTGCCGGAGATCGTCAGGGCGTCGCGCGAAGCCGGCCTTTACAGCAATCTGATCACCTCGGCCGTCGGCCTCACGCCTCACACTCTCGCCGTTCTTGCCGATGCCGGCCTCGACCACGTGCAGGTGTCGATCCAGGACAGCGACGAGGCATCGGCCGACACAATCGCAGGCTACAGGGGTGCATCGGCGCGCAAGCACGCGATCGCAAAGGAGGTTGTCCGCCTCGGCCTGCCGTTGACGGTCAACATGGTCGTGCATCGCGCCAACATCGGCCGCATCGGGTCGATGGTTGAGCTGGCGCTGTCGCTTGGCGCGAGCCGCGTCGAGATTGCGCACGTTCAGTACTACGGCTGGGCGCTGAAAAATCGCGCGGCGCTGATGCCGACACGCGAGCAGGTTGATCTGGCGGTCGCCGAGGTCGACATGCTGCGAAAGCAGCATCGTGGCCGCATCGTCATAGACGCGGTCGTACCCGATTATTACGCACGGTTCCCGAAGCCTTGCCTTGGCGGCTGGGGACGGCGCTCGCTCAACGTCACACCCGCCGGCAAAGTGCTTCCCTGCCATGCCGCGGAGGTTATCCCGGGGCTGGAATTCTGGAATGTGCGTGGGCATTCACTTGCCGAGATCTGGCGGGACTCGCCGGCATTCCGTGCTTTTCGCGGCACCGACTGGATGCAGGAACCCTGCCGATCCTGCGCGCGCCGCGATCAGGACTTCGGCGGCTGCCGTTGTCAGGCGTTCCTCATTGCCGGAGATGCGGGCGCCACCGATCCGGTCTGCCACCTGTCGCCGAAGCACGCATTGGTAGGCCAACTGGCGGAAGCACGCGAGGAAGCGGCCTACACCTACCGGACGACCTAAACGCACGACTCGAAGCCCCCCGGATTGCAACCGGTGGGCAAAATGGTGGAGACTTGTTCTAACGGGGGGCGGGCCCGTTGCGTTTGGACCGGACGAGGCACGCACCTCCGCACAAGGGAGGTTTCGATGATTCCGTGCGTTTCGGCTCAGCGTTCCATTATGCTTGCCGGCACGATCGCCGGCATTTTGTTTGCGGCTCCGGCATTCGCGCAGCAGCAGCCGGCATCCGCTCCGCCCGCTGCGGCACCCGCGGCGCAACCGTTGCCGCCAGGCTCGCCGCTGATCGGCCGACCGGAGGGTAATGCCGCCGCAGCCAAGCTCGCACCGGTCGCACCGCCACCGCTTCCGGCGCCGGCCGACAAGCTGCCGACCGCCAAGCTCAAGCTGCCGCCCGGATTCAACATCGAGGTTTATGCCAGCGGCATCGCCAACACGCGGTCGCTGCGCGTCGGCGACAAGGGCACCGTCTTTGTCGGCACGCGGTTCGGCAACAAGGTCACCGCGATCGTGAAAAAGGACGGCAAGACTGAACTGAAGACCGTGGCGGAAGGTCTCTATCGCCCGAACGGTCTCGCCTTCCACAAAGGCACTCTCTACATCGCGGAATTGTCGCAAATCTCCAAGATCGACAACGTCGAGAGCGTCCTCAACAACCCGCCGAAACCGACAGTCATCTACAAGGATCTTCCGAAGGACGAGGCGCACGGCTGGAAATTCATCGGCGTCGGCCCCGACAACAAGCTCTATGTTCCGGTCGGCCAGCCGGGCAACAATGTTATGCCGCCTCCCACACACGCCCAGATCCGCCGCATCAATCTTGACGGCACGGGTGCGGAAGTCGTCGCCCTCGGCGTGCGCAATACAGTCGGCTTCGACTGGAATCCGGTGAACAAGCAGCTCTACTTCTCCGACAATGGCCGCGACTGGCTTTCCGAGGATGTGCCGCAGGACGAGCTCAACCGCGTCACCAAGGTCGGCCAGCACTTCGGCTCGCCGTACTGCTATCAGGGCAACATGCTCGATCCGGAATTCGGCTGGGGTCACTCGTGCAGCGAGTTCGTGCCGCCGATCATGCTCACCGGCCCACATTCGGCCGGGCTCGGCCTGCGCTTCTACACCGGCAACATGTTTCCGAAGAAATACAAGAACGCGATTTTTCTCGCCCGCCACGGCTCCTGGAACCGCTCGAAGAAGTTCGGCGGCGATGTCATCGCGATTTTCCTGAACAAGGACGGAACCGTGAAATCATCAGAACCGTTTATCACCGGGTTCCTCGAGAACAACAGCTATATCGGCCGCCCGGTCGACGTTGAGTTCATGGCAGACGGCTCCATGTTGCTGTCGGACGACTGGAACGGCGCGATCTATCGCATCACCTACGGCAAGCCGCGCATCGCCGGCCGCTGAATTGAACTTTCGCCGGGGGTATCTTGCCCCCGGCGAACTACGGCCTAGTTACCCGCTTATGATGTTAAGCAATTGCGCACGCGCTGCTATTGCGGCGCTGCTGATCTGTGTCGCCGGCCAGCCGCTCAACGCCGAGCCGATCGCCGAGCGCACGGCGCCATGTCTTGCCTGCCATAGCGAGAGCGGCCAGTCCGAGACGGCGGGAGTTCCCTCCCTTGGCGGGCAGCCGGCACCCTATCTGCTCATCCAGCTTTATCTCTTCCGCGAACGGCAGCGGGCGGCGCCGGAGAAGAAAGACGACCCCCTGATTCAGGTCATGACCGAAATGACGCGCGGTCTCAGCGACGATGACCTGCGCAACTTCTCCGACTATCTCGCGAAGCTGCCGGCGCCGAAACCCCCGGACGATACCGGTGACGCCGCGCGTATGCAGGCCGCGCGCACGTTGATTACGCAGAATCGCTGTAACAGCTGTCACGGCCTTGATCTGGGGGGGCGCGACAACATTCCGCGCATTGCCGACCAGCGCGAGGACTATCTCGTCAAGACACTGCGCGACTACAAGAGCAATGCGCGGCATGGATACGACGGAGTGATGGCCGAGGTGCTGGCGCCGGTGACCGACCAACAGATCGTCGAGCTTGCATACTACATCGCGCGCTTCCGTTGACGACGGAAATACCGCGAAAAAACCGGGCCCCGCGAGGGGCCCGGTTTCAGTATTTGCCGGCGTGGGGGCCGGCAACATCTTCCAGAGGGGAACATGCTGCCCGCCGGTGATTCTGGGAGGATACGCTTCCGGCGCGACAGCAAGGCTGCAGTATGCGAAGCAGGGCACTCTGCAGCAACGCCGACGGTCGCATGCCAGCCATGCGCTATCGCAAATCGTTGGACGTCCGACGAGACGGCCGTGCAGTGGCGATTTTCGTGAGTCGAAACACGAACTGTTGATGGGCCACTAGAAGTGCCAGCGCTGCGCGTTGGCAACGAGGAAGTCGCGGAAGACCTGGATACGCGCGACCGACTTGAGCTCCTCAGGATAGACAAAGTACGCGTCCATCGCGAGCGTGTCGGCCTCGCCAAAAAGCTGCACCAGGCCGCCGTTTTCCTCGACCAGATAGTCGGGCAGCATCGCGACCCCGAGCCCGCGCTGGCAGGCGCGCAGAACGCCGAGCACGTTCGTCACCGTCAGATGCGGTGTCCGCGGACCTTTGCTGTCGCGGCCGATATCGAGCAGCCACCTGCGGTTCTGCAGGTGGGCGGGCACGACTCCGCCGCCGAGCAGGATAATGCGGTGCTTGTCGAGATCATCGTGCGTGCGTGGCGTGCCGAAACGCTTGAGATAATCCGGCGAAGCGTAGGCGTGGGAATGCACCGAGAAAAGCTTACGCTGAATCAGGTCCGGCTGCGTCGGCTGGCGCAGACGAATGGCGACGTCGGCTTCGCGCATCGCCAGGTCAAGCTCTTCGTCGGTCGTAATGAGCGTGATGTGGATATCCGGATAAAGATCGAGGAATTCGCCGAGCCGCGGCGTGAGCCAATGCACGCCGATGCCGGGCGTGGTCGACACCTTGAGCTCCCCGTTCGGCCGTTCGCGGCTGTCGGTGAGCTTGGTGCGGGCCGCCTCGAGCTTCATGAACACTTCATGCGCCGTGCGGTACAGCAGCTCACCCTGCTCGGTGAGGATGAGTCCGCGCGCATGGCGGTGAAAAAGCGAGACGGCAAGCTCGGATTCGAGCGCCGAAACCTGCCGTGAAACGGCCGATTGGGAAAGACCAAGCCGCTCGCCGGCGTGCGTGAACGAGCCCGCTTCCGCCGCCGCGTGGAAGACCTTCAGTTTGTCCCAATCCATCGTGGTGTTGGGTGTGGCCATGATCTACTCCGCAGCCGCGCGGCGATGCTCGTGCGCGGCCAGAAACTTCTCCGCCTCGAGTGCGGCCATGCAGCCTTGCCCGGCGGCGGTCACCGCCTGACGGTAGATGTCGTCGGTCACGTCGCCGGCCGCGAATACGCCCGCCACCGATGTCGCCGTCGAGTGGCCTGCAGTCACGATGTAGCCGGACGGCTTCATCTGCAGCTGACCGGCAAAGAGTTCGGAGGCGGGCTGGTGGCCGATCGCAATGAACACGCCGTCGACCCGCCGCTCGGTGACCGCGCCGGTCTTCACATTCCTGAGCTTTACCCCGCCGACCTTGAGCGGGCTCTCTGTTCCGGTGACGTCCTCAAGCACGGTGTCCCAGACAACTTCGATCTTGGGATGCTTGAACAGGCGGTCCTGAAGAATCTTCTCGGCCCGGAACGCGTCGCGCCGGTGCACGACGGTCACCTTGGACGCGAAATTGGTGAGGAACAGGGCCTCTTCGACCGCAGTGTTGCCGCCGCCGACAACGATCACATCCTTGTTGCGATAGAAGAAGCCGTCGCACGTTGCGCAGGCGGACACGCCGTAACCCTTGAATTTCTGCTCGGAGGGCAGATCGAGCCAGCGCGCCTGCGCGCCGGTGGCGATGATAAGCGCGTCGGCGAGATAGACATCGCCGGAGTCGCAGGTCAGCTTGAACGGCCGCTGCGACAGCTCCACCTTGCTCACATGGTCGGTCACGATGCGCGTGCCGACATGTCCGGCCTGCGCCTGCATCTGCTCCATCAGCCAGGGCCCCTGGATCACGTCGGCGAAGCCCGGATAATTCTCGACGTCGGTGGTAATCGTGAGCTGGCCTCCGGGCTGTATGCCCTGAATCAGGATTGGCTCCAGCATCGCGCGCGCGGCATAGATTGCGGCGGTGTAGCCGGCCGGTCCCGAGCCGATGATGACGACCTTGGCGTGGGTAGTCTTGGTCATGATGGTCTGTGCGCCCCCCTGGCGGGCGTTTCGGCTGCCTCAGCCGCAGGCGGGCCGGATGATGGCCGGCTCTTTTGTGCCCCGGACGATGTATGGCTTCCGGCCGAGCTATGCAAGATATGCAACCCGCCGCCCCCACAGGCTTGCCCCGGTGTCAGATCACGACGCCCGAAACGCGCAATATTGTTTCGCGAAATAATATTTCGCAGTATGAATGTTCACGGGCCATTCCGGCCCGACCGCAGGAGCGTTCTGGTGCCCGCCCGACTCGATGCCATCGACCGCAAGATCCTCAAGGAGTTGCAGGACGATGGCCGCATCACCAACGTGGAACTGGCAAGCCGGGTCGGCATCTCGGCGCCGCCGTGCCTGCGCCGGGTGCGCGCGCTCGAGGAGGCCGGCTACATCAAGGGCTACCGCGCGCTGCTCGACGAAAAGAAGCTCGGCTACGAGGTGACCGTCTTCGCGATGGTGCACCTGTCGAGCCAGGCGGAAGCCGATCTTGCCGCCTTCGAGAAATTCGTCCGCGCGCAGCCGCTGGTGCGCGAATGCTGGATGCTGTCGGGCGAGATCGACTTCGTGTTGAAGTGTGTGGCGCCGGACCTGAAGACCTTCCAGGCTTTCGTCGAGAAGCTCACCGCCGCGCCCAACGTGCGCAACGTGAAGACCTCGCTGGTGCTGCGCAATTCCAAGGACGCAGCCATGGTGCCGATGGAGAACGAGACCGGGCGCTAGTCGCTCAGCCCCGCCTTCCGCATGCCGTCGAGGAAACGCTCCATGATCTCGGGCGTTTGATAGGGAACGCTTGCCCTGATCCAGGCGATTGTCATCTCGGGATGCTCGCGCCGCAGCGCTGCAAGAGAAGATCGGGCTTCGTCGACGTGTCCCGCCTGGGCGAGGCTTGCGCAGCGCAGACGTTGCGCCCCCAGAAAACCCGGGCGCAGTCGCATAATTTCCGCCGCGAATTTCGCGGATTCCGCATATCGCCCGGCAACATAGTGAGCCACGGCAATGCCGCCGAGAAACATCGCCATTTCCGGATCGAGCGGACTTAGCCTGACGGCATCCTCACCATGCGCGATCGCCTCGCGGTCATGCCCGGCGAAGGCCAGTCCATGACTGAGATAACAATGGGCGGCCGCAGAACTCGGATTGAGATAGACCGCCCGGCGAAATGCGGCGATTGACTCCTCGGTGCGCCTTTCCATCATGGATGAATAGCCGAACGCGATTTGACCCCATGGGTCGCAGTCATCGAGCGCAGTCGCTCGAACCGCGTGCTGGCGGCCGGCCAGCAATCCTTGATCGCGATCGACCCATCCCATGTGCGCGGCAAACACCAAACAGAACCCCAACTGACTTCGCGCAGGCGCGTAGTCAGGATAGGCCTCGACGGCCCGGTTGAGAGCATCGATTGCGACCTGATTGTCCGCGCGCGTCAGGCGCCAGAGGTGTGTCTGCGCGCGCGACAAGCTGCCAGGCTCCGAGATCGTCCGGCAAACGCAAAAACGCGCGGTTACCCTCTGCGGCGAGCATTCGCGGTTCGATTGCGGCGATGACACTGCGGGTAATTTCGTCTTGGACGGCGAAAATGTCGTCAAGCCCGCGATCATAACTTTCGGCCCAATGATGACCTCCGGTTATAGCGTCGACGAGCTGGGCGCTGATGCGCAGTTGCTTGCCGGCGCGGCGCACACTGCCTTCGAGCACGTAGCGCACGCCGAGTTCGCGCGAGACTTGTTTGACGTCGACGGCGCGGCCTTTGTAGACGAAGCTGGAGTTGCGGGCGATGACGAACAGCCAGCGGATGCGGGCCAGCCCGGTGATCAGGTCCTCGGAGATGCCGTCGGCGAAATATTCCTGATCGGGATCGCTGCTCATGTTGGCGAAAGGCAGCACCGCGATCGAAGGCCGGTCGGGCAGCGCCAGAGCCGGGCGCTTATCGTCCGCGGACGCCGGCTGCTGCACGGCGGATTTCTTGCCGATGAACCGGTAACCGCGCCGGTGCAGCGTCTCGATATAGCGGGGCCGCCGGGCATTGTCGCGCAACGCTTTGCGAAGCTCCTGGATGCAGGTTACCAGGGCCGCATCGCCCACGGCGACCTCCGGCCACACTGCGGCGAACAATTCCTCTTTGCTGATGACCTCGCCGGGGCGTTCGGCAATGAACGACAAAAGCGCAAGCGCCTTGGGCGTCAGCCGCACTTCCTTGTCGCCGGACATCAGTCCGACCCGCGGCTCCAGACGGTATCGCCCGAACGTAAGCATCTATTGCAACACGCTTTTCTATGCCTGCAAAGGTAACACAGGCCTCATATAAAAATCCCGTTTTTCGCTTATGACTTCCGGCCTGCGTGTTTCTAAAGCATCGGGGCGTTCGACAAGCGTCGAATTCCTCGGAGCGATTGGAAGGGAGAAGCACGATGCGAGCATCAACCACGATCATGGCAATGTCAGCGATCGCCGGTTGCCTCGCTCAGCCGGCCTTCGGACAAATTGACGACAGCAAGCTCGGCAAGGTGCATTTCGCGACATCGTGCAAGCCGGAGGCGCAAAAACTATTCGACCGCGGAATGCTGTATCAGCATTCGTTTTGGTACCGCGCGTCGCAAAAAACATTCGAAGACGTATTGAAGGCCGATCCCGAGTGCGGCATCGCCTATTGGGGCATCGCGCTGAGCCTCTTGTGGAATCCTCACGTCCCGACGCCCGCAAAGAACCTCGCGGAGGGCGCCGCCGTCATCGCAAAAGCAAAGAGTGTCGGCGCCAAGACCCAGCGCGAGCGCGATTACATCGACGCGCTGGCCGTCATTTATGTCGGCTACGACAAGCTCGGTCATTTCCCCCGCACCCAGGCCTATGCCAAGGCGATGGAACAGCTGGCGCGGCGCTATCCGAACGACGACGAGGCGCAGATCCACTATGCGCTGGCGCTCAACACCTCGGCCCCGCCGGCCGACAAGACTTACGCCAACCAGCTCAAAGGCGCGGCCATCCTGACGGCGATCTTCAAACGGCAGCCGCAGCACCCCGGCGTGGCGCACTATCTGATCCATCTCTATGACACGCCCGCGCTAGCCGATCGTGGGCTGCAAGCGGCCAGGCTCTACGCCAAGATCGCGCCCGCCGCCGCCCACGCACAGCACATGCCGTCGCATATTTTTACGCGCGTCGGATATTGGAAGGAGTCGATTGCCTCCAACAACGTCGCGCAGCGGGTCGCCGGGGAAGTGGGCGATTACCACGAGCAGCCTCTATGCCTATCTGCAGCTTGGTCAGGACGCCAAAGCCAAAGCCGTTCTCGACGACATGATGAAGGTTACCGGTTTCACCGAGACATTCCTCGTCGGACCTTATGCGCTGGCGGTATCGCCTGCCCGCTATGCGATCGAACGCGGCGACTGGAAAACAGCGGCAGCGCTTACCGTACGTCCGAGTCCGTTGCCACAGGTGCAGGCGGTGACCTATTACGCGCGTGCGCTCGGCGCCGCGCGTTCGGGCAATCCGGAAGCCGCCCAAGCGGACATCGCCAAGCTCGGGGAAATGCAAGACAAGCTGAAGGACGCCTATTGGGCCGAGCAGGTCGGTATCCAGAAGCAGATTGCTTCAGCCTGGCTGTTGTATGCCGAGCGCAAATATGACGACGCGCTGAAAGCCATGAGCGCGGCGGCGGATGCCGAAGACCGAACCGAGAAGCATCCGGTGACGCCGGGCGCGCCCAAGCCGGCTCGCGAATTGTTTGGAGAAATGCTGCTCGAACGTGGCATGGCCAGGGACGCGCTCGCCGCGTTCGAAGCGACGCTCAAGAAGGAGCCCAACCGGCTCGGCGCCTATGTCGGTGCCGCGAAGGCCGCCGCAAAGTCCGGCGATTCGGCGAAGGCACGTGAATATTACCGCAAAGTCGTTGCGATCGCCGCCGATGCCGACAAAACGCGTACCGAAGTCGCCGACGCGCGCGCGTTCCTGAAGACGCACTGACCGGACTGCTGGAACAGGTCGTGAGAGCGCCCATTCTCCTGATCGTGCTGAGTGCCCTCACGACCGCGGTCGGTGCCGAACCGCACCAGGTGCTCGGCTATGCCGGCGTGCTCGGCGAGTGGGAACTGATCGCCAGCGTGACGGAAAAAGCTGCGCCGCAATCCAAGGAGTTTTCCGGGCCGCTGACGATGACGCACGTCGGCCTGTGCACGACGGACGGTCCTGAAGAAAGGAAGGGCGAAATCCGCATGCGCATCTCGGAAGCTCGAATGCGGGCGGTCATATCGGTCGACGGCGTCGAATGCAGCTACCGCGGCCGGTTATCGGATTCCTACACCGGGATGATGAATTGCCCGGGCCGCCCGGCTGTTCCGCTGATCATTTGGCTGAAATAGGCAAGACGAGCGCACGCCAAATCGCCGGGCGAAGCCCGGCGACAGCGTGCGCGGCCCGCCACATGCGGGGATCGCCTCGGCAGCGCGGAATTTTTTCTGCATTGCGGAATTAGCTGCGCTTGCGCCAAGGATTTCCCTGAGAGTTTTTCACCAGTCGCGACGGCGTGCACAAAATCCGGCGCTCAATTTCGCGTTCTGCCTCGTCGGTAAACTTACCGCCGATGTGTCTGACATAGCGCGCGATCTCGCGTTCGGTCTGGCGCTGGTGTGGCGCTATCATGGCCTCGTACAGGCGGCCAAGCAGGCCGCGCCTGGCCGGCGGAGTAGCCGTTGACGCGGTGTCGGCCACGCGTTACCGCTCCAGAACGTCCGCCGTCGTCGGATCGATGACCGAGCGCACCCGCGCGATATGATTGGCCGGGAAGCCGCCTTTGCGCGCGTGCGTTCTGATGGTGTCTTCGTCAGGCGCGATATACACGCAATAGATCTTGTCGTCGGTGACAAAGCTCTGGATCCACTGGATCTGCGGCCCCATCTCGCGCAGCACGCCGCAGGATTTCTGCGAGATCGCCTGCAGTTCCTGCCGCGGCAGCTTGCCGGCGCCGGTCAGCTCGCGTTCGATCACGAATTTCGGCATCGATTGGTGTCCTCCGCTTCAGCGGCCATGCGGGATGCACGACCTTTGCCGAGGCTAGGCCTGTCCCGACTGTGCGTATTGAGGCGAAAGCCCCTGGAGGTGCCGATTTCCGGCACAAAACCACGGGACGGTTGTCCCGGTTCAGCGAGCGCCGAGCGTGCTGTCGAGGCCGAGCCCGGCCTCGCGTGCGCGCACGATCGCCTGGTAACGGTGTTCGACGCCGATCTTGTCGAAAATGCGCGTGATGTGGTTGCGCACCGTCTTCTCGGACAGCTTCAGGGAGGCGGCAATCTCGCCATTGTCGAGGCCGCCGGCAATGCCTTCGAGCACCGCACGCTCGCGTGCCGTGAGCTGGTCGAGCGGCAGGGCGCTGCGGGTCGTGATCTCCGGCTCCGCCAGAAATTTCCGCATCTCGCCGACGAGCTGCGGCCATGCCGGCTCTTCGGCAAGCGGCATATGGTTCTCGCTGTCGAGGGTAACGAACCGGCAGTCCGGAATGAGGCTTGCGAGCAGGCGGCCTTCGTCGATCGGCACCACTGCATCGCGCTCGGGGTGCATGACGAGGACGGGGCATCTGATGCTGCGCGCCGCCTCGCGCACGTCGACGCTCCAGCCGATCCGCAGCAGGCGAACCGCCATCTCCGCCGACGTCGCCGCCCGTTGCTGGTCGCACCACGACTGCAGATGTTCGATGCTGCCGCCGGGCTGGAAATGCGTTGCCCACACCTGCAGGAATGCGTGGTTCTCGCGGCCCCAGCCGAGTCGGGTCAGATCGAGCAGCACACGCGCCTTCTCGATCTCCTTCGGCTGGTCGTCGCGCCGCAGCCGTCCGCGTGCATAAGTGCCGTAGAGCACGAGACGGTCGACCCGCTCGGGATGCCGTGCCGCGTACTCGATCGCGATCGGCCCGCCCCAGCACGTCGAAACCAGCGAAAATCGCCCGAAGCCCGCGGCGTCGACCACCTTCTCGAAATCGGCCACCCAGGTCTCGAACGAAAGATTCTCCACGTTGCGGTCGGAGAGACCGCATCCGCGCGAGTCGTAGCGCAGCAGCGTATGATCGCCGGAGAGCGCCTCAAGCCAGGGTTTCCAGGCGAGGCTGCGCCACTGGTGCTCGAGATGGCTGAGCCATGTGGCGGACATCACCAGAGGCGGGCCTTTGCCGGTGACGGCATAGGCGAGCTTCACGCCATCGGAGGACGTGCAGAACCTGGTGTTTTGTTCCATAGCGCCGCCTGGGCGACGGTTTGCCTACTTCCACTCGATCTTCTTGATCTCGTAAGCCTTGGCGCCGCCGGGCGTGTTCACCTCGACGGTTTCGCCTTTCTTCTTGTTGATCAGCGCGCGCGCAATCGGCGAAGTGATCGAGATGCGCCCCTTCTTGGCGTCCGCCTCGGGCTCACCGACGATCTGCCAGACCTTCTTCTGGTCGGTGTCCTCGTCGACCAGCGTGACCGTCGCGCCGAAGGTGATGGTATCGCCGGAGAGCTTGGAGACATCGATGACGTCGGCGCGCGCGAGCTTGTCCTCGAGCTCGGCGATGCGGCCTTCGTTCAGGGACTGCGCCTCCTTGGCGGCATGATACTCGGCGTTCTCCGAGAGGTCGCCGTGCGTGCGTGCATCGGTGATCTGTTGGATGATGCGGGGCCGCTCAACCTGCTGGCAGTGCTTGAGCTCGTTTTCGAGCGCCGCATAGCCGGCGGCCGTCATTGGAATTTTTTCCATCGTCTCTATCTCCCCCTGGCGGACGCCCGAACCAATCTTGAGCGACCTGCAGCGCCGCCAGGTGCCTTTCAGTCCCAATTCCCGTTCAATCGACTCGTAATACGACTCCGGCCACGGTCGCCCGCGAAACCGGAGTCACATGCGACGAGGGCCGGCCAAAAAAGCCCCGTCGCGGCCAGCCTCACCTGATGCCGCGACCGTAGATTTTCCGGCACTCGTACCGTCCGTCGCCCGGGCCTGCGCAGCCAGATTGAGGCCTTCAGTCCCGGCCGCCGTAGTAGCTCTGCAGCGCGTGCACCTCGAGGTCGCCCTCAAGATAGGCCTTGATGCCCTGCGCTGCGGCGACGGCCCCTGAAAGAGTGGTGTAGTACGGCACTTTATGCAAGAGGGCCGCATGACGGAGGGAGCGGCTGTCGGCCAGCGCCGCGGCCCCCTCGGTGGTGTTGAAAACAAGCTGAACACCGCCGTTTTTAATGGCATCCACGATATGGGGCCGGCCTTCCAGCACCTTGTTGATCTTGGCGGTTTCCACCCCCTGTTCCGCCAGATACCGCTGGGTTCCCGAGGTGGCGATCGTCTTGAAGCCGAGCGAGGCCAGCAGCCGCACCGCGGGCAGGATACGCGGCTTGTCGGCATCCTTCACCGACACGAAGACCGTCCCGCTGCGCGGCAGGCTGGTGCCGCCTCCGATCTGGCTCTTGGCGAAGGCGATCTCGAAGGAGCCGTCGATGCCCATCACCTCGCCGGTCGATTTCATCTCCGGCCCCAGCACGGTGTCGACGCCGGGGAAGCGCGCGAAGGGGAACACGGCCTCCTTGACCGCCCGGTGTTTCGGTCGCGTCCGCTTGAGACCGAACGCTGCAAGCTTCTCGCCGGCCATGATGCGCGCCGCGATCTTTGCAATGGGCAGGCCGATCACCTTGGCGACGAAGGGCACGGTGCGTGAGGCACGCGGATTGACCTCGAGCACATAGATTTCACCGTCCTTGATGGCGTACTGCACGTTCATCAGTCCGCCGACGTCGAGCGCAAGCGCCAGCGCACGCGTCTGCCGTTCGAGCTCCGCGATCGTTTTCTCGCTGAGCGAGTGCGGCGGCAGCGCGCAGGCGCTGTCGCCGGAATGGATGCCGGCCTCCTCGATGTGCTCCATGATGCCGGCGATGAAGGTGTCCTTTCCGTCGCAAAGGCAGTCGACGTCGACCTCGGTCGCGTCGGAGAGGTACCGGTCGATCAGCAGCGGGCTTTTTCTCGACACCACGAGCTCGTTCGGGCGATCAAGGTCGCTGGCGAGCTTCGCGACGTAACGATCGAGCTGCGCGCCGTCGCGCACGATCTCCATCGCCCGCCCGCCGAGCACGTATGACGGGCGGATCACGACCGGATAGCCGATCTCGTCGGCGATCGCGCGCGCCGCGTTCGGAGAGGTGGCGATGCCGTTCTGCGGCTGACGCAGCTTGAGCTTGTCGAGCAGCGTCTTGAATCGGTCGCGGTCTTCGGCAAGATCGATCGCGTCCGGCGAGGTGCCGAGGATCGGTATCTTCGCCTTTTCCAGCGGCTCGGCGAGCTTGAGCGGGGTCTGCCCGCCGAACTGCACGATCACGCCGTGCAGCGTGCCGTTCGAGCGCTCGGTGTCGATGATCTCCAGCACGTCTTCCGGCGTCAGCGGCTCGAAATAGAGCCGGTCCGAGGTGTCGTAGTCCGTCGACACCGTCTCCGGATTGCAGTTGATCATGATCGTTTCGTAGCCGACCTCCTTGAGCGCGAACGCCGCGTGGCAGCAGCAGTAGTCGAACTCGATGCCCTGGCCGATGCGGTTCGGCCCGCCGCCGAGGATGACGACCTTCTTCCTGTCGGAAGGTGCCGCCTCGTCGGCGACCGTGCCGGCGAACGGCATCTCATAGGTCGAGTACATGTAGGCGGTGGGAGAGGCGAACTCGGCGGCGCAGGTGTCGATGCGCTTGAACACCGGCCGCACGTTGAGCTTGCGCCGCCTCGCCATCACCGTCTCGGCGTTGGTGCCCGTGAGCCGGGCGAGGCGCGCGTCGGAAAAGCCCATGGCCTTGAGCCGGCGGAATGCCCCGGCGGTTGCCGGCAGGCCCTTGGCCCTGATTTCCGCCTCGGCATCCACGAGTCCGCGGATTTCCGCCAGGAACCACAGGTCGATGCGGCAGGCGCTGTGGATCAGGTCGTCGCTCGCCCCGAAGCGCATCGCCTGCGCGACCTTGAGCAGCCGGTCGGGCGTCGGCGTGCCGAGCGCAGCGCGGATCGCCGCCTTGTTGTCGTTGTCCTCAATGCCCTTCGCCGGATCGAAGCCCTCGATCGTCACCTCGTCGAGGCCGGTCAGCCCCGTCTCCAGCGAGCGCAGCGCCTTGTGCAGCGACTCCTGGAAGGTGCGGCCTATCGCCATCGCCTCGCCGACCGATTTCATGGACGTGGTGAGCACCGGCGAGGCGCCGGGGAACTTCTCGAAGGCAAAGCGGGGCACCTTGGTGACGACGTAGTCGATGGTCGGCTCGAAGGAGGCAGGCGTCGCGCCGCCGGTGATGTCGTTGGCGATCTCGTCGAGCGTGTAGCCGACGGCGAGCTTGGCCGCGACCTTGGCGATCGGAAAGCCGGTTGCTTTCGAAGCCAGCGCGGAGGAGCGCGACACGCGCGGGTTCATCTCGATCACGACCAGCCGCCCGTCGGCCGGGTTGATGGCAAACTGCACGTTCGATCCGCCGGTCTCCACGCCGATCTCGCGCAGCACCGCGATCGAGGCGTCGCGCAGGATCTGGTACTCCTTGTCGGTGAGCGTCAGCGCCGGCGCGATGGTGATGGAATCGCCCGTGTGCACGCCCATCGGGTCGACGTTCTCGATCGAACAGATGATGATGCAGTTATCGTTCTTGTCGCGCACCACCTCCATCTCGAATTCCTTCCATCCGAGCACCGACTCCTCGATCAGAACCTCGTTGGTTGGGGAAGCGTCGATACCGCGCTCGACGATCTCGATGAACTCGGCCTTGTTGTAGGCCACTCCGCCCCCGGTGCCGCCGAGCGTGAAGGAGGGACGTATAATTGCCGGCAGCCCGATATCGTCGAGTGCCTCGAGTGCCTGCGGCAGCGTCTTGATCTGGTGCGAGCGCGGCGTCGGCAGGCCGATCCGCTTCATCGCCTCGCGGAAGAGTTCGCGATCCTCGGCCTTGTCGATCGCGTCCGCGGTCGCGCCGATCATCCTGACATTGAATTTGTCGAGCACGCCCATCCGGCGCAGCGACAGCGCACAGTTGAGCGCGGTCTGCCCGCCCATGGTCGGGAGCAGCGCGTCAGGTCGCTCGCGCTCGATGATCTTGGCGACGATCTCCGGGGTGATCGGCTCGACATAGGTCGCATCGGCGAGATCGGGGTCGGTCATGATCGTCGCCGGGTTTGAGTTCACCAGCACGATCCGGTAGCCCTCTTCCTTGAGCGCCTTGCACGCCTGCGTGCCGGAATAGTCGAACTCGCAGGCCTGGCCGATGACGATCGGGCCGGCGCCGATGATCAGGATCGAGCTGATGTCGGTTCGTTTCGGCATTCGCTCTCGCGCAACTGGGCACAAAAAAAGGGCGCGCCTGGTGCGCGTCCCCCGGACCGCGCCGAGGCCGGGCCTCGCGCGCGAGGGGTGCTTAGACCAGAATCACCGGGCAGGGAAGGGCGAAGAAAGTGCCCTCCACCGCCGCGAAAACCGCTTATTTGCGCGCATGCCTGCCCGCCAATAGCCATTGCGCCAGCAGCACCGCCGCCGCCGCACCGGCGAGCTGGGCGAGGATGAAGCCGGCAACGCCCGCGGGCGCGATGCCGGCAAACGTATCCGACAGCGCGCGGGCGACCGTTACCGCAGGGTTGGCGAACGACGTTGATGCCGTGAACCAGTAGGCCGCCGTGATGTAGAGGCCGACGGCGTAGGCGGTCGCCTCCGGGGCCCGCGCAAGGCAGCCGAAGATCGTCAGCAGCAGTCCGAACGTTGCCACGGCTTCCGCCAGCCACTGGCCCGGACCCGTGCGGACGTGGGTCGAGAGCTGCCAGAGCGGCAGCTCGAACATCGCGTGTGCGACCCACACGCCGATGACGGCGCCCGCGAGCTGGGCGGCAACGTAGGCGGAGGCTGTCCGCCAGGACAGCGCGCCGCGCAGCGCGAAGGCAAGACTTACGGCGGGGTTGAAATGCGCGCCGGACACCGGCCCGAGGATCAGGATGAGCACCGCGAGTATCGCGCCGGTCGCCAGCGTGTTGCAGAGAAGGGCGAGCGCCGCGTTCCCGCCGGCAAGGCGTTCCGCCATGATGCCCGAGCCGATGACGGCGGCGAGCAGGAACGCGGTGCCGAGCATCTCCGCCGCCGCGCGCCGTCCCGGAGCGGTCATCAGCGTTGCGCTTCGGCGGTTGCAGGCTGCAGGCGCCCGATCTCCTTGAGCCTTGCCTGCAAGGTAAGACTGTCCAGGCGCGCGATCGGCAGCGCCGTGAAGATCGCGATACGCTGGTGCAGCATGCGATACGCCTCGTTGAAGGCGTGGGCGATTTCGGCCTGCGATCCCGTCGCCTCCGCCGGGTCGGGAATGCCCCAGTGCGCGGTGACCGGCTGGCCCGGCCAGACGGGACAGGACTCGCCCGCCGCGTTGTCGCAGACGGTGAAGACGAAATCGAGCGCCGGCGCGCCGGGCCTTGCAAACTCGCTCCATGATTTGGAGCGGAAGGCGCGCGTGTCGTAGCCGAGGCCCTGCAGCAGGCGGATCGTGTTCGGGTTCACATGGCCCTTGGGCCGGCTGCCTGCGCTGTAGGCATGGAAGTGTCCGGCGCCGATTTTGTTCAGGATCGCTTCGGCGATGACCGAACGTGCGGAATTTCCGGTGCAGAGAAACAGCACGTTGTGGATTTTCTCTGTCACAGCCGGTCGTCCCTCAGAGCGCTTTCATTTTTCGGCGCGCGTCGTTGCGCGCGGA
Organism: Pseudolabrys sp.; assembly: GCA_035650955.1. GTDB lineage: Bacteria > Pseudomonadota > Alphaproteobacteria > Rhizobiales > Xanthobacteraceae > Pseudolabrys. Next base: position 73,845 of record DASRGR010000027.1, read on the forward strand.
TTTCGGTCTGCAGAGCTCGGGGCGGCCCTGGCAGCACTGGTCGCTGAGGTAGGACACGAGCGCGTTCATCGCGCCGAACTCCGCGGAGTAGATCACCGACCGGCTTTGGCGCCGCGCGGAGACGAGTCCGGCCTCGCGCAGGCGATCGAGGTGAAAGCTCAGTGCATTGGGCGGCATTCGCAGGCTTGCGGCGATATGGCCGGCGGGCATGCCCTGCGGTCCCGCTTCCACAAGCAGACGGAAAATATCCAGGCGATTGTCCTGCGCCAGCGCCGCGAGTACGCCGACGGCATCGCGTTTCCTCATATTTCAATAGAATTTGAAATATTGAAGCGCGTCAAGGGCAATATTTCAACAGTTGATGAAATGTGCAGCGCGCGGGGCCTGCGTCAGGAGTGTCGCGGCCTGTCCTGCTTGCGGTCGCCTGCCTGGCTGCGCGTGACCTGAACGTGTGAGCAGGCCGCACATCGCCAGTAGGTGGTGACCGCGCCGTCCTCGTGGACAATCTCGTTGAGCGTTTCCATCTGGCCGCGGGCGCACACCGGACAGGCCCTTTTTGCTGGCGGCTGGCTGGCTTCCATTGCATAAATTTCGCATAAACTCTTCCGGGGGCGCAAGTTAATGGACATCGCGGCGCTGACGATCGTCTTCCTGGTTTTGGACGCACTACTTTGGTACCAGCGCCCGAATCCGCACCTGTGGCTGTTCGGTTCCCTCTTTCTCGGCGGGCTATGGGGCGCCGGGTTCCTGTGGCTGATCACGCGACGAAAATGATGCGCGAATCATAAATGCGCGCACGGCTCACGCGATCCGGCAGAGAAACGTCATGCGCCGCTGGTTGTGGCCGATGTTGCGGGCCGCGCGGTCGGCCCTGAAGCCCGCCTGCCGCAATCGTTCGAGTGCCGCGGCTTCGGTGTAGTGCGAGAGGCCGGCGGTCTTTTTCAGCCGCAGATAGTCGGAGGCGAAGATCCGCACGAGGCCGAACGCCGCCGCCCAGAAGAAGCCGTTGGCGGCGCCGAAGCGCAGCAGCGAGAACGCGGCGGACGGCGCCGCGAAATGCGGCGGCACGATGTCGCCGAGGATGAAAAGGCCGTCCGGCTTGAGCAACGTGCGGAAGATCGCGAGCAGGCGGTCGAGTTCGGCCTGCGTCAGGTATTGCGCGACCGAATGCATCACGATCAGGTCGAACGAGGCCTTCGGCAGCGCCGCTGCCTGCTCGGCGGCGATCACGGCAATTTTCGGATGCCCGGCATAGCGCATCGTGAGCGCGGCGCGCACGTTCGGCGCGGCTTCCACCAGCACCAGCTGCGCGCAGGCATTCGCGACGAGATCGGCCGAGGTCGCCTCGCCGCAGCCGTAGTCGAGCACGTGCGCCGCGGGTGAGGGAACATAGGCGCGGATGTCCTCCGCGACGCGGCGGTAATGCACGTCGCGGTGACGCGCATTCACGTAAATCACCGAATGCTTGAAGTCGTAGAACGTGACCCAGTCGCTCATGCAAGCTTTCTATCGTGCGGAGTCACCCAGTACCAGCGCAGTGGCCGCGCATCCCCGAAAGCGGGGATCCGGCGCCGGATTCCCGCTTATGCGGGAATGAGCGGAAAAACAGGGCGCGTCATCCCCGCCACAATTTCGGCAAAGGTCCGTCTTCGCCCAGCACCGGATCGCTCCGCGGTACGGGCACTTTCGGGATCGTCGCGAGCGCCCGCTCGCGGTCGGCAGGGTTGTCGGCACGGCACAGGTTGTAAGTGCCTTCCGGCGGATAGGCGCCGATGACGAGCAGATCGCGGCTGCCTGAAAGCCGCTGGTGACCGGTGCCGGCGGGCAGCACGGCGACGTCGCCGGGCTCGAAGTCGAACGTCTTGCCGCCGGGCCCGCCGAGCTGCACGCGCGCCGTCCCGCGCGCGATGCCGAGCGCCTCGTGGATCATCGAATGATAGTGCACGAACGTGTAGATGCCGTTGCGCCACTGGCCCTGGCCCCAGCCATTGCGCGCGAACAGATCCTCGATCAGGCGCGCCGGATCGTCGGCGCCGGCATTGATCGCACCTTTGTAGATCAGCGCCGGCAGTGCCGGATTGTTCGGCACGCTGCCGTCGTCCCTGAACAGGAAGGTGAGCGGGTCGCGGGCAGGCATATCAGTATAACGAGCTTTGATAGAAACGGTTCAACAAACCGTCCGTCCCCGCGAAAGCGGACCTTGCACCTTGGATTCCCGCTGTCACGGGCATGAACGGGAAGAGAAAAAGTCCGGGTAAAGGCTAGGCGATCTTGCGCTTCTTCGCGTCCCTGGCCTGCCGCATCATCTCGACGAAGCGCGTGAAGAGATAATGACTGTCGCGCGGGCCGGGCGAGGCTTCCGGGTGATATTGCACCGAGAACACCGGCTTGTCCTTCAGCGCGAGGCCGCAGTTCGAACCGTCGAACAGCGACACATGCGTCTGCTCGACGGTCTTCGGCAGCGAGTCCTTGTCGACCGCGAACCCGTGGTTCATCGAGGTGATCTCGACCTTGCCCGTGGTCAGGTCCTTCACCGGATGATTGGCGCCGTGGTGGCCCTGGTGCATCTTCACCGTTCTGCCGCCCACCGCGATGCCGAGCATCTGGTGACCCAAACAAATGCCGAATGTCGGCGTGCCCGAGTCGATCAGCTTCCTGATCACCGGCACGGCATACTCGCCGGTCGCCGCCGGATCGCCGGGGCCGTTCGAGAGGAAGACGCCGTCGGGCTTGAGCGCCATGATCTCTTCCGCCGACGTTTTTGCGGGCACGACGGTCACCTTGCAGCCGCTGCCGGCGAGGAGCCGCAGGATGTTGCGCTTGATGCCGTAGTCGACGGCGACGACATGGAACTCCGGATTGGTCTGCCGCGAATAGCCCCTGTTCCAGACCCAGGGCGTCTCGTCCCAGGTAAAACGCTGCGTGCTCGTCACCATCGGCACGAGGTCCATGCCGACGAGGCCGGGCCACTCCTTTGCTTCTTTCTTCAGCGCCGCAAGATCGAACTTGGCCGACGGCTCGTGCGCGATCACCGCGTTCGGCATGCCCTTGACGCGGATCAGCGAAGTGAGCGCGCGCGTGTCGATGCCGGCGAGCCCGATGATGCCGCGCGCCTTCAGCCAGTCGTTGAGGTGCCTTGTCGCCCGGTAGTTCGACGGCTGCGTGATCGCGCTATGTAAAATGACGCCGCAGGCTCCCGGCCGCGACGCCATGTTCAGGCTCTCAATATCCTCCTCGTTGGTGCCGACATTGCCGATATGCGGGAAGGTGAAGGTGATGATCTGCCCGGCATACGACGGGTCGGTGAGGATCTCCTCGTAGCCCGTCATCGCAGTGTTGAAGCAGACCTCGCCGACCGCGTGGCCGGTCGCGCCGAGGCCGCAGCCTTCGAGGACGGTCCCGTCGGCCAGCACCAAAAGCGCCGTCGGCTTGGGCTCTGCCCAGGTTCCGGCGGAGGCAGCTTTCGGCTGTTGGGTCATGGCCTCTCGGGTTAATCCGGACGCGGCGCCGGTTAATGTGCCCGTCCTGGTTCGCGGTCTTTGAGTCCCGCACCGGCGCACCGTGTAGACGGCATGAACAGGCTGGTCAACCGGCCGGTGCCTGCGGCAAAGTGGAAATGGATATAATTGCCGCAACGTGCCACTTCCGGGTTTGATTTTGGTCAATGAATTCGCGCGGGCCCGGCCGATAAGAATTTTATGCTTTTAGGCAAAGTTGCGTCCGCGGAACGGACCGTGCCGCGGTACACGTCATATCCGACCGCACCACACTTCGTTTCGTCGATCGGAGCCGCTGCGTATGCCGCATGGCTCGGCGAGCTGTCCCGGCCGGATACGGTGTCGCTCTACATCCACATTCCGTTCTGCCGGCAGATGTGCCTGTACTGCGGCTGCCATACCAGGGCGACGCGGCGGGCAGAACCGGTCGAGGCCTACGCCGGCCGGCTCGTCAGGGAAATCAAGCTGCTCGCCGGGCACGCGGGTTGTCGCCGGGTCGTGCATCTGCACTGGGGCGGCGGGACCCCATCCATACTCGGGCCCGACCTGCTGCGCCAGCTCGTCGCGCTGCTCGACGTTCATTTCGACCTCACGGCACTGCGCGAACATGCCTTCGAGCTGGATCCGCGATACGTCACGAAGGACCTTGCGCGTGCGCTATCCGACATCGGCGTGACACGGGCCAGCCTCGGCGTTCAGGATCTTTCCGCACACGTGCAGCAGGTGATCGGACGGGTGCAGCCGTTCGCGGTGGTCGAGCGCGCGGCCGATACTCTGCGCGATACCGGCATAAGCGATCTCAATGTCGATCTCATGTATGGACTTCCGGAGCAGACGGTGGACGACGTCCGGCGAACGGTGATGCTCGTGCATCGGCTCGGGCCGCAGCGGCTTGCCGTTTTCGGCTACGCCCACGTCCCGTGGATCAAAAGGCATCAAAAGGTTTTCGACGAATCCGCGCTGCCGCGAGCGGCGGCGCGTTTCGATCAGGCCACCGCCGCCCACGAGGCGCTGACCGCGCTCGGATACCAGCCGGTCGGGCTTGATCACTACGCAATGCCTGGCGACAGCCTGGCCGTCGCGGCGCGCGCGGGAACGCTGCGCCGGAATTTCCAGGGCTATACCACGGACGATGCCGCCGCCCTGATCGGCCTCGGCGCGTCGGCCATCGGACGCCTGCGGCAGGGATTTGTCCAGAACGCTCCCGATACGGCGGGGTATTCGCGCGCCGTCGTGTCGGGCCGGTTCGCGACGGTGCGGGGGTTCGCGCTGTCCGCGGATGACCGCGTCCGCGGCCGCATCATCGAGTCGCTGATGTGCAATCTTGAATGCAATATCGATGACGTCGTTGCCCGGGCCGCGGGAGAGGGCGACGACGCGGGGGACTCGTTCGAGCAGGAAATCGAGGCGCTGCAGCCATTCGTTTCCGACGGGTTTGTGCGAATCGATGGCCGCCGCATCATTGTCGCCGACAGCGGCCGGCCATACCTGCGCCTGATAGCGGCGACTTTCGACGCCTATCTCCGCGATTCTCGCGCCCGTCATTCGGTCGCGGTATAGCGACCACCTGCTTTATTGGCCGGCTTTTGTATTATGATGCGGCCCAACGACCGGATTCGTAACTGGCGGAGGCACCGTGCTGCGCGACGACATCAACAAGGCTTTGACCGAGGCGATGAAGGCCAAGAATGAGCGGGCGGTCTCGACGCTGCGCATGGTCAACTCCGCGCTGAAGAACGCCGATATCGAGGCGCGCGGGGCCGGCAAGCCGCCGCTCGGCGACGCCGAGGTGCTGGGCCTGCTGCAGAAGATGATCAAGCAGCGGCAGGAGTCGGTCGAGCTCTACCAGAAGGGCGGCCGCGCCGATCTCGTGAAGCAGGAACAGGAGGAGATCGCCATCATCTCCGGCTATCTGCCGAAGCAGATGTCGGAGGATGAGATGAAAGCGGCGATCGAGGCGGCGGTAAAGGAAACCGGCGCCGCCGGCATGAAGGATATGGGCAAGGTCATCGGCGTCCTGCGCGGCAAGTACGCCGGGCAGATGGACATGGCCAAAGCAAGCGGCCTGGTGAAGGCGCGGCTGTCTTAGAGGAAAATGTCATGGCCGGCACAAGGCCGGGCATGACGACGATCGGATGGGGACGACAATGACACGCGTTGCAGCTCTCATCGCAGGACTTCTTGTTGCCCTCGCTGCGCCAGCCGCCGCCCAGGACTATCCCACCAAGCCGATCCACGTGCTCACCACCTCGAGCGCCGGCGGCATCAGCGACATCTTCATGCGGGTGCTCGGCGAGGAACTGCACAAGAGCCTCGGCCAGCCGATCATCATCGACAACCGCCCCGGCGGCCAGGGCAACATCGCGACGCGCGCCTGCACCGAGGCTGCGCCCGACGGCTACACCATCTGCATCATCAATGCCGACCCGCTGATCTACAATCAGTATCTCTTCAAGAATTTGCCGTTCGACCCGGAGAAGCTGACGCCGATCATCAATCTCTTCCACCTGATCCAGGTGCTGGTGATCAACTCCGATCTCAAGGCGAAATCGGTCGACGAGTTAGTGGCGGTGTCGCGCGAGAAGCCCGGCACGCTCTCCTATCTCACGGCGTCGATCCCCTGCGTCGTCTACATGGACAGCCTGAAGAAGGAAAAGGGCGCCGACTGGGTGCGCGTGCCGTTCAAGGGCGGCGGCGAGGCGACGAACGCCATCCTCGGCGGCTCGACGCCGATCGGGCTGCTCGGCCTCGGCAACGTCATCTCCAACATCCGTGCCGGCAAGATGACGGCGCTGGCGCTGGTCAACAACATCCGCACGCCGCTGCTGCCGGAGACGCCGACGCTCGCCGATCTCGGCTACACGGGCGCGCCGTCGCAGACCTGGTACGGGCTCTTCGCGCCGCCCGGCACGCCGCGCCCGATCATCGACAGGATCGCCGGCGAGGTGAAGCGCGTCTTCTCCGACAAGGGCTTCGTCGAGAAATATGTCATCAGCCGCGGCCAGGTGCCGGCGATCAACACGCCGGAAGAGTTCGCCGCGCAGATCAGGGCCGACCGTGCCGCCGCCGCGCAGGTGGTGAAGGCCGCGGGCTTGCAGCCGCAGTAGGCCGGGTTCCCCGACTTTCCGCCTATTGGCATTGCGCGCCGAAAGGCACACATGCCGCACATGGATTTCACGAGTCAGGAGTATCTGCGCGATCCCGCCGCCGGAACCGCAAAGCTTAGAGCGGCAGGGCCCCTGCTGAAAGTCCGCTTCCCGATCGTCGGCAGGACCTGGATCACCACGACCAGCGAGCTCGCCAGCCTCGTCCTGAAGGACAACGAGACATTCACGATGCGCAGGGGCGGCACGGTTGCCGGTATCCGCTGGTGGATGCCGGGGTGGCTGCGCTCGCTCGCCGTCAGCATGCTGACAATGGACGAGCCGGACCATACGCGTCTGCGCAGCATCGTCGATGAAGCCTTCCGCCGGCGCGCCATTCTCGGAATGGAGCCGAGAATCTTCGCGATCGCCGACGGGCTTGCGCGCGAGCTGTTCGCCGACGGCAGTCCGGCCGACCTGGTCGAGCGCTATGCGCGCAAGCTGCCGCTCGCGGTCATCTGCGAGCTGCTCGGTCTACCCGGCGCCGACAGGCCGATGTTCATCGCCTGGGCAGACAGGGTCACGCGCATCACGGGGGCGCTGGGCGTCGTGCGCATGATTGCAGGCATCGGGCCGATGAAGCGGTATCTGGAGCGGCGCCTGCAGGCTGCGCGCGACAGCGGCGGCGAAGGCCTGATCGCGGAACTGGTGCGCGTCGAGAAGGAAGGAGGACGCATCAGCGCCGAGGAGATGGTGGCGATGGTTTTCCTGCTGCTCGGAGCCGGGTCGGAAACGACCGCGCATCTGATCAGCGGGTCGATCTACGAGCTGATCAGGACGCCGGCGCTGCGCGACTGGCTCGAGGCGGACTGGGGCCGCGCCGGTCTGGCGATTGAGGAATTCCTGCGCTTCGTTTCGCCCGTCCAGTTCACCAAGCCGCGTTTTGTCAGGAAAGCCATCGAGCTCGGCGGCGTCCGGCTGAAGGCCGGCGACAAGGTCATGGCCATGCTGGCCGCCGCCAACATGGATCCGGATGCCAATCCGCACCCGGAAAAGCTCGATCTGGAGAGGAAGCCAAACCGCCATTTGTCGTTCGGCACGGGAATCCATTTCTGCCTCGGCCATCAGCTCGCGCGGATCGAGGCCAGATGCGCGCTGGAGGCCCTCTTCAGGCGCTGGCCGCAGCTCGGTCTGGCCGTGCCGCCCGGGTCCATCCGCTGGCGAAGGCGGCCGGGCCTGCGCGCCATCGAAAGGCTTCCCGTCGCGATCAGCCCGCACTGACTCGGCTGGGCGGACGAGAACGCAGCTTTGGACTTAAGCTGGCATTCCGCAGCTACCTGATGACGTGGTCGGCGGCGGCGAGCACCTGCGCGGGAACAGTGAGGCCGATCACCTGCGCGGTCCGCAGGTTGACGACGAGCTCGAATTTGGCCGGCGTCTGGACCGGCATGTCGGCGGGCTTCTCGCCTTTGAGGATACGGTCGATGTAACCGGCCGCGCGTTGATACTGGTCGGTCATGTCGGGGGCATAGGACATCAGGCCTCCTTCGGCGACGAAGAATCGGCTGAAGTAGACCGCGGGCAGCTTGAGGCGCGCCGCAAGCGCAATGAGCCGCTGCAGGCCCAGCGCAGAAAACTGATTCGGCGTCACGATCAGCCCGCCATTCGGGCTGCCGGCAAAATTTGTCAGGACGCGCTCCACCTCCGCGCTCTCGCGCGCATCGACGGGGCTGATTTCGACTTTGAACGACGGTGCCGCTGTCTGGATGCCGCTCAGCAGACGCGTCCAGGTCGAACGCATGGGATCATGCACGACGGCCACCCGTGTCACGTTCGGTGCAACCTGTTTGAGCAAATCCAGCCACTTCGCGCCGATGTCCGGCTCGAACTCGACAAAGCCGGTGATATTGCTGCCGGGCTTTTCCATGCTCGTGATCAGTCTGCGGCTGACGGGGTCGCTCGTTGCCATGAACACGATCGGGATCGCGCCGGTCGCCTCCTGCAAGGCGCTCGCACTTGATCCGCTGACCGCCAGAATCGCCTCGGGATTGAGCCCGGCCAGTTCCCGCGCAAATCGCTTGTAAAGGCTGTCGTTGTTGGCCCAGCGATATTCGATCCGCAGGTTGCCGCCGTTCTTCCAGCCATATTTCTCCAGGGCGCGCTCGAATACCGGGGCCCACACTTTTGCTTCCGGATCGTTCTCGGCAATGTTCATCAGCGCGCCGATGTGCCGCACCTGCGCCGACTGCTGCGCACGCGCGGCGAGGGGCCACGCGGTCGCTCCGCCGAGCAACGTGATGAAATCGCGCCGCCTCATTGTTCACCCCCTGCCCGCGAATGCCCTGCAAGGCCGCCTAGGTTCGCATTTTTGCAGGCGGCGGTATACGGCCGCTGTGCTGCCGGTCATGGAAATCCGGGTCTGGCGCCATCTCTCGAGCAGGAATCTGCGCCGGTCGCCTCGACCTCCGCTCACCCTGCGAAAGCGGGCTCCAGACCGGGGCCGAGGGAGCGGTTCGTGCCGCTCGTCCGAACGGGGAAAAGGCGATTTGCGGGTAGCTGGCGCGCGGGCCCGCGGGCGTCCTAGACTGCCTCCGCGGCAAGGAACGCCGATAACGGGGGCGACCGCATTGGGATTTTGCAAGGCCGTTCGCGCGCGCATTGCGCGCGTATTGTATTGTGTGTCGCCGAAAGCCTGTGCCTTCGCCGCGACCGTAAGCGTGCTCTTGCTCGGTGCATCTGCGGTGCCGGCGGCGCCGTGGTGCGCCGCCTACCGCAACGGCAGCAACAACTGCGGCTTCTATACGTATGAGCAATGCCTGGCGGCGGTCAGCGGCGTCGGCGGGTTCTGCAACCGCAACTATGAGGAGCCCGAGCGGCCGGCCGTGCGCCGGGAACGCAAGAGCGGGCCGAAGAGCGAGCCGAAGAGCGAGTCAAAGCCGAAACGGCAGGAGCGCGCGGCGCCTGCGCCGTCACCGCCGGCCGCGACGGTGCAGCCGCAGCCGGCGCCGCCTGCCGCCGCGCCACCGCCTGCCGCCGCGCAACCGGCGCCGCCTGCCGCCGCGCAGCCGCCGGCGTCGACCGCGCAGCAGCAGGCGAGCTTCGGCGCGGCGCGCGCGCTCATCCTTTCGGGCAAATACGAAGCCGGCATCGCCGCGATGAAGGCGCTCGGCTACGACGATCATCCCGACGTTGCCGGCTCCATCGGCTTTGCCAATGCCAGGCTCGGCCGTCTCGACGAAGCGCGCACCTGGTATGCCCGGGCGCTCGCCGCCGATCCCAATCACGTCGCGACCCTCGGCAATTCCGGTGCGCTCTACGCCGCCCAGGGCGACCTCGCAAACGCCCGCAGCGAGCTCGAGCGCATCAAGGCGGCCTGCGGCGGCACGTCGTGCCGCGAATACCGCGAGCTCGAAGGCCTGATCGCTGCGACGGGAAGGTAGCTCTCCGCAAAATTCATGCTTTATTAAGAACGCATAAAAGCCGGGCTTTTTGTCTAAGCGTGCATTAACAGCCGTCCGCTTATGTGAAAGCGCGAGCGGCAATCTTTCCATGCAGGACAAAACCCGAGTGTACAGCCTGCCTCGCTGGCGCCTCACGCGTTGGCTGGCCGATGCAGGCCCCCAGGTGCCACGCAAGATTCGCGTGGCGCTGATCGGCGGCCTGTTCGGAACGTTGCCGGTTTTTGCCGCGGGCGTGGCCAACACGCTCGTGGTGTCGGCGGCGATCGCGATGCGAATGCCGACGGCGCCGTTCATCGCGTGGCTGATCCTCGAGATTTTCATCTGCTCCGCCCGCCTCGGCGTATTGATCGTTGCCCGCCGGGCAGCGGTCCGGGAATGCGAGACGCCGACCGACATCTACCTCGTTCTTGGCCTGGCCTGGAGCGGCAGCGTCGGGTACGGCGTGTTCGTCAGCATGACGAGCGGCGACTGGGTCATAGCCACGCTTGCCTGCGTGTCGGCGGCGGCGATGGTGGGCGGCATATGCTTCCGCCACTTCAGCGCGCCGCGTCTTGCCGCGGTGATGATCCTCACGAGCCTTGGCCCCACTCTGCCGGGCGCCGCGCTGGCCGGCGAGCCGGTGCTCTACGTCGCTTTCGCGCAGGTGCCCATGTACGTCCTCGCCATGACCCTGGCGGCGTTCAAGCTCAATAAGATGCTGATCGCGACGATGAGCGCGGAGCGCGAGAACGACTATCGCGCGAGGCATGACGTGCTGACCGGGTTGCCCAATCGCGAGGGCTTTGCCGAAGCCATTGGATCCACTCTCGCCGTCGCACAGCGCAAAGGCGAAAAATGCGCGCTGCTTTTTCTGGATCTCGACGACTTCAAGACCATCAACGACACATACGGTCATGCCGCCGGTGACCGGCTGCTCAAGATGGTTGCCGGCCGTCTCGTCCATACGTTGCGTACCGCCGATGTCGCGACCCGCATCGGCGGCGACGAATTCCTGGTGCTGGCAAAGGTTCATTCGAGCGAGCAGGCCGTCGAGATCGGGCAGCGGCTCATTGCCGCGGTGGCAAGCTCGTATGATCTTGGCGGCGCCGCTTCGGTAAAGGTCGGGGTCAGCGTCGGAATCGCAATGGCGCCGGAATACGGCTCCGGTTTCGAAGACCTTTTGATCGTCGCCGATGCGGCGCTCTATGAAGCGAAGTCGAAAGGCAAGTCGCGGTGTTGCGTGGCCTCGCTCGTGCCCGGCCGACTGGCCGCCGGGGAGCCCGGCGACGGTATCGCCTCCGGAGTGGGCGCGGCTGCATAGATCGCGGAGGCGAAGACGCTGTGAGCCGGATCCGTTTTCCGCTGACCTTCACGGACCAGCTTTACGAGCTGCGCAGCCACATCGACATCGTTCGACGGAGGATTGCAGCGCGCGACAATGCGGCAGGGCGCATCGCCGCTGAATAGGGCGAAGGCCGCCGAGCCGATATCGCGAGGCCGGACCTAACCGCGCGGCGACCGCGTCAGCGCATTGTCGAGACTCCTGGGCCGCGCGCGGCCGGGCACCTGCGCGAAGCAGTTCTTGTCGTTGTTCTTGCACGCGACGATGCAATCGGTGCCGGGCTTTCCCTGGCAATTCGTGCCGCACCCGTAGCCGCCCGGATCCTGCGAAAACTTGCCGCCGGCCTTGTCGCAGGCGCGCTTGAGCTCGTCGGCGGTGAATTTATGCATTGCCGCCTCGCTGGCCGCGCACGGCCTCGCGCCGGGGCCGAGCATCGTTGCAACGAGAACGGCGAAAAACAGTTGTCGGCGACAGGGCATCGTCTCCCTCCCGTCCGGGAAAGCCGCCCCGCGAAAGCTGAACACAAAAGCGAACCGAACTCAAACGCCGCTGCGAGTGTCCGCCGGCGGCATTGGCGCCGTGACAGGTCATGTCCGCTTCGTCATCCGCCGCGGACGTCTGCAGTCCCGTCAGGTTCGCTTGACTTCCGGCTCTTCGGTGGCGGGCTTCGCGTTGTTTCCGACTTTAGCCACCGCCAGCTCGATTTCCTCTGTCGCGTCGTTGAGACGCTTTGTTGCCGTGTTGAGACGTTTGCGCATCCGGCGCGCCAGGTCCCGCGTGGAAATGACCACCCGGTTTCGTGACGGCTTTGCTCGAAACGAAGTGGCCACGGCAGCGCTCCGCTGGGTCAAGAACGAGCCACCGAAGAAGCAGTCTAGCTGTCCGGCCAGGTATCCAGGAAGAGGAAA
>DASRGR010000028.1:0-80689 GCA_035650955.1 Pseudolabrys sp.
TCACTTCAACCGAGTCCTTCGCCAAGGTCTTGTCGGCTGGCAACCGCGAGCTGCTGCGCGTCATTGCCGAGAAGGCGCCCGGCTCGCTCGACGAGCTGGCGCGGATCACTGGCAAGGCCAAATCGAATCTCTCGCGCACGCTCAGGACCATGGAAGGTTACGGCCTGGTCCGCCTCGAACGCGGCGAGCGGGGCCGGATCACACCGAAGGTCATGCACGACCGGGTGGAACTGGACCTGCCGCTCACTTTGTCGCGCAAGGCAAGCTGAACCATGACCGCTTGGGCGCAAGCAGGCCGGACCGCCGCCAGCCCGTCAAGGCTGGCGCGTTCCGCGCCACCGCTTCGCGGCTGCGGCCTTGACCGGCTGTCGCCGGCCCGGCGAGGGCTCGCCAAGCGATCAAGGTTCGATGTGAGCGCCAGCGCTCCCGTCATTACCGATCTGCCGGGAAGGAGTAGGGCGTTGGCGGATAGAAATCGGTCGTTCGCTTGCGAGCGGAGCGGCGCGATACTGCGCGGATGTCCCGACCACGCGTCCGCCTGGGCGTTCTGCCTGACGATCTTTACGTCGAGCCGGAACCCTGGCCGCGCATCGGCCGCCCGCCCAAGCACGATGTTGACGCATGGACCGTCATGGACGATTGGCCCGACCCTGTGCCGATCACAGACGCCGAGCTCGATGTGTTCGAGGCGTGGTTCGGCGATCTCTTCGACGAGTTGTTCGGGCCGCACCGATGATCTGAGAGGACAATCGCGATGACCGTGCCGTTGCGCGCCGCGTTGTATCTACGCGTTTCCACGGCGCGGCAGGCCGAGCACGATGTCTCGATTCCCGATCAGAAGCGGCAAGGCGAAGGATACTGCGCCACGCGTGGTTACCAGCTTGTCGAGAGCTATATCGAACCCGGCGCGTCCGCCACGAATGACCGCCGGCCCGAGTTCCAGCGCATGATCGAGGCGGGCACCAGCAAGCCAGCGCCGTTCGATATTGTCATCGTCCACAGCTTCTCGCGCTTCTTCCGCGACCACTTCGAGCTGGAGTTTTACGTCCGCAAGCTCGCCAAGAACGGGGTCCGGCTCGTCTCCATCACGCAGGAGATGGGCGACGATCCGATGCACGTCATGATGCGGCAGATCATGGCGCTGTTCGACGAGTATCAGTCGAAGGAGAATGCCAAGCACGTCCTGCGCGCGTTGAAAGAGAACGCCCGGCAAGGCTTCTGGAACGGCTCGTTGCCGCCAATCGGCTACCGTGTCGTCGCGGCCGAGCAGCGCGGCGCAAAGGTCAAGAAGAAGCTCGAAATCGACCCGCTGCACGCCGACACGGTGCGGCTGATCTATCGCCTCGCGCTGGAAGGCGACGGCACATCCGGCCCTATGGGGGTCAAGAACATCGCGGCACACCTGAACCAGCACCGCATCTTCACGCGCGACGGCGGGCGCTGGGGCATCGGCCAGGTCCACCGCATCCTGACGCGGCCGACCTATATCGGCCGGCACGAGTTCAACAAGCGCGCCAAAAACAAGACGCTGAAACCCATCAGCGAGATCGTCGCTGTCGAAGTGCCGCCGCTGATCGACCAAGCCACGTTCGACGCCGCGCAGGCACACCTGCGCGCCCGCAATCCAAAGGTTACGCCGGCGCGCGTAGTGAGCGGCCCGACCCTCCTTACCGGCATCTGCTTCTGTGCCGAATGCGGCGGCGCCATGACACTCAGGACCGGGAAAGGAGGGCGGTATCGCTACTACACTTGCTCGATCAAGGCGCGGCAGGGCGAGACCGGCTGCAAGGGCCGGTCGATCCCGATGGAGAAGCTCGACAACCTTGTCGCGGAGCACCTTGCCGGCCGGCTGCTCCAGCCGGAGCGGCTCGAGGAGGTGCTGGCCTCCGTTCTCGACCGCCGGCAGGAACGCGCCGGGCGCCGCCGCGAGCACATCGCCGAACTGAACAAGCGCGCCGCCGAGACCGACCTGCGCCTCAAGCGGCTCTACGACGCCATCGAGTCCGGCGTGGCCGATCTCGACGACCCGGCTCTGAAAGAGCGCGTTGCGAGCCTCAGGGCGATCCGCGACCAGGCGCAAGCCGACGCCGCACGTGCGGCCGCGATGCTGGAGACTTCAGGCCAGCAGGTGATCACGCCGCAGATGGTCCAGATGTTCGCCAGCGCGGCGCGCCACCGGATCAGGATCGATGGCGGCGGCTACCGCCGCGACCATCTCCGCGCACTTGCCCAGCGGGTCGAGGTCGCGGACCGCGAGGTCCGCATCGTCGGCTCGAAAAGCAATCTGCTTCAGACGCTGACCGCCGCGGCCGGCATAAGGCCGGTTACGCCCGGCGTTCGCAGTTCTGTTCTGAAGTGGCGGAAGGGGTGAGATTCGAACTCACGAGGGAGCTCGCGCCCCCTGCCGGTTTTCAAGACCGGTGCCTTAAACCGCTCGGCCACCCTTCCGGTCGTCCAATGGAACTGTCGCGGGTGCGAATGTCCCGCAATTCCAGCAGGATAGTAGCACCGCCCGCGTAAGAGATCGGTAATCAAAGGGTTATATACAGTCCGCGGATTTTATCGCAAAGCTGCCCATGAACGGGTCCAATAAACGACGGTGGTTTCGGGTCGCGCCGAAGGGTCTGGTCCCGCGTACGGGACGGCTCTTGCTCGGTCCCAACACGACTCCGATCGATGTGAAGGTCGTCGACCTTTCCGCCGGTGGCGCATGCCTGGAGCTCAATCGCAGCTACACCCTGCCGGACCGCTTCGAGTTCATCCACGGCGCGACGAAACGGTTTTGCACTCTGGCTTGGTCGCGCGGTTTCCGCATCGGCATTTCCTACGAGGGCAGCACCATCCAGAGATCGTCGGTCAGCGGCGGTCTGAGCCGCCCCAAAGGCGGCGCCAGCATGCTCTCGCGCCGGTAACAAAGATCCCGGCGGTTTCTCCTGCCTCAATTTTGGACGCTCGCCGTGACACCCTGCCGTTCCGCTTGCGCGTTCGGAACCAACCATTTACCACCGCCCCGCCCCAAGGTTTTCGCTGAAGGGGAGAGCGGCTAAACTGGCTGCTTCCGATCGGGGATCACACAAGGGATGGGTCAATTGGGGGGCTACGCCGGCTTTGGACGCCACGCGCGCCTTGTTCTTCTCGGCGCGGGATGTCTGGCGCTTGCCAACTGCTCGAGCGGCCACATGGCGGGCAGGATCGACCCGCGCTACGGCGTTGCCGCAAGCGCGCGCGTCGTCGAACCAGGTCAGCCCGTGCCGAAGGGCGGCGGAGTCTATCGCGTCGGCAAACCCTACACGGTCGCCGGCCGCCTCTACGTCCCGGAAGAAAACATCAATTACAGCGAGATCGGTTATGCCTCTTGGTATGGCGATGATTTTCATGGGCGGTACACCGCGAACGGTGAGATTTTCGACATGACCGCGATCACGGCGGCGCATCCCACGTTGCCGTTGCCGTCGTATGTCCGGGTGACGAACCTTGCGAACAATCGTTCGATCGTCGTGCGCGTTAACGACCGGGGACCTTATGCCCGCGACCGGCTGATTGACGTTTCAGTCAAGACAGCCGAGCTGCTCGGATTCTACGGTCACGGCGTCGCGCGCGTGAAGGTCGAGTACGTCGGCCGTGCCCCTCTGGCAGGCTCGGACGATCGCAAGCTGATGGCAACGTTGCGCCAGGGCGTGCCGGCGCAACTGCCAGTGCAGCTTGCTTCGGCCGGGCAGCCCTATATCGACAGCCGTCCACACCGGACATATGCGCCGGCATCGATTCCATCACCGCCGGATCGGCCTTACCGGCTGGGTGAGGCACAGAACGACACGGCGGTCGACGAGGCTTCGACCACCGAAATGGCGGCGCGCCCGCGGGCGGGCGGCGGCGGCGCACGGGAGGCGCAAGCGCTGGCACCGGTGGTAGCCTATGCGCCGAAAGGCTATGCGACACGCCCGTCTGGCTTCATGAGCGGCCAGGGCCTTTACTGAGCCTTATTTTACCGCCAAAGAACTCCGGGCTCGCGCCGGAAAGCAAAAATTCGCATACCGGCGGGCCGTGACGGCGGACCTAACGACGAGCGGCGACGATGCCCGCAGGGAATTTTCCATTTGGACGCTGGCTGATGGTCCTCGCCATCGCGGGCGGTCTTTGTGTGTCGGCGACCGCTGCGCCGCAGCACAAGGGGGCGCCGGTTGCGGCCCAGAAAAAAGACGCACCCAGGAAAGAGGCGCCAAAGAAAGACGAGCCGAACATCAATGCACCGCACGCGATCCTGATCGACGCGGAATACGGCGGCGTCCTGTACGAGCGCGACGCCGACCGGCTGATCTTTCCGGCAAGCCTCGCCAAGCTGATGACCGCCGAGTACGTGTTCCATGAGATCAAGGAAGGCCGCATCAAGCTTACCGACGAGTACATGGTGAGCGAAAACGCCTGGCGAAAAGGCGGCGCTCCGTCACACGGATCGACGATGTTTGCGGCGATCTACAGCAAGGTCTCTGTTGACGACCTGCTGCACGGGCTGATCATCCAGTCCGCCAATGACGCCTGCATCGTGCTGGCGGAAGGCATTGCCGGCAGCGAAGCAGAGTTCGGCACCAGGCTTACGAAGCGCGCACGCGAGATCGGGCTGGAAAAGTCGGTCTTCACCAATTCCAACGGCCTACCCGACCCGGACGAGAAGGTGACGACGCGCGAGCTCGCGATCCTCGCGCGCCATATCATCCGCACTTACCCGGAATTTTATCCAATCTTCGCGCAACCCGATTTCACCTGGAACAAGATCCGGCAACAGAATCGCAACCCGCTGCTGGGCGCGGTGAACGGTGCCGATGGCCTGAAAACAGGCTTCACCAAGGAAGCCGGCTACGGAATTGTCGGCTCGGCGGTGCAGAACGGGCTGCGGCTGGTCGTCGCGGTTACGGGCGAGCACTCGGCCAAGGAACGCGCCGATGATGCCAAGAAGCTGCTGGAGTGGGGCTTCCGCAATTTCGAACAGCGGACAATCTTTGCGGAGGGTCAGACGATCGGCAACGCCAAGGTTTTCGGCGGCGCAAGCGGTCACGTGGCGCTAAAGGCTGACGGCGAGGTCAAGGTGATGCTGCCCAAGTCGGGCGCCGACAGGCTGGTCGCGCGCATTGTCTACACTGGACCGGTGCCGGCGCCGGTGGCCGAAGGCACTCCGATCGGCAACCTCAAGGTCTGGCGTGGCGAGAATCTGATCCTCACGATGCCGCTGAAGGCCGCTGAAAGCGTCGGCAAAGGAAACATGCCGCAGCGCGCGTTCGATGCTGTGACTGAATTGATAATCGCGCTGTTCCGCGCCGGAGCCGAGCGGCTATGATGGCGGGTGCCGCCGCTATCCGGTGGTGAGAGGAAGGGGCTGGCAGGCTTTGCGCGGACACTTCATCACCTTCGAAGGCGGCGAAGGCAGCGGAAAATCCACCCACGCTGCGACGCTGGCCCACAGGCTGAAGGCGCTTGGTCACGCCGTCGTGCTCACGCGGGAGCCGGGCGGGTCGACGGGAGCAGAAATCATCCGGCACATTCTTCTGTCCGGCATAGCCAAGCCGCTCGGCGCGGAGACCGAGGCGATCCTTTTTGCGGCAGCGCGCGACGACCACGTGCGCAATGTCATCCTGCCGGCACTGAAATCCGGCAGTTGGGTCATCTGTGACCGCTTCATCGATTCGACCCGCGTCTACCAAGGCACGCTCGGCAATGTCGACCAGCGGCTGATCCGCAGTCTCGAGCGCGTGACGGTTGGCCCGGCGGTGCCCGAGATCACGTTCATTCTCGATGTGCCGGCGCAGATCGGCCTTGCGCGCGCAAAAAACCGCCGCGGACAGGTCGAGGCCGACCGTTTCGAATCCGAGTCGATTGAATTCCACGAGAATCTGCGCCAGGCGTACCGCATGCTCGCCGCCGCCGAACCGAACCGCTGCGTGATCATCGACGGCCGGCCGCCGCGTGACGTGGTGGCAGAACGCATCTGGTCGATCGTCCAGGACCGGCTGCGGTCCGAGCGCGCTGGAATTCAGCAGGCCTCAACATCGTGAGCAAGGACGAGGACGATAGCAACATCACGTTGCCCCGTGAGACGGCCGTGATGTTTGGTCACGCCGAAGCCGAAGCGGCATTGCTCGAAGCCTACAAGAGCGGACGCATTGCACATGCCTGGCTGATCGGCGGGCCGCCCGGGATCGGCAAGGCGACGTTGGCTTACCGGATGGCGCGCTTCGTCCTCGCCAATCCTGATCCGCAAGCAGCCGCCGTGCAGAAGGCGCCATCGCTCGCGGTCGATCCGGCACATCCGGTGGCGCGCCGCATCGCCGCGCAGGCGCAGGGCGACCTGCTTGTGCTCGAGCGCGTCGTCAACGAGCAGACCGGCAAGCTTTACACGGTGATCCGGGTCGACGATGTCCGCCGCGCAGTGACATTCTTCGGTTCGACCGCAGGGGCGGGCGGGTGGCGCGTCGCCATCGTCGATGCTGTCGACGAGATGCAGCGCGAGGGCGCGAACGCCCTGCTGAAGGCGCTGGAGGAGCCGCCGCAGCGCTCGCTTCTCCTGCTGGTGAGCCACGCGCCTGGCCGGGAACTCGCGACCATCCGTTCGCGTTGCCGGCGCCTTCTGTTGCGCCCACTCGATGCCGCCGACGTCGCCCGCGCAGTCGCGGCGGCAACCGGGCGCGATGCGGCCGACGAGGAGATCCGGCAGGCGGCGGCGGCCGCGGAAGGCAGCGTCGGGCGCGCGTTCGCGCTGCTCGACGGGGAGTCCCTCGCATTGCGGAGCAAGGTGCTCGACCTGCTCGCACGCCTTCCGGATCTCGATCCGCGGGCGCTGCATGCGCTCGGCGACAGCCTGGGCGGCAGTGAACCGAGGGTGCTCGACGCGTTCATGGACCTGGTCAACGGCTGGCTGTCGGCACGTCTGCGCGACGCGCACGCGGAAAAGGCACGCATGGCGCGCGTTGCCGAGACCTGGGATCGCGTCAATCGCGCCGCGAGCGAGGTTGCGACCTACAATCTCGAGCGCAAGCCGCTGATCTTTGCCGTCTTTGGCGCGCTGGCGGAAGCGGCGCGGCCATGAACCGGCAGCGTGGGCAAGGGTGGGCGACCAGGGGGTTCGCCCGGACGTTGCAATGTGATTGAATTTCCGGGTCAGAGGGATCGCAAGAACCTGGCCGCGCCAGAACGGCCAAAGCCCGGGAGGATGCCAATGACCTTCAAGTCGAGCCGCCGGCAGTTTCTTGCCGGCTCAGCGGCGGCTGCCGGCGCCGCCGCTTTTCCGATGCCGGCGATTGCACAGAACGTGCCGATGAAAGTCGGGCTGCTGACCGTGAAAACCGGTCCGCTTGCGGCCGGCGGCCAGCACGCGGAAGAGGGCATCACGTCGTTCCTTAAGGAGAAGAACTTCACGTTGTCCGGACGCAAGATCGAGCTGCTGGTCGCAGACACCGGCGGCTCGCCGGCCGGCGCGAAGACGAAGGCGCAGGAGCTGGTCGAGCGCGACAAAGTCAACGTCGTGCTGGGCCCGTTTGCGGCGTTCGAGCTGCTTGCGACGCTCGACTATTTCGCGCAGGCGAAAATGCCGACTCTGGCTTTCGCCGGCGCCGAGGACGTGACCCAGCGCAAGGGCAATCCCTATCTCACGCGTACCTCGTATACGTCGGCGCAATGCCTCTATCCGCTCGCCGACTACGTCCAGTCGGACATGAAGCTCAAGACGGCGACCACGATCGCGGACGATTTTGCCTTCGGCTATGAGCAGATCGGCGGCTTCCAGCGGGCGCGTCGTGAAGAAGCTGTGGTCCCCGCTCAATACTGCCGACTACGCACCCTATGTTGCCCAGATCCCCGACTGCGACGTCGTTTGTGTCGGGCTTGCCGGGTCCAATCCGATCAAGTTCATCAAGCAGGCAAAAGCCCTCGGTATCAAGCAGCAGATCGTCGGGGGATCGACCACCGCGGACGATACCATCATCCAGGCCTACGGCGAGGAAGCGCAGGGGTTGATCAACACCAATCCCTATTCGCTCGATATCGAAAGCGAGGCGAACAAGCGTTTCATCGCGGCGATGCGCAAGAACTACGGCGCCGATGTCCGTATCGGGCACTACGCCGCGTGCTTCTATATCGACGGACAGGTGATCGAGGCCGCGCTGGCAAAGACCGGCGGTAAATCGGACAACCCGGACGAGTTCGTTAAAGCCGTGCGTTCCGTATCGCTGCTGGAAACGCCGCGCGGCCCGATCAGCTTCGACGACCACGGCAATGTCGTGATCGACGTCTATGTGCGGCGGGCCGAGAAACACGGCGACAAGATGGTCAACAAGACCATCAAGACCTATCACAAGGTCAGCCAGTTCTGGACGATGGACCCGACCAAGTTCCTGAGCCAGCCGGTGTTCTCGCGCGATTTCCCGCCGACGAAGGGCTGACAGAAGAGAGGGCGCGACCGGCCGCAGGGTCGCGCCTTCACGTTACGCGGAATAGGTCGGCAGTGTCGGGACTGCGCTCCCTGAGGGACTGATCGAGGCCCTCGCGCTCGCCCTGTGCGAAGACCTCGCCGGATTGCTCGCGCGGCAGCGGGCTGTTCACGAAGCGCTCGCCCCGCCCGAACGAATATGCCGAAGTCCCACGGGGTGGTAGCTTTCGAACTCGGCACGGGCTGCGGACGTCCACAGCGGCAGAGACTTCGGCAGGTCGGCCTTCCGCACCTCCTCTGCGCGGCCGAGAGCGCGCCTATGGCCGCGCAGGCCTGCGGATCTTCGAATCCGGCCGCAGGAAGATGGCCCACGGTGAATCGCCATAGCCTTCGGGGACCACGCGCCCCATGCCTTTTGGCGCGACCTTGATCCGCTTGAGGCTCACAGCCCTGTCGCCATCCTCCTGCCTTCTGTCGTCGTTGAGAATTCATTTACCACGACTGCGCGGGTGAACCCGGCGGGCAACGTTCAAATTTTAAGGAAACGCGGAATAGTCTGGTCGCGAACTCCATTTAGTACGGAACCACCATGGGTTTCGCGAGCACGATTGCGGTTTCCGGACTGAACGTTGCGAGCCTGCGCCTGCAGGTCGCCGCCGGTAATATTGCAAACGCGTGGTCCGACGGACCGCTGCCGGACACGCCAAACCCGGAGAACTTCCCCGCCGCCTATACGCCGCGGCGCGTCAATCAGGTGCAGAACGCCGCCGGCGGCACTGACGCGACCGTTACGGCGGTATCGCCGGCATTTGTTTCGGTGTTTGACCCAACGGCGCCCTTTGCCGACAGCCGCGGCATGGTGGCAAGCCCGAATGTCGACCTCGGCAACGAGCTGGTGCAGACCCTGATCGCCCGGCTGAGCTATGCCGCGAATGCCAAGGTCATCCGCGTCGACACGCAGATGGGCGCAATGCTGTTCGACATCACGGCCTGAGAGAAACCTTTCGCGCGATCAGTTCGAGCGGGCCGAGCGGGTCGGCATGCGGTGGAAGTCGAGAATCTGCTGTGCCGTTGATTGACGGAGCCGATTGAAGGCGGACATCGCCTGATCGATATCGGCCATCGAGCGCCGGTAACGCTTTGCCGCCAGCGTCATGATGCTGCGCGTCGTGTCCCAGGGGAGCCCGACGGCCCTGGCGAGGACAAGCAGCGACTGCGTGCTCGTCTCGCGCATGTTGCGCTCAATGATCGCCGTGGGCACATTCGACATGACCGAAAGGGAGGCGACGATTTCCTCGAAGCGCTCGGCTAGCGCGAACTCCTCGAGCTTCGCGGCGGTAAGCATTCCCGCGCGATGCATCGATTCAGCGAGAACCTGCGCGGCGGCATAGCTCAGCGGCTGGTCGCTCGCCTCCGTCCTGATGCGGTTGGAAACGTGCCCGACAACATCAGCAATATCCGCCCGCGTGAACCTGCGTTCGACCTCAAGCTTTGCACGCACCTTTTCCGAAGCGACCGTCAACAGCCGCTCAAACAGCTCGGGCGGCAGGTCGGGGCGCGCTCCGACACAGGCGGCGAGCTGGTCGTCCCCCTGCGATCGTTTGACCAACGTGGCAAAGCCCCTGCCGGAGAAACGGGCGCCGCTGTTCTTTGCCGTGCTCAGGACGACCTGCTGGTCGCCGCGCTCCACCAGGACGTCCGTGAGCGCTTCCGGCAGCATCTTGCGGCGGGAAATGGCGAGCAGGTGTTCCTGATTTTTGGTTTTGGCGCATTCGATCAACGTTGCGGTATCGAGACGCTCGGCCTGGGTAAGGACCGGAGAGGCAACCTCAATGGCGTCATCGCAGGCCAGGAGCCGAAGGATCTTGGGCGGAGCCGTCGGCACCGGCCCAAGCCGGATGGCCAGGAGCGCGCGCGAGGATTCCTCGATCGTGGCGACAAGGCGCACAAAGACGTCGTCGATCAGATCGACTTCCTCATCGGAATACTGATCGGACCCGACCAGAAACAGGTCGGTGAGATGACGCAGCATGGCCGAGCGGCGCTCAGCGGAGCTTTGAGCAATCGAGCTGTCGAGCTGTTGGATAAGTTCGAGGGGAGCGCCCATGGGCCCTGGGAAACCGTTCTGGTTGGCCACGGTCTGTGTTCTGCAGTTGGTAAACGTGCATTTAGAGTGTACGCGAGGTCGACTTAGGAATTCGTAAAGGCCGTTTTTTCCCGGCAAAATGCCGCAAGACCGGCCCTTTAGAGGCCTCGGCCGGCACCGCAGGTGGCACTACTGCTTGAGCAGACCGCAGTAGCGTTGCGGGCCGCTGTCCCAGCAACCGGTCCGCATGCAGCTGGCGCGGCGCACCCCGCAATTGGTCACGCAGGTCGAGATTGACGAGCGATTGGGGCTCTTGTTGCACGCGGCAATGCAGGTCTTCTCTTCGCCGCTGCATCGCATGGGCGCCGCAACGGAAACGCGTGGGCAGAGGAGGGCGGTCCCACCCAGAATGGCCGCGATGAGCACGGCGCAGGCTGCCTTGCCGGGGGCGCCCGGCGAATCGATCCAGGACGTCATACCGAAGTCCTAGGAAGGAGGGCGGTCGGCTTCAACTGTCGATGTCCGCTTGCTTGCCGCAGCGCTTTTCGATTGGTACGTACTGCCGGAGCGTCGTGGCCGGACAAAGCGGCCATCCATGTCATTGAAATGAATGGTCAAATGGCCGCCAAGACACCGTTCTACATTACCACCGCGATTTCCTACCCGAATGGCCCGCCGCACATCGGTCACGCCTACGAGGCGATCGCAACCGATGCCATTGCACGCTTCATGCGCCTCGATGGCTACGACGTCTACTTTCTCACCGGCACCGACGAGCACGGGCAGAAGATGCTGCAGACCGCGGCGCGCGAAGGCGTGACCGCGCGGCAGCTGCGCGACCGCAACGTGCCGCGTTTCGAGGCGATGGTGAAGCTGCTTGACTGCTCGAATGACGATTTCATCCACACAACCGAACAGCGGCACCACCGCGCGTCGCAGGCCATCTGGCAGGCGATGGAGAAAAAGGGCGATATCTATCTCGACAAATATGCCGGCTGGTACTCGGTCCGCGACGAGGCCTACTACGGCGAAGACGAGACGCATCTCAACGAACAGAAGCAGCGGATCGCCACCAAGACCGGTACGCCGGTCGAGTGGGTAGAGGAGGAGAGTTATTTTTTCAGGCTTTCCGCCTATCAGCAGAAGCTGCTCGATCTCTACGAGCGTGTTCCCGATTTCGTGCTGCCGAAGGAGCGGTTGAACGAGGTCGCAAGTTTCGTGCGCGGCGGCCTGCAGGATCTCTCGATCTCGCGTACCACATTCGACTGGGGCGTGAAGGTGCCGGGCAACGCCAAACACATCATGTACGTGTGGGTGGATGCGCTCACCAATTATATTACCGGTGTCGGCTACCCCGATACCGAAAGTGAAAAATTCAAACGCTACTGGCCGGCGGCCTTGCATGTCATCGGCAAGGACATCGTACGCTTTCACGCCGTCTACTGGCCGGCCTTCCTGATGTCCGCCGGCGTCGACGTGCCGAAACATATCTTCTCGCACGGATTTCTGTTCAACCGCGGGGAGAAGATGTCGAAGTCGGTCGGCAACGTGATCGATCCGTTCACGATGGCGGAGACCTACGGCGTCGACCAGTTCCGCTACTTTTTCCTGCGCGAGGTGCCGTTCGGGCAGGACGGCAACTACAGCCACGAGGCGATCGTCAACCGCATCAATGCGGACCTCGCGAACGACCTCGGCAATCTCGCGCAGCGCTCGCTGTCGATGATCGGCAAGGCCTTTGGCGGAAAACTGCCGAAGCCGGGGCCCTTCAGCGACAGTGACAAGACCATTCTCGCGGCCGCCGATGCAATGATCGGCACCGCGCGCGAGCACATGAAGACGCAGCAACTGCACCAGGTGCTCAATTGCGTGTGGGCGGTGGTTGCGGATGCAAATCGTTACTTCGCGTCCGAGGCTCCCTGGGCGCTCGCCAAGACCGATCCCGGGAGACAGGGAACGGTCCTTTATGTGACGGCGGAAATCCTGCGCCAGGTCGCCATCCTCGCGCAGCCGTTCGTGCCGGCGTCTGCGGCCAGATTGCTCGATCTGCTTGCGGTTCCGGCGAATGAGCGGAGCTTTTCCGTCCTTACCCCCAACCTACGGATAAGGCCTGGAGCCATATTGCCGCCGCCTTCGCCGGTTTTTCCCCGCTACGTCGAAGCCGAAGAGAAGGCATGACGTCATGCTGGTCGACAGCCATTGTCACCTCGATTTCCCCGACCTTGCGGCCGATCTGGATGCGGTCGTCGGCCGCGCCCGCGCCGCCGGGATCGGCCGCCTGGTGACGATATCGACGCGGGTCAAACGCCATGCGCAGGTGCTTGCGATTGCCGAGAAATATCCCGAGGTTTTCTGCTCGGTCGGCACGCACCCCAATCACGCGCACGAGGAGCCGGAGGTCGACGCCAAAATGCTTGCCCGCATCGCGCAGCACCCGAAGGTGGTCGCGATCGGCGAGGCCGGACTCGACTATTTCCGCAACACCAGCCCTCGCGAAGCGCAGACCGCGGGCTTGCGCCAGCATATTGCGGCGGCGCGAGAGACGGGGCTGCCGCTGGTCATCCATTCCCGCGAGTGCGATGCCGATATGGCGCGGATCCTGAAGGAGGAGAGCGGGAAGGGGGCCTTCCCTGCGATCCTGCACTGCTTTACCGGCGGCCGTGAGCTGGCATTCACGGCGATCGAACTCGGCCACTACGTCTCATTCACCGGCATCCTGACCTTCAAAAGCTCAGAGACGCTGCGCCAGATCGCGGCGGAACTGCCGGCGGACCGCGTCATGGTGGAGACGGACGCACCCTATCTGGCGCCCCTGCCGCATCGTGGAAAACGCAACGAACCCGCCTACGTAGTCGAAACCGCTAAAGTTTTAGCTGATGTGCGCAAGGTCTCGGCCGACGAGATTGCGTATCTGACGACCGAGAACTTCTTCCGGCTGTTCAGCAAGGTGCCGCGCACGCTCGCGGACGCGGCATGAGCCTGACGTTCACGATCCTTGGCTGCGGCTCGTCGATGGGCGTCCCGCGCGTGGCGCTCGGCTGGGGGTCGTGCGATCCGAATGAACCGAAGAACCGGCGCCGGCGCTGCTCACTGCTGGTCGAGCGCGTCAACGCACGCGGTCATCGCACGCGCATTCTGGTTGATTGCTCGCCGGACCTGCGCATGCAGCTCCTGGACGCCAACGTCGACTGGATCGACGGCGTGCTCATCACGCATGAGCATGCCGATCATACGCACGGAATCGACGATCTCCGGCCCCTGTTCGTGCACAAGCGGCGCCGGGTCGATGTCTATGTCGATGAGCCGACATCGCGCGCGATGCACGCCCGTTTCGGCTATTGCTTCGTGACGCCGCCCGGCAGCGAATATCCCCCGATCGCGACAGAAAAGCGCCTGGTGCCCGGCAGACCCGTCACGATCGACGGGCAGGGAGGCCCTATCGAGGCCCTGCCGATCCTCCAGGATCACGGCGATATCCCTTCTCTGGGATTTCGCTTTGGCGACGTCGCTTATTCGGCCGATATCAAGAGCCTGCCGCCCGAAAGCATCGCCGCGTTGGCCGGTCTTGAGGTCTGGATCGTCGACGCGCTGCGCAAGAGCCCACACCCCACGCATTTCAACCTTGAGGAAGCGCTGGATTGGATCAGCCGCATCAAGCCCAAGCGCGCGATCCTGACGAACCTGCACACCGATATGGACTACGCCACGTTGCGCGCCGAACTGCCGCCGGGCGTCGAGCCCGGCTATGACCGCATGTCGCTCACGATTTGAAGCGCCACGGGGAAACCCGGCCGCGTCATGTTGAAAAGATAGAGTTTTATCGTTTCGGCCCGTAAGCCCAGCCGTATCGGGGGTCCGTATAAAATGTTCCATAATATGTCTTATGCGAATCGTAGATCGGCGGTCGCAGGCAACGGGCGCCTTTGCTACGGTCGCCATCCACCGACGAAGCGCACCTGTCATCGCCCGTGAAGCCCTCTCGTGATATTTCGCGCCTGCTCGAGATCATGGCGGCGCTGCGCACGCCGGGCACCGGCTGCCCCTGGGACCTCGAGCAGAATTTCCGGACGATCGCGCCTTATACGCTTGAGGAAGCCTATGAGGTCG
Organism: Pseudolabrys sp.; assembly: GCA_035650955.1. GTDB lineage: Bacteria > Pseudomonadota > Alphaproteobacteria > Rhizobiales > Xanthobacteraceae > Pseudolabrys. The sequence goes on from DASRGR010000028.1 coordinate 14,610, forward strand.
CGGACGCCATCGCGCGCGAGGACCTTGCCGGCCTCAAGGACGAGCTTGGCGACCTGCTGCTGCAGGTCGTTTTCCACGCCCGGATGGCTCAGGAGCAAGGCGCCTTTGATTTCGGCGACGTGGTGGCGGCGTTGACCGCAAAACTGATCCGCCGCCATCCGCACGTCTTTGCCGATGCCGACGGTAAGACGGCGACCGCGGTCAAGGATTTGTGGGAACGGATAAAGGCCGAAGAGAAGGCAGAGCGGGGACAACAGATGCCGGAGAGCGCACTTTCTGGCGTTCCGGTCGGCCTGCCCGCGTTAACCCGTGCCTTAAAGCTTCAGGAGAAGGCCGGCCGCGTCGGCTTCGACTGGAACGATCCCCGGGCCGTTCTTGCCAAGATCCGCGAGGAAGCAGATGAAATCGAAGCGGAACTTGACGCCGCCGACGGCAGCCGGACGGCTGCCGAAGTTGGCGACCTGCTGTTCGCCGTCGTCAACCTCGCGCGGCACCTGAATGCCGATCCCGAGGGCGTCCTGCGCGAAACCAACCTGAAGTTCGAGCGGCGGTTTGCATCGATCGAGCGCGCACTCGCCGAGCGCGGAAAGACGCCGAAGAACGCAACTCTGGACGAAATGGATGCGTTGTGGACCGAGGCGAAAGCCGCGGAAAAGTAAATTTCAGGAACTGAACTTCGCCCGCACCCGCGCGGCATTATCGGCATCCGCGCGCACAGTGAGCGCGAGCCGCCCGTCTCCGCGCATGTTTTTTGCGAGGACTTCCGAATGCCGGTAAAGCCAGCTCAGGCCGGCACCGTCCGCAGGATCGACCGACAGCTCGATGGTCTGACGGCTTTGGCTGAGGCGCCTCTCGATCGCGGCCACCAGGCGGTCCATGCCCTCGCCGGTCAGCGCGGATACGATCACGGGACGCCGGTCTTCCGGTTGGCGTGCCGCAAGGTTGAGCACCCTCGCCCGGGCTTCTGCATCCAGCCGATCGACTTTATTCCAGACTTCGATGAGCCGCTTGTCGGTCGTCGCGATACCGAGCTCGCCCAGCACCTTGCCGACGTCGTGCAGCTGGGCATCCGCATCCTCGTGCGACATGTCGCGGACATGCAGGATCACATCCGCCTCGATCACTTCTTCCAAGGTTGCCCGAAATGCCGCAACGAGCATCGTCGGCAGATCCGAAATGAACCCGACGGTGTCGGACAGGATAGCCCGAATGCCGTGCGGCAATTCGACCGCACGCAGCGTTGGGTCGAGCGTGGCAAAGAGCATATCCGCGGACAGCACCGTGGCTGCGGTCAGACGGTTGAACAAGGTCGATTTGCCGGCGTTTGTGTATCCGACCAGAGCCACGATCGGATAAGGCACGCGCTTGCGGCTCTCACGGTGCAGCTTGCGCGTGCGCTTGACCTTGTCGAGCTCCGCTTCGATGCGGGCAATGCGCTCCTCGATTACCCTGCGGTCGGCTTCAATCTGAGTCTCGCCCGGACCGCCCAGGAAACCAAAGCCGCCGCGCTGGCGTTCGAGGTGGGTCCATGAGCGGACCAGCCTGCTTTTCTGATAGGTCAGATGTGCAAGCTCGACCTGCAGCGCCCCTTCCCGCGTGCGCGCACGCCGCCCGAAAATCTCCAGGATCAACCCCGTGCGGTCGATGACCTTGGCGTTCCACGCCTTCTCGAGGTTGCGTTGCTGCACCGGAGAGATCGGGCAATCCATCACCACGATGGATGCCGACAGACTTTTCACCATGCCGGCAATTTCGTCGACCTTGCCCTTGCCGATATAGGTCGCAGGCCGGATGTCGCCGAGCGTGACAAGACCGGCCTGTACCACTGTCAGGTCGATCGCACGAGCAAGCCCGACCGCCTCCTCCAGACGCGCCTCAGGAGATCGTGCGCCCAATTGGGTGCCAAGGGCACCGCCCGCAGCATTGCGGTGCGCGGACGTCTTGAGCCAAGGCTCGATGACAATTGCGCGACCGGTCTCGCCGCCCGACGGTGTCGGGCTCAGACGATCGGCACTTTGATCACGGCGGCGTAATTCCAATTAGACCTTGTCTCCGGCCGGCGGCTCGTCGGCTCCTTCGAAGAGCTGTATCGGATGACCCGGCATGATGGTCGAGATTGCATGCTTGTATACGAGTTGCGAGTGCCCGTCCCGCCGCAGCAGCACACAGAAATTATCGAACCAGGTCACAACGCCCTGCAATTTGACGCCGTTCACCAGAAATATGGTGAGAGGTACTTTGCTTTTCCGGACGTGATTAAGAAATGTGTCTTGCAGATTTTGCGCACGATCGGCTGCCATGGCCGTTTTTCCATTTTTTGCTCGCGTCTGAGCGCGAGACCTTCTTTCGTTGCCCAAGTCCTTCCACATGCGTCCTATTCGACGCATGCGCCACTCTGCCCCACGCTTAGCGGTGCGAGGCCCGGGAAATACTATTAGATGGCAGCTACAGGTGATGCGCAAGCACGAGTTCATGCCGGCTGTTGCAAGCCGCTGAATCTATGGGAAATTTACCTTTTCCCGCGACAGCCGGTTCGGAGCCTTTTCGTGCGCCCGGATGCGGACGAACCCTACCTGCTGGTCTCGGCATAGCGATGATAATCGCGCCGCAGGGCTGTTGCGATCAGCCCGGGCGCGCCATTGCCGACGGGCCGACCGTCTATTTTGACAACCGGCAGCACGGTCTGGCTTGCGGAGGTAATGAAGGCTTCGCGCGCGTGGTACGCCTCTTCGACGGTGAAAGTGCGCTCCTCGAATGCCAGCCCCTGCGCCCTGATCATGTCGATGACGACCGAGCGTGTAATGCCTGGCAGGATGTCCTGTCCGAGCGGATGGGTGATGAGCGTGCCATCGCGATTGACTATCCAAGCGCTCGACGAAGAGCCTTCGGTGATGCGGCCCTGCGCGTCGACGAGCCAGGCTTCGCGTGCGCCCTGTTCACGCGCTGCCTGCTTGGCGAGAACGTTTGGCAGAAGCGCAACCGATTTTATGTCCACTCGCTTCCAGCGGATATCGGGAACTGTGACGACAGCGACCCCTTCCGCCGCCATCCGCTCAAGACGCTCGGGATCGCTGCTCCTTGCCGTCACGACAAGCGAGGGTTTCGTCCCTTCCGCCGGAAACGGAAAATCGCGATGCGCCGTTCCGCGCGTGACCTGAAGGTACACGATTCCGTCGCGCACGCGGTTTCGACGGATTGTTTCGCACAGAACTACGGCAAGAGCCGCAGGAGACATCGGGCGGGCGATCCGCAATTCGCGGAGCGAGCGATCCAGCCGCGCCATATGACGGCTTTCGTCGATCAGATGACCGCCCCTCACCTCACAGACTTCATAAACGCCATCCGCGAACTGGTAGCCGCGATCTTCGATGGCGACTTTGGCCTGGCCGTAAGGCAGATAACGGCCATTAACGTATGCAATCCGTGACATGATTTGCTAGTCGATTCCGAGGGCCTTGAGCTTGCGGTGCAGTGCCGAGCGTTCCATGCCGACAAATTCGGCGGTACGCGAAATGTTGCCGCCGAAGCGGCTGATCTGCGCGACCAGGTACTCGCGCTCGAACACCTCGCGCGCATCGCGCAGCGGCAGGCTCATAAGGTGTTCGCCGCCGTTTCCGTTTGGCATGCTCGGTACCATTGATCCTACGTCCGGCGGCAGCATGCTCGCGCTCATCACCGCATCCGGATCGCCCCCGGCAAGGATCATCAGCCGCTCGATATTGTTGCGCAACTGGCGCACATTGCCCGGCCAGTTATGCGACTGCAGGACGGCCATTGCGTCGTCTCCGATCCGGCGTTTCGGCAAACCGGTCGCCTGCGAAATCTGGTCCATGAAGTATTCGACGAGATCTGGAATGTCCTCCCGCCGCTCGGCAAGCGGCGGGACGCGGATCGGCACCACCGCGAGCCGGTGGTAGAGGTCCTCGCGGAACTTTCCTTCCGCGATCAGCGCCTCGAGATTTCGCGCCGTCGACGACACGATCCGCACGTCGACCGCGATTTTGGCGCTGCCGCCGACACGCTGGAAGGTCTGATCGACGAGCACCCGTAAAATCTTGCTTTGCGTCTCGCGTGGCAATTCAGCGATGTCGTCGATGAACAAGGTGCCGCCGTGCGCCTCCTCAAGCGCACCGGACTTGCGGCCTTCCGAGCCGTTCGACTGATCCACGCCGAACAGCTCGATTTCCATGCGCTCCGGAGTGATGGCGGCTGCATTGATGACGACAAACGGACCATTTGCGCGGCTGGATTGCATGTGCAGCGTGCGCGCCGCGAGCTCCTTGCCGGCGCCGGACGGTCCGACGATGAGAACGCGGCTGTTGGTCGGGGCGACACGCTCGATGGCCTGCCGTAACTGGCCGATTACGGCGGACCGGCCGACAAGCTTCGTGGGAACCGTGGCCAGCTGTTTGAGCTGCTTGACTTCCCGTTTAAGCCGCGAATTTTCCAGAGCCCGATCTGCGACCAGCACGAGGCGGTCCGCTTTGAACGGCTTTTCGATGAAATCATAGGCGCCGAGCTTGATCGCCGCGACGGCAGTCTCGATGTTGCCGTGACCCGAAATCATGACCACAGGAAGCTCGGGGTGCTCCTGTTTGACGGCATCGAGCAGCTGCAGGCCGTCCAGTTTGCTGCCCTGGAGCCAGATGTCCAGGAAGATCAAATTAGGCCGGCGCGCAATGATTGCCGCCAGCGCATCGTCGCTGTTACGCGCCGTGCGTGTCACATAGCCTTCATCCTGCAGGATACCCGCGACCAGATCGCGGATATCGGCCTCGTCGTCGACGATCAGAATTTCAGAGGCCATGGCACTACCCACTCACTGTCGTTGATTGCCCGGGTTCGCGTTGATCGGCCTTGCCGGCGGCAGCAAACCTTATCCGCACCCAGGCACCGCGCTGCCCCGGAATCTTCTCGCTTGCGTCGCGCAATTCGATATTGCCTCCATGCTCCTCAATAATGCGCCCGACTATGGCCAGGCCGAGGCCGGTGCCTTTTTCGCGTGTGGTGACGTAAGGCTCGAGCAGGCGGCTGCGGTTCGACTTCGGAAGGCCGATGCCGTTATCGACAACGTCGATCACGATGTCGTCACCCTCTCGCGTCACGAAAACATGGATCGTGCCCTTGCCAAGCTCGGCCGGCGGCACGGCGGCGATCGCCTCGGTCGCGTTCTTGATGACGTTGGTCAGGGCCTGCGAGATAAGCCGCCGGTCGAAGCGCGCAGGCATCGGATCTTCGGCAATTCTTGCGTCGATATCGATCTCGGCGTTTCCGACGCGCATCAGAAATACGGTCTGGCGCACGGCGTCGGCGACATCTTCGGCCGCGATCACCGGTTTGGGCATACGTGCGAAATGTGAAAACTCGTCGACCATGCGCCTGATGTCCTCGACCTGGCGTACGATCGTATCGGTGCATTGTTCGAATACGCCGCGATCCTCTTCGATCATTTTGCCGTACTTGCGGCGCAGCCGTTCCGCCGAAAGCTGGATCGGCGTGAGCGGGTTTTTGATCTCGTGTGCGATGCGGCGCGCGACGTCCGCCCAGGCCGAGGTGCGCTGCGCGGAGACAAGCTCGGTGATGTCATCGAGCGTCACGACGTAGCCGCGGTCGGACTCGCCGGACTGCTCGCTGGTGACGCGGACGGACAGGTTGCGCTCACGGCCGTTGCGGCTGATCGTCACTTGGTCCTGCGTGCGCGAGCCTGCACGTGCCGCCGCCATGAACTCTGAAAGCTCCGGCAGCACCTCTTCGAGCGGCCGGCCGAGCGCCTCGCTTTCGGCGCAGCCGATCAGCTTTTCCGCCGACCGGTTGAGGATGCTGACGGCGCCATTGCCGTCGACGCCGATGACTCCGGCGCTGGCGCCGGCCAACACCGCCTCGGTGAAGCGCCGACGGCTGTCGATGAGATCACGTGCGTGCATGATGTCGTCGCGCTGCGTGCGGAGTTCCTGTGTCATGCGGTTGAACGTCTCACCGAGATGCGCGAGATCCCCTTCCGCCTGCCGTACCGGCACGCGCACATAAAGATTGCCTGTCGAGACCGCGTTAGCCGCACCGATGAGGCGGCGAATCGGCGCGACCAGGCGGTTCGCAAAATTCAGCCCGATCCAGACCGCCGACAGCAGCACAATGAGCGCGATCACGGTGTACATCAGCGCGAAGGCGACCTGCACGCCGACGCGACGTTGCTCGAGCGCGGCATATTCGGTAGCGCTCGCGCGCGTCGCCTGCAGCTGCGGCACCACACGGGGATCGAGCAGGCGCGTCAGATAGAGGTACTGGTCATCATAGTGTTCGAGCTTGATCACGGCGGCGACATAGTTGGCGTCGGGTAAAAGAACGATCTGCGGCTCCCGGCTGCCGATGCGCGGCAGTGCGTCGCGTGGCGGCAGCGCGAAGGTCTGGTTGATGTTGACGTCGGCGCGGCCGATGACGTTGAGGTCCTTGTCGAGCACCATTGCCGCGGCAAGTCCGCGCACCTGGGCCTGAAAGGTCAGAAACTGTCGCAGCTTGTCGGCATCCTGGTCAAAAATAGTCTTGTTGCGCGCAAGGTCGATCACCATTGCGATAATGTCGGAACGCACGGTCTGCGCGTGGTCGCGCAGGTAAGCTTCAGCCACAATCAGCGAATTCTCGATTGCCGCACGCGTTCGTGTCGAAAACAGCCGGTCGAGGCCGCGGTCGAGCGTCACGCTGGCGACAATTGCAACCATGATCGCAGGCGCAGCGGCAATCAGCGAGAACAACGCCACGATCCGCACGTGCAAGCGGGCTGCCGCCCGGCCGCTGCGACGTGCCTGCACGATCTGCCAGACTTCCCGCACGATGATGGCGAGGAGCAACAGCACCGTCGCCGCATTTACGGCCAGCAGGATGACAACAACGTTATGGGTCGGCGGCAGCGGCGTAAGATCGGCGAGCACGACAAAGGTGACGAAGGCCGAGAGCAGCGCCAGCCCGACGGCCAGCGGGCCGAGAATGCGCGCCTGCTCGCGCTTTGCGGGTGCGCCGGCTAGTGCCGTTTCTGCGGTAGCAGCCTGTTCGACACTCATGGGCCCTGGCAAACCGATAAAACTCATGACCTGGGAGGGCTTTAAAGAGCCCCCTACAGGACTGATGCTTTTATACAACAATGTTGCCGAATTGAGACTATTCCGCGGCGCCCACGCCAAATATCGCAGGCTAGGGGGTCGTCAGCTACTCCCGCGATAGACCTGGATATCGAGATCGCGGATTTTCTTGCGCAGCGTGTTCCGGTTGAGCCCGAGAAGGTCCGCCGCGCGGATCTGGTTGCCCCGTGTCGCCGCCAAGGCGGCTGTCAACAACGGAAATTCGACTTCGCGGAGAATACGGTGATAGAGCCCCGCGGGCGGCAGCCCGTCCTCGAACTCCGCGAAATAGGCGGCCAGGTGGCGTTCGATCGCACCGCCGAGATTCTCACCCGCGCGCGCCTCGCCTCCCCCGACTGACGCGGCCGGCTGCGACAACTCCTGCTCGATGACGGCCGCAGTGATGGTCTCGTGCGGATAAAGCGCTGCCAGTCGACGTGCGAGATTTTCCAGCTCACGCACGTTTCCCGGCCACCGGTGGCGCTTGAGATGCTCAAGCGCCGCCTGATCGATCTGCTTTGCCGGCAAGCCTTCGCGTTGAGCCTGCGAGAAGAAATGCCGGATCAGGTCGGGAATATCCTCGGTACGTTCACGCAGTGGAGGCAGGCGCAGGGGAACGACATTCAGCCGGAAGAACAGATCCTCGCGGAACAGACCCTGCTGGATCAGCAGCCGCAGATCCTTGTTTGTTGCTGCGATGATGCGGACGTCGCTCTTGATAGGGGTGCGGCCACCGACCGTTGTGTATTCGCCTTGCTGCAACACGCGGAGCAAGCGCGTTTGCGCCTCCATGGGCATGTCGCCGATCTCGTCGAGGAACAGCGTGCCTCCCTCCGCCTGCTCAAACCGGCCGGCGCTGCGGGTGTTGGCGCCGGTAAACGCCCCCTTCTCATGACCGAACAGCTCGGATTCGATGAGGTCGCGCGGGATTGCGGCCATGTTGATCGCAACAAACGCGCCGGCACGACGTTTGCCGTAATCATGCAATGCGCGCGCGACAAGCTCCTTCCCGGTGCCGGATTCCCCGGAAATCATGACGGTCAGATCTGTCTGCATCAGACGCGCCAGAACCCGGTAGATTTCCTGCATCGCCGGCGAGCGCCCGACCAAAGGAATCCCCTCAAAGTCCTCGCTCTTGGCCGGCGGTGTGCGCGGCTCCTTTGGCTCGGCCAGCGCCCGTCCGACAATCGCGATCAGTTCCTTGAGATCGAAAGGTTTCGGCAGATATTCATAGGCACCGCGCTCGGACGCGCGGATCGCCGTCATGAATGTGTTTTGCGCGCTCATGACCACGATCGGCAAGTCGGGTCGGGCTTTCCGGATACGCGGGATAAGATCAAAGGCATTTTCGTCCGGCATGACCACATCGGTGATCACCAGGTCGCCGTCCCCTTGCGTGATCCAGCGCCAGAGCGTCGCGGCGGTGCCGGTCGAACGAACCTCGTATCCGGCACGCGAAAGTGCCTGATTCAGGACGGTGCGGATGGCTGCATCGTCATCGGCTATCAAAATGCTTCCCGTAGGCATGTGGGTTCTCACGGGCTGTGGGCCGGCAATGCGTTATCGGTGAATTCACCATCACCGCTGTAGATCGGCATCAACACGCGGAATGTCGTTCGCCGCGGCTGCGACTCGCACTCGATGATCCCTCCGTGGTCACCCACGATCTTCGCAGCGAGTGCGAGCCCCAGCCCGCTCCCGCTCTGCTTGGTGGTGACGAATGGATCGAACAAATGCGGCATCAGATCTTCCGGCACGCCCGGCCCGTTGTCCTTGACGCAGAACTCGAGCGGCAGCGACACCCGCGCCTTGCTCCCGGGCACCGAAAGCCTTACGCCGGGACGAAAAGCCGTGGTCAGTTGTATTTCGCCGTCCGCGGCATCGGGGCCGATCGCCTCGGCCGCGTTTTTGATCAGGTTGAGGAACACCTGCACCAGCTGATCTCGGTTGGCCAGCACCGGCGGCAATGACGGGTCATAGTCCTCGGTGAACTTGATATGACGACCAAAGCCCGACTGGGCGAGCCTCTTCACGTGGTCGAAAATGACGTGAATATTCACCGGTTCGCGATCGATCGGGCGCTCGTCGGAAAATACCTCCATGCGATCGACCAGCTTCACGATGCGGTCGGTCTCGTCGCATATCAGCTTGGTGAGAGGCCGGTCATCGTCGCCCGCGGACTGCTCGAGAAGTTGCGCCGCCCCGCGAATCCCCGAAAGAGGGTTCTTGATTTCATGCGCAAGCATTGCGGCAAGTGCGATTACCGAGCGGGCGGCGCCACGGTGCGTCAACTGACGATCCATCTTATCGGCGATCGTCCGTTCCTGGAGCATGACGACAACGTGGTCGGAATATTCCGGAAGCGGCGCGACATAGAGATCCACCAGCCGCTCGCCCGGATTGCGTGGCGTCGCCAGATCAACCTTGTATTCGTTCACCGCCGCCCCGCGGTGTCTCACCTGCTCGACCAGCGTGAGCAGGGGCGACCCGAAGGGGACAAGATCGCTCAACTGATGCCGTCGCAACATCGGCGTTGACGCCTCGAAAAACTGTTCTGCGGCCACATTCGCATCCGCAATCTTGCCGTCGGGCGCTATCATGATGACCGGGTGAGGCAACGCATGCAGCATCGCGTCTGCCGGCGTATTGACCATCGCTGAGACTGCCTGCGCGCGCGTCATGCGGCGGCCCTCCAAGCAAAATCGTCGAAAGCCTCAGCCAGCAGACGGCGGGTACGCCCGGGTTCTTCGGCTGTCAGGACGCGCGCACGGTGACTTTTGAGGACGTCAACCGGTGCGCCGGCCGTCTCGGCGGCATGGTCGAGCGCCCAGGCAAGATGCTTGCGCGCGTGGCGGCGGCCGATCGCGACGCCATGATGCCCGAGCATTTCATCATAAAGCCCGTCGATCAGGCTGTGCTGAGCTGCAAGCGACGGCGCCGGTTCGGACACGCCTGTTGCCAGGTAGCGAGCGACCTGTCCGGGAAGCCACGGTCGGCCCTGCGCGGCCCGCCCGATCATGACCGCGTCGGCACCAGACGCGGCGATTGCCCTGACGGCGTCGCCAGAGCAACCGATGTCGCCGTTGATCACGACGGGAATCGATACGGCCTGTTTGACGGCGCGAACCGCATCCCAGTCGGCAGTGCCGTCATAGAACTGACAGCGCGTGCGCCCATGGACCGTGATGAGCTTCACGCCTGCCGTTTCGGCGCGGCGTGCAAGCTCCGGCGCATTGATCGTCGCATCGTCCCATCCGAGCCGCATCTTGAGCGTAACCGGCACCCGCACTGCCGCCACCGTCGCTTCGATCAGCCCGAGCGCATGATCGAGGTCGCGCATCAGTGCAGAGCCGGCGGCACCGTTTGTCACCTGTTTGGACGGGCAGCCCATGTTGATGTCGATGATGTCTGCGCCCTGCGCTTCGGCGATCCGGGCGCCTTCGGCCATCCATCGCGCCTCACATCCGGCCAACTGCACCACGTGGGTAGCGACCCCCACGCCGGCGCTGCGCACCATCGCCTCACGCTCGCCGCGCACGAGCCCGGCGCACGCGGTCATCTCGGAAACCACGAGTCCGGCACCCAGCTTCTCTGCAAGGCGCCGAAAAGGTGCGTCGGTAATTCCCGACATTGGCGCCAGGATCACGCAGTTCGGAACCGCTACTTCCCCAATGTTAAGCGTTTTGGCCATAAAAGCTTGTATTTCCAAAGCATTAGATAGTTTGCCTACCATTTAGGCGTATTCCATGACTGCTCACACTTTAGCCATTTGCTCCCGCAAAGCAAGTGCTGCAACGCAAAAAAATGTTCAAATGCCGAGCAGGACGATGGCGCCTCCGTTTGCGCAATGAAAAGAACGCGCTAAAGGCAACAGGCCTCTGGAGATCGGAATGTCCCAAGTCGCAGCCGTTGTAGTAGCCGCCGGTCAGGGCCTGCGCGCAGGCGGCGACTTGCCCAAGCAGTTCCGCACAATCGGGGGGATGTCTCTGCTTCGCCGCTCGCTGTTAAGCTTTGCAGGCGTACCTGCCGTCAATGCGGTGCAGCCGGTCGTGCGACCCGACGATACCGAACTGGTGCGCAAGGAAACCCGCGATATCCGAATTCTGCCGCCGGTTTTTGGTGGCGCGACGCGACAGGCCTCGGTGCATGCCGGGCTCGAGGCCCTTGCGTCAGATCCACCCAACATCGTTCTGGTGCATGATGCGGCACGGCCATTCGCCAGCGCCGACCTCATTACCCGAGCGATAGCTGCCGCGGAAAAGACGGGCGCTGCAATTCCGGTGTTACCTGTCACGGACACAGTCAAACGCGTGAGCCAGGCCGGCACAATCGAAGCGACGCTCGACCGAGGTTCGCTCCGGCTGGTGCAGACGCCGCAGGCGTTCGCATTCGACGCCCTGCTTGCGGCACACCGACGCGCAGCCGAAAAAGGCCGCAACGATTTTACCGATGATGCCGCGCTCGCCGAATGGGCTGGAATGACCGTAAGCGTGTTTGCCGGCGAACCCGGGAATATCAAGCTTACCACGCCCGACGATTTCACACACGCCGAAGCAAAGCAGTCGGCCGCACTCGCCGATGTGCGAACCGGATCCGGACTCGACGTTCACGCATTCGGACCTGGCGACCATGTGACCCTCGGCGGAATTCGCATCCCGTACACGCGGTCGCTGACTGGCCATTCAGATGCCGACGTTGCCCTGCATGCGCTGACCGATGCCATTCTCGGGGCACTCGCCGAAGGCGACATTGGCGTGCATTTTCCGCCGAGCGATCCGCAATGGCGTGGCGCGTCATCGGATCGCTTTCTTGTCTTCGCCGTCGATCGCGTACACGCCCGGCGTGGACGTATCGCCCATCTTGACCTCACGATTGTATGCGAGGCTCCTCGGATCGGCGGGCACCGCGATTCGATCCGCGCAAACATCGCCAGACTCGCCGGCATCAGCGTCGAACGGGTTGGTGTCAAAGCGACAACCAGCGAAAAGCTGGGCTTCACCGGGCGTGGAGAAGGCATCGTCGCCTACGCAACGGCGACAATTCGTCTGCCCTGGGACTAGCATGCCAGACCAGCCAGCAATCGAGGCCGCCAAGGCACTTCTCGATGTCTGCAAGCGGAAGAAGCTGACGATCGCAACGGCAGAATCCTGTACCGGCGGTCTGGTTGCCGCGACCATAAGTGAAATCCCCGGGTCGTCGGCCGTCTTTGACCGCGGCTTCGTCACCTATTCCAATGATGCCAAGCAGCAGATGCTCGGGGTAACGCCGGCGACAATCGATGTTTATGGCGCGGTGAGCACCGAATGCGCCGAGGAAATGGCGAAGGGCGCCCTTGCGCACGCTTCAGTGGATCTCGCCATTTCGATTACCGGTATTGCAGGGCCGACCGGGGCTGTTGCCGGAAAACCGATCGGGCTCGTCTATTTTTGCGCAGCGTCACGCAGCGGCCGTCTTATCGCTCATGACCGCAGGTACGGCGACATCGGACGCAGCAAGGTCCGCGAAAAATCCGTACTTCAGGCACTGGCCATGCTGCGCGAACTCGCTGAAAAGGAAGAGCCGCAACCACTCGTCGGCGAAAGCTAGGATCAGCCTTGGAATGGCCTTCCGCTTTCCTTGGATTGGCGTAAGATTGCCTATCGGCCGCCGATAAGAGGCGAGCGAAAGACATTCATGAGCAATCTCCTCCGGTCGGCGGACCGAAATAAACGAGGGGAAACGTCATGAAACGTCGTCAATTCCTGCAAGCCGCAGGCATGGGGCTTGCTGCGTCGGCAGTTGCTGCACCTGCGATTGCCCAGTCATCTCCGCCAATAAAGTGGCGACTTACGGCGAGCTGGCCAAAATCGCTCGATACTCTGTACGGCGGCTGCGAATATTTTGCGAAGCGCGTTGCCGAAATTACCGACAACAAATTCCAGATCCAGGTCTTCGCCGCCGGTGAAATTGTTCCCGGCCTGCAGGTCCTTGATGCGGTCGGCAATGGCACCGTCGAGATGGGCAATACGGCGCTTTATTACTATTTCGGAAAGAATCCGGCGCTCACATTCGGAACGGCACTGCCGTTCGGATTGAATGCGCGTCAGATGATTTCCTGGCTGCGCCATGGCGGCGGCGAGGAGCTGCTCAACGACTTGCTCAAGGACTTCAATTGCGTTGGCTTCGCTGCGGCCAATACCGGCGCTCAGATGGGCGGCTGGTTCCGCAAGGAGATCAAATCGACCGACGACCTCAAGGGACTGAAAATGCGCATCGGCGGTTTCGCCGGCACGATTGTGGCCAAGCTCGGATTGGTCCCGCAGCAGCTCGCGGCCGGCGATATCTATCCCGCGCTCGAGAAGGGAACGCTCGATGCCTGCGAATGGGTCGGCCCGTACGACGATGAAAAGCTCGGCTTCGTGAAGGTCGCCAAGTACTATTACTATCCGGGATGGTGGGAAGGCTGCGGCCAGGCTCACAACATCATGAATATTCCCAAATGGAGCGAACTGCCGAAGGCCTACCAATCAGCCATCATCACGGCGTCCAATGACGCCTGGATCTGGACGCTGTCGAAATACGACTATCTCAATCCGATCGCGCTGCGACGCCTGATTTCGAACGGCGCACAGTTGCGGGCCTTCCCGCAGCCTGTCATGGAAGCCTGCTACAAGGCAGCCAACGATATCTACGACGGCCTTGCAAAAAACAATCCGCACTTCAAGAAGCTTTACGACAGCCTGGTACCGTATCGAAATGACTCCTTCGCCTGGCTCCAGGTGGCCGAACTTGGATTCGACAGTTTCATGATGCGTATGCGCACGCGCACCTGATCGACAGAGCACTGCAAGGCCCGGCGGTCACCGGCCGCCCGGGCCTTCGCTTTTTATTTGCCGTAGACCAGGTCGGCACGCTGCTCAAATGCGGCAGCGAAGCGCCGGAATGCGGTATCAAACATTGTCCCCATCAGTATTGCGAGGGTGCGGCTCCGGAATTCGTACGCGATGAAAAATTCAACGTCGCACATGCGCTCGCCGGCCGGCCGAAAGCTCCAGCGGTTATGCATGCGCTTGAACGGGCCGTTAAGATATTCGACGTCGATTTTCAGATCTTTCCGATCAAGCGTAACGCGGCTTGTGAAGGTCTCGCGAATAATCTTGTAGGCGACGGTCATGTCGGCCACGAGGACGGTTTTTCCGTCGTCATGGTCGGTTTTGCTCTTTACCGTCAGCGCACTGCAGAGCGGCACGAATTCCGGATATTTCGTGATATCGGCAACAAGTTCGAACATGTCGCCGGCGGCGTGAGGGACACGGCGCTTCGTCGAAAATTCCGGCATAGTTTGTCAGGATGCAGCGCGTGCGGCCTTGAGGCGGGCAAAATTCTCACCGGCATGATGCGATGACCTGGTAAGCGGCGACGCCGCCACCATCAGGAATCCCTTGGCATAGGCAATCTTTTCCAACGCCTTGAATTCATCCGGCGGCACGAAACGCTTCACCTCGTGATGCTTGCGGGTCGGCTGCAAATACTGGCCGATTGTCAGAAAATCGACCTGTGCCGAACGCAGATCGTCCATGACCTGTAGTACTTCATTACGGTGCTCGCCGAGCCCGACCATGATCCCCGATTTCGTGAACATCGCCGGATCGAGCTCCTTCACCCTTTGCAGCAGTCGCAGGGAGTGGAAGTACCGGGCACCGGGGCGAACGCTGAGATAGAGAGACGGGACCGTTTCCAGATTGTGATTGAACACATCCGGCCTGGCGTCAACCACAACCTCGAGAGCGCCATCCTTGCGCAGGAAGTCCGGCGTCAGCACCTCGATCGTGGTCCTCGGGCAACGCGCCCGGATCGCCCGGATGGTTTCCGCAAAATGTCCTGCCCCGCCGTCGGGCAGGTCGTCGCGGTCAACCGAGGTCACCACGATATGGGCCAGTCCAAGTTTCGCCGTTGCTTGCGCAACATGGGCCGGCTCCTGCGGATCAAGCGCACCCGGCAGGCCGGTCTTCACGTTGCAGAAGGCGCATGCCCGCGTGCAGGTATCGCCCATGATCATGAAGGTCGCGTGCTTTTTCTCCCAGCACTCGCCGATATTCGGACAGCCGGCTTCCTCGCACACTGTGTGGAGACCGTTCTCGCGCATGATTGTCCGGGTCGCGAAGTAGCCGGGTGAAACCGGCGCCTTGACACGGATCCAGTCGGGTTTTTTCTGCGCAGGGGAATCGGGCCGATGCGCCTTTTCGGGATGCCGCGGCCGCGGATTGTTCACCAGATCGAGAACGACTGCCATGATACCTACTTACGGCTGCGCGACAGCCGCCGCAAGGTCGCTCAGGCGCCCGGTCATGGACGCCTGATAGCCCGCCATATCAGCAGAAATACGATGGCACCGATGGTGGCACTGATGAGTTCTCCAAGAAATCCAGGCTTAACAGCAAGCCCCAGCTGAGCAAACAGAACTCCTCCTACAATCGCTCCGACGAGCCCGACAGCAAGGTTGTGCAGCAATCCGCCGCGCCCGCCCAGAATTCGCGTTGCAAGCCAGCCCGCAATGAGACCAATCACAATCCATGCAAGAATGCCCATGACGTCCCCGAATTCTGGATGCAGCAACGCCGGTTAATCTATACAACTGTCCGACAATTGCGAACGGTCCCCACTCTGCGGCCGCTCCGGCTTTCGGGAATGCAATGGCCATAACGTCACCCAAGGTCCGGATGCACGCGCTTACCCTCGGCATTTACACAGCCGCCGTCTTTTTGAGCGCGCTGCTTCTTTTTGCCGTGCAGCCGATGTTCACGCGAATGGTTCTGCCGCGTCTTGGCGGCTCCCCGTCCGTTTGGTCGGTGGCGATGGTCTTTTTCCAGGCGATGTTGCTTGCCGGCTATGCCTATGCGCACGCGCTGACGACGCTGCGGACTCGTTACGCCCCCGTCGTCATCCATCTCGCGCTTCTGATCCTTGCCGGGTTTACGCTTCCACTCGGAATCGCGCAGGGTTTCGGATCTCCGCCTGCAGGTAACCTTGCCGCGCTGTGGCTGCTGGGCCTCTTTGCTGTCTCGATCGGCCTGCCGTTCCTTGCGCTGTCCGCCAGCAATCCACTGCTGCAGACCTGGTTCGTATGTACCGGTCATCGCGAGGCGCATGACCCCTATTTTCTCTACGCGGCATCAAACGTCGGCAGCTTTCTGGCGCTGCTTGCTTATCCGGCGCTGTTCGAGCCGGCGTTTTCGCTGCAGTCGCAGAACCGGCTGTGGAGTTTCGGCTTCGCCGTACTCATCGTGTTGTTCGCGGCCTGTGCGGTTCTGATGTTGCGGGCAGCGCGCAGACCGGCACCGCATAAAAAGCAAAAGTCCGCACCGGCGCTGAAGTGGATGATAGTCGGTCGCTGGATATTCATATCGGCAGTTCCGTCCGGCCTGCTCGTTGCCGTGACCGCACATATTTCGACGGATGTTGCCGCAGCGCCGCTGCTCTGGGTCATTCCGCTGTCATTGTATTTGCTGACCTGGGTGCTCGTCTTTCAGCGCCGCTCGTTGATTCCCCACCGGATTGCACTTTTGCTGCAGCCCTTCGCGATCGGCGCGATCGTGGTGCTGCTCTTTTACAGCACGTGGGTTCCTCTGTTCCTGAATCTCGGGGGACACCTGCTGGCATTCTTTGTGATCTGCCTTGCGTGCCATGGTGAACTTGCCCGAACGCGGCCGCCCGCACGACGGCTCACTACTTTCTATCTCTCCCTGTCGTTCGGCGGGATGATCGGAGGACTTTTCGCGGGACTGGTGGCTCCGTACATTTTTTCATGGGTGGCCGAATATCCGATCCTTGCCGTGCTCGCCGCGCTCTGCCGCCCCTTCAAGCAGAACATATGGAAGCCTTACGAGCGCTGGCTCAGGCCGCTGTCACCGGCGCGCTGGCCGCAGCTCGCTACCTGGTTCTGGCCTGCCGCCGTCGCGATTGCAATCCTGGTCTTGGTCCCGGCGTTTGGCGGGGCGGCGGATGACGATGAAATATTCCTGACAACCGCCGTCATAGCCCTGGTTGCAATTTCGGTCGTGGCGTTTCGTGATCCGCCCAAGTCGGCGTTTGCCGTTGCGATCGCGCTGGCTGCGATCCGACTCTATCCGAGCGGTGAATACCACATCGAGACCATGCGCAGCTTCTTCGGCGTACACAAGATCTACGAAACCGACGACGGCCGATTCCGCATCCTCAAGCACGGGTCGACAATTCACGGCGCGCAGATGATCGCCGATCAAGACGGGAAGCCGGTTGCAGGACATCCGGTGTCAATCACCTACTATCACGACAAGTCGGCGATGAACCAGGTCATCCAGGCGGTGCGCGCGCGAAAGGCAGCGCCGCTGCGTACCGCCGTCATTGGCCTCGGCGCCGGATCGCTCGCATGCCGCATTGCGCCGGCCGAGACCTGGCATTTTTTCGAAATCGACCCGGTCGTGGTCGAGATCGCCCGCGACCCCAGGCGCTTTTCCTATCTGTCCTCATGCGCCCCGCAGCTTCCCGTCGTTCTCGGCGACGCGCGGCTGACACTCGCGCACGAGCCCGACCGCAGTTACGACCTGATCATCGTTGATGCCTATTCATCTGATGCGATCCCGGTGCATCTGGCAACAACGGAGGCGATGGCTCTCTATAGGTCCAAGCTGGCTCCGCACGGAGTCGTGCTGATGCACATCTCAAACAGGTACCTTGAGCTCAAGACTGTTGTTGCCGGTATCGCTGCGGCCAACGGGCTCAAGACCTGGCTCTGGGACAATCCCGACGAACAATCGGATGACGAGAATTACGTCTTCACGTCCGATGTCGCGATCGCAGCCGAGGACGCTGACGACATCGGCGAACTGAAATGGAACCGGTTCTGGGCGCTCACGCCGCCGGACCCCGCGGTACGCACGTGGACCGACGACTATTCCAATGTCGCGGGCGCACTGTGGCGCAGATATACCAAATAGGCGAGCGCGTTAGACGTTGAGCACGCGCCCGTACGCATCCAGCACCGCTTCCTTCATCATCTCGGACAGGGTCGGGTGCGGGAACACAGTGTGAATTAATTCTTCCTCGGTCGTCTCGAGGTTCATGGCAACGACATATCCCTGGATAAGCTCGGTCACTTCCGCGCCGATCATGTGCGCACCGAGCAACTGCCCGGTCTTCCTGTCAAAGATGACCTTCACGAGGCCCTGGTCCTCGCCGAGCGCAATCGCCTTGCCGTTGCCTATGAAGGGAAAGCGACCGACCCGGATGTCCAGTTTTCTCTCTTTCGCTGCCTGTTCGGTGAGGCCCACCGACGCGATCTGCGGCGAGCAATAGGTGCAGCCCGGAATCAACGATTTGTTCATCGGATGCGGATTGAGGCCCTTGATCGCCTCGATGCAGACGACGCCCTCATGCTCCGCCTTGTGGGCAAGCATCGGCGGGCCGGCGACGTCCCCGATCGCATAGATCCCCTGCACGCTTGTCCTGCTGAACTTGTCGACGACGATGATGCCGCGGTCGGTCTTCACGCCGATGTTTTCGAGGCCCAGGTTTTCGATATTGCCGACGACGCCGACTGCCGAGATCACGCGTTCGACGGTGATTGACTGGGTCTTTCCGCCCTCCTCAATCGTGGCCGTGACGCTGTCGCTCTTTTTTTCGAGTCGCGTGACTTTCGCGTTCGTATGGATCCTGATTCCCTGCTTCTCAAAGCTCTTGCGGGCGAACGCCTGGATCTCGTGGTCCTCGACGGGCAGGATCTGGGGCAGGACCTCGACGACGGTAACTTCGGCGCCGAGCGTTCGATAGAACGACGCGAATTCAATACCGATAGCTCCCGATCCGATCACGAGCAGGGATTTCGGAATCCGGTCCGGCGCCATGGCTTCAAAGTAGGTCCAGACCAGTTTCTTGTCCGGCTCGATGCCCGGGAGCACCCGCGGCCGCGCGCCGGTCGCGATGATGACGTGCTTGGCCTGATAGCTCCCGGCGCTGAACGCACCTTTCGGCGGTTCGCTTTTCGATGCCTTTACGGTCACCTTGCCGGGCGCCTCGATCGAAGCCTCGCCCCAGATGACCGCCACCTTGTTTTTCTTCATGAGGAAGCCGACGCCGTCGTTGAGCCGCTTCGATACCGCGCGCGAACGGGCAATCACGGCCTTGGCGTCGTAGCCGATATTGTCGGCTTTCAGGCCGTAATCTCTGGCGTGCTGGAAATAGTGGAAGACTTCAGCCGAGCGCAGCAGCGCCTTGGTCGGGATGCAGCCCCAGTTGAGGCAGATGCCGCCGAGGTAATCGCGCTCCACGATTGCAGTCTTGAAGCCGAGTTGTGCGGACCGGATCGCGGTGACATAGCCGCCGGGGCCGGAGCCGATGATGAGAACATCGAAATTCGTGTCAGCCATTCACCTGCGACCTCCGCACCAACCCCGATTGAACTTCGCCCAGATTAGGCATGTAATGACCGCCGTAACACAGGGGGAGACGTCATGCGCAGGATCATGGGCCGCATTGCGGCTATCGCAGTATTTATCTTGATGCAAGCGGGCCTGGCGTCTGCAGCCGAGATCAAGGTCTTCAGCACGATCGGTGTACAATCCGCCCTCGAAGAACTGGCTCCGAAGTTCGAGAGAGCGACGGGTCACAAATTGAACATCACCTGGGCTACCGCCGCAATTCTGGTCAAGCGCGTGCAGGCGGGCGAAAGCGCCGATCTCTACATCCTGACCAAACAAAGCCTCGATGCGCTAACCAAGGATGGCAGTGCTACAGCAGGCTCGGATGCGACCTTTGCCAGCTCGGGTATGGCCGTCGTGGTCAAAAAGGGTGCGGCCAAGCCGGATATTTCCACGCCGGAGGCATTCAAGACGGCATTGCTGAACGCCAAGGCAATCGCCTATTCAAATCCCGCCGCTGGCGGCGCCAGCGGCGTCTATCTCGCCAAGCTGATCGAGCGCATGGGCATTGCCGAGCAGATGAAATCGAAGACCAGACATCCGCCGCCCAGCGGCAACTCGGCCCTTCTTGTGGTCAGCGGCGAAGCCGAGCTTGCGATCCAGCAGGAACCCGAAGTGACTTCGGTCGCAGGCGTTGACCTTGTCGGACCCCTGCCGGCCGGGCTCAACAACATCACCAGCTACGCCGCAGGTCTGGGCAAAGATGCCAAGGAGGTTACGGGCACAGCTGCGCTGATCAGGTATCTTCACACACCCGAAGCGGGCGCCGTTTTTAAAGCCAAAGGATTGACTCCGGTGGCGTCACCGAAAGCATCCTGACCGGACTACACCACCATCATCACCGGATTTTCGATCAGCGTTTTGAACACCCCGATCAGTTCCGCGCCGAGCGCCCCGTCGACGGCGCGGTGATCGCACGAAAGCGTCACACTCATCATGTGCGCTGCCCCGATCTTGCCGCCGCGCGCGACGGCCCGCTCCTCCGCGGCTCCAACCGCCAGAATGGTCGATTGCGGCGGATTGATCACCGCCGTGAAATCCTTGATCCCGTACATACCGAGGTTGGACACCGACGATGTCCCGCCCTGATATTCGTGCGGCTTGAGCTTGCGGCCGCGGGCACGCGCCGCAAGGTCGCGCATCTCGCTGGAAATCGCCGAAAGCGACTTGCTTTCCGCGCTGCGGACAATCGGCGTGATCAGCCCGCCCGGCAATGCCACCGCGACTCCGATGTCCGAATGCTTGTGCTTGAGCATGCCCCCCTCGGTCCAGCTCACGTTAGCGTCCGGGATGCGTTGGAGCGCCAGCGCCAGCGCTTTGATCACGAAATCATTGACAGAAAGCTTGAAACGGGGACTGCCGTCTTTGTCCTTTGGCGCGCTGGCGTTGATTTCCTCACGCGCGGCCAGAAGCCTGCCGATGTCGCAGTCGACCGTCAGATAGAAATGCGGAACAGTCTGCACCGACGCCGTAAGCCGCTGCGCGATCGTTCGGCGCATGCCGTCGTGCGGCACGAAGTCGTAGGAACCTTCTTCGTACAGCGCGCGGATCTGCTGGTCGGAGAGCGTCGGCGCGATCGCCGCCCCACCAGGTGATGCGGCGCCCGGGCGCAGGCCTTGGCCCGATTTCGCCGCATCGATGTCGCGGGCGATGACGCGGCCGTGCGGCCCCGAGCCGGCGACGCGGCCGATGTCGATGCCGGCCTCTTTCGCCAGCCGCCGCGCCAGCGGCGAAGAGAAGATGCGATTTCCCCGCAGCACAGCAACCGCCTCACCCGCCGCCTTCGGCGGCGGCCTCTCCCCACCGGGGAGAGGTGAAGGGCTCTGAGCGCGCGGCACGGCACTGCCTGCTCCCTCTCCCTGCTGGGGAGAGGGTCGGGGCGAGGAGGTTACCGCCTCGGATTTTTTCTCGGGCGCCTTCGTAGACGCCGGCTTCGCGCTCGCAGCCGCCGCCTTGACGTCCTCGCCCTCACCGGCCAGCACCGCGATCACCGAATTGACCGCCACATCCTGCGTTCCCTCCGGCACCACGATCTTTGCGAGCGTCCCTTCGTCGACGGCCTCGTACTCCAAGGTCGCCTTGTCGGTCTCGATCTCGGCGATGACGTCACCCGACTTGATCCTGTCACCTTCCTTCTTCAGCCAACGCGCGAGGTTTCCCTTCTCCATTGTGGGTGAAAGCGCGGGCATGAGAATGTTGGTAGGCATCCGTCGTCCGTCGGACTAGCCGACCCCTGCCTGCGCCGTTCGTTGGGCCACGCGGCTTGGCGTCCAGCCAGCGAGGCGCCGAGCTCGTCGTCCTTCGACACTCTCGTGATCATAATCGGCCGGTTCCGCCGGCCGATCGGCAAGCGCCGTGATTCCTGCGCCAACGACGTTCAGTGTCGCGCGCTCCTGCCCGTTGTTGGCGATTACCGCGGCGATATAGACCCCGCAAGTCCCGCAGATCAGGTAGTCGGCCGTGCGCATGCCGAAACGATAGCGGTGAAGCCCGCCGGTCGGGGCGTAGATCGTGAGGCGGCCGTTCGGGTCGGCAACCGCTTTGCTGTGGTGGCGGCGACAGAACGAGCAACTACAGGCGCGGAGTCGCAGGTCGTTGACCGGACTCGCGGTTTCGAAATCCACCTCGATTTGTCCGCAATGACATGCGCCGCGCAGGATCGTCATCTTCACCTCAGCGGTAGCAAACGGCCTTTGCCGCCTCGACAACTTCGGCGACGGACGGCAGCGCCAGCTTTTCAAGATTCGCCGCGTAGGGCATGGGCACGTCTTTGCCCGATACGCGCGCAACCGGCGCATCGAGGTAGTCGAAGGCGCGCTCCATGATGCGCGCCGCGATCTCGGCGCCGACACCGTTCTGCTGCCATCCTTCCTCCACGGTCACGGCCCGGCCGGTTTTCTGCACCGATGCCACGATCGTGTCGGTGTCCATGGGCTTGAGGGTGCGCAGGTCGATTACTTCGGCATCGATTCCGGCACCTGCCAGTTCTTCCGCAGCCTTGAGCGCGTAGGTCATGCCCATCGACCAGGAGACGATCGTCACGTCGCTGCCCGGGCGCGCGATCCTCGCCTTGCCGATCGGCAGGACGAAATCGTCAAGCTTCGGCACCGGTGAGGAGTGCCCGTAGAGAATTTCGTTTTCAAGAAAGACGACGGGGTTCGGATCGCGGATCGCCGCCTTCAGCAGCCCCTTGGCGTCGGCCGCCGTCGACGGCGCGATCACCTTCAGCCCGGGAATGTGCGAGTACCAGGCCGAGTAATCCTGGCTGTGCTGCGCCGCGACACGCGCGGCAGCGCCGTTCGGACCGCGAAACACGATCTGGCAACCCATCTGGCCGCCCGACATATAGAGCGTCTTCGCCGCAGAATTGACGAGCTGGTCCATCGCCTGCATGGCGAAGTTGAACGTCATGAATTCGACGATCGGCTTGAGGCCGCCAAGCGCGGCGCCGATCCCGAGACCGGCAAACCCATGCTCGGTGATCGGCGTGTCGATCACGCGGCGGGCGCCGAATTCCTGCAGCAACCCCTGCGTGACCTTGTAGGCACCCTGATATTCGGCGACTTCCTCGCCCATCACGAACACGTCCTTGTCGCGGCGCATTTCCTCCGCCATGGCGTCGCGCAGTGCCTCGCGCATGGTCATGATGACCATTTCAGTGCCTTCGGGAATATCGGGATCGCTCGCCGCCTGAGGGGCCGGCGCTTCGGGCACCTTCATGGGCGCAGGAGCCGGCGCTTCCTGTACCCTGGCCTGGGACTTCTGCGCCTTCGCCGGCGGGGCCTGACCGGCGGCCTTGTACTGTTGCGCCGACCGGGTTGCCTTGATTGCCGTCTTGTCCTCGCCCTCACCGAGGATCACGGCAATCGGTGTATTGACCGCGACGTCGGCCGTACCCTCCGGCACCAAAATCTTACCGAGTGTGCCCTCGTCAGTCGCCTCGACCTCCATCGTCGCCTTGTCGGTTTCGATCTCGGCGATCACGTCACCGGACTTGACCTCGTCGCCCTCTTTTTTCAGCCATTTGGCCAGATTGCCCTTCTCCATCGTGGGCGAGAGCGCGGGCATGAGCACTTCGATCGGCATGGCGCTACGGTCTTCCCCGCAACAAACTCAGCGGTAAACGTCGGTGTAAAGTTCGGACACGTCGGGCTCCGGATCGTGCGTGGCGAATTCCGCCGCCTGGTTGATCAGGTCACGGACTTCACTGTCGATCTTTTTCAGTGCTTCCTCGGTGGCGAATTTCCTTTCCAGGATCCGGTGGCGCGCCATGTCGATCGGATCGTGATGGCTGCGCACTTCGTCGACCTCCTCGCGCGTGCGATACTTCGCGGGATCGGACATCGAGTGTCCACGGTACCTGTAGGTGAGCATTTCGAGTATGTAGGGGCCTTTTCCCGCTCTGCACCAGGCAGCCGCCCTCTCGCCCGCGGCTTTCACCGCGCGCACGTCCATGCCGTCCACCTGATCGCCGGGAATGTTGAACGATAATCCGCGCCGCGACAGATTGACCTCCGCCGAGGCGCGCGTGATTGCGGTACCCATCGCGTAGCGATTGTTTTCGATCACATAAACCACCGGCAGTTTCCACAGCTCCGCCATGTTGAAGCTTTCGTAGACCTGGCCCTGGTTGGCGGCGCCATCGCCGAAATAGGTGACGCAGATGCTGTCGTTGTTGCGGTAGCGGTTGGCAAAGGCGAGACCCGTGCCGAGCGGCACCTGTGCGCCGACGATCCCGTGACCACCGTAGAAGCCCTTCTCCACGCTGAACATGTGCATGGAGCCGCCCTTGCCCTTGGAGTAGCCGTGCGTTCGCCCGGTGAGTTCGGCCATGACCCCCTTGGGGTCCATGCCAGTCGCGATCATGTGCCCATGGTCACGGTAGCCGGTGATGACCTGATCGCCGGATTTAAGCGCCATCTGCATGCCGACGACAACCGCTTCCTGCCCGATATAGAGATGGCAGAAGCCGCCAATCAGGCCCATGCCGTACATCTGCCCGGCCTTCTCCTCGAAGCGGCGGATAGTCAGCATGGTGCGGTAGGCGAAAAGCTCCTGCTCCTTGCTGAAATCGGCGACGGGCTTGGCGTCTGCGCTCGGGTTCTTCTGGGCGACCGCCATTAGGGCTCCCTGCGAAAGCGTCCGGCAGTTGTGACGGGGCGTCGGTAGGCTTTCCCGAACCCCAATAGCTTAAATCCCCCGGCGACGAAAGCGCGAGACTGCCGCGGGGAATTGCGCAAAACCCCCGGAAATTGGTTGAAAATTTCAAGGCGGGCGGTGGATAACGCCGCCGGGTGTCCCGCGGTTGCCGGACAGGCCGCTAGCGGGGATTGAGCAACAGCGTAAGGTCGCGCGGATCGGCGTAGCCGATAAGGGCGCGTGACCGCTCGTCCAGCATGTCGGGGTCGATGCGGTCGGCACGCAGAAGGGACACGCGACGCTCCCATACCGCGCGCTCCGCCTTCAACTCCGTCAGCTCGGCCTTCATCGCCGCGAGTTGTTGTTCGAGGTCCTGCTGGGCACGCAGGCCATGGTTGCCGGTGAAGGCATTGGCTGCGAAATAGCCGACGAAGAGCGCGGCAAATGTGTAGAGCCCGAGAACGGTCAGGAATGTGCGTCGGCGGCGGTGCGTGACCATGGGCAGGCAAGATGAGCCAAGCCCGTTAAAGCGTCTTTAATGCGTCAGATCCGGTGGCGAATTTCGTTCAAAACGAAATTTCCAAGCCGCTTTCCACGGTTGCGCAGCACCTTGAGCAGCCCCTGGTCGACGAAATAGGTGAGCAGGATCGAATCGCGGGTCTTGACGCGATTGTGCACCGGATCCGCCGAATGCCATGTGTCGTCGCCGACCGCAAAGGCATAGCCGGTATTCGGCGCAAATCGCATCTGCGCCCTCTTCGGCATGGATCCATCGGGCAATTTTTCGTGGAAGATCGTCCCGATGTCGGTATTGGCGTCGTCCTTCGGCAGATAGAGCTGGACGGTAATGCCCTTCCAGTGTGTGTCTGTGTGCGGCGTGATCAGGTAGCCGGGAATGTCCCGTGTCAGGATCGGAATAGGATACATTCCCACCTTGGCGAAGTTCTCGCCAAAGCGCTTCGACAGCCCCGGCGCCAGCTGCCGGATGAAGGCCTGCTTGACCGGCTCCGAGCAGAGCGCGCGCCCGACGATGTCCCACAGCGCTCGTTTCTCCGCGGGCAGGTTGCGAATGTATTCCGGAAACAGATCGATCTTGACGCGGGTATGCGTGCCATCCGCCAGATCGTGACCTTTGCTGCGGCCGTGCATCGGCCGGTAATCGGATGACTCAGGCATCGACGCGAGAATCTGCGCGTAGATATCGTCAGGAAATACCCTGTCGAACTCCAGGTGAAAGAATGGCTTTTCGACGGCACGCGCCGCGTCGATTGATTGAACAACAAATGCAGCCAGGCGTTCTGCCGCCCGGCGGCGGTCATAGGCCGATAGTGTCGTCGTCTGGTCCATCCTCGGCACCCGCAATCTGGTTGGATCGCCAATTTGCGTTGAATTCCCCGTCAAAGGCAAGACGCGCAAGTTGCCCGGCACGCCACTACGATTTCAGAATTTTCCGGCCTGCAAACTTCGCTTGCGAGCCGAGTTCCTCTTCGATCCGCAGCAGTTGATTGTACTTTGCGATCCTGTCCGACCGCGCGAGCGAGCCCGTCTTGATCTGCCCGCAGTTGGTCGCGACGGCAAGGTCGGCAATGGTAGCATCCTCCGTCTCGCCGGAACGGTGCGACATCACGGCAGTGTAGCCCGCCTTGTGGGCCATCTCGACCGCAGCCAATGTTTCCGTGAGCGTGCCGATCTGATTGACCTTGACCAAAATCGAATTCGCAATTCCGTCCTTGATGCCTTTGGAAAGCCGAACGACGTTAGTGACGAAGAGGTCGTCGCCGACCAGTTGGCATTTGTTCCCGATCAAATTTGTAAGGACCTTCCAGCCCTCCCAGTCGTCTTCGGCCATTCCGTCCTCGATCGAGACGATGGGATATTTTGCAACCAGGTCGGCGAGATAGTTCGCCTGATCCTGTCTCGAACGTTTCTTGCCTTCACCTTCGTATACGTAGACACCGTCCTTGAAGAATTCGGTGGCGGCACAATCGAGCGCGAGCACGACGTCCTTACCGGCCTGATACCCGGCCTTGGCAATTGCCTGCATGACGAAGTCGAGCGCGGCCTCTGCCGATTTCAGGTTCGGCGCAAAGCCGCCTTCGTCACCGACATTGGTGTTCAGGCCGGCCGATTTCAGGGCTGAGCGCAGCGTATGAAAAATCTCCGCTCCCGCACGCAGCGCCTCCGCAAAGGTCGGGACGCCGACCGGCATGATCATGAATTCCTGAAAATCGATCGGATTGTCGGCGTGCACGCCGCCGTTCAAGATATTCATCATCGGCACGGGCAACACCCGCGCGGCTGTGCCGCCGACGTAGCGATAAAGTGACACCTTCTTTGTCGCCGCCGCGGCCTTGGCCGTCGCAAGCGACACCCCGAGTATGGCGTTCGCCCCCAGTCGCCCCTTGTTCGGCGTCCCGTCGAGCGCGATCAGCGTGTCGTCGATCTTGGTTTGCGCCTCGGCATCCATGCCGCCGATCGCATCAAAGATCTCCCCGTTGACCGCGTCCACTGCCTTACGGACGCCTTTGCCGCCATAACGTGCCTTGTCGCCGTCGCGAAGCTCGACGGCCTCGTGGGCACCTGTGGAGGCTCCCGACGGGACCGCGGCGCGACCGCGCGAACCGTCCTCGAGGATCACATCGACCTCCACGGTCGGATTGCCGCGGCTGTCAAGGATTTCGCGGCCGATGATGTCTGTAATGGCTGTCATGGGGCGTCCAAATTGGTACGTGGGGCTTCTACAGGATCGACAACCCCCTTGTCATGCCCCGTCCTGACCGGGCATCCACTGCTCTGCAAAATCGTGTGATAAATGCCAATGGCCCGAAAACGGTTGCAACTCGGCCGGCGTAGTCCGATCCCCGCCTCTCCTGACAAGGCGGTTCTCGACCGCGTGGCGAACCCACATGCCGGAACGAACTACGTGGCGCGATTTACCGCGCCGGAGTTCACGACACTGTGCCCGATCACCGGACAGCCGGATTTCGCGCATCTCGTGATCGACTACGTTCCCGCCCGCTATCTCGTCGAATCAAAATCGCTCAAGCTCTACCTCAACAGTTTCCGCAACCATGGCGCCTTCCACGAGGACTGCACTGTCGCGATCGGCAGGAAGTTGTTTGCGCTCCTCAAGCCGAAGTGGCTGCGGATCGGTGGCTATTGGTATCCACGTGGCGGCATGCCGATCGACGTGTTCTGGCAGGCCGGCAAGATGCCCAAGGACGTCTGGGTGCCGGATCAGGGCGTTGCACCCTACCGTGGCCGCGGCTAAGGCCCCGGAGCACTTCTTCTGAGTTGCAGCGCGCAGGTCCAGCCCGTTGCGACCAGCATTACTGCACCGGTGACGAGAACCGGCGTGATGCCGACGCTCGTGAGGCCGGCCCCATAGACGACCGGCCCCGCGGCCTGGCCAAGAAAGAAAAACATTGAATGCGCCGCTGTCGCCGACGCGCGCGCCGAAGGGGCGAGTTCGGTCACGTAAACCTGGATGCAGCCGTGCAGCAAATAGAAGCCGAAGCCGAGCAGCATGAAGTTCATGAATTCCAGCGGCCACGGCATGCGCAACGCAATGACCAGGAGACAAAAGCCCATTGCCATGCCCCCCGCAGCCATAAGGTGGCGCTCGCGAACATTTGCCACGAGCCACGCGACCAGGAAGGTGTAAATCACGCCGCCGAAACCAAAGCCGGCAATCACCACCCCGGCGATGGACGCATGCGTTTCGCCTGCATCGCGCAGCAGGATTGCCATGTAGGGGAACACGCCGAAAAGAAACAGCGCTTCGACAAACACTGCTCCGAAGCAGTACTTCGCCATCGGATTGCTGAAGACCGCGCGGTAATTCGGGATGAACGTCGAGAGGTCAAACTGACCGGGCGACTCATTCATGCTGCGAAATCCCGGGATCGCAACCGCGAGTGCCACGAGATCAATCGCCCCTGTCACGAAAAATACGCCACGCCATCCGACCAGATCGCCGATGATGCCGGCGCCGGAAGCGCCCAGCAAATTTCCACTCATGGCAGCGAACAAAAGCCGGCCGATCGCGACTTGCCGCTGCTGTACCGGAACCCTGTCGCCCGCCACTGCCAGCGCAATTGGAAATACGCCGCCCGCGAAAATACCGGCGATCACGCGCAAGACCATCAGCATCTCGAAATTCGTTGCCAGCCCGCACGCGATCGTGGCGATGCCTACCACGAGCATGCACAGTGCTATGAGGCGCGTCTTGCTGAACATGTCCGCAAGAGCACCGAGCACGGGCTGAACGAGAGCGTAAGGCAAGGTAAACCCGGTTGAGAGCAGCGCCGCTGTCGTCGGTGTTACGTTCAGGCCCGCGGCAATCTGCGGAATCACCGGATCGACTGAGCGCATGAAAAGCGTCGTCGCAAAAATGACGAACGCCATAAGATTGAGAACGCGGCCCATTTTTGATTTGAATTTCTGCGCGTATCAGCGTTTCGCCAGGCGATCGAATTCGAGCAGCACGCGCAACAACGGCTCCATTTCCTTCAAGGGCAGCATATTGGGACCATCGGAGGGCGCCTTATCTGGATCTTGATGCGTTTCGATGAATACACCCGCAACACCGATCGCAACCGCAGCCCGCGCAAGAACGGAAACAAATTCGCGTTCCCCGCCCGACTTGTCACCTCGCCCGCCCGGCTGCTGCACCGAGTGCGTCGCGTCGAAAATTACAGGCGCGCCGGTCGAGCGCTTCAGGATCGGCAGCGCGCGCATATCCGAGACCAGCGTGTTGTAGCCGAACGATACCCCACGTTCGGTCACGAGCACGTCGGAATTTCCGGCACCGGTAATTTTCTCGACGACGTTCGACATATCCCACGGTGCAAGAAACTGGCCTTTCTTGACGTTGACCGGCTTCGCCGTTTTTGCAGCCGCGATCAGCAGATCGGTCTGCCGGCACAGGAAGGCGGGGATTTGCAGAACGTCGACCGCAGGCGCGATCCGTGCGCACTGCGCTGCTTCGTGAACATCGGTGAGAACCGGCACTTTCAGTGTTTCACGGATTTCGGCAAAGACGGGCAATGCCTGGTCGAGGCCCAGGCCTCGCGCTGATTTGGCCGATGTCCGGTTGGCTTTGTCGAAGGACGTCTTGTAGACGAAGCCGATTCCGACACGCGCGGCAATTTCCTTGAGCGCCGACGCTGTCTCCAAAGCGTGCGTCCTGCTCTCGAGCGCGCAGGGACCTGCAATCAGCGACAACGGCAAAGCGTTGCCGAAGCGCACGGCGCCCACTGTCACTGTTGCGCTGGGTTTTCGGTCCAAGGGCTCAAATCCTCGCCGCGGACCATGAATGGCGGATGGGCGGCGGTCAACGGGCCTGTGACCGTGCGGCCTCGAATATCAGCACCGCGCCCATTGCATCACCGGGGCCAATCACGGTCAGGCCTCCGGGGCTAATTCCGGCAATCCCAGCCTGCTCTGGCAGCGCCTCCAAAAGGCCCGCGTCTTTCGCCTGAAAACGTAATGCCGCAAGCCTCGCGCCACGCGAGACGTCCGGTGCTTTCACGCCGTATCGCTGCGTAAAGGCCGCCGCCGTCAGGACGTCGATCGTTCCACGCGGGGTTTGCACTGCAAAGCCACCCTCGACAGGCGCTGCCGGCGCGCCGGCAAACGCCGCCAGGAATTGCCTGTGTTTTTCCGGCTGACTGGCCACCGCGACAGCACCGACGATCGCAGTGGCCCCGTTTGCGTGCGTCTGGAACGCCGGATTCCAGAAATTCTCCGGATAGTGCTGTTGGCAAACGGCAAAATGAATGCCGGGCGCCGCCCCGTCCTCCGCAAATGCGAGCGAGAAGCCGACCTTGACCGTGGAGCCATCCGGTCGCCGGCCCTCGCGCTCGAAACGCATGACCGGGGAAGCGGCAATGCCCGACGCGCGAAACTGTTTTTCGTCCGCCGCAGCATCCTTCGACTCCAGAATGAGCAGCGACAGACCCTCACCGCGTTCGAGGAAGTCGCGATTGTAGGCACCAAAGAGCGTGGAGAATCCGTCGTCGCCGAGCTTCTCGGGCTCGGCTACCGTGAGGAGTTCGATGAAACAGCCCGGGAATTGCACGATGTGGTTATGCGTGCCCCAGGAATGGCGATTACGTGCGCCTACGGTGAATCCAAGACGCCGATAACGATCCGCTGCGCGATCGAGATCGCGAACGGCATGGACAATGTGATCAAGACCGCGGGGCATCGTCACGCTGAAACAATATAGCAGAGCTCGGTGTCCCGGGGAGCCTTGGCGCGAACGCACCGAGCATTGATTGTCCTCAAGCCATAAAGGCAGCACGCCACGCGACGTCCGTCGGTATAAGTGGCCGCAAACCGATTCACTGCAGGTCGTTCAGACCAGTCGACTCTGCTCCACCGCCGCGCCGATGAACGAGGCGAACAACGGATGCGGTTCGAACGGACGCGATTTCAGTTCGGGATGAAATTGCACGCCGATGAACCAGGGATGATCCTCGTATTCGATGATTTCCGGCAGGATTCCGTCGGGCGACATGCCGGAGAAACGCATCCCGCGCTGCTCAAGCCGTCCTTTGTACGCGGTGTTCACCTCGTAGCGGTGACGATGGCGTTCGGAAATTTCCGTCCTGCCGTAGATCGACGCCACGCGACTGCCGCGCGCAAGTACGGCGTCATAGGCGCCAAGCCGCATGGTGCCACCGAGATCGCCGCCGGCGGCGCGTTTCTGCAACTCGTTGCCTTTCAACCATTCGGTCATCAGGCCGACCACGGGCTCGGCTGTCGGACCAAATTCGGTGGAATTGGCATCGCCAATACCGCACAGGTTGCGCGCCGCCTCGATGCAGGCCATCTGCATGCCGAAGCAGATACCGAAATACGGCACATGCCGCTCGCGGGCGAATTGCGCCGCCCTGATTTTTCCTTCGGCGCCGCGTTGACCAAATCCGCCGGGCACCAGGATGCCGTTCACGTGCTCGAGAAGCGGGGTCGGATCTTCGCTTTCGAAGACTTCCGATTCAATCCAGTCCAGGTTGACCTTTACCTTGTTGGCGATGCCGCCATGCGAGAGTGCCTCGATCAATGATTTGTAGGCGTCTTTCATCCCGGTGTATTTTCCGACGATGGCAATGGTGACGTCGCCTTCCGGATTGCGAATACGCTCGTTGATGAGGCGCCAGCGGTCGAGATCCGGCGGTTGCCGCGGCTCAACGCCGAACGCAGCGAGCACTTCCGCATCAAGGCCTTCGGCCGAGTAGGCTTCCGGCACGGCATAGATGTTGTCGACGTCGCGCGCTTCGATGACCGCGCTTTCCCGCACATTGCAGAACAGCGCGAGCTTCCGCCGCTCGCTTTCCGGGATCGGCCGATCGGTACGGCAAAGCAAGATGTCAGGCTGAATGCCGATCGAACGCAGCTCCTTGACCGAATGCTGGGTAGGCTTCGTCTTGAGCTCGCCCGCACTCGGAATGAACGGCATCAACGTGAGATGGATGTAGACCGCGTGGTTGCGCGGAAGATCGTTGCCGAGCTGCCGGATCGCCTCGAAGTACGGCAGCCCCTCGATATCGCCGACGGTCCCGCCGATTTCACAGAGAACGAAGTCGAAGCCTTCGTTGCCTTCGCGAATGAAATCCTTGATGGCGTTGGTGACGTGCGGGATTACCTGAATCGTCGCGCCAAGGTAGTCGCCGCGGCGTTCGCGCGTCAGAATATCCTGGTAAATTCGTCCGGTGGTAATGTTGTCCTGGCGTGTTGCCGGCCGGCCGGTAAAGCGCTCGTAATGGCCGAGGTCAAGGTCGGTCTCGGCGCCGTCGTCAGTCACGAAGACCTCCCCGTGCTGGTAGGGCGACATCGTGCCGGGATCGACGTTCAGATAAGGATCAAGCTTGCGCAGGCGGACCTTGTAGCCGCGCGCCTGCAGAAGCGCACCGAGCGCTGCAGAAGCGAGACCCTTGCCGAGTGAGGAAACCACGCCGCCGGTGATGAAAATGTACCGCGCCATGGGGCCTAACCTTTAGCCCACGCGAGTCGATTCGACGAGCGCGAATTATTCAAACCCACCCTGTGTTTGCGGGCCGGTTGATAACTGGTCGGAATTGCAGACGGTTGCGACACGGTTTGCATGTTCTCCTTAAACCTGATCCCACTCTTTCCGCCACATTCTCTCAAAGTCGAAGGGGCCGGATTTTCCGGCCCCTTCGGTCGTTCCTTCATTTTGACTGCGGCACCTGCGGCCCCGATGGGGCCGGAGTTGCCGGCGGCGAGCCGCCCTGCAGTTGATTGAGCAATCCACCACCGCTGCTGAGTGGCGGAGGCGCGCCAGGCGCCGCCGGCATGCTCTGTCCACCCTCGAGGATCGAAGCCGGCTTGCGCCCGATCCCTGCGAGGATCGAAAGCACCAGGCTCGTCACGAAGAAAAGGCCCGCCAGGATCGCTGTCGCGCGTGTAAGCACATTTGCGGTACCGCGGCTGGTCATGAACCCGCCCGTGGAACCGATACCGAGCCCGCCGCCCTCGGAGCGCTGCAACAGCACGACACCGATCATGGCGAGAACAAGCATCAAGTGGATGACGATGATGACGTGCTGCATCAGTCCAAAATCCGTTCAAACCACCCCGATCCGGGCTTCCCGCCCTGGCGGCGCCGTTCGCTATATAGGAATTCGCCGCGGTCTCTACACGATCGCTCCGGAGTTTTCCACCCCGACCGCCGCTAGCGGTAAATCGCGGCAATACCGAGGAAATCTGCCGCCCTCAGGCTCGCACCACCGACCAAGGCCCCGTTCACATTGGCAATCCGCAGGAGGTCGCCGGCATTGGCCGGTTTGACCGAACCGCCGTAGAGGATGCGCATGGAGTCTGCTTCGCCGGCGAAACGCTCGCTCAGCCGCTTGCGGATGAATGCGTGGACCTCGGCAACATCCGTCTTGGTCGGCGTAAGGCCGGTTCCGATCGCCCATACAGGCTCATAAGCGATCACCAGATTGCCGCCTGTGGCGCCGGCGGGCACCGAACCGTCAAGCTGGTCCCCCACAACCGTCAGCGTCCTGCCCGCTTCACGCTCTGTGCGCTGCTCGCCGACACAGACGATGGCGCATAGCCCGGCTCGCCAGGCGGCCTGTGCCTTCGCCCGCACCTGCGCATTGGTTTCGTGGTGGTCGGTGCGCCGCTCCGAATGTCCGACGATAACCGCGCGGGCGCCGGCATCAGCAAGCATCTCGGCCGAAATATCTCCGGTGTGCGCCCCCGACATCTCGGCATGACAGTCCTGCGCGCCAATGCTCACCGGCGAACCACGGGCAGCCGCGGCAAATCCGGCTATCAGGGTGGCAGGCGGGCAAACCATGATGTCGGCCTTACCCGTTAGGCTTCCGGCGCCCGCGATGATCTTGGCCAGCTCACCTTCCGAGGCAGCCAGGCCGTGCATTTTCCAATTGCCCGCAACCAGCGGGACTATTTTGGCCGCCGCCATCCAAAAACCCCTCTCCGTGCGGTTATCAGACCGGACCCGGCAATGCCAGTGCCTCGCCGCAAGGCCGATCCTTGTTGAGTTGCAATGAGTTGCACGTGACTCTATGGTGCGCCCGCCGTGCCTGGGTTAGACAGGCGCGGCTATCCACCCGATCAAGCACACCGACAGTCAAAGCGCGCGCATGCTTCGCGGTCTCCACAAGGCCTCCTCGACCTGGCTCGGTAAAGCCATCATGGCAGTCGTGATGGGATTCCTCGTGATCAGTTTTGCGATTTGGGGGATCGGCGACATATTTCGCGGCTTTGGACGCAACGCGGTAGCAACGATCGGCGGCACCGAAATTTCCATCGAGCAGTTCCGCCAGCTCTACAACGAGCGACTGCAGCAGATGGGGCGACAGGTCGGGCGACCGATCACGCCCGACGAGGCGCGTGCCCGCGGGCTTGACCGTCAGATTCTGGCTCAGGTCGTCGCCGAGACGACCATCGACGAGCAGGCCAAGAAGCTGCGGCTTGGCATTGATGACGCCGAAATCGCAAAGCGCATTACGTCCGACCCGTCATTCCGTGGTCCAAACGGGCAATTTGACCGCGTGCGGTTCGAACAGATCATCCGTCAGGCCGGATTTACCGAGAGCCGGTTTATCGAAGAGCAGCGGCGCTCAATTCTGCGCAGGCAGATCGCACAAACCGTCACCGGCGACCTCAAGGTCCCCACGACCGTGCTGACCGCCGTCAATCAGTTTCAGAACGAGAAGCGGGAGATCGAGTACGTGACGCTCGGACCCGCTCAAGCAGGCGAGGTTCCGGCTCCCACGCCCGAAGTTCTCAATAAGTACTTCGAAGAGCGCAAAGCGCTGTTCCGGGCGCCGGAGTACCGGAAAATCACATTACTGCCGATCTCGCCTGCCGATCTCGCCAAACCCGATGCCGTGACCGATGCGGACGCGAAGGCCTATTTCGAGCAGCGAAAGGACAGTTTCGGCAAGCCGGAAAAGCGTGAGGTTCGCCAGATCGTCTTCCCGACCCCCGAGGAAGCCGCCGACGCGCGCGAGCGCATCAACAAAGGCGCGACATTCGACGACATTGCAAAAGAACGGCAGCTGAAAGACTCGGACACCAATCTCGGGATGGTGACGAAGCCTGACATTATCGATCCGGCCGTCGCGGATGCCGCGTTTTCGCTCAAGCCCGGGGAGACGAGCGCCCCACTGAAAGGCCGCTTTGGCACCGTGCTGGTGCAGGTTGGAAGAATCGAACCGGGGGAACAGAAAACCTTCGAGCAGGTCGCTGGACAGATAAAGCGCGAAATCGCCGAGAGCCGGGCAAAATCGGAGATCGGAAACCTGCGTGACAAGATCGAGGATGAGCGCGCCGCCGGTTCCACTCTGGCGGAAACCGCGAAGAAACTCGGACTAAAATCCACATCTATCGATACCGTTGATCGGTCGGGTCGCGGCCCTGACGGGAAACCGGTTCCGGAACTGCCACAGACGCCGAACGTCGTCAGCGCCGCGTTTGCGAGCGACGTCGGCGTCGACAACGAAGCGCTGCAGATGGCAGGCGGCGGCTACCTTTACTACGATGTCACGGGTGTGACTCCTTCCCGCGAGCGCTCGCTCGATGAAGTGAAAGATCAGGTCGCGACGCGCTGGCGCGATGACGAGATCGCCAAGCGCCTGCAAGTGAAAGCCGATGACCTCCTCGGCAAGCTCAAGGCGGGCGCGGCTTTCGCACAGGTCGCAAGCGAGGCCGGCCTCAAGGTCGAGACTGCGAAAGATTTGCAGCGTGGCAGGCCCGGAGGCTTCGTTCCCGCAAAGACAATCGAGGCTGTCTTCCGCACGCCAAAAGGAATGGCAGCCAGTGCCGAAGGCGGGAAAGAAACCGAACGTTTCGTCTTCCGCGTGACCGAGGTCGTCGATCCGCCACTTGAGGCCGGGACGCCGCAGGGTCAGGCGATCGCGACCGCTCTGCAAAGCTCGTACACCGATGATCTTATCAGCGAGTACATCGCACGGCTGGAAAATGACTTCGGTGTGAGCATCAATCCGTCGGCGCTGAATCAGGTCATCGGCGGCGGCACACAGCAATAAGCAAGCCATGCAGATCGAGCCGTCGGAAAGCGCCTTCGCCGACCGTTACGGGCGCGGCGAAGCACAGGTCGTGTGGACGACCCTTGTGGCCGATCTGGAGACGCCTGTATCCGCGTTCCTGAAACTCGGCGGCGGCAAGGCCATGAGCTTCCTGCTCGAGTCGGTCGAGGGTGGAGCGGTTCGCGGCCGCTACTCGATCATCGGGCTCGAGCCCGATCTTGTCTGGCGCACGAATGGCACGAAGGCTGAGATAAACCGCAAGGCCGACAGCCGGCCAGACGCGTTTGCTCCCTGTTCCGAACCCCCGCTACAGGCTCTGCGCAAACTGATCTCGGAGAGCCGGATCGCATTGCCCGACAGTCTGCCTCCAATGGCCGCAGGCGTATTCGGCTATCTGGGGTACGACGTGGTGCGCCTGATGGAAGACCTGCCGATCCGCAAGCCGGATCCGATCGGCATCCCGGACGCGGTTCTTGTACGCCCGACGCTGATTGTCGTGTTCGACGCCGTGAAGGATTCCATCACGGTTGTCACGCCGGTGCGGCCGGAGAAAGGCGTGGAGGCCGGCGTCGCGCTCGCCCGCGCCGTCGAACGTCTTTCGCGCGTCGTTGCAAATCTCGATGGCCCGCTCGACAAGTCATTGTCCGAACCGGATGCGGGTTCGGTCGACGTGCCTGCGAAATCGAACACGACGCCGGAAGAATTCAAGACGATGGTGCGTCGAGCGAAGGAATACATTGCCGCCGGCGATGCGTTTCAGATCGTGCTCGCACAGCGTTTCGAGGCGCCCTTCACCCTGCCCCCGTTCTCGCTCTACCGCGCGCTGCGCCGGACAAACCCGTCACCGTATCTCTATTTTCTCGATTTCGGCGACTTCGCTGTCGCAGGATCGAGTCCTGAGATTCTCGTAAAGGTCTCGGGAAACACGGTCACGATCCGGCCGATTGCCGGTACCCGCCCGCGTGGAGCAACGCCGCATGAGGACAAGGCGCTGGAAGAGGAACTTCTCGCCGACCCCAAGGAGCGAGCCGAGCACCTGATGTTGCTCGACCTCGGCCGCAACGATGTCGGTCGCGTCGCAGCGATCGGCACGGTCACGGTGACGGATCAATTCTTCATCGAGCGATACAGCCACGTGATGCACATCGTATCGAACGTCGAAGGCAAGCTGGCCGGCAATCGCGACGCCCTCGACGCGCTGTCTGCCGGGTTTCCGGCCGGTACGGTTTCCGGCGCGCCGAAAGTGCGCGCGATGCAGATCATCGACCAGCTGGAAAAGGAGAAGCGCGGCATTTACGCCGGATGCGTGGGCTATTTCTCCGCCACCGGGCAAATGGACACGTGTATCGTGCTGCGTACGGCGCTCGTGAAAGACGGCAAGATGTACGTCCAGGCCGGTGCCGGGATCGTCGCCGACAGCAATCCCGACTTCGAGCAGCAGGAGTGCATCAACAAGGC
The DNA here is from genome assembly GCA_035650955.1 of Pseudolabrys sp. Taxonomy (GTDB): domain Bacteria; phylum Pseudomonadota; class Alphaproteobacteria; order Rhizobiales; family Xanthobacteraceae; genus Pseudolabrys. The sequence continues at coordinate 52,305 of DASRGR010000028.1, forward strand.
AAAGGCTTTGTTTCGGGCGGCCGAGGAAGCCCGGCGCTTCGCCAGCATCGCAAAACGCGGCCAGTAACCCCGTACGCGCGGGGCTGCTTGACCCCCCACCAGCCCCACCGTAAACCCTTGGCAGCACGGTGGAACATGGTCGTCATCATCGACAACTACGACAGCTTCACCTTCAACCTCTTCCACTATCTGGGAGAGCTCGGAGCTGACGTTGTCGTGCATCGAAACGACAGAATTGCGGTTACGGACGTCATGGCGTCTGAGCCGGACGCGATCGTACTGTCTCCCGGTCCCTGCACCCCGAATGAAGCGGGTATCTGCCTCGAGTTGATCGCCGCGGCTGCCTCTACCATTCCCATACTCGGGGTCTGCCTCGGTCATCAGGCGATCGGGCAAGCTTTCGGCGGCAAAGTGGTACGTGCCGCACCGGTTCATGGAAAGGTGTCCGAGATCAAACACAAGGGCACCGGACTCTTCCGCGGTATCAACGGACCGCTGAAGGCAACCCGGTATCATTCGCTTGTCGTCGAACGAGCGAGCATGCCGTCCGAACTTGAAATAAATGCGGAGACCGATGACCGCCTCGTGATGGGACTGATGCACGAGAGGCTGCCCGTCCATGGCGTGCAATTCCATCCTGAGAGTATCGCCTCCGAGCACGGGCACCTGATGCTGAAAAATTTTCTTGAAATCGCAGCCGCCTGGAACGCAAAACGCGGACGCAGCATTGCATCTGCCCGCAAGATTGCGGCCGCACACGCGCGCTTGCCTGAGGCCCTGCAATGACTGACGACTTCAAAGCGCTCATCGCCAAAGTCGCGACCGGTGCAAGCCTTTCCCGCGAGGAGGCCGCGACCGCATTCGACCGCATGATGTCGGGCGAAGCCACGCCGTCGCAGATGGGTGGACTTTTGATGGCCTTGCGCGTGCGCGGGGAAACGGTCGAGGAGATCACCGGCGCCGTCACCACAATGCGCGCAAAGATGCTCGCCGTGAAAGCCCCGCCGGACGCCATCGATGTCGTCGGGACTGGCGGCGATGCGTCCGGCTCTTTCAATATTTCCACCTGTGCGGCGTTCATCGTCGCCGGCGCCGGCGTGCCCGTCGCCAAGCACGGCAACCGCGCATTGTCATCGAAATCGGGAGCAGCCGACGTCCTGCAGGCACTCGGCGTGAAGATCGACCTTGACGCCCATCAGGTCGGTGCCTGCATCCGCGACGCCGGTATCGGCTTCATGTTCGCGCCCGCCCACCATCCGGCGATGAAGAACGTTGGCCCTACACGCGTGGAACTCGGCACGCGCACGATATTCAATCTGCTTGGACCGTTATCGAACCCTGCAAGCGTCAGGCGCCAGATGATCGGTACGTTTTCAAAGCACTGGATCGAGCCGATGGCACAGGTTCTGAAGAACCTCGGCTCGGAAAGCATCTGGGTTGTGCACGGTTCCGACGGACTTGACGAGATCACGACGGCGGGACCAACCAGCGTGGCGGCGCTTGCGAATGGAAAAATCCGGACCTTCGAGGTCACACCGGAAGACGCCGGACTGTCGCGGGCGAAGCCGGAGGCTTTGCGCGGCGGCGACGCCGAGCACAACGCCAAGGCCCTTCTCGATGTTCTGAAAGGGAAACGTGGGCCCTTTCGCGATGTGGCGATCCTCAATGCAGCGGCGGCCTTGGTCGTCGCCGGCAAGGCGAAAGATCTCCGCGAAGGTGCTACACTTGCGGCAAGGTCAATCGATAGCGGCGAGGCCGAAGGGCGTCTCGATCGCCTTATCGCCGTGTCGAACGCAACGGAGATGTAGCGTGTCGGACATCCTCGCCAAAATAGAGGCTTACAAGCGCGAGGAAGTCGCGGCCGCCAAGCGCATCCGCCCACTGTCCGCCCTTGAAAGGGATGCAAAGGCCGCGCCGGCCCCGCGCGGCTTCGTGCGCGCAATCGAAAGGCGGATTGCATCGGGTCATTACGCACTGATTGCAGAAATCAAGAAGGCGAGTCCTTCCAGGGGATTGATCCGCGCCGATTTTGACCCGCCCGCGCTCGCGAAATCGTATGAAACGGGCGGCGCGACCTGTCTTTCCGTGCTGACGGATGCGCCTTCGTTCCAGGGCCGGCCCGAATTTCTTGTCGCCGCCCGCAACGCCACCGCTTTGCCCGTCCTCCGCAAGGATTTCATCTACGAGCCTTACCAGGTTGCTGAGTCACGGGCATTGGGCGCCGACTGCATCCTGATTATCGTTGCCGCCGTGGACGATGCTGCCGCACGCGAGATCGAGGATGCGGCGTCCGCCTACGGCATGGACGCGCTTGTTGAAGTTCACGATGAAGTGGAGCTGGCGCGAGCCCTCAAGTTGAAGTCGCGGCTGATCGGCATCAACAACCGGAATCTGCGGACATTCGAGACGTCGCTGGCCGTAAGCGAGCGCCTTGCGCCGAAAATCCCACGCGACCGCATCATCGTTGCAGAAAGCGGGCTCAATACGCCCGCCGATCTCGGACGGCTCGAGCGAATCGGCGTTTCGACCTTCCTGGTCGGTGAGAGCCTGATGCGCCAGCCCGATGTTGCGGCCGCCACTCGTGCCTTGCTCGCGCGGGAGCCGGGCCGCGCTGCCGCAGAGTAAACGGCAATGGCGGCACGCAAGAGGCCCGCCCGCAAAGCCAAAAAGCCCGGCCGTCGTCGGGCCAAGGCGAAGCGCAAAGGAAAACCAGGGCATCACGCCGGAGCGGCCGCTCCGGCCGGAAATGCGACCCCCCTCACCCATATCGATCAGCGGGGCGAGGCGCGCATGGTCGACGTAACTGAAAAGGGTGCAACAGAGCGTATCGCCATCGCTGAAGGTCGCGTCGTCATGCAGAAGCAAACGCTCGATGTTGTCCTTGAGGGCAACGCGATGAAGGGCGACGTTCTGGGCGCTGCTCGCCTTGCCGGCATCATGGCCGCCAAGCGTACGCACGGCCTTATTCCGCTGTGCCATCCGCTGCCGTTGACGAAGGTGGAAGTCGACATCAACCCCGAGCATTCGCTGCCGGGATTTCTCGTTCAATCGACCGTCAAGGTGACCGCGAAAACCGGTGTCGAAATGGAAGCCTTGACGGCAGTGTCGATCGCGTGCCTGACGATCTACGACATGGTCAAGGCCATCGAACGCGGTGTACACATCGAGGGAATTCGACTGCTGCACAAGAGTGGCGGCAAGTCGGGTGAATGGAAGGCGGAGGCCTAGGCGTATGTCACGCCTTTGCTGCAGTTCTGTCACGCCATGGCGTTGATGCCGGTCGCCGACGCTCTTCGGATCGTGTTGTCCGAAGCGAGACCGCTGCCGGGCGAACCGGTGACGCTTGATGGCGCTGTCGGCCGCGTTCTCACTGAAGATGTCGCCGCGTTGCGTACACAACCGCCGGCCGCCGTATCCGCGATGGATGGCTATGCGGTGCGCGCGAGCGACGTGGCTACGGCGCCCGTCACCTTGAAACTGATCGGCGAGGTGGCTGCCGGGCACCCCTTCGAGGGCCAGGTCGGCCCAGGCGAGGCAGCCCGCATCTTCACCGGCGGGATGATGCCGCCGGGCAGCGATACCGTCGTAATTCAGGAGCTCGCGCACCGCGGAAACAGCACGGTCACAATTCAAAAAGCGACCGCGAAGGGCCGCAATGTCCGTGATCGCGGCATCGACTTCGTCGAGGGCGAAATTCTGTTGCACAAAGGACGACGACTGACGGACCGCGATGTGATGCTCGCCGCCGCCATGAATCATGCACGCGTCAACGTTCATCGCCGACCGAAAGTCGCAATTCTCGGGACGGGCGATGAGCTGGTTTTGCCCGGGCAAACACCCGGACCCGGCGAGATCGTCTATTCCAACGGCTTTGCCCTCAGCGCCCTGGCGCGCAACGAAGGCGCCGAGGTGCGCGAACTCGGCATCGCGCGTGACCGCATCGAGGACATCGCGGGTGCGGTGCGCGAGGCGCGGCAATGGGGCGCGGACATCCTTGTCACATCGGGCGGCGCCTCGGTCGGCGAGCACGACCTCGTGCAGAGGGCGTTGGCAGCGGAAGGCCTCAGTCTCTCGTTCTGGCGCGTCGCGCTACGTCCAGGCAGGCCGATGCTGCATGGCCGTCTCGGGACGATGCAGGTGCTCGGGGTTCCCGGAAACCCGGTTTCGTCCTACGTCTGCGCGTTTCTGTTCCTGGTGCCCCTGCTGAGGAGGCTCGCCGGCCGCACGGACGTCGAGCCGCGGCCCGAACCTGCGCGCCTGGGCCGGGACGTTGCCGCCAATGACGGACGCGCAGACTATCTGCGGGCGACCCTGACGGCAGGCCCGGACGGTCTCGTGGCAACCCCTCTGCCGGCCCAGGACAGCTCGCTGATGGCCCCTCTCGCAAAGGCTGATTGCCTGCTGATTCGGGAACCGAACGCAGCGGCCGCGCCGGCCGGTTCAGAGTGCGTCATCCTTAAGCTAGGGCTTTAGCAGCCTTTCGAGTTTTTCACTCCAAATTAAACAGTTGCGGAACACATATCGAACAGATAGTGTCCGTTCATGATTTGTTTCCGGCTTGGACCCTCTGATGGGCAGGCCCGAGGGGAGATACAGATGCTGACCCGCAAGCAGTTTGAGCTCCTGCGTTTCATCCACGAGCGGCTTACCGAGACGGGCGTGCCCCCCTCTTTCGACGAAATGAAGGATGCCCTCGATCTGCGCTCGAAGTCCGGCATTCACCGGCTCATAACGGCTCTGGAGGAGCGTGGTTTCATTCGCAGGCTGCCGAACCGCGCACGGGCGATAGAGGTGATCAAGCTGCCGGATTCGGTCGGGCATGGCCTCGGATTGGCGCGCTCGCGCGGCTTCACGCCGAGCGTCATCGAAGGCGACCTTGGCCGAGTCCGCACCGCCTCCGAGGACGATGGCGGACGCCCGGTTGCAGTACCGGTCATGGGCCGCATAGCGGCGGGCACCCCTATAGAAGCGATCCAGACGCGCAGCCATGTCATCAACATGCCGCCTGATCTTTTGTCGGCGGGCGAGCACTTCGCCCTTGAGGTGCGCGGCGACAGCATGATCGAAGCCGGTATTCTCGACGGCGACATTGCGCTGATCCGTAAGTCCGAGGCTGCCGATACCGGCGATATCGTGGTCGCGCTCATCGACGACGAGGAAGCGACGCTAAAGCGTTTTCGCCGCCGTGGGGCCTCGATTGCGCTCGAACCTGCCAATACCGCCTATGAGGTTCGCATCCTGCCCCCGAACCGGGTGCGTATTCAGGGCAAGCTCGTGGGGCTTTTCCGCCGCTACTGATCGTCGGGAGCCAGATCACCGGGCTACGGTTCGGCGTTGCGCAAGCCGGATTCCCGTCCTGTGTTGCGATGAGCCGGCGCGGCGCGCGGGCGATGTGTCCATGGCCGGTCGTAGCCTGGCGGCAGCGTCACGGCCTCCACGAAATCATCACCAGCCGCGCGCAGGGCGATCGCGCCCTGCGATTGCAGGACATCGCGGTCGATCAACCTTGCCCGGCAAGATGCCGGTGCCTGGCGATCCGAGAGTACGATCGCAGCCCGCACACAGTCCTCGGCGTACGCTTCAGCGCTTCGTGCCAGCGCGATCAGGCGACCGTCGGCGAGCCTGCCGATACACCCAACGGCATCGCAGGTGACGCCGTTGCCAAGACTTGAGTCCTGGGGGACGCGCGCGTCGGCGTCGGCGGCAAGCCATTCTTTGACCGCGAAAGCGTCGCGGCCGCCGCGCAAAATCGCCAGCCTGCCATCGCTGCCGCGGAAGGCCGCCGTCTGCCCATCACCCGCGATCAGCACATCCGGCTGCGGGACGCGCAATGCCCACACGACCGCCACCGTCGCTACGGCTGCACCGGCCCAACGCAGCGGTGTCCGCAACAAGCAAATGAGCAGCAATCCGACCGTTCCGAAAAGCAGAGGCCCGGTGCCGAACGCTGCAATCCGTCCGACGGCGCCGGGCAGAGACGCCACCCATCCAGCCACTGCGGTCATCCAGTCGATTCCCTGCCCCATCAATTGCCAGAAACCGGCGTCGAAGCCGAACGGCATGCTCACGACACCCAAAATGCCCATCGGCATGACGACGACCGAAACGACCGGCATGGCGAAAAGGTTTGCAAGCACGCCGTAAGGCGCCAGCCTGTGGAAGTGGTAGGCGGCGTAGGGCGTCGTTGCGAGGCCTGCCACCAGCGAAGCCAGGACCAGGCTTGTCACCTCGCGCGCACCCCATAGTGCCGCGCGTCTGCCGGGCGACGTATCCCGGTCGGGCGTCCATGGCAGCCCGTGCTGATAGGCAGCGATCAGCGCAAGTGTCGCCGCAAACGACATTTGGAAACTCGGGTGCACGACGGCCTGTGGTGCGACCAGCAGAACCGCAATCGCCGCCACCGAAAGCGTGCGGAATGTCAGTGTGGGGCGATCAATCATGACGCCGGCCAGCACGATCGCGATCATGATATACGAGCGCTGGGTTGCTACTTCCGCGCCCGACAGCAGCAAGTAGAAGGTTGCGGCAAGCAACGCACCCACGGCCGCCCATTTCTTGATCGGACGGCGGTAGGCAAGTGGCGGAATGAGCGCCAACGTTGCACGGATAATGAAGAAGACGATGCCGGCGACCACCACCATATGGTAACCGGAAATCGACAGAATATGCCCGAGACTCGAGACGTACATTGCCTCGTTGACCTGTGCCGAGATCGCGTCGCGCTTGCCCGTGATCAAGGCGGACGCGATTGAGCCTTTGTCGCCGGGCAACACCGCGCGAATTCGATCGTCGATGGTTTCGCGCATCGACTCGATGATGCTCGCATATCGCAGCCAAAAGCCGCCGCCGGCCGGAGCGGTCTTTATCTTGATCGCACCGAGCGCATAGCCGGAGGCGCCGATCTTCTGGAAATACATGTCGCGGGCAAAATCGTAGCCGCCGGGGCGAAGCGGCTGCATCGGCGGCGACAGATGCGCCTTGAGCTCGACAAAGCTGCCGACGGCGGGAGCCGAACCTCTGCGTACGGCGACGCGCACACGCTCGGGGGCGGGCGAAACATCCGCCGCATCAAAACGCTCTACGCGTATGACAATACGGTCGCTGCGCTCGCGTTCCTCGCGGATCTCGACAAACCCCGCGACCGTGACGGTCGAAACCGGCTTCCCCAGGATCGGATGCGCGACACGGATCGTCTGCAACGTGGCGACGGCAAAGCCCGCCACCACTGCGGCGGCGGCGACCGCAAGCGGGAAGCCGAACGGGCGTCGTCGTATCAGGAATGCCGCCGCAAGCGTGCTCACCGACAACAGTACGACCGCCCAGGCCGATGGCTCCCTTTCGGCAGAAAAATAGCCGGCAATGCCGGCGCCGAACCCGACCGGGACCCACGGTATCAGGCGGCCGGGTGCAACCTCCGCCAACAGCCACTGCGCAGCCAGTCCGCGCAGCCGTCCTGCGAGGCCGACAAACCCCTCTGGCAGGTAGAGACCGGCAGGACCCGCGGCACCAGCGGGTGCCCAGGCCTTCGCACCGCTTTGGGGCTTTCCGAATGGCTGACTTCGCCGGGCCAATGCGCGACGCGCCTCCCCGACGCCAGCGCCACACGTTTGTTGATATTATTGCTGAATACCCAGACCATCGCGTCGGACAAACGTCGGATGTGGGTTACGTTCGGCGCTGCCGGCTCCACCGAGCGTCCCGGCGCGGCGGAGCCATTCAAGAGTCACTTCGTGGTGGCGACTTCCTTGGCGTAGGTATCGCGCAATCCCACCGTACGATTGAACACTGGTCGTCCCGGTTGCGAATCCGGATCAAGGCAGAAATACCCCTGCCGCTCGAACTGGACGGGCTCCGGCGTCGTCTGTTCGATCAAAGCCGGTTCGACGCGCGCGTTCGGCAACACTTCGAGCGAGTTCGGGTTGAGGTCGGCCGTGAAATTTCCGCCGCCTTTCGGATCGGGCCGTGAAAAGAGCGGACTGTAAAGTCTGACCTCGGCCGGCAGGGCGTGCGCCGCGGAAACCCAGTGAATGGTTGCCTTGACTTTTCGACCGTCGGGCGCGTTTCCGCCGCGCGTCTGCGGATCGTAAGTGCAACGCAGTTCCGTGATCTCGCCACGCGCATTCTTCACGACCGTCCGGCAGGTGATGAAATACGCGTAGCGAAGCCTGACTTCGGTGCCGGGAGAAAGCCGGAAGAATTTCTTCGGCGGGTTCTCCATGAAGTCGTCCTGCTCGATGAACAGCTCCCGGCCGAACTTTATTTTACGTGTTCCGGCATTCGGGTTGTCCGGATGGTTGGACGCTTCCAGCTCTTCCACCTTGCCCTCGGGATAGTTCTCGATGACCACCTTGAGCGGCCTCAGGACTGCCATGCGCCGCAGCGCGCTCCTGTTGAGGACCTCACGCACCGAAAAATCGAATATGCCCATGTCGACGATGCTGTTTGCCTTTGCGACCCCTATGCGCTTGACGAAGTCGCGGATTGCCTGGGGTGGCACGCCGCGGCGGCGCAGGCCGGCAAGCGTCGGCATCCGCGGGTCGTCCCATCCTTTGACATGACCGTCGCGCACCAACTGGGTCAGCACGCGCTTCGAAAGCACGGTGTGTGTCAGGTTGAGGCGGGCAAATTCGTATTGATGCGGCCGAGAGGGCACGTTGAGGTTCGCAATAAACCAGTCGTACAGCGGCCGGTGGTCTTCGAACTCCAGCGTGCAGATGGAGTGCGTCACGTGCTCTATCGCATCCGACTGACCGTGCGCGAAGTCGTAGCTGGGATAGATTTTCCACGTCGTGCCCGTGCGCGGATGTGGTGCATGAAGAATACGATAGAGCACCGGATCACGCAGATTGATGTTCCCCGACGCCATATCGATCTTGGCCCGCAGGACACGGGCCCCGTTCGGAAACTCACCGGCGCGCATGCGGCGAAACAGGTCGAGGTTTTCGTCAATGCTGCGATCACGGAACGGGCTGTTTTTCCCCGGTTCGGTCAGGGTTCCCCGGTTGACGCGCATCTGCTCGGGGGTCTGGTCGTCGACGTAGGCCTTGCCGGCCCGGATAAGATCCTCAGCCCAGCCGTACAGCTGCTCGAAATAGTCGGACGCGTGATAGAGGTGCGTGCCCCAATCGAACCCCAGCCAGCGCACGTCATGTTCGATTGCGTCAATATACTCCTGTTCCTCTTTTGCCGGGTTCGTGTCGTCAAACCGCAGGTGGCAGCGCCCGCCGAATTCCTCGGCAATGCCGAAATTCAGACAGATCGATTTGGCATGCCCGATGTGGAGATAGCCGTTCGGCTCGGGAGGGAAGCGCGTGACGACCTGGCTGACCCGACCAGCCTCAAGATCGCCCTTAACGATGTCGCGAATGAAGTCGAGGCCGGCGTCGGACGTGCCGCTGTCGCCTCTTGCATTTACATCCGTTGCCATGCTTCCTCAAATATCATGACCGCTATCCCATGGCCCGTATGACGTGGCGTTCGCCTTGATGTCAATCGCGCTGACATTCGTCCCGTCAGTTGTGGTACACGGCTCGCGATGAGCGAGCCCGTCGTCACCCGTTTTGCCCCCTCGCCCACCGGTTTTCTGCATATCGGTGGCGCCCGGACTGCCTTGTTCAACTGGCTGTATGCCCGCCGGCATGGCGGCAAGATGCTGCTGCGGATCGAAGACACCGACCGCGAGCGGTCGACCGCCGCGGCCATAAACGCCATCATCGACGGCCTGACCTGGCTTGGCCTCAATTGGGACGGCGAAATTATCTTTCAGTTCTCTCGCGCGGCCCGGCATCGTCAGGTGGCGGAGCAGATGCTTGCCGCCGGCCATGCCTATCGCTGCTATTGCAGCCAGGAAGAACTCACGGCGATGCGCGAGAAAGCGCGCGCCGAGGGGCGCACCCGCCTCTATGACGGCCGTTGCCGTGATCGCGATCCAAAAGACGTGCCGTCGGGAATCAATCCGGTTATCCGTCTTAAGGCGCCGCTGACCGGAGAAACGTCTGTCGACGACCAGGTGCAGGGCCGCGTCGTGTGGCAGAACGAGAACCTCGACGACTTCATCCTGCTGCGCTCGGACGGCACACCGACCTATATGCTCGCGGTCGTAGTCGACGACCACGACATGGGGGTGACCCACATCATCCGTGGCGACGACCACCTCAACAATGCCGCGCGGCAGACGCAGATCTACCAGGCCCTGGGCTGGAAAGTTCCAGCCATGGCCCATATTCCGCTCATTCACGGGCCTGACGGCTCGAAACTGTCCAAGCGGCACGGCGCCCTTGGGGTCGATGCCTACCGCGCCATGGGATACTTGCCGGCGGCAATGAGAAACTATCTCGTGCGGCTCGGCTGGGCGCATGGCGACCAGGAGATTTTTACGACAGAGGAGATGGTCGCAGCGTTCGACCTGCCGCAGATCGGCCGTTCCCCCGCGCGTTTCGATTTCACGAAGCTCGAAAGTCTCAACGGTCACTATATCAGAGCGACCGAAGACGCAGCCCTCATGGCCGCGCTTGAGCAACTGCTTCCGCATATCGCCGGCGGGCAGGAACTCGCCAGCAAGATGACGCCTGCGCTTCGCGCGAAATTCCTGGCCGCCATGCCGGCAATGAAGGAGCGTGCCAAGACTTTGGTCGAATTGTTCGACGCATCCCGATTCCTTTGGGCCAACCGGCCGATCGACATCAATGATCAGGCAAAGGCCGTGCTGACTGACGAAGCGAAAACGCTGATTGCCGCACTTCTCCCCGAGCTGGAAGCAGTTCCCGAGTGGAGCGCCAGCGCGGCCGAGGCCGTTGTGCGGCCCTATGCCGAGCGTGCGGGACTCAAGCTCGGTGCAATCGCTCAGCCGCTGCGGGCAGCGCTTACCGGCCGCACGACATCCCCGCCGATCTTTGACGTCCTGGCCGTCCTCGGCCGCGACGAGAGCCTGGCGCGGTTGCGCGATCAGGCCGCGTCATAGGCTTTTCATACCGCGCAAAGGCGGCAGAAGAGCCCATATGACAGCTGAGACGGCCTACATTGGGCTATCTTGCGGTGCACACTTGGATGGGATACCCACACAGCTCGACGCCAATTCGAGGGCTCGACCATGGATGCCAAGACCAGCGCCAAGAACAAGACCGGCACTCTGACGGTCGGCAACAACAATTGGGATTTGCCGATATTACCGGGCACGATCGGTCCCGACGTGGTCGACATCTCCAAGTTATACGCCCAGAGCGGGATGTTCACCTACGACCCCGGCTTCACGTCGACGGCGAGTTGCGAATCCAAGATTACCTATATCGACGGCGACGAGGGCATCCTGCTCTATCGCGGCTACCCGATCGAACAGCTCGCCGAGCACGGGGATTTCCTGGAGACCTGCTATCTTCTGCTCTACGGCGAACTTCCGACCGCCGCTCAGAAAGCCGACTTCGACTATCGCGTCAGCCGTCACACGATGGTGCATGAGCAGATGAGTCGTTTCTTTCAGGGGTTCCGCCGCGACGCGCATCCCATGGCAGTGATGACCGGCTGCGTCGGCGCGCTTTCCGCATTCTATCACGACTCAACCGACATTTCCGATCCGCATCAGCGGATGGTGGCGTCGGTGCGGATGATCGCCAAGGTCCCGACACTGGCTGCCATGGCGTACAAGTATTCGATCGGCCAGCCATTCGTCTACCCGAAGAACGATCTCGACTACGCGTCGAACTTCCTGCGCATGTGCTTTGCCGTTCCGACCGAGGACTACAAGGCCAACCCGGTGCTCGCACGCGCCATGGACCGCATCTTCATCCTGCACGCCGACCACGAGCAGAACGCATCCACCTCGACCGTGCGTCTCGCCGGTTCATCCGGTGCCAATCCGTTTGCCTGTATCGCCGCCGGCTGCGCCTGCCTCTGGGGCCCCGCGCACGGCGGCGCCAACGAGGCTGCGCTCAACATGCTGAGCGAGATCGGCACCGTCGACCGTATTCCGGAATACGTCAAGCGCGCGAAGGACAAGAACGATCCCTATCGCCTCATGGGCTTCGGACATCGCGTTTACAAGAACTATGATCCGCGCGCCAAGATCATGCAGAAGACCTGTCACGAGGTCCTGACCGAACTCGGCATCAAGGACGACCCGCTGCTCGACGTCGCGATGGAGCTGGAAAAGGTCGCCCTGCACGACGACTATTTCATCGAGAAGAAGCTTTATCCCAATATCGATTTCTATTCGGGCATTACGCTGAAAGCGATGGGTTTCCCGACCACAATGTTTACGGTGCTGTTTGCGGTCGCCCGCACCGTCGGCTGGATCGCGCAGTGGAAGGAAATGATCGAGGACCCGAAGCAGAAGATCGGCCGTCCGCGCCAGCTGTACACGGGCGCCGCGCGCCGCGACTACACCCCGATCTCCCGGCGCAAGTAGTTTCCGCTAGCTCGCCTTGCCGTTGCCTCTGCCGTTGAGCTTTGGTGCCGTCGCACCATCGTAGGCCCATTGCACATACACGCCGGCCCAGGTGAATCCGCCGCCGAAAGCGGCGAGCACCATCCGGTCGCCGCGCTTCAGTTTCGGCTCGTAATCCCAGAGGCAGAGCGGGATCGTGGCATTCGTGGTGTTGCCGTATTTGTGGATCGTGACCATCACTTTGTCCATCGGCAAGCCCATGCGTTCGGCCGTCGACTCGATGATCCGCTTGTTGGCCTGATGCGGCACCAGCCAGTCGATCATGTCGGATCGCAGATTGTTGCGCGACATGATCGCGCCGGCGACTTCAGCCATTTTGGCGATGGCGAACTTGTAGACAGCGGCGCCTTCCTGGTGGACGTAATGCAGCCGTTTGGCGACAGTCTCGGTCGTCGCCGGCATGCGGCTGCCGCCAGCCTTCTGATGCAGATGGATCATCCCCGATCCATCCGAATGGATCAGCGCATCCATGATGCCGAAGCCGTTTGTATCGGGCTCAAGCAGCACCGCGCCGGCGGCGTCACCGAACAGCACGCACGTGGCGCGATCCGTGTAGTCGATGATCGACGACATTTTGTCCGCGCCGACGACCACAACCTTTCGCACGGCGCCGGTCGCGATAAACTGCGCGGCAATCGTCAGTGAATAGAGAAAGCCCGAACACGCGGCCTGCACGTCGAAGCTGCCGATGTTGCGCATGCCGACCATGTCGCAGATCATGTTGGCCGTCGACGGGAACTGCATGTCCGGCGTTGTCGTCGCACAAATAAGAAGGTCGACGTCTTCGGCCTTGGTTCCGGTTTTCTGCAGCAATCCGCGCACGGCCTCGGCCGCCATGTGCGAGGTCCCCAGCCCCTCGCCTTTCAGAATATGCCGCTCCTTGATGCCGGTCCGTTCGGTGATCCACGCGTCGCTCGTATCGACCATGCGCGCCAACTCCGCGTTGGTCAGCAGATCCGGCGGCAGGTAACCGTGGACGGCAGTGATCGATGCGCGGGGTGGAGGGGTCAAAGGCCGGGTTCCGGTTTGTCGTAATGGAATACGCCCAACCGGGTAACACGGCAAGTTAGGGCGCAGCCTGCGGAAAAGACGGCATTTCTTCGCGCAGCGCGTTCGCGCTTTTCATGGTCGCGAAAACAATCGATGCTGCACGGATGCTCGGACTCGCCCTTCCGATTTCCATTATATCGCCCAGCCGATTGAAGGCCTCTACCTGGTTACGCCGCTCCGGCGTATCCCTGAGCAGCGGTACGAGGGCTGCGGCGAGCGTTTTGCCTGTGCACTGGCGTTGAAGAAACTCCGGGACCACGTTTTCGCCGAGCACAAGATTGGCAAGAATGACGGACGGAACCTGAATCAGCATGCGCGCGGCCAATTCCTCGATCAGCGGCACCTTGTATGCCGCGACCATCGGAACCCCGGCGAGCGCCAGTTCGAGCGTCGACGTTCCGGACTTTGTCAAGGCGGCCCGTGCGGTCCGGAAGGCTTCGTTCTTCTCGTCTTGATCGGTCACAACGCGGCCCGGGACCGGCCATGACGCGACCGCCGCGCGCACGACATCGGCCAGTCGCGGGACCGCCGGCACGACGGCTTCAAGGGGCCCGAATTGCTCGACAACGCGGCCGAGCGCCGAGCCGAATACCGGTGCCATGCGCCGAACCTCTCCGGCTCTGCTGCCGGGCAGGACCAGCACGAGTGGCGGATCGGCCTGCCTCAGCCGGGCCTCGAGCTCGTTCGGGCGCAGCTGCGCCAGCCTCTCGCCGAGCGGATGGCCGACGAAGGTGCAGGCTGGCCCGCCAAGATCGCTCATCACCTTTGGCTCAAAAGGCAGAAGAGCCATGACATGATCCACATAGGCCCGCATCGCCCGCGCGCGACCCGGCCGCCAGGCCCAGACCGACGGGCACACATAGTCGACGATCGGAACCCACGGTGCACGCGCGCGCACCCGGCGCGCCACGCGATGGGTGAATTCGGGACTGTCGATGATGACGAGGACGTCCGGATCTGCCGCCACGACTGCGTCGGCGGCTTCGCGAATTCTCCGTAAAATCGTCGGAAGCTTTGCCGGAACCGAGGCAAATCCCATGATTGCCAGATCCCCGGACGGGAACAGGCTCGGCACGCCTTCGGCGGCCATATGGGTGCCGCCGACGCAGGAGAAATGCGCGTTTCCCTGCGTGCTCGCCCTGATCGCGGAAATCAGCGCTGCCCCCAGCCGGTCACCGGACTCCTCGCCGGCGACCAGAAACACATGCGGGCTCATGATTGCGACCCGAGCGCCACGCCGACGACGAACACTCCTGCGCGGTCCGCTTCGCGCACTACATTTTCCGCGTCGGCGATCACCGTCTTGCCGCAGACAACCGCAATGCCGGCCAGACCGGCAGCGGCAACGCCAGCGACGGTACGCGGACCGATCGAAGGTAAATCGAAACGGTGATCCTGTCCGGGCTTCGGCGCTTTCACCAGCACGCCGACGCCCGGCGGAAGCCCGATCCGCCCGCCGGCGCGCAAGTCGGCCACGCGCGCCAGCATCTGATCGGTGCCCTCCGCGGCCTCCACGGCCAAAATGCGCTTTTCCGCGACGACCGCGGCCTGGCCGACATCGAATGCGCCGCTCGCCTGCAAATACGCAAAACCGAATGCGATATCCTCGCGGTCCCGCGCCGAGGTATCGACGCGCCCAAGCGCGCCCTCCGGCACCAGGATTTCCGGTGCTACCTCGTGCGCGCCGATGAGACGGAAACCCTGCTCCTCAAACAGCCTGCTCACGCCGGTCAAGAGGTGATTGTCGCCGCCACGATAGGCGCGAATGATCGTCGGCAGCGATTTCAACGCCAGAAGATCGGGACGAAGCGACCACAGTGACGGCCTGACCAGCGCTCCGATCAGCACGACATCCCGGCAGCCCGCCGCTCTCGCAAGTTTCGTGAACGCGCCGAATTGCCCGACGCGCAGCCAACGATGCGGATAGCGCGCAACCAGGGCAGGCTCCGCGTGCCCGCGCAGCGCAAACAGCACGACATCGCGCCCGCGTCCGGCAACCGAATCCGCCACAGCCAAAGGCAGGGTCCCGCCGCCGCAAATCAGCGCAAGCGGGCCGTCCTGAACAACGGCTGCGGCATTGCTCATAACTCTTCGTCCGCCTCGTTGCGCCTGACCGCCATGGTCAGCGGCCGCTTCGCGGTCCGGATGAATTCGATGATCTTGCCGACAAGCGGATCGTCACGATACGCCTCGGCAACCTTGTCGACGCGGGTGCGGAACTCTCCGTCACCGAAAAACAGCGCCTGATAGGCCGATCGCACCCGATGCACATCCGCCTTTGTAAGGCCGCGGCGGCGCATCCCGATGACGTTGAGGCCGATCAGATCGGCGAGCGGCCCGTGCGCCATGCCAAACGGAATGACGTCGGCCCGCACGCCGCTCAGGCCCACGATCATGGCGCCCTCGCCGATGCGGACGAACTGCCGGACGGCAACGCCGCCGCCGAACACAACGTGGTCGCCGATCGTTACATGACCGCCGAGAACCGTATTGTTCGCAAAGATGACGTTGTTCCCGACCTTGCAGTCATGCCCCACGTGTGAGCCGACCATGAAGAAACAGCGGTCCCCGACCTCGGTGACACCACGATCGTCTTCTGTGCCGGTGCTCATGGTCACGTTTTCGCGGATATCGCATTCGGCGCCGACGACCAGCCGGGTCGGCCCGCCGCGATAGCTGTACGACTGCGGCGGCGAACCGAGCGAAGCGAATGGATGAATGACCGTGCGCGGACCGATTGTCGTGTGGCCGGTCAGGTTTACATGGGCAATGAGTCGGCAGCCGTCGCCCACGCGCACATTCGCGCCGATCGTGCAATACGGACCGATCAGGACGTTCTTTCCGATCGTTGCCCCGGCTTCGATCCGCGCCGAGGGATCGATCATATGCGCGCTCATGCGTCCGCCAGCATGGCTCCGACCTGCGCCTCGGCGACGATCTGGCCGGCCACCTTCGCTTCGCCGCGGTACCACCACATCGACTTGCGCCGCGTGATGCGGTCCATGTGATATTCGATGGTGTCGCCTGGCCGCACCGGTTTGCGGAACTTTGCCTTGTCAATCGTCAGAAAAAACACCGACGCCGGCCGCGCGCCCATTGCGGCAATGCAGAGTACGCCGGCCGTTTGCGCCATGCCCTCGATCATCAGCACGCCGGGAAATACCGGGTTGCCGGGAAAGTGCCCCTGGAAGCATGGCTCGTTGATCGTGACGTTCTTGATGCCGATCCCATGCTCTTCGCCGCGGATGTCGACGACCCTGTCGACCATCAGGAACGGATAACGGTGCGGCAACATCTTGAGCACGTCTTGGATTTCGGCCGCCTCGAGGCTTGTCACGGGCTTGTTCATGACAGACGCCTCATTTGTCGCCCGCGTCCGTGGCGCCTTTCTGACGCGCCAGACGCTCGAGAAGCATCATTTCCCGGAACCACTGTTTGACCGGCTTGGCGGGCGTTCCACCCCAACG
Organism: Pseudolabrys sp.; assembly: GCA_035650955.1. GTDB lineage: Bacteria > Pseudomonadota > Alphaproteobacteria > Rhizobiales > Xanthobacteraceae > Pseudolabrys. The sequence continues at coordinate 69,261 of DASRGR010000028.1, forward strand.
CGCACCCGCAGGCACGTCTCTGTGGACGACACTGACAGCGGCAATCTGCGCGCCTTCGCCGATCGTGACGTTGTTGTTCAATCCAACGCGGGCACCGAGCACTACAAAATCCTCAAGAGTTGAACTGCCTGAAATTCCCGTCTGCGCAACCACCACGCAATGTCTGCCAATACTGACATTGTGGCCTACCTGAACAAGGTTGTCGATCTTGGTGCCTTCCCCGATAACGGTGTCGCGGATAGCTCCGCGGTCTACCGTCGTTCCGGCACCGATTTCCACATTATCCTGAATGATGACGCGGCCGACCTGCGGCACCTTGAGGTGACCTGCCCCGCCCATCACGAAGCCGAAGCCATCCTGACCGATGCTGCAGCCCGGATGGATGATGACACGATCTCCAATGAGGGCATTGCTAATCGACGTATTGGCACCGATCGCACAATCGCGACCGATTTTCACGCCCGCATCGATGACAGCATTCGCGCCGATGATCGTCCCGCTGCCGATCTCCACCTGCGCGCCGATTACTGCGCCCGGCGCAATCGAGACATTGTCTTCCAGCCGCGCGTCCGGGTCGACGTGCGCGCCCGCAAAGTCGCCCGGCCTGGACAATGACGACGGCCGCAAGGCGTGCGGAAACAGCTCACGCGCCGCGACGACAAACGCCCGATAGGGTTCGCGCACGGTCAGCACCGAAACCCGCGCCGGCAGTTCCGCGGCAAGCGCCTCTGTCGTGAGGCACGCGCCCGCGTGAGTCGACGCTGCCGCCGCGGCGAAATTGCGATTCTCGAGAAATGTGAGATCGCGCGGACCGGCCCGATCGAGCGGAGCGATGTTGGAAATGCGGCGCGACCCCTGCGCTTTCATTGCGACGGTCGCGCCTGTCAGGGCCGCAATCTCGTCAAGCGAGAGGCCTGCGGACTTTCTGAGGAATATGGGCTCGCTCATCCTGCCGGAGCCTGATCCGTCGCTCCTGCTCGCCGCCGCCAAGATCAGAACTTGGTGCCGCCGCTGAAGCGGAACACCTGCGTGCGGTCACAAACTTCGCCGCCGCCGACCGGCGTCGTGCAGTATTTCGTGATCGGATAGGCCAGATCGAAGCGCAACGGACCGAGCGGTGAATCCCACAGAAGACCGACACCAACCGAACTGCGGATCATCGACGGGCTGTTGAGCCCGACCTGCAGAGTCTCACCCGTCACGCTCCAACTTGTCGGCCCCTGATAGTCCCAGACCGATCCTGCGTCGGCAAATACGGCGAGCTTTATGCCGATGTCCTTCGGCAGGAAGTACAGCGGCGTCTGGGCCTCGACGCTCGCACCCCAATAAAGCGTGCCGCCAAGCGCGTCGTTCGTCGTGCCGGGCGTAAGGTCGCGTGGACCGATACCCGCCGGCGAGAAACCGCGCACCAGATTGGGGCCCATAATAAAATGATCGAGCATGCGCAGATCTTTGCCGCCCCAGGCGGCTACGTTGCCGCCCTGCACTTTGAAAACACTCACGACATCGTTGAAGACTTCGTAGTAGTTGCGCGCTTCGACCTGCGTCCTGATGAAATTCACGTCGCCGCCGACGCCGGCAAAATCCTGCTTGAGCTCGGCATAAAGTCCGCTTGTCGGCACCCGGTTGTTGTCGAGCGTATTGTAGGACACCGTGTAACCGAGCAGTGAAACGTTCACCGGCCCCGCCGCCAATTCCTTGCGGACTGCGAGCGACGCCTCGCCGTCAGCGTAGCAAGGATTACCCGGAACAACTGGAGGAACCTGGAATATACAGTTGTTGTACTGCGTCGGCAGCTCGACCTCCTGCCGATAGAACGTGTAGCGCGGCTGGAAGGCGATTTCTTCCGTCAACGCAAAGCCGAGCCGCAAATTGGTGCCGATGGTCTTGCTGTCATAGGACACATAATTCGACGCAAGATTTTGCCGCGCGAAAAGGTCGATTCCGCCGGCCATTCGATAGCCGAACAGGAAGGGCTCGACGAACGACAAATCGAAGCCGCGAACGCGCTCGCCATAGGTCAGAGCGGCTTTCGCGTACTGTCCACGCCCCATCAGGTTGCGGTCGGCAACGCTGACTTCGCCGATCAGACCATCCGCCGTGGAGTAGCCTCCTGAAATCGAGAACTCGCCGGTCGGCTGCTCTTCAACGTTGACGTTGACGACGACGCGGTCGGGAGCCGAACCCGGCTCGTTGGTGATCTTGACCGTCTTGAAATAATTCAGGTTTTTCAGGCGGCGTTCGGCGCGGTCGATCAGTGCCCGGTTATAGGCGTCACCCTCGCCGAGGTCGAATTCGCGGCGGATAACGTAGTCTCGCGTGCGCGTGTTGCCGCGGATATTGATGCGCTCGATATAGGCACGGGCGCCTTCCTCGACGACAAAAACCAGATTGATCGTTTTCGTCTCGAAGTTGCGGTCGCCGCGCGGGCGCACGTTGGCGAAGGCATAGCCTTGCCGCGCGGCCTGGATCGTCATGGCCTCGACGCTCTTCTCGACAAGGTCGGCGTTGTACACGTTGCCCGGGCTCAGCTTGACCCGGCCTCGTAAAATCGCGGGGTCGATCGCGCGGACGTTGGAAATAACGTCCACTGTGCCCACGCGGTATTGGCTGCCTTCATCGATCGTGAAGGTGACGACGAAGCCTTTCTTGGCAGGATCATATTCGCCAACCGCGGATACGATACGCACGTCGGCATAACCGTGCTTCAGGTAAAACCTGCGCAACAGATCGCGGTCCGCCTCGACACGATCGGGATCGTAGATATCCGTGGTCTGAAGGAAGCTCAGCAGATTGCTCTCGGACGTCTTGATGACGTCCTTCAGGCGGCCATGCGAAAATGCCTTCGCGCCGACGAACCGGAGCTCCTTGATGCCGGTTTTTTCGCCTTCCCTGATTTCGAAGACCAGATCCACACGGTTGTTCGGCAGCTCGATGATCTTCGGCGTGACGGAGACATCGAAACGACCGCTGCGATGATAGATTTCGATGATGCGCTGTACGTCGGCCTGAACGGTCGGCCGCGACAGCGTCCCGCGCGGCTTCGACTGGGTTTCCGCCTGCAGCTGCTCGTCCTTGGCCTTTTTATTGCCCTCGAAGGCGACCCGGTTGATGACCGGGTTCTCAACCACCGTGACAACGAGGCGATTGCCCGAGTGACTGATGCGGACATCGGCAAAAAGGCCGGTGGCGATCAGGGCCTTGAGGCCTTCATCTTCCTGCTCCGGCCCCAGCCGCCCTCCCGGGCCTGGCCGGAAATACGAGCGGATCGTATCGGCCTCGACCCGGCGATTGCCCTCGACCACAATCGAACTGACGGTCTGCGCAATGGCGGCGCCCGTGGACAACACCGTCCCGCAGCCGGCGCCGATAAGTATGCCGCCGAGGATAAGGCAGCTGGCCACCCACCCCCGACCTCCCCGCACACAAATTCCCATGCGCTACAAGCCCTTATGGTCCATGCAGCCGCCCCCACTGCGGATTCGACAGACGATCCGGGCTGGCATAGGCAGGCTTTTTACAGCGTTTTTTACGCGCCGCAAACGAAACTCCCACCAGAACTTTCCCTTTTCCCTCAAAAAGTTGCCCGTCAGCAACGGTCAGGAAGTCGCCAGGCGCAGGATGTCATTAAAGGTTGCAAAAATCATCAACATCACGACGATCGCCAGCCCAATCCGGAAGCCGACTTCCTGCGCCCGCTCGGACAAGGGGCGGCCACGAATCGTCTCGATTGCGTAGAACAAAAGGTGTCCGCCATCCAGCAAAGGGATGGGAAACAGATTGAGCAGGCCGATCGAGACTGACAGTACCGCGGTAAGGTGGATCAGCGCGGTAAAGCCGACGGTTGCGACCTGCCCCGACACCTGAGCGATCCGGATGGGACCGCCAAGCTGGTCGGCCGCCTCACGCCCCATAAAGACACCGCCGATGTAAGCCATCGTGCGGTCAACCACGAACCAGGTTTCCTGCGCGCCCATCACGATGGCGCGCAGCGGTCCCGCCTTCTCGGTCTTGACGTCGCCCGGCGACATCGAACGGCTGATGCCGAGGACGCCCAGGCGATGGACGTTGCCGAAATTGTCCTTGATTTCCTTGAGTTGCGGTGTGGCCTTGAGGGTTACCGGAACCCCGCCACGGTCGACTTCGATCGCCAGCGTCTCGCCGGCATTGATGCTGACGACGCGCTGCATGTCGGAGAAGCTCTCGATCTTCTCGCCGTTGATGGCGAGCACGAGATCGCCGGGCTTGAAGCCGGCTGCCTGCGCCGCACTTCCCGGCTGCACGGCATCGACGCGGGCACTCGTCGTCTGCTTGCCCACGGTCATGAAAATGGCGGCAAAGATCGCGATCGCCAGCACGAAGTTTGCGATCGGCCCGGCGGCAACAACCGCGGCGCGCGAACCCACCGGCTGGAACATGAAGCTGTCCTTACGCTCGGCTTCCGACATTGCGGCCGCGGTGGACCGATCGGGGACGCTTGCGGCATTGTCGTCGCCGAAGAACTTCACGTAGCCGCCAAGCGGAATCGCCGAGAGTTTCCATCTCGTGCCGTAGCGATCATAAAAACCGGCGATTTCCGGGCCAAAGCCGATCGAAAACACGAGCACCTTGATCCCACACAGGCGGGCCATCAGGAAATGACCGAGCTCGTGAAAAAAGACGACGATGGTCAAAACAAACAGGAAGGGCACCAGGTACCCGACAACACTGCCTCCGAACGAGCTCAAACCGCCCATAATTTCACTACCCATTTGTCGACCTCGTCCTGCCCGTTTCGGGCCACGTCACCCTGAAAAACTCCTAGGATGCCTTTGCGGCAATTTCGGGCAAGAGGTCCCTGGCAAGGCTTCTTGCAATATGGTCAACGGACATCGCCGCATCGATTCCCGCCGGTTCAGCCAGCAAGCCCCGTTTTGCGGCCGCGTCAAGCGTCGCCTCCACAAGCGCCGCAATCGCGGTAAAGCCGATTCGCCCGGCGATGAACTCGCCGACCGCGACCTCATCGGCTGCGTTGAGCACGGTCGGCGCCGCACCGCCGGACTCCATCGCGCGGCGCGCAAGCCCGAGCGCGGGGAACCGGTCGAGATCCGGGGTTTCGAACGTCAATTGACCGAGCGCCGCGAGGTCGAGCCGTGCCGCCGGCCCGTCGATACGCCGCGGCCAGGCCAGGCAATGTGCAATCGGAATGCGCATGTCGGGCGAGCCAAGCTGCGCCACGACGGATCCATCGCGAAATTCGACCAGACCGTGCACGACCGACTGCGGATGCACCAGGACGTCGATCTCGTCAGGCCGTAGTGCGAACAGATGATGGGCCTCGATCAACTCGAGGCCCTTGTTCATGAGCGTCGCGGAATCGATCGTCACCTTGGGACCCATCGACCAGTTGGGATGGCGCAACGCCTGCTCCGGTGTCGCCTTGCTGATCGCGTCTTTTGACCACGTTCGGAACGGGCCGCCCGACGCCGTCAGGATCGCGCGCTTCACATCGGCGCGATGTCCCGACCCCAGCGCCTGAAAGACCGCGTTGTGCTCGGAATCAACCGGAAGCACGGTCGCGCCCGTGCTCGCTGCACGACGCATGAACAGGCCGCCTGCGCAGACGAGGCATTCCTTGTTTGCCAGTGCAACGGTTGCGCCGCGCTCGATCGCGGCAAGCGTCGGCTTCAGGCCGACGGCGCCGCTGATCGCGGCCATGACCCAGTCAGCCGGTCGCTGCGCTGCCTCGAGAAGCGCGTCCTCGCCGGCAGCAGCCTCGACACGCGTGCCCGACAGGGCAATCTTGAGGTCCTGATAAGCGGCCGGGTCGGCGACCACCGCGTGACGCGCGCCGACTTCGCGCGCGATCTTTCCCAACGCGGCCGCATTGCGGCGCGCGCTGATCGACTCCACCCGATAACGGTCGGGCTCGCGCCTGATGAGATCGACCGTGCTCGTGCCGATCGAGCCGGTTGCACCCAGGATAGTGATCGTCCGCACTGCGCTCGCAGGCTGGATATTCGATACGGCGACGCCGGGCACGCTCATGACTTCACCACACTAGCAGACCGCGCGCCGGCTCGTGAAAGCCGCCACGCACCAGACCGATCATGCAGCCGGCGACCGCCGCTGCCCAGAAGCCGTCGAGCCGATCCATCACGCCGCCATGGCCGGGAATGAGGCGGCCTGAATCCTTGGCATTGAACTGCCGTTTCACCCACGATTCAAAAAGGTCTCCGGCCTGAGCCACGACGGACAGTAACAGTGCCGTGGCAGCAATCACAATTGTGTTGAAGGGGCCGAATTGAGGCGCCGCAAGAACCGCAACGGCGACGGCCGCAGCTGCTCCGGCGATTGCCCCCGACCACGTCTTCTTCGGACTGACCGCCGGCCACAGTTTCGGACCGCCGAAGGCCCGTCCGGCGAAATAGCCGACAACATCCGTCGTCCACACGATCGCGAAGAGGAACAGGATCGCAAGAAATCCGGTGCCCTCATCGCTCCGCAGCAGCACCGGAGCAAGCACCATGCCGCCCGCGTAGCCGGCACCTGTGATGACCCATAGCCGCCGCTCAGCCGGCACGAAGATGGCTCCGGCCAGGCCGCCGAGCCCGATCATCAGCATTGCCGCGACCGGCCGGCCGAGAACGGCGAGAAAATCCGCAACCGCAACGGCTGCGGCGCACGACGTCACCATAAATCGGTAGCCTGGCCCGACCACCAGGCTCATCCATTCCCACAGCACGATGACCGCCGCGATGCCCCAGAAGGCGGCAAATGGCCAACCGCCGATGTAGGCGGCAAGGACCGCAAGCGGCGCCAGTACGGCCGCCGACACCACGCGCAGCCCCAGATTGCCCGCGGATACCGACACGCCCGTCGTCTCCGCGCCTGAGACCTTGTCGCTGCCGAACACGGATCAGGATCCGGTCTGCGCGACGAGGCCGCCGAAGCGGCGCTCGCGCTGCTTGTATTCGCGGATCGCCGATTCAAGCGTCGCCCGATCGAAATCGGGCCAGAAGGTCGGCACGAAAACCAGCTCGCTGTAGGCGGCCTGCCAGAGCAGGAAGTTCGACAGACGCTGCTCGCCGCTGGTGCGGATGATCAGGTCCGGATCCGGAATGTCGGGTGCGTCGAGAAAATGCCCGAAGGTTTCCGCACTGACATCGTCCAGGCTCAGCCGCCCCTGCCGGACCGCATCGACGATGCGCCGCGCCGCGCGGACGATTTCCTGACGCGCCCCGTAATTGAATGCCACGACGAGCGTCAGTCCGTCGTTATTCTTGGTCAGATCTTCGGCTTCGACCAGCAATCGCGCGATGTCCGGCTCGAGCCCCGTGCGTTCTCCGATCACTCGGACGCGGACGTTGTTCCGGTGCAGTTCGGCAAGGTCGTTGCGCACGAACCGCCGCAGCAGCGCCATCAGCTCGCCGATCTCGCTTGCCGGCCGCGACCAGTTCTCGGCGCTGAACGAGAAGATGGTGAGAATCCTGATACCGAGATCGCCTGCCGCGCGCACGGTACGGCGCAATGCCTCGACGCCCCGCCGGTGACCTTCCGCACGCGGCAGCCCGCGCGTCGCCGCCCAGCGGCCGTTGCCGTCCATGATGATGGCAACATGACGCGGCGTTTCGAATGCCGTCGCATCCGGATGACTATCGGCCTCAGGCATGCACTGCGACCTCAGACCGTGAGGATCTCCTTTTCCTTTGCAGCGAGCATGTGGTCGATCTCCGCGATCCCGGCATCGGTCGCCTTCTGGATCTCGGCGGAAAATCGCTCATGGTCGTCCTTGCTGATCTTGTGCTCTTTCTCGAGCTTTTTGATGACGTCCATCGCGTCGCGCCGCACGTGCCGCACGGCGACGCGTGCGGTCTCGGCATATTTGTGCGCCACCTTCACAAGCTCCTTGCGCCGCTCTTCATTGAGCTCGGGGATGCGCAGGCGGATCGTCTGCCCTTCGGTTGCCGGCGACAGACCCAGGTTCGAATTCACGATCGCCTTCTCCACGGGATGCACCAGCGAACGGTCCCACACGTTCACTGAAATCATCCGCGGCTCGGGCACGCTGACGGTCGCAACCTGGTTGAGCGGCATCTGCGATCCGTAGGCCTCGACCATCACCGGATCGAGCAGGTGAGCGGAGGCGCGGCCGGTTCGCAGGCCTGACAATTCGGCTTTCAGCACCGCGCTCGCGCCCTGCATGCGCCGTTTGATCTCATTGATGTCGTGCGTCGTCATGTTTGTCATTGAGATCTCCGAACTGCCTCCTTCGCTTTCAAAGCAGTCGCGCCTGCACCAGGTCGCGCCGCATCGCCGGGCACGGTCGCCGCGCTATCCGACAACCGTCGCGTGACCCTTACCGCGCAAAACCGCCTCAATGGCGCCCTTCTGGGCAATCGAAAATACGATGATAGGCATACGGTTTTCGCGGGCAAGCGCGAAGGCCGCGCCATCCATCACCCTCAGGTCCTTCTCAAGCGCCTCCTGGTGGCTGATTTTATCGTACCGCCTGGCCTTCGGGTCCTTCTTCGGATCGGCGCTGTAGACGCCGTCGACGTTCGTCGCCTTGAGCACGGCCTGGGCCTCCAGTTCCGCCGCCCGCAGAACCGCCGTCGTGTCGGTGGTGAAAAACGGATTGCCTGTGCCGGCAGCAAGCAGCACGACCCGGCCCTTTCCGAGGTTCTTCATCGCGCGCTTGCGATTGTACGTTTCGCAGACCGACGGCATCGCCAGCGCCGACAGCGTGCGCGCCTCGCGCCCGGCGCGTTCGATCGCGGCTTCAAGCACCAGGCAATTCATGACGGTCGCAAGCATGCCCATCGTGTCGCCGACGGGCCGCGGCACGCCGCGGGCCGATACCTCGACCCCGCGGAAGATGTTGCCGCCGCCGACGACGACGCCGAGCTCGACGCCGAGCTTGGCTGCGCCCGCAAGATCGGCGGCAAGGCGCTCCACCGTTTCCTGGTGTATTCCGAATCCGCTGGCCGCCGACAGCGCCTCGCCCGACAGTTTGACGATCACGCGGCGATAGACCGGGTCACTCATTCATCGCGATCCCTTGCCGATCGCCGAGAGCGCAGGCGGCCGACGTTCGATCAAGCCTGACCGGCGGCGGCCGCGACCTCGGCGGCAAAATCGGTTTCCTGCTTTTCGATGCCCTCGCCGAGAGCGTAACGGACAAACCCGGTCACCTTGATCGGGCCGCCCGCCCTGCCTTCGGCTTCTTTCAGCGCCTGACCGACGCTCTTCTTGTCGTCGAAAATGAACGGCTGCTCCAACAGACACACTTCCTTGTAGAAGGTCTTCAATCCCGACTCGACGATCTTCTCGATGACGTTAGCCGGTTTACCCTGCTGCTTGAACTTGTCGGCGAGCACATTCTTCTCGCGCTCCACAACCGCCGGGTCGAGCCCGGCCGGATCGAGCGCCAGCGGATTGGCGGATGCGACGTGCATGGCCACCTGCCGGCCGATCGCCGCGAGCTCGTCGGCCTTGCCCGGCGAGTCGAGCGCCACGATCACGCCGATCTTGCCGAGGCCGTCGGTCACCGCATTGTGCACGTAGGAGCCGATCACGCCTTTCGCGACCGACAGCGAGGCGGCCCGGCGCAGCGTCATGTTCTCGCCGATCTTGGCGATCGTCTCGGCGATCGAGTCCGCCACCGTGATGCTGCCGGCTTTCGCCGCCTTGATCTTCTCCACGTCGGTGCCGGCCGAAAGCGCGACGTCCGCGATCATCTTCACCAGGCCCTGGAAGAGATCGTTGCGCGCGACGAAGTCGGTCTCCGAATTGACCTCGACCACAACGCCCTTCGTCCCCTGTACCTGCACGCCGATCAGGCCCTCGGCGGCAACGCGGCCCGCCTTCTTGGCCGCCTTGGAGAGACCTTTCTTGCGCAGCCAATCCTGCGCCGCCGTCATGTCGCCGTTGGTCTCGGTGAGGGCCGCCTTGCAGTCCATCATCCCGGCGCCCGTCGACTCGCGCAGCTCCTTGACCATTTGTGCGCTGATATTTGCCATCGTCCTTATTCCTGTCCTCTTAGGCGCTCAAAGGCGTGGATGGCCGGGACAAGCCCGGCCATGACGGCGGACGTTATTCCGCCGTCAGCTCTTTGGCTTTGGCGATCCAGCCAGGCACGCGACCCGGCAGACCGACTTCCTCGCCGACGTTGTGCGCCGCCTTCTCGTTGAGTTCGGCAATCTGCGAATAGTGGAAGATGCCGAGATCGTTGAGCCGCTTCTCGATTGCCGGCGACACGCCGGGCAACTTCTTGAGGTCGTCGGCAACACCGCGCGGTCCGGGCAATTGCTCGAAACCGAGATCGGAGGTTGCCGGAGCCGTCGGGATTTCCTCGGCGACGACCGGCTTCTCCGCCGCGCCGATATCGACGCCAAGCTCGCCCTGCGCGCGCGAGATTCCGTCGATCGCCGCCCGCGCAACGAGATCGCAGTAGAGCGACACCGCGCGGCTCGCATCGTCGTTGCCCGGTATCACATAGGTAATGCCGGCCGGATCGCAATTGGTGTCGACAACGGCCGCGACCGGAATATTGAGGCGCTGCGCCTCCTTGATCGCAATGTCTTCCTTGTTGGTGTCGATCACGAACAGCAGGTCGGGAACGCCGCCCATGTCCTTGATGCCGCCGAGCGAGCGGTCGAGCTTGTCGCGCTCGCGCTGCATCGTCAGGCGCTCTTTCTTCGTGTAGCCCGCCGCCTCGCCCGAGGAGAGCATCTCGTCGAGCCTGCGCAGCCGCGCGATCGACGCCGAGATCGTCTTCCAGTTGGTCAGCGTGCCGCCGAGCCAGCGCGAATTCACGTAGTACTGCGCGCAGCGCTTGGCCGCGTCGGCGACCGAATCCTGTGCCTGGCGCTTGGTGCCGACGAAGAGAATGCGGCCGCCTTTGGCCACGGTATCGCTCACCGCCTGCAGCGCGCGATGCAGCATCGGCACGGTCTGGGCAAGATCGACGATGTGAATATTGTTGCGGGTGCCGAAGATGTACGAGCCCATCTTCGGGTTCCAGCGGTGGGCCTGATGGCCGAAGTGCACGCCAGCTTCCAACAGCTGGCGCATCGAGAATTCAGGAAGCGCCATAATCTTCTCCGGTTGATCCGCCGCGGACGGTTGTGAGCCCTGTATCGGGCCACCGGACGGCCTTTCTGACCCATTGTCGGGGCCTAAAGCCAAGCGTCCGCGTGAGTGATGCCGGGCTTATATAAGCGCAGTTTCCGGAATGCAAGGCATCTCAAGCCTTTAGACGCGGAGGCTTATTTCGCGCGCAAACGTCAGACAGCGCAAATGGCTTGCTAGCCAACGCTCCGCACCCGGATTTTTGCCCAGGCGCCGGGGTCCGCCTGCATTTTCCAGATCCGCGTCGCCCGCAAAGAGAACCGAGGGGGCGCGGGACGCCAGGGGTCCAGGACGGACCCACGGGCCTCGACGCCTCG